>VAFL01000008.1 GCA_005768755.1 Paracoccus denitrificans | reverse complement strand
GGGCTATCGCCCACCGGCCCCGGAAACCATCGTCGCGATGGACCGTGCGCCGGTCATGCACTAACAATCAAACTGGACCACTCAGGTGGGGCTGATCACAGCCGACTGGCTAGCGGCGAAGATCGCGAAGGGTATCGAGGACCACGGGCTCCCATCGACCGAGGTGACCGCCGAACAAATCAATTGGTTCGAAAACAGCTTCTGCATGAGGCTACAGATTGTCGTCTCACCCAAAGAGGACGGGATCACCGATCTCGACACCCTGTTCTCAGGTGCTGCGGGCGCCGGCATCTATACCGCCGAAGACATCGCTGCCGAGCGCATCGCATTGGCAGACGGGTCAGCCGGCACAGGCGATAGCGTGCATTCAGAACCGGCCTTACAGCACAGGGCGCAGGACGCTACGGCCACGGTTTCAACAAACAAAAAGTCGGCGACAAAAGGAATGTCGGACGATCCAGAAAACAACAACCAGCAAACCGCGCCATTGCAGCCTGCAAATCCGAAACGCTTCTCCGGCAAACCTAATGGAAAAGGAACGCTCACTTGACTTCCCCGTGCACCAGCCAGATCCGCTCAAACGTCCAACGACGCGCCGAACTGAAATCGAGGTATTTTCGCATGTCGCGCGCGGATGACCTCGATGTGCTCCTGAATGCCGCCGTCGACGACTACGATGCAGGCAGGTTGTCCGGTGCGCATTCCGAGGGCAGCGGACTCGTTGTCGTCGGCGAGAGTGGCTCCGGTAAAACGACCGAGATCAACCAGGCGCTCATCCGGCTCAAACAAACTCGCGCGTCGCTCGAGAGCGGAATTGAGACAAAGTTTGTTCAGATCGCGCTCGACGGCGAAACGACGTGGAAGGCGTTGGGCATTCAGGTCCTGAACGAGCTTGGCTACGAAATGTCCGCGAAACGGACCGAACACGAGATATGGGCGAGGATTCGCATCCAACTTCAGGGTCAGGGCATCTGGCTGCTGCATATCGATGAATGCCAACACATGTTTCAGACGCTTGGCGAAAAGGAGACGAGAAAGGTCATTAATGCGCTGAAAACATTCATGAAGCACCGACAATGGCCGGTCGTCATCATCCTGAGCGGAATTCCCGAGCTCCTGGATAAGGTCAATTTGGACCCGCAGTTTCGGAATTTGATGTCGCCGGTAGCGATGCGACCGCTTAATCCCTTGTCGGACGATCTCGATGAGTTGGACACCGCTTTTTACCAGATGGCGGAATCGATCGGCGCTGATATCGAGGACATACGTGACGAAGATACCTATCGCAGAATGGCCTACGGCCATCAGAATATGTATGGGCGGGTATTCCGATTCATGGTAGATGTGCTCGCCACGCTGCCCGACGGATCCAACCGTGTCAACAGGTTACATATGGCCCAGCGTTACGCTGCGAAGACAGGATGCCTTCCAGGCCAGAACGTTTTCGAACGCGACGATTATGAAAAATGCAACGTTGCTCAGTTGATGGCCGAGAGCTAAACCTCGCCGGAAAATTCCGGCTTCTGAATTTCCTAGAAAACATGCGCCCTGGCTGATCAAAGCCGGGGCTTTTTCTTGTCTTCAGCACGGGCTCTGTGCTCGGTGCGCAACGGAGAAGCTTATCGGGATGGAAAACGGATCGTGGAATCCGGAAAGAGGACGGTGTGGTTGAATCAGAAACTATTCAATTAAATCAATGGCTATATTCTCCGATTTGGAAAAGCGTTGCTGTGACCTACAAGACAAAGATTTCCCTGTCGGACGGGGCATACCTGAGTTCCGGCGTCGGTTGCCGCGAGGTAACTGCCAGTGTGAACGGTATGTCTGCCATGCAAGACTTGCGCGGCCAGGACTGCGATGACTAGATTTCCAGCCGAAATAGATGAGTTTTCAGGTTAAAAGGAAATGCGCCATGAAAAAGCTGGGATTTCTGTCCTTCGGCCATTGGTCGCCCGATCGCGGCTCGATGGTACGCAATGCCTCCGATGTGTTGACCCAGTCGATCGAACTGGCGGTCGAGGCAGAGAAGATCGGCATCGATGGGGCCTATTACCGCGTTCATCACTACGCACGGCAATTGGCCTCTCCATTTCCGTTGCTGGCGGCGGTCGGGGCGCGCACGTCGACCATCGAAATCGGGACCGGCGTAATCGACATGCGCTATGAGAATCCGTTCTACATGGTCGAGGATGCGGGCTCTGCCGATTTGATTTCGGGCGGCCGCCTTCAGCTTGGGATCAGTCGCGGGTCACCCGAACAGGTGATCGATGGCTGGCGCCATTTCGGCTATGAACCGATGGAGGGCGAAGACCACGCAGCGATGGCACGTCGCCATGCGGAGACGTTCCTGCGGCTGCTGGATGGCGATGGTTTCGCCAGGCCCAACCCACGGCCGATGTTTCCCAACCCGCCCGGACTTTTGCGGCTGGAACCGCATTCGGATGGGTTGCGTGACCGCATCTGGTGGGGCGCCGCGTCCGACGCGACGGCGGTCTGGGCGGCAGAAATGGGGATGAACCTGCAAAGCTCGACCCTGAAGACCGATGAAACCGGAGAGCCGTTCCACATCCAGCAGGCCAAGCAGATCCGCGCCTATCGCGAGGCGTGGAAGTCTGCCGGTCACGACCGCACACCGCGTGTGTCGGTCAGCCGTTCGATCTTTGCGCTGATGACACCTGAAGATCAGATGTATTTCGGACGTGGCGGCAAGGAAGAAGATCAGGTCGGGGTCATCGACCAGACCCGATCGATCTTCGGGCGCAGCTATGCCGACACCCCCGACCGGCTGGTCGAACAACTGCGCGAGGATGAGGCGATTGCCGAGGCCGACACGCTGCTGCTGGCGGTGCCGAACATGCTGGGCGTGGCTTACAACGTGCATGTGCTGGACAGCATCCTGCGCCATGTCGCCCCGGCGCTTGGCTGGCGCTAGCGCGTGTTGCGGTCAATCGACCTCACACCCTGCCGCTAGACAGGGTTTTAACATGCCGCGTCGGACAGGAGGTTGCGGCCTTGTCCGACTGCGGCCCATAACTGGCCGTGGGTCGCAGACCAGCCCGGATGCCGATGCTGTGGCGGAAGTGAATGGTCGGGGAATTCAGGGCACGTTCACCGTTCGGGCGCCGGGGTGAATTCTTGATCGTCGCCTTCGGGCAGTTCGAACTGGCCTTCGCCCCAATTGGCGGCGCGCCATTCCTCGCGCGCATGTTCGATCTTGTCGCGGCTGGAGGCGACGAAATTCCACCAGACATAGCGCGGCCCGTTCAGCGTCGCCCCGCCAAGTGCCATCAGCCGCGCGCCTTGCGGGCCTGCTGCGACGGTGATCTTGTCGCCGGGCCGGAAGACCATCATCCGCCCGGCCTCGAAATGATCGCCGGCAATGGTGACGCTGCCTTCGGTGATGTAAAGGCCGCGATCTTCCTGATCGTCGGGCAGCGGGAAACGCGCGCCGGGCGCCAGCGCCACGTCCAGATAGAAGGTTTCGGAGTAAAGCGTTGCCGGCGCGCTTTGACCATACGCACTGCCGAGGATCAGCGTCGCGTTGATGCCCTCGGCCTCGAACCGGGGCAGGGCCTGCTTGCCGTGATGTTCGAAAATCGGGTCCATATCCTCGCGGTCTTCGGGCAGGGCGATCCAGGTCTGGATGCCGTAAAGGCTGTGGGGCCCCTGTCGGCCCTGGTCCGAGGTGCGTTCGGAATGTGTCACCCCCTTGCCCGCGACCATCCAGTTCACCGCGCCGGGCAGGATCACCTGATCGGTGCCGATGCTGTCGCGATGATGAAAATCTCCGCGATAAAGGAATGTGACCGTGCCCAGCCCGATATGGGGATGGGGGCGCACATCGACGCCTTGCCCGGTCAGAAATTCGGCGGGACCTGCCTGATCGAAGAAAATGAACGGCCCCACCATCTGGCGCTGCGGCGCGGGCAAAGCGCGCTTGACCTCGAACCCGCCAAGATCGCGGGCGCGCGGGACGATCATCGTCTCGATCGCTTCAAGCCCGATTTCGTCGGGGTTTCCGGGGCTCTGGGCGGGGTTCCAGCTCATGATGGCAGTTTCGCGCAGCGTGGGGCGAAGTTCCACTGCTTTCTGACGCGGTTCAATCGTGCCGCAGCACCACGGACGCTTCCGCCGTCTGCATCTGGAATGTCAGCGTCTCCTGCAGATACAGCGACACACTGTCAGCATCATGGCTGCTATAGCCGATGGAGATGTCCTGACCCAGATAAAGGTCGAAATCGCCGCCGCGCGTCGTCACGACAAGGCCCCCCGTCAGCCCCTCGCTCCAGATCACTTCGGTATCGAGAATACGTTCCAGGTGCTTGGCGATGGGATATCCGTCTTCGTTGCCGCCTGTCGCGGCTGTGAAGGCGTCGGTGCCAAGAACAAGCGCATAGGGCCCGTTGACGCCGGCAAGGCGCAATTGGCTGACCGCGCGCGCCACTGCCTGCGGATAATCGCCAGCATCGCCTGGCAGCGTAACCGCACCGTTGGAGGAGTTGGGCAGGATGCCCTTGATCGCGGCATCCGTGTAGCCATCGAAAATCATCCGGTCCTCGGCCGATGCGATCTTGCGTGCTGCGTCTTTCAAAGGCTGCCAGTCCGAATCCTGTGACCCGCGTGTGACGTCGTCGATGGCACTGCGGCTCAGTTGAAACGGCACACGTAATTCGACCAGAGGATTGACGATCCGGCGCGAGGTGTTCACCCCATCGACAACCGGTGCGACTTGATCAAGGTGACCGGTGCCGATGGCGTTCAGATCGAAACCGCCCGGCCCATGCAGATCGACCACCTTTCGCGCACCAAGATAACGGCGCAGGGTGCGCGCCGCTTCTTCTTCGATCTGCTCCCACGCGGCACTGCTGATCGGTGCCAGTTCGCGATGAAGGTTGTTCATGTCAGCTCCTGGGTTTCAATGTTCCGATGCCCAGCGATCCGTCGTCGGCGGACGGGCTGGTTTTCGGGTCAGGGTCGTCATCAGCTTCTGTTGCCGTGACAGGTTCGGCCAGGGCCTCCAGCAGATCGGCCGATGGCACGAAGAACAGGCTGCCCGTCACGGCGGTGCTGAAGTCCAGAATACGGTCGTAATTGCCCGGCGGATCACCGATGAACATATTGTCCAGCATCCGCTCGATGCGCGCGGGTTCGCAGGCATAGCCGATAAAATATGTGCCAAATTCCGGGCGCGAAGGGCTGCCGAAGGGCATATTGTCGCGCAGAATCTGCAACTGCTGGCCATTCGCATCGTCGATATTCGTCAACACATTATGCGCGAAAGGCGCCTTCTGCTCGTCAGGAAATTCGATATCCGACAGTTTGTGCCGACCGATGATGCGCTCTTGCGCCTCGACACTCAGCTTGTCCCAACCAGGCATGTCATGAAGGTATTTCTGCGTGATCACGTAGCTGCCGCCCGCGAAAGCGGGGTCTTCCTGTCCAATGACCACCGCCTGTCGAAGGGCCTGGCCTTCCGGGTTTTCCGTGCCGTCCACGAAGCCCAGCAGGTCGCGGTTGTCGAAGAACTTGAAGCCGTCGGTCTCGTCCTCGACCGTGACAGCGGGGCGGATGCGGTCCATGATCTGGCGGGCCAGTTCAAAGCAGAAATCGGGCCGTTCAGCTCGGATATGCAGCAGGATATCCCCCGGTGTCGATGGTGCTTTGTGCACCCCGTCAATCGGCGCAAGGCGGTGCAGTCCGGCAGGCTTTCCCGGTTGGTCCAGCCGGTCCCACAATCCGTCCCCGATACCTAGTATGCAGGTCAGTTTCGCATCAGGGTTGCGAAAACTCACCCCCCGAACGACCGAGGCAAGATCGCCGAACAACTGCCGCACAGTCGCAAGCGCGGCGTCCCCATCCTGCACGGTCAAGACGATAAAGATGGCCGAGCGGGTCAGTGGGTTTTCGACGGGCTGGCTTTCTGCGGCATTCATGTCGCGGCAGTCCCCTCATTGCGTGTCTGGTGCCAACTTGCGGCGGGGCGCGCGCCAGTTCAAGCCCGGCTGACAACTTTGGCGGATTTGTACAGAATGCTTGCACCTGAGGCTGATCCGATTAGCTATGCCTTGTCCACGAAAGGAAAATCGATGTCGGACAAGAAGGCGCGCCATGCACCCTACGATCACCCTGCAGGCGGCTGGGGTGCGGCTGCAGCCACAGCGAAAGTCTTGATCGAACAAAGCGTTGTAACAAAAGGTTCACGCGCTTTGCTGGAAATGAATCAGCCGGGAGGTTTCAAATGTCCCAGCTGCGCTTTTCCCGATCCTGCGCATCGCAAGAAGCTGGAATTCTGTGAAAACGGCGTGAAGGCGCTTGCACATGAGGCGACAAGGCGGCGCCTGACGAGAGAGTTCTTTGCGACCCATACCGTCACCGAACTGGCGGCGGAAAGCGACTACTGGCTGGAAATGCAGGGCCGCCTGACCGAGCCGATGCGCTATGACGCTGCCAGCGATCACTATGTTCCGGTCAGCTGGGACGATGCATTTGCCCTGATAGGGCAACACCTGCGCGCGCTGGATGATCCGAACCAGGCCGAATTCTATACGTCGGGCCGCACAGCGAATGAAGCGGCCTTCCTGTTTTCCGTCTTCGCCCGTGAATTCGGCACGAACAATTTCCCCGATTGCGCGAATATGTGTCACGAACCGACCAGCCGGGGCCTGCCCCCCGCCATCGGGATCGGCAAGGGCACGGTCATCATGGAAGACTTCGATGCCACGCAGGCGATCTTCATCTTCGGGCAGAATACCGGCACGAACTCTCCGCGAATGATGACCAACCTGGTCGAGGCGCGCAAACGCGGCGTGCCCGTCATCGTGGTCAATCCCATGCCAGAGCGCGCGCTGATCCGCTTTACCGATCCGCAGGACATTCGCCAGATGGCGCTGCTGCGGCACACCGACATTGCCAGCGAATTCGTCCAGGTGAAAATCGGCGGCGATCTGGCGCTTCTGAAAGGGATGATGCGCGCCCTGTTCGAGGCGGATGCCGACGGGCAGGCGGTGTTGGATCACGATTTCATCGCCGAACACACCACCGGCATTGACGCCTTGCGCGCCGATATTCTGGCACTCCACTGGCCCGCGATCGAAACTGCCTCGGGCCTGACACAGCGGCAGATCAGGGTCTGCGCGGACATCTATGCCCGCTCTGACGCGACCATGATCGCATACGGGATGGGCCTGACCCAGCACCAGAAAAGCGCGGAGTTGTTGCAGCAGGTGGTAAACCTGCTGATGCTGAAGGGAAATTTCGGCAAGCCCGGGGCGGGTATCGCGCCGATCCGCGGACATTCCAATGTCCAGGGCGACCGCACTGTGGGCATCGACGAAAAGCCGACACCCGCATATCTGGACCGGCTGGCAGAGGTCTTCGGTTTCCAGCCGCCGCGCGAACATGGCCATCACGTCCTGGACAGCCTTCACGCGATGGAACAGGGGCACGCGCGTGTCTTTGTTGGCATGGGCGGCAATTTCATTCGCGCCGTCCCTGACACCCCGCGCGCCGAGGCAGCGATGCGGAAGCTGGACCTGACGGTCGGGGTCGCCACAAAGCTGAACCGCGGTCATCTGGTTCACGGCCGGGACGCGTTGATTCTGCCTGTCATCGCCCGGTCCGAAATCATCACCACGACGAAGGGAGAGCAGTTCGTCACCATCGAAGATGCAATGTCGAACGTGACTGCCTCGCGCGGGCCGCTGGAACCTGCCTCGGCCAACCTGCTGCCCGAGGTCGAAATCGTCTGCCGGCTGGCCATGGCCACATTGCCGGACAGCGTTGTACCCTGGGCCGATTACATCGACGATTACGATCAGATCCGGGACCGAATTGCCGATGTCTATCCGGCCATTTATGCCGATTTCGGTCGTCGCATTCAGAACCCCGAGGGGTTTCATCTGGATGTCCCGCCCAGGCGGCGTGAATGGCGAACGTCAACCGGGCGGGCCAATTTTCTGATCATGCCGGGGCTTGAGATGAACGAGGCTGTGGCGGAGCCAGATATGCTCCGACTGGCAACGATACGTTCTCATGATCAGTTCAACACGACCATTTACAGCTATAATGATCGCTATCGCGGCATTCGTGGCGACCGTATGGTGCTGTTCATGAACGCCGAGGATATGGCTGCGCGCGGTATTGCGAATGGCGCGACGGTTTCTGCTGAAACCATCAGTCAGGACAATCGGCAGCGTCGGATCGATGGTTTGACTGCGCTTGAATATCCCCTGCCACGCGGGTCAACCGCAGGTTACTTCCCCGAACTGAACCCGCTGATGGCCTTTGAACATCATGACGAACTGACGGGCACGCCTGCCGCGAAGTCCATTCCGATAACGGTGCGGCTGAACTAGCCCGCGAAGGATCCGCAAACAAGCGCGCGGCTGGACCTTGGCGCGTCCTGCGCGTAAAGACCCGGCAAACCAATGTATCGCACGGGATTTCGACATGGGCTTTCGCATGGGGATCGTCGGGTTGCCGAATGTCGGCAAGTCCACCCTGTTCAACGCGCTGACGCGCACCGCAGCCGCGCAGGCGGCCAATTTTCCCTTCTGCACGATCGAGCCAAATGTCGGCGATGTCGCTGTCCCCGACCCGCGCCTTGACACGCTGGCCGAGATCGCCGGATCGAAGCAGATCATTCCGACCCGGATCACCTTCGTGGACATCGCCGGGCTGGTGAAGGGCGCCAGCAAGGGCGAGGGGCTGGGCAACCAGTTCCTGGCCAATATCCGCGAGGTCGATGCCATCGCCCATGTGCTGCGCTGCTTTGAAGACGGCGACGTGACCCATGTCGAGGGCCGCGTCGATCCGATTGCCGATGCCGATACGATCGAGACCGAACTGATGATCGCCGATCTGGAATCGGTCGAGAAGCGGCTGGCCAACCTGTCGCGCAAGCTGAAGGGCGGCGACAAGGAAGCGGTCGAGCAGGAGCGTCTGCTCAAGGCTGCGCAGGCGGTGCTCGAGGCTGGCAAGCCCGCGCGCACGGTTCAGGTCAGCGAAGACGACCGCAAGGCCTGGAACATGCTGCAACTGCTGACCGCGAAGCCGGTGCTGTTCGTCTGCAACGTCGCCGAAAGCGAGGCCGCGAACGGCAATGCCTATTCGGACGCGGTGGCGAAAATGGCCGCGGCGCAGGGCGCGGGCCATGTCGTCATCTCGGCCCGGATCGAGGAAGAGATCAGCCAGCTTGACGCCGATGAACAGGAGATGTTCCTGTCAGAGATGGGCCTGGACGAGGCCGGTCTCGACCGCTTGATCCGTGCGGGCTACGAATTGCTTGGCCTGCAGACCTATTTCACCGTCGGGCCCAAGGAAGCGCGCGCCTGGACAATCCGCAAGGGCACGCTGGCCCCGCAGGCTGCGGGCGTGATTCACGGCGATTTCGAACGCGGCTTCATCCGCTCGGAGACCATCGCCTATGACGACTACGTTGCCGGCAAGGGCGAGGCCGGCGCACGAGAGGCCGGCAAGTTCCGCGTCGAAGGCAAGACATATGAGGTCAAGGACGGCGACGTCCTGCACTTCCTGTTCAACGCCTGAACACTCTGGCGCCGGGCGGTTCAGTCCTGTGCGACGTCGGCGATGGAAACCGACTTCAGGATCGCGTGGACCGGCCGCCCCGGCGTCAGATCCAGCGCCCGCCGGGACCGTTCGGTGATCCTCGACAGGATCGCCGTATCCGCGCCCAAAGCGACGCGCACCAGCACGCTGCCATCCGTTTCCGGGGTGATCCGGTCGACCGTGCCTGACAGCACGTTCAGCGCCGAGATAGCTTGGGGGCGCGCGGTCGCCAGCATGACATCGCGCGCAAGGATCCGCAGCCGGACCTGCGCGCCTTCGGGCAGGTCGGGCCGCGCGATCCAGGCCGGGCCTGCGGGTGTGTCCAGCCGTGCCAGCCCGTCTTCATCCTGGCGCACCAGCCGGGCATGGATCAGTGCGCCGGTTTCCTGCCCTAGTGCGCCTGCGGTGGCGGGGTCCGACAGCACCGTTTCGACCGGACCGGATGCGATGACGCGCCCGACCTCCATCATGACGACATGGTTGGCGAGCCGGGTAATTTCTGCCGCTGAGTGGCTGACATAGAGGATCGGCAGGCCCAGGTCGCGCAGGCCTTCCAGATAAGGCATGATCTCGGCCTTGCGGGCCTCGTCAAGGGCCGCCAGCGGTTCGTCCAGCAGCAGCAGCCGCGGCGCCGACAGGATGGCGCGCCCGAAGGCCACGCGTTGCCGCTCACCCCCCGACAGCGCACCAGGCCGGCGGTCCAGAAGTGCGCCGATGCCCAGAAGTGTCACCACCTCGTCAAAGCGCGCGGGCGCGGGGCGGTCAGCGCGCGGCGCGAAGCGGCGGCCATATTCCAGATTGCCGCGCACGCTGAGATGCGGGAACAGGCGCGCATCCTGAAAGACGTAACCAACGCGGCGGCGATGCGGGGGCAGGTCGATGCGCTGTGCGGTATCCAGCAGCACCCGGCCGCCCACGCTGATCCGGCCCCGATCCGGGTGCAGCAGCCCCGCCACTGCATTGACCACCGTTGTCTTGCCCGCGCCCGACCGTCCGAACAATGCCGTGACCCCCGGCCCGGCAGTAAAGGCCAGATCCAGCACGAAATCCGGGAAGGACTGTTTCAGTTCGACCGACAGCGTCATGATCCGGCGATCCTGCGTGCGACCGCGCGCCCCAGCCATTCCGAAGCAAGAAGTGCGGTAAGTGCGATGATGATTGCCACGATGACCAGGCGTGCGGCCTGCGCCTCGCCACCCGGCACCTGCAATTCGGAATAGATCGCGGTCGGCAGCGTCTGCGTTTCGCCGGGGATGTTCGACACGAAGGTGATGGTCGCGCCGAATTCGCCCATGGCTTTCGCGAAGGCAATGACGCTGCCCGCGATCACGCCGGGCAAGATCAGGGGCAGGGTGACGGTCGCGAATGTGGCCAGCCGCCCCGCACCAAGCGTATTCGCCGCCTGTTCCAGTTTCGGATCCACCGCCTCGATCGACAGCCGGATGGTGCGCACCATCAGCGGAAAGGCCATGACCGCCGCCGCCAGTGCCGCCCCCGTCCAGCGGAAGGCGAAAACAATCCCGAACCACTCGGCCAGCGGGTCGCCGAACAGCCCGCGCCGCCCAAAGGCCAGCAGCAGCAAATAGCCTGTGACGACGGGCGGCAGGATCAGCGGCAGATGGACCAATCCGTTCAACAGCGAATGACCGGGAAAGCGCCAGCGCGCCAGTGCGTAGGCCACGAAAATGCCAAGCGGCAGGCTGGCCAGCACCGCCCAGGCCGAGACCCGCAGCGATAGCGCCACGGCCTGCCATTCCTGCGGGGACAGCCAATCCATACGCGTTTTCTTTCCGTCAGTTCAGGATCTTGAAGCCATTCGCGGCGAAAATGGCATCCGCGGCATCATCGCTTAATGCGGCAAAGAACTCCCGGTCTGCCTGGTCCGCCGCGCCGGTCAGCAGCGCAGCCGGGTAGGTGGCCGGGGGATAGCTGTCCTCGGGGAAGGTGCCGATCAGATGGACGTTCGCGTCGGCCTTGGCATCGGTCGCGTAGACGATGGCATAGGGCGCTTCCCCGGTCGAGGTCAGTGCAAGCGCCGCGCGCACGTTGTCGGCCTGCGCGACCGAGCCTTCAACAGATGCCCACAGTCCCAGATGTTCCAATGCCGCCTTGCCGTATTGGCCCGCAGGCACAGACTCGACCAGGGCCATGGCCAGTTTGCCGTCGCCGACCATCCCCTTCAGATCGGTATCGGCGCCTATTTCGATGGGTGCGACCGCGTCATGGGCAACCAGCACCAGCGTATTGCCCAGAATGTCGCGCCGCTGATCCTGCGCGATCATCCCGGCGGCCGCAACCTCGTCCATCCAGGCAATGTTGGCGGAAATGAAGATATCGGCGGGTGCGCCGTCAATGATCTGCTTCGCCAGCGCGTTCGACCCGGCATAGCTGATGACGACCTCGTTCCCGGTTTCCTCCATGAAGCGGGCGGCGACCTCATCCAGCGCGGTCTTCATCGATGCGGCGGCGAAAACATTCACCTGCTCGGCACCGGCGGGCAGGGCGATCAGGGCCAGCAGCCCCGCAACAAGCGTTGGAAATTGCATGATCGGCTCCGTTATGTTTGTTGGAACATATTGACTGTTTTGCGACGGCGGGCAAGCCATGTGCGACGATCCCCCGCCATGATGGAGAATGCGGTGACAGAATACGGACCCGACTGGACCCGCGCCGAAGCCATGCGTCTGCTCGATTTCCACGCAAGGGCGCTGAATCCGGCGGGCGGGTTCCATAAGCTGGCCGCTGACGGCACGCCTTTGCCCGACGATCCGCGCGGGCAGGGGAATACCCGTGAGCTTCACGAGACCACGCGGATGATCCATTCGTTTGCCCAGGGCGCGACGCTGAATCACCCGCAAGCGGGTGCCATCGTGGACCACGGCATGCGCTTTCTGTTCGAGGGCCATCTTGATCCGGTCAATGGCGGTTTCTGGTGGAGCGTCGATGACGCGGGGCCGCTTGATACGAAAAAGCAGGCTTACGGCCACGCATTCGTGCTGCTGGCGGCGGCATCGGCCGGCAAGATCGGTCATCCCGACGCCGCGCGCCTTCGTGAAACCGTGATGACTGTGCTGCGCAGCCGGTTCTGGGAAGCGGACCCGGGCGCCGTGTCAGATACCTTCGATGCCGACTGGACCAATCCGCCCGCCTATCGCGGCGGCAATGCGAACATGCACCTGACCGAGGCGCTGATCGCCGCCCATCGGACTTTTGCCGATCCTGCTGATCTGGCGATGGCGCGGTCAATCGCAGGCTTCATGATCGACAAGCACGCCCGCGCCGAAGGCTGGGTCGTGCCTGAACATTTCACCCCCGATTGGCAGGTCGATCGCGATTTCGCGGGCGACCCGATGTTTCGCCCGCCCGGCACGACGCCGGGCCATGCCATCGAATGGGCGCGCCTGATCCTGGAGCTGCGCGAAACCGGCGGCATGGACCCGCAGGATGACTGGACGCTTGATGCCGCCGCGGCGCTGTATCGTCGCGCGCTGTCCGATGCCTGGCTGCCCGAGGGCGGGTTTGCCTATACGATGGGCTGGGATGGCCAGATTGACAACCGCCGCCGCTTGTGGTGGCCCGTGGCCGAGGCGGTTGCAACGGCCCACGCGCTGCACAAGGCAACCGGGGACAAGGCATGGCTGGACGATCTCGACAAGTTCTGGACGCAACTGGATCGCCACCACATCGACCACGAAAACGGCAGCTGGTTCGCCGAGATCGACGAGGCAGGCAAGCCTGTCGAAACCCTATTCCCCGGCAAGCCCGACATCTATCACGCAATGACGGCTTCGCTGGCGGGGCTGGACTGACCGGCATGGGGTCGCACATGGTGCTGAACGGCGTCGCGATCCCGTCAACTCCGAAAATTTCGCCGTCCCGGTAACTGGCTGGTTTCGATGCAATTCAGTGTTGTCACGTCATGGGGGATGCTTGTCCGGCCATTGACAAGCGGGTTCGGCCAATTGATCATTGTCTGACCAAACTTCGGGTAGGCAAATAGGGAGCGTCAGATGAATATTGACCTCTCGCGGCGCAGTTTTCTGAAACTGGCGGGCGCGGGTGTCGCGGTGACAACGCTGGGGTCCATGGGCTTTGGTCAGGCAGAGGCGCAGGAACTGGCGCATGTGCGGTCCTTCAAGCTGGCGACACTGACCGAAACCCGTAACACCTGCCCCTATTGCTCGGTCGCATGCGGCATCATCATGTATTCGAATGGTGACGCACGGACCGGCAAGGCCGATCTGATCCATATCGAGGGCGATGTCGATCACCCGACCAATCGCGGCACGCTGTGTCCGAAGGGATCGGCGCTGAAGGATTTCGTCACCTCTGAAACCCGGCTGAGCCAGCCCATGATCCGCCGCCCCGGCGCCGACAAGATGGAGCCGATCACCTGGGAAGAGGCGCTCGACAAGATCGCGCGCGCGATGAAGGACGACCGGGACGAAAACCTCGTGCAGTTCAATGACGAGGGCGTGCCGGTCAATCGCTGGACGACGGCAGGTTTCCTTGCCGCCTCGGCCACGACGAACGAGACCGCCTGGGCGACCTATAAGGTCGTCAAATCCATGGGTATTGCAGGATTCGACAACCAAGCGCGTGTCTGACACGGACCGACGGTGGCCAGTTTGGCTCCAAGTTTCGGTCGCGGTGCGATGACCAACTCCTGGACGGATATCCGCAACACCGATCTGGTGATCGTGATGGGCGGGAATGCCGCAGAAGCCCACCCCTGCGGATTCAAATGGGTCACCGAAGCGAAGGCGCATCGCGGCGCCAAGCTGATCGTGGTCGATCCCCGCTATACGCGCACGGCAGCAGTCAGCGATTACTATGCCCCGATCCGGCCCGGCACCGATATCGCCTGGCTGATGGGCATGATCCGCTGGATGATCGAAAATGATAAGGTCCATTGGGAATATGTGCGCAACTTCACCAATGCCCCCTTCATCATCAAGGATGGCTTCGGCTGGTCTGACGGGCTGTTCAACGGCTATGACCCGGCCACGCGCAGCTATGACAGCGAGGACTGGGAATATGTGATCGGCGAGGACGGCTTTGCCGAAGTCGACATGTCTCTGGAAAACCCGCGTTCTGTCTGGCAATTGCTGAAAAAGCACGTGGACGCGTACACGCCTGAAATGGTGGAACGCATCACCGGCACCCCTGCCGACCGTTTCCTGCATATCGCGGAAATGATTGGCGAGACGTCGGCGCCAGACAAGACCATGACGTCGATGTATGCGCTTGGCTGGACCCAGCATTCCAAGGGCAGCCAGAACATCCGCGGAATGGCGATGTTGCAGCTTATTCTGGGCAATATCGGTGTCGCAGGCGGTGGCATGAACGCATTGCGCGGGCATTCCAACATTCAGGGCCTGACGGATATGGGCCTGATGTCGAACCTGCTGGCCGGCTATCTGAACCAACCGCGAGAGGAAGAGGTCGATTACCAGACCTATATTTCCGCGCGGTCGTTCAAGCCGCTGCGCCCCAACCAGACCAGTTATTGGCAGAATTACCCGAAATTCATGGTTTCCCATATGAAGGCCATGTTCGGGGATGCGGCCACGGCGGAAAACGACTGGGCCTATCACTATCTCGCCAAGCTGGACGTCGCCAATTACGACATCCTGCGCATGTTCGAATTGATGAACGACGGCAAGGTGAACCTGTATTTCTGCCAGGGCTTCAACCCGCTGCTTGCTTTCCCCAACCGGGGCAAGCTGACGTCGGCCTTGTCGAAGCTGAAGCTGCTGGTGACGATCGACCCGCTTGAAACCGAGACGTCGCGTTTCTGGGAAAATCATGGCGAGTTCAATGATGTGGATACGGCGTCAATCCAGACCGAAGTGATCCAGCTTCCATCAACCTGCTTTGCCGAGGATGATGGTTCGCTGACCAATTCCGGCCGCTGGCTGCAATGGCACTGGAAGGGCGCGACGCCGCCAGGCGAAGCCAGGCTGGACACCTGGATCATGGCACAGATATTCACCCGCGTGCGCGAGCTTTACCGCGCCGAGGGCGGATCTTTCCCCGATCCGATCCTGAATCTCAGCTGGGACTACGCAGATGCTGGCGATCCGACGGCGGATGAACTGGCGATGGAGATCAACGGCCGGGCGCTGACGGCGGTCTATGACACGGCGGATCCGACCAAGGTTCTGGTCGAGGCCGGAAAGCAGGTGGTGAATTTCGGCCAGCTGCGCGACGACGGATCGACCATGTCGGGCTGCTGGATCTATTCCGGCTGCTGGAACGAGGATGGCAACAATATGGCCCGGCGCGACAATGCCGATCCATCGGGTCTTGGTGTTTATCAAGACTGGACCTTTGCCTGGCCCCTGAACCGGCGGATCCTGTATAACCGCGCGTCATGCGACATGGAGGGGCGGCCCTTCGACCCCGAACGGATGCTGATCGAGTGGGATGGCACGAAATGGGCGGGAAATGATATCCCCGACATTTCGCCCACGGCGAAACCAGGCGAAGTCGGTCCGTTCATCATGAATGCCGAGGGCACGTCACGGCTGTTTTCGCGCAGGCTGATGCGCGACGGCCCATTCCCCACCCATATGGAGCCCTTTGAAAGCCCGGTTCAGAACGTCTTCAACGCCGAAATGCGGGGCAATCCCGTGGCCCGCGTGTTTGAAGCGGACGTTGCCGATCTGGGGACGTCCGACGAATTTCCCTATGTCGGCACGTCGTACCGTCTGACCGAGCATTTCCATTACTGGACCAAGCACAACTGGGTGAACTCTGTCCTTCAACCCCAATTCTTTGTCGAGATTTCGGTCCAGCTTGCAGAGGAGAAGGGGATCAGCAACGGGGGCTGGGTGCGTGTCTGGAACAAGCGCGGATCGGTGAAAGCCAAGGCCGTGGTGACCAAGCGGATCAAACCGCTGATCTGCGACGGCAAACCCGTACATGTCGTCGGTGTGCCGCTGCATTGGGGCTTCACCGGAGCGGCCAAGAAGGGTTTCGGCCCCAACTCGCTGACCGTGTTCATTGGCGACGCCAATATCGAAACGCCCGAATCCAAGGCGTTTCTGGTCAATATCGAACCGTCCGAGGAGCCTGTGGCATGAGCACCAATACCGCACCGCCCCCGACCACGGCCGTGGGAAACCCAACAGTCGAGCCGCTGGCGCCGAATTTCGGCGACGGCGCGGTCATGCGGGCCTCGGCCACGCCGAACCTGCCTGCACCCACGCAGCAGTTGGAAAAGCTGGCAAAGCTGATCGACATTTCCAAATGCATCGGCTGCAAGGCCTGTCAGTCGGCCTGTATCGAATGGAACGATACCCATCCCGAGATCGGGGTGAATGTCGGGTCATATGAAAACCCGCACGACCTGACATCCGAGATGTATACGTTGATGCGGTTCAATGAATATGACGACCCCGATACGGGAGAGTTTCATTGGCTGATCCGCAAGGATGGCTGCATGCATTGCGAGGATCCGGGCTGTCTGAAAGCCTGCCCCTCGCCGGGTGCTATCGTGCAGTATACCAACGGAATCGTGGACTTCATTCACGATAAATGCATCGGCTGCGGCTATTGCATTTCGGGATGTCCCTTCGACATTCCGCGCATGTCGCCGAAAAAGCATGTCGTGTCGAAATGCACGCTGTGTTCCGACCGGGTCGCGGTCGGGCAGGGGCCGGCCTGCGCCAAGGCCTGCCCGACGCAGGCCATTGTCTTCGGGACCAAGGACGACATGATCGCCCATGCCGAGGAACGCGTGGCGGACCTGAACGGGCGCGGCTATGAAAATGCGGCGATCTATGATCCGCAAGGGGTCGGCGGCACGCATGTCATGTATGTGCTGCCCCTTGGCGACAAGCCGGAAGAATATTCGGGACTGCCCGCCGATCCCCATATCTCGGAAGTGGTCGATACATGGAAGGGCCCGGCCAAGACGGTCGGGCTGGCAGCCATCGGTCTGGCGGCCGTAGGTGCTGCCCTGCACTCGATCTTGGGCAAGCCCAACACGGTCAGCGCCGAAGATCAGGTCGAGGCCGAGGAACTGGTGGATGAGATCATGGGGCCTGACGCGCCGGGTCCGCAAGAAGAGGAGCGGGCGTAATGGCGCGGCGCGAGTTTTCCGAATCGTCCGACCGCATTGTCACGACAGAACCGGTCGAGGTTCGCCGCTATGCCACGCATACCCGGATCAACCACTGGTTCACCGCGATCCTGATCATCTTGCTGATCCTGTCGGGCTTTGCGCTTTTCTCGCCGCGGCTTTTCTTCCTGACCGCGATCTTCGGTGGCGGCCAGAATGCGCGCTTTCTGCATCCCATATTTGGCGTCGTTGCCTGTTTCAGCTTCCTGCTGTTGTTCCTGCAGCTATGGCGTCTGAACATCATGCGGCGCGAGGATATCGCCTGGGCCAAGAATATCGACCAGGTGCTTGCCGGGCATGAAGAGAACCTGCCGGAGCTTGGGAAATACAACCTTGGTCAGAAATTCGTTTTCTGGGGAATGTTCTGGCTGCTGCTGGCGATGATCGTGTCTGGTCTGATGATCTGGCAGCAGTTCTTCCCGGATCTGGTCTCGGTCCAGACGCGGCGTTGGGCGGTGCTTGTTCACGCGGTTTCGGCCGTCTTGTCGGTGCTGATCGTCATTGTTCATGTCTACGCGGCCTTCTGGACCCGCGGCACCCTGTCGGCGATGACGCGCGGAAATGTGACAGGGGGATGGGCGTGGAAGCATCACCGCAAATGGTTGCGGGAAGTTGCTAGACGTCAGGAGAAGTCTTCGACAAAATAGGCGTGGCCCGATCCGGGTCGCTGCCCGAAGAAGACCATGAGCCCTGTACCTGATCCTTCCGTCATAGGTGGCGTTGCGGCGCCCGATTTTGCCCGACTACCCGACCCGGCGGCGCTGTTTGCCCGCCGCGCCGGGCGGCTGCGCGT
Source organism: Paracoccus denitrificans (assembly GCA_005768755.1). Taxonomy (GTDB): domain Bacteria; phylum Pseudomonadota; class Alphaproteobacteria; order Rhodobacterales; family Rhodobacteraceae; genus Paracoccus; species Paracoccus denitrificans_B. Next base: position 189,995 of record VAFL01000008.1, on the reverse strand, counting down.
GCTGGCAGAAGATGCGCGCCTTGGCCCCTATCTGCGTTTTCTGGCCGATCTTGCCGCGCTTCAGGCAGAGATCGCGCAGGACCTGCTGCCTGCCGAGACGCTGCGCGCAGATCTGATCGCGCGCAACCGTAGCTATCGGATGCCGCCCATCGATCGAGATATGCTGATCTTGTTCGGTGATATGACCTTGACCATGCAGATGATGCTGGACCGCGCAAGCCGGATTGAGATGCCGGCACCAGCCAAAGCGGCGCTGGATGCCCTTCGTGACGCCCCGGCCGAGGATCTTCAGACATTGCTTGCCGAACTTGCCGCCGACCGCGTGCCGGACGGCTTCGCCGCCCCTGCCGCGTTCGCCGCCGCCGCCTTGCAGGTCACGGCCGCGCGACTGGCTGCGACCCTTGATGCGTCCCAGCTTGTCCCCATCCGCACCGGGGTCTGCCCCACCTGCGGCGGCAAGCCAGCGGTTTCAATTGTCACGGCGACCCAAAATCAGGAAGGCGCGCGCTATGCCTGCTGTGCGACCTGCGCGACCGAATGGAACGAGGTTCGCGTGAAATGCCTGTGCTGCGGATCAACCAAGGGCATCGGCTATCGCGCATTGGAAGCCGATCCTGAAAAGGCGAATATCAGGGCCGAGATTTGTGATGAATGCCATTCTTGGGTCAAGATCCTGTACCAGAACCGCGACGCGGCGCTTGACCCGATGGCCGATGACATTGCCAGCCTTGGCCTTGACGCGCAGATGCGCGAAAGCGTGTGGGAGCGGGGCGGTTTCAACCCGTTCCTGATCGGCTATTGAGCGTGGACCTGCGCAAGCTGCCGGCGGTTGACCGGTTGCTGGCGGGGGCCTCTGGGCAATCGCTGGCGCGGCAGTATGGCCGCGCGCCGGCGACTGCCGCGATCCGCGACGCGCTTGATGCCCTGCGCACGGCGGCGCGTTCGGGCGAGGCGCTGCCAGGTGATCCCGCGCAGGCGGTGCTGGATGCGGCAGGCGCGGCCTTGGATAAGCCCGACCCGCTGCGACCCTGTCTGAACCTGACCGGCACGATACTGCACACCAATCTTGGTCGCGCACTGCTGCCCGAAGAAGCGATCAATGCCGCCACGGCCGCGATGCGCGACCCGGTGGCGCTGGAATATGATCTGGCCTCAGGCGCGCGCGGCGACCGCGACGACCATATGCGCGGCCTCCTGCGCGAACTGACCGGGGCAGAGGACGCGACGCTTGTAAACAACAATGCCGCCGCCGTGCTGCTTTGCCTGAACACGTTGGCCGCCGGGCGCGAGGCCATCGTGTCGCGCGGCGAGCTGATCGAGATCGGCGGCGCCTTCCGTATCCCGGACATCATGGCCCGCGCCGGCGCCCGTCTGGTCGAGATCGGGACGACGAACCGCACCCATCCCAAGGACTACCGCGCCGCGATCGGCCCCGATACTGGTGTGATCCTGAAGGTGCATACGTCGAACTACCGGATCGAGGGCTTTACCCGAGAGGTCGAGATCGCGGAACTTTCCGCCATCGGAGCCGAGGCGGATCTGCCGGTGATGAACGATCTCGGCTCTGGCTCGTTGATCGACCTGGCGCCTTTCGGTCTGCGGCGGGAACCGACCGTGGCCGAAGCGGTGGCGGCGGGTGCGGATCTGGTGACGTTTTCCGGCGACAAGCTGCTTGGTGGACCGCAGGCGGGCTTCATCGTCGGGCGCGCGGATCTGATCGCTTCGATCAACAAGAACCCGATGAAACGTGCGATGCGGCTGGACAAGATCCGCATCGCCGCGCTTTCTGCAGTGCTGAACCTGTATCTGGACCCTGACAGGCTGGTCGAACGCCTGCCGACGCTACGGATGCTGGCGCGCGCCCGCACAGAGATTGCTGCCGAGGCAGAGGCTCTGCGCGGTCCCGTCGCCGACCTTCTGGCACCGCACGGCTATCACGCACGGGTCTGCGATTGCGACAGCCAGGTGGGGTCGGGCGCATTGCCGACCGATACGCTGCCAAGCGCGGGCTTGGCGCTGACCGGTCCCGGTGGCCGCGCACCCGAGGAACTGTCCGCGCGGCTGCGCCGGTTGCCCGTGCCGGTGATCGGCCGGATCTCGGATGGTGCGCTGATCCTTGATCTGCGCGGCCTGCGCGAGCGGGCGCAGCTTGTTGCCGCGCTGTCGGGCCTGACGCGTTGATTGTCGGCACGGCTGGCCATATCGACCATGGCAAGACGGCATTGGTCAGGGCGCTGACCGGCACCGATACCGACCGGCTGGCCCAGGAAAAGGCCCGTGGCATTACCATCGAGCTGGGCTTTGCCTATGCCGACATGGGCGACGGCAGTATGACCGGTTTTGTCGATATGCCGGGTCACGAGCGCCTGATCCATACGATGATTTCGGGTGCCGGGGGGATTGATGTTGGATTGATCGCCATCGCCGCCGATGACGGTATCATGCCGCAGACACGTGAGCATCTGCAGATCCTCGGCTTGCTTGGCATCAAACGTGCCATCGTCGCTATCACCAAGTCCGATCTTGCCGATACCGGCCGCCTGAACGTCTTGCACAATGACATTACTGCCGAACTGACCGATGGGCCGTTGGCCGGTGCGCAGATCATCCCGGTGTCAGCGCAGACCGGGCAAGGGATTGCCGCGCTGCGCGACGCGCTGGCGAGCGCGGCTGCGGGGCTGGACGCCCGCACTGGCGAGGGCGCGTTCCGCATGGTCATCGATCGTGTCTTCATGCTGGACGGGGTGGGGACGGTCGTCACGGGAACGGTCTTGTCGGGCCAGGTCCGGGCGGGCGACCAGTTGCTGGTTTCGCCATCCGGTCTGCCATGCCGTGTGCGCAGCCTGCGCGAGCATAATCAGCCCGCCGGTATTGCCAATGCGGGCGCGCGGGTCGCGCTGAACCTGGCCGGCGTTTCGCGCGACGACATTCATCGCGGCGACATGGCGGTCGATCCCTGGCTGCATGCGCCGACCGCGCGGGTCGATGTGCTGCTTGACTGGGTCGATGCCACGCCATTCGCGACCAATACCAGGGCGCGGCTGCACAGTGGTGCGACGCATGCTGCAGCGCGTCTGGTGGATCTGGGGGCGGGTCCCGACGGCGGACATCTTGTTCAGGCTGTTCTGGACCGACCTCTGGCGCTTGGCTGGGGTGACAGGTTCATTCTGCGCGATCCCTCTGCTGCTCGGACAGTGGGCGGGGGGCTGGTGCTTGATCTGCATCCGCCTGCAAACCGCCGCGCCACACCAGAACGACGCGCGGTGCTGCAAGCCCAACGACTGACCGATCCCGGCACGGCACTTGCCGCCCTGCTGCAGGTGGCACCGTTCCATGTCAATCTGGACGGCTTCCTGCGGGCCCGCTCGCTTGGCTCGGCCGAAGGCGTGACGGGCGCGGCGGTTGTTCTTGGCCAGTCCCCGCGAATTGCGATCCAGCCAGATCGGCTTGCGGTGTTGATTTCGGAACTGCAGACGACACTGGCCGCTTTTCACGACGTAAACCCGGACATACAAGGCATGGGCCGCGAGGCCCTGCGCCTGTCTTTGGTGCCGCGACTGCCGAAACAAGCCTTTACCTTCCTGCTGCAGGCGCAGGCTGAAGTCGGAACAGTCGCGCTGGAAGGCGGGTTCGTTCGTCTTCCCCATCACGCGCCGAAAATGAGTTCCGAGGACGAGGCGCTTTATGCGCGTGTTGCGCCAGAACTGGGTGGCACGGCGCGATACAGGCCACCTCGCGTCCGCGACCTTGCCGCATCGCTTGGTTACGACGAGCGTGAAATTCGCCGCATGATGCGGTTGGCCGCGCGGCTTGGACGGGTGGACCAGATTGCGCGGGATCATTTTTTCCTGCGAAGCACCACGTCGGAGATGGCAGACATGGCGCGCGATCTGTCTGCGGCGGCCGACGATGGCTGGTTTTCTGCGCCCGCCTTTCGCGACCGGATGGACAACGGCCGCAAGGTCGCCATCCAGATACTCGATTTCTTCGACAGGCAGGGGCTGACGCTGCGTCGCGGCGACATGCGCCGCATCAATCCGCATCGCGCCGACTTGTACTAGCCGTTCAGCTGGACGGATCACCTGTCAGGGCAATGCCGGTTGCCAAGGGTGGTTGCCAGCTTTCTGTGGGCGCAGGTGATCCGTCTGGCGTCGTCGCGACGGGAACGGGGGCCGCGGTATACTCGTCCTCGGGTCGGCGGGGTTCATCCATCGCCGCGACTTCGGGCTGGGCCACCGTCTCGCTGCCTTCGGGTTCCGGGGATTGCTGTGACGCTTCGGCGGCAGGGTCCGCTGGCGCGCTGCCCGTGCTGGCAGGCGCGGTCGCTGTCTGACTGTCTGGCGCCGCTTCCTGTGCGGGGGCGTCGCCAGCTTCGGCAGCCTGATCGGCAGCAGATGCGGCAGACGGCTCTGCGGTGGGTGCCTGCGCGGCGGACGGCGCGGAAACTGCCTGATCGGGGGTGTCGTTGGCTGGCGTTATTGCCGCAGAAGGTGGCGTCGGCGCGGTCTCTGACGGGGCGACATCATAGGTGACAACATCTTCGGGTGCGGGATCTTCCAGCGGGTAGGGATAAGAATCGGCCAGGGCCGGAAGGGTTGTGGCTGAAATAAGCAGCCCCGCGACGATATTGCGCATGATATTCCCTTTCACAGCATTGCAGATCCCGGCAAAAGCAATGCGCGGGTGTTGTCTTTTGTTCCTGCGATGGTAGGGCAGGACGCCGTCATTCGGCAAGGCCCGTGCTGCGCAGGCTTGACCGGCCGAAACCTGCGGGCTTCAAAGGGAAAGTGAAAAGGAGCCAGTGACGTGAGCAGCAAGACCTTGTCCGCGCGAAGATTGGCTGACAATGCGGCGATAAGCGTGACCCTGGCCGAGGAAGCCGCAATTGCCGTAACCTATGACGGGACCACGCAGGCCGTCCTGATGGGCACGCCGGCGGATCTTGAAGATTTCGCCTATGGATTTTCCCATACGGAAGGCATCGCCCGTGCCGACGAAATCGAGGCCGTTGCCCCGGAACGCGTTACCGACGGAATAGACCTGCGCATCTGGTTGAAACCGCAGGCAGGGCAGCGATTCATTGCCCGGCGGCGACGGACTGTCGGACCGGTTGGCTGCGGACTGTGCGGGGTCGAGACGCTGGCGGCGGCAATGCGAAACCTTGATCCCGTCGCAGGTGGCGCGGTGATTGGCGCGGACGATGTCGACAAGGCCGTTGCTGCGATGGATGCGGGGCAGGTCCTGCGCGACATGACCGGGGCTTCGCATGGTGCCGGCTTTTACGTTCCGGGGCAGGGCCTTGTCGCGCTACGAGAGGATGTCGGGCGCCACAATGCGCTTGATAAACTTGCTGGTGCGCTGATCCGCAGCGGGCAGGCTGGGCTGATCGGACGGGGGGCTGTCGTGCTGACCAGTCGGGTCTCGGTCGATCTGGTCCAGAAGACGGCAACGCTTGGCGCATCGATCCTGATCGCACTTGCCGCCCCGACGACGGCGGCGGTGGCCGCGGCGGAAGCGGCGGGGATCGGTCTGGCATCGCGCGCACGCTCTGCCGCGCGGGCAGAGATCCACAGCCGACCCGATCGATTCGGACTGACGACGGACTGAACGCCTAGTCGCGCAGCTTCCCCATCAAGAACCAGGCCAGCGACGAACAGACCAGGGCTGCCAGCATCATCGGCGTCGGCGCGCCGCGAAAAGCCAGACCGACCGGCGTCGCGATGATCACGGCACCAAGCGTCGACAGCGCAGCCACGATACTGGCGGTCATACCCGCCAGATGCGGCATATTCTGCATCGCCAGCGCATTGAGGTTGCCGAAGGTAACACCAGCCATGAAGAACACGCTGACGGCCCAGGCGAAGAACCCGTAAAACGCGGCATCGCCATGAAGCGCGCCGCTGGCGACCAGCAACAACCCCAATGAGGCCGAAACGATCTGCATTGCGTAAGCGGCCCGCGCGATGCGGCGCATTCCATAGCGCATGACGTAGCGTGCATTGGCAATGGTGCCTATGCCAGACAGCAGCGCCATCAACGCAAACCATTTCGTAAAGCTGTCAGCGCGGCCATAGGCTTGATCGAAAAGTTGTTCGGAGCTCGACAGAAGGGCAAACATCTGCCCGAAACCCAGCGTCAGCACCAGCGTACACAGCATGACCTGCCGATTTTCCAGGATCTCTGTGGCGGAACTGATCAGGCGTTCACCGCTCAGCGGCACGCGGCGCTCTCGGGGCAGTGTCTCGGACTGACGCAGCCACACCCAGATGACACCGACCAGTCCGAAAACGATGAAGGCGGCAAAGACGGCGCGCCATGTACCGGCGGCGTCGATGATCACCTCTCCCAGGGCTGGCGCGACGGCAGGGATCATGATGAAGATCATCATGACAAAACTGGTGATACGGGCCATTTCGCGCCCTGCATACAGGTCACGGATCAGCGCGGTGCCTGCGATGCGCGGCCCGGCTGCGCCCATGCCCTGCACGAAGCGAAGCGCCAGAAGCAGCGTCAGGCTGTCAGCGAAGATGGCCCCGGCAGCAGCAGCGATGTAAAGTGTCGATCCCAGCATGATCGTCGGCTTGCGCCCGATTGCATCCGAAACCGGGCCCGCCACTGCGGTGCCCACGCCCATACCAGCCATGAACATCATCAACACAAGCTGGGCGCGGTTCGTGTCCTGGGGCGACAGCTCGGTCGCAATCTCGGACATGGCCGGCAGCATCGCGTCGATGGAAAAGGCCACCGTTGCGAACAACACCGCCAGCATGGCGACGAATTCGGGAAGCGGAAGCCGGCGCACCGCCGTCTGGCCATGCTGTGTCTGGTTCGTTGATGTCATCGCTGTCACCTTGCAGAAGGTGCGACGCCCTTATACCTGTTGGCGCCCCGGGGCAACCTGGGCTGGCAGCGGCCTTGCGTCCCCGGCGGATGCGTTGCACGTTTCGCCGCTGCCGTAACACCGGGGAAGCTGATGTCGCCGCGCCATGTGCTGATGAGTTCGATGAAGGACGAAGGTCCGTTCATTCTGGAATATGTGGCCCATCACAGGGTGCTGGGCTTTGACGCCATCCATATCGCCAGCAATGATTGCAGCGACGGCACCGATATCCTTCTGGACGCGCTTGCCGCGCACGGCGTCATCACGCATCAGGACAACCCCCTCAGACCCGGCGACTGGCCGATGCGCAGCGCATACGAGAAGATCCGCAAGACACACCATACGGATGAGGCAGACTGGGTCATGGTTCTGGATGTGGATGAGTTCTTGTTTGTCGATACCGGTGCCGGCAAGGTCAGCGACCTGACTGCACTGGCCGGGCCAGAGATCGACATCATCTCGCTTTCTGCGCTGAGTTTCGGGACATCGGATAGCGAACAATGGCAGCCGGGTCGGGTGACGGAACAATTTACCTTGCGGCTGCCGGAAAACAGCGCGGCAAATGCACCGATAAAAAGCCTCAGCCGGGGCAATGGGCGGTGGCGCGCGGTGCATAACCACCACCCTTTCGGCTTTCGCGGCGAAGGTGACATCCAGGTCATGCGTGGCAATGGCGAGGTGATGACCGTGCCCGATGACGGAAAGATCTGGACACATCTGCGCCATATGCCAAAGCATCTGATCGCGCACGGACATGCCTGGTATAACCATTATGCCATCAAATCCATCGACGCCTACATGATGCGGCAATGGCGGGGTCGGGGCGGCAGACCTTTGGGCGAGGTCAATCCCCAACGATGGGATGAGGCGTATTGGGCGCGCTTTGCCGCTGCAAATATCGCGGATCGCCGCATTATCGAACGATATGGCGTACAGGTTGCCGATGAGATGGCGCGCCTCTTGGCGTTGCCCGGCGTGGCCGAAGCGCAGGCGCTGGCAGAGGAACGCTATGGCAAGCTGATCGAGACAATCGTCTATGGCGACGACCACAGCGGTTGACAGATCGCTTGATCCGGCGCATCTGGACCACCTGACATAACCCGCAACCGGGCGTTCCGTGGGCGCCAAACTGACGAGGAGAAAGGCCATGAGCCAGATTTCCCTGACATTTCCTGACGGCAATTCGCGCGATTATCCCGCCGGGATCACCGCTGCAGAAGTCGCTGAATCCATCGCACCCAGCCTGGCCAAGAAGGCGATCTCCGCCAGCCTCGACGGCAGGCATATCGACCTTGCCTGGCCGATCAACGAAGGCGGGGCCATCGCCATCAACACGATGAAGGATGACGCGCCTGCGCTTGAACTGATCCGCCACGATTTCGCCCATGTCATGGCGCGCGCCGTGCAGGAGATCTGGCCGGATGTGAAAGTCACCATCGGCCCGGTCCGCGATTACGGCTGGTTCTATGATTTCGACCGCGCGGAACCCTTCACGCCTGAAGACCTCGGCCAGATCGAGGCCAAGATGAAGCAGATCATCAATGCCCGCGACCCCGTCCGGACCGAGGTCTGGGACCGCGACCGTGCCGTCGCCTATTACAAGGACCGCGGCGAGCCGTTCAAAGTCGAACTGATCGACCGCATTCCGGGCGACGAAGACCTGCGGATGTATTGGCACGGCGACTGGCAGGACCTGTGCCGTGGCCCGCATCTGCAATCGACCGGCCAGCTTCCCGCTGACGCGTTCAAGTTGACGCATGTGGCGGGTGCCTATTGGCTGGGCGACAGCTCGCGCCCCATGCTGCAGCGCATCTATGGCGTGGCGTTCCGCAACAAGGATGAGCTGAAGGCCCATCTGCACATGCTGGAAGAGGCCGCCAAGCGCGACCACCGCAAGCTGGGCCGCGAGATGGACCTGTTCCACATGCAGGAAGAAGCGCCGGGTCAGGTCTTCTGGCACCCGAATGGCTGGAACATCTATGTGGCGCTTCAGGATTACATGCGCCGCCGTCAGCGCGAAGGCGGCTATGTCGAGGTGAACACTCCGCAGGTCGTCAGCCGCAAGCTGTGGGAAGAAAGCGGACACTGGGAAAACTATCAGGACCATATGTTCATCGTCGAGGTGGACGAGGAACATGCCAAGACCAAGACGGTCAACGCCCTGAAGCCGATGAATTGCCCCTGCCACGTGCAGATCTTCAATGTCGGGCTGAAATCCTATCGCGACCTGCCCTTGCGCATGGCCGAATTCGGGTCGTGCAACCGCTATGAGCCTTCGGGCGCGTTGCACGGGATCATGCGGGTGCGTGGGTTTACGCAGGACGACGCGCATATCTTCTGCACGGAAGACCAGATCGAAAGCGAAACGATTCGCTATATCGATTTCCTGACGCGCGTCTATCGTGACCTCGGGTTCGAGGATTTCCGGGTCAAGTTCGCCACGCGCCCCGAAACGCGCGCCGGATCGGACGAAATCTGGGACAAGGCGGAAACGGCCCTGCTGTCGGCAACGCGTGCATCGGGGATCGAGCCGGAAATCAATCCGGGCGAGGGGGCGTTTTATGGGCCGAAGCTGGAATTCGTTCTGACCGACGCCATCGGTCGCGATTGGCAATGCGGCACGCACCAGGTCGACTTCGTTCTGCCCGAGCGTCTGGACGCGTCCTATATCGGCGAAGACGGGGCCAAACACCGTCCCGTGATGTTGCACCGCGCGACGCTCGGCTCATTCGAACGGTTCATCGGGATTCTGATCGAAAACTTCGCGGGCAAGCTGCCCCTGTGGCTGGCGCCGCGTCAGGTGGTTGTTGCGTCGATCGTGTCGGATGCGGACGATTATGTCCACGAGGTGGTCAGCGCGCTGCAAGCCGCTGGTATCCGCGCCGAGGCCGACACCCGGAACGAGAAGATCAACTACAAGGTCCGCGAACATTCGGTCGCCAAGGTTCCGGTGATTCTCGCCATCGGGATGAAAGAGGTCGAGGAGCGCACAGTCTCCATGCGCCGGCTTGATCAGCAGGGAAGCCGCACGGTTTCCCTTGACGAGGCGGTCGGACAGCTTAGCCAAGAGGCAACGCCGCCCGATATGGGCTGAAATATGCCGATGTCATGAAATGTTAACTCCGCTGAAACTTTCAGCGGAGTTTCTTGCTTGCGTTTTGTCCATATTGCTTGAAGTGTTGAGATGTGAGCATGACTTTCTACCGCCTCCCTTCACGGGGCAGCCGGAATTTCGAAAGGGCTGCACGGCCTGGTCGCAAGCCCGCGGCCGGGAAAATCGAAGGAGAGAACGGAATGGCCACGGGCACCGTTAAATGGTTCAACACCACCAAAGGATATGGGTTCATCGCGCCTGACTCGGGCGGCAAGGATGTGTTTGTGCACATTTCTGCTGTCGAACGTGCCGGTCTGACCGGACTTCAGGACAATCAGAAAATCAGCTTTGAGCTGCAGGCAGGCCGTGATGGCCGCGAATCCGCTTCGGATCTGAAGCTTCTCTGATCCCCCCGTTGCGGGAGAGGCCATCGGTCATTCCCGCAGCTTTCGCTGCTCCCGCAGGTCCAGATAGTCGGTCATTCCCCGCAGATAGACCGCGTTGTTTTCGCGTTCTTTCCGCCGGTAATCATTCAGCCAGGTCGTCATGCTGCCATCGTTGTGCAGCAGGTCGATCAAAAGGCGGAAGCCGCTTCGCCCCACAAGATTGACATGTGCCGGATGTCCGCCGAATGGAACGGCGGCGATCTTCATGTCAGGCAAGACCCGGCCAAGCGCGCGAATGTGATGAACGTCCGGTCGCCTGCGCGGATCATAGATCATCATACCCGACAGATCCGGCTTCACGCCCTGATCCAGATCGTCCCACGCTTCGCTGAATTTTGCGGAGATCCTGTTGCGGCGCCGATCCCATGGCGCGCGCGAACGAAATATCGAATATTGGGGCGAGATCAGCAGCGCCTTTTTCAGATGCAGGGCTTTTGACAGCAGCACCGCGCCAAAGCCGCCCATCGAAACCCCCATGGCCCGGACATCCCTCGCCCCACGGCAATGGGCATCCAGCGCGTGGCGAAGGGCATCATTTTCGGGTGTAAGATACCAGCTGTTTTCCGACAGCATGATCGACAATGTGCCAATTCCGCGCTTGGCAAGGTATCGGGACGGGCTTTGTTCGGGAAAACCGTTGCGATCACTGCGCCCGAAATCCAACGCAACGAAAATGCGCTCGGTCTCGCCGAAATGAATGGCGCGAACATGCTTGCCCAGGAAAACGGGAACGCCTGTGACTGTCACTCATCCCTCGCTGTCCGATATCGGCTGCGCAACCGGGGGAAGGGTTATGCCGGGGCCGGGCACCTGTCAACGAGGCGGCGATAGGCTTTGAGGCGGCGCGGGGATCGCCTGCGCATTGCGTCAGCCTTGCTGCGCGCCTATTTGTGGCCCGTGCGGGCTTGCCCGTTTGCAGCAACAGAATTGGACAGCATATTGACCTCGCTTGATATTTTCGCGGACCCGACCTGCCCGTGGTGCCTTATCGCCAAGGCGGAACTGGATCAGGCGCTGGAATCGCGGCCGGAACATATGTTCGACATCACGTGGCACCCGTTTCGGTTAAACCCCGATCTGCCAGCCTCGGGGATGGAACATGTTGCCTACATGAAAGCGCGCTTCAAGGATGAGGCAGGAATTCTTGCCGCGAACGCGCCGGTCTTGCGCGCGGCCGAGAGGCTTGGCCTGTGGATCAATATGGCCGCGATCGAGCGCGTGCCCCAGACGTTGGACGCGTTCAGGGTGCTGCACTGGGCCGGGATCGAGGGCGCGCAAACCCGCGTCATGTCTGCCATGATGCGCGCATATTGGCGCGAGGGAAGGAATATCGCTGATCACCAGGTCCTTGCCGAGATTGGGGCCGCGTCTGGGATGGACCGTCAGATGATCCTGCGCCTGCTGGCAACGGACGCGGACCGTCAGGAGGTGCTGACCCGCGAAGCCCACGCCCGCGAGCGTGGCATCCGCGCGGTGCCCACCTTCATCATTGCCGACAGCCAGGTTGTCCCGGGCGCGCAGCCGGCTGATCTTTGGAAACAGGTGATTGACGAAATCACGGCAACCAGGCCGTAGCATCATGCCGCCCGCGAACGCAAAGGCCCGCCGGATCGGCGGGCCATTTGTTCAGGATCTTGCGTTACGATTAGGTCAGGAGCCCCAGGTCCGGACCGGACCGCAGTCCATATGCACAAAATTCGACCGCGAATATTTGCCCACACCGCCGGCGCGGCATGCCATCGCAGCCTTGTACATCTGGTTGACCGAACGTGACTTCAGACGCAGATCCGCTGCCTTCCCGCTCATGTGAAGCGAGTTCTTTGCCACACCTTCCGAGCGCGAACGCAGCATTGCGTTGGTCTTGGGCGAGCGATAGCCCGACAGCATCATATAGGGTTCGTTGGTCTGCAACAGGCGGTGGGACGCGGTTGCGATGTCGATATTGCGCGGATCAATGCCGATCGCGTCACCCGAGCGCCAGTCGCGCATGAAATAATTGATCTCATTCAGGGCGTCGCGGATATATTTGCCGTCGATCCAGTAGACGGTGTCAATGCTTTCGCCGGTGCGCGGCGAATACATGCTGATGCGTCGGTAATCGCCGGCCCGGCGCATGATTCCAAATGCATTGGCGGCAACGGGGGCCGCAGCAATGGTCGTTGCGGCAAAGATACCCATGATGCCGCGGCGGGTGATATCGATTGTCATTTCAGATCGCCTGTCCTGCTTTTCTTTACTCACCACGCGGGGGTGGCCTGTTCCTTGTTTATCCAGGAACTGATTAAGAATATGTCACCATCGCCTTGCATCCTGAAACCATTTCGTTCCCCACTGGGCGAAAACGCGCCAATTTAGGCAAAAATCCGCCGATCTGTGTTCCGCAGAACACGCTGGCACCATGGATTTCACGTCAAGAGGCTTTGTGTCGCGGCTTTTCTGGACGGCAAGTTTCTGCGATGGCAAAGTAAAAGAAAAGCCCGAGCAGAGGTCAAAAGGTGAACGAGTTTGCGAATCGGCTGCGCCGTGCCGCCCTGATGGGCGCCGCGCTGGCAGCACTCCCCGTAGCTGTGGCGGCCTTTCCGGCGCCGAAGCTGGATTTTAACGATTTTGAGATGCAGCTGGCCGAAACGGTGGCCAGTGATCCGGGGCTTGCCGCGTTCTATGGTGCGCATGCGCTGCAGCCGGTCTTTCTTGGCGACGAAGCGGCGCCGCGCCGTGCGGCTCTTCTGGACGCAGTGGCCACCGCGCCGCAGCACGGCCTGCCGCCGCAGCGTTACAATACCGCCGGCCTCTCGCGCGATACTTCCGCCAGCGATGTGGCAACAGAAATCCTTTATGCACGCGCGCTATCGCGGTGGGCGAATGACGTTTCGAACGGGTTGGTCGATCCGTCCGATACTGACTCCATGAACAAGCGCGAAGTGATCCCGGTCGACATGGCCGCGCTTCTTGAAGGTATGACCGCAAGCGATCCGGCAGTGGCACTTGCCGCTTTGCCGCCGCAAAATCCTGAATATCTGCTGATGAAGGACATGCTGTCCAAGCAAGCCTCCATGGTCGCGCCACCGGGCACGCCCGAGGTTGCATCTGGGGTTTACAAGGTCGGCGCGAAGGGCCCGGAGGTGGCCAACTTGCGGCTGCGCCTGGCCTCTATCGGGTTTGAAGCTGCAACACCTGCCCAGGACGCGCAGCTTTTTGACGAGGGCCTGGCCGATCTCGTTGCGTCATATCAGCAAGCGGCCGGATTGCCGGATGACGGTGTTGCGGGGCCGAAAACGCTTGCCCAACTGAATGGCACGGGGACGGGATCGCAGACGCGCCGCCTGATGATCGCGATGGAAAGGATGCGCTGGCTGAATGGTCACGACCTGGGCGCGCGCATGGTCTGGGTGAATATCCCCAGCTATATGGGCGAGATCCGCGAAGGCGGTCAGACGACATTCGAAACACGCGTCGTCGTGGGCAAATCCGATCCCGATTGGGAAACCCCCGAATTCAGCGAGACGATGGAATTCGTCGTGCCAAACCCGCGCTGGAACGTCCCACGCTCGATCGCGGCGCAATCCTATCTGTCGAAGTTGCGCGCCAATCGCTACGCGGTGGCGCATCTTGACGTGGTGGATCGCAACGGCCGCGTGATCCCGCGCGACCAGATCGATTTCAACAAATACAGCGACAGCAGTTTCCCCTATACGCTGCGACAGAAGCCGTCCGAGGATAATGCGCTTGGTCTTGTGAAATTCATGTTCCCGAATCCGTGGAACATCTATCTGCATGACACGCCATCGAAAGGGCTGTTCAGCAACACGAACCGGGCGGCCTCTCATGGTTGTGTTCGGGTCGGCAAGCCGTTTGACCTGGCGTACGAATTGCTGCGTGGCAACAGCGACGATCCCAAAGCACTGTTTGAGCGGGTTCTGAGCACGGGCGAAGAACGCTGGATCAAGCTGGAGGAGCCGCTGCCGATCCATCTGGTCTATTTCACCACCATCCCCGGACCGGACGGCCAGCTGCGCAATTACGCCGATGTCTATGGCCGCGACGCCCGCGTTTGGGAAGCGATGCAAAAGGCGGCCGAAGCCGGCAGCTGATCTGCCGTGACGTTCCCGGCCCGACGGCGGGCCGGGCAGGGTCTGGCAAAACGGGGCGCGGATGGCTAGATCATTCCGCAAAAGGAGACCCCGATGCAGGTTACGATCAAGGATCTTGCTGCCGCACTGGATGCCCGCGCCTGGGGTGACCTGTCGCTTACGGTGACTGGCGCGGCTGAACCGGCGGAATGCGGCGCTGACCAGATCGCGCTTGCGATGTCACCGAAATACGCCTCGGCGCTGAAGCCCGGCTCTGCCGCGATACTGGCAGAGGGGATGGACCCCGAAGCCTACGGACTGGCTGCAGCCATCTTTGCGTCGCGTCCCCGTCTTGTGATGTCGGGATTGACGCGCCGCTTCGATCCCGGCCCTGACATCGCGGCGGGAATACATCCGTCAACGGTTATCGATCCTACAGCTGAAATCGGTGAAGATGCGGCGATCGGGCCGTTTGTCGTGATCGGTGCCGGGGTGCGGATCGGGCCGCGCGCGCGCATCGCCAGCCATGTCTCGATTGCGCGCGGCTCGCGCATCGGGGCAGACGCGCTGATCCTGAGTGGCGCACATGTGCAGCATGGCGTCACGATTGGCGACCGGATCGTCATTCAACCCGGCGCGGTCATCGGCTCTGACGGGTTTTCCTTCGTCACACCAGAGGAGTCCGGCGTCGAGGAAATGCGTAAAACTCTTGGAAAACGCGACGAAATAAAGCAACAGAAATGGGAACGTATCCATTCGCTTGGCGGGGTCGAGATTGGCGATGACGTTGAAATCGGTGCCGGTGCAATGATTGATCGCGGCACCGTTCGGGCGACGCGGATCGGTAACGGCACCAAGGTGGATAACCTTGTCCATATCGGCCACAACGTCGTGATCGGCGATGATGCACTGATCTGCGGGCAGGTGGGCATCGCGGGATCGTCGGTGATCGGTGACCGCGTGGTTCTGGCCGGGCAATGCGGTGTTTCCGACAACACGGTTATAGGCGACGACGTGATCGCGGGAGGGGCGACCAAGATCTTCAGCCGCGTACCGGCGGGTCGGATCGTGCTGGGCAACCCGGCCGTTGAAATGACAACCCGGATGGAGATGGATCGCGCCACACGCCGTTTGCCCCGGTTGGCGGCCACGGTCGCCAAGCTTCAGAAAACCGTTACGGATTTGTTGGACAAGTCCTGAAACCGAGGAACGATCGCCAATCGGAGGACCAGATGAGCGACACGCAGCAACGAATTCGTGAAATCATCGCTGAACAGGCGATGCTTGACGTTGGTCAGGTGACGGACGATGCGACCCCAGCCGATCTGGGGATCGATAGTCTTGGCCTGGTCGAATCCATCTTCGCGCTGGAAGAGGAATTCGATATCTCCATCCCGTTCAACGCCAACGAACCCGAGAAATCCGAATTCGACATTTCCAGCATGGGCAGCATCATCGCTGCCGTGGAAAAGCTGGTGGCCGCGAAGGGATGAGCGCAGAAAAGACAAAGCAACCGGCGCGACAGACCGCCACACCGCGCCGGGTCGTGATCACTGGCATGGGCACGGTGAATGCGCTTGGGCTGGATGTGGCTTCCACGCTTGAGGCGTTTCGCGAAGGCCATTGCGGCATCACTCAGCTGGATTTTCGCGATGTCGACCGTCTGACGATCCAGATCGGCGCGCAGGTCCATGATTGGCAACCGGAAACCTGGTTCAACCGCCAGCAGATCCTGCTGTATGACAAATTCACTCAGTTCACGCTGCTGGCCGCGAAAGAGGCGGTGACACAGTCGGGTCTTGATTTTCAGGGCGATCTTGGCTTTTCGGCTGGCGTTGTGTTGGGGACGGCGGCAGGTGGCATGAACACCTGGGACGAAAACTACCGCACGGTCTACGAAGAAGGGAAAAACCGCGTTCACCCCTTCGTGGTGCCGAAGTTGATGAACAACGCGGCCGCCAGCCATGTCAGCATGGAATATGGCTTGCGTGGCCCATCCTTCACGGTCGCCACGGCCTGCGCGAGTTCCAATCATGCGATGGGTCAAGCTTTCCAGATGGTCCGCTCTGGCGGGGCGACGGTCATGTTGACTGGCGGGGCGGAAGCCATGCTGTGCTTCGGCGGCGTGAAGGCATGGGAAGGGCTTCGCGTCATGTCGAAGGACGCGTGCCGTCCGTTCAGCGGCAATCGCAACGGGATGGTGCAGGGCGAAGGCGCAGGGGTTTTCGTGTTCGAGGAATATGAACACGCCCGCCAGCGTGGGGCCGATATTCTTGCCGAAGTAGTGGGTTTTGCGATGTCGTCTGACGCGCAGGACATCGTGATGCCTTCGGCCCAAGGGGCCGAGCGCGCGATTACGGGGGCCATGCATGATGCCAGGCTGAACCCTGAAGATATCGGCTATATCAACGCCCATGGCACCGGCACGGCTGCGAATGACAAGACGGAATGCGCAGCCGTCGCCCATGCCTTCGGTCATCATGCGGATCGGCTGATGATTTCGTCAACGAAGTCCATGCATGGCCATATCATCGGTGGCACTGGCGCGGTGGAACTGCTGGCCTGTATCATGGCGCTGCGTGACGGGATCATCGCACCTACGATCGGCTATGAAGAGCCCGACCCGGAATGTGCGCTTGATGTCGTCCCGAACGAGGCGCGCACGGCGAAGGTCGACGCCGTGCTGTCGAATGCCTTTGCCTTCGGGGGCCTGAACGCGGTTATCGCCCTACGAAAAGTGTGACGCGCAAGTTGTGACCGCGCCCGCCAGGCGCGGGGATCAGGCGCGGTGATCTGCACCCTCAACCGTGTTGAAGTTGCGGCGACAGCCAGCGCAAGCCTGCGGCCGTGGTGGTGAGCGGGTGATATTCGGCCGACACCCAGCCAGAATAGCCGGACTCGTCCACTGCTCGCAGGAAGTCGTGACAGTTGATGTCGCCCTCGCGCGGTTCGTGGCGGCCCGGTGCGCCGGCGATCTGAATGTGATGAACGCGGTGGCGGCAGGCATTGAATGTGGCCAGCACGTCGCCCGTGATCATATGTGCCTGATAGGCATCGAACTGCAAGCCAAGGTTGGGCGCCCCGACCGCATCGATCACCTGCAGCGCAAGATCATAGGAATCAAGGAAATAGCCGGGAAGATCGATCGTGTTCTTCGGCTCTATCGTCAGGCTGAAATGCGGGGCACGCCGTGCTGCCCAGCCAAGGTTTTCCACGAAACAGGAGTAAGACTCGGGGCCTGAGGCCTTTCCGGCCATGACGTGGATATGGCGCGCTGAAAGCGCTTCGGCGACGCGCAGGCTGCGTTCAAAGTCGCGCCGGAACCGGTCCTGCGATTCAGGGACAGCGGCAAATCCACGCGGACCGCCTGCCCAGTTCGGCGGCGGGCAATTGATCAGCACGACATCAAGCCCGGCGCCACGCGCGGCCCGGCGCAGATCGGACGCGGCCACATCATAGGGGAACAGGATTTCGGCACCACGAAAGCCTGCGCGACTGGCGGCGTCGAAACGTTCAAGCATGGGAAGTTCATTGAACAGAAGGGTCAGGTTTGCGGCAAAACGTGCCATGACATTTACTACTCCAGTGGAAAAAACACTCCTGCCGATGTAACCCCAAGCGAACCACATTTACCCGGGGCGGCGGCTTCGGCCAGCCGATAGAAACTTTTACGGTCGATACGGGCAAGAAGGCCGCCCCTCACCTCGACATAGGGGCGGGGATTTGCCGACGTGCCCGAAATGGTCAGCGGATGATCGCCGTCAAGTCGCACCACGTCGCCTATATTCGTGGTGAATCGGATATCGTCCGCGTCGATCTCGACATCTACCGCGATGAAGGGGGCGTCCTCGACCCTGATTCCGATTTTTTCGACCGGAGTCACAAGGAAGTGTCTGCCGTCTTCGAATTTGAGGATGTTGGCGAACATGCGTACCATGGCCGGCCTGCCGATGGGCGAGCCTTCGTGGATCCATGTGCCATCGGCGCGGATTTCCATATCCATTTCGCCGCAATAGGGCGGATTCCACAGATGAACGGGTGCCGGCCCGCGCAATCCCTCACGCTTTGCGACAGCGGCCATGTCGCTGGTGCGGTTTTCTGCCGCCGCACGCTTGTCTGAACTGTCAGACGGATTACCCATTTCACCCAGAAACAATACATGGTTTCATATGTCATAGAGCAGAATGAGAGAGTTGTCATGACCGAGGATGACAAACTGGTTGACGAGGTCGCGGACCTCGGCGGTCGTTTGGTGCAGGCGCGTTCCAGTATCGAACGGCGCTTCGTGGGCCAACACGAGGTGGTCGAGCAGGTGCTGGCCACGATCCTGGCCGGGGGGCATGCGCTTCTGGTCGGGCAGCCGGGCTTGGGCAAGACGATGCTTGTCGATACGCTGGCCACGGTTCTGGGGCTTCAGGACGCGCGCATCCAGTTCACGCCTGATCTGATGCCGGCTGATATCCTTGGTTCGGAAGTGCTGGACATGGCGCCGGACGGGCGACGCGAGTTCAGGTTTGTCGAAGGCCCGGTCTTCACACAACTGCTGATGGCCGACGAGATCAACCGCGCCAGCCCGCGCACACAATCGGCGCTTTTGCAGGCCATGCAGGAAGGCCAGGTCACGATTGGCGGCGCGCATCGCGCGCTTGGCCGGCCGTTCCATGTTCTGGCCACGCAGAACCCGATCGAGCAGGAAGGAACATATCCGCTGCCCGAAGCGCAGCTTGACCGTTTCCTGCTGCAGGTCGATGTGGATTATCCGGATCGCGAAACCGAACGCGCCATTCTTCTGGCGACGACCGGAATCGAGGCTGACACACCGCATGCTGTTCTGGATGCCGACGGGCTGATCGCCGCGCAGGCGCTGATCCGCCGGATGCCAGTGGGCGAAACGGTTGTGAACGCCATTCTCGATCTGGTCCGCGCCTTGCGTCCGGGCCCCGAGGGAGAGGATTGGGTCGCCGATACCCTCAGTTGGGGGCCGGGGCCACGTGCGGCCCAGGCGCTGATGCTGGTGACGCGCGCGCGCGCAGTGCTGAATGGCCGCTTTGCGCCAACGCTGGACGATGTCGACGCCATGGCTGCGCCGGTTCTCAGGCACCGCATGGCGCTGAGCTTTGGTGCAAGGGCGCGCGGCGAGACCACCGAAGGCGTGATTTCACGTGTCCGTGACGCCAAGTTCCGGCAGGCCGCGTGAGCGCAGCAAAGGTCAATGACACGGCCATGCTTCGGGCGCGGGCAGAGACGGCATCGGCCGCGCTTCCGCCGCTGGTGTTGGCACGCGGGCCGATCTCGGCGGTCGTCGCACCAGGCGGGCACGGGTTGCGTCGCCCCGGCACGGGCGAGGATTTCTGGCAATATCGCCCAGCTCATGGCGGCGATACCGCAGCGACAATCGACTGGCGCCGCTCGGCCCGCGGCGATTCGCAATTCGTGCGCGACCGCGAACGCCAGACCGCGCGCACCGCTGCGATCTGGGTCGGTCGCGGCGCGGGCATGGGGTATCGCGGGCAGACCGGAAAGGGCGAAAGCAAGTTCGAACGCGCGCGCCTTGTCGCGTTGTCGCTGGCGCTTTCGATGATTCGCGGGGGCGAACGTGTCGCCCTTCTGGGCGAGGCCGCGGGCGCAGGCGCGCGGCAGGCCGAAAAGATCAGCTTTGCATTCGGAACCGCGGGACTGCTTTCAGCCGATTCCGATTATCCGGATCCTTCTGCGGCGCGCCCTGGTCAGATCGTCGTGCTGATCGACGATTTTCTTCGGTCGGACACGCGGCTTGATGCCTTCTTGCAACGAGCGGCAGACATTGGCACGACCGGTGTCCTGCTGCAGGTTATGCACCCGGACGAGGAAGGGTTTCCCTTTTCTGGTGCGGTCCGCTTCGAAACCGTCGGCGGCAACCGTCATGAAACGCGTGATGCAGACGGATTGCGGCGCGCCTATCTGGCGCGGCTGGCGATGCGGCGCGAAGCGCTTTCGGAAATTGCTGCACGCTCAGGGATGGTCTTCGGCACGCATGATCTGGACCAGCCCTTGTCAGAGGCGTTGATCTGGCTGCACGGGGTGCTCGCGGCGCGATGATGGTCTTTGGTCCGATAGGCTTCGGCGCTCCGATGCTGTTGCTGGCGCTTGCCGCGCTGCCGGTGCTGTGGTGGCTTCTGCGTGCACTGCCGCCCGTGCCCAGGCGTATCCTTTTTCCCGGCACAGTGCTGATGGAGGGGCTGGAAGATCCGGACCCGGTTGCGCGTCGCACGCCATGGTGGTTGTTGTTGCTGCGCCTTGCGGCAGTGGCTGCGGCAATTCTTGCCTTCGCCCAACCCGTCTGGCGCCCCGCGCCACCTACTGCCGAGGGCGATGCGCTGCTGATCGTGATGGATGCAGGCGCGACTGCAGCACCAGATTGGAATACGGCGCGCAGCCGGGCAACGCGCGCGGCTGAAAGCGCCCTCGGGACGGGCAAGCCGGTGGCTGTGCTGCTGGCCGACGGACCAGCCGAGGGTGCGCTTGTCTTCGGCGCTGATGGCAGCGTGCCGGCGCTGCTGCGCGCAGCACTGCCGCAGCCATGGCCCGGCGCCTATCCCGATGATCCCGAAGCGATTCTGGCTGATACGCCTGAAGGCAACTTGCGCACATTGTGGCTGAGTGACGGCCTGGATCATCCGGGACGGGCAGACTGGCTGTCAGCGCTGAGCGCGCGCGGCCCGGTGCAGGTCGTCCCGCCAGAAACGCCGCCGGTCAGTCTGCATATGGTCGAAAGCGGCGCACGTCCTTTGCTGGAACTGGCGACAATCGGTGACGCCGCCCCGGAGATACGGGCGCTTGGCCCGGACCCGCAGGGCATACCCCGCGAACTGGCACGACTGAATGCCGAAGCGCCGCGCATAAGGGACGGCGTCACCACGCGCCCGGTGCCGGTCGATTTGCCGCCGGAACTGCTGGGCAGGGTCACGCGCTTTCAGGTGGATGGCATCGAATCGGCGGCCGCCGTGGTGCTGGGCGATGATCGCCTGCGCCGGCCGGTCGTCGCGCTGATCGGGGATGGGCGGGCGACCTCGGAAGGTCAGGCCCTGCTGTCGCCTGCTCATTTCCTGCGCAATGCGCTTGCGTCTTCCGCCCGGCTGATCGAGGCCGGGCTGACGGACGCGCTGTCCGCGCGGCCTGATGTCATCATCCTGATGGATCAGGTCGGGCTGGATCCTGACGGCGATCTGGCCCAGTGGGTGAATGGGGGCGGTCTGCTAATCCGTTTTGCAGGCCCCCGCATGGCATCCGCGCCTGACCTTCCCAACGAGGCGCTGCTGCCCGTTCGCCTGCGCCCCGGCGGGCGTGACATGGGCGGTGTATTAAGTTGGGGGGAACCGCGTCCGATTGCGCCTTTTCCAGCCGACGGGCCCTTTGCGGGGCTGGTTGTGCCCGAGGATGTGACAATCCGCGCCCAGCTGATGGCAGAACCCGCGCCGGAACTGGCAGAGCGGACGATTGCCACGCTCGAGGATGGAACGCCGCTTGTCACGCGCGCGCCTTCCGGGAACGGGCAGGTTGTCCTGTTTCATTCGACGGCCAATGCGGACTGGTCCTCGCTGCCGATTTCGGGACTGTTCGTCGAGATGTTGTCGCGGCTGGCGGCAAGTGCCGGTCGCAGCGCTGCCGAAACCGATCCGGTTGATGACCGCGAGGGGATCTGGACCGCGACAGAGCTTCTGGACGGTTTTGGCCGGCTGACGCCTGCGCGTGCACCCGTGCCTGTCGAAGGCGAAGTGCTGGCGGGCGGGGCGGCACCCGGCATTCCAGCTGGGATTTATGCATCGGGCGAACGGATTGCGGCAGTGAATGCAGGCGGACCGATCACGGCCGCCACATGGCCGGGGGCTGCGGTTGAAACGGCGCGCCCGCAGGGGCAGCCGCTGATCGGCTGGCTGCTGATGGCGGCCGCGCTGGCGCTGATCCTTGACCTGGCGGGCAGCATCGTGCTGCGCCGTGGCACCCTCGCGGCGATGCTGATTGGTGCGATGACACTGATACCGACTGATGCGCCCCAGGCGCAGGAACTTGACCCCGAACTGGTCCGCGCGGCATCGGAATTTGCCATGGGCTATGTGCTGACGGGTGATGAAACGCTGGATGAAATCTCGCGCGCGGGACTGGTCGGGCTGTCAGAGATCCTGACCGCACGTACAACGGTAGAGCCGACTGCACCGGTCGCTGTGGATCTGGAAAGCGCGGACCTGTCGCTGATGACATTTCTTTACTGGCCCATCGGCCCTGATCAGCCGATGCCCACAGCCCAAGCCTATTTGCAGCTCAACCGCTTCCTGCGCGGCGGCGGAATGATCCTTTTCGATACGCGCGATGCCGATATTGCAGGAACCGGGCCCGATGGCTCTGGCGATTTGCGCCGCCTGGCCGGCCCGCTGGATATGCCGCCGCTGCAGCCGGTGCCAGACGATCACGTGCTGACGCGCAGCTTCTATCTGCTTCAGGACATGCCCGGACGTTTCGCGCAAGGCGAGGTCTGGGTCGAGGCGGTCGGCGCGTCTGCGGGCACGGTAAATGACGGTGTCTCGCCCGTGGTCATGGGGGGCAACAGCTGGGCCGAGGCATGGGCCGTTGACGATCGCGGCCTTGCGCAATTTGCAGTGGGTGTCGGCGGCGAAGGTGAGCGGCAGCGTGAAATGGCCTATCGTTTCGGGGTCAATCTGATCATGTATGTGCTGACCGGGAACTACAAATCCGACCAGATCCATGTTCCGGAATTGCTGGAACGGCTGCGCAGCGAGGATCTGCCATGAATTGGGGCGGTCTGGTTTTCGATCCGATCCTTGCCCCCATTATCGGTTGGCAGGCCGCAGTCTGGATCGCGGTCAGCGTGGCTGCCCTGGCGGTGCTGAGCGTTGTCGTCGGATGGTGGCGGGGACTGCGCGGTGCGTGGTGGCGCGGAATTGCGCTTGGCCTGATCGCCGCAGCACTTGCCGGTCCCGGACTGGAGTTGGGCACCTCTCGGCCTTTGTCAGACATTGTTCTGCTGGTAGATGACCGCAGTTCCAGCCAGTCGCTTCCCGGTCGCCGCGAACAGGCGGATGCAGCACTGGAACAGCTTGAGGAACAGCTTGGCGCCATGCCCGGCACCGAAATCCGCCGTATCACCGTCGGCGACAACGAGGACGGCACGCTGATCGGCGCCGCGCTGTCACGCGCCATCGCCGAGGAACCGGCGGGCCGCCTGTCGGGGGTTGTGGTGGTCAGCGACGGATTGGCGCATGATGGTGCTGCCGTGCCCGTCACGGCGCCCGCACCCGTCCATCTGTTGCAAACCGGAACTCCCGAAGATTGGGACCGGCGAATCGTCATCGACGAGGCCCCACGCTTCGCCCTGATCGGTGAGCCGGTGACGATCCGGCTTCACATCGCGGACGAAGGGGCGATTCCCGATGCCGCCGCGGGTCCGACCCAGCTTCGCGTCAGCCTTGACGGACAGGAAATCAACAGTCTGGCGGTCGTGCCCGGCACGCAGGTCGAACTGCCGGTCACGTTCGAGACAGCAGGTCCGAACGTGCTCGTGCTGTCACTGGACGATCAGCCCGGCGAATTGACCACCGTGAACAACCGCATGGCGTTGAATGTGAACGCAGTTCGCGACCGCCTGCGTGTGCTGCTGGTATCAGGAGAGCCAAATCCCGGCGAAAGAACGTGGCGCAACCTTCTGAAATCAGATGCGAATGTTGACCTGATCCATTTTACCATTCTGCGCCCGCCCGAGAAATTCGACGGTGTGCCCGTGAACGAACTGGCACTGATCCGCTTCCCGACCGAGGAACTGTTCATGGAGAGGATCAGAAACTTCGACCTGATCATCTTTGACCGTTACAGGATGCGCGGTATCCTTTTGCCGCAATATTACGAGAATATTCGCCGCTATGTGGAAGAAGGTGGCGCGGTTCTGGTTTCTGCCGGACCAGAATTCGCGGGCGTCGAAAGCATCGCGCGCTCGGCCTTGGGTGAGATCCTGCCGGCGCGTCCGTCAGGTCGACTGATCGAACAGCCGTTCACGCCGCGCCTGACCGATGACGGTCGCCGCCATCCCGTGACCGAGGACCTGCCCGGCGCGCCACCCGTGGACGGCAGCACCGCACCGGGCGAGAACTGGGGCCGCTGGCTGCGCATGATCGAGACATTCCCGACACCCGACAGCACCATCGCAATGATAGGCGAAGGCAATCGCCCGCTTCTGATGCTGCGCAGGCAGGGCGAAGGGCGCGTTGCGCTGATTGCGTCGGACCAGCTTTGGCTGTGGGGGCGCGGTTTTGAAGGGGGCGGCCCGCAACTTGATCTGATGCGCCGCGTCGCCCATTGGTCGATGAAAGAGCCGCAGCTTGAGGAGGAGGCGCTGGATCTGCGCGTCACGCCCGACCAGTCGTTGGAAATTACCCGGCGCAGCCTTGACGACGTCAGTGACCCCGCCACAGTCACCGGTCCCGAAGGCACGCGCGCCGAGGTGACGCTGGAAGAACAGCGGCCGGGTCATTTCACCGGCACCTTCGCCGCAGGAGCGCCCGGCCTTTACGCAGTGCGGCAGGGCGATCTGACTCGCTCGATCGTGATCGGTCCCGCAGCACCGCGCGAGTTTGACCGCACCGTCGCCAATCCCTCTGAACTGGCCGGGCTGATCGAAGCCACGGGCGGTTCGGTCCAGCGATTGTCGGAAGGCATGCCGGCGCTGCGCCGGGTCGAGGCGGGTCGGCCCGCTGAAGGTCAGGGGATTGCCGGACGCTGGATCGGCCTGGTGGCCCGCGACGCGGAAACGGTCACGGGTCTTGCACGAAATCCGATCCTGCCGGGCTGGGCGTGGCTGGTTCTCGTCGCCGGCGCGATGCTGACAGGCTGGCTTGTCGAAGGTCGCCGCCGGTTGTGATGGCACGCCGACCGACTTAGCTTCACTTGCCAATCTGCCCCTCGCTTTGCTAGCACCTGATCTGACCTATTTGAAAGGCAGCCCAATGGCCGACACCCCGACGACCGACGCCGATATCGGCCTGATCCAGCGGATCATTCCACATCGCTATCCCTTTCTGCTGATCGACAAGGTGCGCGACATCGTGCCGAACACCTCGGGCGTTGGCATCAAGAATGTGACCTTCAACGAGCCGCATTTTCAGGGCCATTTCCCGAACCAGCCGGTGATGCCCGGTGTAACCATTGTCGAGGCGATGGCCCAGACTGCCGCTGTGGTTGTCGGCGTCAGCCTCGATCTGGCGGACAAGGGGATGCGGACCTATTTCATGGCCATCGACAAGGTGAAGTTCCGCCGCATGGTCGTTCCGGGCGATGTGCTGGAACTTCATGTGACGGTCAAGCGCGGGGGTGGCAAGATCTGGAAATTCGAAGGCAGGGGATTGGTCGAAGGTGAAGTGGCCTGCGAGGCCGAGTTTACCGCAATGATGGACCAGCCCGCAGGCGAGGCTGCGGATGGCTGAGACGCTGATCCACCCCTCGGCAGTTATCGCGCCGGGGGCAGAGATCGGGCAGGGCGTCCACATCGGACCGTTCTGCGTGGTGGGCGCGAGGGCGCGCCTTGGCGATCGGGTGGCGCTGAAATCGCATGTCGTGATCGAAGGCGATACAGCGATTGGCGAGGATACCGTCGTTTATCCCTTTGCCTCGATCGGGCACGATCCGCAGGATCTGAAGTTCGACGGTGAACATACACGTCTGGAAATCGGCGCACGCAATCGGATCCGCGAATATGTCACGATGCAGCCCGGGACGAAGGGCGGTGGGGGACTGACCCGCGTCGGCGATGACGGATTATTCATGGCCAACTGCCATGTCGCGCATGATTGCCGGATCGGGAACAATGTGATCCTGGTGAACTCGGTCGCTGTGGCAGGACACTGCATCGTCGAGGATGAGGTTATCGTCGGTGGTCTTTCCGGCATTCATCAATTCGTCCGGCTGGGTCGCGGCGCGATGATCGGTGCACTGTCGATGGTCACCGCCGATGTGGTGCCCTACGGGCTGGTGCAAGGGCCGCGTGCGCATCTGGACGGGTTGAATTTGGTCGGGCTGAAGCGTCGGGGCGCCAGCCGGGCAGAGATTGCCGAATTGCGCATTGCCCTCGCGCGTCTACATGGCGCATCGTTTCGCGACACAGCGCGTGAAATGGCGACCAGTGCGCAGGGTCCGATGGTGCAGGAGATGCTGGATTTCATTCTTGGTCCGTCGGATCGCAGCTTCCTGAAGCCGCTATGACCAGAACCGCCATCATTGCAGGCCAGGGCAACCTTGCACCGGCCATCGCGGCGCGGCTGGAAAACCCTGTCGTGGCCGCTCTGGAAGGGTTTGCGCCGCCCTTGCCGCATGAGACGTTCCGGCTGGAGCGCTTGGTGCCGTTCTTCGACTGGCTTGCCGCGCAGGACGTCGACCGCGTGACATTCGCCGGTGCCGTGCGCCGGCCACGGCTTGATCCGGAAGCCTTTGATCCGCGCACCGCCAGTCTGGTGCCGCGAATTCTGACTGCAATGCAGTCTGGCGATGATGCCGCCCTGCGCGAAGTGATCGCCCTGTTCGAAGAGGCCGGATTCATCGTTGCCGGCACGGCCGACATCTGTCCCGATCTGGTTCCAGGTGCAGAATTGCTGGTCGGAGAGCCGACGGCTTCGGACATTGCCGATACGGATCGGGCGGCACGGATCGTCGAAGGATTGGGCGCGCTGGATCTGGGGCAGGGTGCGGTCGTGGCGCAGGGGCTGTGCATCGCGGTCGAAACGCTGCCCGGCACGGGTGCCATGCTGGAATTCGTGGCCGCGCACCGGGATATGCGCCCGAGGCCCAACGGACCGCGTGGCGTCTTCTGGAAAGCGCCAAAGCCCGGCCAGGACCGACGGATAGACATGCCTGCAATCGGCCCCGAAACCGTCGATCAGGTGGCGCGTGCCGGGCTGGCCGGCATCGCCTGGCAAGCGGATGGCGTAATTCTGCTGCAACGGGAAGAGGCGATGGAACGGGCACGCGCTGCCGGCGTTTTTCTGTGGGCGCGCTGAATCCGTCGTGGAATGTTCGGCTTTTCAATCCAGGAGGGTGATGTCATGAACCTTTTCCTGATCGCGGGCGAGGCGTCGGGCGACAAGCTTGGCGGGGCGCTGATGGCGGGGCTCAGGGCACTTCGCCCCGACGTCGAATTTGCGGGTATTGGCGGTCCCGCGATGACTGCGCAGGGTCTGAGCAGCCGCTTCCTGATTGACGAGCTGTCGGTCATGGGCATCGCGGAAATCCTGCCCAAATACCGCCATCTGAAGCGCCGCATTGCCGAAACTGCCCAGGCCGTGGCTGATGCGCGACCCGACGCGCTGATCACAATAGACAGTCCCGATTTCTGCCTGCGCGTCGCGAAGGCTGCGAAGGCTTTGGGTTATGACGGGCCGGTAATCCACTACGTCGCCCCCTCGGTCTGGGCATGGCGCCCCGGTCGCGCCGCGAAAATGGCAAAAGTGGTCGATCACGTTCTGGCCCTTCTGCCGTTCGAGCCGCCCTATATGCAGGCTGCGGGAATGAGCTGTGATTTCGTGGGCCATCCCGTCGTCGCCGAGGAGCAGGCGACAGAGGAACAGGCGCAAGCGTTTCGCGCCGCCCACGACATCGCCGCCGATGCGCCAGTCGTCTTGTGTCTGCCGGGATCGCGTCGCGGCGAGGTAACGCGCCTTGCGCCGCGCTTTGATGAATCGCTGATCCGGCTGCGCGACCGCATCCCGGAAATCAGGGTAATCATCCCGACGGTGCCGGGCGTTTCGCGCATGGTCCATGACATGACCCGTCGCTGGCCGACTGCGCCGATCGTGGTCGAGGATGAAGCTGACAAGCGCGCGGCCTTCAAGGCGTCCAACCTTGCGCTGGCGGCGTCGGGAACGGTCAGTCTGGAACTGGCGGCAAATTTCGTGCCGATGGTCATCGCCTATGACATGGCGCCGCTGTCGCGCTGGCTGATCGGGATGTTGCTGAAAACGGACACGGTGACGCTGGTGAACCTGGTCAGCGAAACCCGTGCCGTGCCAGAGTTCCTGGGCAGGAACTGCCGCGCCGAATTGATCTCTGAATCGCTACTGGACCTGCTGGAGAAACCAGAAAAGCGCGCCGCCCAGTCCGAGGCGATGTCTCTGACAATGCAGCGCCTGGGCGAAGGCGGTACGCCGCCCGGCTTGCGGGCGGCGAAATCGGTGCTGGACTTCCTTGCCAGTCGGGATCAGCGCCGCAACTGAATCCAGCCGCCGCCCAACACGCGCGTGCTGTCGGTTTCGTAGAACACGCAGGCTTGGCCGGGGCTGACACCTTCTTCGGGGTCGATGAGTTCGATTTCGGCATTGCGCGGTCCGGTGGCGCGCAGGATCGCGGCGCGCGGCGGACGGGTCGAGCGGATGCGGACCATCATCTCGCGCTGTTCGGCGCTTTCGAATGCCCCGTCGCCAATCCAGTTCACTTCACCTACTGGCACGACACGCGTCGACAGCGCTTCGCGCGGGCCAACAATGACCCGGCGCGTTTCGGGATCCAGCTTGACGACGTAAAGCGGATCGCCGAGCCCGCCGATGGCAAGCCCGCGCCTCTGTCCGATCGTGTAGTGAATTACGCCGCGATGGGTTCCCAGCACATTGCCGTCCATATCCACGATCTCGCCCGGATCGGCGGCACCGGGCCGCAACTTCTCGATGACGGACGCATAATTGCCGTTTGGCACAAAGCAGATATCCTGACTGTCCGGCTTGTCAGCAACCGACAGACCGTATCTGGCTGCCATTTCGCGCGTTTCGGACTTGCTTGACAGATGACCAAGCGGGAAGCGCAGAAAATCAAGTTGGGCCTGCGTCGTCGAGAACAGGAAATAGCTTTGGTCGCGGTTTGGATCGGCAGCCATGTGCAGCTCTGCGCCGTTCGCACCGTCACGGCGCTGGATGTAATGCCCTGTCGCCATACAATCCGCATCAAGATCCTTGGCCGTTTCCAGCAGGTCACGGAATTTCACCCGCTCGTTGCAGCGGATGCAGGGCACCGGCGTTGCGCCTGCCAGATAGGCGTCGGCAAATTCGTCAATTACCGATTCACGAAACTTGTTTTCGTAATCGAGCACGTAATGGGGAAAACCGATCCGTTCAGCAACGCGCCGCGCATCGTGAATATCCTGCCCCGCGCAGCATGCGCCTTTTTTCGCCAGCGCATCCCCGTGATCGTAAAGTTGCAATGTGACGCCGACCACGTCATAGCCCTGTTCCGCCAGATAGGCCGCCACGACAGAGCTGTCGACGCCGCCCGACATGGCAACGACGACCCGCGTCTGTGCAGGTGGTTTTGCAAAACCCAATGAATTCAGGCCCGTATCTGTACGGATCGCGGTGGAAATGGTCACGGAATATCCTTTCGGCGCAAACGGTATCGTCCGCGTTTGTTGAAAATTATAGGAATTTCGCCGCTTTTCTCAAGGGGCCGGTTCATCGGCGATTAAATTCTCTGTGGCAGGAAGGCCTCAGAGAAGGAGCGGTAGATGTATTTGCGCAAGACTTCCGGCCCCCGTGCCGTCACGCTGCCCGATGGAACGATCCTGTCAATTGCCGATCTGCCGCCAGTGCGAACGCGATGGGTGGCCAGCAGAAAAGCGATTGTGGTCAATGCTGTGCGACACCGTCTGCTGACCCGCGAAGAGGCGATCACCCGCTATGGGCTGTCGGATGAAGAGTTCGATCACTGGTGCGACACCATCGAACAGCACGGATTGCGCGGTCTTCGGATCACCGCAATTCAGCAGGTTAAACAACCTATGATTGATTAATTCAGAATTATGACATTCAGTAACGGGATATTAATCAATTGATTCCAGTCTTGCCTGCAGCACGACATGGAAAACGGGGAACAAGTGATGCGTCTACTTCTGGTTGAGGATGATCCGACCACCGCCCGCAGCATCGAAATGATGCTGACCCACGCCAATTATAATGTCTTCCTGACGGACATGGGCGAGGAGGGGATCGATCTGGCGAAACTGTACGATTACGATCTGATCCTGCTGGACCTCGACCTTCCGGACATGAGTGGGATGGACGTGCTGCGTCAGATCCGGTTGTCACGCATTGATACGCCGATCCTCATTCTGACCGGTTCGGACGACACCGAAAGCAAGCTTCGGGGGTTCGGGTTCGGCGCGGATGATTACATGACCAAGCCGTTCCATCGCGAAGAACTGGTTGCCCGGATTGCGGCGATCATCCGGCGCTCCAAAGGTCACAGTCAGGCGGTCATCCGCACCGGCGATCTGGTGGTCAATCTCGATGCCCGCTCGGTCGAGGTGCATGGCAAGCCGGTCGGACTGACCGGCAAGGAATACCAGATTCTGGAACTGCTCAGCCTGCGCAAGGGCACCACGCTGACGAAAGAAATGTTCCTTAACCATCTTTATGGCGGGATGGACGAGCCCGAATTGAAGATCATCGACGTTTTCATCTGCAAGCTGCGCAAAAAGCTGTCAGAGGCGATGGCGGGCGCGAATCATATCGAAACCGTCTGGGGGCGCGGCTATGTGTTGCGTGACCCGCAGCCGGGCGAAAGCGAACGCATGGCTGTGGGCGCCTGAAAGCGCCCGAATCCGCCAGGGCGTCGGACTGGCCCGCGCTGACCTTCCCGCCGCTCGTCACGTCTGGTGATCGTGTGGGCCCCGCATCTTAAGATGCCTGATCTGGCCTCGGCGCCCTTGCCGGTCTATCACCATGTGGGTGAGGGGTCGTTTGATGGACCCGCTGGTTAGATCGGGGGTGCGCGATGACTGGGGCGGAAAAGGACACAGCGAAGGGGGAAATGCCGGATCGGCACGGCGATCCGGCAGTGTCGGCTGCAGGCGCGCAGGATCAGACAGAAACTGCAGACCACGCGACATTGTCCGACGCAGAGGCGGCCGATCGGGTTGCGGCGCTGCGTGACCTGCTGGAACAGGCCAATCTCGATTATCATCAGAAAGACGCGCCCACCATCTCGGACGCGGATTACGACCGCTTCAAACGCGAACTTCAGGCGCTGGAGGACGCTTTTCCGGCACTTGCCGATGCAGACAGCCCTACCGCACGGATCGGCGCAGCGCCTTCAGAAATATTTGGAAAGATAACCCATGCGCAGCGGATGATGTCGCTGGCCAACGCCTTCGCGGATGCCGAGATTGACGAATTCGCGGCGCGCATTCGCAGCTTTCTGGGACTCGGACCGGATGCCGAACTCGATTTCACGGCCGAACCCAAGATCGACGGGCTGTCGCTTTCATTGCGCTATGAGAATGGCAAACTGGTACAGGCGGCGACCCGTGGCGATGGCGCGGTTGGTGAAAACGTGACCGCCAACACACTGACCATCAACGATATTCCGCAACAGTTGAAGGGCGACCCGCCCGCTATCCTGGAGGTGCGCGGCGAGGTCTACATGTCTCACGCCGATTTCGCCGCGCTGAATGCTAGCGACGGCGGTCGCGTCTTCGCCAATCCGCGGAATGCGGCCGCGGGCTCACTGCGGCAACTCGATCCCGAAGTCACCCGCTCGCGTCCGCTTAAGTTCTTTGCCTACGCCTGGGGAGAGATCAGCGCCCCATTGGCTGCGACGCAGATCGACGCCGTGGAAAGGCTGGCATCATTCGGTTTCCAGACCAATCCGCTGACCAAACTGTGCCGCAGCACTGCGGAAATGATTGCGCATTGGCAGGCGATAGAGGCGCAGCGCGCCAGCCTCGGCTATGACATCGACGGCGTGGTCTACAAGGTCAACGATCTGGCGCTTCAGGTGCGTTTGGGGTTTCGGTCTACAACGCCGCGATGGGCCATTGCGCATAAATTCCCTGCCGAAACGGCATGGACCCGGTTACGCGATATCGAGATACAGGTCGGCCGGACGGGCGCATTATCGCCCGTCGCCCGGCTTGATCCGGTGACGGTGGGCGGGGTGACCGTGTCAAACGCCACACTGCACAACGAAGATTATATCGCTGGCCTGAACTCTGCCGGGGAACGTATTCGCGACACCGATTTCCGGATCGGCGATTGGGTCAAGGTATACCGCGCAGGCGACGTGATCCCGAAGCTTTCCGATGTGGACGAGGCCAAGCGAACCGGGTCGGAGGTCAGCTATGTCTTTCCCGAGATTTGCCCCGAATGTGGCTCTGCCGCGATCCGCGAGCCGGGTGACGCGGTCCGGCGCTGCACGGGCGGCTTGATATGTCCTGCGCAGGCAATTGAAAAATTGAAGCATTTCGTCAGTCGGGGCGCGTTCGACATTGAAGGCCTGGGCGCCAAGCAGGTCGAATTCTTTTATCGCGACGCGGCCTTGCCGATCCATACCCCCGCCGAAATATTCACCTTGCGCGACCGCGACAGCCAGGCGCTTGGCCGGCTGAAAAACCGTGATGGATGGGGCGAGACGTCGGCGAGCAATCTGTTCGATGCAATCGATGCGCGCCGGACGATTCCGCTTAACAGACTGATCTATGCGCTTGGCATCCGCCATGTCGGCGAGGGCGCGTCGTCTGATCTGGCGCGGCATTTCGTCAGCTGGGACAACCTGGCACGCACGGTTGATGCGGCAATCCCGGCCGCGATGCGGCATCTGGAGGCGGATGAGGCAGCATTGCACGAACGCGCCGCCGCGGGGTCCGAAGGTCGTCGCGCCAGGGTTTCGGCTGTCCGCGATGCTGTTCTGGACCGGGCGCCGGAACTACCGCCGGAAACACGGCAGGCCTATGACGAATTGATCTCGATCGACGGGATCGGCGCGGTCGTCGCGCAATCGCTGTGTTCCACCTTCGCGCAGGAGCGGGAGCGTAGCTTAATCGACAGCCTTGTGGATCAGCTGGATGTGCAGGACGCGCAGATCGCGGCGACCGAAGGCAGCCAGATCGCAGGCAAGACCATCGTTTTCACCGGCACGCTGGAAAAGATGACCCGTGCGGAAGCCAAGGCGCGCGCGGAAGCCCTGGGGGCGAAGGTGGCGGGCTCTGTCTCCGCCAAGACTGACATTCTTATCGCGGGACCCGGTGCCGGATCAAAGGCCGCGAAGGCAGCGGATCTTGGGGTAGAGGTGATTGACGAGGATGCATGGCTGAAGATGATCGGATAGCACCCAAAGGTCGCCCGCCGGTCCTGTTCCCGCTTTTCGCGGATGTGCAGACCTTACCCGGAATCGGTCCAAAATCGGCCGAAGCCATGGAAAACATGGGGATTACCCGGCCGCGTGACCTTATCTTTACGCTGCCCTCCTCTGGGGTTCAGCGTCGGCGCCTGGCGCGGCTGACGGAACTTCGCGCGCCCGAAACTGTGACCGTTGCCGTCGATGTGACGCGCCATGCCCCCCCGACGGCGCGGCGGCGACCTTACCGGGTGATCTGCAGCGACGGGCAGTCCGACCTGGTTCTGGTTTTCTTTCACGACAGGCGCGACTGGCTGGAAAAGCAGTTGCCCGTGGGTGCAAGGCGGATCGTTTCCGGCAAGGTCGAGTTGTTCGATGGCGTGGCGCAGATGGTCCATCCTGACCACATCCTGCCAGAGAGCGACCCCTTGCCGCCCGAGTTTGAGCCGGTCTATCCCCTTTCTGCGGGTCTGAGCGAGCGGCAGATGGAAAAGGCGGTCGAGGCCGCGCTGACGCGGGCGACCGATCTTGCGGAATGGATTGATCCGGCTTTGCTGGAACGCGAAGGCTGGCCGACATGGCAGGCGGCACTTTCAATGGCCCACAAGCCGAACGGACCCGAGGATCTTTCGCCAACGGCCAAGGCGCGGGCAAGATTGGCCTATGACGAGCTTTTCGCCCATCAGATCACGCTGGCAATTGCACGGCGCCAACATCGGCGCGCCAAGGGGCGAGTTACGCAAGGGGACGGGCATCTGCGTCAGCGTGTCCTGGACCATCTGCCCTGGCCCGCGACGAAGGCGCAAAGCCGTGCCGTCGCCGAGATTGCGCAGGACATGGCCAGTCAGGGGCGGATGAACCGTCTGCTGCAAGGCGATGTGGGCGCCGGCAAGACGCTGGTTGCCATGCTGGCCCTGCTGATCGCGGTCGAGGCCGGCGGGCAGGGCGTATTGATGGCCCCGACAGAGATCCTGGCGCGTCAGCATCTCAGGGCGCTGATGCCACTGGCCGATGCAGCCGGTATTCGGATCGAGGCGCTGACCGGGCGGGACAAAGGCGATGCACGTGACAATATCCTGACCGACCTGGCCGAGGGCCGGATCGACATACTGGTCGGGA
The DNA here is from genome assembly GCA_005768755.1 of Paracoccus denitrificans. Taxonomy (GTDB): domain Bacteria; phylum Pseudomonadota; class Alphaproteobacteria; order Rhodobacterales; family Rhodobacteraceae; genus Paracoccus; species Paracoccus denitrificans_B. The sequence goes on along the minus strand of VAFL01000008.1, from coordinate 155,255 downwards.
CGCATGCCGTGTTTCAGGATGAAGTCCGCTTTTCAGACCTGCGGCTTGCCGTCATCGACGAACAGCACCGGTTCGGCGTCGCGCAGCGTCTTAAACTGGCGGGGAAGGGCGAACGGGCACCACCCGATGTGCTGGTCATGACCGCGACACCAATTCCGCGGTCGCTCGCGCTGTCGCAATATGGCGATCTGGATCTGTCGGTGCTTGACGAAAAGCCGCCTGGCCGCAAGCCGATCAACACCGTACTGTTGAACGAGGATCGGATGGATGAGGTCGTTGACCGCATCGGCCAGGCGATTGCGCGCGGTGTCCGGGCCTATTGGGTCTGCCCGCTGGTCGAGGAATCCGAACTGTCCGATCTCACCGCTGCCGAAGCGCGATTTTCTGCGCTGCGCGCACGCTTTGGTGATGCGGTGCGGATGGTCCACGGCCAGATGCCGGCCGAAGAACGCGACGCCGCCATGGCGGATTTCACAGCGGGCCGCGCGCAGATCCTTGTCGCGACCACGGTGATCGAGGTCGGTGTCGACGTTCCCGAAGCGACGATCATGGTCATAGAACATGCGGAAAGTTTCGGGCTGGCGCAGCTTCACCAGTTACGCGGGCGGGTGGGGCGCGGCGACGCCGCATCCAGCTGTGTGCTGATCTATCGCGCGCCCTTGTCGACTAATGGGCGACGGCGGCTGGAAACGCTGCGCGAAACCGAAGACGGCTTCAAACTGGCCGAGGTCGACTTGTCCATGCGGGGGGCCGGCGACCTGATCGGAACCGCACAATCCGGCTTGCCGCGCTTCCGCATTGCCGACCTGGAACGACAGGCCGCACTGATGCAGGTTGCGCAATCCGATGCCCGCGCATTTCTTGAACGCGACCCCCAGATGACGTCTGAACGGGGGCGGGCGGTGCGAACGCTGCTTTGGCTGATGGAGCAGGATCTGGCCATACGGCTGATTCATACAGGTTAAAATGTTCCTAAAAAGTTCTTGCACGACTCGGGCGAATATGAGAACAAAAAGGCAACTCGATAGGAGGTTGCCATGACTGAAGCCGTCAAATCCGTTCTGAGCGCTGAAAATGCCTCGATCCGTGAACTTCTGGCCGATGCCTTCGGTGTCGTCGCGATCGGCGTCAGCACGATCGCCGTCCTTTGGCTTCCTGCGATCTTGTCTGCCTGACCTGCTCCGTCTCGGTCGTCCCCGGCCCCGGATCAGTGCCTTGGCGGGTGGTGTGACCTAGCGGTCTGCCACCCGCCTTTTTTATGCGGCGTTGCAGCATCATGGAGAAATGCATAAGAACGCTGAAAAGTAACGAGCGGAATTCAGAATATGGAAAAGCGCAGCATCAATCTGGCCCTTCAGGGCGGTGGGGCGCACGGGGCATATACATGGGGTGTTCTGGACCGTCTTCTGGACGAGCATTGGCTGGACTTTTCGGCGATCAGTGGCACATCGGCGGGCGCGCTTAACGGTGCTGCGCTGCATGCCGGACTTGCCGCTGTAAAGGGCCGAAACGGTCGGCAGGCGGCAAGGGAAAATCTTGCCCATGTCTGGCATGAGGTTGGGCAGGTCAGCGATTCCAGGGTGGTTCGCTGGCTGCATTCCTTCTTTCCCGCGCCGCGTAGTTTTGAACGTGTTACAGAGGTTTTCTCGCCTTTCGCGTGGTTTGAGAATCTGACCCGGCTGTTCAGCCCGTATGATTACGGTCCGTTCTACAGCAATCCGCTTACCTCTATCCTGAACACATTGCCGTATCCCGGTCTGGGCGCTGAAAGCGCCACCAGAATCTATGTGAACGCGACCAATGTGCGGACCGGGCTGACCCGCGTCTTCAGCGGAGCAGAGGTGACGGTCGACGCCGTACTCGCCTCGGCATGCCTGCCGACGATCTATCGCGCGGTGGAAATTTACGATCCACGCACCGGACAGATCGAGGAATATTGGGACGGTGGATATTCAGGCAATCCTGCGCTTTGGCCGCTTTATGCGCAGGACCTTCCGCGCGATATCGTGATCGTGAATATCAACCCGATGCGACGCGAGCAGGTGCCCCATTCGCCGGGCGAAATCGCCGATCGCGTGAATGAGATCAGTTTCAATGCGGCGCTTCTGTCAGAGCTTCGCGCCATCAATTTCGTCAAACGCCTGCATGGTGAAGGGCGGTTGATGAATGGTCGGGTGATGAAGAACGTGCTGGTCCACATGATCATGGACGACACGCTGATGAACGACCTCAGTGCGCGCAGCAAGATCCTGCCCGATCCGGGCATGTTGGCGCGTATGTTTACGGCTGGGCAGGTCGCGGCGGATGCCTTCATCGAAAATCACGCCGACGACATCGGTCAGCGCGATTCGACCGATCTGTCGTCGATATTCCTGCCGCCCGTTGCAGGCGGATAAACAAGACCGCCCGAGATAACCAACTTGACGGCGTCTTCAACCGGCATGTCCAGCACGTGAACCTCGTGTTCGGGGACGAACATCAGGAAGCCTGCTGTCGCATTGGGGGTTGCCGGTACGAAGACCGCCAGAAAGGCACCCTGACCGCGCCGCCCTGCCTCGGCCGCGATCTCGCCTTTCGCGGGTCCGGCTATCAGTCCCAGCCGCCAGATCCCCCGCCGCGGTGTTTCAACCAGGCAGGCATGTTCGAACTTGCCGTCGCCTTGGCTGAGTATGGTTTCGGCGATCTGTTTGATCCCGCCATAGACCGCGCCGATGACAGGCATCCTGCCGAAAAGTGATTCCCCGCTGGAAATGACCGTGCGACCAATCCAGCCCCGCGCAAGCCAGCCGATCAGGACGGTGAAAATCAGGAAGACAACGACGCCAAGCCCGCGCAGGTCCAGACCGATATAGTTTTCTGGCCGCCAGCGCGGGGGGATCAGCGGCAGGACCCAGCTGTCCATCCACCCGGTCAACGTCCAGATCAACCAGACCGTGATGCCGATCGGCGCGATGACGATCAGGCCGGTCAGGAATGAGGCACGAAGTGCGGCCAGTGGTCCACTGCGCCGCCGGTATCGGCGGCGCTTGGGGTCGATCGGGGGCAGGTCTTCGGTCATGTTGCGGCATCCTTCGCCGCGATGCTCATGCTCGGAACGGCCTGCGTCAAGTCCGGCCTTATGACGATTTGTTCAGGGCAGACAGCTCGCCCGCGATACTGGCGCCCAGACGGGCATTGTTCATCACCAGGTCGATATTTGCAGCAAGCGAGCGTCCGTCGGTCAGTTCGAAGATCCGCTGCAGCAGGTAGGGCGTGACTGCCTTGGCGGCGATGCGATGTCGTGCGGCATCGGCAAGGGCCTGCTCGACAATCGGGCCGATGGTGGCGCGTGGAATTTCGGCATCCTCCGGGATCGGGTTGGCGACGAGCTGGCCACCCGGGACGGACAGGGCCTTGCGGGCGACAGCGGCCCGCGCGATCTCGGCGGCGCTGTTCATGCGCAGCGGCGCTTTCAGGCCAGAGTCGCGCGACCAGAAAGCCGGAAGCTGGTCCTGACCGTAAGCAATCACCGGCACACCCATCGTCTCCAGCACCTCGAGTGTCTTGGGAAGGTCGAGAATGGCCTTTGCGCCGGCGCAGATTACAGTGACCGGCGTCTGCGCTAGCTCCTGCAGGTCGGCAGAGATGTCAAAGCTGACCTCGGCACCGCGATGGACGCCGCCGATACCGCCAGTTGCAAAGACCTCGATCCCCGCCAGCCGGGCGCAGATCATTGTGGCGGCAACAGTTGTGGCGCCCGTGCGTCCCATCGCCACGCAAACGGCAAGATCGGCGCGTGACAGCTTCATCACCTGCGCCTGCGGGGTTTTTGCCAAGCGTTCCATTGCGGCATCGTCAAGACCAATGCGGATACGGCCGTCGATGACCGCAATGGTCGCGGGCACGGCGCCGCCCGCACGGATCTCTGCCTCGACCTGTCGAGCCATTTCAAGGTTTTGGGGATAGGGCATGCCATGGGTGATGATCGTTGATTCCAGTGCGACCACGGGCGCACCATCAGCGAGTGCACGGGCAACTTCGGGGGTCAGATCGAACTGTTTGGTCATGGCATATCCTTTCCGGAAACATAGGCGGCGGCGGCAAGTGCTGCGCGCTCCAATGCGGTGTCGCGCCCGAGACCGGCGCGTTCGGCCGCAAGATGCGCAGCCAGAAAACTATCGCCCGCACCTGTAACACGCGCGATGGTGACAGTCGGCGGGCGGGTCGAAAGAACGTCATCGCCGGTCAGTCCGTCGGCCAGATCGTGCCCGCCATCGGTGACGATTACCCGGTGCATGCCGCGATCCAGCATGGCTTTCGCGGCAGTCGCTGCGTCGGGCAGATTGCGCCCGCACAACACTTCGGCCTCGTATCGGTTCAGGTAGAAGCAGCCATGTGCCGCACCGATCAGCGGGGCCAGCCGCTCTGCCTTGCCCGGACTGGCCGGAACGATGCGCAGATCGGCCTTGGCCAGGCCCGGCTCTTGCGCGATGCGTGAAAGCTGTTCGGTGGTCAGATTGCCGTCGATCACGGCAATTCCCTGCCATGGATTATCTGGGGCCGCAATCCTGCCATCGCGGATTGGCGCAAGGATCTTGTCGCCTGCATCTTCCAGCGAATGGGCATCAGCGATTGCCGCAATCAGCCCGTTCACGTCCTCGATCGCCATGTAGACATCGGTCGGGCCACCATCGCGATACAGAAACTCGGTCACCACGCCGCATTTACCCACTGCATTGATCAGCGCGTCGCCTTCTGAATCGCGTCCCACCGCGGACAGGATCGCCGGTGCCATGCCCCAACGCGCTACCGCCAGCGCCACGTTCAGTGCGACGCCGCCCGGGATGTGGGCGACACGTCCGGGCATGTCGGCGCCTGCCGCCATCGCACGCGGGCTGCGTCCGATCACGTCCCACAGCATCGCGCCGATGCAAATAAGATCTGCCTTGCTGTTCATCCGTTCTTCCCTGATCGGTGAATTGTCGTGCTGGCACATGTGCTTTGCAAGACCAAACGGCGCTTCAATCAGCGCCGTCAGTTGATGTGGTTTCGACAACGTTACGGTCATGCGGGATCAAGCGGGTTATGCCGGCTGCTGCTGCCCGCGCGAGTTCAGGGTCAAGCGACATGGTGATGTATTCTCCCCGCCGCCAGCGCACCGCCAGGTCGTCATAGTGACGCGAAAACGGATGCCCGGATTGCCCGGAGGCAATGATGAATACAGAACTGTCCGGGTCGGCGAGGTCGTAGACGCCGCGATAGGCAGAGCCGCTGGCCGGTCGATACGGCTGATCCGCCGTTGCCAGCATAGGCGCGCGCGCCAGCGTCGTGTCGCCACCAGACAGCGATTGGCGCAGATTTGCAATCCAGCCGAGGCGCGGGATCGGGCCGAGTGCCGGGTGAACCTGCACGGCCTCGTGCACATCGCCCCATCGCCAGCTGGTGACATCCGGGCCATACTGTTCGGTCAGGTCGTAGATCGCCTGATCCAGCGCCTGGCGTGCCAATGCCGGGCAGGTTTCGACTGCGGCCGACTGTCGGATGTCACACCAGGCAGCTGCGCCGTTGCGGTTGCGGAAAACGCGTTCGATAAACCCAGGCTGAATGCCGCGCACGCGGTCCGCCAGTGGACCCAGGTCGTCGCGGATCAGTCTTTCCTGCAGTGCGCCCAGCCAGGCGGCATAGATCAGCGGCTCGGGCAGGTGCTCGCTCATCGCGCCGTCCCATTCAGCCAACAGGCCAAGGGCCTCCTGTCGCTGGCGTTCGGGCGTGGCGGGGGCGGCGGGTTCGCCCGTAAACCACAGATCGGCCCCGATCAACGGAAGCAGACTGCGCGCCGACGGGCTTACAACATCAAGTTGCGTGTCGATGAAGCTGTCGCGGGTATGCACCTCGCGCCCTTGCAGAAGATGGCGCAGGCGCTGTTCGCGCAGCGGTGTGTCACCGTCGAACCCAAGCGGGAAATCGCCCTGCAAAGGCGGCAACACCCCTGCGGAAAGGTCCAGGCCGTTTTCCGTCGCGTCACGCGCATCGCTTTGCGCGATGCCGCGCCAATGGTTCGCAACCACCCAGCCCGGCGTCGGCATGCGGCCAAGCGTGGCATGTTCAGCCGCGCGGTCAGGCACCAGGCCAACCAGATTTTCGGATATCCCTTCCTGATCAGCCACGGTAAGCCTGACGGCAGGTGTGCCCCAGACTTCGGCGGCCGTGTAGGCGGCTGCACGATCGGCTGCTTCCATGATGCCGATCAGTGCGGACATCGTGCGATCCTCGGATGAAAGTCCGGTCCAGGACAGCGATGCGGCGTGACCGGGTGGTGTGACTGTCGCCAGCCCGAAGCTTTGACCCGACAGCAACGGCCCGTTTTCCGTCGATCGCAGGGTGATCGGGATATTCTGTCCGCCACGAACGCGGATCACCTCTTGTCGGGTTGTAAAATCCTGCCATCCATCCGCACCGCGATAGCGGTTGATGTCACCGGGCTGGATTTCCTCGATGTGAATATCGGCATCGTCGATCTGCGCCGGCACGATACCCCATGCCAGCCGGGCGGATCGGCCTGAAAGGATCGCCGGAACGCCGGGGATCGTCGCGCCGATGACGTCGCCCGAGCGCAATTGCAACCGGGCCAGATACCACAGCGACGGCATGGTCAGCGCCGCCTGCGGATCATTGGCCAGCAGCGCCTGTCCTGCGGTGGTGCGCTGCGCCTCGGCCGCGAAACTGCTGCCTGACAGTCCACTGAAGGGCACCAGATAGCCCGCAAGATCAAGCGGCCAGTCAGCGCCTGCAGGCGCTGTTGCCCCGCCGACACGTGCGCCACGAAAAAGACTGGCATAGGTCGGCATGGATGGCTCGCCCAGCCCGGCGACGATGTCCTGCCCGCGCTCTGGTGCGGCAAGCGACAGTTCTGCACGCAGCACTTCTGCCGGGATCTGGCGGCTGGTGGCGGCGGCATAAAGCTTCAGGATGGCCAACGAATCGGCGGGCTCCCAATACGAGATATCGTCGGGCATCAGGAAGAATTCGGGTGCGCCCCGGCCAAGTGCGCGTTCGTTAACGGTGGTGATCCACTGGTTGACCCCATCCGCATATGCGCTGAGGGCGGCGCGCGTGCGATCATCCTGCAGGGCCAGTGCCTCGCGCGCGATCCGTCCCAACTCCATCCGGCGAACCAGATCATCGGCAGGGATCGCGCGCTCGCCATAGATCTCGGCCAGACGGCCTTTGGCGGCGCGGCGCAGCACGGTCATCTGAAACAGCCGGTCCTGCGCATGGGCAAGACCAAGGGCGAAAAAGGCGTCGTGATCGCTTTCGGCGAAGATATGCGGGACGTTTTCGGTCGATCGAACGATCTCGACCTCGGCACCGATGCCAGGGGTGACATAGCTCGTGTCGTAATCGGGCAGCGAGCGCATGGCAAAATACCAGACCAGCACCGCCGCAAGCGCCAGCAAAAGGATCAGAACGAGGGTCAGTCGCAATGTCCAGCGGAACAGGGTCAGCATCTTTTGGGAAGTTCCTTACGAAAGCAGCGCTTGCTTGACCGGCGGGCCGGGGGGTGTTGTCTTGGGGGCTGTGTAGGCCAAGCGCAAATGGCTTTCAACGCGGATAGGGTTTGAACCGAGGGGCACGACGATGGCGAAACTGGCATTTCTGGGACTGGGCGTGATGGGCTATCCGATGGCGGGCCATCTGGCGAAGGCGGGGCACGAGGTCACGGTATATAACCGCACCACCGCGAAGGCCGAAAAATGGGCCGCCGAACATGATGGCCGGGCCGCGCCCACCCCGCGAGAGGCGGCGGCCGGTGCCGACATCGTATTGGCCTGCGTCGGCAATGACGATGATTTGCGCAGCGTCTGTCACGGCGAGAACGGTGCCTTTGCAGGCATGGGCGAAGGCACGATCTTCGCCGATCACACCACGGTATCGGCGCGCGTTACGCGTGAACTGGCCGAGATCGGTGCGCAAAAGGGCATCGGCTATGTCGATGCGCCGGTTTCGGGCGGGCAGGCCGGGGCTGAAAATGGGCAGCTTTCGATCATGTGCGGCGGATCGCAGAAAGAATTTGATCGGGTCCAACCGATCATGGACGCCTATGCCAAGATCTGCCGTCTGATGGGGCAGGTGGGTGCGGGCCAGACCACCAAGATGTGCAACCAGATCGCCATTGCCGGACTGGTGCAGGCTTTGTCCGAATCGCTGCGTTTTGCAGAGGCATCGGGCCTGGACATCGAAAAGGTGGTCGAGGTGATCAGCCAGGGCGCCGCCGGAAGCTGGCAGATGGTGAACCGCCACAAGACGATGGCCGCGGGCGAGTTTGACCATGGCTTCGCGGTCGACTGGATGCGCAAGGATCTGGGGATCTGCCTTGATACGGCCGATGATCTGGACGTCAGCCTGCCCGTAACCGCGCTTGTCGATCAATTCTACAAGGAGGTGCAGATGATGGGCGGCAGCCGCTGGGATACATCGTCGCTGATCGCACGCCTGCGGCGATAGCAGCGGCGAAAAGGGGGCGGGGCAAGGCGCCGCCGCCCCCGGTTCTGATCAGTTGATTTCGGCCTGGCGTTCGGCGTCGATTTCGGCCTGCGCGGCTTCGACTGATGACCTCAGGGCTGCCAGTGCCTCGGGTCCGCCTTCGACATTTGAGTCGAACCATTCATAGACAGGCTGCGCCGCGTCCAGGAAGGCCTGCTTCTCCTCGGGGGTGGGGACATAAAGATCGCCGCCTGCTGCCACGAAATCTTCATAGGCCTGGATCGACTTGCGCTTGGGGCTGGCGAAGGTCGCCTGCTGAAGCTGATAGAAACCGTCGACGACGACGCGGCGCATGTCCTCGGGCATTTCCATGAAACGGTCGTTTGACATGAACCAGAACGCACCCATATAGCCGTGCCCGTCCAGCGTCATGTATTTCACCCCGGCATCGGGGAACTTCATGTTCATGATGTCAGTGATGCCATTCTTCGTGCCGACCACAACGCCGGTCTGCAGCGAAGTGAACAGTTCCGGCCACGGGATCGGCGTCGGCGACGCACCAAGCGCAGTGACCAGTTCCTGCGGCAGTTCGGCATCGACGGTGCGCAGCTTCATCCCGGCCAGATCGGCGGGGGACTGCACACGCTTCTGCGTATTGGCGAAGTTCCGCCAGCCGCCGGTATTTCCGATGGTCATCAGCCTGATCTTGTCGCCGCTGCTGGCCAGCATCATGTCGCGCATCGTCTTGGTGAAGGTGTCATCGGTCAGGACACGTTCGGCCATACGGTCATCCGTCAGAAGATAAGGCAGGTCCAGAACCTGGATATAGGGGAAGATCCCTGCCGCCCCGCCAGCGGTCGAGATGAAGATGTCGATCGACCCGTCAGCCACCCCTTGCAGACATTCCGCGCCGTTGCCGCACAGCTGGGTGCCGATGAACAACTCGACCTCGATGGCGCCGTTGGAGGCGGCTTCGACGTAATTCTTGAAGACGACCAGACCGTCGTAATCCTCGTCCTGTTCGTTGGAGTTTGCGGTTGCACGCAAGGTATATTCCTGCGCGGCAGCCGCACCGGCCAGACTGACCGCAGCACCAAGCGCAAGCGTGGCGAGTGTGTTTTTCAGCATTTCTCTCTCCCGTTAGTGATTATGATTATGTCAATCGGCAAAGCCGGTCAGGCGTGGGATCGTCATCGACAGCGCCGGAACATAGGTGATCAGGAAAATGACAATGATCTCCATCGCAAGGAAAGGCAAAATCGCCTTCGATATGGTCGATATCCGTTCCCCCGAAACCGACGAAGCGACGAACAGCACCAGTCCCATCGGCGGCGTGATCAGCCCGACGGTCAGGTTGACCGACATGATCATGGCGAAATGGATCGGGTCGACACCCAGATCGGTGAAGACGGGCCCCAGCACAGGGCCAAGGATGATGATCGCGGGACCTGCATCAAGGAACATGCCCACAACGAACAGAAGCATGTTGATCAAGAACAGCAGGATCAGCGGGTTTTCCGACAGACCAAGGATCAGGTCAGCAAGTATTTCCGGCGCGTGGGACAGGCTGACCACGGTCTTGAACGCCATTGCCGCGCCAACCAGCAACAAGACCACCGCCGAGGTCGCGGCAGAGCGCTGGAAGATCCCGCCCAGATCGCCGATCCGTAATGTCCGCATCACGAACAGCCCGATCAGCAACCCATAAGCGGCGGCCACCGCTGCGGCCTCGGTCGGGGTGAAGATGCCGCCCAGAATGCCGCCCATGATGATGACGGGGGTCATCAGCGGAAAGAAGGCTTTCAAACTGGCCTGACCCTTTTCGCGCCAAGACGTGCGCGCACTTGCGACCGGGAAATCGTAGCGGTCGGCCATGATCTTGACCATCAACATGAGAGAAAGCCCGACCAGCACCCCCGGCACGATGCCGGCCAGAAACAGTGCCGCCACACTTTCGCCCATGACATAGGCGTAGATGATCATGATGCCAGAGGGCGGAATGATCGGGCCGATGACGCTGGATGCCGCCGTGATCGCTGCGGAAAAGCGTCGCGTATAGCCCTGCTTTTCCATCGCCGGGATCAGCATCGACCCAAGCGCCGAGGTATCGGCCACCGCAGACCCGGAGAGCCCGGCAAACAGCATGGACGACAGGATGTTCACATGGGCCAGCCCGCCACGAAGATGGCCCATCAGCGCCTGACTGAACTCGACCAGGCGTTCGGTGATGCCCCCGCGGTTCATCAACTCGCCCGCCAGCATGAAGAAGGGGATCGCCATCAGCGGAAAGCTGTCCATGCCGTTATAGACATTGCGATAAAGCAGCGCGACATCGCGTTCCTGCCCGTTCAGCCACAACAGGATGCCGGGTGCGGCCAGCAGCGCGAAGAAGACGGGCAGGCCGATCATCAGGAAAAGCAGGAAGACCGGCAGGAACCAGACCAGCATTATTCGGCCTCCGTCACGGCAAGGGTCGGAATGGGTGCCAGCGACTGTGGCTCGCCAAAAAGCGCGATCAGGCTGCGCAGGATGAGTTCAAGATTGACGAGGCTGAGCAGAACGAAGCCCACGAAGATCGACATATACATCCAGGCAAGTTTGACCCGGACAACACCCATCCCGAACATTTCCAGCGGAAGCCGCAAAGAGGCAGAGTTGAAGAGCCATCCGGAATTCACGTGTTTCCAGCCGTATTTCAGTGCCATTACCAGCACGAGCGCCGAAATGAGAAGCAGCACCAGCTGCAACAGCGCCGCCGCGCGTTTCGGTATCGCCACTTCCAGCATGTCGATGGCGACGAAGCCGCCGCGACGATAAATCGCCGGTGCCGCCAGCCCGGTCATCCACAACATCAGAAAGCGCGCGGCTTCCTCGGGCCAGGGCAGGGCGCTGTTCAGGACATAGCGAAAGAAAACCTGCGTCAGAATGATGACGACCATCAGCGCCAGCAGGATCGCCGCCAGAACCGATCCGGCCGGCAGCAATCGCGTGTTCAGCCATTGCAGCGGCGCAAGTACCGCAAGCAGGATTCTGGTCATTCTTCCCCCCGTGCCTCCGCCCGTGCGACCGGCTTAGCCGCGATGTGCGAATCCCCCGATCCGCCCTTTGTAGAACAGAAGCGGCGCGCCGTCAGTCATGGTGGTGTGAATAACCTCACCGACGACAATGGCGTGATCGCCTGCATCATGTATGGCGGACATGCGACATTCGAACCGTGACAGGCAGCCTTCGATCAGTGGCGTTCCAGATTTGCCTTCGGTCCAGTCCAGCCGATCGAAAATGTCGTGCGACCGGGAAAATCCGTGACACAGGGCATCCTGTTCATGGGACAGAACATGGATTGCGAAATGCGTGGCATTGGCGAAATGAGTGAATCGGCGTGACGCCTTGGCGGGTGACCAAAGCACCAATGGCGGGTCCATCGAAACCGATGCGAAACTGTTCGCAGTGATCCCGACCGGCCCTTCGTCCGACCCGGTCGTCACGACTGTCACACCGGTCCCGAACCGGCCTAGCGCATCGCGAAAGGCGCGGGCGTTTTCCGGCGACGGGATGAAGCTTTGAACATGTTGCATGGCGTTCCCTCAGGGCACTTCATGACCATTGCCCAGCTCATAAAGCTCGAACCAGGTTTCGCGATCAAGTTTGATCCGGGTCGCGTCGGCGATGGCGCGGATCCGGTCCAGATTGTTGGTGCCAAGAACCGGAATGATCCGGGACGGATGGCGCAGCAGCCACGCGATTGCAACGGCGCCAGCATCGGTGCCGTATTCGGTGGCGATAGCGGTCAGTCGCGCCAGCAATTCGGGATGAGCGCCGTCAAACAGCGCGCCCCCGGCCAATGGCGACCACGCCATGGGCGGAATGCCGCGCTCTTGCAGGAAAGCGATGTCGCCGTTGCGGAACGGTTCGCTCGACATCAGGCTCAGTTCGATCTGGTTCGTGACAATTGGCGTGCGCATCGCCGATTGCAGCAAGGTCCAGTCGAACAGCCGGAAATTTGACACGCCGATCGCGCGGACCTTTCCGCTGGTGACCAACTCATCCAGCACGGCGCCGGTCTCGTGCGCGTCCATCAGCGGATCGGGGCGATGGATCAGCAGGAGGTCAAGATAATCAAGCCCCATTTCAAGCAGCGAAGCCTCGACAGAGGCGGTGATATGCTCGCGACCCGTGTCATAATGCTTGATGCGCCGGTCCGGAAACTTTTCCGAGATCAGCGCGATATCCGCCTTGCTGATGATCTCGATCCGGTCGCGCAATTCCGGCGCGGCTTTCAGCGCCTTGCCCAGCACGCGCTGGCTTTCGTAATCGCCGTAAATATCGGCCTGGTCGATACTGGTGATCCCCTGCTCCAGACAGGCCTCAATCTTGGCGCGCACATGGGCCTCTGACGTGTCGGAATCGTCGGCAAGGCGCCACATCCCGTAAACAATCCGGCTGAGTTCCAGGTCACCGTTAAGTGCGATGCGCTCCATTACCGGCGCTCCCCTTCGGCAAGCGGGGTGGCAGGGGGGCTGTCGGGAACACGGCCATATTCCTGCGGCAGCGAGCATGTCTTGAGATGCGGCAAGACCAGCTTGCCGAAATACTCGGCTTCCTCGATATGGGGATAACCCGAAAAGATGAACGCGCGGATGCCCATTTTCTGATAGGCCTCGATCTCGGTCAGGATCTGGTCGGCGGATCCGACAAGCGCCGCGCCGCAACCCGAGCGCGCGCGCCCGACACCGGTCCAAAGATGCGGCTCTATGAAGCCTTCCATATCCGCCAGATCACGGTTTTTCGCCTGATGCGATACGCCAAGCGATCCGGCATCCAATGCGCGTTCGCGGATCGCGCGGCCCTGTTCGTCATCCAGTTTCGAGACAAGCTCGCGCGCATATTCGCGCGCCTCGGCCTCGGTCTCGCGCACGATCATGTGGACGCGCAGCCCGTAATCCAGCGTTCGGCCATAGGTGTCGGCGACATCATGGACGGCACGCATCCGCCCGGCCAGTTCGTCCTTCGTCTCGGGCCACATCAGATAGACATCGCAATGCTGACCGCAAAGCTGCAACGCGTCGGGGCTGTAGCCGCCGAAATACAGAAGCGGTCCGCCATTCTGCTGATAGGGTTTGGCGGGGGCTGTGGTCACGCCTTTGAACTGATAAACCTCGCCCTCGTGGTTGATCTCGTCCTGGTTCCAGGCCTGTTTCAGGATCTCGACCACCTCGCGCGACCGCTGATAGCGAAACGCACTGTCGGCCTTTTCCCCCGGAAAATCACTGCTGATGATGTTGATCGTCAACCTGCCTTTCAGCATGTGGTCCAGGGTGGCGATGGTGCGGGCCAGCATGATCGGCTGCATCTCACCGCAACGGACCGCCGCCAGAAGGTTGATCTTGTCGGTGATCGGTGCACATCCGGAAACGAAACTTAGCGTATCCTGACCGACCTGATAGGAAGATGGGCACAGGATATTCCGAAAGCCCTGCGCTTCGGCCGTTTTCACGATGTCGGAACAATGTTCCCAGCTTGACCGCAATGCGCCGTCGGGGACGCCCAGATACCTGTAATCATCCGAGCAGAGCGCAGAAAACCACGAGACTTCAGCCGCTTCCAAGTTTGGCGAGGTGATCGGAACAACGGTCATGAATTGCACTCCCCCAGCGAAATTTCCACTTGCATAGCATCGTCCTTGATGTAGATCAATAGTGTATCAATTTGTCGCAGGTCAGGCCATGAGCAATCCGCACGCACTGCCCATCTATGTGCAAATCGCCGAGCTTCTGGCCCGCGACATCGCCGCCGGACATCTGCTGGATGGTGAGCGGCTGCGCCCCGAGCGTGAGATGGCTGCAGAGCTTGGGATTTCCGTGGGAACCTTGCGCAAGGCGCTTGGCGAGTTGACGTCCCGCGGCCTGCTGGAGCGGCGACAGGGGTCGGGCAACTATGTTCGCAACCATGCAGGTGCCCAGAACGTCTATGCGTTTTTCCGGATTGAACTTCTGGCTGGCGGTGGCCTGCCGCATGCGCGGCTGTTGTCGATTGACAGACTGGACAAGCCCGCCGATCTGCCCGAATTCGGCCGCGCGAGCACGGCCTTTCGCATTCGCCGGCTGCGCTTTCTGAATGACCAGCCTTGTGTGCTGGAAGAGATATGGCTGGACGGCAGTTATGCCCCCGACATACCGGCCCGCGACCTGTCGGAATCGCTTTATCTTTTCTACCGGACCCGGCTGAACCTGTGGATCTCCTCGGTCGAGGATCGGGTCGGGCAGGGCATTGTGCCGGTCTGGGCAGATCCCGAATTTGGCCCGCCTATTGGCAGCACGACGGGGTGCTTCGAACGGATCAGCTTCGATCAGGACAACCGTCGGGCAGAATTTTCGCGCAACTGGTTTGACACGACACGGGCCGCCTATATGGCCCGGATCAGGTAGAGGATGAACAAAATGTCCGACGACATCAGCTATGGCATCATCGGTTGCGGCATGATGGGGCAGGAGCATCTCAGGAATATCCGCCTGCTGCACGGATCGCGCATTGCAGCGATCTATGAACCTGACGCGGGAATGCGTCAGGCGGCCGCGATCCTTGCGCCCGAGGCAGCGTTTTGCGACAGCCTTGATGCCTTGCTGGCGCGGACCGATCTGGATTGTCTTGTCATTGCGTCACCCAATGTCGACCATATCGGCCAGTTGGAACGTATTGCCCAAGGCCGCGCGCTGCCCGTTCTGGTGGAGAAGCCGGTTTTTACCGATGCTGCCGACCGTGCGCGACTGCAGGCGCTGAACGAAAGCTATGCAGCGCCGGTCTGGGTGGCAATGGAATACCGGTATATGCCACCAATTGCGGCTTTTCTGGCGCGGCTGGAAAGTGCCACGGGTGGGCTGCGGATGCTGTCGATCCGGGAACATCGCTTCCCGTTTCTTGACAAGGTGGGGGCCTGGAACAGGTTCAACCGGAACTCCGGCGGCACGATGGTCGAAAAGTGCTGCCACTTCTTCGACCTCATGCGGCTTGCCACCGCGGACGAGCCGGTGCGGATCATGGCAAGCGCAGGGCAGGCGGTGAACCACAAGGACGAAACTTATGGCGGTGCCACGCCCGATATCTGGGACAACGGATACGTGATCGTCGATTTCGCGGGCGGCGCGCGGGCCATGCTGGACCTGTGCATGTTCGCCGAAGGGGCGCGCTATCAGGAAGAAATCACCGCGACCGGTGCTCAGGGACGCATCGATGTGCTGGTTCCGGGTCCTGGCCGCTTCTGGCCGACCCATCTAGGTCCGGCACCGGTGCCCCAGCTGATCGAAAGTCCGAGGTCGCCGAAAGGTCCGCTTGCCATCGATATTCCGATCGATCCGACCCTGCTGGCCGCAGGCGACCACAATGGCGCGACCTTCTTCCAGCACCAGAAATTTGCCGCTGTCGTGCGCGGGGAAGCCGCCCCCGAGGTGAATATGGATGATGGGATGAAGGCCGTTCTGATGGGGCTTGCCGCGCAGGAATCGGCCATCACCGGGCAGGCCGTGGCGCTGGATTTCGGCCCTGCCGTCACGGCGCGTCGCGTGTCAGCATGAGTTTGCGCCTGGCTGAACTGGATCGCGCCATCCGACAGCTTTTGCCGGGGCTGCTTATCGCCGGGCTTGTGGCGATTGCAGCGCAATTCGTGGCGGAACATTACGGTGCGCCGGCGATGCTGATGGCGCTGCTTTTCGGGATGGCCCTTAATTGTCTTGGGTCCGAACCGAAAACCGGGCCGGGCATCACCTTTGCCTCGCGTGGGGTCTTGCGCATCGGGGTGGCGCTGCTGGGTGCGCGTATCACGGCCTCGCTTCTGTCCGATCTGGGTGTGACGGTGCTGCTGCTGCTGATCGTCTCGACAGTTGTGACGATCCTGTTCGGGGTTTTGCTTGGAAGGCTGCTGGGGCAGGGACGCAATTTTTCGGTTCTGACAGCAGGAGCGGTGGCAATCTGTGGCGTTTCGGCGGCGATGGCCATTGCCGCTGTCCAGCCCCGAACCGAACGCTCGGAACGTAACCTGACCTTCACCGTTCTGGGCGTGACGCTGCTGTCGACGCTGGCAATGATCCTGTATCCCGCGATTGCTGCATGGCTGGGCCTGTCGGACCATCAGGCAGGCATCTTCATCGGCGGCACCGTGCATGATGTGGCGCAGGTCATCGGCGCGGGCTTTTCGGTTTCACCCGAAACGGGAGAGACCGCGACCCTCGTCAAACTGATCCGGGTCAGCTTGCTGGCGCCCGTCGTACTGACCCTTTCGCTTGTCTACAGAAACAGCGCCAGCGGTGAAGGGCGCGGAAAGGTGCCGATCCTGCCCGGCTTCGTGCTGGGTTTTGCCGTGCTTGCCGCGATTTCTGCCCTGGGTCTGATTCCCGATAGCCTGCGGCAGCTTTTGGGACATCTTTCCGGATGGGCCTTGCTGGTTGCCATTGCCGGGGTGGGCCTGCGCACGAAGCTCGATTCGATGCTTGAGGTCGGGCCGAAGCCGATCGGCCTTCTGTTTGGCCAGACTGTGTTTCTGGCCGCGTTCATCCTGATCTCCTGCGAAGTTCTGGCGCTTTAGCGCAGCCGTCTTTCGTGACGGATCAGGATGATCATTCCAGTCACGACCATCGCAGCAAGCGCGAACCACGTAAGTGCATAACTGAGATGCGTATTGCGGAATTTGACAACGGTCAGCCCGCCCGTCGGGTAGACGGCATCATCGCCTTCGGAACCGGCGTCGATGAAATAGGGCGCAACCTCGCCCAGTTCGCGCGCCTGGGCAATTGCGTCCAGATCTCGGGAATACCAGCGATCAGCGAGTGGGTCATTGCTGCGAAGAAACGCGCCGCCGGGCTCGGTGAGGCGAAGAAGTCCGTTCACTGTCTGCATACCCGGATGCGACGTGTTTTCGCGGCTTTGCGCGTCGCGTTTTTCGGGCGGTACGAAACCGCGATTGATCAGTACCGTTTGACCCTCTGGCGTCGTCAGCGGTGTCAGCAGCCAGAACCCTCCGCCCAACTCTGTGACGGCCTTCACGAAGGTTTCCTTGTCGTGTTCAAACTCTCCGGTGACGGTCACATGGCGGTATTCGGCCTCGTCCGGAGGCAGGCGCGCGGCTTCGACCCAAGGGATCGGCGCGGCGTTGACGCGGGCATCGACGCGCGCGATCAGGTCGCGCTTTTCACCCAGCCTGTGGACCTGCCAGACGCCAAGGCCGGCAAAGCCAGCCGCCATCATCGCCCCGATCAGAAGGACCGCCGCCACCTGCCAGAGCGGGCGGCGGCGTTCGGCGGAATGCGCGCTCAAGGTGTGATCTGGCCAGTATCACCAGCCGGCGCCATCATGCCCGGCATCATGTTGGTATCCATGTGGTACATGACCCACAGCGTGCCGGCGACGGCGATGACCAGAACGATCAGCGTGAAAACCATCGAGATCAGCGTCCATCCGCCTTCCTGACGTGGTGTCATGTGCAGGAAATAGACCATATGCACGACCATCTGCACGACAGCGCAGCCGAGGACCACAAAGGCCGTCATCCGGGCCGAGGCGAAGCCGCCCGACATGACCAGCCCGAAGGGGATCACGGTCAGGATCACCGACAGCACAAATCCGGTGACATAGTCGCGCTTCGTACCATGCGGAAATTGCGCCGCATGGCCCTCATCGTGATGATGACCATTGCCGCCGTGATGTTCGGTGCTGCTCATCAGATCATTCCCATCAGATAGACAAAGGTGAAAACGCCGATCCAGATCACGTCGAGGAAGTGCCAGAACAGTGACAGGCAGTTCACACGCCGCTGATTGGCAATCGTCAGGCCGTGCTTGCGGATCTGAACCACCAATACGGCCAGCCAGATCAACCCGAACGTGACGTGAAGTCCGTGTGTGCCCACAAGCGTGAAGAAGGCCGACAGGAACGCGGAACGGCCGGGGCCTGCGCCTTCATGGATCAGGTGGCTGAACTCGTAGATCTCGATGCACAGAAAGGCCGCGCCGAACAGGGCCGTGATACCCAACCATTTGATCGTGCCCTTCTGGTCGCCCTCATGCATCTGCAACATGGCGAAGCCATAGGTGATGGACGATATCAGCAGCATGGCCGTGTTCAGCGCGATCAGCGGCAGTTCGAACAGCTCTTTCGGGCCTGGTCCGCCAGCATAGCGATGGCCCAGCACCCCGAAGGTCGCAAACAGGATAGCAAAGATGAGGCAGTCGCTCATCAGATAGATCCAGAAACCCAGGGGTGTCGAGTGCCCCTCGGGGTGATGTGGTTCCTCGGCCTGGTGATAGACGCGTTCGTCGGCGGGATCGGTCAGGATT
The DNA here is from genome assembly GCA_005768755.1 of Paracoccus denitrificans. Lineage (GTDB taxonomy): Bacteria > Pseudomonadota > Alphaproteobacteria > Rhodobacterales > Rhodobacteraceae > Paracoccus > Paracoccus denitrificans_B. Next base: position 136,470 of record VAFL01000008.1, on the reverse strand, counting down.
TCTGCGCTCATGTCTGTCATCACACCGCGTTGCTGAGGGTCGTCGTCCGGGCGTCCTCGGTTTCGGTCACCGTCGCCTCGGGGATGTAGAAGTCGCGGTCATAATTGAATGTATGCGCGATTGCCGTGGCGATCAGGGCCGCGAAGGATATGACGGCCAGCCACCAGATATGCCAGACAAGTGCGAAACCCAGCACGACACTGATGCCGGCCAGTATCACGCCGGTGCCGGTATTTTTCGGCATGTGAATGGGGCGGAATCCGGACTGGGGCCGCTGATAGCCGTGATCCTTCATGTCCTGCCATGCGTCAACGTCATAGACGACCGGGGTGAAGGCAAAGTTGTAATCCGGCGGCGGCGAGGAGGTCGCCCATTCCAGCGTCCGTGCGTCCCAGGGATCGCCGGTCGTATCGCGCAGCGCTTCGCGGTCGCGGATCGACATGAGGATCTGCATGATCAGCGCGAAAATCCCGAAGGCGATGACTGCAGCACCAAGGGCCGCAATGACGAACCAGATCTGCAGTGAGGGGTCATCAAACGTCCGCAACCGGCGTGTGACGCCCATCAGGCCCATGATGTAAAGCGGCGTGAAGGCCAGCCAGAAGCCGACGACCCAGCACCAGAAGCTGACATGGCCCCAGAACTGGTTCATCCTGTAGCCGAAGGCCTTCGGCCACCAGAAGTTGATACCTGCGAAGATGCCGTAGACGACACCTCCGATGATGACGTTGTGGAAATGCGCAACAAGGAACAGCGAGTTGTGGACGATGAAGTCAGCGGGCGGCACCGCCAGCATGACGCCGGTCATACCACCGATCACGAAGGTCAGCATGAAGGCCAGCGACCACATCATCGGCAGCTCGAACCGGATACGGCCCTTATACATGGTGAACAACCAGTTGAAGATCTTCGCGCCTGTCGGGATCGAGATGATCATGGTGGCAATCCCGAAGAACGAGTTCACCGACGCGCCCGAACCCATGGTGAAGAAGTGGTGCAGCCACACCAGATAGGACAGAATGGTGATGCAGATCGTCGCGTAGACCATCGAGTTATAGCCGAACAGCCGCTTGCCACAGAAGGTCGAAACGACCTCGGAGAAGATTCCGAAGGCGGGCAGGATCAGGATGTAGACCTCTGGATGGCCCCAGATCCATATCAGGTTGATATAGAGCATCGGGTTGCCGCCCAGATCGTTGGTGAAGAAATTCATGCCCAGATAACGGTCAAGCGACAGCAGCACCAATGTCGCCGTCAGCACCGGGAAGGTGGCGACGATCAGGATGTTTGCGCAGAACGATGTCCATGTGAAAACAGGCATCCGCATAAGCGTCATGCCGGGGCATCGCATCTTCAGGATCGTCACGATCAGGTTGATCCCGGATAAGGTCGTGCCGACCCCGGCGATCTGAAGGCCCCAGATATAGTAATCCACGCCCTCACGTGGACTGGCGACGACGCCGGACAAGGGCGGGAAGGCCAGCCAGCCGGTCTGCGCGAATTCACCGATGAACAGCGACACCATGGTCAGAACTGCACCGCCAACCGTCATCCAGAAGCTGAAATTGTTCAGGAAGGGGAAGGCCACGTCGCGCGCACCAATCTGCAGCGGGACGACGAAGTTCATCAGCCCGGTCACGAATGGCATGGCCACGAAGAAAATCATGATCGTGCCGTGGGCCGTGAAGATCTGGTCGTAGTGATGGGCATTCAGATAGCCCTCGGACCCGTTGAAGGCCCAAACCTGCTGGATGCGCATCATCACCGCATCGGCAAAGCCGCGCAGGAACATGATCAGGCCAAGGATCATGTACATGATCCCGATCTTCTTGTGGTCCACGCTTGTGATCCAGTCCTTCCACAGATAGCCCCAAAGCCGGAAGTAGGTCAGTGCAGCCAGAAGTGCCGCGCCGCCGATCGCCACCACGATGAATGTGCCCACGACAATCGGCTCGGTAATCGGCAACTTGTCCCAGGCGAGACGGCCGAACAGGAAGGTGCTGTCTGTTACGCTGCTGTGGTCTACGGCCATATCGTTACCTGTCAATTCGTCGCGGCAGACGCGGATGCTGCGCCATGCGAGGAGTGATCGTTTGCGTCGGTCGGCGCGGCATCTTGGTCAGCCTGTGCGGTCGGGGAAGGCTGATCAAGGCCGTGGGTCGCACCATGTTCGGCAGCCTGCACTGATCCGTGCCCTGCCTCATCCATTCCCGCATGCCCACCACCATGATCGTTACCATGGTCACTGCCGTGGCCGGCCATCATGTCGTCCATGCAGACCTGCCCGGGTTCGACGCAGCGGTTGAGGATGTCGTGATAAAGCGCCTCATCGCCAAGCGCATAAAAGGCGGCAGGGTTGTTTTCGCTGCGCACCAGCAACTCGCGATAGGCGTCGCGATCCAGCACCTGACCGGACTCCCGTGCCTTTTCGATCCAGGCGTCGAAATCGGACTGCTCAAGCCCGTGGAACGGGAAATTCATGCCCGAAAAGCCCGCGCCGCTGTAATGCGAGGACATCCCCTTGTAGGTGCCCGGCTCATTGATCACGGCGTGAAGCTGGGTCTGCATGCCCGGCATCGTATAGATCATGCCGGCCAGCGTCGGCACATAGAATGCGTTCATGACTTCGGTCGAGGTCAGTTCGAACCGGATCGGGCGGTCCAGCGGTGCGGCAAGATCATTCACCGTGGCAATTCCGTATTCCGGATAGATGAACAGCCATTTCCAGTCCATCGAAACGACCTGGACCACCAGCGGATCGGCGCCTTCCGTGACCCCGCGGGTTTCCGTGTCCAGCGGCCGGTAGGGGTCCAGCTTGTGGGTGCTGACCCAGGTCAGCGCGCCCAGCCAGACGATAATGACAAGCGGGGCCGCCCAGATCAGCAGTTCCAGTTGCACGGAATGGTGGAAGCTAGGGTCGTAATCGGCTTCCGACTGCTTGTTCCCGGCGCGATAACGGATCGCAAACCAGACGATTGCCACCAGCACCGGCAGGACGATCAGCAGGATCAGCGCCGTGGTGATGCCCAATACGTCGCGGGTCTTTGCGGCCACGTCGCCGCCGGGCGAAAGCACTTCGGACCCGCAACCCGCAAGCCCGAGGATGACAAATGCCGGGAAGATTTTGCGCAAATGCTGCATTCTGAAAGCCCACACTCCTACGGTCTTGTTCCGGCACGACGCTGGCCGAGCCTGCCTTTGGGTGGCCGAGTGGATTATTTCTGTCCTGTCCATAAGAAACCAAAGCTTCGTCGGATTGTCCATGAATGATCTTGCTTGACATGTTATGGGTTCAGTCGCTCCCTTAAGGGATCAGCACCCGCCAGATATCGCAAGGCATAAGAGGTTCCGCCCATGAATACCGCAACAGAATCGATGCCGGCCGAGCGGCCCGAACAGGTCCATCTGAGCGATGTGGCGATAGGTGTGATCATTGGTCGCACCTCGGAATTTTTCGATTTTTTCGTCTTCGCCATCGCGGCGGTGCTGGTTTTCCCGCAGTTCATCTTCAGCTTTGCCTCACCCGTCGAAGGTGTCCTTTACGCCTTCCTCGTGCTGGCACTCGGCTTCGTTGCCCGCCCCGTAGGCACCTTCGTTTTCACCGAGATCGACCGCCGCTGGGGTCGGGGCACGAAACTGACCACGGCGCTGTTCCTGCTGGGTCTGTCAACCGTCGCCATCTCGTTCCTGCCCAGTTTCGAACAGGAAGGCTGGCTGACCGTCGCCAGCCTGTGTCTGTTCCGCATGGGTCAGGGCGCTGCATTGGGGGGCGCATGGGACGGGATGTCGTCGCTTCTGGCGCTGAACGCACCCGAAGGTCAGAAGGGCCGTTATGCGACATTGCCGCAGATCGGCGCGCCACTTGGCCTGATTCTGGCAGCGGGCCTGTTCATCTTCCTGCGTGTTTCCCTGTCCGAGGATGAATTCCTTCGCTTCGGTTGGCGCTATCCGTTCTTCGTCGCCTTCGCCATAAACGTGGTGGCGCTGTTTGCGCGGTTGCGGCTGTCGGTCAGCGACGAATTCATTGCACTTTACTCAGAGGCAGAGCTGCGTCCGCGCATCAATCCGCAGCTGCTGCGCGAAGAGGCTGCGAATATCGTGGCGGGCGCGTTCGTTCCGCTGGCGACGCTTGCGCTTTTCCACATGGTCACAGTCTTTCCCTTGGCCTGGATTTATCTGCACGCCCCTGAAAACATTACCGGTTTTCTGGTGATCGAGATCTTCGGTGCGCTTATCGGTCTTGGATTCATCGTCGCTTCGGGCTTTATTGCGGACCGTATCGGGCGGCGTTCACTGCTGCGCAACTGCGCCATCGCCATTGCCGTCTATGCCGTGATCTCGCCGGTGCTTCTCAGCCTCGGGTTCTCGGGCGAGGCGCTTTATGTTTTCATCGGCTTCGCCATTCTGGGCCTGTCCTTCGGACAGTCGTCCGGTGCCGTGGCTTCGGGTTTTGCGGCGAAAAATCGCTATACGGCGTCGAACCTCACGGCCGATCTGTCCTGGATGTTTGGCGCGGGCTTTGCGCCCTTCGTGGCACTTTACCTGACCGAGCATCTGGGGCTGTGGTCCGCAGGCGCATATCTTCTTTCCGGGGCGCTGTGCACGCTGGCGGCGCTGACACTTTTCAAACGCACGCAAGAGGCGCGTCGGCGCGAAGACAGCTCGTGGCGCTGATGCGGCACCGGGCGCGTAACTGATGCGTGGAAGGAATGGCGATGTTCGACAGCAGCCATATAGATGAGGCCATAGCCTGGCGCCACGATCTGCACCGCCACCCCGAATTGGGATTCGAGGAGTTTCGGACGTCAGATATGATTGCGGGGCTGCTTTCGGGCTGGGGCTGGCAGGTTCACCGTGGCCTTGCCGGAACCGGCATTGTCGCGCGCATGGGGGACGGCGGGCGAGGTATCGGGCTGCGCTCTGACATCGATGCGCTGCCGATCACCGAAGCGACGGGGCTGGCATATGCCTCGGTCGAGGCGGGAAAGATGCATGCCTGCGGACATGACGGGCATATGGCCATGCTGTTGCTGGCTGCACGCCAGATCGCGCAGGACGGTGTCGCGTCGGGCACGGTCAATCTGATCTTCCAGCCGGCCGAAGAAAATGACGGCGGCGCGCGTGTCATGGTCGAAGAAGGCCTTTTTCAGCAGTTTCCATGCGACTCCGTCTTTGGCATCCACAATTGGCCGGGGCAGACGCCAGGCCGCCTGGTCTGCCGGGATGCGGAAATGATGGCAGCCTTTGCCGTATTCGAAATCACCCTGTCAGGCCGTGGCGGCCATGCCGCCATGCCCGAGCAGAGCGACGGCGTCATTGCGGCGGCCGGGCGCATGGTTGGTGCCTTGCAGGAAATGCCGGCGCGCCGACTGTCACCGCTGGACCCGGGCGTGGTCTCGGTCACGCAGGTGAATTCCGGCACCGCCTGGAACGTTTGCCCGGATACGGCTGTGCTGCGCGGCACGGTCCGTTGGTTTTCGTCGCTGGCGGGCGATCAGCTAGAAGCGGGGTTAACCCAGGTCGCAGGCGGCATCGCCCAGGCCCATGGGTGCACCGCGCAGATCGACTATCAGCGGCGCTATCCCGCCACCATCAACACTGCCGCCGAAGCGGCCACGGCGCGCAATGTCGGCGCCGGGATGGGGCTGGAGGTCGTCGATCCCGGCCCCAGCATGGCGTCCGAGGATTTTGCCTTCATGCTGAACGAACGTCCCGGTGCTTATCTGATGCTGGGCGCGGCGCGGACAGGCGATAATCCGGGGCTGCATTCGCCGCAATTCGATTTCAACGATTCGGTTCTTCCGGTCGGCGCAGAATTCTGGGTCAGGCTCGCGCGCTTGGCTGCGGCTTGACCGATGCGTTTGACAGCCGCTTTCTGCGCGAGTTTCTGATTATCGCTCAGGAAGATTCGCTGCGTCGGGCCGCTGCCCGGATGAATATCGCGCCGTCCGCGCTAAGCCGGAAACTGGCCGAGGTAGAGCGTAGCCTGGGTGTCGCCTTGCTGGAACGAAGTGCGCAGGGAATTGCGTTGACCGATGCCGGGCGCCTGTTGCGCGAACATGCCTTGACGCAGCAGGACGAACAGACCTTCCTGCTTGAACAGCTTGGCCGGTTCCGTGATACGGGTGGCCCGCCGGTCCGCATCGTCATCGGCGAAGGCTTTGCCGCTGATCTTATGGAAAATGGTATCGCCCGGCTTGCACTGAATCACCCGGGCCTTCGCTTTCGCATCGATCTGGCAGGCACGGGTGAAATTCAGCGTCGCGTGGCCGAGGGCGAGGCAGATCTGGGGATCGCCTATAGCCCGGCCAGCTCGGCGGCGTTGCGTTCCGTCTGCTGGGCACGCCAGCCACTCTGCGCGATCCTGCCCGTCGATGGCCCCCTTGCGCGGCAGAAGCGACTGGGGTTGGCCGATATCCTTGCCGGACCCGTGGCGATGCTGGACAGTCGTCACGCAATTCGTGTTCTGGTCGCACAGGCCGCCGGTGATCAGGGCCTGGCCCTTGATCCGCAGATCGAGACATCCTCGATCGCTGCGCTGATCCGCTATGTCAGCGCGGGGCTTGGCGCGACGTTTCTGCCGCGTTTTTCAGCCGCGATACAAGCGGCACGCGGCGAATTGGTGATTGTCGATCTTGATGAAGAATGCCTGCAATCGGTCAGCGCCCATCTGCTTGTGCGCGCGCGAAGACGGCTTCCTGCTTCGGTCGCGCTGACAGCCGAACAGCTGGCCCGTGGCATGGTGGCCTTCCGCACCTGAGTGTTGCCGGATTGGCAACACTATGTGCCGGTTTTGCCCACTAGCAAAGAACGCTAACGCCGATCACCATGAACCCCACAAGAAAGCGGGGGCGATATGTTACAGCAGGTATCGGTGATCGGCCTTGGCGCGATGGGAATGGGTATGGCCCGGACGCTTGCGTCAAAGTCGTTTGACGTCACGGTTTTCGACATATCGGAAGCTGCCATGCGGCGTGCGGCAGATGCCGGTATGAAAGTCGCCACATCCGCGGCAGAGGCGATTGGCTCCTCGCAGGCGGTGCTGCTGTCTTTACCTCTGGCCGCGCATGTCGAAGAGACGATCGAGCGTGCCTATGTCGCCGGCGCCTTCGAAGGCGGCGCAAAGGTGGTGATCGACAGTTCGACCTCGGAAGCAGCGGTCAGTCGCAGGCTGGCGGAAAGGCTGGCCGCACAGGGACATGGATTTCTGGACGCACCGGTCAGCGGCGGGCCGCAGGGGGCGGCCAATGGTGCGCTCTCGGTGATGCTGGGCGGCGCGGCAGACTGGGTCGCCATGGCCCAGCCGGTGCTGGACGCGATTGCCGCAAAGGTCATCCATGTCGGTGACAGTGGTGCGGGCAATATCGCCAAGCTGGTCAACAACATGCTGGTTGCCTGCCATATGCTGACCACTGCCGAAGGCCTGAGGCTGGCCGAAGCGGCGGGCCTTCCCGCAGAAGACGCGTTGCGCGTCGTCAACAGCGCCACGGGGCGCAGCGCGCTCAGCGAGGTGCATTTCCCCAGCTGGGTGCTGACGCGCAGCTTCGACAGCGGATTTTCGGCCGGGCTGATGCGCAAGGACGTTCGTCTCGCGCTGGAACTGGCCGCGGAAAGCGGTTGCAGGATGCCGATGTCGGAACTGGCCGCGGCGATCTGGTCTGAAGACCGCTCGGGCATCCGCGACGATCAGGATTTCATGCTTCTGGGTGATCCCGAAGCACAGATTAAGGACCGCCAGAATGGCTGAAGACATGATGCAATCCGACAGCCGCGCCGAGATCGCGGAACTGTTGAACACTCTTCTGGGAAGCGCCGAAGTGCTGAACCATGTCGGCGGTGCGAAAGTCGCAGGCGATGGCGACATCCTGACGCTGACCGATCCGGCAACGGGCCGGGCTTTCGCCGAATTTGCCGATGCGGGGCAGGCGGTGGTGGATGCGGCGGCTGTGGCGGCGGTGACGGCGCAGCGCGATTGGTGGGCCAAGACGGCCGCCGAACGCGGCCGTATCATGTTCGAGATCGCGCGCCAGATCCGTGCCCATGCCGAACCATTGGCGCAGCTGGAGGCGATTTCCGCCGGGCGTCCGATCCGCGATACCGGCGGCGAACCGGCGCGCATGGCCGAAATGTTCGAATATTACGCTGGCTGGTGCGACAAGATCACTGGCGACGTCATCCCGGTGCCGACCAGCCATCTGAACTATACGCGGCACGAACCGATCGGCGTCGTCACCCAGATCACGCCCTGGAATGCGCCTTTGTTTACCTGCTGCTGGCAGGTCGCGCCCGCGATCTGCGCAGGCAACGCGGTGATGCTGAAGCCGTCCGAACTGACGCCGCTGTCGTCGCTGGTGATCGCCGCGCTGTGCGAGAAGGCCGGGGCGCCGAAGGGCCTGGTCAATGTGATCGCCGGGCGCGGCCCGACGGCAGGGCAGATGATGATCGACCATCCGGCGACGGGCCTGGTGGTCTTTGTCGGCTCGGCGCAGGGGGGGGCCGCAATTGCGGCATCGGCGGCGCGGCGGCTGATCCCCTCGGTTCTGGAACTGGGCGGGAAATCCGCCAATATCGTCTTTTCGGATGCCGATCTGGACCGCGCGATCACGGGTGCGCAGGCGGCGATCTTCGCGGGCGCGGGGCAAAGCTGCGTCGCGGGCTCTCGTCTGCTGGTGCAGCGATCTGTCCATGCCGAACTGGTGGACCGGCTGGCGCGCGGCACGTCGCGCATTCCGGTGGGGATGCCGCAGGACCCGGCGACGCAGATCGGGCCGGTCAACAACGCCCGGCAATGGAACAAGATCGACACCATGGTTCGTGCCGCCGTGGCCGAGGGCGCCGAGGTCGCGACCGGGGGCGCCATGCCCGATGCCCTTGCCGCGACGGGCGGCTATTTCTTCGCGCCGACCATCCTTGACCGCGTGACCCCTGACATGGAGATCGCGCGAGAGGAGGTGTTTGGCCCGGTCCTGTCCGTGCTGCCCTTCGATGATGAGGATGAGGCCGTTGCCCTGGCAAATGACACGCCTTACGGGCTGGCGGGCGCGGTCTGGACGCGCGATGTCGGCCGTGCGCATCGCATGGCCGGACGCGTCCGTGCCGGGACATTCTGGATCAACAGCTACAAGACCATTCACGTCATGTCGCCCTTCGGGGGCTTCGGGCAATCGGGTTACGGACGCTCATCCGGGCGCGAGGCGCTGGCGGCTTACACGACGACGAAATCGGTCTGGGTCGAGACGGCGGCCGATCCGGCCATCGCCTTCGGCTATGCACCGGGCTGAAGGACGACTATAAGATACAACGATAACAGAGAGGTATCCATGAACTCGACAAGGGACATTCTGCTTGACTGGCGGCTGCATGTCAGCGTGCTGGTCATTACCATCATCGCCGAGGCGATCGGCATTCTGAAGGTCGAGATCGGGATCGGCGCAATCCTGTTCTTGCCGCTGCTTTATGCCTTTGTCATGGGGCTGGTTCTGAACCCCAACGTCATCAAGGCCATGAGCGCCTGGATGGGCCAGCGAGAAGTGCGCGCCGCATCGCCCATGATCGTCATCGCGATCATGCCATTCATCGCAAAATTCGGAACCATCATCGGCCCATCAATGGAACAGATCATCGCCGCCGGTCCGGCATTGATCCTGCAGGAACTGGGCAATCTGGGCACTGTCGTTCTGGCCTTCCCGGTCGCGGTTCTGGTGTTGGGACTGGGACGCGAATCCATCGGGGCGACATTTTCGGTCGCGCGCGAACCGAATATCGCGATTATCGCCGACAAGTACGGGCTGAAATCGCCTGAAGGCGCGGGCGTGATGGGTGTCTATGTCATCGGGACACTGTTCGGCACCTTCATCTTCGCGATCCTCGCCTCTCTTCTGTCGACATCCGGCCTGTTCTCGATCGAGGCACTGTCGATGGCCTGTGGTGTCGGCTCTGGCTCGATGATGGCAGCCTGCACCGGCGCGCTTGTTCATTCCGTCCCTGCGATGGAAGAGCAGATCCTTGCGCTGGCGGGTGCAAGCAACGTGCTGACCTATGCCACGGGTCTTTACATGTGCATCTTCGTGGCCCTGCCGATGACCGAGAAGCTTTACGCGATTTTCGGTCGCAAGACCGCCACACCAACCGCGACGGGAGAATGACCATGAGCGCCACCGATATCCCCGTCGATCACGAGGCCGATCCGAAGCCCGACATTACCCAACATGCCATTTTGCTGCTGGCGGTTTGTGTCATCGGTTTGATCGGCAATACCGTGGCCACCGAAAACACGCTGTGGGAGGGCGCGGTCGGGCTGGCCGTGCTGTACGTCATCAGCATGATCGGGTTGGTTCTGACCAGTTATGTGCCGTTCAAGCTGCCGTCGGTCGCCTGGATTTCGCTGGTTGGGATCATCGCCACGCTGCCCTGGACCCCGGGCAATGCCTGGGTGCTGGACAAGGTCAGCCACGTGAACTTCCTGACGCTGGCCACGCCCTGCCTGGCCTATGCCGGCATCGCCATTACCGGGCGCGAGATCGAGATTGCCAGGCATTCCGGGTGGAAGATCTTCATCGTCGCGGTGCTGGTGATGACCGGAACCTATGTCGGCTCGGCCTTCGTGGCCGATCTGTTCCTGTAATCGGAAAAAAAAGCAACCGCCGCCGGAGATTCCGGCGGCGGTCGGACCTGCGCGGCAATATCCGGCGTGCGCTATTCGACGCCGTAGATCCTGGCGATGTCGTCCAGCATCAGGTTGGCAGCCAAGGCGCCGCCCGACGTGTTCCATATCCCGTCATCGACCTTGTGCACCCGGCCCGCCTTGACCGCCGACAGTGACTGCCAAAGCGGGTCTGCCAGCGCCTCTGCCTCGGCGGCATTTGCCTCTCCGTTGCCCTGATCGAATGTGAAATAGAAGATCCGGTCGCCGTCCATGTCTGGAATGCTTTCCTTGCCGGTACGGATGGCAAACTCCTCGACATTCTGATTTTCCGGGCGGTGGAAGCCCAGATCCTTCAGGATCACGCCGCTGAACGTATCCAGTTGGTAGATACGGATCTGGGCCGCCAGAAAGCGGATGATCGACACTTCCTCGGCGGTCTTGTCGCCCAGTCTTTCGCGAAGGTCCGCGACCTTGGCGTCATAAGCCGCGATGACCTCCTCGGCCTTGTCATCTGTGCCGAGCGCCTGTGCGTATAGCCGCTGGTTCACCTTCCAGTCGCCGCGCAGACGCTCTGACAATATCGTCGGCGCGATGGCGGAAAGCTGGGGATAGATCTCCTCGTGGCGCATTTTCGTGCCAAGGATCAGGTCGGGTTCCAGTGCCGTCAGCAGTTCCAGATTGATGGCCGATTCCGTGCCAAGCGGCTCGACCCCGTCCATCTGCTCGGCAATATGGGGATACCATGGATCCCCCCCGAACGAGGTCGCCGCACCGACCGGGATCACGCCCATCGACAACAGCGCCTCTGTCCCCTCATTGGTCAGAACGACCACGCGAGCGGGATTGTCGGGGACTTCGGTCACACCCATGGCATGTGTGACTTCGCGCGCTGTTGATGCCGCCGGCACCAGTGCCGCGATCAGCCCTGCCATTGCGGCGACGACCATTGCCTTGCGTCGTGTCACTGCTTTGATCAGCATGTTGAAGATCCCCTTCCTTGTCCTGTTTGTTGCCCACCGAAGCGGCATCTTGCCGCTCAACTACGCGTAGGCTAAATCTGACTGAATTCATAAGTTAACTGAGGCGTGCGTGTCCATCCGATTGAACATCCTTCTGATGCTGAGCGCCGCCCTTCTGATCACGATGGTGGCGAGCCTGCATCTGGGGATGCGCGTCTATACACCCGCGCAGGTCTGGGCCGCGCTGAGCGGCGGCGACACCGGCACGGATGCCTTGATCATCGGTACGCTACGGGTCCCGCGCACGCTGATTGCCGTGGTAAGCGGTGCGGCCCTGGGCCTGTCTGGACTGCTGATGCAGGCGGCATCGCGCAATCCGCTGGCCGAGCCGGGGCTGCTTGGCGTCAATTCAGGTGCGGCGCTGGCGGCTGTGATCGGGATCACCCTTCTGGGCGTCGACAGCCTGAGCGGGCTTGGCGCAACCGCCGGCCTTGGCGCGCTGCTTGCGATCACGCTGGTGCTGGGCCTGACGGCGCTTGGCGATGTTCGGGCAGATCCGACCTCGATCCTGTTGGTCGGGGTAACGCTTGCGGCGCTGTGCGGCGCGATGGTGCAGGTGATCCTGCTCAGCAACGAAACCGCACTGGAGACACTGTTGTTCTGGCTGGCGGGCAGCTTTGCCGACCGCGATCTGGGGTTGATCTGGATCGGCCTGCCTGTGCTGCTGGCGGGCCTGCTGGCAACGCTATGGCTGGCGCCCGCGCTTGATCTGCTGCGCACGGATGATGACAGCGCCGCAGCGCTTGGCGTGCCGGTGGCTAGAATGCGCTATAGCGCGTTCGCAGTGGCCGCGCTGCTGGCAGGCGGCACTGTGGCCATGGCGGGGCCGGTTATCTTCCTTGGGCTGGTGACGCCGCATATCGTGCGCCGCCTTTTGCCCGGGACAAGCCATGTCTGGCTGGCCCTGGGGTGTTTGTTGACCGGTGCGCTGATCGCGCTTGTCGCCGACATTCTGGCCCGCATCATCGTCGCCCCGGCCGAGGCACCGATCGGAACCGTACTTGCAATTGTCGGTGTTCCGGTGCTGATCGGCCAGTTGCGGCGCGGCGGTGGCAGGCGGACGGCATGAGCGCGACCGAGGCCCTTGATGCTGCGCGGTCTGCGCCTCGCGTCCCGCGGATGATTGGCGGCACGGCAATCGCGGCGGCTGTGTTGCTGGTGCTCGTTGTTCTGGGGGCGGGCATCGGATCCAGCTTCATGCCGCCGCAAAGGGTGCTGAAGGCAATTCTGGGGCTGGGAAGCCGCCCGGATGAATTGATCCTGTGGAACCTGCGACTGCCGCGCGTCTTTCTTGCCGTGGCCGGGGGTGCGGCGCTGGCACTGGCGGGCGCGATCCTGCAGCGCGTGGCGCGAAATCCGCTTGCCTCGCCTTCGATCCTGGGCATCAGCGATGGTGCAGCGGTGGGCGTGGTCGGCTTTCTGTGGCTGTTTTCGGACGACGTGAACGCGCTGACCGTCTCGATTCACTGGAAGCCGGTTGCGGCGATGGCGGGGGCGATCGGGTTCACGCTGATCACCGGTACATTGACACTTGCCGACCGGAATCGCGGCCCGCTGGGGCTGATCCTTTACGGCATCGCGATCGCCGCGCTGGCGAAGGCCCTGGTCACGTTGCTGATGATCATGGGACCGGTCTATCTTGCGGGACAGGCGATGACCTGGCTTGCGGGCTCTGTCGGTGCGGCACATTGGTCCGACGTTGCGATCCTTGGCGCGGTCCTTGTCCTCAGCCTGCCGCTGATCGCACTTTCGGCCCGTGTGCTGGCGCAGCTGCGTCTGGATGCAGACAGTGCGCGTGCAACCGGGCTGTCGCTGGGTGCGGCGCAAATCGCCATGGTGGCGCTGGCTGTGATGCTGACGGGCGCCTCCGTGGCCTTTGTCGGGGCAATCGGCTTTGTCGGGCTGATCGCGCCACATGCTGCACGTCGTCTGGTTGGTGAAGGGGGCGCATCATGGCTGCCCGTTTCGGCACTTCTTGGTGCGTCACTGGTGCTTGCTGCTGACATTCTGGCGCGCATTATCGCGCCCCCGATTGAAGTGCCGGCGGGCGCGGTCACTGCGGTGCTTGGCGCGCCGCTATTCATCCTGCTGTTGATCCGGGGAAGGACCATGCGTGGATAAATCACTGTTCCAGTTAGAGAAAGTCGTAACCGGCTATGGCCGGGACCCTGTCATCGACGGATTGGATCTGGATTTGCCAGCGGGCAAGGTCATCGCGCTGTGCGGACCGAACGGCAGCGGGAAATCGACCGTATTGCGCGCTTTGCGCCGGCTGTTGCCATTGCGCAAGGGGCACGCAGCGCTGCACGATCGTCCTTTGCGCGACTGGCCCGAGAAGGAACTGGCCAGAAGCCTTGCCATGCTGTCCCAATCGCCCGAGGCCCCAGCCGAGATGACCGTGGCTGAACTGGCGATGCTGGGCCGATATGCCCATCGCAAGCCACTGGCAGGTCCATCTGCGGCCGACCGTCGCGCCTGCGCGGACGCATTGACGGCAACCGGGCTTGCCGATCATGCGAATACGCCGCTTGGCGCGCTGTCGGGCGGGCAGAAGCAGCGCGCCTGGATTGCCATGGTTCTGGCGCAGGAATCCGGCACGATTCTACTGGATGAGCCGACAAACCACCTGGATGTCTCCCACGCGATGGAGGTGCTGGAACTGGTGCGTCGCCTCAATCGTGAAAGCAGGCACAGCATCGTCGTGGTGCTGCACGATCTCAATCTTGCGGCGCGCTACGCTGATCACGTCGTGCTGTTCGACGCGGGCAGGGTGATCGCCGAAGGGCCGGTGGCCGAGGTCCTGACAGAGCCGTTATTGTCGCAGGTTTACGGCATAGACCTGCGAATTCTGCATCCTGAAGGGCTGGACTATCCGATTATCGTGCCGCTGCAGGTGCGCGGCGCGGTATCGGGTCAGGTCAGCGGATGAACGGCGGCCCGTTCATATCCCCAGATAGGCCTCGCGGATGCGGGGATCGGCGATCAGCTGTTCGGCGGCACCGTCCATGGTGATGCGCCCGGTTTCCATGACATAACCACGATCGGCGATTTTCAATGCGCCGAACGCATTCTGTTCGACCAGCAGAACGGTCACGTTCAACGCTTTCAGGTTCGAGACGACATCGAATATCTGCTGCACCAGAATAGGGGCAAGGCCCATCGACGGCTCGTCCAGCAGCAGGCAGTTCGGCCTGCCCATCAGCGCGCGGGCGATGGCCAGCATCTGCTGTTGCCCGCCTGAAAGGCCGCCCGCTGGCAGGTTGCGCTTTTCGCGCAGGATCGGGAACATCTGGAATGCGTCTTCCATGTCCTTGCCGACGCGGTCGTCCTTGAACAGGAAAGCGCCAAGGCGCAGGTTTTCCTCGACCGTCAGGTTGGTGAAAATCTGACGCCCTTCGGGTGATTGGGTGATGCCGCGACCGATGCGCTTGAAGGCGGGGACGGTAGTGATCGCCTCACCCCGAAACTGGATACTCCCGCCCGAAACGGGCTGCGTGCCGGAAATACAGCGCAGCAGCGTCGTCTTGCCTGCGCCATTCGCGCCGACCACGGTCACGATCTCGCCTGACTGGACGTTCAGGTCGATGCCATGCAGCACCTCGATCCGACCATAGCGCGAGCGCAGCTCTCGGATCTCAAGCATTGGCTTCCTCCGCTGCTTCGGTGCCAAGATAGGCGGCGATCACTGCTGGATCGCGGCTGACGCTGGCCGGATCGCCTTCGGCGATCTTTTCGCCGTGATCCAGCACGACGATGTGGTTCGAAATCCGCATCACCATCTTCATGTCATGCTCCACCAGCAGGATGGCGACGCCGCTTTTCGCGACCTCGGCAATCATGTGATCGATCTCCTCGGTCTCGACCGCGTTGCAGCCGGCGGCGGGTTCGTCGAGCAGCAGCACTTTCGGCTTCAGCGCCAGCGCGCGGGCGATTTCCAGCCGTTTCAGCTTGCCATAGCTGAGGTTGCCGGCCTCGGTTTCCGCCGCGCGGTCCAGCCCCACGCGTTCCAGCAGCCGCATCGCACCGTCGCGCGCCACCGCCGCGCGCTTGCGCGATCCGGGCAGGCGAAGAAGATCGGCGAAAAGGCTGCCGGATTCGGTCAGGTGATAACCCGCAATGGCGTTTTCCAGCACTGTCATGTTCTGGAAGATCTGCAGGTTCTGGAACGTCCGCGACATGCCGCGCCGGGCCAGCAGGTCGGGACGCATGCCCGTGACGTCCTGACCTTCCAGCAACACCTTGCCGCTGCCGGGCTGGTAGACGCCGGAAATCATGTTGAAAAGCGTCGTCTTGCCCGCCCCGTTCGGGCCGATGACAGACAGGATCTCGCCCGGCTTCACGGCAAAGCTGACATCATGGACGGCGCGAAGACCGCCGAACGCGATGCCCAGGTTTTCGACCGACAGAAGCGCGCTCATTCGTCTTTCCCCCGGATGCGCCGCATGATCGAGGGCAGCAGCCCCTCGCGCATGAAGATCATCACCAGCATCATGATCAGGCCCAGCAGAAGCTGTTCATATTCCGCGAAGGCGGTCAGTACCTGTGGCAGCGTGGTCAGGATCGCGGCACCGAAAATCGCACCGAGGACGGATCCGGCGCCGCCCAGAACGGCCATCGTCACCCATTCGATCGAATGCATGTAGCCCGCCACGTCCGGCGTCACGAATTCGTTCTGCAGCGCCACCATCGAGCCTGCCACCGACGCATAGACGGCCGAGATCACGAAAGCCTGCAGTTTATAGCGCGCGACATCGACGCCCACGGTGCGGGCTGCGACCTCGGACCCGTGAACGGCCCGCAGCGCCCGGCCCGTGGGGCTGTCCTGCAGGTTCATCGCCAGCCAGACCCCCGCGATCAGCACGATGGCGCACATCCAGTACCAGAACTGAGAGTTCTTCAGGTCGATACCGATCGCCTCTGCCATGTCGCGCAGACCGGAATCCTCGACACCCATCCCGTCGGGCCCGCCGGTCAGCCATGTCTCGTTGGTCAGCACCATGTAGACGAGGATGCCGAACCCGAGGGTCGCCACCGCCAGGTAATAGCCTTTCAACCGCAGGATGGGCCGTCCGACCAGCCATGCCAGCAGGGCAGAGATTACCGCCCCCAGCACGGCCGCCGCGACTGGCGGGATGTCCCAATAGACCGGCATCAAAGCGCAGCTATAGGCCCCGATCCCGGCAAATCCGGCATGTCCAAGGCTGATCTGGCCAGCATATCCGATCAGGATCACCATGCCCGTGACCGCCAGTCCATTGATGAAGATCAGCGAGCCGACGCGGTAATAGAAGTTCGAGGGGAAGAAGATCGGCGCCAGCACGATCAGCGGGATCAGCACCAGCAGCGTCGCGGTCTTGTGGGAAAGCCGCATCACACGCGCTCCGTCTGTTTGGCGCCGAACAGGCCTTGCGGCATGATGAACAGCACCAGCAGGATCACAACGAATGCGGCCGCGTCCTTGTATTGGGATGACAGATAGCCCGCCGTCATCGCCTCGATGATGCCGAGCAGGATACCGCCCACCAGCGCGCCCTTGGGGTTGCCCATTCCACCCAGCATGGCGGCAGCAAAGCCTTTTAGCGCCAGCGCGATGCCCACGTCATAGGATGTGTTGGTGATCGGTGTGACCAGCACGCCCGCCAGCGCACCGATGCCTGCGGACAGCGCGAATGACAGCGTCATGACCCAGTTGGTATTGATGCCGACCAGCTGCGCGGCCAGCCGGTTGTTGGACGTGGCCAGCACCGCCTTGCCGGTCAGGGTCTTGGTGAAGAACAGATAAAGCGCATAGAAGACAGCCAGCCCGCCCGCGATGACCCACAACGATTGCGGCAGGATCGTCGCGCCCCCGACGCGGAAAGGCGTGTCGCCCGAGAATGAGGGGAAGCGGTGGATCTGCTTGCCGAAAAACACCTGCGCCACGCCGCGCAGGAAGATCGAGGCGCCGATGGTGATGATGATCAGCGATACGACCGGCGCGCCGCGCGCAGGTTCGATGGCCAGCTTGTTCAATGCAACGCCGATGGCCGCCGTCGCGACAATCGCGATGATTGCCGCCAGCAGCAAGGGCACGCCCGCCGCATAGGTGAAGACCGTGATCATGCCCCCCAGCATGACGAATTCGCCCTGCGCGAAATTCACCACGTCGGAGGCGTTGTAGATGATCGTGAAGCCAAGCGCGACAAGCGCATAGACCGCGCCGACCGTCAGCCCCGAAAACAGGAATTGCAGCAGTTCCGACATGGTCCCCCCGGTCTGCGAAAAGGGCGCGGGGATGGCCCGCGCCCGCATCAGCTTATTCAGCGACGATCGTCCATTCGCCGTCCTTGATCTCCAGCATCTCGAACGCATCGAGCGTCAGGCCAAGGTGATCTTCGGGCGAGTAGTTCACTTCGCCCGCGGTCCCGACGAAGCCGGTGGTCTGTTCGATCGCATCGCGGATGGCGGCGGGTTCGGTGCTGCCGGCCTTCTCGATCGCGGCTTTCAGGATATACAGCGCGTCATAGGCATGGCCGCCGAAGGTCGAAACATCCTCACCCGTCTCGCTCTCGTATGCGTCGCGATAGCCCTGGACGACCGGCTTTTGCGGGTTGTCATCGCCAAGCTGGTCCGCGACCAGAAGCGCGGCTGCGGGCAGACGGACGCCCTCGGCCGCCTCGGTTCCGGCCAGTTCGATGAACTGCTTCGATGCCACGCCATGCGACTGATAGAGCGGCGCTTCGATGGCGAGCTGCGTGTGGTTGCGCGTCACGACCGCCGGGCCCTGGCCCATGCCGGAATTCAGGATCGCTTCCGCGCCAGAACCTTTGATATTGGTCAGCTGCGGCGTCATGTCGGCATCTTGCGGGCCGTAAACCTCGTCCGCGACGATTTCCACGCCCGACGCCTCGGCCACGCCCTTGCACTGTGCCTGCATAGACTTGCCGAACCCGTCCGAGCCAGAGATCATGCCGACCTTGGAAAAGCCCTGCGCCTTCATGTCCGCGAAGATTTTTTCGCAGGCCATGCGGTCGGTATGCGGCGTCTTGAAGACCCAGGGATTCACCGGCTCGACGATCTCGACCGCGCCAGCAAGGCTGATGAACGGGATCTCGGCATCCTCGAACACCGGGATCATCGCCATGGTCGGGCCGGTGGTGGTGCCGCCGATGACCGCAACCACTTCGTCATCCTCGACCAGACGGGTGGCGAAAGTCTTGGCCTTGTTCGCATCGCCGCCGTCGTCATAGATGATCAGGTTGATCTGTTCGCCATTGATGCCGCCTTCGGCATTGATCTTGTCGACCTCCATGCGCAGGGTCTTTGCTTCCGGGTCGCCAAGGAAGGCGGCCGGGCCGGTTTCGGCAAGCGATGCGCCGATATTGATGTCGGCCATGGCCGGTGCGGCCAGCACGGCGCAGGCAGCGGCAGTGGTCATCAGGGTGCGGATAGTCATTCAGCGTTCCTCCCAGTTGCTGAACAGCGCCGCGCGGATTGCGGCATTTGTTATTTGCGATTCGGCAAAAGGCGGTCACATTGATCGTGACGCCAACCGTCTGCGCTGTGGCAGATTCGGATGGTGCCTCCTCCCTTCCTCTCAAATATAATTGACTGACCGGTCGGTTTATGCAACATCTTTTTTCACCCCGCGAGGAGGCGGGCAAGGCAGGAGGAATCGGCATGAGCGGCGAGACGACCGTCCTTGAGACGCTTGAGCAGGGCGTGTTGCGACTGGTGCTGAACCGGCCCGACAAGCTGAACAGCTTTACCCCCGATATGCATCTGGCCCTGCGCGCCGGACTGGAGCGCGCCTCTGCCGACGCTGAAGTTCGGGCGGTGCTTCTGACCGGATCGGGCAGGGGTTTCTGCGCCGGGCAGGATCTGGGCGACCGCGATCCGCGCAAGGGCGGTCCTGCGCCGGATCTTGGGGCGACGCTCGACACCTATTACAATCCGAATCTGCGCATGATCCGGGGGCTGAAAAAGCCGGTGGTCTGCGCGGTCAATGGGGTTGCCGCAGGGGCAGGGGCCAATCTGGCGCTTGCATGTGATATCGTGCTGGCGGCGCGTTCGGCCCGGTTTATCCAGTCCTTCGCGAAGATCGGGCTGATCCCGGATGCCGGTGGATCGTGGTCCTTGCCGCGCATGTTGGGAGAGCCGCGCGCCAAGGCGCTTGCTCTTCTGGCAGAACCTTTGGGCGCTGAACAGGCCGAGGCATGGGGGCTTATCTGGAAGGCCGTCGATGATGCCGATCTGCAGGATCAGGCGATGCAGATCGCGCTGAAACTGGCGGCAGGGCCGACCGTGGGGCTGGGCCTGACCAAGCAGCTGATCCAGGCCGCAGCGGATCGCAGCCTCGACGCCCAGCTTGACGCCGAACGCGATGCGCAGAGGCAGGCCGGCCGGACGACGGACTATGCGGAGGGTGTCACCGCGTTCCTTGAAAAACGTCCGGCGGAGTTTCGCGGCAAATGAAGCGCGCCTCTGAAATGACCGCGCAGGAGTTGGCAGAGGCATCGGCGCAGGCGATGTGGGACAATGACCGCGCCAGCCAGCGGCTGGGCATGCAGATCGACCATATTGCGCCGGGGCAGGCCACGCTGTCGATGACGGTGACCGAGGCCATGACCAACGGACACGATAACGGGCATGGCGGCTATATCTTCGCGCTGGCTGACAGCGGTTTCGCATTCGCCTGCAACACCTACAACGCCGTGACGGTTGGTCAGCAGGCATCCATCAACTATGTCGCGCCCGCACGTCTGGGCGATCGTCTGACCGCCACGGCGCGCGAGGTGTCGCGATCTGGCCGCAGCGGTGTCTATGACGTGAACATCACCAATCAGGACGGGCGGCAGATCGCGCATTTCCGTGGTCTGTCGCGTGCCGTCAAGGGCAGCTACGTGCCCGATTAAGCTGTGGAGGAAGCCAACTCATGCAAGACCTGACGCCCGACCGCAAATCGCTTGACCCGATCGAGATCGCATCGCGCGATGAAATCGCTGCCCTGCAATTCCATCGCATGAAGCGGACGTTGAAACACGCCTACGATAACTCTCCCTTCTACCGCCAGCGTTTTGACGAGGCCGGCGTCAACCCAGAGGACCTGCACACGCTGGCCGATCTGGCGAAATTTCCCTTCACCTACAAGCAGGATCTGCGTGACAATTATCCCTTTGGCATGTTCGCCGTCCCGCGCGAGCAGTTGGTCCGCATCCATGCCTCATCGGGGACGACCGGCAAGCCGACCGTGGTCGGCTATACCAAGGGCGATATCGACAATTGGGCCAACCTGATCGCGCGGTCGATCCGGGCCTCGGGCGGGCGGCCGGGTGATATCTGCCATGTGGCTTACGGATATGGGTTGTTCACTGGCGGGCTTGGCGCGCATTACGGCGCCGAAAGGCTGGGCTGCACGGTGGTGCCGATCTCGGGCGGGATGACCGAACGGCAGGTGACCCTGATCGAGGACTTCAAGCCCCGCATCATCATGGTCACGCCGTCTTACATGCTGTCGATCCTGGATGAATACCGGCGCCGGGGGATGGACCCGCGCGAAAGCTCGTTACAGGTGGGAATCTTCGGGGCCGAACCCTGGACCAACCAGATGCGCAACGAAATCGAGCAGGTCTTCGACATGCATGCCGTCGACATTTACGGCCTGTCAGAGATCATGGGTCCAGGCGTCGCCAATGAATGCGTCGAAACCAAGGACGGGCTGCATATCTGGGAAGATCATTTCTATCCCGAGGTCATTGACCCCGAAACCGGCGAAGTCCTGCCAGATGGCGAACTGGGCGAACTGGTCTTCACCACGCTGACCAAGGAAGGTCTGCCGATGATCCGCTATCGCACACGCGACCTGACCCGGCTGATGCCGGGCACGGCGCGGTCTATGCGGCGGATGGAAAAGATCACGGGTCGGTCGGATGACATGATCATCCTGCGCGGTGTCAACATCTTCCCTACCCAGATCGAGGAACAGATTCTGAAAATCGCCGCGCTCGCGCCGCATTTCCAGATCGAGCTGGCGACCGGCGCCAACCGCATGGACAATATGACCGTGCATTGCGAATGCCTGCCCGATCAGGTGGGCGCCCGCGACGTGGCGGCCAAGGAACTTGCCCATCATATCAAGTCGGTAATTGGCGTCAGTTCGAAAGTCGTGGTCCACGACCCCGAAGGGGTGGCGCGCTCTGAAGGCAAGGCCAAGCGGGTCGTCGACAACCGCCCGAAAGAGCGGTAATTCACCGTGTCCCCGCCCGGGTGACAATCCCGGGCGCAGTCGCTAAAGCAGCCGGTGGCCCGTTGCGGGTCGCGCAAGACAGGAAACCCGATGGCCCGCACCCGCGCCAGCGACTTCGCCGAAAAGCAGCAGGACCTGCTGCGCAATGCTGCTGCCGTAATCGCCGAGCAGGGCATGGACAAGGCGTCGATGGCGCAGATCGCAGAACGCGCAGGCGTGTCCAAGGCCCTGCTGTATCACTATTATCCCGGCAAGGACGCGCTGATCTTCGCGATCATCGAAACCCATCTGCTGGAAGTCGACGAGGCGGTGGAAGCCGCCGATGATGTATCGCTGTCCGATCGCGACCGGCTGCGCCAACTGGTCGGCGCGGTGCTGGATATCTATCGCGGCGCCGATAACGAACATGTCGTGCAGCTGAACGCCAAACGCGCGCTTACGCGGGATCAGCAGCAGACGCTGGCGCAGATCGAACGCCGTATCGTGCGCCGCTTCTCGGTCGTGATTGATCGCATAAATCCGGATCTGCAGCAGGGCCGACCCTTGCTGATGCCGGTCACCATGTCGCTGTTCGGCATGATGAACTGGGTATATATGTGGTTCCGCGACGGGGGACCGGTCACACGCGAAGATTATGCCGATATTGCCACCACGCTGATTCTGGAAGGCATAAAGGCCGTTCGCTGAGCTTTCTCGCGAAGGTGAGTTGCGCGTGCCCCCGCCAAGGTTCTAAAGCGGGACGACACATTTCCGGCCAGTTTTCAGGGGAGAGATATGGAAATCAGGAAGATCGACGACAACGTATCCGTTGCGCCGCAAATCGAGCCGTCCGAACTGGGAGAGGCGGCGGGCCTTGGTTTCAAGACGATAATCTGCAACCGCCCCGATGGCGAGGCGCCGGGCCAGCCCGATCATCAGGCAATTGCGGACGCGGCCCGCACCGCAGGATTGGAGTTTCGCTTCTTGCCGCTGGCGCCGGGCCAGTTGACCCCGGACCTTGTCGATGAATTCGCGGCCGCCCTGCAGGACATGCCGGGGCCCGTTCTGGCCTATTGCCGCTCGGGAACACGGTCGGCCACGCTCTGGGCGCTCAGCCAGTCCGGCAAGCGTGACCGGGCAGAAATACTGAACATGGCTGCCGAGGCAGGCTATGATCTGGGCGGCATTGCCGGTGCGCTTGCCGAGCAGGCCTGATCGGCCGGAAATGGACCAGATCCGACTGGATAAGTTTCTATGGGCCGCGCGTTTCTTCAAGACGCGCGGCCTGTCCCAGCAGATGATCGAGGCCGGGAAGGTCCGCATCGGCGGCGAACGTGTCAAACCCGCACGCCCCGTTCGCACCGGAGACGTGATTGACCTGCGCCAGGGCCGAACGCGCCGCAGCATTGAAGTGCTGGCCCTCTCGGACAAGCGCGGTTCTGCACCCGAGGCACAGCTGCTGTATCGCGATATTGCCGCGCCTGAAAAACTGGGGCTGTTCGACGACGAAGATTGATCGGCAGATTGACTGCCCATAATTCTTTTCGTGCAGCAGTTGGCAGAAACAGCTTCGACAGAGACTGAAATCGCGTCAGATCTCACGCAGCTTGATATCCCGTGATCCCAGGTGCGCACAAATCTGACAATATTTCGAAGTTGGCCGCACGCGTTTCCGTGGAAATTGTCCACCACGCGGAAGACATCGCACAGGCAGGCGAATAACTCCATGCTTCTGAAGGCTTTGCGGAAAAGTGGCAGCCCGTAGGGGAATCGAACCCCTCTTTCCAGGTTGAAAACCTGGCGTCCTAACCGATAGACGAACGGGCCACTTCTTTCGCTTTCAGCTTTCGCTTGCGGCGTGGAGCGGTGTTTAGGTCAGGCGAGAGGGGGCCGCAAGACGAAAAATTACCTTCCATGAAAAAATTCTGTCTTACAGCGCGTAAGCGTCGTCGAGGCGCAGCCGGACGCGGGCGCGACCGCCCCAATGCGACAGTTCCAGCTTGCCTGCGACATGGAAGCGCCGCCCGCGTGCACCCAGCAGGGCGGGGCCAAGCGGGCCTTGCATCGCGCCCCAGGCAACCGCCTCCAGTGGCTTCTGGCCGGGCACGCGGAAAGCTGTGCGCAGATGCCCGTCGCCCATCGTCGCAGCGCTATCCAGAAGCAGGTCGGCGAAGGCATAGCGCGGGGCAGGCGCTGCCTGGCCGAATGGCCCTGCGGAATCGATCAGCTCCATCAATTCGGGTGTCGCGGCGGCGGGTTCGATCAGGCCAGAAATCCGCAACATGTTCACATCGCGGCGATTCTGCAGTTCGGGGCGGATCAGGTCGGACAGGCGCGCCATGGCGGCGCCGATCATCGATTCCGCCACTGTCAGCCCGGCGGCCATCTTGTGACCGCCACCCTTCTCGATCAGTCCTTCCGACGAAAGACGGTGGACGGCGCGGCCCAGATCGACGCCCGGCACCGAACGTGCCGAGCCCTTGCCGATTCCGTTCTCGACACCGATCACGACCGAGGGCAGGCCCGTGCGCTCCTTCATCCGCGCGGCGACGATGCCGACAACGCCCGGATGCCAGCCATCGCCTGCGGCCCAGCTGAGCGCTGCGTCCGCGCGCGCCTCGGCCTGGGACAGCGCTTCTTCGCGAACGGCGGCCTCGATGGCGCGACGATCACGGTTCAATTCGTCCAGTTCCTCGGCCAGGCGGCGCGCCGTGGTTGGATCGCTGGCCGACAGGCACCTTGCGCCCAGATCGGCGCGCCCGACCCGGCCCCCGGCATTGACGCGAGGTCCGATCATGAAGCCCAGATGGAATGCAGTGGGCGACGTATCCATGCGCGAGACATCTGCCAGCGCCACCAGTCCCGGACGTTCGCGCCGCGCCATGATTGTAAGGCCCTGCCGAACGAAGGCACGGTTGACGCCGATCAGCGGTGCGACGTCTGCCACGGTCGCCAATGCGACCAGATCCAGCAGTGGCAGAAGCTGCGGCTCTCTCTGCCCTTTTTCGCGCAGGGACCTGCCCGCCTGAACAAGCGTCAGGAACACCACGCCCGCAGCGCAAAGATGACCCAGGCCGCCATCTTCATCCTGCCGGTTCGGGTTCACCACCGCAAGCGCGGGCGGTAACGTTTCGCCACCAAGATGGTGGTCGAGCACAATGATATCGGTGCCCGCACCAGCAGCCAACGCATCATGGGACAAGGTGCCGCAATCGACGCAGACGATCAGGTCGTGATCTGCTGCCAGCGCGGCGATGGCAGGGGCGTTCGGCCCGTAACCTTCGTCAATGCGGTCAGGAATATACAGGGTGGCGTCGCGCCCTTGCTGACGCAACCAATCCAGGATCAGCGCCGCCGAAGCACCGCCGTCGACATCGTAATCAGCGAAAATCGCAATCTTCTGAGCGTTGAGCGTGGCATCCACCAGACGTTCGGCTGCGACGGCCATGTCTCGCAGGCGCAGCGGGTCGGGCAGCATCTCGCGCAGGGTCGGCTGCAGAAAACCGGGCACCTCGGGCGCGTCGATGCCGCGTTCGGCAAGGATACGGGCCACCGGCAGTGGCAGGCCAGCAGACTGGGCCAACCCCTCGGCCAGACGGTTCAGGTCGTCGTCGGGACCGGCCCAACGGCGGCCGGTCAACGAGTTTTCGACATTCAGGAAAGCGGCGCGATCTGGCATGGCAGGGTTCTGCGTCAGTCGCGCGCCGCTTGCAAGCCCACCGTCCTAGCGGATCGGGTTGCGATAGATCATCCGGCGGACCGAACCGGTTTTCGAGCGCATGAGGATGGTTTCGGTCTCCAGGTATTTCGGTTCGCGCTTGACGCCGCGCACGATCGAGCCGTTGGTGACGCCGGTGGCCGAAAAGATCACATCTGCCGTCACCATGTCGTCGCGCGAATAGATGCGGTCGAAATCGGTGATGCCTGCCTTCGTCGCGCGTCCGCGTTCGTCATCGTTGCGAAACAGCAGCCGCCCCCACATCTGCCCGCCCATGCATTTCAGCGCCGATGCGGCCAGAACACCCTCGGGTGCGCCGCCCGCGCCCATATACATGTCGATGCCGGTCAGTTCCGGCTCGGCGCAGTGCATCACGCCAGCCACATCACCGTCGGTAATCAGACGGATCGCGGCGCCGGTGGCGCGGACCTCGGCGATCAGGTCTTCGTGGCGGGGGCGTTCCAGGATGCAGACGGTTATGTCGGACGGCTTTACGCCCTGCGCCTTCGCCAAAGCCTCGACCCGCTGGGTCGGGGTCATGTCCAGGCTGACCACATCCTTGTCATAACCCGGCCCGATCGCCAACTTGTCCATGTAGACATCAGGCGCGTGCAGCAGCGTGCCGCGGGGGGCCATTGCGATCACGGTCAGGGCGTTCGGCATGTCCTTCGCGGTCAGCGTCGTGCCTTCCAGCGGGTCAAGTGCGATGTCAACATCCGGCCCGGTGCCGGAACCGACTTCCTCGCCGATGAACAGCATCGGGGCCTCGTCCCGCTCGCCTTCGCCGATGACCACGACGCCCTTGATGTCCAGCTTGTTCAATTGGTCGCGCATGGCATTCACCGCAGCCTGATCGGCGGCCTTTTCGTCGCCGCGTCCGATCAGCGTGGCCGAGGCGTGGGCCGCCGCCTCTGATACGCGGGCAAGACCCAGTGAAAGCATGCGGTCGTTGAAATCCGTCTTGTCGGCCATGGCGAGGTCCTTTTGAAACTGATGTTACCGCCTGCATAGGCGCGCGCCCAAATCGGGGCAAGCCTGTGGGCGCTAACGCGAAATGATTGCGCAAGCATGTCCGGCCCTTGGCAGCGTCACCGTGATGGTCTAAGTCTGCGCCATGTTCGCAAGCCGCACCATCTGCTGCATTATCCGCTGACGCATTACGTGCGGGGCTGAATGCTGCAAGCAGGTCCCGCCAGGGGGACTTCATGGTCGACATCAGCCTGACCAACACACGCACCCGGACAAAGGAACGGTTCGAGCCGATCGATCCGAAGAACATCCGCGTCTATGCCTGCGGCCCGACCGTCTATGACCGCGCGCATCTTGGGAACGCGCGCCCGGTGGTGGTTTTCGACGTGCTGTTCCGGCTGCTGCGCCATGTTTATGGCGATGATGCCGTGACTTACGTGCGAAACTTCACCGACGTTGATGATAAGATCAATGCCCGCGCCGCTGAAACGGGCCGCCCGATCCGCGACATTACCGAGGAGACCATCGGCTGGTATCACGACGACATGGACGCGCTTGGCGCAATTCGGCCCACGCAAGAGCCGCGTGCGACTGACTATATCGGCCAGATGATCACCATGATCGATGATCTGATCGAGAAGGGTTTTGCCTATGCGGCCGAGGGGCATGTCCTGTTCGAGGTCCGCAAGTTCCCCGAATACGGCAAGCTGTCGGGCCGCTCGCTGGACGACATGATTGCCGGTGCGCGGGTCGAGGTCGCGCCCTACAAGCGTGATCCGATGGATTTCGTTCTATGGAAGCCCTCGACGGGCGATCAGCCGGGCTGGGAGTCGCCATGGGGTCATGGCCGTCCCGGCTGGCATATCGAATGCTCGGCCATGTCGGCGGAACTGCTGGGCGACATCTTCGACATCCATGCCGGCGGCATCGACCTGCAATTCCCCCATCACGAGAATGAGATTGCCCAAAGCCGCTGCGCACATGGCACGCAGGTGATGGCGAATGTCTGGCTGCATAACGAGATGCTGCAGGTCGAAGGCAAGAAGATGTCCAAGTCCCTGGGCAATTTCTTCACCGTCCGTGATCTGCTGGATCAGGGCATTCCGGGCGAGGTGATCCGGTTCGTGTTGCTGATGACGCATTATCGCAGGCCGATGGATTGGACGGCGGAGAAGGTGCGGGAGGCCGAGGCGACGCTGCGCAGGTGGCGCGGCCTGACAGCGGGCATCGAGCCAGCCACCAGCCCGGCACCCGTGGTCGTCGCCGCGCTTGCTGATGACCTGAACACGGCTGGCGCGATTGCGGCGCTGCATGATTTGGCGCGGGCGGGGGACGCAGCGGCGTTGAGGACCTCGGCCGGGATGCTGGGGTTGTTGGGGGATGAGCTCGGCGGATGGGATGCATCCCAAAAAGTAAGCGATGAAATTCAGCGCCGAATCGAGTTGCTTTTGTTGGCGCGGCGAAATGCGCGAAAAAACAAGCGTTTCGCGCTCTCCGACGCAATCAGGGGCTTTCTGAACATTGCTGGTGTCATGGTTGAGGATAGCAAAGATGGTCAAGATCAGTGGAGCGTCAGCTATGATCATGAGCCGTTTGGGTGGTTAGCTTTGAATAAAAGCGTATTGAGCGGTCAGATTATGCTGACGCCAGAGGAGTTGAACCAGATAGCTGATGCCCGAGGTGTAGACCGTGATCCTACGCTGAATGGCGAATGGAGCCATGCGGGAACCACGGGAGAACCAGACAGCATTCAGGAGCAATATTTGAAGCTCGCCGAACGCGAGGTTGCTAATCAATGACCGATCGCCTCTACCTCTACGATACCACGCTTCGCGACGGCCAGCAGACTCAGGGCGTTCAGTTCTCTGCCAGCGAGAAGATCGAAATTGCACAGATGCTCAACGCGCTCGGGGTGGATTATATCGAGGGCGGCTGGCCCGGCGCGAACCCGACCGACTCCGACTTCTTCGACAATCCGCCGAAGACCCGCGCCACGCTGACCGCCTTCGGGATGACGAAGCGGGCAGGGCGCTCTGCCGGGAATGACGAGGTGCTGGCGGCGGTGCTGAATGCCGGGACCGAAAGCGTCTGTCTGGTCGGCAAGACGCATGACTTCCACGTCCGCGAAGCGCTTGGCATCACGCTGGACGAAAACCTCGACAATATCTCCGCCTCGCTGGCCCATATCGTGGCGCAGGGTCGCGAGGCGCTGTTTGACGCCGAACATTTCTTTGATGGCTGGAAGGCGAACCGGGATTACGCACTGCAATGCCTCATCGCCGCGCGCGATGCGGGCGCGCGTTGGGTTGTGCTGTGCGACACCAATGGCGGCACGTTGCCCCATGAGATCGAGGCGATTGTGGCCGAGGTGATTGCGTCTGGCATCCCCGGCGACCGGCTTGGCATTCATACCCATGACGACACCGGCATGGCGGTTGCGGGCAGCCTCGCCGCCATTCGGGCCGGGGTACGGCAGGTACAGGGCACGTTGAACGGGCTGGGCGAACGCTGCGGGAACGCCAACCTGACGACGCTGATTGCGACACTG
The DNA here is from genome assembly GCA_005768755.1 of Paracoccus denitrificans. GTDB lineage: Bacteria > Pseudomonadota > Alphaproteobacteria > Rhodobacterales > Rhodobacteraceae > Paracoccus > Paracoccus denitrificans_B. The sequence goes on along the minus strand of VAFL01000008.1, from coordinate 107,367 downwards.
GCGCTGAAGCCGGAACTCGCGGCCCTTGTCCCGCAGATCAGCGCGCAGGCGCTGAAGTCGCTGACCCAGACATCGCGGCGGCTGGACGAAATCCTGAACCGCGCGCCGGCGATCAATTCGCCCTATGTCGGACCCTCGGCATTCGCACACAAGGCCGGGCTTCACGCCAGCGCAATCATCAAAAATCCGACGACATATGAACATGTTGTACCAGATACCGTCGGCAACGCGCGCGTCATTCCTATGTCCAATCAGGCGGGCCAGTCGAACCTGCGCGCCCGCCTGCGCGAGGCCGGGCTGGAGATACCCGAGGGCGCGGACCTTGCTGCGATCCTGACCGATGTGAAGGCGCGGGAAGATCAGGGCTTCGCCTATGACGTGGCGCAGGCCAGTTTCGAACTTCTCGCCCGGCGCCACCTGAATCAGCTTCCACGTTTCTTCGAGGTCGAGCGTTACCGAGTTATCGTCGAACGCCGCCGCAACGCCCTGGGGCAACAGGTTTCGGCCTCGGAGGCCGTGGTGGTCGTCCAGTTGCGCGGACAACAGATGATGTCGGTCAGCGAATCGCTCGGGCAGGCACAGGGGGAGGATCGGGGCGCGGTAAATGCGCTTTGGAATGCGCTCGGCAAGGATCTGGGACCGTATCAGGCCAGCATCGATGACACGCATCTGGTGGATTTCCGCGTTCGTATCACAGGCGGCGGGGTCGAGGCGGTGACGCGTGTGACCATTGATTTCGAGGACGGGCAGGGCCTGCGGTGGTCCACCGTGGGCGTCTCGCCCAACCTGGTCGATGCCAGTTTCGAGGCGCTGCAGGACGGCATCATCTGGAAACTGATCCGCGACGGTGCGACGCCGTGACACCCGATCATTGCGCGGAGCTGTTGCGCGACGCCGACCCTGATCGATTCGCCTGCGTTCTGGCGGCCGAACCACGCGATCGTGGTCGCCTGGCCACGCTTTACGCCGCCAATCTGGAGATCGCGCAAGCCGCACTTGCATCGAAAGAACCGTTGATCGCTCAGATGCGGTTGCAATGGTGGGCCGATCAGATCGGCGCCATGTCGGAAGGAAGCGCGCCCCTGCGCCATGATGTCGCGACGCCGCTTTTCGCGGCCTGGGGGCCAGCGATAGCGCCTTTGGTGAAATTGATCGAGGCGCGCCGCCATGATGCCATGCGCGAAGCATTTCAGTCAGAGGTCGCGGTTCTGAATTACATCGACGGCTGCACCGGGACGCTGATGCGGCTGGCTGCACAGGCCTGTGGGCTGACCGGACAGGAGCAGTTGATTGCCAATCAGGCGCGCGGGGCAGGGCTTGCCGCCTGGCTTGGCGCATACCCGTCCCTTCGTGCGCTGCATCTGGGACTTGAAGACGATTCGCCTGCGCGTCTGGCGGATCTGGCTGCCCCAGGCCTCGCGGCACTCGATTCGGCGCGCAGGGCAAGGCCGCGGCCGCCACGCCGTGCAGCCCCCGCACTGTTCGCCGGTGCCGGCGCGCGGCGCAAGTTACGGGCGATCAGGGATGGCAAAGCAGTCCAGATATCTGAATTCTCTGTAAAATACGCATATACGGCGCTCGCCCTGTGGGGTCGCTGGCAGGGCTGAAGTCGACGTTAAGGGGATTTTCACACCTCTTTGCCAATCTCCGCATCTGAAGAAGAATGGGAGTTGCGCATGAACGGACCCATATGCGGCGGTTCACGGGGGCGAAAATGAAGCCGGTGCGGGTTTTGATCGTCGACGATTCATCGACGATGCGCCACTTGCTGCGCTTCCGGCTGCGCGCTGATCCCAGGATCGAGGTGGTGGGCGAAGCCTCTGACGCCGATGAAGCGCGGGGCGAAATCGCGCGCCTCTCGCCGGACGTCCTGACACTTGATGTCGAGATGCCCGGGCTGTCGGGCCTGGACTTCCTGCGCGAGTTGATGCGGACCCGGCCGATGCCGGTTATCATGATCTCAAGCGAAACACAGAAAGGCAGCGCCGCCGCGATCGAGGCACTGTCGCGTGGCGCCATCGAATGCGTTGGCAAGCCGACGCGTGAACAGGCTGGGAACGCGTTTGCAGACTTGCCCGCGCTGATCTGTGGGGCAGCAACTGCCAATGTGACGCGCCGGTCCGACAGGACACCGGCGCGGGTCGGCGCTGTGAAGGATTTCGACTGGAACAAGAAGCTGGTGCTGATCGGATCCTCCACGGGTGGGGTCGATGCCCTGGAACATGTCTTTGGCCACCTGCCGGAAAACTGCCCGCCGATCCTCGTGACCCAGCATATGCCGGAAGGGTTCCTCGCCAGTTTCGCCCAACGCATGGACAGCCGGTTTGCACCGAAGATCCGTCTGGCAGAGGACCAGATGCCACTGCAGCAGGGTGTGGTGCTGATTGCCCCCGGCGGCGATCGGCACCTGACAGTCGCAACCGGTCTGCGTCCCCATTGTCAGCTGCTTGCGATGGAAAAGGTCAGCGGGCACCGGCCGTCCGTCGACGTTCTGTTCGATTCAGCACTTCCGATCGCCGAAAGGATGGTCGCGATCCTGCTGACGGGCATGGGCGCCGATGGCGCGCGTGCCATGGTATCATTGCGCAGACGCGGTGCACTTTGTCTTGCCCAGGACGAGGCCAGTTCGGTGGTCTGGGGGATGCCGCGGGTGGCGTGGGAAAACGGCGGTGTGGATCGGCTTGTTCCACTGGAAGCCATCGGCCCCGAACTGCTTTCGGCGACAGACCGCAGAAGCAAACCCGTACGGGCCGCCCGATGACGATCAAGCGCCGCCATATCATTCAGGGCCAGTATGAAACTGCGCAGGGTGATGCGGATTGCTGCATGACCACGGTGCTGGGGTCGTGCATCTCGGTCTGTCTGCATGACCCTGTCAGCGGGGCAGGTGGCATGAACCATTTCCTGCTTGCGCAAGGGCGGTCAGGGGCCACGCATTCCGCCAGTTATGGCGTGAACGCAATGGAACTGCTGATCAACGGCCTGCTGAAGCTGGGGGCAAATCGTTGTCGCCTGCGCGCGCATGTGTTCGGCGGTGCTCGCATGGTCGCCGGACTTGGGAATGTGGGCCAGCGAAATGCGGAATTCGCGATCAGCTTTCTTCGCGCCGAGGGGATGCGCGTCATGACATGCTCGGTCGGCGGGACGCAGGCGCGGCGGATCAACTTCTGGCCCGCCACCGGGCGCGCCACCGAGGAGCTGATCCAGCAGAATATTGTCGAGACGGCGCCAGTCGCCGCACCGTCCGGCGACGTTGAACTGTTCTGACGTGACGGCCGATCGCTTCCCTGGCCCTCGAATCCTTCTTTGCGGTGCTCCGGTCACCGTCACCGGTTGATCGGATCCACCGCTTTCTGAGCCGGCCACACGCTGCGTCGCCTGCACCAGTCCCGCCCTGCAACATTGCGCGCCAGGGGGAGGCAGGTCATACACTTGCTGGGGCAGAATCGTTTTCGGATCAGGAAGGTGGAACCGATGCAATATGAAAAGCCGGGACCTGTCGAGCGTGATTGGTCCGACGCGATCTCCAGCATCGAGGATATCATCGAGGATGCACGCAACGGCCGGATGTGCATTCTGGTCGATCACGAAGACCGCGAGAACGAAGGCGATCTGGTCATTCCCGCGCAGATGGCCACGCCTGATGCGATTAATTTCATGGCCACGCATGGCCGCGGACTGATCTGCCTTGCCTTGCCGGGACAACGGATCGACGCGCTTGGCCTGCCGCTGATGTCGCCGCGCAATTCCAGCCGGCACGAAACTGCGTTCACCATGTCGATCGAAGCGCGCGAAGGTGTGACGACGGGAATTTCGGCCCATGATCGGTCGCGCACGGTTGCGGTTGCCATTGATCCAACCAAGGGCCAGTCTGATATTGCGTCACCCGGTCACGTTTTTCCGTTGCGCGCCCGCGATGGCGGCGTTCTGGTCCGTGCCGGACATACCGAGGCGGCCGTCGATATCGCCCGGCTGGCAGGGCTGAACGCCTCTGGCGTGATCTGCGAGATCATGAACGAGGATGGGACGATGGCCCGGTTGCCCGACCTGATCGCATTTGCGCAGCGTCACGGTTTGAAGATCGGCACGATCAGCGACCTCATCGCCTACCGTCGCCGCCACGATAATCTGATCGCAGAGCGTGCGCAGCGAACGGTTCACTCGTCCTATGGCGGCGACTGGATGATGCGGGTTTTCGCAGATGAAACCCAAGGGTCCGAACATATCGTGCTGTCAAAAGGTGATCTGGCGGCGCCTGGCCCCGTCATGGTGCGCATGCATGCACTTAGCCCGCTGCATGATGTGCTGGGCGTCGACCGCGATGGCGCAGGCGATCTGCCTGCCGCAATGCGCATGATTGCGAATGAGGGCAGGGGCGTCGTCGTGCTGATCCGCGATCTCAGCAAACGGCTTGTCGCCGAGGAAGAGGCGAACCCGCACACGCTGCGCCAATATGGACTCGGTGCGCAAATCCTGTCCGCACTCGGTCTGCAAGAGCTGATCCTGCTGACGAACACCAGACCGCTGAAAATCGTGGGACTTGACGCTTACGGGCTGTCAGTCGTCGAAACGCGTGCAATTTCGGAGACGTGAACATGGCCAGCATTTCCCATTACCAGCTTCCGTTGCCGTCATTCGACGCGACTGTCAGGCTGCTGATTGTCGTCTCGCCCTATTACCGCGAAATCGCGGACAATCTTGTGGCAGGTGCCCGTGCGGTGTCTGGCAAGGTCGGCGCAGTGGTCGACCTGATCGAGGTTCCGGGCGCATTGGAGATCCCGACGGCAATCGGGATGGCGGCGCGCAGCGGGTGTTATGACGGTTTCGTCGCCTTGGGCTGCGTCATACGGGGTGAAACGACGCATTACGACACGGTGTGCAATGACAGTTCTCGTGGCTTGACGTTGTTGGGGCTGGACGGACATGCCATCGGCAATGGTATCCTGACGGTCGAGACTGAAGCACAGGCGATTGTACGCGCGGCACCCGATGGACAGGACAAGGGCGGCGGGGCTGCTGCGGCAGCCTTGCATCTGGTCGCATTGTCGCGCAAATACGCGCCCACCCGCCAGCGCTCGGCCCCCGATCCCGGGGAGAATGACCCGATCCGGCTTGCGGGGCGACTTGAAGGACCAACCGGCGCATGACCAGCCCCAGACGACATGATGAGCGCCGACAGCGCAGCACCGCCGCGCGTTTCTATGCCGTGCAGGCCCTGTTCCAGATGGAGGCCGCCGGCCAGTCGGCCGACCGTGTCCGGCGCGAGTTCGAAGAATGGCGCATCGGATACGAACATGATGACGAAGTCAGCGCCGATGCCGACAGCGCACTGTTCGCCCGCATTCTGGAAGATGCGGTAACCTGGCAGGGCAAGGTCGACCAGATGACGGACCGGGCCCTTGTCGCCCGCTGGCCGATCGACCGCATCGACCCGGTGCTGCGTGCCTTGTTCCGCGCCGCCGGTGCCGAGCTGGTCGCGGGCAAGGCCCCGCCGCGGGTCATCATCAGCGAGTATGTCGGCATCTGTGACGCATTCTTCCCGGATGGGCGCGAAACGAAGTTCGTCAACGCCGTTCTGGACCACATGGCGCGCGAAGCCGCGCCCGACACGTTCGGCTAGCCTGCATTTTGCGGCGATACAGGCCGCATGCTGCATCCCGATCGTCCCGACACGCAGACGTATCCCTGGCCAGTCTTTGGTGCTAGCATGGTGCCAAGGACAGTTGCGGGGATGGCTGATGCCAGAGTTAATCCGTCTTTACATCGTGAATGTCGCCGTGGGCTTCGTGCTGGCAATCGTCTTTACCGGCCTGCTTGTCGCGTTCGATATCGCGCATCTGCGCCATCTCGTGCTGGCAGACGCCATGGGTTGGGTCGCTGTGGTCATGCTGGTGACCTTTCACACGGTCCTGTTTGCCGGCGTGCAGTTCGCCATAGCCGTCATGAGCCTAGCCGAACGCGATGACGACACTGGCAAGGGGCGTCGCGCGCCGGCCGGTAATGCCCGCGCCTTGGCGTCTGTGCCGGCCAAATCGCCGAATCGAACACGGTAAGGCAGTTTCCTGATCAAGCCGCAGCGACAAGTTGCCGGACACCAAACTTGTCAAATATTGTGTTAATTTGGTCACGCCAACCATCACAATCAGCCCTAATTCGTAACGAAAATGTAACCTCAACAGCGCTTACGTGAACGAAGCGTGATCAAAACCGGTCGGTTTAACGCTAACAGCAGCCACCTGAAACAAAAGACATTTTCGGCGTTGAGTACAGCGTGTCAGAGCCTCTTCTCAAATGGTTCCATCGCCTTTCGTCACAAACGCGCGACTGAATTGATAGACGGGTGGGCGTGGAAACCTGGCGCCCGCAGGCGTAGTTGGTGGGTGGAGATGATGCGGCGACCGATGTTGCATCACCAGTAACGTGAGGATGAAATTCATGAAAGCAGTTGCTCTTCTCGCCGGCGCTACCGCCATCGCGACGACCCTGTCGCTCCCTGCATTCGCCCAGACCGAAATTACCACTGGCGCGAACATCGCAGGTGTTTCGGACGTCAACGATCGCATCGACGACGTTCAGGAAGCCGTTGAAGACGATTTCGCCCGTTCGAACGACTCTGACCGCTTTGGTCCGCAGGACCGCCGTCAGGGCCTGTTTGGTGGCGTGTCGATGACATATGCCGGTTCCAGTGGGAACGACGAAAGCCAGGACTTCGCTCTGGCCGGTCGTCTGGCATACAACCAAGGCCAGTTCGCACAGTCGGTTGGTATCGGCATGGAATTCGGTGAAGACACCGATGGCGACAAGGATCAGGAAGAAGTCTACGCGATCTATGACGCGCAGTACTACTTCAACGACCGTTTCTATGCCTTCGCTCTGGGCCGTATCAATCAGGACGGCATGGTCAGCGAAGAACTGGACGACTACAACGACGGCCTGCTGGACGCCGACGAAATCGAAGAACTGGAAGGCCGCAAAAAGCGCGATGCATTCCTGGGCTTCGGTCCTGGTTACCGCGTCCTGAACACGCAGGATACCACCTGGCGCGTCCAGGGTGGTGTTGGCGTTCGCTACACCCAGGCTGTTGACTTCGATGCAGATGACAACCTGCGTTCGGACACCGAAACCGGTTACATCCTGTCGTCGCGCTTCTACCATCGCTTCAACGACACGGTGTTCATCACCAACGATACCGACTATCTGACCTCGGACGAGGCCGGTGATGAGATCACCAACGAATTCGGCGTCAACTTCAAGATGTCGGATCAGCTGGCGACCCGCGTCTCCTACTCGACCGAATACCAGGAAACGCGCGACATCCGCACCGACAACACGCTGGGTGTTTCGCTGGTGTACGGCTTCTGATCCGGTCCCTCCCGGAACAAAAGTCTCTCGGGAAGGGCGGTCTTCGGACCGCCCTTTTTCCGTGTCGCAAATGAAAATGCCGCCCCCGAGGGGACGGCATGTGACGAGAACCGCAGCGACCGTGGGTGCGCAGGTTTTCCCGAAAGCCTGGAGTACCAGGTGGGCGCCGGGTAACATGACCAGGGTCATGACAGAGCCAGCTCCCATCGAGAAATTATAGGCCAGTGGAAAAAGTGGCCCACACGAGAAGAGCAGAACCTCGCCGGTGTCAACAGATAGGGCCCGCTGGCGGCGCTTTCAAGGGCCGCGCAATGCGGATTGGTGCTGACAGGGCCTTGCAGGATGTTTGCGTTTTGTTCATGTTCGCGTCATGACGTTTTCTGATCAACATCAGGTCGACCCTGGCCTGCCGGACCAGCCCGGGTTCCGATTGGCGCGCGGAGTGGCGCGAATGCTCCGCAGTCTCGATCATGCGGTCCTGTGCGAGTTCGTTCCATCTCGCGGGCTGCGTGTGGACGTGATTTCAATCACGCCAACGGGCGAAATCTGGATCGTCGAATGCAAAAGCTGCCGTGCGGATTTTGCCGGCGATCGCAAATGGCAGAACTATCTCGAATGGAGCGATCGATTCTACTGGGCCGTTGACACCGATTTTCCAGACGACCTGCTGCCGCCCGATACCGGGCTGATCCGAGCGGATGCTTACGGCGCAGAAATTCTGCGCGATTCGCCCCTGACGAAAATGACAGGGGCACGCCGAACGCGGCTGACGCGGGATATCGCGCGCATTGCCTCGATCAGGTTGCAGGGGCTGACAGATCCGGCGGGCACCGGGCCAGACTAACGGCGGGGCTTGCCCTTGCCCGATTTCGGGGCGCCGACATTGCGCGCCGCTTCCACGGCCGCCAGCAATTCCTCGGCGATTTCGGTCGCTTCATCGGGGTCGAAGTCCAGCGGCAGGTCAATTCCATCGCCCTCGACGTAGATACGCACCATGCCCTGATCGGTCGGCCCGATCTGTATATTGGCTGCAATATCGCTTTCGCTGTTGATACCCATGGCGCGTTCCTTTTTTCCTGTCCTAACCTGCTGGTGAAATTGCGGCAAGTCCGGCCTTGCATCCGGGCCCGCGCGACGCTAAATCACCCGCATCGTGCCGCCTTAGCTCAGTTGGTTAGAGCGCTGGATTGTGGATCCAGAGGTCCCCCGTTCAAGCCGGGGAGGCGGTACCATCCCTCAATCGATCCTGTTGCGCGCGACGATCTGCTGGGCTGACCTCCGCCGCGGGCAGAAGAATTTCAGTCATTTGCCAAAGATTTATGCCTTGGCGCGGAACGGGCCACGCCCGGGCTGCGTTTCGAAAGGCAACGTGAATTTTTTCGCTGAAGGAGGGACGTAATGTCCAAGAACGAATATAGCGCCGAAAACCTCAAAGAAGATGCGAAGACCGCCGTAGAAGGCGCCACCGCCAAAGCACAGGGCGCTGCCCGTCAGGCAGTCGACAAGGCCGGCGAATATGCAGAATCCGCGCGCGAACTGGGCCATGAATATGCCGAAGCCGCCAAGGATGAGGCCCGCCGCCTTTATCGCAAAGGCCAGGACGGCGCGCAGCAACTGGCTTCGCAGGCCGAAGTTTATTACGACGATCTGTCCGACGCCGTGCGTCGCAATCCGGCGCAGGCGCTTGGCATTGCCGTTGGTGTGGGCTTCCTGGTGGGCCTGCTGATCGCACGCCGCTAAGCGGAGGCCAACCATGTTCGATTACGTCAACCGGATGCAGCTTGCACTTGGTGACAAGGCCCGCCGGGCTGGCATGAAAGCCGGGGCCAGCGTCGCCTTGCTGATCGGGGCAGGTTTCCTGCTTGCAGCCTTGTGGAGTTGGCTGGCCTGGCATCTCGAACTGGGGCCAGCCTATGCCTCGCTGATCATCGGCGGCGCCTTTGCTGTCATTGGACTGATTGTGTGGTTAGCGTCTTCCAAGGAAAAGCATGCTGTTCCGTCGGCGGATGATCTGCGCAGCGAAGTCGAAACGCGGGTCGGCCTGGCGACGGAAGCGGCGATTGACCGCGTCAAGTACGAAGCCGGAAGCGCCGTGGAAGGTGCCAAGGCCAAGGTATCGTCGCTGTTCGGCGGGGTCGCTGACAAAGTGTCGAACGTCGCACACGGCGCGGGTGATCTGGCCTCGGGCGCTGGCAAGGAAGTCTCGAAGGTTGCCAGCAAGGGTGGAGAGCTTCTTTCGGAAGCACGCGAAACCCTGGACACCGCGATGGAGCCGAAAGCCGGTCCTGGAATTGGGTTGGCTGGGGCCTTTGCCGTGGGGATGGTCCTGGCGGGCGCGCTTAGCCGCAGCCGCAGCAAGGACGATTTCTATTACGACGATGACGAATGGGAAGACGATTACTATTATTGATCCGTCTTGCCATTTGCAGAAAAGGCCCGCCGGAAACGGCGGGCCTTTTTAATTACGTCGCGTTCTGCGATGTCAGGGACATGGTTTGATTGTGATTGCGTCACCTGCCTCTGCCCCCAGATCGCGGCAATCATCGCCGTCGCAAAGACGCCATGCAGACGGCGTCGCCCCCGATGCTGCCAGCACGAGTTCGGGCACCGGCGGGCGGTTGGGCCGCCAGACCCACCAGCCATCTTCAAGTTTTGCGTTGGGTCCCGGCTCCATGCCGGCGCCAGAACCCTTCACCGCCGCTTTCATCAGGCGCAGCCCGGCATCATTGACGATCCATTCCTCTCGCCAATCGACCTTCTCAACGGAATGCGTCCACTCGAGCGTGAAGCGATCGCCTGACAGGGCGACAGCAACGGCGCCGATCAGCAGACAGCTCATGACGTTTTCCTTCTTAGCCACCAAATGACGCCGAACAGCACGGTCAACCCAAAGCCGATCTCATCCGTCATCGGAAGTGCGGCAATCAGCGTGAAGGCCGCGATCATCGCAAGGGCGCGCTGCCAAAGCGGCAGGCGATAGCCAAGCCAGCCAATCACCGCGACACCCCACAGCCCGATCGCGAGCAGGCATTTGAACACGATATAAGCCACCGCCAGCGGGAAACCCAAGGTCTCTGCAAGCGGACCACCGGCCTGAAGCATCAGGGCCGGTGTAAAGACGGCCATATAGGGAATAACGAAACCCGCGGCGGCGACCTTGATCGCTTCGAGGCTGATCTTGAAACCGGATTCCCTTGCGATTGGCGCGGCGGCAAAACAGGCCAGGGCGACCGGCGGCGTCAGATCGGCGAGGATACCGAAATAGAACACGAACATATGGCTGACGATCAGCGGTACGCCCAGTTCCAACAGCGCGGGCGCGGCGATGGACGAGGTGATGATATAGTTCGGGATCGTGGGGATGCCCATGCCCAGCACAATACAGGTCACCATCGTCAGGATCAGCGACAGCAGCAGCGAATTCTCACCCACACTGACGATGAAGATCCCGAACGTATTGGCCGCGCCGGTCAGCGTCATGGTGCCGATGATCACGCCGACAAGGGCACAGGCGACGCCGACGGGTAGGGCGGTCTTGGCGCCTTCGGCCAGGCTTTCGATCACCTGCCAGATGGTCTGGCGTCCGCCATTGGTCACCAGGCTGAGCAGCATCAGCGCGCCGACCACATACCACAGCAGCACTTCCTGACCGGTCTGCAGGACAAAGCCGACCAGCAGTCCAAGACCGATCCAGAAGATCAGCCGGATCACACCTGCGGGCAAGCCCAGCATCAGCGACGCCCCAAGGATCAGCATGATCGTCAGGGCCAGCCCGACCGCGCCCGCGTAAAGCGGTGTGAAGCCCGAGAACAGCAGATAGACAAGCACCGCAAGCGGAAGGATCAGATACCAACCCTTGCGCAACGCAGCAGAGGCAGAGGGCAGATCTTCTTTCGCCATGCCGCGCAGGTCGCGACGGCCTGCCTCCAGATGGACCATCCAGAAGGCCGACGCAAAATAAAGGATCGCCGGGACGATCGCGGCGCGCACGACTTCGACATAGGGAACGCCCAGGGTTTCGGCCATGATGAAGGCAACCGCGCCCATGACGGGCGGCATGATCTGTCCGCCCATTGACGCCGTCGCCTCGACCCCGCCAGCGAAGGCCGGGCGATAGCCAAAGCTTTTCATCAGCGGAATGGTGAACTGTCCTGTCGTGACAACATTTGCGACACCAGAACCGGAGATTGTGCCCATCAGGCCAGAGCTGACGACCGAAACCTTGGCTGCGCCGCCCATCTTGTGGCCGACCAATCCAAGCGATACGTCGGTGAACAGCTTGATCATCCCGGCGCGTTCAAGGAACGAGCCGAATAGAATGAACAGGAAGATATAAGTCGCGCTGACATAAAGCGGTGTGCCGTAGATGCCCTCTGTGCCGAAGGACATCTGCTCGACAACCTGTTCAAGCGAGTATCCGCGCGTCTGCAAGGCACCGGGGAAATACTGTCCAAACAGCGCATAGATCAGGAACACACCCGCGACGATCGGCAGGGCTGGCCCCATGACCACCCAGGCTGCGGCGAAGACAGCGATCAGGGTCAGGATGCCAAAGATCGTATCCGTGCCATTGATGTCGCCCGCGCGCATCATCAGCGGCACATACTCGATCCACTGATAGGTGGCGATGGCCACGCCAAGCAGACCCATCCCCCAGGCCAGGATCATCCAGTGCTGCGCCCGACGGCGTAGCAGGCTTAGCAGCGGAAAGCCCAGAAGCAGCAGAAAGCCCAGGTGAAAGGCGCGCTGGATCTGGCTGTTCAGGTTCAGAAGATGCGCCGCCGTCGCGATCTGATAAAGCGAGAAGATGACCGCAATCCAGAACAGGATGCGGCCCTGCAGATTTGACGGAAAGCTTTCTGCAAGCGGATCGTGCAGGCCGAGATCCGCAGTTTCGGCCGGGTGTGTATTGACGGTCATCTGGGGGCTTTCAAAGGCAGGGTCGGGCCGGGAAAGAGAAATCTTGCCCGGCCCGAAAGCATCACTCGGCCTTCACGCCGACTTCGTCATAGTAGCGCTGCGCGCCCGGGTGGACGGGCACGGGCATTCCTTGCAGGGCCTTCTGAACGTCGATGTCGTTGGCAGCCGCATGTGCAGCCTTCATCTCATCCAGGTTTTCGAACATCGCCTTGGTCATTGCATAAGCAGCATCGTCACTGACCGCATCCGATGTCACCAGATAATTTATGACGGCAACGGTCGGCACCGTTTCGGCCTGACCGTCATAGGTGCCGGACGGAATTTCGCCCGCGACATAGGGCGCGCCCAGCTTTTCGGCCACCTCGGCTGGAACCGCCACGACCGTGATCGGAATGGACGTGGAAAGGTCTTTCAGCGACGCGACGCCAAGGCCTGCAGATTGCAGTGTGGCGTCAAGCTGACGGTTCTTCATCAGTTCAACCGATTCCGCGAAGGGCAGATATTCCACCTTGCCCAGATCGTCATAGCTCATCCCCGCCGCTTCCAGGATGGCGCGGGCGTTCAGTTCGGTTCCCGATTTCGGGGCCCCGACCGATACCGACTTGCCACGCAGATCTTCCAGCGTGGTGATCCCGGATTCGGCGCTTGCAACGATCTGGATATAATTGGGATAGATCGCGGCGATCCCGCGAAGCTTGTCCAGGGGCGCTGTAAACCCGGCATCGGCGTTGCCTTCCGCAGCCAGTTTTACAGAATCGCCAAGCGAAAATCCGATCTCACCCTTGGCCTGCTGCAGCAGGTTCAGGTTTTCGACACTGGCTTTTGTGGACTGCACCTGAACCTTGGCGTCGGGCAAAGCCTCGGTATAGATTTTCGAAAGTGCAACACCCATCGGATAGTAGACGCCGGACGTGCCGCCCGTCAGGACGTTGATGAAATCCTGTGCCTGCGCACCAAATGGCGCTGCAGCAGCGGACAGACCCAGCAGCATGGCTGCAACGCGGTTGCGAATGGTCATTCTTTCCTCCCGTTTATGTTTTTGACTTGGCACAGGTTAGGTGCGAATGCGCGCGACGTCAAAAGCAAAAACCCCGCCCAGGGGCGGGGTTTGGAAATCAGCGAAACCAGCGAGTTAAGCCTTGTCAATCAGCCGTTTGCAGCGCGGATCTTATCGGCGGCGTCCTTGTTGTAGGCGATCTCTTTCTGCTCGAACAGTTGATCGAGTTCGCCTGACAAGGTCATCTCGGTCACGATGTCGCAACCCCCGATAAATTCGCCCTTCACGTAAAGCTGCGGGATGGTCGGCCAGTCAGAGAAATCCTTGACCCCCTGCCGAATAGCTTCGTCAGACAGGACATTCACGTCGCGATATGCCACGTCCATGTAGTTCAGCACACCCGCAACGCGGCTGGAAAAACCGCATTGCGGCATTTCCTTTGTGCCCTTCATGAACAACACGACATCGTTTTCGTCCAGTGCCTGTTGGATTTGCGCACGCGCATCGGTCATCGGAATATCCTCACTCGGGGGCTTTGGTTGTCAGGGCAAGCGCATGAAGCTGTCCGCTCGGCCCGTCCATCTTGCCGTTCAGCGCCGCGTAGACGGCGCGTTGCTGTTGAACGCGGTTCTGGCCGCGGAAGGATTCGTCGATCACCTCGGCCGCGAAATGATTGCCGTCGCCGGCAAGATCCCGGATGGTGATCTTCGCATCCGGAAAGGCTTCGCGGATCAGGGCTTCGATTTCGTGGGCTTCAATGGCCATGCAGTCGTCCTTCGGCTTTCCTGAAGATGTAGGTGATGGGTGGACGGCTCGCAAGGTGCGTGCCTGCCTTTTGCAGCGCTGCTAGCCCCGCGCATCACCGATAACCGGCGGCCTGAAGCTCGAACAGTTCGCGATAGCGTCCACCGTTTTCCATCAGATGTTCATGTGTTCCCTCTGCCTCGACCCGCCCGTTTTCAAGCACCAGAATACGGTCAGCCATCCTGACCGAGCTGAAGCGATGCGAAATCAGGACAGCCGTCTTTCCGGCAGAAAGCTCTTTGAAACGCTCGAAAACCTCAAACTCGGACCGGGCGTCAAGCGCTGCTGTCGGTTCATCCAGGATCAGCACCTGCGCGTCGCGCATATAGGCGCGCGCGATGGCGAGCTTTTGCCATTCGCCGCCCGACAGCTCGACCCCGTTGGCGAAGCGCTTGCCGATCATCTGGTCGTAACCTTCGGGCAGCTTGGCGATGACCTGATCGGCCATGGCGCTTTCGGCGGCGGCCTCGATCCGGGGGCGGTCGGCGCGGGCCTCGATCCGGCCGACGGCGATATTGTCGGCGGCGGTCCAGCTGTAGCGCACGAAGTCCTGAAAGATCACGCCGATCGCGGCGCGCAAGCTGTCAAGGTCGTAGTCACGCAGGTCGCGGCCATCCAGCAGGATGCGGCCTTCGTCCGGGTCGTAAAGCCGGGCGAGCAGTTTCACCAGCGTCGTCTTGCCCGCGCCGTTTTCGCCGACAAGGGCCAATGTTTCGCCGGCGCGCAGGGTGAAGGTCAGGTTGCGGACGGCCCATTTTGTCGCGCCGGGGTAGCGGAAACCGACGTCTTCGAAGCGAAATCCTTCGCGGATCGTTTCGGGGACGGGGATGGCGCCGGGGTCGGAGGTGATTTCGGGTTCGACCTCGAAAAACTCGAACAGGTCTTCGAGGTAAAGCGCCTGCGCGGCCGTGGTTGAAAATGAGGTCAGCAATCCGTTCAGAAGCGAACGCAGCCGCTGGAACGATCCGGCGAGGAAGGTCAGATCGCCGATACTCAGCGCGCCGGCCAGGGTCGCGCCGACGATCCACAGATAGGCGGTGTAGTAGCCAAGCGTGCCGATGGCGGTGAAGATGACCCCCCAGAATGCGCGCGAGCGGGCGATCTGGCGACGCTCGGTATAAAATTTTTCCGAAAGCGTCCTGTAGCGGTCGGCAAGGAAGCGGTGAAGGTCGAAGATCTTGACCTCTTTCGCAGTGTCGGGCCAGCTGGCGACCTGCCGGATATAGTCCAGTTCGCGCCGCTCGGGCGTACGGCCGAAGTCGAGGTTGTAGTTCTTGGCGTTGAAATGCGCCTCGCCCAGAAATGCGGGAATGAGCGTCAGAAGCAGCAGGACGACAAGCCACGGATTATACGCGATCAGGCCGCCCGCGAAGGTCAGGACGGTCAGCATATCCTGCAACTGCTGGAAAATAAGCCCCATCAGCGACATGCGACCGGCTGCCTGGCGGCGCGCGCGTTCCAGCTTGTCCTGAAAGACGGCGTCCTCGAAATCTTCGAGGTCCAGATTCGCCGCGTGTTCCATCAGGTCCATGGTCAGCGAGATGGTCAGCCGTTCCGCCAGCAGTGAATCAATCAGCGATACCAGACGCGCCAGCCCGTCCGACAGGATCGCAAGGCCGAATTCGGCGGCGACGAGGATCATCAGGTGGTTCGCCTCGCCCCCGGTGAACCAGGCGGTCAGGGTTTCCGGACCGTCGAGGGCCACGAGGCGGATGACCTCGTCAATGATCAGCTTGCCGATCCACAGCGATGTGACCGGGATCACCGCGCGGATCAGGCGCAGCACCATGCTGGCCAGCGTCAGGGCAGGGGCCGCCTTCCAGACAAGCCGCAGGAAGGGCGGAATGTTCTTCATCGCCGCCCAACGCGCGCGGAAACTGCGCGGCGGCTCTTTCAGGGGCATGGGCATCAGGCGGCTTCCACCGCCTTGGCTTCTTGCGCCGTGGCGCGGGCGATTTCTTCGGGCGTCAGGGGGCCCGGGAAATGGCAGGCGGTCAGGTGGCCCGGTTCACCCAGCAGTTCCGGCACTGTGGTCGCACATGCTGCCTGCGCGCGCGGGCAGCGCGTGCGGAAGACGCAGCCCGAGGGCGGCGCCATGGGCGAGGGCAGCTCACCAGCCAGCGGGATGATCGTCTTGTTGCGTTCCAGTTCCGGGTCCGGGACCGGGACAGCCGACAGCAGCGCCTGCGTATAGGGGTGCTGGGGCGCGGCATACAGGGACTCGGCCTCTGCCAGTTCCATGACGCGGCCCGGATACATGACCAGCACGCGGTCGCTGATGTGTTTGACCACGGAAAGATCATGCGCGATGAAGATCAACGCCAGCCCAAGATCGCGTTGCAGATCGGCCAGAAGGTTGATGACCTGCGCCTGAATTGACACGTCGAGCGCGGAAACCGGTTCGTCGCAGATGACCAGCTTCGGCTCCACGATCAGCGCGCGGGCGATGCCGATACGCTGGCACTGGCCGCCGGAAAATTCATGCGGATAGCGGTTGATCTGGTTGGGCAGCAGCCCCACGCGTTCCATCATCTGCTTGACGCGGGTTTTCACCTCGTCCCGCTTCAGGCCGGGGTGATGGGTGACCAGAGGCTCTGCGATGATCTGGCCCACTGTCATGCGCGGGTTCAGCGATGCCAGCGGGTCCTGAAACACCATCTGGATGTCATTGCGATATTTCATCATCTTGCGCGGCGACAGCCCGATCAGGTCGGTGCCATCCTGCCAGCGCGCGGTCCCGGTCGCGGGCGCCAGCCCGATCAGGGCGCGGGCAAGCGTGGACTTGCCGGAACCGGATTCGCCCACGATCCCCAGCGTTTCGCCTGGGTTCAGGGTGAAGTCGACACCCCCCACCGCATGCAGCAGGCGCGGCGCGGTCCACGGCATATCGCCTTCGCGCCGGATGTCGAAGGTGACGCGCAGGTCGCGCACGTCGAGAAGGGGCTTAGCGTTTGTCATCGGGAAGCTCCTGCGGGGTGCCGGCGGTTGCGGGGCCGACGACCAGCCCTTCGGTGATTTTCGGATCGGCTTCGCCAATTTGCTGTTCAGCCATTTCGTCTGCGGCGGCCTCCATCGGCAGGTCGGTGTGATGTTGCGGGCCGGCGCGGACAGTGTCGATTGCCGCATAGCAGGCGCGGTCGCGGCCCGGCGCGAAGTTTTCCAAGGGCGGCGGGGCCGTCACGCAGATGTCCATTGCGTAATCGCAACGCGGCGCGAAGGGGCAGCCTGCGGGCGGGCGCGACATGTTGGGCGGGCTGCCCGGAATGGCCGACAGCTTGTCGCCCTTCTGATCGACGCGTGGGATCGCGGCCAGCAGCCCTTGGGTATAGGGATGAGTCGGATCTGCAAACAGCGGATCGGTCGGCGCGCGTTCCATGACACGGCCGCCATACATCACCATCACACGCTCGGTCGATCCTGCGACGACGCCCAGATCGTGCGTTATCAGCATCATCGCCATGCCGAATTCAGTTTGCAGGTCGTCCAGCAGCTTCATGATCTGAGCCTGCACCGTCACATCCAGCGCGGTGGTCGGTTCATCGGCGATCAGCACGTCGGGCTTGCACAGAAGCGCCATCGCAATCATCACGCGCTGGCGCATCCCGCCCGAGAACTCATGCGGGTAGAGCCGCGCACGACCCTTGGCATCGGGTATGCGCACGGCATCAAGCATCCGCACGGATTCGGTCACCGCCGCCGATTTCGACAGGCCGTGATGCAGGGTCAGCACCTCGGCCATCTGGTCTGACACCCGCATATAGGGGTTCAGCGAGGTCATCGGGTCCTGGAAGATCATGGCGATATTTTCGGCCCGGATCTTGTTCAGGACCTTCGGTTTCGCATTCAGGATTTCCTGCCCGTCGAAGGTAACGCTGCCGGTGGCGCGCCCGTTCTTGGCCAGAAGTCCCATGATCGCAAAGGAAAGCTGCGATTTGCCGGAACCGGATTCACCCACGATCCCCAGCGTCTCGCCGCGTTCCAGCGACAGGTTGATGCCGTTCACGGCATGGACCTCGCCATCATTGGTGGCAAAGGTCACGTTCAGGTCTTTGACGTCGAGAAGTGCCAATCAGTTCTCCCTCTCGTCGGGCAGCCATGCTTTCGCCTGACTGTCTTCGGGGTAATAATTGCCGCCGGGAATGGTTTGCAGTTCGATCAGGCCGCCCCATGGCGGGCGGACATAGACGCTGCCATTGCCGGGCGTGTCTTCGTGGCGGGAATTGCCGTGAATGTCGGAAAGCGGCGTCGCACCGGCAGCGATGGCGCGGGCCAGTGCGCTTTCGATATCGTCACAATAGATGCTGATATGGTTCCAGCCGCGATCAGCAAGACCAAGGGGCGTGTCGGGGTTCGGGGCTTCGACCTGGAAAATTTCGATATTGGGGCCGTTGCCGATCCGCATCAGGCGTTGCCGTGTGATGCGCGCGCCCTTGGGCAGGCCAAGCTGATGTTCGACCTGAGCGCCTTCGCGCGGCGCATTATCCGTCGTCAACCCGTCATAGCACCATTTCGCGCCAAAGCCCTTTGCCAGAAACCGCGATGCCTGATCCAGATCGGGGACCGTCAGCCCGATATGGTTTATGCCGCGCGGCAGGGGGCCGTATTCGTCCTGTTCCATGTCATCGATCCCTTGGGTCGAGGGCGTCGCGCAACCCGTCGCCGATGAAGAAGAAGGCGAACAGCGTCACCACGAAGAAGCCAAGCGGGAAGGCAAGCTGCCAGATCGTGCCATAGCGCATCGTGCCCGAGCCTTCGGAGATCAGTGCCCCCCAGCTTGTCAGCGGCTCCTGCACGCCAAGGCCAAGGAAGCTGATGAAGCTTTCGGTCAGGATCATCAGCGGCACCAGCAGCGTCGCATAGACCGCGACGACGCCCAGAAGGTTCGGCACGATATGGCGGATGATGATCTTCCAGGTCGGCACGCCGGTGGCGCGCGCGGCCTCGATGAATTCGCGGTTCTTCAGGGTCAGGGTCTGGCCGCGGACGATGCGCGACATCTCCAGCCATGAGATCAGCCCGATGCCCAGAAACAGCATCGACAGCGAGCGGCCGAAGATCACCAGCAGCAGGATCAGCACGAACATGTAGGGGATCGACAGCAGGATATCGACGGTCCGCATCATGATCGCGTCGGTGCGGCCGCCGATATAGCCCGAGGTGGCGCCGTAAAGCGTGCCCACGATCACCGCGACGCTGGCGCCGACGATGCCCACCATCAACGAGATGCGGGTGCCCTGGATGGTGCGCGCGAACAGGTCGCGGCCCAGATCGTCGGTGCCGAAATAATGCCCGTTCGCGATGGAGGGCGCGCCTTGCGTGGCGGCCGAGCCCATGACCGAGAAATCGATGGAATCGTAGGTCCATGTCGCGAAGAGATTGCCGAAGATCGCGAAGGCGATGACCAGGACCAGCACGAACAGCGCGACCATGGCCGCCCGGTTCTTGAAGAAGCGTTTGCGGGCATCGGCCCAGGGGCTGCGGCCCTTGACCTCCTCGGCCGCCATGCGCGCGGCCATTCCCTCTATTTTATCGTGTTCTATCATGGTCATGGCATCAATACCTGATCTTCGGGTCGATCCAGGCGTACAGGATATCGACGACAAGGCTGAACAGAATGGTCAAGGCGCCGACAAGGATCGTGACCCCCATCATCACCGCGTAATCGCGGTTCAGCGCTGAATCGACGAAGCTCTTTCCGATCCCGCCGGTCGAGAAATACATGTCGATCACCACGGACCCCGTGATCATCGACACGAAAGCCGGGCCAAGATAGGAAATCACCGGCAAAAGCGCGGGTTTCAGCGCGTGGCGCATGATGATCTTGCGCGCGGGCAGGCCCTTGGCGCGGGCGGTGCGGATGTGGTTCGAGCTGAGGACTTCAAGCATCGAGGACCGCGTGATCCGGGCGATGGAGGCCATATAAGACGTGCCAAGCGCGATGACCGGCATGATCCAGTAATCGGGGTTCTGAAAGCTCCACCCGCCGCCGGGCAGCCAGCCGAGGATCAGCGTGAAGACCAGCACCAGAATGGGCGCCATGACGAAGTTCGGTAGCACCTGCGCCCCGATGGAAATGCCGACCGCCAGATAATCCAGCCATGTGTTCTGGCGGATTGCAGCGGCCGCGCCGAGTGTGACGCCCACGACCATCGCCAGGATGAAGGACAAAAGCCCGTAGGTCAGCGTGATCGGGAAGCCCGCCGCGATGATCTGGTTCACCGTGCGGTCAGGATAGACGAAGCTGGGGCCGAAGTCGAAATGACGCACGATCCCCCAGACATAATCCACGATCTGACGCCACAACGGGTCGTCCAGGCCGTATTTCGCTTCCAGATTGGCAAGCACCTGCGGGGGCAGGGCGCGTTCCTGCGTGAAGGGACCGCCGGGGGCGGCATGCATCAGGATAAATGAAAAAACGATCAAAAGCAGCAGCGTCGGGATCGCCACTGCAAGTCGTCGAAGAATAAAGCCAAACATCCGCTGGTTCCGTAAAGGTGCCGCGCGTGCGGGGATGAGTCGAATGCCAAAGGCCGGGACGGGGCAAACCCGTCCCGGCTGCAATCACGATAGCACGTCTTAGTGCTGAGTGATGTACATGTCCTTGGCGTACCAGCTTTGCATCACGTTCTCGAGCGGGAGGCCCTTCACGTAAGGCTTGATCATGTCGACCTTGGCATAGTGATAGATCGGGATCAGCGGCAGTTCCTCGGCCAGAATCGCCTCGGCTGCCTTGTACTGTTCGTTCGGATTTTCCGAAGTCACGGCCTCGTCCAGCAGCGCGTCATATTCGGGGCTGTTGAACTTGCCCTCGTTCTTGCCGGTGGAACGGAAATAGTCGGTGAAGGTCGAGGCTTCGTTATAGTCGGCGCACCAGGCATAGCGGGCCAGTTCGAAATCCTGGTTCTGCATGCGGTCGGTGTGAACCTTCCATTCCATGTTGTTCAGCGTCAGGTTCACGCCAAGCGGCTTCCACATCTGCTGGGCTACCACCGCGATCTTCTTGTGATCTTCCGAGGTATTGTAGTTCAGCGTCAGGTTCAGCGGGTTTTCAGGCGTGTAGCCTGCGGCTTCCAGCAGTGATTTGGCTTTCGCGGTGCGGTCGGCCTGCGTCATGGAGGCCATGGCGATTTCCGGCATCTCGAAGCCTTCCATCGCCCAGTGCGTCCAGTTGTAAGCCGGCTTCTGGCCGCCTTGCAGCACCTGATTGACGATCACATCGCGGTCGAGCGCAAGCGCGAGCGCGCGGCGGATGTTCACATCCTTCAGCACTTCGGGACCCTTTTCCGACACGTTCACCAGATAGGTGTAGGAGCAGGAATAGGGCAGCGAAATCGCCTCGTCCGGGCTTTCGGCTTCAAGGCGCGGATATTGTCCGGCCGGGATCTGGAAGCGGTCGAGCTCGCCCGCCTGATAGCGGGTCAGGGCGATGTTCTGGTCGTTCACGGTGATGCCGGTCAGCTTTTCCAGCACGACATTGTCGGCGTCCCAGTATTCCGGGTTCTTTTCCATGGTGATGTCGACGCCGAGGTTATGGCCGGTCAGCGTATAGGCGCCGTTGCCGACCAGATTGCCCGGCTGCGTCCAGGCGTCGCCGTGTTCGTCGATCACCGATTTCAGCACCGGGAAGGTGGTCGGGTGCGAGGTCATCTTGACGAAATAGGGGGTGCGCTTGGTCAGTTTGACTTCCAGCGTGTGGTCGTCGACGGCGGTGAC
This sequence comes from Paracoccus denitrificans, assembly GCA_005768755.1. Lineage (GTDB taxonomy): Bacteria > Pseudomonadota > Alphaproteobacteria > Rhodobacterales > Rhodobacteraceae > Paracoccus > Paracoccus denitrificans_B. Next base: position 85,571 of record VAFL01000008.1, on the reverse strand, counting down.
GCCAAGGGTGTCGGGTTCGGCATTGCCGGCCACGATCTCGGTCGCGTTGACGATGTTCATGAGTTCCATGAACCATGCATATTCCGACGCGGTCGCCGGATCGACGGCGCGCTGCCAGCCATCCACGAAGTTCTGCGCGGTCACCGGCTCGCCATTCGACCACTTGGCTTCGGGGCGCAGCTTGAAGGTATAGGTCAGACCGTCTTCGGATTCGGTGTATTCGCTGGCGACGCCCGGCACCATGGCGCCCTTGTCGTCTTCGTTCATCAGACCTTCGAACAACTGGCGCAGGATGTCCGAGCCTTCGACATCGGTGTTCTTCTGCGGGTCGGTGGTCTTGATCGCGTCGAGCAGCCAGAAGTTATACTCCTGCGTATCGGCCAGCGTGTCACCCTCGGCCACGGTGGCGGCCGCGGCGGGCAGCGCAAGCACGCAGGCAAGCGCGGTGCTCATCAGAAACTTGTTCATCGGGTTATCTCCCTTATTGCAAAGGCGCGTCTGTCGGCGCCGGAATGGCGCATGGTCATGCAAAACGCGACCCTGCACAAGTCCTGTCGCGTCTGTCCCTCGCGTCAGCCCCGGCTTGGCATTCCCGCGCTGCGTGCACGAATCCACATTAAACCGGAACAGTTGCCCGCATTTGCAGCATGACCGCGTGATGGGGCTTTGATCGGACCTCGCGTCAGGCTAAGACGGTCGCCAATGATGCTATGCGTGTCCAACGAACGAGATGCGCCAAGGAGGGAGGAAACTCATGGGTGGCCTATTGGGCCTGGCACGCGGCATAGACCGTTTCAACTCTGTCATCGGCAAGGCGGTATCCTGGCTGATCCTGTTGGCGGTACTGGTCAGCGCGGGCAACGCCATCGTGCGTAAGCTGTTCAATTCGTCGTCGAACATGTGGCTGGAACTTCAGTGGTATCTTTACGGCGCTGCCTTCATGTGGGCCGCCGCCTATACCCTGTTGGAGAACGAGCATATTCGAATCGACCTCGTCTATGGCTCCTGGTCGCGCCGGGTGCAGCACTGGATCGACCTGATCGGGCATGTGCTGTTCCTGATGCCCTTCACCATGCTGATGATCTACTATCTTTACCCCTACGCGATCCGCTCATTCGTGCGGTGGGAAGGGTCGGCCAGTCCCGGAGGTCTGCCATTATGGCCGGCCAAGGGGATCATGTTGGTCGGCTTCTTCCTGTTGTTTCTTCAGGGTATTTCGGAGATCATCAAGAAAATCGCCGTCATGCGCGGCGACATCCCGGATCCGCACGCCCATACCGGGCATCACGCGCCACTGGAAATCGACGAGGCGCTGATCGCCGGCGCCGGCTTCGCAGATGGCAGGCCTGATACCGACAGGCACGACGGTCGGGGGACCCGCGCATGATCGAACTTATTGCGCAGAACATGGCGCCGATCATGTTCGCCTCGCTGATCCTGTTTTTGTTGTTCGGCTATCCTGTCGCCTTCGCACTTGCCGCGAACGGCCTTTTGTTCTTCGTCATCGGGGTCTGGCTGACGCCTTATTCGGGCGGCGCCATCCATCTGGACTGGAACCTGCTGGGGACCATGCCGGACCGCTTATGGGGGGTTTTGTCGAATGAGACATTACTTGCCATTCCCTTCTTCACATTCATGGGCATCCTGCTGGAAAAATCCGGCATGGCCGAGGATCTGCTGGATACGATCGGCCAATTGTTCGGCCCGGTTCGCGGCGGTCTGGCCTATGCGGTCGTGATCGTGGGCGCTTTGCTTGCGGCAACGACCGGCGTCGTGGCGGCGTCGGTGATCGCCATGGGGCTGATCTCTCTTCCGATCATGTTGCGCTACGGTTATGACCGGCGGCTGGCTTCCGGCGTCATCGCTGCCTCGGGCACACTGGCGCAGATCATCCCGCCGTCGCTGGTTCTGATCGTCATGGCCGACCAACTGGGCCGGTCCGTGGGCGATATGTACAAGGGCGCACTGATTCCGGGTCTGGTCCTGACAGGGATCTACCTGCTTTACATCTTCGTCATGTCCATCGTGCGGCCAAGCGCAGTGCCGGCCCTTCCGCCCGAGGCACGGACGCTGGGATCGGGCGTCGTCTCGCTTCTGGTTCTGGTGGTGCTGGGCGGCGCGATCTTTTACGGCGCACACCACTACCTGTCACCCATTCACGGAAACAATGCCGACATCCTTGGCGCAGCCGCTGCGGTGGCGGCCATGTACGTGATCGCCATGGCCGACAAGGAAGGCTGGCGCTTTCTGGTGAAGGTGGGTGTCGGTCTGTGCGCGGCGCTGATCGGCTGGGCGCTGCTGCAGGCGGTCAACAGCACGGATCTGGTGCGAACCAGTGCCATGAACGTCCGCACCGGCGTCTTGATTGCGGCCGTCTTCGGGGCGGCGATTCTGGCCTTCCTGATCTATTCAGCCGTCATGCGCATTCTCAGCAATGTCATCGACTTTACATGGCATGTCGATCAGGGCTTCGGCATCACCAGCAGGCTTGCCCAGCAGGTCGTCATCGTATTGGTGCCGCCATTGGCGCTTGTCTTCTTCGTGCTCGGCACGATCTTCCTTGGCTGGGCCACGCCCACCGAAGGCGGCGCGATGGGGGCGGTCGGTGCGCTTGTGCTGTCGGCGATGAAAGGGCGCCTGACAACAGAAGTGATGAAATCAGCGCTGGCATCGACCACGCGGCTGGCCAGTTTCGTGATGTTCATCCTTGTCGGGGCGCGGGTCTTCTCGCTGACCTTCTACGGCGTCGAGGGCCATCACTGGGTAGAACATCTGCTGACCTCGCTTCCGGGCGGCCAATACGGCTTCCTGATCGTGGTCTCGATCCTCGTGTTCTTTCTGGCATTCTTCCTCGATTTCTTCGAGCTGGCCTTCATCATCGTGCCGTTGCTGGCCCCTGCGGCAGAAAGCCTTGGCATCGATCTGATCTGGTTCGGGGTGATCCTGGGCGTGAACATGCAGACCTCGTTCATGCATCCGCCGTTCGGCTTTGCGCTGTTCTATCTCAGATCGGTGGCACCGCGCGAAGCGTATCAGGACCGTGTGACCGGGCAGATGGTTGATGGGATCAGGTCCAGCCAGATCTATTGGGGCGCGGTTCCGTTCGTGTTCATCCAGATCCTGATGATCGCCGTGGTCATCGCCTTCCCGCAATTGGTCATGCACTACAAGGGACCTGTCGTGGATGTTTCGGACATGGAGATCACCATTCCGATGGGCGGTGGCGATGATGGTCTTGGCGGCTTCGGTTCGCTTGGCGGGCTTGGCGGAAGCCCCTTCGGCAGCGATGCGGCCCCTGGTGGCGCTGATGCGGGTAATTCCGGAGACGCCGCATCGCCAGGGGGCGGCCTTGGCGATCTGGGTGGCCCGCCGGACTTCGGCGGACCCGCACCAGACGAATCGGCCGACACGACTGCGGGCGATGGTTCTGCCGAAGCGCCTGCGGCAGATGGCGGAATGGATCCGCTGGGTGGACCGCCGCCCGGCCTCAGTGCCCCGGCGAACTGACGCCGGTATCAGAAAAATCGGAACGGGGGCGCGTGCCCCCGTTTCTTTTGGTGCGGTCTTGCCTATGCTGCGCTTCATTCCAACCCCGTGGAGAGGTCGCTTGCGCCAGATCATCCGACGAACTGCCCTGGCAGTGACGATTACCACCGCCTTAATCTCCGCCAGCTTCGCCCAGGAAACCACGAAAGGTTGTTTCGCCCGAAGCTACCCCGCCCAACATATGGCAGCCCATCCTGGCCAGCAGGTGAAGGAAATTCGCGTCAGGCAATACGACCGCGTCGGCGGCGCTGATGAGTATTTCGATATCAGGGTCCGTTTCCGCGACGACCCACGCGAATTTTCAGCCCCGACCTATTGTCATGACATGGACGGTCGGCGCGCCTGCATGATCGAATGCGATGGTGGTGTGATCTATCCGGCCCAGACCTCGGACGGGGGGCTGCGGTTGACGACGTCCTATCTGCGCGCCGATACATCCGAGGCCTTGCCGGGCCAGAGCGTCGGAGACGGGGAATGCGCGGGACCGGTCACCCGCAGCATCGCGGATCAGGACGCGCGCGGCCAGGGTATCGAAACGGTTTTTGTGCTTCAGCCACGCCAGATTGCGGAATGCGATTGGCAGTGATGCCCGCTTAACACTCTGTCGCTTCAGGGTCGGCGCAGGGCGTCGTCTCGGCAGACATCGCTTCTGCGCGACGACGCAGCGCCTCCGCCCGCGCGGCAAGCTCGGCATCATTGCCGACTTCCGCCGCTGTCACCTCGGCCTGCGATACGGCAAGGGCCGCACCCGCCGCAGCCAGATCCGAGGCGACCTGATCGGGACTGGTGGCCGCGATATCGGCATGTCCGGGAATCGCGGGTTCGGCCAGAAGCTGGTCGGTGGGCATCAATGCAGGATAGTCGATTCCATGATCCGCACAGGCTGCCAGCAACAAGGCTAGGGCGGGCAGGGGGCGAATGGCCATCACTGTTCCTTTCCGCGCATGACGTCGTGCTGGCTGGTACCCGAGGTCGGACTCGAACCGACATGACTTGCGTCGGCGGATTTTGAATCCGCTGCGTCTACCATTCCGCCACTCGGGCCAACAGCGTGGGGATAGCGGGGAATGCGCCCGGCAGCAAGGGGTTCCGATCAGCCATATCCGGTTCAGGCGGCAATTGCGCCGCCGGGACGCTAGGCCCGGCCAAGTTTCTTCAATCGGGCATCGCGAAGTTGCGCGAAATCGTCACCGGCGTGATAGCTGGACCGCGTCAGCGGCGTGGCGGACACCATCAGGAAGCCCTTGCCGAAGGCTGATTTTTCATAGCCCTTGAATTCGTCTGGCGTGACGAAGCGGTCGACGCGGTGATGCTTGGGCGTGGGTTGCAGATATTGCCCGATGGTCATGAAATCGACGTCAGCGGCACGCATGTCGTCCATCACCTGCAAGACGCCCTGCCGATCCTCGCCCAAACCCACCATGATGCCGGATTTGGTGAACATCGCGGGGTCCAGTTCCTTCACCCGCTGCAAAAGCCGCAGTGAATGGAAATAGCGCGCACCCGGACGCACGGTCGGGTAAAGGCCGGGTACGGTCTCCAGGTTGTGGTTGAATACGTCAGGTCGCGCTTCAACAACGATCTCAAGCGCTTCTGGTCCACATTTCAGAAAATCAGGGGTCAGCACTTCAATGGTGGATCCGGGCGAACGGTGGCGGATCGCGCGAATCACCTGGGCGAAATGTTCTGCACCGCCATCATCCAGATCGTCGCGATCGACCGAGGTGATGACAACGTGGTTCAGGCCCAGCTTCTGGACAGCATGGGCAACGCGGCCCGGCTCGAACGGGTCCAAAGATTTCGGTTTGCCGGTGATGACGTTGCAGAACGAACAGCCACGGGTGCAGATCTCGCCCATGATCATCATTGTGGCATGGCCTTGCGACCAGCATTCGCCGACATTGGGGCAGCCGGCCTCTTCACAGACAGTCGACAGCTTGTTTTCCCGAAGGATGTCACGGGTGTCCTTGTAGCCCTGCGAGGTCGGGGCCTTGACCCTGATCCAGTCCGGCTTTTTCGGCTGCGCCTGATCCGGGCGATGTGCCTTTTCGGGATGGCGCGCGCGTTCTGCAAGGGCGCGAAGGGCGGGCGGCTGTTCGGTCATGACGTCCTCTGGGCGGGGTCAAGACAAGAGTTAATCCGTTTCCGCCGCGTTATCAACGGCGTCCACGTCGGGGCAGGTATGCGCCATGCCGACAGATGCCGGACCGACATCCCGAAAGCCGTATTGCGCATATAAACTGTCAGCAGGGCGGTCCGCGATCAGGCTGATATAGGCTGATGCGGGCAGGGTGGCGACGTGTTCCATCAATGCGGCCATGATCGCCTTGCCCAAACCGCGCCCCTGATGGACGGGATCTACGGCGATATCCGTGATCTGAAAGAAGCAGCCGCCGTCACCAATAATGCGGCCCATTCCAATCGCCTGACCATCATGTTCGATGACCACCGCATGGACACTGCGCGGCAGACCAATGGCGGCGGCCTCGGCCGAAAAGGCACTGAGGCCCGCGACATGACGCAGATGATATACTCGGTCACGCTCGGGATACGCGCCACTTTAATATAATCGGCTTCAGACATGGACATGACCCCCTTCGCATCGCGGAGAAACGTAGAAGTGGTCGCCCCAAATGAAAAGACCGCCCCAGCGGGCGGTCCGTTTCGCGACGTCAGCCGATCAATGGACCGCCCGGTCCGTACCGTTCCTCATAGTGGCGGGCAAGCCGTTCCAGCGCCAGCTTCAACACTACCTTGCCTGAGCGCGCCGACCAGCCAAGGCGACGCTCCGTCATTTCCAGTCCCTCAAGAAAGCAGCAGACGCGCAAAACCAGATCGCCCATGCCGGGACCCAATTCGCGCAGCGTTTCCGCCACGCGGGCGCGCGCCTTGTCTGATCCGCCAAACTGGGCACCGGATCGTGCGGATACGTCGATACCGGCAGTCATGAAGCGATCCCAGTTCTGGGTGGTGCGCGGACCCATCTGTGCCAGTTCGAAATCTTCACGCAGCCGCTCGCCCGCCGCAACAAGGTCTTGCGACAGAAATGGTTCGTTGTTGGCGTCGCGCCGTCTGGCGAGCAGCAACAGCGGGCTCTCTGCCAGATTGACGCGCATTCGACGCAGCTTGCCATCGTCGGGATCCGGCAATGTGCGGTTGTCCCAGACGCGATGCTGGGCGCCATGGTCGAAATCGGCAGCGGCGTCCGCCATACCGTTCTGCGCGCCCACTGGTCTTGCGTCCGAAAAGTCCTTGGCCCGCGGCAACCCGCCATCGCCCCGGCCAAACCTGCGAAGTTCGGCCCGCCCCGCAGCCGACAGGCGATAGCGCAAAATCTTCTGTCCTTGCGAAATCGCCTCGACCCAGTTCCGAAGGGCAAGCTCCTCGGCCAGCTTGCGGTCCAGAATTGCTGTGCGGATGTCTGCGCGTGTAATGATTGCCTTGTCCATCCCCGGTGCGACGACCAATTCCGCCCCCGGCTCGGCCAGGCGACGCAAGATGCGATGTGTCTGGTCTTTTTCGCGTGGCCGGGCTGGGGGCGGCGCGCCCGCTTGTGTAAAGCCCTGCAGCGCGTCATCAACGAGAGGGTCGTCGCGGCGAGCCTCGAAACGGCGGATGCGGCGCAGGATCGTCGAAGCATGACAGCCGGCAGCCCGCGCAATGGCCCGGATGGATTCCCCGCCCTCGACATGACGCAGATATAGCCGGGCGTCTTCAGCCAGACCATCATTGCTGGATACTCCGCTGGGGCCTCCGGCATCACCTTCCGTCAAACCCCCATTCGGGTCGGCGGGGACCGGGCAGGCCACATCGAAATCTGGCGTTAGAATCGTCATGTTCGTCCCTTGTATTGGAAAGGATAGGCGGCAGCTGGCCGGACCTTTCAGTCTGTGACCTGACCTTTTCGCCAGGTCTTGGTTAAGAAGAACTGCATATTTCCTAACAAGTCTTAAACAGGGACGACTCAATCGGGCGTTGCAAAGTGGTTTCGCGCAACACTTCTTCAGGTTGTGTGATGATGATCGACGAAAGAACACCCAAGAGGAAAAAACATGAGCTTTCTGCCCGATCACAATGTCTTCAAACTGCCGCGCGAAACCAACGCATTGCGTCGCCCAAAGGCTTTGATTCGTGCGGCCCGCGCCGGTCAGTGCGGGTGGCGACGCGAGCGGGACCTTGCAAGATTACTGGGCTGTGAAACGGCGCCCGTCGGGCCGGTCGCGATGCGCATGTTGCGCGTGGCAGAGGACGCGGCAGACCGCGCCCGGCGTGAGAGCCGCGCCGATTATGACATGCATCGCCATGTCAGGTTGCTGATCGCCTTGCTGGCCGAGATTATCGCGGCGCAGCCCGTTGTTGCGCATGCGGGGCCGGCAGGGAAGGTCCTGGCGTTCAGCGGCCGCGGAAAAGCCCCCCCAGCACGCCCCGCATGACCGAACGGGTGCCCGTCCGGCCAAGCTCTCGGGCGATGGATTTGCCAAAGGTTTCAAGGATGGAATCGCTTCTTGATGAACGGCCTGATGCAGTCTTCCCGGTCGCCGTTGTGGCGTTTTTCGACACCGGAATAGTCAGGTTCGGATCATAGCGCCGGGCACGGGTGAATTCCTTGTCCGGCTTGCCACCCACGACCCACAGGTCGCCGTCGTCCGCCGGCTGGGCGGTTTTTTCGGCCTCGGTCGCTGCAGCTTGGGCACGCGCGGCCAGAACTTCCTGCGCTGATTCGCGATCCAGTGTCCTGTCGTATTTTTCAGCCATGGCCGAGGCGGTCATGATCTCTGCACGTTCCTGCCCGCTGATCGGTCCCAATTGAGAAAAGGGCGGCCTTATCAATGTCCGCATCGCGATGCCGGGAACACCCTTGCGATCCAGGAAAGATGTCACAGCCTCGCCCGTGCCGACCTGCTGGATAGCCTCTGCGATACCAAAATCAGGATTGGTCCGGTAATTCTCGGCCGCAAGGCGCAAAGCTTTCTGGTCCTTGGCGGTAAAGGCGCGCAACGCATGCTGGACCCGATTGCCAAGCTGGCCGAGGATATCATCAGGTACATCAGCTGGATTCTGCGTGATGAACCACACGCTGACACCTTTCGATCGGATCAACCTGGCGACCTGCTCGATCTTGTCGACAAGTGCCTTCGGCGCATCGTCAAACAGCAGATGCGCCTCATCGAAGAAGAAGGCGCAAACGGGCTTTTGCGGATCGCCTACCTCTGGCAACTGCTCAAAAAGCTCCGACAACAACCACAGAAGGAACGTCGAATACAGGCGCGGCGCATTCATCAGGCGGTTGGCGGCCAGGATGTTTACGACACCCTTGCCAGAGGCATCGACCCGAAGAATATCCGACAGCTCCAATGCGGGTTCGCCAAACAGCTTGTCGCCGCCCTCATTGTCCAGCGTCAGCAGCGCGCGCTGGATCGCACCGACCGAGGCCGCGCTGACATTGCCATAAGTCAAAGAAAGCTCTGACGCGTTTTCGCCGACCCAGACCAGCATCGCCTGCAGGTCTTCCAGATCCAGAAGCGCCAGCCCCTGTTCATCCGCGACGCGAAAGGCGATGTTCAAGACCCCTTCCTGCACATCAGTCAGCCCAAGCAGACGCGCCAGCAGCAGCGGCCCCATTTCGGCGGGGGTGGTGCGAACCGGGTGCCCCAACTCTCCGAATACGTCCCAGAAGGTGACCGGATAGGATTGATAATCCAGCTCCAGCCCGATCTTGGTCGCCCGGCTAAGGAAAGCGTCGTGCAACCCGGCATCGGTCGAGCCGGCTTTCGCCAACCCGGCCAGATCGCCCTTCACGTCGGCCAGAAACACTGGAACACCACATTGCGACAACGATTCGGCCAAGGTCTGCAATGTCACGGTTTTGCCGGTGCCGGTTGCGCCAGCGATCAGACCGTGGCGGTTGGCATAACCGGTCAGAAGCAGCTCTGGTTCGGCATAATCCTTGCCGGCGCCTCCGACAAATATGCTGCCATTATCCATGTCGATGATGTTCATTTGCATCCTTTCGCGGAATTCCGCCGTTTTCGGCAACATGAGTGCGGAAAGACAATACTAATTTAATATTTTTGTGCCACAGTGGTCATGTTCGTGGAACTTGTTGGTTCCTCCCGAACACTTCCTCCCTGTTGGACTGCCGCGCCCTAGGGCGCGGCCTTTTTCATACCGGATCAGCAGGTGTCAACTGTCTGAAAGGACAGTTGACGCATCAAGTTCCCGCGACTACCGTCCGCACAATGATGAAGACCGGCCAGTCCGGCGGGGAGAGAAAGGGTCACGTCCGCGTGGCCCTTTTTTGGTAAATTTTCCTCATCTACCTGCCAGAATTTTGCTGATCACCGCCCATCGCTCCGGAAACAGAATTATGTTCCCGGCCAGCTGCCGCTGACACAAGCGTGTAGGATGGGTGCCGGTTCTGGCCTGACAATCCTCTTTTGACCTGTTAACGCTCTGGCGATCGTGTTGACGATGATCAGGTTCACGAAAAGGGAGACGCAAATGTCACCGAAAGCCAATTCCACCGCACTGGCGGTCATCCTCGCGCTTTGCGCGTCACCCGTGCTGGCGCAGGCCACAACAGAAGAGTCGCCCGCTGCCACCAGCAGCGATAGCGCGCCTGCAACCGACACGCCCCCCGCAAGCGGGGCAGCCACCACCGAGCCCACCGGTTCCGAGGCCTCTGCCGCTGAGCCTGCCGCTGAGCCTGCCGAATCGGACGCAGCGGAAGCCGAAGCCGCTCCGGCCGAAGCCACCCCCGATGCCGAAGCAGCAGCCGAGGACGCGCCCGCCGCGGATGCAACCCCGGCAGAGCCGCCAGTCGGCGCCTATTATCCGCGCGCCACGCATGGTGATTGGTCGCTGCGGTGCATCAAGACGGCGGACGGTGCCGATCCGTGCGAACTGTATCAGCTGATGAAGGATGCCGAGGGTAATTCCGTTGCCGAGATCACGCTGATTCCGCTGGATAACGGCGGCGAGGCCAAGGCCGGCGCCACGATCGTCACCCCCCTGGAAACGGATCTGACCCAAGGTATCCGGCTGCAGATCGATTCGGGCCAGGCGAAAGCATATCCGTTCAACTTCTGCGCTCCGGTCGGTTGCGTGTCGCGCGTCGGGCTGACCGACGCTGAAATCAACTCGCTCAAGCGTGGTAACACAGGGTCCGTAAGCTTGCTGCCATATGGCGCAGGTGCCGATCAGGTCGTCAGCCTGCCGCTGTCGCTGACCGGCTTTACCGCAGGCTATACTGAACTTGAAGCCGCCGTTGCCGAGATGCGCGCTGCGGCAGAAGCTGCCCCGGCGCCCGCTGCCGATGATGCCGCCGCAGCGGCACCAGCAGACGCAGCGCCTGCCGAAACAGAAGCAGCGCCTGCGCAGTAAGCCGGTCACATCATGAAGACGAACAAGGGGGCCGCGTGGCCCCCTTGTTAGTTCGGATACCGCGGCGGCAACCTGCGTCAGATATGTTTGAATATCCGGCGCTTCACCAGTCGCGTTGTCGAGACCGGACGGGTATCTGCAGGCTCGGGCAAAGACAGCACGATCCGGCGCAGCATCTCTGTCGCTTCATCACTTTTGACCGGCAGCGTGCCGGCAGGCACCGGGGCGCCAATGGTGATCTGATATTGCTGGCCGGCCTTGTTCAGGACTTCGTGGAACAGCGTCACATCACGCAGCGTCGGATGAATGGCGTCGAACAGATAGAACAGGATCGAGTTGCGGGCCCGGATGCGCAGCGGGATGACCGGCACATCCATCTTGCGCGCGATCATTGCGGCTGAAGCCATCCACGGCCGTTCATGCAGCGTCAGTCCCCGCCGCTTGGCCAGCCGCCCGGACGGGAAGATCAACCCGATCCGATCCTGTGCCAGCCATTCCCTGGTCTGTTCCATGGTTGCGCGCGTCTTGGCATGTGTGCGCTTATCCTGCCGCCACTCCACCGGGACGATCATGTCTTCCAGTTGCGGAAGCACGCGCAGAATATCCTGGTTGGTATAGACGAACAGGTCTTTGCGCACGCGACCGATCAGTGAATACAGAACAATGCCATCCGCGATGCCCGTCGGGTGGTTGGCCACGATCAGGGCAGGGCCCTTCTTCGGAATATGCTCCAATCCCGAAACTTCCAGATCGCGGATGATCATCTCCTCCATCGACCGGAATATCTCTTCTGTCGGTTCGTCGCGATATTGCGCACCCAGATCCAGAGTGCGCGGATAACCCAGCATGCGCATTAGCAGCGCGCGCGCCATATTGTGATGCAGACGCCCGGAAAATAACCAGGGGGCCCGTTCTGCAATCAGCGGGTCAAGACGGGATTGCATCTCGTGACGAGGATTATCGGGCAAGCTGTTCATGATGCGGATTATCGCCGCGCCAAAGGCGGCCTGCAAGAGGGCGCGCAACGGCGCGCCCTTTCATGCCAATTCGTGCCGCTTATGTGGCGCCGCGGATACGGCTGATCATTTCGCCAAGGTTCTTCGACAGTTGCGGCTGGTCGAGTATCCTGTCGAGCGCGGTTTTCGCATGGGCCTGTCGGCCGGCATCATAGCGGGTCCAGCTTTCGAATGCTGTCGACATCCGCGCCGCGATCTGCGGATTGACCTTGTCCATGGCGATCAGCCAATCGGCCACGAAGGCATAACCTGCACCATCTGCGCGATGAAACCCTGCGTGATTGCCGCTTAGCCCGCCAATCAAGGCGCGGAAACGGTTCGGATTCTTCCAGTCGAAATCGGGGTGCGACGAGAGCGCCTGAGCAACCTCAACCGCGCGGGCCGGATCAGAATGCAATGGCTGAATCGAGAACCACATATCAATTACGAGACGTACGGCGCGGAATTTATTATAAAATGAATCAACCGCCTCGTCGCCGACCCCGGCTGAGACGAGCATGGAAAGCGCGGATGCCTGTTCGGTCATGTTATCAGCCGATCCGAAAAGCTCGGCCGCGCGTTCACCCGAGTCGATACGGTTCAACAGACTTAGCGCGGCCATGCGCAGCAGTCGCTGCCCGGCAGCCGCCGCCTCAGGGCTGTACGGTCCGGTTGCGGCCATTTCGCGGTAGGTCTGATCGAGCATATCGTGATGCGTGCGGGCAATTTCGGTTGCAAGCGATTCGCGTGTGGCGTGTATCACATCGGGATCTGGCACCTCTCCTGCACCGCTGATGACAGTCGCAATCTCCTCCTCACTGGGCAGTTCAAGGCAAAGCGCACGGAAGGCCGGATCGGCGTTTTCGTCGGCAAGAAGCCGCCCAATCGACGAGAGGAATTCCTTCTCTGGCTGCTGCCCCTTGATCATGGCCAGCAAGGTTTGGCGCGCAAGCTCTCGACCGGCTTCCCACCGCGCGAAGGGGTCCGTGTCATGGGCGAACAAGAATGCGAGTTCGGCCGTCGATAGCGAACGCTTCAGGATCACCGGCGCAGAAAAGCCGCGCAGGACAGAGGCGATGGGCTTCGCTGCAAGCCCGTCAAAACTGAAGGACTGTTCGGAGGAGGTCATTTCAAGCACGGTCGTCGGCTGAACCTCGTCACCGTTCGGCGATATCAGGCCGACCGCGATCGGAATGACGCGTTCGGACTTGTCGGGCTGCCCCGGCGTGGGCGGCGTCGATTGGGAAAAATTCAACGTCAACCGGCCCGCATCGGCGTCCCAGGTCTCAGTCATGGCCAGCTCGGGCGTGCCGGCATCGGTATACCACCGCTTGAATTGTGCAAGATCGCGGCCGGTCGCGTCTTCAAACACTTTCAGCCAGTCTTCGATTGTCGCGGCATCACCGTCGTGGCGGCTGAAATACAGGTCAAGCGCCTTGTCATAGCCTTCATCGCCAACCAATCGCTTCAGCATGCCGATCACCTCCGCCCCTTTTTCATAAACCGTGGCGGTGTAGAAATTATTGATCTCGACATAGGAATTTGGCCGCACCGGGTGGGCCAGCGGACCCTGATCCTCTCGGAACTGTCGGGCGCGAAGGGTCCTCACGTCTTGAATGCGCTTGACGGCAGGGCTGCGCATGTCGCCGGTGAACTGCTGATCGCGAAACACCGTCAATCCCTCTTTCAGGCACAGTTGGAACCAGTCGCGGCACGTGATGCGGTTTCCGGTCCAATTGTGGAAGTATTCGTGTCCGATAACGCCCTCGATCCGCTCATAGTCATTGTCAGTCGCGGTTTCGGGGGTGGCCAGAACCAGCTTGGAGTTGAAGATGTTCAGCCCCTTGTTCTCCATCGCGCCCATATTGAAGTCGTCGACAGCGACTATATTGAACACATCAAGGTCATATTCGCGTCCGTATGTGGTCTCATCCCATTTCATCGACCGGACAAGGCTTTCCAGCGCATAGCCGGCCCGGGGTTCGTCACCGGGACGGACCCAGACATTCAGGTCAACCTGCCGACCCGACATCGTGGTGAACGCGCCGGACACCGCGCGCAGATCGCCCGCAACGAGTGCAAACAGATAGGCGGGCTTCGGCCAGGGGTCGTGCCAGGTTGCCAGCCCGGGTTCCTGTCGGACGGGATTGCCGTTCGACAACAACACAGGCATGTCGGACCGAATGGTCACGTCGAACGGTGCCATGACATCCGGGCGGTCCGGGTAAGGGGTGATATGGCGAAAGCCTTCGGCCTCGCATTGGGTACAAAACATCCCGTTGGACAAATACAGCCCTTCGAAAGCGGTGTTGGCGGATGGGTCTATCACGACCTCGGTGGCAAGCGTGAAATCGCCATCAGGCGCGGTGACAGTCAGAACTTCGCCGTCCCGCCGCCAAAGGTCCGGCCCCAGATCCTGGCCGTTCAGCGCGATGCGGCGCAAATCGACGCCGGCACCTATGTCGAGGATCAGGTCGCCCGCATCGCGGCGGCTGAAATCCAGCTCGGCCGCGATGACTGTGGCCTTCGGGTCCAACCGCGCATCCAGCCGGGTCTGACGCAGGTTGAACGGGTAGGGGCGATAGTCCGACAACAGCGTGGGCGTCTGGTTCGGTGCGTGCTGATTCATCTTATCGCCTTTCATAAAAATGCTTCTGTGTCGGGAACTTGTCTGTTCGGCCCGAGTTAAGCGCAAGATAGCTGCCTCGCAAGCCGCGAAGCTATTGATCCGGCAAGCGAGGGGATACAGCCTCGCCTGATTGAGTTAAATGGAGACTGACATGGCCAACTATGACCCGAACGACCCTAACAAGACCACCCCGCGCGAAACCTACGTGGAGCCGGTCGAAAAGCGGTCGTCTCCGCTTCCGCTGATCATCGGTATCCTTCTGGCCCTCGCGCTTGCGTACTTCGTGCTGACCCGCTTCATGGGCAATGACGAAGAAGTTGTGACCGAGGAGCCGGTTGCAGAAGCGACCGAAGAAGCTGCGGATGGCGCTGATGCTGCTGCGGATGCAGCCGCCGATACGGCAACCGATGCCGCTGCCACTGCAGATGCCGCAGCAGACACCGCCACCGATGCGGCAGAAGATGCGGAAACCGCTGCCGATGGTGCTGCTGATGCCGCTGCCGACACTGCTTCGGACGCTGCCGACACGGCAAGCGACGCTGCCGACACCGCAGTTGATGCCGCTGCAGATGCAGCCGACGCCGCTGCAGACACCGCTTCCGATGCGGCTGATGCTGCTGCTACCACCGCCGCCGACGCGGCAGACACCGCTTCCGATGCTGCTGCCACCGCTGTTGATGCTGCCGGTGATGCTGCCGCTGCCACGGGCGACGCTGTCGAAGACGCTGTTGACGGTGCCACCACCGAAGAGCCGGTTGTGACGGTTGAGCCGACGACGGAAGAAACCGCCCCTGCGAACTGATCGCTGATCAGGCGCAGCACTGCGCACCATCTTGACCACGCCGCCGCAACCATGTTGCGGCGGCGTTTTCGTGCTGGTTTTCCGTCATTTCACGACGCGACATGGATTTTTCGTTATCTGGCGTTGCGTCACTTACTTGTGAATATTTGTTGCGCGGTGATAAACCTTGGCCCAACCGACATCGAAAGGGGTGGGCGATGAAGATTGGAGCGCTGAAGGAAAGTCAGTCCGGCGAGAACCGAGTGGCGATCACGCCCTCGTCGGCCGGGTATCTGCAAAAGCTGGGATATGATGTCCATGCTGAAACCGGGGCAGGTGCTGCGGCCGGCTTCTCTGACGAGGATTACCGCAATGCCGGCGTGACCGTCGACGGCTCGGCCAGCGATCTGATCGCGGCAGTCGATGTCGTTGCAAAAGTTCGTCCGCCGGAAACAGACGAAATCGGCCAGATGCGCGAAGGTCAAACGCTGATTTCGCATTTCTATCCGGCACAGAACAGCGAACTTCTGGAAGCTGCCAAGTCGCAGGGCATCACAGCCATCGCCATGGACATGGTGCCGCGTATCAGTCGCGCGCAGAAGATGGACGCGCTGTCGTCGATGGCCAATATTGCCGGCTATCGCGCAGTGATCGAGGCCGCGAACAATTTCGGGCGCTTCTTCACTGGACAAGTGACTGCGGCGGGCAAGGTGCCGCCGGCCAAGGTGCTGGTCGTTGGTGCGGGTGTGGCGGGTCTGGCCGCCATCGGGACCGCCGTCAGCCTGGGCGCACAGGTCTACGCCTTCGACGTGCGACCAGAAGTTGCCGAACAGATCGAATCGATGGGGGCAGAGTTTGTCTACCTGGATTTCGCTGAGGCCGCACAGGACGGGGCGGCGACGGGCGGCTATGCCGCGCCCTCCAGCCCCGAGTTCCGCGAGAAACAGCTTGAAAAATTCCGCGAGCTTGCGCCGCAGATGGACATTGTCATTACCACGGCGCTGATTCCGGGGCGCGATGCGCCCGTGCTGTGGACGAAAGACATGATCGAGGCGATGAAGCCCGGTTCGGTCATCGTCGATCTTGCCGCCGAAAAGGGCGGCAACAGCGAACTGACCATCCCCGATGAAAAGCACGTCACCGAAAACGGCGTCACCATTATCGGCTATACCGATTTTCCGTCGCGGATGGCCACGCAGTCGTCCGAACTCTACGGCAACAATATCCGCCATTTCATGACCGACCTGACGCCTGACAAGGACGGCCAGCTTGTTCAGAACATGGAGGACGACGTGATCCGGGGCGCGACCGTCGTTCACGATCACGACGTGACCTGGCCACCACCGCCGCCCAAGGTCGCGGCCATCGCGGCGCAGAAGCCGAAAGAAAAGAAGAAGGAACTGACGGTCGAAGAACGCAAGGCCGCCGAAGTCGCCGCCTTCAAGGCCGAAACGCGCCAACAGGTCATGCTGCTTGGTGGCGGTGCAGTGCTGCTTTTGCTGATCGGCCTGGTCGCGCCCGCAAGCTTCATGTCCCATTTCATCGTCTTCGTGCTGTCCTGCTTCGTGGGCTTCAAGGTGATCTGGAATGTCGCCCATTCGCTGCATACGCCGCTGATGGCGATCACGAATGCCATCAGCTCGATCATCATCCTTGGTGCTCTCGTGCAGATCGGGTCGGGGTCCTGGCTGGTGGTCATTCTTGCCGCTCTTGCCGTTTTCATGGCCGGAGTGAACATCTTCGGTGGCTTCCTTGTCACCCGTCGCATGCTTGCCATGTTCCAGAAATCGTAAGGAGGGGCCGATGGAATACGGATTTACCACCGCCGCTTATGTCGTCGCCTCGATCCTGTTCATCCTGTCGCTTGGCGGGCTGTCGGGACAGGAAAGCGCCAAACGTGCCATCTGGTATGGCATCGTCGGCATGGCGCTTGCCGTTCTGGCGACACTCTTCGGTCCGGGTGCGGGCAACTGGTTTGTCTCGCTTGTGATGATCGCCATCGGCGGCGCGATCGGCTGGGTCGTGGCGACCCGCGTCCAGATGACCGAGATGCCGCAACTTGTCGCCGCGATGCATTCGCTGGTTGGTCTTGCCGCAGTTTTCGTGGGCTTTAACGCCCAGCTTGAACTCGGGCGGGTGATGCGGGCCAAGGCGACCGGTGCGGTCGAACACTTCCGCGGATTTGCAGAGCTGCTGACCCACAAGACCCCGGCAGAGTTGAACATGCTTCAGATCGAAGTGTTTCTGGGGGTCTTTATTGGCGCGGTGACGTTCACCGGGTCCATCGTCGCATTCGGCAAGCTGTCGGGGCGCATTAACGGCAAACCGAAAAAACTGCCGGGCGGCCATCTGCTGAATGCGTCGGCCGCCGCGCTGTCGCTTATCATCGGGCTGATGTATATCGGCGATGTCGGTCCGTCGGCTTTCTGGCTGATCCTGATCGCGCTGCTGGCCGGTTTCATCGGCTGGCACCTGATCATGGGCATCGGCGGTGCGGACATGCCTGTCGTCGTTTCGATGTTGAACAGCTATTCTGGCTGGGCTGCGGCGGCTGTCGGTTTCACCCTGTCGAACGACCTGCTGATCGTGACCGGGGCGCTTGTCGGCTCGTCTGGCGCGATCCTCAGCTATATCATGTGCAAGGCCATGAACCGTAACTTCGTCAGCGTCATTCTTGGCGGATTTGGCGGCGAAACCGGGCCGGCGATGGAAATCGAAGGCGAGCAGATCGCCATCGATGCCGATGGGGTGGCGGCCGCCCTGAACGAGGCGGACGAGGTCATAATCGTGCCGGGTTACGGTATGGCCGTCGCCCAGGCCCAGCAGGCTGTCAGCGAGCTGACGCGCAAGCTGCGCGCGGCGGGCAAAAATGTGCGCTTCGCCATTCACCCGGTCGCGGGGCGTCTGCCCGGACACATGAACGTCCTGCTGGCAGAGGCAAAAGTTCCCTATGACATCGTGATGGAGATGGATGAGATCAATGACGACTTCCCGAATACGGATGTGGTCATCGTCATCGGGTCGAACGACATCGTGAACCCTGCGGCCCAGGACGATCCCAACAGCCCCATCGCCGGGATGCCAGTTCTGGAAGTGTGGAAGGCCAAGAACGTCTTTGTCAGCAAGCGGGGGCAGGGGACCGGCTATTCCGGCATCGAAAATCCCTTGTTCTACAAGGAAAATACCAGAATGTTCTATGGCGACGCCAAGGATTCGGTCAATGCGCTGCTGCCGTTGATCGACTGATCGACCCGTCAAGGAATGCAAAAGCCCCGCCGGACATGGCGGGGCTTTTTTTGTGCTTGATCTGGAGTGTGCTCCAGCATTTAGACAGGGCAGCGGCACAGGAGAGACAGGATGAAGATCGGGGAATTGTCCCGCAAAAGCGGGCTCAGCATCGACACGCTGCGCTTTTACGAAAAGATCGCGCTGATCGACCGTCCGGCCCGTGACGGGGCAGGGCGGCGTGATTACGCCCCCGAGGTGCTGGAATGGATCGCGTTTCTGGACCGGCTGAATGCGACGGGCATGAAGCAGGCGGAACGTATCCGCTATGCCGCGCTGCGCCGGCAGGGCAATGCCACGCTGCGGACCCGACGCGAGATGATCGAGGCCCATCGCGACGCGGTGGCCGAACACATCGCCATGCTGACCGCTTCGCTGGAGCTTCTGGATGCCAAGATCGAAACTTATCGAGAAATGGAAAAAGACCATGACCGACACGCATCTTGACCAGGGCCGCAAGGTCGCCGCGCAACTGAACCCGCAGCTTGCCGAACAACTGACCGAACAATTCGGCGGTATGATCGACGGGATGGCGGATTCGCTGATCGAGACCGCCTACGGCCATTATTATGCCCGGCCGGGGCTGGATCTGAAAACCCGCCAGCTGTGCACGGTCGCGGCGCTCACAGTGCTTGGCGGGCAGACCGGCCCACAGCTGAAGGTGAACATCGCCCACACGCTGGCCGTCGGTGCCACCCCGCGCGAGATCCTGGAAGCAATCTGGCAAATGGCGGTTTATGGCGGAATGCCAGCGGCGCTGAATGGGTTGAACGCCGCGACCGAGGTCTTTGCCGAGCGAGGCGTTACCGCTGATCAGGGGTAGATCATGATGGGCGTGCCGTCGGGGACCATCGCATAGATATCCTCGATCTCGGCATCGGTGACGGCGATACAGCCGACAGTCCAGTCGCGCTTGGTGGCCGCGCGGCCTTCGGGCCCCTGTCCGTGAATGAAGATATCGCTTCCGACCTGCACGCCCTGTGCCATGGCGCGCGCGATATCGGCCTCATTCGGATAAGAGATCCCGACAGACAGGTGATAGCGGCTGTTGGGGTTTCTACGATCGATATAGTAAAGCCCCTCGGGCGTCTTTCCGTCGCCTTCATATTCCTTGTTGCCGACCGGCGCGTAACCAAGCCCAAAATTATAGCTCTTGATCGGGGTCGCACCGGAATAGAAGGTCATCACGCGGCTGGATTTGAACACGTCGATCCGTGTCACCCGCGGGCCGCGATAGGTCTTGAATTTCGGATCGGTCGTCGAACAGGCTGCCATGGCCAGCAGCCCGGCACCGCCCAGCATGAGTTTCAGAAAATCCCGACGCATCGCTGCCTCATTCTGCTTGTTATTCCGCTTTTTTTGCCATTCTGGACGGGACGCGACAGCGGTGCAATGCCGACACGGATCACGTAAGCTTGAGTGGTGGCGCTACGTCGTTGTTCCGCATCGGGAATTGGTTCGCTAATGTTTCGACATGGATCGCAGTCTTGACCATCCGATGCGCACGCCACTGGTGAACGAGCTGCATGCCCGTCCATCGCCGCGCATTGATGCCCCATGCCATGCCGTCTATCTGGCCTTCAAGGAACCCGGAGAGGCCGCAGCGCGTGAACGTGCGCGCGATCTGGCCCATTTGCAGGTGCTTGTCGAAAGGCACGGTGCGCAACGGCCTTCCGCCGGTAACAGTCACTATGCGGCAAGGCTTGGTCGGCATCGTGTCGTCTGGGAAAGCCACACCGAATTCATCAGCTATACCGCGCTTGCTGAAGGTGTCTCGCCAAGGCCCTTCGACCCCAGCCTTGCAGCCGTGTTTTCTGAAGATTGGCAAAAGGAAGCACCGGGCAAGCGCGTTACTGCCGCACTGATGCGGGTTGAAAAGCTGCCTGATGATCTGCGCAAAGTTGACGACGATCTTGCTGCGTGGTTCAGCAAGGACAGCCTTGCAGCCTGCTGGGTGCTGGAAAGATCGGCACTGGTTGCGTCAGATTTTCGCATCGATCCAGACGGCTGGATGCGTTTCGCCGTTTTTGTGCGCGACAACGTAGGCCCGGGCCGAACCGGCCGGATCATCCAACGCCTGTGCGAGATCGAGACATATCGCGCAATGTCCATGCTGGGCCTTGGCCGTGCGCGACACCTGTCCGAGCGGTTGAGCGGCCTGGAACCGGAACTGGCGACCATGGTCGACGGGATGGAGGACGGGCCGGCTGAAACCACGCTGCACCGGCTTTTGTCAGTCGCGTCACGGTTGGAATCGCTTGCCACCCAAAGCGCTTTCCGGTTCGGTGCAACGCGTGCCTATGAAGCAATCGTGAACGACCGCATCGGCGCGCTTCGTGAAGAACGGTTTGCCGAGCACCAGCTGTTTTCGGAATTCATGATCCGGCGATACGACCCCGCCATGCGGACCGTCGCGTCGACCGAGGAGCGGCTGAACCGAATGCTGGAACGCACCGGCCGCGCTGCAGAACTGCTGCGCACAAGGGTCGAAGTGGATCGCAGCACGCAGAACCAGCACGTTTTGGAAAGCATGGACCGCCGCGCCGAACTGCAACTGCGCCTGCAACATACCGTAGAAGGGCTTTCGGTGGTTGCGATCAGCTATTACGCTGTGGGTCTGCTGGGGTATCTTGCCGCACCGCTTGCGAAGTCCATCGGTATCGACAAATCAGTCCTGCTGTCCGCCGCAACGCCCGCAGTTCTTTTGCTTGTCTGGATGGGTCTCAGGCGCTTGAAAGCCTCAATACATCATTCATGACTGGACGCCACAGGGCAGGGGGGCGATAAAGCCGCACCAACAGGAGCAGTATCATGAAAGCAGTCCTCGCCCTAACCGCCATTCTGGCCCTTGCGGCCTGCAACGTCCCGCTTGTGCCGCTCATCTGACGCCATGGCTAAAACACTTAAAATGTATGGGCTCGACTATTGCTCGACCGTGCAGAAGGCGCGCAGCGCGCTGGAAAAAGCCGGTTGGCAGATCGAATTCCGCGACGTGAAGGAAGACACGCCGGATAAGGCCGAGTGGACCAGAATGCTGCAATCATTTGGCGATAAACTGGTCAATCGCGCCAGTTTGACCTGGCGCGGGATGTCCGAAGACGAACGCGCTGCCACCCCGGAAGACATGCTTGCTGCAAAGCCCGCGCTCATGAAGCGGCCAGCGATCGAGCATGACGGGAAACATTTTCTGGGCTGGACAGCCAATGTCAAACGCGCGTTCGGCGTCGAGCCGTAATCAGTCCTTCCATTTGATCGAACAACCGATCGAGGCAGTCTGATCCCGTGGACCGGCACCGGTCCGCGCAACCTCGACCATGGCGTCAAACAGCTCGCGTCGCGCGTCGCTTGGTCCGGGCTGCCGTCCGGATGCATCCAGGCGTCCCCGATACTGCAACTGCCCGTCGGCATTGTATCCGAAGAAATCGGGTGTGCATTCCGCGCCATAAGCGCGCGCGACCGCCTGTGTCTCGTCGTAAAGATAAGGGAAGCTGAAGCCGTGCTGCAGCGCTACTTCCTTCATGCGTTCCGGCGAGTCCTGCGGGTATGTCGCAACATCATTGGCTGAGATCGCAACGACGCCAATGCCGTGCTTTGTGTGCAGTTCTGCCGCGTCGCGGGTGATCCGATCCAGGATCGCCTGCACAAACGGGCAATGATTGCAGATGAACATTACCACGGTACCGCGCGGTCCGCGAATATCTTGCAGTCGATGAACCGTTCCATCCGGATCCGGCAGCGCAAAGTCAGGCATCGGCGCACCAAAATCGCAAACTGGTGGTGTCACAGCCATATGTAACCTCATTCTTTGATATTCATACCGTTCTTGCAGCGGATGCGGTGCGCTGCGCAACCCGACAGCATATAGTTACATAATACCGATTATTAATATAACGCGTAGGTTCTAAATTGCATCGCCTACTGCTGCTTTCCATGTGGCCGCACTACTGGAACTGGCGGAACGACGAGCGCCTCGTTCCATCCTGCCAAGTGAAAGATGCGGACCGCTGGATTTCGAAGGCGGCTTAATCGTCGGCGTTTGCCTCGGCTCTGCTTTTGCCGGATACATCTAGGGCCAGCGTCGCAGCCATGAAACCATCGAGAGCGCCATCCAGAACGCCTTGCGTGTCCGACGTTTCGTGACCGGTCCGAAGATCCTTTACCATCTGATAAGGATGCAGCACGTAGGACCGGATCTGATTTCCCCAGCCGGCATCGCCCTTGGCATCGTGCTGGGCGTTGATCTCGGCATTGCGTTTGTCCAGTTCCATCTGGTAAAGCCTTGCTTTCAAAGCATTCATTGCGGCTTCGCGGTTCTGGTGCTGCGACTTCATCGAGCTGGTGACGACGATGCCGGTCGGCAGGTGGGTAATCCGCACGGCAGAGTCAGTCGTGTTGACGTGCTGGCCACCTGCCCCGGACGACCGATAGGTATCGATGCGGATGTCATTGTCGGGCACGTTAATCTCGATATTGTCGTCAACAACCGGATAGACCCAGATCGACGAAAACGAGGTATGGCGCCGCGCCGCGCTGTCATAGGGCGAAATGCGAACCAGCCGGTGTACACCCGATTCCGTCTTCAGCCAGCCATAGGCATTATGGCCGGATATCTTGTAGGCAGCGGACCGGATACCTGCCTCTTCACCCGGTGATTCCGAAATGAGTTCAACGTCATAGCCCTTCTTCTCGGCCCAACGCACATACATGCGCGCCAGCATCGATGCCCAGTCGGCGCTTTCCGTGCCCCCTGCCCCGGCATTGATCTCCAGAAAGGTGTCGTTTCCGTCGGCTTCGCCGTTCAGCAGCGCCTCCAGTTCCTTCTGGGCGGCTTCCTCGGCAAGCTTCTTCAGATTCGCCTCGGCTTCGGCAACCAGTTCGTCGTCGCCCTCGGCCTCGGCCAGTTCGACCATTTCGGCATTGGCGCTCAGGTCGCCGTCAATGCGGCGATAACCCTCGACAGCGTCCGAAAGTGACTGGCGGTCACGCATAAGCTTCTGGGCGCGCGCCGGGTCGTTCCACAGATTGCCATCCTCGATCATGGCATTCAGCTCTTCCAGCCGATGCGGCGCGGTCTCCCAGTCCATGCGCTGCGCCAGCAGCCGCAGGGATTTGCGGATCGCTTCGATGGTGGCGGCGGTTTCAGCGCGCATGGGTCAGTCCTTCCTGATCGGGTGGAGCGTCAAATAACGCGAGACGGCCGCCCTCACAAGGGCGGCCGATATGCGCGGCGTGCCGGTCAGTAAAGCCCGCCTGACGAAATTGTGCCGAAGTCAGCCTTGCCCGGAATGACGCGCTTCTGGCCCGTCGAGGTCGTAATGGCCTTTGTGCCATGAGTC
The DNA here is from genome assembly GCA_005768755.1 of Paracoccus denitrificans. Taxonomy (GTDB): domain Bacteria; phylum Pseudomonadota; class Alphaproteobacteria; order Rhodobacterales; family Rhodobacteraceae; genus Paracoccus; species Paracoccus denitrificans_B. The sequence goes on along the minus strand of VAFL01000008.1, from coordinate 61,616 downwards.
CCCTGCCCCGATTTTGGCAGTTCCTTCAGCGTGACCGGCAGGCCCTCGACGCCGGGCATGATCTTGGCTTCGAAACCGCCGTCGATATAGTCCATTCCCGTGTTCAGGTCGCTGCCTTCGCGGAAGAATTCCGATATGACGTTGTCGCCAGTGGCGTCAGCCGACAGGCGTGCACCGGTGAAACGGTCGATCTTCACGAAATAGCCGCCCTCGGGAACCCTGAACTGGCTGCCGCCGTATTCTTCCACCGCCTGTCGCATGAAGGCGTTGAAGACCGGCACACAAAGCGTGCCGCCAAAAGCGTTACTGCCAAGCGTGCGGGGCTGGTCGTATCCCAGATAGCAGCCTGCCACGATGTTCGAGCTGTAGCCGATGAACCAGACGTCCTTGGCGTCGTTGGTGGTGCCGGTCTTGCCCGCGATCGGAACCGGCAGGTTGACGCCCTTGCCCGAGCCGCGTTTGACCACGCCTTCCATCATCGAGGTGATCTGATATGCGGTCACCGCATCCATCACACGCTCGCGGTTGCTGTCAATTTCGGGTGCCGTGCCTGCGGGCAGCGCATTCTGCACACAGCCGACGCAGTCGCGCTGATCGTGGCGATAGATGGTGCGTCCGCGACGATCCTGCACGCGGTCCACCAATGTGGGCTGAACCCGTTCACCCCCATTGGCGAACATCGCATAGGCGGCCACCATCCGGTAGAGCGTGGTTTCCTGCGCGCCAAGCGAGTTGGCAAGGAAGGGCCGCATCTGGCCTTCGTCATAGACCCCGAAACGTTCCGCATATTGGGCGACCATATCCATTCCGATGTCCTGCCCGATACGGATGGTCATCAGGTTGCGCGACTGTTCGATCCCGGTGCGAAGCGGCGTCGGCCCATAAGTCCGGTTGGAACTGTTCTTTGGCCGCCACAGCCCGGCGGGCGTGTTGATCGCGATTTCCTCGTCCACAACGATCGTCGAGGGTGTGTAGCCGTTATCAAGCGCCGCCGCGTAAACAAACGGCTTGAAGCTGGACCCGGGCTGACGCATCGCCTGCGTGGCACGGTTGAACACCGATGACTGGTACGAAAATCCGCCCTGCATGGCGATCACGCGACCGGTATTGACGTCCATTGCCATGAACCCGCCTTCGATTTCGGGAACCTGGCGCAGCGTCCAACGCAGGAAACTGCCATCCGAGTCGTTGGTCATCGCGCGGACCATGACCACATCGCCGATTTTCACCAGATCGCCAGCGCCCTGCGCCTTCGGCCCGAGATTGCCGTCCGGACCGCGCGGTCGCGCCCATTGCGCATCCTTTGCCGGCACCCAGTGGCCATCGGCGTCTTCCTCGATCCCTTCGATGCCGATGCGGGCATCCCCGCCTTCGACTGCCAGCACGACGGCGGGCATCCAGCCCGGGATGTCGCGCGGCGCTTCCCTGACATCGTAAAGCGCGCCGCGCCATTTGGCCTGATCGGTCAGGTTTTCGGCAGGGATATTGGTGATGACACCGTGCCAGATTCCGCGGCCACGATCATAATCTTCCAGCGCGTCACGCAGGGCATTGGCCGCTGTGTCCTGCATGTCCGGCTCGACCGTCGCGCGAATGGTCAGACCGCCGCCAAAGAATTCGTCCTGCCCGAATTCCTCCGACAGCTGGCGGCGGATTTCGTCCGTGAAGTAGTCGCGCGGGGGCAGCTTTTCCGAGAATGCGGGGAAATCGCCGTTCTGGACAGAGCGCAGTGGCTGCGACGCCTCGCTGCGATACGTCGCCTCGTCGATATAGCCGTTCTGCCACATTTCGCGCAGCACATAGTTGCGACGGTTGGTCAGATCTTCCTTGGCGCGCACCGGATGGAAATGGCTTGGTGCCTGCGGCATCGAGGCAAGCGTAGCGGCTTCATGCGGGGCCAGCTGCGACAGGGTCTTGTTGAAGTAGGTCTGGGCCGCCGCTGCCACGCCGTAGCTGTTCTGACCAAGGAAGATCTCGTTCAGATACAGTTCAAGAATCTGATCCTTGGTCAGCGACTGTTCCAGCCGGGTGGCCAGGATCAGTTCCTTGACCTTGCGTTCCACGGTGCGATCCGAGGACAGCAGAAGGTTTTTCGTCACCTGCTGCGGAATGGTCGAGGCGCCGCGCAGATTGGCCCCGCCCGAGGCTATCGCCTGATAGCCAGCGGCGGCAATGCCGCGCGGATCAAAACCATGATGGACATAAAAATTCTTGTCCTCGGCCGAAACGAAGGCCTGCTTGATCAGATCGGGGATTTCCTCTCCCGGAACGAAGATGCGACGTTCCTGTGCAAACTCATCGATCAACTGGCCTTCGGCAGAGTAAACCCGGCTGATGGTTTTGGGCGCATATTGCGAAAGCTGTTCATGGCTGGGCAGATCACGCGAAAAGGTCCAGAATACGCCGCCCAGAATAAGCAGCCCGAAGATCATCCCGGTCACCAGGAACGAGAAGATGGACCCCAAGAAGGATAATATGAACCGGACCACGCGGGTGCTGCCTCTTTCGAATTTCTGAGTTTCTTAGACGACGCTGGCTGGCCCGTCAAAACAACCTTGGGTGACCGGTATAGCCAAGGCTCAGGATTCTTCCAGTGCCCACATTTCAGTGACGGCGCAACGTCGCGCGTGCCGCATCGTCGGCCGACCACGCAGTCACCGCATCGGCGACGGCAGTTGCCATGCGCGCACGCCATTCGGCAGACATCAGGTTAGCCCGGTCGCCGGGATCGGTCAGGAAACCAAGTTCCAGCAAGACGGAAGGAATATCAGGCGATTTCAAGACACTGAAGGCCGCACCTTTCACCGGCCTGCGGCGCAATGCCAGCCCGGCCTGCGCCAGCGAAGCCGACATATGCTGCGCCAGTGCCTCGGACCGGGGGTGGGTGTCGGCGCGCGCCATATCCATCAGCGTCGCCGCGATCTGGTCATCGGTTCCCGCAAGATCCAGCCCCGCCACCAGGTCGGCACGGTCGTGTCGCGCCGCAAGCTGTTGCGACGCACGGTCGTCGGCCTCGCTGTTCCAGGTAAAGATTGCGGCGCCTGCCGCCTGGCCTTCGGGAAGCGCGTCGGCATGAAGCGAGATCAGAAGATCGGCTTTCGACGCCCGTGCTTCTGTCATACGGGTTTCCAGCCCGACGAACTCATCCCGTCGCCGCGTCAGCACCACTTCAAATCCGGCACGGATCAGCTTTTCCGTCAGTTCGTGGGCGAAATCCAGCATCAGATCCGACTCTCGCAGCCCCCCTTCAACGGCACCGGAATCGATGCCGCCATGGCCGGGATCGATGGCAAGGCGCAGCGGTCGCGGCCGTGTGGGATCGATGACCGGCGTCGTCGGCTGGGGCAGGTTCCACAGTTCCGACATCGCATTCGGGGCGCCACCGAAAGCATCGGCCGCGACAGGCGAAAGACGCACCTTCAGCAACCCGAACTTTTCCGTATCCATCGAAAGGCTGTCGATGGCGACAGGGGTTGCAAGCTGGAACACCAGCCTCTGCCAGCCCTGCCCGTTGCTGCCCGCGCGCAGGTCGGCAAAATGGGAACCGCCGCCGAAATCACTTACCGATCCCAGTGCGGGTGCGGTCCCCTTCAGGTCAACGACCAGGCGCATCGGATCGTTCAGAAGCGTGACACGATACGGCACGGGCCGGGTAACATGCAGCTGGAACCGTAGTCCGTCGCCATCCCCCTCGGCATAGGATTGCTTGAAGTCCAGTCTCGGCGCGTCGTCCTGCGCCGATACCATGACGGGCCAGATCAGCGCCAGAACCAGCAGCAGCCACCGCATCAGCGCTGCCCCATGAAGCGGGTCAGCCTTGCCAGCCCTTCGGTAATGTCGGCGGTGCTGCGGGCGTAGGAAAAGCGCAAAGTTCTGGCGCCGCGGACCGGATCGAAATCCAGCCCCGGCGTAACAGCCACGCCAGCGCGATCCAGAATTTCGGCCGCGAAGGCAAGACTGTCATCAGTCAGCGCAGACACATCGGCATAAATGTAGAAGGCACCGTCCGGCGGCGCGATCCTGTCGAAGCCGATCTTCGGCAGCGTCTCAAGCAGAAGACGACGATTTTCGGCATATGTCGCCAGATTGGCATCACATTCTTCGATCGCCTCCAGCGCGGCAAGGGCGGCAACCTGGCTGGCATGTGGCGGACAGATAAACATGTTCTGCGCGATCCGTTCGATCGTGCGAACATGATCTTCCGGCACCACCATCCAGCCGATCCGCCACCCCGTCATCGAGAAATATTTCGAGAAGGAATTGATGACATAAACGTCGTTGCTGACTTCCAGCGCGGAATGACATCGCCCGCCATAGCTCAGCCCGTGATAGATTTCGTCTGAAATCACGCTGACGCCCATCTCCGCTGCCTGACCCAGCAGCGCGCGATATTCCGCCAACCCCAGCATCGTGCCTGACGGATTGCCGGGGGAGGCCAGCATCATCCCGGCCACGCCTTTGGGAATATCCTCTGGTCGCGGCTGATAACGGTTCTCGGGCGCGGTCTGGATACCCACCGGCACAAGGGACATTGCGCGCATGATCTGGCGATAGCTGGGATAGCCCGGCTCGCCCAATGCAACCTTGTCGCCGGCATCAAAAAGCGCCGCGAAGGCAAGCATGAATGCACCGCTTGACCCCGGGGTGACAACGACGCGGGCCGGGTCCAGATCGACACCGTACCAACGCTGGTAAAGTGCGGCGATACCGCGCCGCAGTTCAGGCAGCCCAAGCGCGACGGTATAGCCTAACGGCTGTTCCAACCGCGCCTTCAGCGCGGCGCGCGCCATCGCCGGCGCAGGTGTAGAAGGCTGCCCCACTTCCATATGAATGATCGAACGGCCCGCGTCCTCTGCCCGGGCGGCCGATTCCATGACATCCATGACGATGAACGGGTCGACCTGACCGCGCTTCGACTGCCGCATTGCTGCCTCGTTGACGTTTTCTTTGGTCTATGCCCGCCTCGCCTGCCGAGGGTCAAGCAAATCACGCAAGCTTGCCTTGTCTTCGGTCATATTTCTGGTCAGTCTCGCGCCCAAGTTTGAAAAGGACGCTGGAATGAAGAAGCTGATCGCGGCACTGCTGCTGAGCGCCACCCCTGTGATGGCCTTCGATATCGACGCCATGAGCGATGGTGAAAAAGACGCCTTCGGCGCGGCTGTGCGTGAATACCTCATGGAAAATCCCGAAGTTCTGATCGAAGCGATGAACGCGCTGGAACAGCGCCGGCTTGCCGAGGAAAGCAAGAACGACGCCGCCATGATCGCTCAGCTTGAAAGCGAGATCTACGAGGACGGTCACAGCTGGGTCGGCGGCAATCCCGAGGGGGATCTGACCGTGGTCGAGTTCATCGACTATCGTTGCGGCGTTTGCCGTCAGGTCTACCCCCATGTCGAAGAAGTCATGGCTGGGGACAAGAACCTGCGCGTGATCTTCAAGGATCTGCCCATTCTTGGCGCGGAAAGCGACATGGCAGCGCGCTTTGCCATCGCGGTCAAACAGGCCGAGGGAGACGAGGCCTACAAGAAGGTGCACGACCATTTCTATACCATGCGCGGCAACGTCACGGTGGAAGGGCTGAAAGCAACTGCAACCGAAATGGGATTTGATGCCGACGCGATTATCGAGGCGATGAATTCCGACGCGGTCACCGCTGTGCTGCGCAAGAACGCGCAGCTGGCCGAACAGTTGCAGATCGCCGGCACGCCCAGCTTCATCATCGGTGATACCCTGCTGCGCGGAATGCCACAGACCGGCATCGTCCCGGTGATCGAGCAGGCGCGCAAAGCTCAGGAAGGCTGATCGGCTGCCCCGGCGACGGAAAAATCAGCGGCGCCAAAAGTCACAGCAGCGCGTGGCAACCGAACCATAGCGATTTTTGGCGGCGACCGGATGTTCCGTCCGGTCGTAGCCGAATGGAAGCGGTGATAAGGCCGCCTTCACTCGGCGGCTTCGGTGGCTTTCACGGCCTCGATCTTTTCTGCGCGCTCTTCAACCAGTTCGACGATGTGATCGATCATCTGGTCGTTGGACATCTTGTGGTCCTGCTTGCCGGCCATGTAGACCATGCCGGATCCCGCACCACCGCCGGTAAATCCGATATCCGTCATCAGCGCCTCGCCGGGGCCGTTGACCACACAGCCGATGATCGACAGCGACATCGGCGTCTTGATATGTTCCAACCGCGCCTCCAGCGCCTCGACGGTCTTGATGACGTCGAAGCCCTGCCGTGCGCATGAGGGGCACGAAATGATCTGAACGCCGCGCGTCCGAAGCCCCAGCGATTTCAGGATTTCGAAGCCGACCTTGACCTCCTCGACCGGATCGGCCGACAGGCTGACGCGGATCGTGTCACCAATTCCCGCCCAAAGCAGGTTGCCCATACCAATTGCGGATTTCACCGTGCCGCCGCGCAATCCGCCGGCCTCGGTGATACCAAGATGTATCGGCGCATCGGTCGCTTCGGCCAGTTGCTGATAGGCGGCCGCGGCCAGAAAGACATCGGATGCTTTCACGCTGATCTTGAATTCGTGGAAGTCGTGATCCTGCAACAGCTTGATATGGTCCATGCCACTTTCGACCATCGCGTCCGGGCACGGCTCGCCATACTTCTCCAACAGGTGCTTTTCCAGACTGCCCGCATTGACGCCGATGCGGATCGAGCAGCCGTGATCGCGCGCAGCGCGCACAACCTCGGCCACGCGCGCCGCGTCGCCGATGTTACCTGGATTGATACGCAGGCAGGCGGCGCCGGCCTCGGCGGCCTCGATCGCGCGCTTGTAGTGGAAATGGATGTCGGCCACGATCGGGACCGGGCTTTCACGGCAGATCTCGCGCAGGGCCTGCGTCGTTTCCTGATCGGGTGCAGATATCCGCACGATATCGGCACCAGCATCCGCCGCGCGGATCACCTGATCCAGCGTCGCGCGCACGTCGCGCCCATCGGTGTTCGTCATCGTCTGCACGCTGATCGGGGCATCGCCACCAACCGGCACATTGCCGACCATGATCCGACGCGACTTGCGCCTTTCGATATTGCGCCATGGACGGATCGGATTATGCGTCATCTTCGCCCCCGGGGTTTCATGCCGCACAGATAGACCTTCACCACCCCCGCGGCAAGTAACGCTGCCGCGCGCGAACCCGGGCCCGAACTAACGCGGTGCCGGGCCGGCTGGCAGGATGACGGTGAAGCGCGAGCCCTCTCCGGGTGACGACTCGATGCGCAGCTTTCCGCGATGCCGGCTGATGATGTGCTTTACGATGGCCAGTCCAAGACCCGTTCCGCCCTTCTGGCGCGAGCGGTGGCTGTCCACACGGTAGAACCGCTCGGTCAGGCGGGGCAGATGCATTTCATCGATGCCTTCACCCTGATCGATCACGGCAACCGCACAGGCCGGACCGCGCAGGCTGGCCTCATGTGCGATATTTTCCAGTCGAAGCGTAACCCGGCCGCCGGATCCGCCATATTTCACCGCGTTTTCGACCAGATTGTGAAAAACCTGCGTCAGCTGATCGGCATCGCCCGCGACCATCACCGGCTGCCCGCCACCTTCAACGGTGATCTTCACATCGCGCGCAAGTGCTGTCTGGGACAGCGTTTCAGCCACAGCACGCACCAGCCGCGCCAGGTCCAGCATTTCCACCGGACGCCTGCGTTCTTCGGATTCGACCCGGCTCAGCGAAAGCAGGTCAAGAACGAGGCGGTTCATGCGTGCGGCCTCTGCCTCCATGATCTTCAGAAATCTGTCCCGCGCGGCCGCATCGTCACGTGCGGGACCACGAAGCGTTTCGATGAATCCCATCATCGCGGTCAGGGGCGTGCGCAGTTCGTGGCTGACATTGGCCACGAAATCGCGGCGCAACTGGCCTGCCTCCTCGATCCCCGAGGAATCCTCGATCACGACAAGCGCCGCCGGGCCGTATTGCGTTGGCAGGGCCGAGACCGTGACCTCTACCGGAAGATCGCGGCCGCGGGCCGAGATGACGACCCGGTTGCGCTGTCCCCCGGCCTTATCGTGCGCGACCTGTTCAGCCTGCACCGGGTCCAGCATTGTATCGACGGCCTGCACGATCACTGGCTGGCGCAGGACAGTCACAAACGGACGATTGGTCAGTTGATCGCCCAGAAGCTGGGTAGCGGCATCATTGGAAGCGAAAATCCTGGCTTCGCCGTCCACGGCCAGCACCGGCACCGGCAGTGCGGCGATCACCTGCTGGACAAGCGCGAAATCCAAATCAGCCGACCTGCTTCAGACCGGCGCGGAACCGCGCCGCATTATCCTGATATCGCCGGGCCGATACCATCAGGTCATGGCGGCCCGCCTCGTCGATCTCGCGCACCACGCGGCCCGGCGCCCCCATGACAAGCACCCCGTCGGGGATTTCCTTGCCCTCTGAAATCAGCGCAGATGCGCCGATCAGGCTGCCCGCCCCGATTTTTGCGCCGTTCAGCACCGTGGCACCCATCCCGATCAGCGATGCGGCACCGATGCGGCAACCATGCAGCATCGCGCGGTGACCGACGGTCACGTTCTCATCGAGGACCAGCGGAAATCCCGGATCCGTGTGAAGGCAGCACAAGTCCTGCACGTTGGATCCGGCACCGATGCGGATCTCCTCGTTATCGCCGCGCAGTACCGCGCCCCACCAGACGCTTGCCCCGGGCTCGATCACGACGCGACCGATGATCTGCGCATCGGGCGCAACCCATGCATCGGGCGCGATTTCGGGACGTATCCCGTCAAGTTCCCAGATCATGCGCTTTCTCCTCCCTCCATAAGCGAGCGGACGAATCCGCCCATGTTCTTCTGCCTTTCGCGGCGCAGTCTTTCCGCCGTCAGGATCGCGGTCAGGCGTTGAAAACTGGCTTCCAGATCGTCATTGACCAGCACATAGTCATATTCTGCCCAATGTGAAATTTCGTCACGGCTTTTTGCCATGCGGCCTGCAATCACCTCGGACGAGTCCTGACCGCGCGTGACAAGGCGACGTTCCAGTTCCGGCAGTGACGGTGGCAGGATGAAGATCGACACGACATGCGGACCAAGCGCCGATGCGCGGATCTGCTGGCCACCTTGCCAATCGACATCGAAGATCGTGTCGCGCCCGGACTGCATCGCTGCCTCGACCGGCTGGCGGGGCGATCCGTACAGGTTCCCGAAGACCTCGGCATGTTCAAGCATATCGCCCGCTTCGACCATCCGCGCGAACTCTGCGCGCTCGATGAAGTGGTAGTGTCGGCCATCCACCTCTCCCGGACGCGGATTGCGGGTGGTGGCGGAAACGGAAAAGGACAGCGTCGGGTCCCATTCGATCAGCCTGCGCGCGAGCGTGGATTTGCCAGCGCCCGAGGGCGAGGACAGAATGATCAAAAGCCCGGTCCGATCCATGTGGCCCCCAGATTCCCTGCGTTCTTCATGCGCGCTTGTGCCCGCGAGCGGCGATAAGAATCAACCCTTCCGGCTTAACCATCTGCTAAGATTCAGCACGCAGATCAGCACGACTTGCGCTATGAGTGACTTCCGGCCTGCGGGTTCCCGCCATGATCAGCGGAACATCGGTCGGTGCAACAGGTTGAGTTTTAATGAGTGACAATATCGACGACAGCCCCCCGGACACGGCAGTGCCACGACCGCCCAAGGGCAAGGTCGTGCAACTGGGCATTGTTCATGCGGCAAGCCCTGACCAAATCGTTTCGGAAATGCGCAGGTATTGGGAAGGGCTGCGCCAGGCTCGCGCCGTTCCGAACCGGTCGGATGTCGAGCCTCAGGGGATACGGGCCTTGCTGGACTTCGCCTTCATTCTGGAAAGGATCGCGCCGGGCGCTGCGCGGTTCCGGCTGGCAGGGCGTCACCTTGTCGACCTGATGGGGATGGAAGTGCGCGGCATGCCGGTTTGCGCGCTTCTTAATCCTGACAGTCGCGGTCGCCTGTCAGATGTGCTGGAAACGGTGTTCAAGGGGCCGCAGATCGCCGAGATCGCGATGCATTCGCGTGCCGCATATGGCCGCCCCGCGCTGAACGGGCGCATGCTGCTGCTGCCGCTGAAATCCGATCTTGGCGACGTGACCCGTGCGCTTGGCTGTCTGGTCGGCGATGGTGAAATCGGTCGTGGGCCACGCCGTTTCGATATCCTCACCGACGCTGTTTTTCCCGTGATTGAGGGCGCGACCCCCCTTCCCCCCCGCGCGGGCGGATTTTCCGAGGAACCGCCGCCCTGGCGCCCGCCGGTGCTGTCGCGTCCCGTCATCAAGCCAATTCGCGGCGATGCCTCGCCCGAGGAGCGGCGCGCCCGTTTTCGCGTCATAAGCGCTGACCCGAACGACGGCTGATGCCGCAGCTTCCCGGCCAGCGTGATGTTTGTTCAATCGGCTTCTGGTGATGTTCGAAAAAAGGCGCTAGATATACGCGCCGTAGCCGTCGGCGGACGCGCCAATCCCGTATCCGCCTTGCCAATCGGAAGGATTCACCATGCCCGCCTATCGCTCTCGTACCTCGACCCATGGCCGCAATATGGCTGGCGCGCGCGGTCTGTGGCGCGCGACCGGCATGAAAGATGGCGATTTCGGCAAGCCGATCATCGCCATCGTGAACAGCTTCACGCAGTTCGTGCCCGGCCACGTCCACCTGAAGGACCTTGGCCAGATGGTCGCACGCGAGGTCGAAAAGGCCGGCGGCGTCGCCAAGGAATTCAACACCATCGCCGTCGATGACGGCATCGCCATGGGCCATGACGGGATGCTGTATTCCCTGCCCTCGCGCGAGATCATCGCCGACAGCGTCGAATACATGGTCAACGCCCATTGCGCCGATGCGATGGTCTGCATTTCCAACTGCGACAAGATCACCCCCGGCATGCTGAACGCCGCAATGCGCCTGAACATCCCGGCGATTTTTGTGTCGGGCGGCCCGATGGAGGCCGGCAAGGTCGTGCTGAAGGACGGCAAGATGCACGCGCTGGATCTGGTAGATGCCATGGTCGCGGCCGCCGACGACAGCGTCAGCGACGAAGACGTGGCCGCGATCGAAAGATCGGCCTGCCCGACCTGCGGGTCATGCTCGGGCATGTTTACCGCCAATTCGATGAACTGCCTGACCGAGGCGCTTGGCCTGTCCCTGCCCGGCAACGGTTCGACCCTTGCCACCCATGCCGACCGTCAGCGCCTGTTCGAAGAAGCCGGTCAGCGCATCGTGGGTCTGGCAAAGCGCTATTACGAACAGGAAGATACCAGCATCCTGCCGCGCAACGTCGCCAACAAGAAGGCCTTCGAAAACGCCATGTCGCTGGATATCGCGATGGGCGGGTCGACCAATACCGTGCTGCACATCCTCGCCGCCGCCTATGAAGGTGGGATCGATTTCGACATGGACGATATCGACGCGCTCAGCCGCAAGGTCCCCTGCCTGTCCAAGGTCGCGCCGGCCAAGCAGGACGTGCATATGGAAGACGTCCACCGCGCCGGCGGGATCATGGCGATCCTTGGGCAGCTGGAACGCGGCGGGCTGATCAACCGTGACAGCCCCACTGTCCACGCGGCCACGCTTGGCGATGCCATCGACCAGTGGGACATCTCGCGCACGGAAGATCAGGCGGTTCACAAGTTCTACTCCGCTGCCCCCGGCGGCGTCCCCACCCAGACCGCGTTTTCGCAGTCGCAGCGATGGGAGACGCTTGATCTTGACCGTCAGGGCGGGGTCATCCGGTCCGTGAATTCGCCCTTCTCCGCCGACGGCGGGCTGGCCGTGCTGAAAGGCAATATCGCGCTGGATGGCTGCATCGTGAAAACTGCCGGCGTGGACGAATCCATCCTGAAATTCGCCGGCCCGGCCGTCGTCTATGAAAGCCAGGACGCAGCCGTCAGCGGTATCCTGACCGGCAAGGTGAAAGAGGGCGACGTGGTGGTCATCCGCTACGAAGGCCCGAAGGGCGGCCCGGGCATGCAGGAAATGCTGTATCCGACCAGCTACCTGAAATCGAAGGGTCTGGGCAAAGCCTGCGCGCTTGTGACCGACGGCCGCTTCTCGGGCGGCACCTCTGGCCTGTCCATCGGCCACTGCTCGCCCGAGGCGGCGCAGGGCGGCATGATCGGCCTTGTGCGCGACGGCGACCGGATCGAGATCGACATTCCTAACCGCACCATCCATCTTGCGGTCGAGGAGGCCGAACTGGAATCCCGGCGCGTCCACCAGAACGAGTTGGGCTGGCACCCGGCCGAAAAGCGCAAGCGCAACGTGACAACGGCGCTGCGGGCCTACGCGACCTTCGCGGCGAGTGCGGATAAGGGGGCTGTAAGGGTGCTGCCAGAGTAGTCTGGCGCTGCCAGTGCCCGCCTGATGCGCAAAACACTGCGCCTATGCCGGAGGATAGTTCGGCATGGGTGGCGTCGCGAGCGTAATCAGGTTGCCGTCGGGATCGCGCAGCTGCGCCAATGTCGAATAGTCGCCCGGAAAGTCGTCGCCCAGGGCGATACCCGCGCTTTGCAACCTGCGACGCTCGGCTTCCATGTCGTTGATGATAACGAACAGCGCGCCGGTGCTGGCGATCTGGTCGTCGTTTGAGATCCCGACCCCAACCTGTTCGGAAATCTCCCATTGCACAAGCGTCTTCATTGGCCGGTTATCAGGACCGCGACCGAAGAACTTCGTGTACCACGCTTCAGCAGCCACGAGGTCCCCGGTCAGCAAGAATGCGTAAATTTTGTTCGGCGGCATTGTTCATCTCCTCAATTCCCGGGATTGGCGCGCCATCCCTGACCGCGAGGGTTCCATGATATGCATCACCGATCCACCGCGTTCTTTGTCTCGCGCGGCAGAAAGCCAGCGCGCCCTCGCGTGTGGTCCGGATCGCCCGAGAAACGTTGATTGACTTGCCTCGGATTTGTTCGTCGTCTTCCGGCCAGGAACTGAAGGCGGCTGCGCGCCCCTCAAACCACCATATCATCCCGATGCACCAGTGCCGCCCGGCCCGCATAGCCCAAAATCTCGGCAATTTCCTCGCTGCGGTGGCCGGCGATGGCGCGGGCTTCGGCGGAGGTGTAGCGCGTCAGACCTCGGGCCAGGGTTTCGCCTGAGGGGCCCAGGACGGCGACCGGCTCTCCGCGTCCGAAATCGCCGGTGATGCGGGTGACGCCTGCGGGCAGCAGGGATTTGCCGGCGGACAGCGCGCGGGCGGCGCCGGCGTCGATGACCACTTCGCCCTTCGGTTTCATCGCCGCGATCCAGCGTTTGCGGGCCAGTTGGGGGTCGCCATCGGGCAGGAACCAAGTGACGCGCGCGCCATTCGCCACGGCAGAGATCGGACGCAGCACCGATCCTTCGGCGATGGCCATGGCGCAGCCGCCGCTGACGGCTGTGCGTGCAGCCATCAGCTTGGTCTTCATGCCGCCTTTTGACAGGCCGGATACGGGATCGCCGCCCATCGCCTCGATTTCGGGCGTGATGCGGTCGACAACGGGCAGATGGACCGCCAATGGGTCGGTTTTGGGGTTGGCGGTATACAGCCCGTCCACATCCGACAGCAGCAGCAGTTGATCCGCCCCCGCCGTCACCGCGATCTGGGCGGCAAGGCGATCATTGTCACCATAGCGCATCTCGTCCGTGGCGACGGTGTCGTTTTCATTCACGATGGGCACCACGCCATACCCCAACAGCGCCTGCATGGTCGCGCGGCTGTTCAGATAGCGGCGGCGGTCGGTCGTGTCTTCCAGCGTCACCAGCACCTGCGCCGTGGGCACACCATGCGGCGCAAGGGCTTCTTCATACGCCCGCGCCAGACGGATCTGGCCGACGGCAGCCGCCGCCTGCGCCTGTTCCAGCGACAAGGCACCCGCCGGCAGGTTCAGCACCCGGCGCCCAAGCGCGATGGACCCCGACGACACAAGCACCACATCCGCACCCTTGGCCCGCCATTCCGCCACATCGTCGCAAAGCGCGCGCAGCCAGTCGCCGCGCAAGCCGTCCGGCCCGACCAGCAGGGCCGAGCCGATCTTGACCACCAGCCGTTTCGCGGCCGCGATATCGGGGCTTACGGTTGCCACTTGCCTTCATCCTCGGACGGGATCGCGCGCGAGGGCGCGATGTCTTTCCACAGGGCACGCAGCACCTCGGTCACGCCCTGCCTGGTGGCACCCGACATCAGCATGACCTGTGTGCCAAGCGCGCCTTCCAGTGCCGCCTTGCGTTCGGCCAGCGTTTCCTCATCCACCGCGTCGATCTTGTTCAGCGCGGTGACGCGGGGCTTGTCCATCAGGATTTCGGAATAGGCGGAAAGTTCCGTCAGTACGATTTCGGCATCCTCGACCACGGTTTCCGAGGTTGCGTCGACCAGATGCAGCAGGGTCGAACACCGCTCGATATGGCCCAGGAAGCGGTCGCCGATGCCCCTGCCCTCGCTCGCGCCTTCGATCAGGCCCGGAATGTCGGCGATGACGAATTCGCGCCCGTCGATGCCCACGACGCCCAGGTTGGGGTGCAGCGTGGTAAATGGATAATCCGCGATCTTCGGTCGCGCGTTCGAGGTTGCGGCCAGAAATGTCGACTTGCCCGCGTTCGGCAGACCAACCAGACCGGCATCGGCAATCAGCTTCAGTCGCAGCCAGATGGTGCGTTCAACGCCTTCCTGACCAGGGTTGGCATTCCTCGGCGCGCGGTTGGTCGAGCTTTTGAAATGCAGGTTACCGAAACCGCCATTGCCGCCCTTGGCCAGGACCACGCGCTGTCCGGGTTCGGTCAGGTCGGCGATGACGGTTTCCTCATCCTCGTCCAGGATCTCGGTCCCGACGGGCACCCGCAACACAATGTCGTCGCCGCCCGCGCCGGTGCGCTGCCGGCCCATGCCGTGCTGGCCGCTTTTGGCAAAGAAATGCTGTTGATAGCGAAAGTCGATCAGCGTGTTCAGCCCCTCGACCGCCTCGGCGATCACATCGCCGCCACGCCCGCCATCGCCGCCATCGGGGCCGCCATATTCGATGAATTTCTCGCGCCGGAAGCTGACAGCGCCCGCGCCGCCGCCGCCGGAACGGATGTAGACCTTGGCAAGATCGAGAAATTTCATCGCAAGACTCCTTTCCAACGGCGATACGCGACAGTTCCCGACGGCGCAAGCCGAGCCTGCTGGGTCGCTGCGATCACGACAAAGTGAGCGTGACAGCCCCCGACCCCGGCCACATAGCTTGTGCGAAATCCATTTCGCAGGAGTTTTCGATGCCCTCTGCCCTGACCTACGGCCTCCTTGTGCTGGCCATCGCCGCCGAGATCTTTGGCACCGCAATGCTGCAAAGATCCGAACAGTTCAGCCGGCTTGTCCCAACATTGCTGATGGGGCTTGGCTATGCCCTGTCATTCTATCTGCTGTCGCATGTCCTTAAGACGATGCCCCTTGGGATAGCCTATGCGATCTGGTCGGGGCTCGGGATCGTCTTTGTCGCGCTGCTGGGGCTGGTGGCTTTCGGTCAGCGGCTTGACGCCGCCGCCATCGCGGGGCTGGCGATGATCGTGGGCGGGGTTCTGGTGGTCAATCTGCTGTCGGACAGTGTCAGCCATTGATTGCGGCCTTTAACCGGCGTGAAAACTGCCTAGATCATGGGCACCGACGAGGAGCCTGCGATGATCGCATTCGACAACAGCTATACCGCCCTGCCGGAACGCATGTTTGCGCAGGTGGCACCCGCTGGCGCACCGGCGCCTGAACTGATCGCGCTGAACCGGGGTCTGGCCGATCAGCTGGGACTGGACGCGGACTGGCTGGCGGGGCCGGATGGGCTGGCGATGCTGTCGGGGAATGCGCTGCCGGAAGGTGCTGCATCCATCGCGCAGGCCTATGCGGGCCATCAGTTCGGTCATCTGTCGCCCCAGCTTGGCGATGGCCGCGCGCTGATGATCGGCGAGGTCGTGGCACCTGACGGGAAGCGTTTCGACCTGCAGCTGAAGGGCGCGGGACGAACACCGTTTTCCCGGCAGGGTGACGGCAAGTCCTGGCTGGGCCCAGTTCTGCGTGAGTATCTGGACAGCGAGTTCATGGCCGCGATGGGCGTGCCCACGACGCGCGCCTTGGCGGCAGTCGCGACCGGGGAACGCGTGCAGCGCGAGACCGGTCTGCCCGGCGGCATTCTGACGCGGGTCGCAGCCAGCCATATCCGCGTCGGCACATTCGAATATTTCGGCATTCGTGGCGATATCGAAGCCACGCGCGCGCTGACCGATCACGTTATCGCGCGGCATTATCCCGATGCCAGCGGCCCGCTGCAGCTACTGGATCAGGTAATAGCGCGGCAGGCCAAACTGATCGCGCAATGGATGTCACTCGGCTTCATCCACGGGGTGATGAACACCGACAACATGGCCATCTCGGGCGAGACGATCGACTATGGCCCGGCCGCATTCATGGACGGCTATCATCCCGATACTGTGTTCTCCTCGATCGATCGCAATGGCCGCTATGCCTGGGCGGAACAGCCGCATGTGGCGATCTGGAACCTTGCGCAGTTCGCGTCATGCCTGATCCCGCTGATGGGAGACAACGAAGAAAAGGCTGTGGAGGACGCGACCCGCGCCGTCCACCGCTTCCCGGAAATCTATCAGGCCGCATGGGTGGAACGCTTTGCCGCGAAGATCGGGCTGCAGCCATCGAAAAGCGCCAAGTCACTGATCGACCGCCTGCTTGACCTGATGGCTGCAGAGCAGGCCGATTTCACCCGCGTCTTTGCCGGGCTGTCGAATGGCGCGGCGCGCGACGAATTCATCAACCGCCAGACGTTCGACGACTGGAACGCAGACTGGAAGGCAGCCGGGCCTGACCACGCCTTGATGGCACGAACCAATCCGCTGCGCATCCCCCGCAATCACCGGGTCGAAGAAGCCATTCAGGCGGCCGTTGCAGGCGACTTCGCGCCATTCCACACACTGGACGCGGCCCTTCATGCCCCGTTCGAGGTGCGCGCGGACTGGGACGATCTGGCGATTGCGCCCCTTGCATCGGAACGCGTAACCCGCACATTCTGCGGCACATGAAGTTACGCATCGCCAGCTATAACCTGCACAAGGGCCGGGGCATGACCGGCCCGCACGCGCCGGAACGCAATCTGCAGGTCATCGCCGATCTGCGCCCCGACATCATCACCCTGCAAGAGGTCGATTTCCGCTTCGGCGCGCGGCCAGAGGCCCTGCCCCGCGCGCTGATCGCCGAGATGACCGGGCTGGTGCCTATCCAGATGCGCACGACTGGCGAAACCTCGCTTGGATGGCACGGCCAGTCGATCCTGATGCGTGAAGATCTGGCGGGTGAGGCCGTCATCCGCCGCTTGCCCCTGCCGGGGATCGAGCCGCGTGGCGCGCTTGCGGTGCGCGTCCATGACCTGACACTGATCGGGGTGCATCTGGGCCTCGCACGTTCGTCCCGGCGCGCGCAACTGGCGCGGCTGATCGCCAAGGCTTCGCGGCTGGCGGGAGGGTCGATCATGCTGATGGGCGATTTCAACGAATGGCGCGATGACCGTGGCCTGGAATCGCTGGAAACGCTGCGTGTGATCGCGCCCGGCCCCAGCTACCCCGCGCCGATGCCGCGGCTGCGGCTGGACAGGATCGCGGTCTCTCATTGCGTCGAGGTGATTGCGACCGGCGTCGGCGATACGCCGCTGGCCCGACAGGCCTCGGATCACCTGCCGATATGGGCTGAAATCAGACTTCCCAACGATTAGCCATCCGCTGCCCAAACCGGCTAAATTTGCGCCTTCCACCCCTCGATCCGCAGGGTTATACCCGTCACAACGGATCAGGAGGGACTTATGACCGCCATCATCGACATCTTTGCCCGTGAAATTCTGGATAGTCGGGGCAACCCGACTGTCGAAGTCGACGTCATGCTGGAAGACGGCAGCATGGGCCGTGCGGCCGTGCCCTCGGGTGCCTCGACCGGTGCGCATGAGGCTGTCGAAAAGCGCGATGGCGATAAAGTGCGCTATATGGGCAAAGGCGTTCTGGATGCCGTCGACAACGTGAACGGCGAAATCGCCGAAGCGCTGATCGGCGAGGATGCGACCGAGCAGCGTGCCATCGACGCGCTGATGATCGAACTGGACGGTACGCCCAACAAGGGCCGTCTGGGTGCCAACGCCATCCTTGGCGTTTCGCTGGCTGTGGCGAAGGCTGCCGCAGACGCCTCGGCGCTGCCACTCTACCGCTATGTCGGCGGTGCCTCGGCCCATGTCCTGCCGGTGCCGATGATGAACATCATCAATGGCGGCGAACATGCAGACAACCCGATCGACATCCAGGAATTCATGATCATGCCGGTGTCGGCCGCGAATATCCGCGAGGCCGTGCGCATGGGATCCGAAGTGTTCCACACGCTGAAAAAGGAACTGTCGTCGGCCGGCCTGTCGACGGGCATCGGCGACGAAGGCGGCTTTGCCCCCAACCTGTCCAGCACCCGCGACGCGCTGGATTTCATTCTGAAGGCGGTGGAAAAGGCCGGCTACAAGCCCGGCGACGATATCATGCTGGCGCTGGATTGCGCATCGACCGAATATTTCAAGGACGGCAAGTATGACATGAAGGGCGAGGGAAAGGTCCTGACCTCGGCCGAGAATGTCGACTATCTGGCGGCGCTTGTCGGTGATTACCCGATCCTGTCCATCGAGGATGGCTGCGCCGAAGACGACTGGGAAGGCTGGAATCTGCTGACCGACAAGCTGGGCGACAAGGTGCAGCTGGTGGGTGACGACCTGTTTGTGACCAACCCGGTGCGTCTGGAAGAAGGCATCAAGAAGGGCTGTGGCAACAGCCTGCTGGTCAAGGTCAACCAGATCGGTACCCTGTCCGAAACGCTGGACGCCGTCGCCATGGCGACCCGCGCCGGCTATACCAGCGTTATGTCTCACCGCTCGGGCGAGACCGAGGACGCCACCATCGCCGACCTGGCCGTCGCCACCAATTGCGGCCAGATCAAGACCGGCAGCCTTGCCCGTTCGGACCGGCTGGCGAAATACAACCAGCTGATCCGGATCGAGGAAATGCTGGGCGATGCGGCGGTTTACGCGGGCCGCTCGATCCTGCGTTGACGATCATCTGGATGGCGGTGCGCACCCTGCGCGCCCGCCATCCAAGAAAACCGGGTATCGCCCATGGCCGCGCTGGAAAAATTTGCCCGGAAATGGGCGCACCCTGACTATCCACCCGAACGCGTCGATCGCGCATCGCTGGCCGCGGCCGAAAAGGCGCTTGGCCTGTCCCTGCCCGAGGATTACAAGCGCGAGATCCTGGCCACCGGGCTTCCAGACCCGACGATGGCCCTGCTGACGGGGATTGTGGACAGGAAGGTCGAACTGCACGACCTGTCCTCGCTGCTGCCGCCCGAGCATCTGGTTCGCGTCAATCGCAACCCCGCCGGAACCGGTTATCCCGAACACCTGCTGGAGATCGGCGGCGACTGCATGGGTAATTCATTCGCCTTCGCACGTGCGGACTTGCAAAATGGCCCGATCGAAAGCGCACCTGTCCACTTCTGGGACCATGATTACGGCACGACCGAACGCCTGGCCGACAGCTTCACCGGCTGGATCGCCAGCTATACCGCACCGTGGAGCGAGGGGCTGGAATATCACAGCTTTTGACTGCGGGGCTGAAGGGCGGTTTTGCAGGCACTCGTGCTGGCTTCATCGATATTGTTCGCGGCACTGAAATGGTTGGCGCGGCATATGTAGTCTATATGGGGCTATAACTGTTCCGCAGCGCGCAATTGGCGTCGCTAAAAAAGCTGGACAAGGTGACCTGCACCTCTGCCCGCTAGATACTCGCCCATGCGACTGTGGTGGCGGCGCACTGGTCGCCTTGGGTGTCGCGACCGCCGCAATACGGCGGTCGAATGAAGGGATACGTGGCGCTCGGTCAGCCCGCCTCGGCCAGTCGCGCGACATAGCGGGCCAGCGTGTCGATTTCCAGATTGACCTTGTCGCCGACCTTCACGTCGCCCCAGGTCGTCACTTCCTGAGTATGCGGGATCAGGTTGATGCCGAAGCGGTTGCCCTCGACCTCGTTCACCGTGAGCGAGGTGCCATTCAGCGCGACCGAGCCCTTCGGCGCAATAAAACGCGCCAGTTCCGGCGGCGCTTCGAAAGTCAGGCGCAGGCTGTCGCCTTCGTCCTGCATCCCCACCACCTCGGCCACGCCGTCGACATGGCCCGACACGATATGCCCGCCCAGTTCATCGCCGACCTTCAGCGCACGCTCTAGATTGACGGGCGTCCCCGTGGACCATGCATGGTGGCCGATATTGGTCTTCGAAATCGTCTCGGCCGAGATGTCGACATCGAACCAGTCCGGCCCTTTGCCGACCACGGTCAGACAAACACCGTTGCACGCGATAGATGCGCCCATGTCCACGCCTGCCAGGTCATAGGCGGTCTTGATGCGGGCGCGCAGATCGCCACGCTGCTCGACCTCGGTGACGGTTCCGATATCTGTGATGATGCCCGTGAACATTCCTGCTCCTGATACTTGCAGCGCCCATGACGGGCGCGTTCGGCGTTAAGCTATTGCTGCGCGAGGCACTTTTCAACTCGCTGCAAAACTGCAAGAGTGTCGACCGTGTAATCATGTTCCGTCCCGTTTCGATGCCCAGTATGTTACCCCGAAGTGCCAGCTTGAACGACATCGCAACGGCCACCGCGCCACACCCAGAACGACGCGTGTTTCTGTTGTTGCAGGGACCACATGGACCATTCTTCAACCGACTTGGCCGGCTTCTTTCACAGACCGGCGCAACCGTCTGGCGCGTGGCCTTCAACGCGGGCGATGCGTTTTTCTGGTCGGCCAATGACCGTCTGATCCTGCACAGGGACAGCCCGGAAGCCTGGCCAGACCATCTGGACCGGATCATCGCCGAAAAGGGCGTCACCGATATCGTGCTGTACGGCGACGTGCGCCCGGTCCATGCGGCAGCGCGACGCGCGGCCGAACAGCGTGGACTGACCCTGCACGTGTTTGAGGAAGGGTATCTGCGCCCCTTCTGGGTGACTTATGAACGCGGCGGCTCGAACGGGTATTCGAAGCTGATGGGTATCACGATTCCGCAGATGCGCGTCGCGCTGCGCGGCAGCCAGGGCGATATTCCCCGCCCACCGGCGAACTGGGGCGACATGCGGCAGCACAAGTTCTATGGCGCATTGTACCATTTCATGGTTCTGGTCGCGAACGGTCGCTTTCCGGGCTATCGGACGCATCGCGATATACCCGTGGGGCAAGAGTTTCGGCTGAATTTGCGCCGATTGCTGCTGACGCCGTACCTGGCGGCGGATCAGGCGCTGCGCACGGTCCGGATAAGGCGCAGCGGCCATCCGTTTTCGATGGTGCTGATGCAGTTGGAACACGACGCCAGCTTTCGCGCCCATTCCAGCTATGGCAGCATGTCCGAATTCACGGCGGAAGTGCTGGAGGCGTTTGCCGCCAATGCGCCCCGCCATCATCATCTGGTCTTCAAGGCCCACCCTTTGGAGGATGGGCGTTCCCGGCAGCGCCGTGATATTCTGGACAAGGCAGCGCAACTTGGGATCGGCGCGCGCGTCCATCACGTACCCGGCGGCAAGCTTGCACCACTTCTGGGACAGGCGCGGTCGGTCGTCACGGTCAATTCCACATCAGCACAGCAGGCTTTGTGGCGCGGGCTGCCCGTCAAGGCGATGGGTCGGGCTGTGTTCGATAAGCCACAACTGGTTTCGCAGCAAAGCCTGGCCGATTTTTTTCGCCATGCAGACAGACCGAACCCCCATCTTTATCGCCGCTATCGCGATTACCTGCTTGAAACCAGCCAGATTCCCGGCGGTTTCTATGCCGCGAAGTCGCGCGCGCCGGCCCTGCGACTGGTGGTCGATATGATGCTTTCCCCCGTCGATCCTTATGATGCACTGGCAACCGGACAGGCCGAAATTCGCCAACAACCCGGCGCAGATTCGCGGTGAATCGCAATGCCTTATGGAAAATTGCCGAATCGCGGGTTACTGTGTCCCCGAGGCGCCGGCAGGTCTGGCAAGAAGCAGGAGTGAAGAGTTTGACCCTCACGATAAGCAAGACCGCGTCCAATCGCGGCATGCGTGTGTCATTGATCCTTGCAATGGTCGCGTTGACCGCGCTGAGTGCCTGCGGATTGCCCCGTTCCGGCCCGAACAAGAAGGAAATTCTGTCGGGCGCGGTTGAAAATGGCGGCGATGCGCATGTGATCTATGTCAACAACCACGTCAACCGGACGGCGAATTTTACCCCGGCCTATGGGTTCAGCAATGAATTCCTTGGCGCGGGCGCTGTCGGCGCCGATGACATCCGGCCCGGCGACACGTTGGGCCTGATGGTCTGGGAAAACGTCGATGACGGGCTACTGACGGGCCTTGGTCAAAGCTCGACCCAATTGCAGCAGCTGCAGGTCGACAGCCAGGGCTATATCTTCGTGCCCTATGCCGGCCGAATTCGCGCAGCGGGTAATACGCCCGATCAACTGCGCGAGGTGATTACCCAGCGGCTTGAAAGCCAGACCCCCGATCCGCAGGTGACGGTGACCCGTGTCGCGGGCGATGGCGCGACAGTTTCCGTGATGGGGAAGGTCTTCGGTCAGGGCGTCTACCCGATTGAGCGGCCGACACGGACTTTGTCCTCCATGCTGGCGAAAGCCGGTGGCGTGAATGTCGAGCCCGAGGTTGCGGTCGTTACGGTGAAGCGCGGCCGTGAAAGCGGCAAGGTCTGGCTGACGGATCTGTATTTCAACCCTGTCTATGACATTGCCCTGCGCCCCGGCGACGTCATCATGGTCGAGGAAGATCAGCGCAGCTTCACCGCGCTCGGTGCGATTGGCGGCCAGACGAAGGTGCCGCTTGGCAACGAACAGATCAGCGCGGTCGAGGCAGTGGCCATGGTGGGCGGCCTGTCTACCGTGACCGCCGATCCCACGGGCGTGTTCGTCCTGCGCGATGAACCCGCGCAGGTCGCGTCAGCCGTGCTGGGACAACCGGTCAGCGGCACGCAGCGGATGGCATACGTTCTGGATCTCACGCGCCCGAACGGGCTGTTCCTGGCCCGAGATTTCCTCGTCCGCGACGGCGACACGCTGTATGTGACGGAAGCGCCTTACGTTCAGTGGCAGAAGATCCTTGGCGCGATCACCGGCAGTGCCAATTCTGTCCGCGCTCTGGACACGATCGCAAATTAATCAGATCGACGAAATCCGTGCAGAGGTCGCCGGGGTTGATCCCCGGCGACTTTTTGCCTTCAACGGCGGCATGTTCCGGGGTCGGGTCAATCGGATCCTGGCGCTGGCGGGCTGGTCACCGCGTCTGGGACTGCCGTGCCAGACAGATCTGGTAGCAGTCTGGGGGGCCGCGGCCACGTCAGCGCGCGGGCGGGCAGTTGCAGCGCGGCGCGCAGCCGGGCTGGTTCATGTCGAGGACGCATTTCTGCGTTCGATCCTGCCAGGTCGTGATCGCGCAAGGATAGCACGGCGCGGCCCGATCGGCCTGATCGTCGATCCGATTGGCCTGCATTTTGACCACACCCGCCCGTCGCTGATCGAGAACATCATCGCCTCGGGCCGAACCGTTCCG
This sequence comes from Paracoccus denitrificans, assembly GCA_005768755.1. Lineage (GTDB taxonomy): Bacteria > Pseudomonadota > Alphaproteobacteria > Rhodobacterales > Rhodobacteraceae > Paracoccus > Paracoccus denitrificans_B. The sequence continues at coordinate 38,035 of VAFL01000008.1, read as the reverse complement.
CATCACGCCGCTGCGCGGGATGGACTGGCACGGCTGATCGCGGCTGATCTGTCGAAATACAATGCCCACCTACCAGATATGGCCGCGCCGCCGCCAGGCTATGTTCTGGTCATCGACCAAACGGCGGGCGATGCCTCGTTAATGGGTGCCGGGCGCGACAGTTTCCTGCACATGCTGGCCACCGCACGGGCCGAACACCCCGGCCTGCCGATTGTCATTCGCAGCCATCCGGAAACCGCAATGGGGCTGCGGCCGGGACACCTTGGTACGCAGGACTTGCAGCCGGGCGACGCGATCAGCAGCGAACCGGTCTCGCCCTGGCGGCTGCTTGCCGGGGCAGTGGCGGTATACGCGATCAGCTCTCAGCTTGGATATGAGGCGATTCTGGCTGGCCATCGTCCGCGCCTGTTCGGGATGCCTTTCTACGCTGGCTGGGGCCTCAGCGATGATGAGACAGCGGTGCCACGGCGCAGTTCCGCGCCCGTCGAGGCTTTGTTTGCCGCCAGCCACCTGATCGCACCCCTCTGGTACGACCCCTGCAGGGACAGGCTGTGCGATTTCAGCGACGCGGTGAACCAGATGGAGGCCGAAGTGAAGGCATGGCGGCAGGATCATGCCGGCCATCTGGCTTATGGGATGCGGCTGTGGAAACGCCCCTTCATGGCGCAAATGTTCGGCGCAGCAAATGGCATCCGCTTCACCGACCGGCCTCATCCGGATGTCACAATGGCCTGGGCCAACCGCGCCGCCAAGGTGCCGGCCGCGCTGCGGATCGAGGACGGGTTTCTGCGTTCGCGCGGGCTTGGTGCCGAACTGACGCCACCCTTGTCATTGGTCGCCGACGATCTGGGCATCTATTACGACCCGTCCCGCCCCTCTCGGCTGGAGGCGCTGATTGCCGCGCCCCTGCCCCCTGGCGGCGCATCCCGCGCGGCGGCGCTGCGCGCAGGTCTGATCGCGTCTGGCCTGTCGAAATACAATTTGAACGGTGCGGCCAGTCTGCCGCCGTGCGACGGGCGGCGGCGGATACTGGTGCCCGGACAGGTCGAGGACGACGCCTCGATCCGCCTTGGCGCGGGGACCGAGCGGCGCAATCTGGACCTGCTGGTCCGCGTGCGCGCGGAAAACCCTGCCGCTTTCATCATCTACAAGCCGCATCCCGATGTTGAGGCCGGCCTGCGCCCCGGCCATATCGCCCCGGATGATCTAGCCGGGCTGGCCGATCATATCGCCGATCACGCCGATCCGGCCGAACTGGTGAAACAGGTCGATGAAATATGGACCATCACCTCGACCCTTGGTTTCGAGGCACTGTTGCGCGGTGTGCCGGTAACCACGCTTGGTGCACCCTTCTACGCCGGTTGGGGACTGACCCGCGATCTGGGACGGGTTCCAGACCGGCGGCAGGCGCGTCCGGGACTGGATGGGCTGACCCACGCGGTTCTGATCGGCTATCCGCGATATTTCGATCCCATCTCGGGCCTGCCCTGCCCGCCAGAGGTCGCGCTGGATCGGCTTGCCGATCCGCGCATATCCGCACGAGCACCAAGGTTAAGACTGCTGGCAAAGCTGCAAGGCAAGCTTTCCGGGCATTCCTGGATCTGGCGGCGCTAGTTCCGCGTCCAGTACTGGCAAAGATCGCCGCCGATGCGAAATGCGCGCCGCAGGGTAAAGCGTGGCGCATCCGCAAGGGGGCCGTCATGCAATGCGCCGACCGCCGCGCGCCCTTCCGCGCCCAGCACCAACCCGGCGCTGTAAATGACCAGTTCATCGACCAGCCCCGCATCCAGAAGCGAGGCCGCCAGCACGCCGCCGCCTTCGCAGAATATTCGGGTGAAGCCATGTTCCGCCAGATCCGCCATGATACCGTCCGGCGCACCCCAGTACCGATGCAATGGCCCGTAATCCGGCCCTTCGACAGGCAGATCCGGCAGGTCTTGCGATGACACGACGATGCGGTCGGGCTGATGAACCGAACCGAACCCCCGCACATTCAGCGACGGCAAATCGGCCCGCGCGGTGCCACCCCCGACCATCACCGCATCGTGCCGCATCCGCAGCAGGTGAACGTGGCGTCGCGCCTCTGACCCGGTAATCCACTTGCTTTCGCCCGCTGCTGTCGCGATCCGGCCGTCCAGGCTGGTGGCAAGCTTCAGCGTCACCATCGGCAGGCCTTCCGTCACGCGCTTGAGAAACCCGCGCTGCAATCTGGCGGCCTCTGCGGCGCCGACCCCCTCTACCACCTCGGTTCCGGCCGCACGCAGCTTCGCATGGCCCTTCCCGGCAGTGCGCGGATCGGGATCGGTAAGCGCGGTCACGACACGGGCCACGCCTGCGGCAACAAGAGCGTCCGAACAGGGTCCGGCGCGGCCCTGATGAGCGCAAGGTTCCAACGTGACGTAAGCCGTGGCGCCACGTGCCGCCGCGCCGGCCTGATCCAGCGCCATTTTTTCGGCATGTGGTCGTCCGCCCGGCTGGGTCCACCCGCGTCCTACGACGCGTCCGTCAAGGACCAGCACACAGCCGACTGCCGGATTCGGCCAGACATTTCCCAGACCGCGCTGCGACAGGCGCAACGCATGGGCCATGTGCAGCAGATCGTCGTTCACGCCTTGTCGTCGGCGACGGGCGGGCGCAGTTCCGATACGAATTTGTCGAAATCACCAGCGTCCTGGAAGTTTTTGTAAACGCTGGCAAAACGCACATAGGCCACGTTGTCGATCCGGGCCAGCGTTTCCATGACGATTTCGCCGATCACCTTCGAAGGGATGTCGGTCTCGCCCATACTTTCCAGACGGCGAACGATGCCCGAGATCAGCTGTTCGATACGCTCCGGCTCGATCGGTCGTTTCTGCATGGCGATCCGGATTGATCTGGACATCTTGTCACGATCAAAGTCCTCGCGCCTGCCATTGGTCTTGACCACCACCAGATCGCGAAGCTGAACGCGTTCATAGGTCGTGAAGCGGCCGCCACAGGCGGGGCAAAAACGCCGCCGGCGAATAGCCGCGTTATCCTCGGCCGGGCGGGAATCCTTGACCTGGGTATCGACATTTCCGCAAAACGGGCAGCGCATCTCATGTCCTTATCTGGAGCCTGCTTAGGAGTTATCCACAAGCAAGCCCGGAAGCGCAACAGAATTTGTAGATATCCCGAAAACGACCACCAGATGCGGATGCGACAGCAAGGTCAGTTGCCGGGACCGTCGCCGCTATCGTCAACTGGGGGAAGGCTGTCTGTCCGGTCATGGTCCATCGCCAGCCGCTTGGAGGTGCGCGCGCCCAGTTCACGCAGCATTTCGACCTGCCTGATGACATTGCCATTGCCGCGCGACAGTCGATCAACCGCAGTGCGGTGCGCATCGGTGGCTTTGCCCAGTGCCGCGCCCACACCATCAAGCGCGTCGACAAATCCAGCCACCTTGTCGTAAAGCTGACCGGCCCGCTTCGCGATTTCCAATGCGTTCGACTCGCGCCGCTCTACCGTCCAGATATGTTCCACTGTTCGCAGCGTCAGCATCAGGGTCGTGGGCGTCGTCAGGCCGACGCGTCGATCCATCGCAAAGCTGGCCAGCGTCGGATCAACGCGCAGCGCCTCGGAAAACGCGCCTTCGATGGGAATGAACATCAGGACATAATCAACCGCGCCATCATCCAGCTGATCATAACCTTTGGCCGACAACCCATTGATATGTGAACGAATTGAATCGACGTGGCGCTTCAGTGCGGCGCTGCGCATGGCGTCGTCTTCCGCGTTGACCGCCTGTTCATAGGCGATCAGAGACACCTTGCTGTCGACCACCAGCAATTTCTTCTGCGGCATGCGAACGATGACGTCAGGCCGCCATGTCCGACCGTCCTCATCCGTCCAGCTTGACTGAATATCGTAATGAATTCCGCGCTCAAGACCGGATTCTTCAAGTATCCGCTCCAGGATCATCTCGCCCCAGGCGCCCTGCTTCTGCTTGTCGCCCTTCAATGCACGGGTCAGCGCACTGGCTTCAGTGCCGATACTGGCGATCTGTTCGCGCAGCCGGGCGCCTTCCTCGTCCAGAATGCGATTGCGGTCCCGCAATTCGCGCTGGAAGAACTGCACCTGTTCGCGGAAGGGGTTCAGCAATGCATTCAACTGCTCGCCATGGCTTTTCTGCATGTCCGCGCCCTGCACACGCAGCGTCTCATCTGCCATCAGACGAAACTGACGGGTCATTTCCTCGCGCAATTCACGCAGCTGCGCCAGATCATGTGCCGCGCGTTCGCGATCTTTTTCGGACGCCAACCGGGTCTGCGCCAGGTCACTTTCCAGCCGCGAGATCGACTGTCGAGCGCCATAAAGCGCGTCATTCAACCCGTCCCGCTCCTCTGCCAGTTCGGCCAATCGCGCGGCGCGGTCTTCCAACCGGGTCTCGGCCTGCCCCGCGCGCAATGCTTCGGCTTGCGCCAACCCGGCGGACTTGTCTGCCGCCTGACGCAGCGCGGCCAGTTCGTCGGCCTGCCTGGCGCTTTCGGCGGACAGTCGGCCATGATCAGCTGATAACGAAGTTCGGGCTTTGTGTTCACGCCACCAAACGCACAGGATCAATATCCCCACCAGTGCAAGCGCAGCAGCAAGCCGCCCCGCCAATACCGGGTCGTTCAGCCATTGCTGCAAGAAATCGGGCATCACCGCTCCACCAGCGTTCCTGTTTTGTGCCTAACGAATTACGGCACTCGCCGCAAGGTCAGGCGGCGCGCTGCAACAGGAAGCGGTGCAGACCATCCGCATAAGCGCGTTGGTCGTGGCTGTTGATCTCCTGATCGGCGAGATAGTCGAACAGGGGCGCGCTTTCGCCGGTGGAAAAGCCCATTGCCCAATCCGGAAACTGCCGTGTCTCGATTCCGCCACGCGAAAAGATGGTGATTTCGCGGTGGCGGCTGTCGGACAGGATAAGGTCAGTGACGTAGTTCAATGCGTCCAGTGGACCTTCCAGCCATTGAAGGAAAACGCCATCCTCACCATGCAGAAAGCCTGTCAGGCCATATTCCAGGTTCCTTGCCCGCGCCGAAGTCAGGATCTCGTCGCAATCGCGCGAGAACCGATCGACACGGCCGAGGCTGCGATAAAGGATATGTGAAAGCGCCATCAGCAATGTCCATTTGGGTACGGCCAGCTAAGGCAATTTATCAAATCGGTGCAACAACTTACTGCACCGATTAGTATTTATTGATCGCCTACTGGTCGAGGAAGCTGCGCAATTTGCGCGACCGCGACGGGTGCTTCAGCTTCCTGAGCGCCTTCGCCTCGATCTGGCGGATGCGTTCGCGGGTGACGCTGAACTGCTGGCCGACCTCTTCCAGCGTGTGGTCGGTGTTCATGCCGATGCCGAAGCGCATCCGCAGCACCCTTTCCTCGCGCGGGGTCAGGCTGGCCAGCACCCGCGTCGTGGTTTCCTTCAGGTTTTCCTGAATGGCCGAATCCAGCGGCAGGACGGCATTCTTGTCCTCGATGAAATCGCCAAGCTGGCTGTCTTCCTCGTCCCCGATGGGGGTTTCAAGGCTGATCGGTTCCTTGGCGATTTTCATCACCTTGCGGACCTTTTCCAGCGGCATCTGCAGCTTTTCGGCCAGTTCTTCCGGCGTCGGTTCCCGGCCAATTTCATGCAGCATCTGACGTCCGGTACGGACTAGCTTGTTGATCGTCTCGATCATGTGGACCGGAATACGGATCGTGCGCGCCTGATCTGCGATCGAACGCGTGATCGCCTGACGGATCCACCAGGTCGCATAGGTGCTGAACTTATAGCCCCGGCGGTATTCGAACTTGTCCACGGCCTTCATCAGACCGATATTGCCTTCCTGAATAAGATCAAGGAATTGCAGGCCACGGTTCGTGTACTTCTTGGCAATGCTGATAACCAGACGCAGGTTCGCCTCGACCATTTCCTTCTTGGCCTGACGTGCCTCTTTCTCGCCCCGCTGCACCTGACTGACGATGCGGCGGAATTCTTCGATATCGACGCCAACATACTGACCCACCTCGGCCATGTCAGAGCGCAGCTTCTCGACCTGATCACTGGAGCGTTCGAACAGCGCCTGCCAGCCGCGGCCCTTGTTCTCGCCCATGCGCTCCATCCACGCAGGGTCGAGTTCGGCCCCGCGATAGCTGTCGATGAATTCGCGGCGATTGATGCGGGCGGCGTCGGCAAGCTTTACCATACCGGAATCGATCGACACGATACGCCGATTGATGCCGTAAAGCTGATCGACGAGCGCCTCGATCCGGTTGTTGTGCAGATGAAGCGAGTTGACCAGGACGACGATCTCGCTGCGAAGTTTCTGATAGGCCTGTTCGGCGGCGGCCGAGAAACTGCCGTCTTCATTCAAGGTCGCGGACATGCGCTGATCCTGCATGTCTGCCAGATTTTCGTAGTCGCGCGCGATGGCTTCAAGCGTTTCCAGCACCTGCGGCTTCAGGCTTGCTTCCATCGCAGCAAGCGACAGGTTGGCGCCGTCATCCTCGTCATCGTCATCGGACTGCATAGGATTGCCATCGGCATCGGTTTCCTGATTGCGTTCCGTGCTGGACTGGGCAGAGCTTCCTGTTGTGCCCGGCGTCAGTTCTTCGTCGCCATCTTCGTCCATCGACTGACCGAACGTGGTTTCCAGGTCGATCACGTCGCGCAGCAGGATGTCTTCTTCCAGAAGTTCCTGGCGCCACATGGTGATGGCCTTGAAGGTCAGCGGGCTTTCGCACAGCCCGAGAATCATGGTGTTACGACCGGCCTCGATCCGCTTGGCAATCGCGATCTCACCCTCGCGCGAGAGCAATTCGACCGAACCCATCTCGCGCAGATACATCCGCACCGGATCGTCGGTCCGATCAAGCTTTTCGGTTTCCGATGCCGCGACCGTCACCTCACGAGAGGTCGATGTCGTGACGATCTCTCCGCCGGTTTCGCCGTCTTCGCCCTCTTCTTCGTTCTCAACCACCTGAATGCCCATTTCCGACAGCATCGACATGACGTCTTCGATCTGGTCGGAACTGACCTGTTCAGGGGGCAGCACGGCGTTCAGCTGGTCATAGGTGATGAAGCCTCGCTCGCGCGCTTCGGCAATCATCTTCTTGACCGCTGTCTGGCTGATATCCAGCGAGCGGTCGTTATCCTGGCTTTCGTCGCGGGAGGTTTCGTCGTCCTTGGCGGCCATGGGCGTCCTGTCAGCGTAGTGATTCGGTTGGGTCCGAATCAGATGGGGATCGACACCGTTGTAGACAAGATGCGCGGGGGGTTCAAAGGCCGGGCGATTCGCATCTGTGCGAATCAGGCCGAATCATCAGCGCTTGTTACGTTTGGTGTCGAAATGGGATGCAAGTCGCGCGGCAAGCGCATTGCGGTCTTCGTTCATATCCGAGGTGTCTTCGATCTCGGGGCTTTCGGCCCGGTGCCGGGCGCGCGCGGATTCGCCCATCCGCCAGGTCAGGCCTTCATCGACAAGGCCCTGCATTTCCGCTTCGGCGCGCGCCAGTTCGGCAAGTGCGGCGCGCCGCGCCTCGACCTTGTCCAGCATATTGGCCAGCACTGCGGCGGCTTTCTCGATATCGTCGGGGCTGCGGATCAGCGGCGAAGCCCGGACATAGGCATCCTCCATGATCCGTGCAAGTGCCGCGCGGCCGTCGATACTGTCGCTTCCCGCCAGCAGATCGTGGCAAAGCGCCGCGCGCCCGGCGTCTGCCGGGGCAAGCAGTTCCAGCCGGGATTCAACGCGCGAAGCAAGGCCCGGATAGGCCGCACACAGCGCCAGGACCATGCTTTCCAGCGTCGCATCCGCCACGTCCTGCTGACCCAGAGGTGTTGCGCGGGTCTGGGCGCGGGCCGGTTCCGGCATTCCGCGTCTGTTGCGCCCATCGCGCGGACCGGGCGTCAGCCGCCCTGCCCCACGCCGGCCACCGAACAATTCGAAGCGGCGTTCCTTCAGCGCTGCCGTGTAATGGTTGCGCGTGGCTTCGTCCGCAATCATCGCGATGGATTTGCGCAGCGCGGCATCGAGGGCGGCGCGTCGTTCGGGGCTGTCGAACTCGCGGCCCTCGACCTCTCGCTGCCACAGCAGATCGACAAGGGGGCGGGCACCATCCAGAAGTTTCTGCAACGCACCGCCACCTTGCGCGCGGATCAGGTCGTCCGGGTCCTGCCCAGAGGGCAGCGTCACGAAGCGCAGCGCCTGCCCCGGCCCGGTCATCGGCAGCGCCAGATCGATCAGACGCAGCGCCGCGCGCTGCCCGGCGGCATCACCGTCAAGCATGATCACCGGCTCGGGCGATACGCGCCACATCAGGCGAAGCTGATCTTCGGTGATTGCCGTGCCTAATGGGGCGACCGCGCCCTCGAACCCAGCAAGTGACAGCGCGATGACATCCATATAGCCCTCGGCCACGATCAGGGGCGCGCCTTTCGACACCGCCGTCCGCGCAGCACCGATATTGTACAGGTTCCGCCCCTTGTCAAAAAGCGCGGTTTCGGGGCTGTTGAGGTATTTTGCCCGCGCGTTGGGGTCCATCGCCCGCCCGCCAAAGGCGATGACGCGGCCGCGGGCATCGCGGATCGGGAAGATGATGCGGCCCCGGAAACGGTCGTAAGGTGTGCCGCCATCGTCGGGCACAATGACCAGACCAGCATCATCCATGACATCGACCGGTATGCCCTTTTCGCGCAGGGCGGTGAACAGGCCTTGTCGCATATCGGGCGCAAATCCCAGCTCGAACCGGTCGATGCCCGTGCCGTCCAGCCCGCGCCGCGACAGGTAGTCGCGTGCCTCGCTTCCCTGCCCCGTCGACAGCTGCATCCGGTAATGCCGCGCCGCGGCCTCCATCGCATCGGCCAGAACGCTGCGCCGGTCGGCGCGCTTCGCTTCGGCAGGATCGCGGTCGGGCATCGCAAGCCCCGCCTCTGACGCCAGCGACTTCACCGCTTCGATGAAGTCCAGCCCGTCGGATTCCATCAGGAACTTCAGCGCATCGCCCTTGGCATGACAGCCAAAGCAATAATAGAAGCCCTTCTGGTCATCGACGTGAAACGAGGCGGTCTTTTCGCCGTGAAACGGACAAGGCGCCCACCAGTCGCCCTTGGCCTGATTGGAACGGCGCAGATCCCATGTCACTTTCCGTCCGACGATCCGGCTGACCGGAACGCGGTTGCGCAATTCATCCAGGAAGGCGGGTGAGATCGACATGATCCGTATATCGGCGGCGCAGATGCTTCCGGCAAGAGCCTAAGCGCCGACAGCCCCGCGCACAAGCGCACCGTAATGCCGGTAAAGCGCCGCGCGGTCCAGGCGGCCGCCGTCCCGATACCAGTTCGTAACCCCGGTCAGCATGGCAATCAGTGCCATTGTGACCAATCGAGAATCTTCGACCCGCATCGCGGCAGTTGCCGCCCCATCGTCCAATATGGACTGCAACGCGCCTTCATATCGCCGACGCAGCCCGACGATCGCGGCATGGTTTTCCGGCGTCAGGTTGCGCAGTTCCATATAGGACAGAAACACGTCATCGGCATGATCAAGGCTGGTATCGATGTGGAAGCGCACGAAATGATCCAGGCGTTCTGTCGGCGTCGCATCTGGGTCGTCCTGCCAGGCAGACAACAGCCGCTCCATATGGGCGCGCATCAGATCGGCCAGCAATGCCTGCTTATCGGGCGTATAGCCGTAGATCGTACCGACCTGCACGCCGACCTCTGCCGCGATCTGGCGCATGGACACCGCGGCAAAGCCGTGTCGCGCGAATAACCGCCGTGCCGCGTCGCGTATCAATGGCCCCGTGATTTCGGCGCGCGATCCCAGCGTGCGGGCCATCAATCGACAGGCGGCGAGCCGCGATGCGGGCTGACGCCGATCAACTTGTGAAAATCGGAAGGCGCACGGGCCAGCAGTTCATCGGCCAGATCACGCCCCATTGCAGGCCCATCCTTGGCCGCCCCTTCGCGTTCGCCGGCAAAGCGCGCAGAACCGTCGGGCAAAAGGATCTCGCCGCGCAGGTGCAGTCTTTGCCCGTCCAATTCGGCCAGCCCGGCGATCGGGGTTTCGCACGATCCGTCCAACCGGGCCAGAAACGCGCGTTCTGCTGCGATGCGGTCAAGCGTGCCCGGATCGCTGATCGGGGCAAGCAATTGTGCCGTCCGCAGGTCGTCGCGCCGCCGCTCGACCCCGATGGCGCCTTGCGCAATGGCGGGCAGCATCTCATCTGGCGAAATCGCATTTCGCGCCACATCGGCGCGACCAAGCCGGTTCAGCCCGGCCATGGCCAGAAACGTTGCCTGGGCAACACCATCGGCCAGCTTGCGCATCCGGGTCTGCACATTTCCCCGAAACTCGACCAGTTCCAGATCGGGGCGAACATGTGCCAGTTGCGCGCGCCGGCGCAGCGACGAACTGCCGACAATGGCGCCGACGGGCAGCGCTGCGATCGAAGCAAAGTCAGGGCTGACGAAGGCATCGCGGGGATCTTCGCGCGGCAGATAGCAGTCGATCACAAGGCCATCAGGCTGAAGAACCGGCATGTCCTTCATCGAATGAACCGCAATATCAATGCGTCCATCCAACAGCGCATCCTCGATCTCGCGCGTGAACAGGCCCTTGCCGCCGATGGCCTGAAGGGGCCGGTCCTGAATACGGTCACCTGTCGTCTTGATTGGCACGATCTCGAATGCCTCGCCAGGCAAGCCATGGGCAGCCATCAGCCGGTCGCGGGTCTCCATCGCCTGCGCCAGCGCCAGCGGAGAGCCGCGCGTTCCGATTTTCAGGGTCAGTTCGGGATTGGGCCATTCAGTCATGGGTCAGCCATAGCCCCGCCGCCCCGACTTGACAATGGCGGGAAGGCTGCGTTGAACGGTCGCGGAAAGCGAGGCCCCATGACCAAGAAAATCCTGCGCGCACTTGCCGGCGAGCGCCTGCCCACGCCGCCCATCTGGATGATGCGTCAGGCCGGGCGATACCTGCCCGAGTATCGCGAGACGAGGGCGAAGGCGGGCGATTTCCTGTCACTGTGCTACAATCCCGATCTCGCGACCGAGGTGACATTGCAGCCCATTCGCCGCTTCGGCTTCGACGCGGCGATCCTGTTTGCAGATATCCTGCTGGTCCCGCAGGCCCTTGGCGCGGATCTTTGGTTCGTGACCGGCGAAGGGCCGCGCCTGTCGACAATTACAGACGCCAAGGGGGTGGCGGCCCTGAAACCTGTCGACGCAATTCATGACACGCTTTCACCGATCTACCAGACGGTGCGAAACCTTGCCAGCGAACTGCCTGCCGAAACGACGCTGATCGGCTTTGCAGGCGCGCCCTGGACTGTCGCCACATACATGATCGCAGGTCGCGGCACGCCTGATCAGGGGCCGGCACATGCATTCAAGGATACGGACCGCGCCGGGTTTTCTGCGCTGATCGACCGGATTACGGATGCAACCATCGAATACCTCTCGGCCCAGATAGATGCCGGTGCCGAGGTGGTGAAACTGTTCGACAGTTGGGCCGGTAGTCTTAAGGGCCGCGATTTCGACGATTTCGCCCTGGCACCCGCGGCCCGGATCATCGCGGCGCTTAAGGCCCGCCACCCGGGCGTTCCCGTCATCGCCTTTCCCCGAGAGGCGAAGGATCGCTATCAGGGGTTCGCGCGCGCGACCGGCGCCGATTGTGTGGCGCTTGATAATTCGGTCGATGCAGGCTGGGCGGCAGCGCATGTTCAGGTGGATGGTTGCGTGCAGGGCAATCTGGCCCCGCGTCACATGGTCACCGGTGGGCAGGCATTGGTCGACGAAACCCGCGCCATCGTAAACGCCTTCCGTGACGGTCCGCATATCTTCAACCTGGGCCACGGCATTACCCCCGATGCCGATCCCGAGAACGTTGCCCTGATGATCGAAACTGTCCGGGCCGGTTAGACGATGTGGATCATCGCCACCCTGATCGCGGCCCTTGCCCAGACCGGCCGCAACGCCGCGCAGGCCGGCATGGCCAGAGAGGTCGGGACATTCGGCGCGACGGCCGTCCGCTTCGTCTTTGGCCTGCCTTTCGCGGCAGTGTTCCTGCTCGCCCTGTCGTATTGGAAGCCGGTCCCCGCTGTTTCTGCCACGATGATCGGCTGGGCCGCATTTGGTGCCGCTGCACAAATCGGGGCGACAGCCTTCATGCTGGTAACGATGCGCGGACAGGGTTTCGGCGTCGCCACCGCTTTGATGAAGACAGAGCCGGTGACCCTTGCCATCATCGGCGTGTTGTTCCTGGCAGAGCCGCTTGGCGCATCCCGTCTGATCGCGATCGTGCTGGCCGTGTCGGGCGTGATCCTGATTTCCGGCGCCCAGTGGTCGCGGGCAAATGCGCGCAGCGTGATGACCGGCGTCACAGCGGGCGCGCTGTTCGGCCTGTCGGCCATCGGCTTCCGTCTGGCAGTCCTTGCACCGGAAACGGGCCATACCATCATGCGCGCAAGCCTGGTGCTGGTGATTGCATTGTCGCTGCAAACTGCTGCGATGCTGGTCTGGATGATGCTGCGCGACCGTGCCACCCTTGGCGCAATCGCGCGAAGCTGGCGCGTATCGCTGGCGGCAGGCGCTCTGGGCGCATTTGCCTCGCTCTTCTGGTTCGTTGGGTTCGCACTTACTTCTGCGGCAAATGTCCGCACGCTGGCCCTGATCGAGGTGCTGTTCGCCCAGCTCCTCTCGGCCCGCCTGTTTCGCCAGCATACCAGCCCGCGTCAATTGATCGGCATTGCCCTGATCGCCGCCGGCGTGGTCATCCTCATCCGTGTCGCGTGACACTGGACGACGGCGAAAAACTGACATTTCCCCCTTGTGAAGCCCCGCGTCCCGCTGCTAAACGCGTCGACGGAGATGTGGCCGAGTGGTCGAAGGCGCTCCCCTGCTAAGGGAGTATACCGGGAACGGTATCGAGGGTTCGAATCCCTTCGTCTCCGCCATAAACTTCAGTTTCCCAAAATAATATCAGCAATCTCTGGATGAATGCTTGTCGTGTTCAGCAGCTTGTGCCGCATTATGTCGGTGAACAGCCCCGTTTCGTGATCAGGCGTGCCAGCGCATCGGGATCGTCGATCTGACCTGTTTCCGCCTTGTCGCGTTCGTCGTCCAACCGTTACCGCATTGTCAGGCAGACAGGTTTCAGCGAATATCGTGATTGTGTCCGGCACATGTGAATTCTCGGATGCCGAAACTTGGGTCCGCGCATTTCATTCTTCAGACGAGCGACGCCTGAAACGCTCCAGCGCGGCGTTCAGGTGGCAGGCGACGGCCGAGCGCGCCCAGTCGCCGTTGCGCAGTTTGATGGCCTTGACGATTTCGCGGTGCTGCATGAGGCTTTCCTCGACATCGGCATCCTCGTAGATGAAGAATCCGCCGATGACCTGGGGCACTTCAAGCAAATGCTTGCCTGACAGGCGAAGGTGAGGGCTTCCTGAACCTTCGTAAAGCATCTCGTGGATGACGAGATTGCCCTGGTCCATTTTCTTGACCCAATCAGGGCTTTTTGCCGCGAAGTGGCGCTCCATTTCGTCGCAGGTCTGTTCCAGCAGGTCTATCTGTTCGAAGGTCGCGTTCTGGGCACAAAGATAGGCCCCATGCCCCTCCAGCAATATGCGCAGCGCGAAGACGTCAGCGGTATTTTCCAGCCGCCAGGGCGTGACCAACGCCCCGCGCTTCTCGGCCGGGGTCAACAACCCTTCCGAGGTCAGCCGCGCTATTGCATTGCGAATTGGCGTTCGGCTGACACCGAAATCCGCGGCAAGCGCCTCTTCCTTCAACTGGGTGCCGGGATCATAATATCCCGATACCAATCGCCGTCGTAGCCGGGAGTAGACAGTTTCCGAGACTTTCATTCTGGACGCCCTTGATCATCCTTGCCGCGCTGTGATCTGCCGATGCACGCGGTCACCATACAGATAAAAAATGGCCACGACAGGGCGTGGCCATTTCGCTCGGTTCCAAGGCGATGGCCTATTCTTCCAGATTCATCGAAGCAATTCTGCCTTTCCGTTTCGACAGCATGCGCCGCAGAAGCGGCAGACCGGTCGTGGCAACGATCAACGCGATCAGAATCATCGAGATCGGACCCTGAAAAAGGCCCAGGAATCCGTCATTCGATATCAGCAGGGCGCGACGCAGGTTTTCTTCCGCGATCGGTCCAAGGATGACTGCCAGAACGGCGGGTGCCGTCGGGATATCCAGCTTTTCCATGATATAGCCAAGAATGCCGAACCCGAGCATGAGCCAGACTTCGAACATGCTGTTATGGATCGCAAAGACGCCGACCGTCGCAAGAATGAAGATCATCGGTGCCAGAAGCTGCGTCGGCATCTTCAGTACGTTTACGAATGCCCGCGCACCAAACCGGCCCAATAGCAGCATCAGCCCCGACGTCACCAGCATCGACAGCATGAAGCCGTATGTGATTTCGGCATTCTCTCTGAACAATTGCGGACCCGGCACCAGGCCGTGGACCAGCAAGGCCCCCAGGATCACGGCAGCGACCGAGCTGCCCGGAATGCCCAGTGTCAGCGCCGGGATAAGCGTCGCAGCCGTATCTGCGTTATTGGCGCATTCGGGCGCAGCGATACCTTCGGGCGCGCCCTTGCCGTATTTCTCCTTGTCGGGATCGCCGCGCCGCTGCTCATTCCAGGCGAACAATGCGGCGACATTGCCGCCAAGCGCCGGGATGATCCCTGTCACCACGCCGATCACCGATGCCTTGACCCAAACCGGAACAAGGCTCGACCAACGAAACTTGCTGACATCGTCCTCCATGGCCTGAACGTCACCGTCGGTCTTGATCGGGCTGAGCGCCAGGTCAATCGCGGGCGGGATGGCGTAAAGGCCGGTCAGCAGCACGATGATGTTGATACCGCTCAGCAGTTCGAGTTGATCGAACGCGAAGCGCTCGATCCCTGTCATCATGTCGATACCGATCATGCCGACGAAAAGCCCGAAGCAGGCGGACAGAAGCCCCTTCACCGGGTTGTCGGAAAGCAGCACGGCAATGGTCATCAATCCGAAGATCGCCAACCAGAAATAATTCGCCGCGCTGAACTTCAGCGCGATCATCGAAAGCGGCGGCGCAAGCGCCAGAAGGGCAACAGCACTTACCGCCGAACCGATGCTTGACGAGACCAGAGAGATGCGCAGGGCAAGGTTTGCCTGCCCCTTCTGCGCCATGGGATAGCCGTCAAAAACCGTTGCAATGCCGGCTGGCGTCCCTGGTATGCGCAACAAGATCGCAGGGATCGAACCGCCATACATCGCGCCGTTATAGATGCCCGCGATCATCCCAAGCGCAGTGATCGGTTCCATTGTAAAGGTCAGCGGAATCAGAACCGCGATGCCCATTGTCGCCGACAGCCCGGGCAGCGCGCCGACCGCGATCCCGATGGCGGTGCCGCCAATCATCGCGATAATCGTCATGGGCGCAAAAAGCAGCGGCAGGGCATCCAGGATATGCTGAAAAATCTGGCCCATATCAGCCCCCGATAAATGAAAGCAGGCGTTCAGCAGGCAGCGGCAGCGCCAGGAAGAACCTGAACACCACGATCAGCAAAAGCATGAAAAGAACGGTCGTGATCGCCAATCCCATCGGATTGCGATAGCCCAGCCCAAAGGCAACTGCGGGCAAAATGACGACGGCCGTCGTGAAGAATCCCAGATACTGCATGCCGAAAAGCAGCGCAAAGCCTGCGACTGCCAGCAATGCCGCGCCGCGCAGTTGCTGCGGTGTTGCGGTGATCAGCTGACCGGAGGACTGGCCGATCCGCCTGACGGACTGCAGACACCAGATCCCCGACAGCGCCACCATCACGAACATGACGGCACGCGGCATCATCCCGCCCTCGCCCGAATAGCCCCAGGCTTCGATCAGCCCAAGCACGCTGAACAGAAGCGAAACCAGCGCCGCGCCCGTTTCGACCTTCGCTCTTTCCATGATATCCTCCTCCCCCAAAGAAAACTGCGGGACATACGCCCCGCAGTACTGATTATTCCTGCGCCCAGGGCTCTGTCGCCCACAGTTCTTCGAAGGTCGTATGCAGCGCTTGAAGTTCGGCCAGATAGGCCTCGGAACCCAGATAGGACAGCGCAAGGTGCTGCTGCTTCGCCTTCTCCTGGAATTCAGGGTCTTCGACGGCGGCCTTGACGGCGGCCTCCAGCTTGTCGGCGATATCTTCGGGAAGATTGCCCGGTGCGCCGATGCCGCGCATTGAGCCCATGATGATGTCATATCCCTGCTCCTGGAAGGTCGGGATATCGGCTGCGCCGGACCAGCGTTCTGTCGCCATCTGGCCAAGGGCATGAAGCGTGCCTTCTTCGACATCTGCCATCGTCTCGGAAATGTTCATGCTGGCCATCATGACATGACCGCCCAGAACCGCCGTCCGAACGTCGGCATTGCCCGGAAACGGAATATGCTTCAGTTCGACCCCGGTCATGCGTTCGAATTCCAGGGCGGACAGGTGGTCGTCTGAACCAAGACCCGTGGTGCCATAAGTCACCTGGCCCGGATTTTCCTTGGCATAGGCGATCAGGTCTTCGATGGTCTTGATCTCGCTGCTTGGCAGGAAGCTGAACGCGTCCGGATCGTCGATGACGTTCGCGATCGGTGTCAGGCTTTCCAGCGAATAGCGCGCCTCGCGCTGAATCGGGATGGTCAGCAGGTTCGGCGTATTGATGAAGCCGATTGTATAGCCATCGGGCTCTGCCTGGGCCAATTCGGTAAAGCCGATTTCACCCCCCGCGCCGGGACGGTTCAGAACAACGATCGAGGCACCCTCCCCCAGGTGCTTCTCGATATACGGTGCCAGCGTGCGCGCGGCGATGTCGGTGCCCCCGCCGGCACTGTATGCGACGATCATATTGATCGGACGCTCTGGATACTCGGCATAGGCGGCAGAAATGCCGGCAAGCAGCACCGTCGATGCAATAGCGAAAGTTCTCATCCTTACTCCTCCTTGCGCCCGGTTTCACGTGGGCATTTTTGGACACAATTAGATGTACATCATGACCTCAGTTCTGCAAAGAAATTTTGCGGCCATTGATTAATCTTCGCGTACAGAACTATTTTTATTGCTTTTTATTGCCAGAAACTCAGCCGGATGCGGCCCGCCGGTCACCGGATCGCGATATCTCATCTTGATATTTGTGTTTTTTTTGTTCTTTTATCGAGGGCGAAAGACAATCGATTCGAGGCTTAGGGAGGAGGCTTGATTTGGTCATTTCGTCAGTACCGGAGAATGTACGGCTGCTGATTGCAGGCTACGGCGCGGCAGGCAGGGCCTATGCTGCGGGCTTTCGCGCGCAAGGCGCTGAAATCACTGCGGTCGATCCATATGCAGACACAAAAGCGCAAGAAGCCGCGCAGACAGATGGCATAACCCTTCAATGCAAGCTGCCCGACGATCTCGACCGCTTTGATCTGGTCATCATACTGTCGCCCGCGGCCGCAAGCCTTGACATCATCCGCCAACTGGCCGCGCGGCCAGGCACCTGCCCGATCCTTGATCTGACGTCGTCTGAACCCGGCATCATGCGGGATGCACACGAAATCCTGGGCGCGCGCTTTGTCGACGGCACTGTTCTGGGCGCGGTCGGGCTTGGCGGCGTCGCGACGCCGATGGTGTTTGCCGGCAGTTGCGCAGGCGAAGTTGCTGAAATCCTGCGTCCGCTCGGCTGTAAGATCACCTGTCTGGGCGGCGCGCCTGGCAGCGCCAGCGTGCTGAAGCTGTTGCGCAGCCTGTTCATGAAAGGACTGGAGGCGCTTGTCATCGAGACGCAGCTTGCTGCCTGCGCCCTTGATCAATCAGAAGATCTTGGCATCGCACTATCCGATCTGGCAGAAGTCGATATGCCGGCATTTCTTGCCGAAATGCTGCGCACGCATCCCAAACATGCCGGCCGCCGGACCCATGAGGTCGAAGCAGCCATGACGTTGATGCGAAACGCTGGTTTCAGACCCGTCATGCTGCCCGCCACGCAAGAGGTTTTCAGCAGGACCGCCCGACTGGGTTCAGGTCCCGATGCCTCGCCCACGATCGCCCTGCAATGGCTGGATCGCCACCTGAACCCGGAACATGAGGTCAATCGTGCAACAGCGTAACGTCGTCTGGGTCACAGAGCCTATTCACGCCGACGCCATCAAGCTGCTTTCGGATTCGGCAGAGGTGCTGGGGCCGGGCGCGGTGCCTGACGCACGTCGTGCGGATGTGACAGCTTTGATCGTGCGCGCGCACCCCGTGGATGAAAGCCTGCTGGAAAGCCTTCCGAATATCAAGGTCATCGGAAAGCACGGCGCCGGGACGGACAATATCGACATGGAGGCCGCGGACCGGCGAAAGCTGCAGGTGTTCCGTGCCGAAGGGGCAAATGCAGAATCGGTGGCCGATCTGGCCATTCTGCTTGCGATGATGTTGTTGCGATCGCCTGATCTGCACGACCGCGCGATCAGAAGCGCAGGCGCGTCACCCCGCACCATCCCCGGCGGGTTCGAACTTTCCGAACGCCGGATCGCTATTCTTGGCATGGGCGCCATCGGACGCGCCGTCGCAGCCCGCCTGACGGGCGGCTTTCAGGCAGATGTCAGCGGATACGACCCCGCCCTGCCACAGGGCATGTGGCCGGCGGGCGTGCGGCGCCGGGACGAGTTGATGGAAATGCTGGATGATACGGACCTGCTGTTCCTACATCTGCCGCTGTTGCCGCAGACCCGCAATCTGATCGACAAGGCGGCGCTGGCGCGGCTGGGTCCGGGCGCGATGATCGTCAACTGCGCCAGAGGCGGGATCGTGGACGAAGCAGCATTGGCGCAAGCGCTGGCAAGCGGTCAGATCGCTGCCGCCGCCTCTGACGTGTTCGCAACCGAACCCCCTGCCCCAGGCACCCCCCTGCTGGCGGGCAGCGGTCGCTTCATCGGCACCCCACATATCGGCGCATCGACGAATGCGGGCTTGCGCCGCACGGGCACAATCATTGTCCAGAAAGTTCTGGACGCCCTCAATTCATCGGAAGGAGAAACCGCATGACAATCGGATTTTGCGTGAGAAAACGGCAGCGCCGCGTCAGCCCGGAGATTGCCGAGGCTTTCAGCAAGCTGCCTGTCGCCAATGCCAGCGACTGCATGTCGCGGATGTTTGCGGGCGGCGCAAAACTGCGGCCGATCCACGACACGAAGGAAGTGCTGGCCGGACCCGCCATGACCGTTCGCACGCGCCCCGGCGACAACCTGATGCTGCACCACGCCCTGGACATTGCCGAACCCGGTGACGTGATCGTTGTCGATGCCGGGGGCGACGTTACAACCGCCACCATGGGGGAAATCATGGTCGCCATCGCGCAGCGCCAGAAGATTGCGGGCATCATCGTGTATGGCGCCATCCGTGACGCCGAAGAAATCCGCCAGATGAAATTCCCGCTTTATGCGGCCGGCGTGACCCATCGCGGCCCTTACAAGGATGGACCCGGTGAAATCAACACTCCGATCGCCATCGAGGGCATGGTAATCGAACCGGGCGATCTGATCATCGCGGATGGCGATGGCATCCTGTGTATCCCCTTCGATGAAACCGAATCCGTCCTGGCCGCAACCCGCAAGAAATACGACGCCGAACAACAGGAACTGGCGCGCATCGCCGAGGGAACGGACGACCGCAGGTGGGTGATGAGAACGCTGCAGGACCGGGGGTGTGAGTTCGCTTAGATCCGGCTTGTGTCGACCGTGACCATCCCGCGCGGTGAAAGAAAACGCGCCTCAATTCACGTAACAGCTACGGGATACGGCGCGCGTTTTTGACCCGCGCCGTTGTTCGTGCCGGACGTTCCTGACCGTATCAGCCGGCTGGCTGATCCCACCACGGCCCGTGCGGTGCGTCCTTGCCATCCAGCCGGACATAGCCATGCGCACCGAAGAAGTCGCGCTGCGCCTGGATCATGTTGGCCGAGCCGCGCGGTGTCCGCATGCTGTCGAACCACGAAAGGCCGGCCGCAAGCGCGGGCACCGCGATCCCCGCATCTGTTGCCGCGATGACCACCCGACGCAGGACGGCCGCGTTGTCTGCCAGCATCTTTGTGAAGGGTTGTGCGAAGATCAGGTTCTCGCCCGGGTTTTCCGCCAGTGCAGTGGCCATATCGTTCAACATCGCCGAACGTATGATGCAGCCGTTGCGCCAGATCCGCGCGATCTCGGGCATCGGCAGGGACCAGTCGAATTCAGCGGACGCGCGCGCAAGCATGTCGAAACCCTGCGCATAGCACAGGATTTTTCCCGCAATCAGCGCACCTTCCAGCATCGCTGCATCAAGCGCGCCCTCGGGCAGCGCATCGGGCATGGCGCCAAAAACCTCTGCTCCGTGTTTGCGCGCATCGACCTGTGCCGAAAGGTTACGCGCGACGACGGCTGCCTCGATCACGGGGATGGCCACGGCCAGTTTCTGCGCCTCGATCGCGGTCCAGCGGCCTGTGCCCTTCTGGCCCGCCGCATCAAGGATCGCATCCAGCATCGGACCGCCCGAGATCGGGTCATTTGCACGTGACACCTTGCCCGAAATCTCGATCAGGTAAGAAGCAAGCGGCCCTTCGTTCCAGCGTTCGAAGGTTTCAGCAATGCGTGTGACGTCAAAGCCCATGCCGTCGCGCATCAGCGCATAGGTTTCAGCGATCATCTGCATATCGGCATATTCGATGCCGTTATGAACCATCTTCACGAAATGGCCCGCGCCGCCTGGGCCCATCAACGCGGCGCAGGGTTCTTCTTCATATTTGGCAGAGATCGCGCGCAGCATTGCGCCGACGCGGTCCCATTGTGCGGGCTTGCCCCCGACCATGATCGAAGGGCCGTGTCGCGCGCCCTCTTCTCCGCCGGAGACGCCGATCCCCATGAAGTCCCATGCGGCATCTGCCGCTTGCGCCGCGCGCCGTTCGGTGTCGGTGTAATTGGCATTTCCCGCGTCAATGATCAGGTCGCCCTTATCCAGCAGCGGCGCGAGCGCTTCTATCTGCTGATCGACCACGGGACCGGCGGGCACCATCAGGATGATCGCGCGCGGCGGCGTGATTGCGGCGACAAGCGCCTCAAGCGATTTCGTGGGTGTCAGTTGTCCGGCCAGCCCTTCAGCGCCTGCACGCTCCATGAACGCATCGGTGGCACTGGCGGTTCTGTTGAACACAGCCACCGGATAACCCTTTTCGGCGATGTTCAGCGCCAATGCCGCGCCCATTGTTCCCAACCCGATCAGGCCGAAATGTGCAGATTTGTCCATAATCCGTTCCATGCTTTTCGATTTGACCCGCCTGAAGGCAGCGGAATTTCTGGCGGCGGGCGGCGGTCGCGACTGCACGCGATCTGGCGGGCCATGCCGGTGGCGCTACCATACGGGCGAAGCCTGCCCAAGTTCAATGGACCGCGTTTTCTTTCAGGCCGCGCGGGTGATTGCATCGACGAGGCGGCGCAGTTCGCCGAAATATCCGTCGCCGCGGGCTGGCCTGTTCGGGTCAGAGGTCAGCGCGATCACCATCTGGCGGTCCGGCTGGACGACCAGCATCTGCCCACCGTAACCGCGCGCATAGGCCGCAAAACGCCCGCCGAAGCGCGTCAGAAACCAGCCGTACCCATAGTCGTCGCCCGAAAAGGGGGAGCGTGCCCGCGCCTCCCACGAGCGGTTGATCCAACGCGCGCTGACGACGCGGCGGCCATCCAACTCGCCACCATTCAGGATCATCTGACCAATCCGTGCCAGGCCTAGCGGGCTGACGGCCATGTCATTGCCGCCCAGAAAGCGTCCCTGCGGATCGGCGACCCATGGCGGCAGCACGATATCAAGCGGATCACCCAGCCAACTTTGCGCCATCCGGTGCAGGCTCATCCCCGAGGACCGCGCAAGTGCTGCACCAAGGACGTGCCACCCGCCGGTCGAATAGATGAAGCGACCGCCCGGTTGCCCCTCCAACGGACGCGACAGCGCATATTCGACCCAATCAGGGCTGGAAACCCAGGCACCATAGCTTGCGCCTGACGTTCCGCCGACACCGGCGCGCATTGTCAGCAGATCCGACACCGTCATTGCGTCGCGGGCATCACCGAATTCCGTACGGCCCAGCAATGGCAAGATGCGCTGATCGGTGCCCGAAATGACGCCCCGATCAATGGCTATCCCTGTCAGCAGCGCCACCAGTGTCTTCGAAACCGATTTTACGTTCGCGGGCCTGTCTATCGCGGGACCGCGAAAACTTTGGGCGTAAAGGCGCTGACCGCCCTGTGTCACCACAAGCGCGTGCAACTGGTCGTTGCGCGCCGCTTCGCTTGCAATCTGGCTGATCGCGGATGTCTGGGCGGAAGCGGCGCGCCAGACAAACGGGGCCGCCAGTCCCACGGCCGCCCCCATCAGGGCACTGCGTCTTGAAATTCCGGCCATGATATCCCCCGCGTCGCTGACGTCCCAAGGTTGGGCCTGCACAGGGTTCAGCGCAACCGACACACGCATCACATGCGCGTCATGCAGATGCCGACACCCTGCAATGCAAAATCGGCATGGTGGCCGGCCTTGACCGTCACAGGCAGTTTCATTAGCTATGCAACGAAATTAATTCGCAAGCTAACGATATGCCCCGGCAACCCGATACATTCTATGAAGCGATCCTGCGCCTGACCCGTGCCGTACGCGGCGCATTCGAGCAGCGCGTGCAGCAGACCGAAGGGCTGACCTTTGCGCGCGCCCGCCTGCTGGCGATGATCGGCCATAATCCGGGTGCGAGCCAGACCGAACTGGCTTCTGCGCTTGGGATCGAGACACCGACCCTGAAGCGCCAGCTTGACGCGCTGGAGCAGCAGGGTCTGGCCGAACGCCGACCCATGCCCGAGGACGCCCGCAAACACGCCGTCTTTCTGACCGAGACCGCCCAGATCGGGCCGCTTCTGGGATTCCGCCACGAGATCGAGGCCGAGCTGACCGCCGGCATTCCGGCCGAAGACATCGCCACCACCCGCCGCGTCCTGTCGGAAATGGCTGCCCGGATCGAGATGCTGAGGCAGCGATGACGACTGAGAACCCACCCCAGGCGGCGCCTGTCGCCGCGCCGCCATTCGTTCCCAAGCCTCTGCCGCTGACGCTGGGATATATCGGCGCCGCCACGGTCATCGCATTGACACAGGGGCTTGCGCAGGGATTTGTCAGCACCAACCTGCCGCAAATCGCGGGCGAGCTGGGCGTCTCCACGACGCAGGCAAGCTGGTTGATGGCCGCCTTCCTGATCCCCAGGGCCTCGCTTCCGCTTCTGCTGATCAAATTGCGAACCCAATACGGCCTGCGCCGCTTCGCCGAATGGGCGATCGTAGCCTATCTGATCGTCGCCGCGGGCGCGCTGGCGGTATCGGACCTGCGTTCAGCATTCGTGATGCAGTTCATTGCGGGAATGGCGGCAGCGCCGCTGTCAACCCTGGCATTCCTTTACATGCTGGAGCCGCTGCCCCAGCAATGGAAGCTGAAGCTGGGCCTGCCAATGGTCCTGGCGCTGATCTCGACCGGACCGCTGCTGGCGCGGGTCATCTCGCCTGCGTTGATGGGGGATCACGGCTGGGGCGGGCTGCACCTGATGACGCTTGGCATGGCTGCGATCTCGCTTGGTCTGGTCTATGCGCTTCCGCTCGCCTCGCCGCCGAAGATCAAGGTGATCGCGACGCTGGACATTGTCAGCTGGTTGCTGATCGCGATCGGATTTGGCGGGCTGACCGTCGCCTTCATCATGGGTGCAACCTATTGGTGGACACAGACAGCCTGGATCGGCTGGGTTCTGGCTGGCGCAGTGGTCACATTGACGCTGGCTGTGGTGATCGAGCTGCAACGTAAATCGCCCTTGCTGGACATCCGCTGGCTGACCAGCCCGGCGATGGTTCACCTGACCGTCACGCTTCTGCTGTTTCGCCTGATCCTGTCTGAACAAAGTGCGGGCGCCCCGCGCATGTTCCAGATGATGGGCGTCACGCAGGGTCAGCTGGTGCCGCTTTTTGCGCTGATCAGCCTGGCGACGGTGCTGGGCGGGCTGGCACTGATCCCGTTCATGAAGCCCGAACGGGTGCCGATCCTGCATGTGATCGCGCTGCTGCTGATCGCGGTCGGGGCCTGGATGGACAGCAATTCGACCATCGACACGCGGCCCGCGCAGATGATGGAAAGTCAGGCGATGATCGCATTTGCCGGGGCCTTTTTCATGGCACCGGCGATGATGCGGGGGCTCTTGGCAGCATTTGCGCGGGGTCCAAATTATATCCTGTCCTTCGTGATCGTTTTTCTGTCGACGCAAAGCCTTGGCGGCGCGATGGGATCTGGCCTGTTTTCAACCTTCATCAACCATCGGCAGGCCATGCATATGCAGGTCCTGCGCGAGGGGCTGACCGGGGCAGATCCGCTGACGATGCAGGCCGTGACGGCGCGTGCGACCGCACTCGCGTCACAGATCGCCGATCCGGCGCTGCGCAAGGCGCAGGCCGTCGCGATGATCGCCCAGGACGCCACCAGCCAGTCCTATGTCATGGCCTATAACGACGCCTATCTGCTGACGGCGCTGACCGCAGCAGCGGCACTGGCGGTGCTGATCCTTCACATGATGCGCGATGCCATCGCCGGCTGGCTGGCGCGCAGGACCCCAACAAAGACCGAGACAGCGCGATGACCAAAAGCCACATCATCCCCACCTTTATCGCCGTTCTGGCCGGCGTTGCAGGCCTGCTTGTGATCCTTTTTGCGTGGCATCTGCCGCCATTCACCTCGGCCGATCCGCAAACTGAAAACGCTTATGTGCGCGGCTATGTCACCACGATTTCGCCGCAGCTTTCGGGTTACGTGGCCGAAGTCGAAGTCAAGGATTTCGAGGTCGTGGAACAGGATCAGGTCATCGCGCGCATCGATGATCGGCAGTTCCGCCAGAAGCTTGCACAAGCTGAAGCCGGACTTGCCGGTGCCGAGGCCGCGCTGGAGATTCAGACCCAAAGCATACATTCCGCCGATGCGCAGCTTCAATCCGCCCGCGCCGCCCTGCGTTCGGCCGAGGCCGCGCGCGACACCGCCCGGCAGAACTGGGACCGCGCTAGTGCGCTGAATACGCGCGGTGTTACGGCGCAAAGCAGTGCCGATCAAAGTGAACTGGCGCTGCATCAGGCCGAGGCGGCGGTGACACAGGCTGAAAGTGCAATTGCCGTCGCGGTCGAGAACGTCAACGGTGCGAAAGTCGGGCTGGCCGCACAGAAGGCCAGCATCGCCTCGGCCGAGGCTGCGGTGGAACTGGCGCGGATCGATCTGTCCAATACCGTCATCCGTGCGCCAGAGCCGGGCAAGCTGGGCCAGGTCGGCGTGCGCAAGGGACAATACGTCACCGCAGGAACAGCTATGGTAAGTCTGGTCGGGCCGCAGGTCTGGGTGATCGCGAACTTCAACGAAAATCAGTTGCACGGCGTGCGCATTGGCGATCATGCCTCGTTCACGGTCGACGCCATGCAGCATCGCGGCTTCACCGGCCGGGTCGAAGCCTTCTCTCCCGCCACCGCATCCGAATTCAGCTTGCTGAGCGGCAGCAACGCGACCGGCAACTTCACCAAGGTTGCCCAACGTCTGCCGATCCGCATCACCATAGATCCCGGTCAGGAAATGTCGCAATATCTGGAACCGGGCCTGTCGGTGGTGGTCACGATCGACGCAGGCAGCACCAGCGAAAAATCCGCCGCAAGTGGCGCGCGCGTCATGGGCAGCGACGCCTGAGCGTGGTCACAGGCCTTACTGTGCGGACCGGGTCATTTCGACATATGTGCATTGCATTTGCGGCGCTATAGATGACGGTGACAGGAAGATGCCCCTGCCCGGCGGCGACCAAAGACTGGATAGACCATGCCAAACGACCCGATGCGCTTCGCGCTGATCGCCCATGATGCCCGCAAGCAGCAACTTGTCGCCTGGGCTTCTGAACATGCCGACTTCCTTCGTCATGTCGAGATCTTCGCCACCGGCACCACGGGCAGCCGCCTGCAGGAGGCACTGCCGGAGCTGAGCGTAACCCGGTTCAAAAGCGGGCCTTTGGGCGGCGACCAGCAGATCGGTGCGATGATCAGCGAAGAAAAGCTGGATGCGCTGATCTTCTTTATCGACCCGCTGTCGCCCTTGCCTTATGATGTTGATGTCAAGGCGCTGACCCGGCTTGCGATCGTATATGACCTGCCCATGGCCAACAGCGCAGCCACCGCGGATTGTATCATCTACACATTCGCGGCCCGTGCCGCGGGCTGATCATTCCCACGGCGCGCCTTTGCCAAGTTCCCCGGCCAGATAATCGATCAGCGCACGCAGTTTTGCCGGAAGCGGCGAAACCGGCGGCCAGACCGCCATGATCGGCAGATTGCGCGTGCCGGCATTGCCAAGCACCTCGACCAGCCGGCCGTCGCGCCGCGCCGCGGCCGTAATGAAGCCGGGCAGAATCGCAATGCCCAGCCCGGCAATGGCCATATCACGGATCGCTTCACCGTTGTTGAAGCTCAGTCGGGAATTGACGTCAGGCGAAACATTGCGCCCGTTCAAGCGAAACTGCCAAAGCGTGGAATCGGGCAGATGGGTATAGCTGATGATCTGATGATCGCGCAGCGCGGCGGGCGTGGTTGGGGTGCCATGACGGCTGAGGTAATCGGGACTTGCCACGACATGCTGGCGGTCCTCGCACAGTTTTCGCGCCATCAACGCGCCGTCACGCGCATCACCGATGCGGATGCCCAGATCGTAACCTTCGCGGGCAAGATCACGCGTCCGGTCATCAAAATCGACCCGGATATCCAGACCGGGATTGGCGGCGACAAAGCCTGCCAGCACGGGCGTCAGGCACATTGTCCCAAAGCTCATCGGGGCGGCAATCGAAAGGCTGCCGCGCAAGGGTCCGGCGCCGTCCATCCCCCAGGCGGCACTTTCGGTCGCCGCGACCAGTTCGCCAAGTGCCGGGCGCAGCCGTTCGGCCAGCCGGTTCGCAGCCTCGGTCGGTGTGATCCGGCCCGCATTGCGCCGGAACAAAGCCGCGCCGACCACCGTCTCGAAATCCGAGACCCGCTTGCTGACGACCGATTTCGACAGGTTCAGCCGTGCAGCGGCAGCGGTGACCGTGCCCAGTTCCATGACGGCCAGAAATGTCTCGATCTCATCCAGAGAATAGCGCATCGCGGGATTGTACCAGAGCATTGGCCGTTCGCAAGAACCGAACGCGGCTTCCGAAAACCCGGTTCTGGTGTTCGCCCTCGCAGTCCCGATATTCACCTCATCACACAAACAGGAGGCCGACCATGAACCTCACCGGCATTCACCACCTGACTGCAATCACTGCCGACGCGCCTGCCAATAATCGGTTCTATACCGAAACTCTGGGGCTGCGCCGGGTCAAGAAGACCGTGAACCAGGATGACACATCCGCCTATCACCTGTTCTTTGCGGATGGCGCGGGCAGCCCCGGAACGGATCTGACCTTTTTCGACTGGCCCGCCGCGCCCGAGCGTCGCGGAACGCATTCGATCAGCCGCACCGGTCTGCGCGTCAATGAAGCCAGCCTCGAATATTGGGCGGGACGTCTTTCCGATCTGGGTGTCAGCACGGGCGACATCACCACACTCGACACCCGCCCGAGCCTGGATTTCGAGGATCCCGACGGGCAGCGCTTCCGTCTGACCGCCGATCAGGCCGGCGCGAGCCGTCCCTGGGATCAAAGCCCCGTCCCTGTCGAGCATCAGATACGTGGGCTTGGACCGATCACGATTTCTGTCCCTGATCTGGTCCCGACAGAAGGCTTGCTGACCCAGGTCATGAACATGCGCAAGGTCCGCGACTATCCCAGCCCTGACGGATCGGGCCAGGTCCATGTCTTCGAAATGGGCGATGGCGGCGCTGCGGCGGAACTGCATGTCGCAGTCCAGCCCGACCTGCCGGTCGCGCGTCAGGGCGCAGGCGGTGTCCATCATGTCGCATTTCGCACGCCCGACGTTCCGGCCATTCACGAATGGGCCAAGCGCCTGACAGAGTTTCGTATTCCCTCATCGGGCGAGGTCGAGCGTTACTATTTCCGCTCGCTCTATTTCCGCGAACCGGGCGGTAACCTGTTCGAGATCGCGACCGACGGGCCGGGCTTTGCCGTGGACGAACCGATCGAAACCATGGGACAGGGCCTGTCCCTGCCCCCGTTTCTGGAGCCGCGGCGCGCCCAGATCGAAGCGCGCCTGAAGCCACTGGACTGATCTGATCCAAATCACGAAAGAAGGCCGCCGGTCATCACCGGCGGCCTTTTTCATGACTGATCGCAGCGCCGGGTTCGCCCTTTGCGGTGCCGCCCTCGACCATCCCACCGGACCAATCAGGTGGAGCGAGCGGTGGCACCTGAAAGTTCAGGCGCCAACGATCGGGCCGATGGTTGTTCTGAAGGGTGCGTCAGTTCTGGCCGTGCCAGTAGTCAAACTGCTGGGGCGCGGGATCTCGATTCTGGGCTAATTCACCGCCGCGATGATCTTCGGACCTTCAATGCTGAAGCTTTTTCAGGATCCCGCCGCGATATGGGTAAGGAAGTCCTGCGCCCTTGGCTGTTCCGGGGAAACGATCAAGGAAACCAGCGAAGATATTCGCCAGCGCGAGCGGGTGCCAGTCAAACCGGTGCCGGAACCCGCGCACCCGCCGCGCCGAACGCCCAAAGGCGATCAACCTGGTCTGCGTGACCTATGGCCCATCCACGTAAAAACGGCCCGGCGATCAGCCGGGCCGTTCTGATACGTAAGGTGCAATGCGGGGAAGGCGTCAGGAAGCGGCCCGCGCCGCCATCGTGGCCTTCGACCACCACAGAAGTTCGTCCAGCATCGCCGTCAACGAGGGTTGCAGCACTTCGTCAACTTCGGACATATCACCATTGGCACCCAGCGGGCTGACCTTCATGAACTCTCCGCCGCCCAGGTGAACGGCGTTGCGGGTCGGAACCATCTGAAGTTCGACGGCGATACCGCGCAGGTGTTCGATCGCGCGCGCAGCGCCCACACCGCCATAGCCCATCGCCGCCATCGGCTTGTGGTTCCATTCCTTGTATGCCTGATCCAGTGCGTTTTTCAGCGCACCGGGGATCGAATGGTTATATTCGGCCGTCAGCACGATATAGCCGTCGAATTCTCCGACCTTGTTCTGCCAGGCAACCGCCTTGGGGTCAGAGCTGGGCATCCAGAGGTTCGACGCCTTCTCATCGAAGAAAGGCAGGTCGAAGTCACGCAGGTCTAGCAGTTCGAATTCCATATCGTCACGCTTGCTTGCGTGTCCCATCAGCCAGGCGGCAGGCTTGTCGGCAAAGCGCGCTTCGCGGGTGGTCGAGATGATGACGGCAATCTTTGGCTTGTTCATATCGTAAAATTCCTTTGTCCTTCGTGGCGGGCGCTTTGCCGGGGCACGTTTCAGTCAACTCAAGACCTAAGTCATTGCCGTAACGATCACCAGACGACCAACCGGAAACTCTGTGTTCGAAAAGACAGAACGACCGTCACCCGTCTGCGGCGTGTCAATCGACGTTGCAATGGGGAACCCGCATGTCAGCAGTTGGGTGAATTCACGGCCAGGCCGCCAAGCGAGGTCTCCTTATACTTCTCCAGCATATCTTCTCCGGTCTGGCGCATGGTCTCGATGCAGGCATCAAGCGGCATGAAGTGCTTGCCGGTTCCGCGCAGCGCCAGTGCCGCCGCAGTGATAGCCTTGACGGAACCAAGCGCATTGCGTTCGATGCAGGGCACCTGCACCAGTCCCAGAACTGGGTCGCAGGTCATGCCAAGATGATGCTCCAGCGCGATTTCCGCCGCGTTTTCGACCTGCGCGGGCGTCCCGCCCAGAAGTTCCGCCAGCCCCGCCGCCGCCATGGCCGAGGCCGATCCCACCTCTGCCTGACAGCCGCATTCGGCACCCGAGATCGAGGCATTGGCCTTGATCAATCCGCCGATCGCCGCTGCCGTCAGCAGATACCGATGCAGTGCCGGGTCGCCTTCAGTCAGGTCCAACGTCTCATGCGCATAGCGCATCACGGCCGGCACGATCCCTGCAGCACCATTGGTCGGTGCCGTGACAATGCGGCCGCCAGCTGCATTTTCTTCATTCACCGCGATAGCATAGGCTGCCACCTTCTCGAACGCGCTGTGCGGCATCAGATTGCGGCCCGGCATATCCTCGGCCAGCTGCGGCGCGCGCCGTTCCAGATCAAGACCGCCGGGCAATGTCGCCTGCTGTGTTGCAAGCCCGCGCTTGATGCAGTCGAACATCGTGCTGACGACAGCCGTCAATCCGGCAGTCAACTCTGTCTCGGGGCGACAGGCGATTTCGTTTTGGCGCTTCATCTCGCTGATCGACAGGCCAGACTGCGCGGCCATGTCCAGCATTTCGGCTGCGCTGCCAAAGGGAAACGGCACCTTTTCGCGCCGTTCCGACAACGTGTCCCCCATCCGTTCCAGTTCTTCGCCGGTCAGAACGAAGCCGCCGCCGATTGAATAGAACACTTCCTCTGCCAGTGCCGCACCGTCGGCATCCAGCAAGCGGAAGGTCAAAGCGTTGCTATGCGCGTCCAGCCGTTCGCCAAATGCAAAGCGGATCGCCTTTTCGGGATCGAAGTCTAGCATCTCGCCGCTGGACAAAGGCAACAGATGTTTGTCCTGGACGCTTGCCATGATGCGGCTGGCCTCATCTGCCAAAAGGGTTTCTGGCGCAATGCCTGCCAGCCCCAGAATGACAGCACGATCGGTGGCATGCCCTTTGCCGGTGAAGGCGAGAGAGCCCCAGAGGATCACCTCGACCGAAGCACCTTCCGGCAAATCGGCCAGATGCGACTGCGCGAACCTGTTCGCCGCGATCATGGGTCCCATCGTATGGGACGAGGACGGTCCGACGCCGATCTTGAAAAGTTCCAGTACGGACAGAAACACGACGCCCCCTGACTGCTGCGAGCCTGCCTTTCAAGATAGGCGGGCCGCCCGGTCTTGGGAAGGCTTGGGTAGCGGCGGGCCACAAGGACGGTCGCGACAAATCAGACTGCGACAGGCCGCGCTTTGACCGAAATCAAGGCAGCAGGAATTCCTTCGGTGCCAGATGGGGTTGCGGTCCGAATCAGACACGCCTTGCGCGGGGACGGGCCGACAAAAGAACTTCTTTGCAGGCAAATTATTCGATGTCCGATCAAAGCCAGCCGACGCCGTCCGGCCCGCCACCAGCAAAACCCGCCTCGCGCGGGCGCGAACTGCTGACCTTTCTGATATTGGCATTCGGGATCTGGCCGTTTGTTGCGGTCTGCTTCGTCGGCGGATACGGGCTGATCATCTGGATCTATCAGATGTTTGCCGGCCCGCCCGGCCCGCTGGGGCACTGAAATGGCCGCCCCGGCCACCGCACCAAATCTAAGCCGGCGGGGATTCCTGACCGGCGCGAAGCCGCAGGCGTTCCGTCCTGCTCCACCGGGCGTCACCGCAATATCGGTCGCAAGATGCACCGGCTGCGGCGACTGTGTTTCGGCATGTCCGCAGGACATCCTGCGCATCATCGAAGGCCGGGCTGCAATAGATTTCGGCAACGGTCACGAATGCACATTCTGCAATGCCTGCGCCGATGCCTGCCCCGAGCCGGTCTTTACCGAACGCCCGGTCATGGCACATGTCCTGACCATCACCGACACCTGTCTGGCCCGCCGCGGCACCACCTGCATGAGCTGCCGCGACGCATGCCCTGAAAGCGCGATCCGCATGATCCCGCGCATCGGTGGTCCGTTCCTGCCCGAACTGGACGCCGCCGCCTGCACCGGCTGCGGGGCCTGTCTGGCCCCCTGCCCGGTCGATGCCATTGCCCTGACCCCGAAGGAGCCCGCCGATGAATACGCCTGAACCGCAGACGATGGCCCGCCGCTATCACGTTTCAAGCGCAGTGATCGCGGTAATGCCGGATCAGCAGACTACGGTCATCAGCGCCGTGCGCATCATGCCGGGCGTTCAGCTTCACGGCAGCATCGGCAATCGCCTTATCATCACCATCGAAGGATGGAGTACCGGCGAACTTGGCGACCGCCTGACGCAGATTTCGACCATCAAGGGCGTTATCGCCGCAAACATGGTCTTCGAGCATTCCGAACATGAGGAGACCAAAGAATGACGAGCAACGTCACAAGACGCGACCTTTTGAAAGCCCAGGCGGCAGCCGTTGCGGCCAGTGCCGCGGGCCTCAGCCTGCCTGCTGCGGCGCAGCCGGTCGAAGGCGGCGTCGATGCCCTTGAAATCAAGTGGTCGAAGGCACCCTGCCGGTTCTGCGGCACCGGCTGCGGCGTCATGGTCGGCGTCAAGGAAGGTCGTGTTGTCGCCACCCATGGCGACATGCAGGCCGAGGTCAACCGCGGGCTGAACTGCGTAAAAGGCTATTTCCTGTCGAAGATCATGTATGGTCGCGACCGCCTGACCACACCGCTGATGCGCAAATCCGGCGGGGTTTTCGACAAGGACGGAGAATTCGAGCCGGTGACCTGGGACGAGGCATTCGACACCATGGCGACCCGTGTCAAGGAGGTGCTGAAAACCAAGGGCCCGGAAAGTGTCGGAATGTTCGGATCCGGCCAGTGGACCGTGCTTGAAGGCTATGCGGCCACCAAGCTCATGCGCGGGGGCTTCCGGTCCAACAACCTTGATCCCAATGCGCGCCATTGCATGGCCTCGGCGGCGGTGGCCTTCATGCGGACCTTCGGCATCGACGAGCCGATGGGCTGCTATGATGATTTCGAAGCCGCCGATGCCTTCGTGCTTTGGGGATCGAACATGGCCGAAATGCACCCGATCCTGTGGACCAGACTGGCTGACCGCCGGCTGGGCACGCCTGGGGTGAAATGCGCGGTTCTCTCGACCTTCACCCATCGCAGCATGGATCTGGCCGATATTCCGATCGTCTTCAAGCCGGGCACCGATCTGGCGATCCTGAACTATATCGCCAACCACATCATCCAGACCGGCCGCGTGAACGAGGAGTTTGTCGCGAAACACACCGTTTTCAAAACCGGCCAGACCGATATCGGCTATGGGCTGCGCCCGGAAAACCCGTTGGAGCAGGCGGCAACGGGTGCGGCAGATGCCGGGCGCATGGACCCGTCGGATTTCGAATCCTTCAAGGCGTTCGTCGCCGACTATACCCTGGACTATGTCAGCGAGCTTTCTGGCGTTGAGCCGGGCTTTCTTGAGGAACTGGCAGAGCTTT
The DNA here is from genome assembly GCA_005768755.1 of Paracoccus denitrificans. Lineage (GTDB taxonomy): Bacteria > Pseudomonadota > Alphaproteobacteria > Rhodobacterales > Rhodobacteraceae > Paracoccus > Paracoccus denitrificans_B. Next base: position 4,783 of record VAFL01000008.1, on the reverse strand, counting down.
ATGCAGACCCGGCCGTGAAAGTCATGTCGTTGTGGACCATGGGTTTCAACCAGCATGTGCGGGGTGTCTGGGCCAACCAGATGGTTTACAATATTCACCTGCTGACGGGCAAGATTTCGGAACCCGGCAACTCTCCGTTCTCGCTGACGGGGCAGCCTTCGGCCTGCGGGACTGCGCGCGAAGTCGGCACATTCGCCCATCGCCTGCCGGCAGACATGGTGGTTACCAATCCCGAACATATCGCCCATTCCGAAGAACTTTGGAAACTGCCGCACGGGCTTTTGAACCCCAAACCCGGCTTTCACGCCGTCCAACAGGACCGGATGCTGAAGGACGGGGTCCTGAATTTCTATTGGGTGCAGGTCAACAACAACCTGCAGGCCGCGCCCAATTCCTCGAACGAGACCTATCCGGGGTATCGCAACCCGGACAACATGATCGTCGTCTCTGACGCCTATCCCACGGTCACGGCGCTTGCCGCCGATATCATCCTTCCGGCCGCTATGTGGGTCGAAAAGGAAGGGGTTTACGGCAACGCCGAACGGCGCACCCAAGCGTGGCACCAGCTGGTTGACGCGCCCGGCGACGCGCGTTCGGACCTTTGGCAGCTTGTCGAATTTTCGAAACGCTTTACCACGGACGAGGTCTGGCCCGCCGAATTGCTGGACGCAAACCCGGACTTCAAGGGCAAGACACTGTTCGAAGTGCTGTTCGCCAACGGTCAGGTCGATGCGTATCCACTGGACGAGATCCGAGAGGATTATGCCAACCAGGAAGCCGAAGATTTCGGGTTCTACCTGCAAAAGGGCCTGTTCGAGGAATATGCGAGCTTCGGGCGCGGCCACGGGCATGATCTGGCACCTTATGACACCTATCAGTCGGATGAGGTTCGCGGGCTGCGGTGGCCGGTGGTCGAGGGCCAGGAAACGCGCTGGCGCTTCCGCGAAGGCCATGACCCCTATGTCGAGGCAGGCACCGACGTCCAGTTCTACGGCAATCCCGACAACCGCGCCGTGATCCTGGCCGTTCCCTACGAACCGCCCGCCGAAAGCCCGGATGATGAATATGATTTCTGGCTGGTGACGGGCCGCGTGCTGGAACACTGGCATTCCGGTTCGATGACCATGCGTGTACCGGAACTTTACAAGGCCTTCCCCGGCGCGGTTCTGTTCATGAACGCGATGGACGCGCGCGAACGCGGCCTCAATCAGGGGGCCGAGGTCATCGTCGCATCTCGACGCGGCGAATTGAAACTCAGGGTCGAAACGCGCGGACGCAACCGGATGCCGAAAGGCGTCGTCTTCGTGCCGTGGTTCGACGCCTCGGCGCTGATCAACAAGGTCACGCTGGACGCCACCGACCCCATCTCCAAACAGACGGATTTCAAGAAATGCGCAGTCAAGATCACCCTGGCATGATGGGCTGGTTTCGCCCGCTGATCGCCGTGCTGACGCTTTCGATCGGCACGACCGCCGCCGTCGCGCAGGACAACCCGCTGCGCCAAAGCATCGAACTGAACGGCCCTGACCCCGCCATGGAAGTGGTCGAGGCCGAGCCGATTCCGCGCTGGATCACCGACGATGTGCGGCTGATGCGGCAATATCCCGAACAACCGCCGATTATCCCCCACTCGATCGAGGGGTATCAACTGACGGTCAACGCGAACCGCTGCATGTCATGTCACCGGCGCGAAGCGGTCGAGGGGTCGGGCGCGCCGATGATCTCGGTCACGCATTTCATGGACCGTGACTTGCAGATGTTGGCCGATGTCTCGCCCAGGCGCTATTTCTGCACGCAGTGCCATGTTCCACAAGCCGACGCCAAACCTCTGATCGGAAACGATTTCGTTGACATGAGCGATATGGGCGTGCAGTCGATGGGGGCAGAATAGATGCGCTGGATCATACGGTTGATCAAGCGCGCCTGGCAGATCGTCATGACCCCCGCGGTGACGCTGAGCATCGGTTTTCTGACGCTTGGCGGCTTTGTCGGCGGTGTGATCTTCTGGGGCGCGTTCAACACGGCGCTGGAAGTGACCAATACCGAGGCCTTCTGCACCTCGTGCCACGAGATGCGCGATAACGTGTATGAGGAGCTTTCGCACACCATTCACTTTGCCAACCGTTCCGGCGTGCGCGCATCATGCCCCGACTGCCATGTGCCGCATGAATGGAGCCGCAAGATCGCCCGCAAGATGCAGGCGTCCAAAGAGGTCTGGGGCAAGATTTTCGGCACGATCAACACGCGGCAGAAGTTCCTTGATCACCGTCTGGAACTTGCGCAGCACGAATGGGCGCGTCTGAAAGCGAATGACAGCCTGGAATGCCGGAATTGCCACAGCGCCGTTGCCATGGACTTCTCGCGCCAGGCGCCACGCGCGGCGGAAATGCATTCGACCTATCTGTTGACCGGACAGGCGACCTGCATCGATTGCCACAAGGGCATTGCACACGAATTGCCCGACATGCGCGGCGTCGATCCGGGCTGGCTGCAACCTGAAGGTCTGCCCGCCGATGCAGGTGCTGACAGCGCCGCGATACTGGGAGACTATATCGGCACGCGCCACGCACTGGCAGACTGATCTGTGACCGCATGCTTCTGCGGCCAGCCTTAGATGTGCTGCATGGCTAACGCCGTGCAGTACATGATGGTTTTTTCGATTGCACAGACCGCCGAAACCAAATAACCTACAATAACGATCAGGATTATCGGCCGCCGCGCGGCGTCTATATTTCTGCGTGATCTGAGTGTTGCGCGATATCTGAAACCGTGCGCGGTCGGCGTTATACTGCGTACCGGTGTCAACCGACTTTGCGCGTGCCGTTCGTGGCAGGTATTCGTTGATTTGGGTTATTGGTGTTAAGGAAAATTTAGCGATCACTTGCGAAGATGCGCCATCGCAGGTCGACACATCAAGGTAAGGCGAAACTCTGAAGCCCTCTCGCTTCAGGTCGTTCTCAGCAGATCTCCCCGCAGCCGCGGACCTCCCTGCCGCGCCTGCTCTCTCGGAGACGGGGTCGCGTATAGCGCGACCCCATTTTCATTGATCCGTTCTTTTGTCGCGCCTCTGGCAAGCCGCGCGGAAGCGGGCGGCGCGTCACACCTCGATAAAGGCGAAGCCGTTGGGGCCCAGGACAAGCTTGCGTCCATCCAACTCTGCCGCTTGCGCCGGACCCACCAGTCGGCCGGATTTGCCCTCGGGCGGCAGATTCGTCTCGACCGGATCGGGACCAAGGTTGAAGGCACAGATCAACGCGCCACGCTGGAACATCAGTATGGGATCGGGCCGGTTGAAGAAATGCGCCGGGCCACGACCATGCAGGTCCGGCCTTTCGGACCTGAATTCCAGCATGTGCCGATAGAAATGCAGCACTGAACTGGCATCAGCTTCCTGATCGGCAACATTGCGCGCCAGTTGCGGGGCCTTCACCGGCAGCCACGGCTTGCCGGTTGAAAAACCACCAGATGTATTGCCATTGCTGTCCCACACCATGGGCGTGCGGCATCCGTCGCGGCCTTTGTAGTCAGGCCAGAAGCGGATACCGGGCGGGTCGGTCAGTTCGGAAAACTCCAATTCGGTTTCCGTCTGCCCCAGTTCCTCGCCCTGATAAAGGCAGACAGAACCGGGGAAAGACAAAAGCATCGCGCCCGCCAGCTTTGCAAGCGAGTCCTGATCGGCGCCGTAGTCCATCCAGCGCGTCATGTGGCGGATCACGTCGTGGTTCGAGAACGCCCATGTCGGCCAGCCGTCGGGGGCCTTCTTGAAGAAGGTCTCGATCTTGGACCGGAAATGCTTCGGCGTGAATTCGGGCCCCAGCATGTCGAAGCTGTAGGCCTGATGCAGATGCTTATCGCCCGAAGTATATTCGGCCATGATCTCGACCGCGCGGGTCGAATCACCCACTTCGCCCACCATTGACGCGCCATATTCATCGGTCAGCGCGCGCAGTCTGGCCAGAAAGGCAAGGTTCTCGGGCCGGGTCTTGGAATAGCGATGCAGCTGCATTTCATAGGGATTGACCTGCGGTTCGCCCCGGCGCGGCGGATTCTTGCGCAGCTTGGCGTCGTGGAAATAGAAATTCACCGTATCAAGGCGGAACCCGTCGACGTCGCGATCCAGCCAGAATCGCATTGTTTCCAGAAGCCAGTCCTGCACTTGCTTGTTGTGGAAGTTGAAATCCGGCTGCGAGGTCAGGAAGTTGTGCAAGTAATACTGCTTTCGGTGGCCGTCCCACTCCCATGCGGAGCCGCCGAAGACGGAAGCCCAGTTATTGGGCGGTGTGCCATCGGGTTGCGCATCGGCCCAGACATACCAGTCGGATTTCGGATTATCGCGGCCCTTGCGGCTTTCGATGAAGAAGGGATGCTGATCTGATGAATGGCTAAGAACCTGATCTATAATGACTTTCAACCCAAGCTCATGCGCTTTGGCAACCAGCTTGTCGAAATCGTTCAAGGTCCCGAACAGGGGATCGATATCGTTATAGTCTGATACGTCATAACCCATATCGGCCATTGGCGAGGTGAAGATCGGCGACAGCCAGACGGCATCCACGCCAAGGCTGGCGACGTGGCGCAGCCGTTCGGTGATGCCGGGAATATCCCCGATCCCGTCACCGTTGCTGTCCTGAAATGAGCGCGGATAGACTTGATAGGTCACTGACCCACGCCACCAATCATTTGTCCCCACATTTCCCAAGTAAGGCGCTGATTTCGCTGTCCTGACCATTATATTTCCTATATAAAACATGGTGTTGAAGGCTGCGAGGGGCGCGTTTCATGG
>VAFL01000039.1 GCA_005768755.1 Paracoccus denitrificans | reverse complement strand
TGAGGGGCATTACCAGAGTCACGATCGACGGCGAGCTGGTAGAGGTATGGGTGGTTGGCCGGGAGGTGCCGGTGTACGTCGGGAGAGAGGCCATGATCGAATGCTCCCCCGCAACCTGGGCGAGGGTATACGGGCAATGAGAGAGCCGCCGAAGGTCTGGTTTGACGGGAAGGTATACAAAGTCCTCGTGAATGGCGTTGTGTCGTGGTCACAGGCCACGCTAACACCGGCGCAGGTGGAATCACTCAAAGTACGCATACGGGGCCGCACAACGTACTACAGCGCGTTTCCGTGCGGCGAGTGTGGCGGGTCAACTTTCTACGCCGTGCCAGTGCTGGACGCTTTCAGGATGGGGCGGCGCAAATGTAAGTGTTGCGAGTGGAAGCGGCACAATCTGTACTACGGGATCGTGAGCAGGGCGCACGACATCCGCAAGGAAACTAAACACGGGCGCATAATGCGCCAGGTACGCAAAGCACTAAGGGGCTGGAAATGAGTAAAAACAGGGTAACAGGTGTTTCACTTGAGGTTCGACGCGGTGGCGCAGGGACGGAGATTGAGGAATCAGTTGGTGGATTCATTGAGCACAAGATCCAGCTGTTCGGCGGTGAGGTATCGGCGGAGGTTATCGGCATCGGGGGCCACCCTTACGCCGTCCTGCTGGCGCATATCCCTGACCAGGACCATAACGGGGAGTCGTGGATTGCACGCCACACCAACACAACGCCGATCGACAGCCGCACGCTTTACATCGCCACCGTGTCAGCTTTCAGCAGCACCCGCTACGGTGCCCTTGAGCTGGTACGCGAGGGAATCATAGAGGCGATAAACAGGGGTGACGACGCCGCAGCACGGCGCAGGCAGTACGCATAACCAAGCCGACCGGCGCAGAAAAACATGCAACACATCACGACAGGCCAGCCGCAGAGCTGGCTTTTTTTGTCCATTTTCCAGCTAAGCGACCGAAAGCGCCAACGGTCACGACCGGATCGCCGGAAATCCAATATAGTCCCCCCCCACTATATTCAATGGGTGAAAATAACACAGTCATCACACCACTGGTTAAAATACAGGCTAAAACGAGACACTGAGACAGATACTGTCTTGCCTTCTGTCTCGCCTGTAGGCCGCGCCAGATCTGGGCTGGGAGCAAAAGAGACAGTAAGACACTTGTTTTTAAAATTCCTATATATTTATTTTTTTATTATTTTTTCCAAAAGATTCATAAAAGTAGTGTCTTAGTGTCTCACAGGGTAGGTAAACCCAGTCGTGGAGCGGCCTGTAGCTGAGACAGTACATTTTTTAATCTGTCTCAAAAAGTGGGGTGCAAAACAGGCTCAGCCCAGGCGTGGCGCGGCTCTCAGCCCGAGACACTAGATTTTTATCATCTGTCTCGCTCCTGTCTCGCTCTGTCTCACCCCTGTCTCGATGCTGGCGAAGTGGTGAGGAAGGGGAGGATAAGACCGACCGCCGCCTATCGCGCGCGCACGCGAGGCGTATATTTCAGTGCGTTACTATCACTGCGCGTTATTACACCTGCAGATCCCCGGCCAGCGTCACAGGAAAACCCGCTTTGCAGGGTGGCGGTCTGGCCCCGTCACTCCACCTACCCGGCCAGAAGTCGCCGATTAGCCCGCCATGCCCTACCGGGCATCAACACACAGCCGCCGCAGCCAGCCCACAGGAGCCGATCTCCACTTCGGTGCGGTAGTTATGCCGCAGGCATGGAAGGCGGCGCACAGGAGCGTACAGAGAGCCTGAGGGGCATCACCGCCGGGAAACAGCAGGGCATCACAGAGAGCAGGCCACCCCCTTCACTGGAGACGTGTTTTTAACATCGCGGGCACGATCGCCCGGGCGACTCAGCGGGTCGGTGTCGGAGATGCCGATCGTGAGGGAGATTCTTTTGATTGAGGCCCACTCCCTGGTTATGGTTCCCGGCGCAGATGAGGAGCTTAGGACATGGCGAAGCCTGAGAGCGTAAAGCGCATGGCGCGATTAAAGCGCCAGAAGGAGCGAGAGGGCGCGAAGGACAGGCGCACGAAATACAACGACGACCGGCCCCGGGAGTTGCTCGCCTACGTCATTTCGTGGTGCGAGATGGCCGGGCAGGTCAAGACCAAGCGTCTTGGGTGGCGCAATGACTACCGGAAACACGTCGGACTGTCCACGTCAACAATCACCAAGTGGCGCAGGACTCACCCGGCCTTTGCCCGGGCAGAGCTGGAGGCATACCACGTATACCGAACGTGGCTGTGCGACCTGGCGGCCGAGGGCGACGAGCGGTTAACGCTGGGCAAGCCGGACAGGCTCTACCAAAACAGGCAGATAATCATTGACCAGCAGATCACTATCCCGGTGCTCAAGTACGGCTACAGCTACGGGGCGCTGAGATACACGGCGACGCTAGACCCGCGTGATCTGGTCGATAACTCGCAGTATGTGACGATTAAAAACAGATCGGGGGATCGGTAACTTTGGCAAAGAGGACTTATTCGGCATCCATCGACGAAAGGTACTGGCCGGCGATTGATCGCCTGTCCGCACAGCTGGGCTGTGTGCGCTCAAGCATCATGCGGATGATTGCCCGGGGCGAGCTACTGGTGAGTGTGAACCCTGACTATGTGCGGACGGCGGAGGACGAATACAGCGAAAAGATGGCGGCAAGGCTTAATGATCCGGTGCGCAAGCAGGGCACTATCAGAAAAATGATTGTTGACGCTGGACTAAACCCGCCATTGGGGCTTGTCGGTGACGAAGAGATGGCGATCGAGATGGCCTCTCAGGCCGCCGTCATAGCTGAGCGAAACAAACCAGAGGTGAAGCATGAACCAGAGAACAGGCCGCAAACCAGTGCTGAGAAGGCGGAGTTTATTCGCCTGGATGCTCAATTCGGGGCAGGAGGCTGGCTATCAGGGAAGCCAGGCGGCAAGTACAGCGCCGATCTCGATGACGCGATCCGGTTCATTGTCGGGCGATACGTCGAACTGTCCAGACGTGGGCGAGTCGGATTCATGCCGGTTATTGCTGGCGAGCTGAACGACATGGCGATGCCCTCCTTCGGTGGGTCGAAGTGGCGGCCCGTCGATGTCTCCTGGATGGTGACAAAACTCCGGGACGCCGGATACATCAACTAATCAGGCCACGCTTTCGCAGGCGAACCCGAGTATTCATGATCGTGCGGTGTGTCCATTCCACGCCAGACGGTGACAGCATGCCGCGCCGGTTGAGTTCGTCCGCGATAGCCTGATCGAGTCCCTCAGACCCCTCTGCTGCGTTGCACAACTCAATGATTACCTGCTGGGCCGGTGATATTCCGCCCCGTGGGGCCTGCTGGCGCTTCTTAGGGGCGTTATTTGGCCCTTTAAGGGGTCTACCTCCCCAAATCTTTTTCGGCGGCTCCTGAGGCGTTACAGGGGCATTGTGACCGCCGGTCAGCACTTTGAGCATCGCCTCGATCCTGTCCAGCTGGTCATGTTTTCCAGAATCCAGCCGCATGCGTGCCGCGCCAGCAAGCCATGATGTAAATGATTCATCGCCCCTGATGGCGTCTACCTCTGCACACAGAGCATCCGGGAAGTTGAGGTGTTTTAACATTGTAGGTACTCCGCAGCTATATTCCTTGGTTCAAATATAGTAACAGCATAGCTATCGGGCATCAAAAATGGGTAGCTATGACATAGGTGATTACCCCGGCTGAATCTTACGGGAGAGAAGAACGATTGACATAATTGGCCCACTATCCACCGCGACCCTGAGGGCATCCGAGATGAGCGACCACGACAACCACGAAGACCACGAAGACCACGGCGAAGAGCAGAACCCGGGACTGGTGAAGAAGAACCGCCAGCTACTGAGTGAAGCAAAGCAGAGCCGTGCGCGTGCTGATGAGCTACAGGCTCAACTTGATGCGGCCAATAGCGAGCTGACAGCCATTAAGCTGACCAATCCGGTTAACGACATGCTGTCTGACCTGGTGCATCCGGCACTTAGTGAGTCTGCCAGACTGGCTACCGTGGGCGAGTTCATCGACTTTGCCCTGCGCGATGATGGATCGATCGGCGTCTTCAAAAAGGACGGTTCCGAGGCTGGCGTGGAATTCAGCGTCACAGAGCTGCGCGAATACCTGAGCAAAGTGTCAGGCGGGCGTCTCGACTCCCTACTGCTCGCTCCTGAGTCTCGCGGTACTGGCATGCACGGCAACGGTGGCTATCGCAGCAACGTGCCGAAGCAACCCGCGCCAGCGATTCTAAGTAACCGACTTGGGATTAAGTAACAGCCGATCGACCGGCGACCCGCCAGACTCTGAGACGACGGCGGGGAGCCAACCCGGGGCAGCGCCCCAAGACAGCAGAAAACCCGGCCAGAGGCCACCGAGCGCGACGCAGTGCAGACCGCCCGAAGCAGTGCAATAACCCTCAAAATAACTACTTTGGAGCATAGGCCATGCCGACCCAGATTTCGGACGTAATCGTACCCGAAGAATTCACTAAATACCTGGTGCAGAACACCATGGTAGCCAGCGCCCTATTCCAGAGCGGCGTTCTGGCAAACAACGACGTGGTACTGGCACAGCTTGCCGCCGGTGCTGACATGTTCAATGTCCCTTATTGGAATGACCTGTCAGACGACGAGGCGGACATTGTCAACGACAACCCGTCCGACATCGCCGCAGCCGGTACGCTGAACGCGGTAAAACAGGCCGTGCGTAAGTCCTTCCTGCATAAGGGATGGTCGACCATGAACCTCGCCAGCGAACTGTCTGGTAGCGACGCCATGGCGCGAGTACGCGAACGAGCTACCGCATACTGGACACGCCAGGGCCAGAAACGCCTGATCTCTATGCTGATGGGTATCAAGGCGCACAACATCGCCAACGACGGCGGCGACATGATTCACGACGCCAGCACTGAAACCATCGGCGCTACTCAGGTTATCGACGCAGCCGGTACGCTGGGCGACGCTATGGGCGCTTTCCGCGCTATCGCGATGCATTCCGACCTGTACAAGTCCCTGCTCAAGCAAGACCTGATCGAGTACATCCGCGACTCCGATGGCTCGCTGGTGATGACCACTTATCGCGGCCTGGCCGTGACCGTCGACGACGGACTGGTACCGGACAGCAACGGCGTCTACACCTCCGTGCTGTTTGCTGCCGGTGCTATTGGCTACGGCAGTGCAGAGCCGCGCATCGCCGCAGGCACTGAGATCGAGAACCTGCCGGGCGCTGGTAACGGTGGCGGCCAGCAGATCCTGCACACCCGCGTCAATCTGGCGTTTGCCCCGCTGGGCTATGGCTGGACTGAGGCGAGCGTAGCGAAGGAATCCCCTTCCATCGCAGAGCTGGCGATCGCCGAAAACTGGAAGCGTACCGCCGCAGAGCGTAAGCAAGTCCCGATCGCGTTCCTGCTGACCAAGGGCGAAGCCGCAGCGGAATAACCCGCAACGACGACAGACCCCGCCACTGCGCGGGGTTTTTTTGTGCCTGCAATCCACCCCCAGCCCGCCAGAATCCAGCCTCAGCGCCTAAATATCAGAAAATTTCTTCGGTAACTTAGAGGCCGCCAACCCGCACCACACCTGAGGTTTAGCCGATCAATGCCTATCAACTCGATCGACAAAACCTATTAAGACCATTGAATAGACTATTCACCCGATGTAATATACTCGCACGATAATAGATATGAGGTAGCTATGAAATTCAGAGAAGTGAGGGCGGGAGAGCTGAAAGTTGGCGATAAGGTTTTGAGTTGTGGGCCGCAGGTGGTAGCAAGGATCGAGGAAACATTTTTCGACAAGCGCGAGATGCTGATGACGTTCGTTAGTGGGCTTGCTGGCGTATGGGATAAGAGGGATTTTGTGACGCTGATCGTCACTGAGTAACGAGACGCTCCGGGGAAGGCTGCAACCTGCCCACGGAGCTGCATTAAGACTAATCCTAAGGGGGATAATCCAAATGTCTGCAACCAGAATATTAGCGGTGTGCCTGGCACTAGTCCAGGGCGAAAAGGTAAGGATCCCGGCAATGACCGCGGGCGAGCTGGGCGAATTGCTGAACTGCGTGGCAATGCTGAAAGGGGAGATCATGGGATGAGTATTTTAAAAGAGATAGCAGCAAAGGCGGCGGCACTGCGCGGCGACCTGAGGGACGTTAAGAGCAGCAAAGGCACACGCACCATGACGCCGGTGTATGACGACAACCACGTTAGTGCGCTGGCAAAGTCTATCCGCCAGAACGCGCCGGAGTGGCTGCAATTGTGGTTCGAGATATCGATCGAGACTGGCGGGCGAACCGCGGACATTGCGGGCCTTCGATTTTCCGACCTGAGCGCATCCGGTGAACTGCGCTATGTGGTGGCTAAACAGTCAAAAGCAGCCATGAGCCGCGCCACACGCAAGGGCGTGGAGCTGGTACGCGAGCAGCGCAAGGCAGCAGCCAAGTCGGCGGGGCAGTGGGAGCTGTACGCGCAGACCGACGCCGCCACAGCTGACGAACTGGCTGAGACGTTGACCGACGCCGAGGAGGCGATGGTACTGGAACAGGTGAGCCGGGCGCAGGTGAAGATCGACAGCAAACAGCTTTCCCCGGGACTCTGCAAGCGTATTGCCGCGTATCGTGCCCGCACCATTGGCGCAGACGATGACAGCGCGCTGATGTTCCCCGCTGCCGCTACCGGTAGCAACCGCGCCGCCGGTGTGTGGCATAAGCCAGTGACACGCCAGACCATATGGCGACTGATTAAGCCGTTCATGCTGGCGATCGAGAAGGCTGGCGACGGTCTTATGCGCCTCAGTGCCTACAGCACGCGCAAAATAGCCGCGTTCCGGTGGATGAAAGCCGGTGATAAGCAGCAGCCGGGGAGCGGGATCACGCTGGTAATGGAGATGTTAGGCCATAGCAGTCTGGCGATGAGTAAGAAGTATTTAGGTCTTGATAAGCTGGCGGCGAGACTGCAAAGAGGGGTAGCCCTGGGAACGCTGTAAGGACGTCGCGCAACGGATAAAACAGCGCTCCCGGGCCTTGCTGGGTTGACAGACGAGGTGGCCGTGGAAATTCCAGCGGGGGTGATGTTATCAACCGGAGTTCCTCAGATGGAAGGGGAGGATTTCGCTCGCCTCAAATATTTTCCCCGGGGTATGTCACAGACGCCTCAAACGGTCACTTAGGCGCGCTGTGAGCGCTGGTAAGGGGATTGCATGGGATGAGGTGAGAAAATCGCGCAGAGGGGCGCTGAGGCCGCGAGGAGCCTGGTAAGATCTGGATCGTAAGAAGTGGATCGAGTAATATCAACGAGCTATCAAGGCGGGAACGCTGAGAGGCTATCTGGATGGTTCACCGAACCGCAGATAAAACAAAGGCCGTATATCGTGTGACTCCGGCAAGATGATCACGATATACAGCCCCAACGAAAACCTGAACACTTGTAATTATCGCCAATTGGTGCGCGAATCGCAACGAAAATAGCCTTTTCATTGCATTAACCGCAACAATCGCGAGAACCACAGCGAGCCATGAGGCCGCGCAGGTACTCAGAGCGAATATTACGACATAGGAATATCCCTTTCAAGTTTTCATGTGGGGCCAGCGCCTTTTTCTACAACGAAAAACGGAGCACCAGACATGAGTCACCAATACGAAGACCTGCCGCAGTACGGCGACGACGAAACCGACTACGCCGCGCTCGAAGAGTACAGAAGCAACGTAGTGCAGATGCCGCAGCCGGGCGCGCCAGCAATGACGCCGGAGCAAGTTCAGGCCGCACTTGATGCCATGCCTGACGGTCGTTCGCGCGTTTCATTTTCACAGCCCACACCGGCGCACAAGCGGCCAGAGCATGGCGCGAATGCCTCAGAGCTGCGCAGGGAAGTAGAATCCCGAAAGTATGATCCCGACGTTGCAGAAAGGAACAAGCGTCACTTAGACGCCATTATGGGCCTTGATGCGCCAGATTGCGCCACGCCAGCAGATGCCAATATCGACTACATGCGCAAAAACTTTGTGTTAGTGGGCGGGCGCCTGGTCTTGAGCCTTGTCGATCCCACGTTCGCAATGAAGATTGACGATGCGGCCAACCACTTTACCAGCATCACGACCGACGGAATGCCGGGACTTGAGCACACTAAGCGCGGGGCGGATGGCGTCGAAAAGAGGGCGTTTGCCGTCTGGCTGGCTAAGCCCAAGAAGGAAAATATTGTCCAGCAAATGACCTTTTCTCCCGGCAAGCCGAAGATGTTCTATCACGAGAAGTACGGGCGAGTATTCAACCGCTACACGCCGCTATCGTGGGACTTCTCCGCAGTTGAGGACGTGACCTGGTTTATCGATCACCTGAATAACCTTTGGGGCCGGAAGGCGCAATTGTTCCTTGAGTGGCTGGCGTATGGCATCCAGAAGCCCGAGGCCACGATGGAGCTGGCATTTCTGCACATCAACGAGACGCGAGGATCTGGACGCTCAAAGGCATTCGAGATCATTCGTAAGGTTTACGGTCGGTACGCAGCGCCGCGCCTCAATCTGGCTGAAATGCTGGAAACGAAGCACAACACGGAAGTGGACGGGAATATTTTCTTCGCCTTTGATGAGATTCTGATCGAGGGCGTCAAGCGCCGCAAGCTGGCGGAGGCTGTTAAAGAGTTCATCGACAACGGCACGAAGCAGGTTAACCCGAAGGGACTGGCGAAATATGAAGTGGTGGTGAATAGTCGGGTGTTATTGGCCTCCAACTACATCAACGGCCTACCTATTGAGAAGGGAGACCGGCGGATAGTGGTTCACATCGGCAACCTTCCACGCCTGGACATTGCCACCGCTCAAAGGCTGATCGCCGCAGCAGAGCGTAAGAGCTTCATCAACTCATTTGCAAAGTTCCTGATGGAATATGACGTGAGCGGATTCAATCCCGGCCTCGTTGACGTCGACGACGAAGACCACGCCCGCGTTGTGGGTGCCACAATGTCGCCAGAAGACAAGATGATAGCGGAGATCATTAACTCAGGCGTGTCTATCCTGACCTCTGACATGCTCACCCAGCTTGCCAAAAACTACGGCTTACGCGGCATGCCTAAGGACACGTTAAGCGCCATGAAGGACGCCGGGAAGGTGACGGCGCAGCGCCTGAGAGTCGACGGAAAGCAGACCCGATGCTGGGTGTTCCGCGACCATGAACGATGGAGAAGCGCAGATGGCCGCGAAGTCACGGCGCAAGTGGTAAGCGACCGCGGACTAATCGACATCTAACAGACCAGTGAAACAGTAACTTAGGGCCGCTCTTATGGGCGGCTTTTTGCTTTTTGTTCTCTTAAATACATAGATACTATATAGCTATTGCGAGGCCGTAATAGGGATGTTAAAAACGTGACTCACTCACAGAACGACACACAAAAAACGATGAAACAAGTTAGGGCGAAGAACCTACGGAAAGGCGACAGGGTAAGGGTAAGCGGATTGCCCACACTGAGGGGCATTACCAGAGTCACGATCGACGGCGAGCTGGTAGAGGTATGGGTGGTTGGCCGGGAGGTGCCGGTGTACGTCGGGAGAGAGGCCATGATCG
>VAFL01000038.1 GCA_005768755.1 Paracoccus denitrificans | reverse complement strand
CATGAAACGCGCCCCTCGCAGCCTTCAACACCATGTTTTATATAGGAAATATAATGGTCAGGACAGCGAAATCAGCGCCTTACTTGGGAAATGTGGGTTGACGTGTGAGGGGATGGTCATTTCGCGGTTTCGCTACTCGATACTCAAATGCTACGCAGAATTGGTTACGATTTCTGGGCCTAAATGGCCCGGTTTTTCAAGGATGATCAGCAATGTCGCCAAAACTCAAGCATCGGTGGAGCATTGGCCACAATTACCTGACGGGCATCACATTCGGGAAATGGATGACGCTGCTGGCCCAGAACGGGTTTCGCATCTCGCCTGCATATTTTCATCGCGCCGCCTTCATCACCGCCGCAAGCCTGCCGAATTCGGCCTTTGCCGCGCTGGAAAAGCTGCGTTTCGGGCGGGCAATAGAAAAGACAGAGATTACCCGACCGCCGCTGTTCGTTCTGGGCCATTGGCGCAGCGGGACGACATTGCTGCATGATCTGCTGGCATGTGATGAGGATCAGTTCCGGTTCGCCAACACCTATCAGGTGGTCAATCCGCTGACATTCCTGACCACGGAAAATCTGATGACGCGAATGTTTTCGTGGCTGGTCCCGCCAAAACGGCCGATGGACAACATGAAGCTGGGCTTCGCATCACCCCAGGAGGATGAGTTTGCGCCCCTGTTGATGAGCCTGCGTTCGGTCTATCTGGGTATCAGCTTTCCCGCCCGACAACCCCATTACGAGCATCAACTGAGCTTTCGCGATGCCGACCCGGCAGATCTGCGGGCCTGGAAGGACACTTTCCTGACTTTCTGCAAGAAACTGTCTTTTCGTGACGGCCGGGCATTGCTTCTGAAATCGCCCCCGCATACGGCGCGGATCCGCACCATACTGGAGATTTTTCCAGACGCCCGCTTTGTCCATATTCATCGCGATCCTTACCGGGTTTTCCAGTCGCAGCGGCATTTCTTCGATACGGCTGGCTGGTATACCTATCTTCAACGGCCCGATCTGGACGCACTGGACGAAGGCATCCTTGCCCGACATGAAACCATGTATGACGCCTATTTCGAGGATCTGCCCCTGATCCCCGCAAGCCGCTTCTGCGAGCTGCGCTTCGACGAGTTGGAGGCCGATCCGGTCGCTCAGATCAATCGTGTCTATGATCAGCTTGGGCTCGAGGGTTTTGACCGGATGCAACCAAGGCTGCAGACTTATGTGGATAGCCTTGGCGGCTATGAAAAGAACAGCTTTTCAGGCCTTGACGCAGCGACCCGGGCCCGCGTGGCCGAACGGTGGCGGCGCAGCTTCGAGACGTGGGGCTATCCCCTGTGATCAGTGCGCCGGGTCCGCGCGGGCTGCCCATCAGCGGGTCGATGATCGCGTTCCAGCGCGATCCGCTGGCGTTGTTGGAAAGGTCGGTTCGCAAGCATGGCGATGTCGTGCGCTTTCGCTTCGCCCATATTATCGCGCATTTGCTGAACCATCCGGACCATATCGACCGCGTCCTGTCACGTAATGCAGCCAATTACGACAAGAACACCCGAAGCGCTGCGATGATCGCGGAGACCTGCGGCGACAGCCTGTTATCCGCCAATACGGATGCCTGGGCACGTCACCGCAAGTTGCTTCAGCCGGTCTTTCAGCCCCGCGCCGTCGAAAGCTTTGCCCCCATGATCGACGCGCAGATCAGCCCCATGTTGGCCAAATGGGAAAAACTGGCGCAGGCGGGTGAACCGTTAGACATCGTGGCCGAGATGATGTCGGTGGTGATCTCAACCGCTGTGCGGCTGCTGTTCTCGAACCGCATGAACAGTGATCGGATCGAGGCTGCGCTGCGTGTGCTGTTGGCCGATACCTGGCGCCGGTTGCAGACGCCATTGGACGCGTCGATGATCTCGCCTTTCTTTCACCGGCGCGATTACATGGCCGCGCGGGCCGATATCGATGCCATCATCGCGGACATGATCCGCCATCGCCGCCAGTCGGATGATCGACCCGATGACGTGCTGACACGGCTGCTGAGCGCGCATGAGGCCGAAGGCGCCGAAGGATTGAGTGATACCGAATTGCGCGACGCCGCGGTCACCCTGCTGCTGGCCGGGCATGAGACAACAGCCAACGCGCTGGCCTGGATGTTCTGGCTGGTGGCCCGCGACCCGCAACTGGGGCTAGATTCGGTCGATCCGCAGTGGCTGTTTGCCGAGGCGCTGCGCCTGTATCCGTCAATCTGGATCATCGAGCGCCGGGCGATTGGTGACGATCAGGTTGCAGGCTTTCGGATCGACGCCGGCACCACGGTATTGGTTTCGCCCTGGCTTTTGCACCGCAATCCCACATTCTGGCCCGATCCGCTTCGTTTCGATCCGGCGCGCTTCGCCCCCGATCAGGTCGCTGCGCGCCCGCGTCTTGCATATCTGCCCTTCGGCCATGGACCGCATCGTTGCATCGGCCTGCATCTTGCCCGCCTGATCGCCGGGCGCATCATCAGACAGGTTTATGCGCAATTCCGGCTTGAAGCGATGGATCCTTCGCCCCAGCCCGTAAGTCCGCGCATTACCTTGCAACCAGCGGGGCCAATCTGGCTGCGCGTTCTGCCGCGGTGACGGCCATCGGGGCGAAGGCAGACTTTACTTCTGCCGCCTGGCCGTGCCTGGCAGGGGCTGCCCGCGATGCAGGAACAGGCGATTGGAAATCGGGGCAGGGGCACATTACATGCATGTTGCAACATTATTGGGGGACCAAGGATGACCTATACGAAATCCGATGACGCGATTGCCCGGCTGACCCCGGAACAGTTCCGCGTCACCCAGGAAAATGGCACCGAGCGTGCCTTTACCGGCGAGTATGACAAGCATTACGAGCCTGGCATCTACGTCGATGTCGTCTCGGGCGAGCCGCTTTTTGCGTCATCTGCCAAGTTCAACTCTGGCTGCGGCTGGCCGTCCTTTTCCAAGCCGATCGTGGACGCAAATGTGAACGAGCTTCGCGACGCCAGCCATGGCATGATCCGGACCGAGGTGCGTTCGGCCCATGGCGACAGCCATCTGGGACATGTCTTCCCCGACGGCCCGCGAGAGATGGGTGGGCTGCGTTACTGCATCAATTCTGCCAGCCTGCGCTTCGTTCCGAAGGACCAGATGGAAGCAGAAGGCTATGGCGACTATCTGGATCAGGTCGAGGGCAAGTGATGACCGAACGCGCTGTACTGGCGGGGGGATGCTTCTGGGGCATGCAGGATCTGATCCGCAAGCTCCCCGGCGTTCAGACGACCCGCGTGGGCTATACTGGCGGTGACGTGGCGAATGCGACGTATCGCAACCACGGAACACATGCCGAGGGGATCGAGATCATCTTCGATCCCGCGAAGATCAGCTATCGCGAGTTGTTGGAGTTTTTCTTCCAGATACACGACCCCAGCACGCGCGACAGGCAGGGCAATGATCGAGGAACCAGCTACCGCTCGGGGATTTATTACACCTCGGACGCCCAGCACCAGACGGCGCTTCAGACGATTGACGACGTGGATGCGTCCGGGATCTGGCCCGGCAAGGTCGTGACCGAGGTGAAGCAGGCGGGTGATTTCTGGCAGGCCGAACCCGAACATCAGGATTATCTGGAACGCATTCCCAACGGTTACACCTGCCATTACCCGCGCGCGAACTGGGTTCTGCCGAAGCGCCAGGCGGAACAGGTTTGATGTGACCATGGCGTGTTGCCTTATCGGGTAGTCTGTCCAGGCCGTCCTTCAGGCTGAAACTGAAAAGGGCGCGGCAGATATGCTGCCGCGCCCTGTCTTGTCGCAAGCGCCCGTGGCTCAGGCGCCGTCAGCGCATTCCTGAATTCTGGCCAGGTCCGGACCGGTCGGGCTGCGGCCCAGATTGAACGGTGCCGAGGCATCGCGCCATTTGCTGTAATCCTGCAGATAGGTCAGCATTGACGCATAGACCTTGGCAGAACTCGGGTTCTCGCAGGCGACTTCGGTAATGGTCTCATTGGCCATGTTCTGAATGTTTTCCAGCGTGGCATCATCCAGCCGCGTGATCTCTGTCCCGGCCTCCTGGAACGCCTGATATGCCTCGGTCGCGCGCTTTTCGGTGTTGGCCAGTGACCAAAGCATCGTCGCATCGGCGGCGACCTTCAGCTTCTCTTGTGTTTCCGGCGACAAAGCATCCCAGGATGCCTTGTTAATCATCACACCGAACACCGATGACGACTGGTGCCAGCCAGGTGTCGACCAGTATTTCGTGACCTGATCGAAGCCGCCAGAGAGGTCCACGTTCGGTGTCGAGAATTCTGCCCCGTCGATCACGCCGCGTTCGAGGGACTGATAGATCTCGCCGCCGGCCATGCTGACCTGACTGCCGCCCAGCTTGCCCAACAGGATCCCCTGTTCCAGCCCGGAAAGGCGAAGACGCATGCCTTGCAGGTCCTCGGTCGTGCTGATCGGCTTGTCGACGGTGCGGAAACCGGATTCGTTATTGGTGACACCGTAGGGCAGGTAGACCATGCCGAACTTGCCGTAGACTTCATTATAGACGTCCGCGCCGCCCCAGCCCTTGATCCAGTTCACATAGTCGACCGCGTTGAACAGGCTGGTCGTGGTCGATAGCGGCGAGAATGCCGCGTCGCGACCCGCCCAATAGCCCGGCCAGTCGCCGCCCGCCTGGATGGTGCCGGATTCGACGGCGCCGAAGACTTCGCCCGCCGGAACAAGCGCGCCGCCTTCGAAGAACTCGATGGTCAGATCCTCGTCATCGACAAGCGCATTGGCGATCTCGACGAATTTCTTGTCGATTTCGATCAGTTCCAGCGACGCGGGCCAGGTCGTGGTCATGGTCCAGTTTTCGGCCAGTGCCGGCCCCGCCAGCAGCGCGGCAACCGCCGCCCCGGTCATATATTTGGCAATCATTGACATCCTCCTTGTCAGTTTCTTTTTCAGCTTCGGTAAAGGGTATCCGGCAACCAGGTAACCAGTTGCGGGAACAGCACGATCAGCCCGCACATGATCAGCACCATGATGATGAACGGCACCACGCCGCGAATGATGTCGCCGGTGCTGATATCGGGCGGGGAAATCGCGCGCATGTAAAACAGCGCATAGCCGAATGGCGGCGACAGGAAGCTGGTCTGCAGGACCACAGCCATCAGCACCACGAACCACAAGGGGCTGACGCCCATCTCGTTCACGATAGGCAGGAAGATCGGGAAGCAAAGAAGCACGATACCCGTCCAGTCAAGGAACATGCCCAGAATGAACACCGTCACCAGCATCACGACCAGCAGCGTGCTTGGGTTCTCGGCCAGGCCCCGGATCAGATCCTGCGTCGCCGTCAGACCGCCGGTGATGTTGAAAACGCCTGTGAAGGCGGTGGCCCCCACGACGATGAACAGGATCATCGCCGAGGTGCGGCCGGTTTCAAGAAAGGCGCTGTAGAAATTCGCCCATGTGAAGCGACCCCGGAAGATCACGATCAGAAGCGCCAGCAGTGCCCCGATGGCCGAGGCCTCGGTCGCGGTCGCAATTCCCATCAGCATCGAGCCCAGGATGCCGAGGATCAGGATGAGCGGTGGTACCGCCTCGACGATCAGCATTTTCCACATCTCGCTGCGCGAAATCTGTTCCTCATCGCTGACGCGCGGTGCGAGGTCGGGCCGAAGGACTGCAAGAACGTAGACATAGACGGCATACATCAGCCCAAGCAGCACGCCCGGCAGCATGGCGCCGGCGAACAACTCGCCAACCGACAGGCCGGGCGCGTATGAGGCCATGAGGATCAGCATGATCGAGGGCGGGATCAGGATGCCAAGGCAGCCGGATGCCCCGATCAACCCGGTCGTCAGCCGCTTGTCATAGCCATATTGCAGCATCGGCTTCAGCGCCATGACGCCCATCACGGTGATCGAGGCCCCGATGATCCCTGTCGTCGCAGCCAGCAGGATTGAAATGAACACGACCGCCAGACCCAGGCCGCCCCGGACATTCGCCATCAGATGGCGTAGCGCCTCGAACATCTTGTCGGTAACGCCGCTATCGGACAGAAAACGCGCCATCAGAACGAAAAGCGGGATGGCGACCAGGGTGAAATTGTCCAGCACATCCCCGAATATCCGGTTGATGGTGATGCCCAGCACCATGGGTTTGCCGGCGATCAGCGCGCCCAGAACGGCGGTTCCGCCCAGAACGAAGGCCAGCGGGTGGCCCATGAACAGCCCAAGCACCAACAGCCCGGCCATGATCAGTGCAATGGAGCCGCCATCGACACCGGGCACGTGCATCCAGCCGACGGCCTGATTCATCAGGGCAATGGCGTCATTGATGAAATCAGCGAACATTGCCCGACTCCGTAATCGTTTCGTCATCGGCCAGATCGGTGGGGCGATCCAGAATCAGCTTGAGCAATTCGGATATGCCCTGGATCAGCAGCAGTATCGCGGCAACGCCCATGGCCAGCTTGATGGGGTAGACCGGCAACTGAACAGCGCCATAGGTCTTTTCCCCCTGCGCAAGCGAGCGCAGGCCGAACTGCCAGCTGTACAGCGCGAAGACGATCGCGAACGGAAAGAAGAAGATCAGATAGCCTGCGATCTCGACCCAGCGGCGCAGGCGCGGCTTCATCGTGGCGGTCAGCAGGTCGACGCGGACGTGGGACTGATGGCGCAGCGCATAGCCGCCCAGCATGATGAAGTAGAAGCCGAACATCATCTTGGTCAGGTCGAAGGCCCAAGGAACCGGCGCCTTCATGACATAGCGCATGAAAACGTCGTAGATGATGATGGCGGCGAAAACGCCCGCCAGCAATGAGACGATGCGCCCCACCGCCTCGTTGATCCAGTCGATCACGGATATCATGCCCTGCTGCCTCTCCCCTTATTGCGGCGGAGTGTTCAGGCTACTGCCATTTAAGTCAATGCCTTCGGGGAAACACGCCTACGATGACCGGGCGTCAACTTGCTGCAGATCAGGCTCGGGAAGATTGTCCTTGACGACCCTGCCTTGCTGGCGGACCTTCTTGGCCTGTCCGGGCTGGTGGAGGAGGCTGCGACATGTTGGAACAGCGCGCGACATTTGATGAGACGCGCCAGAATTTTCGTTGGGCTATCCCGGAATATTACAATATCGGCGTCGATATCTGCGACAAGTGGGCAGATCGCGATCCCGATCGGCTGGCAATCATCGACGTTGGCGAAGGCGGTAAGGCGCGCGAGTTCAGCTTTGGCGAACTTCGTGCGCGGTCGAACCAGTTGGCCAATGCGCTGTCGGCCATCGGCGTCGGGCGGCAAGGGGATGTCGGCGACCGCGTCGGCATTCTGCTTCCGCAATCCATCGAAACCGCGGTTGGCCACGTTGCCGTCACCAAAATGGGCTGCATCTCGATCCCGTTGTTCACGCTGTTCGGCGAAGAAGCGTTGCTGCACCGATTGCGCGATTCCGGTGCACGCGCGGTCATCACGAATGCCGAAGGCGCGGCAAAGCTGACTGCCCTTCGCGACCGCCTGCCAGAGCTGCGCGCCGTCCTGTCAATCGATGGAGACGTGGATGGGGCGAGTTGCTTTCACGCCGCCTGTGATGGTCAGCCGGAAAGTTTCGATCCGGTTCCGACGCGTGCAGACGACCCGGCAATCCTGATCTACACCTCGGGCACGACCGGCAACCCCAAAGGTGCATTGCATGCCCATCGGGTGCTGCTTGGTCATCTTCCAGGGGTCGAGATCAGCCATAATTTCATGCCTCAGCCCGGCGACCGGATCTGGACACCGGCCGATTGGGCCTGGATCGGCGGTCTTCTGGACGTGCTCATGCCTGCGCTTCACCACGGCGTCCCGGTGGTGGCGCGCCGATTCGCCAAGTTCAGTGCCGAAACCGCGTTCGAACTGATCGGCGATTTCGGGATACGCAACGCTTTCCTGCCGCCCACGGCGCTGAAGATCATGCGCCAGCACCCCGACGCGGCCAGCTACGGTCTGCAAATGCGATCTGTGGCGAGCGGCGGCGAAACATTGGGATCTGAGCTTCTGGATTGGGGCAGGGCTGTCTTCGGCGCCACGATCAACGAGTTCTACGGACAGACGGAATGCAACATGATCGTGTCCAGCTGTTCGACGCTGGAGGCGCCCGTTCCCGGATGGATGGGCCGTCCTGTGCCGGGACACGAGGTGGCAGTGATCGACCCTCGCACCGCAAAGTTGCTTGAACCGGGTCTTGAGGGCGATATTGCCGTGCGTGCGCCCGATCCGGTGATGTTTCTGAAGTATTGGAACAACGATTCCGCCACACAGGAAAAGTTCGTCGAGACGGATGGTGCCCAATGGCTGCTGACCGGTGATCGCGGAACCAGCGATGCAGCGGGCAGGCTGCGATTCGTCGGGCGCGACGATGACGTCATAAGTTCTGCCGGCTACCGGATCGGCCCTGCCGAAATCGAGAATAGCCTGATCTCTCATCCCGCCGTGCATCTGGCGGGCGTTGTCGGCAAACCGGATGCGCTGCGCGGCTCGGTCGTCGCGGCATATCTGGTGTTGAACGAAGGCTATCATGGCGACGACGCGCTGGCGCAGGAAATCGCGAACCATGTGAAATCGCATCTGGCGGCCTATGAATACCCGCGGGTGGTCCGTTTCATCACCGAGATGCCGATGACCACCACCGGCAAGATCATTCGCGCCACCTTGCGCCAGATGGCAGCAGAGGAGGTTCCGAGGGACGAAAGCAGGATGCAGGGCAACTGATGACGGATGACAGCACGCCAGTCCTTTTCAGCAGGCAAGGCGAAATCGCCATCGTGACGCTGAACCGACCCGAACAGCGCAACGCGATGGATGCCAGCACCACGAAAGCGCTTCGTGCGGTTTTCGATGAAATTGAGGGCGACACCAACCTGCGTGTCACGATCCTTGCCGCAAACGGGCCGGTTTTTTGCGCCGGGATGGACCTGAAAGCGTTCCTGAGCGGCGAAGCAGATGAAATTCTGTTCGGCCCGGGCCGCTTTGGTGGTTTTGTCAGCCGCCAGCGAAGCAAGCCAGTCATCGCCTGCGTCCAGGGCGCAGCACTTGCCGGCGGGTTCGAACTGGTTCTGGCCTGCGATCTTGTCGTGTCGGCTGAAACCGCCGTTTTCGGCCTTCCAGAGGCCCGCCTGGGTCTGGTTGCGGGGGCAGGGGGGGCGTTCCGGGTCGGACAGCGTTTGCCGCCAGCGATTGCAAATGAGATCGTCTTGCTCGGCGGGCGCTTTGATGCCCGGCAGGCGCTGGCATGGGGTCTTGTCAACCGCGTGACGGCCGGTGATCCCATGCCGCTGGCGATGGAAATGGCCAGCGTGGTCGCCGCCAATGCGCCGCTGTCGATCGCGGCTGGACTTGAATTGACAGCGGCCGGGTCGGGCGCGGCGCAGGCCGCGCTCTGGGCTGCGAATGACCATCATCTGCGTCGTCTGATCGCCAGCGAAGATGCCCGCGAAGGCGCGGAAGCATTCGCCCAGAAGCGTAGCCCGAAATGGTCCGGCCGCTGACGAATCGTCGTGAAGCGCGACTTCCGGGCGCGGGGGCAAATGTGCCAGCGTATCGGCCGTAAGAAAGTGCTCAGGACGCCGTGGATACAGGGGAAATCCGAAATTTGGACATTTTTATGAATTTTCCACTTGCGCCCTTTGAGGTGCGGCCTAGATAGCGCCTCACCGACACGGACTTGCGGGAACGCGGGACGGAGCGGGGGGCCCTTTCTGGGTTACGGTTGAAAGTTTCAAGATTGTGT
>VAFL01000021.1 GCA_005768755.1 Paracoccus denitrificans | reverse complement strand
TGCCGTCTCGTTCCAAACCAAAACCTCCAACGCTCATGCGCACGGAGAATGGCCCGGTCAGATCAGAAGCGGCAGGAGGGGGGCGACGTCGCGCTTACCCATGATCTGCCAGTATCAGACAATCGTGGTGTTGGCCGGGATCGGTCTGACGCAATGGATGGGCTGGTGGTGGGCCGACCCGGTCGCGGCGCTTCTGATCGTGCCCTACGTTGCGTGGGAAGCGTTTGAGGCCACCAAGGATGCGCGGTCGGTCGAGCCGGAGGAGGCCGACGCTACTGCCGACGCCTGACGTTGCGCATGATGAACCGGGATTTAGGCATGGGCGGCAGTTCTTCGGTTTCCAGATCCAGATCCTGATCTGGCACTTCGTAGTCGATGGCGTTCACGAAGAAACTGCAAAACGCCTTCATCTGGCTGATCGCGATCCACTCGCCCGGACAACGGTGGTTCCTGTGGTGATCACCACCGCCCTGCGGAATGAAGTCGTAGGGGGTGACCTCCCGATCGTGAAACCGCTCGGGCCGGAACTCTTGCGGCGCGTCCCACGAGCGAGCGTCGGTATTTGTGCCGTAGAGGTCGAGCAGAACCCTGTACCCTTTGGAAAAGCGATATCCGCGCCACTCGAAATCACTCTTCACCCGTGCCGCGACCGCGGGAAAGAACGGATACAGACGGCGGACCTCTTGCACGAAAGGTTCGAGCTGTCCCTCGTCGTCCTTCAGCTTTTGCCGCCACTCGGGATGCCGATGCAGGGCATGCGCCGCCTGGGCGATGAACGCAGAGACGGCGACGATCGGGCGTACTACGTTCAGAAGCTCCACGGCGGCAACCTTGGAGCAGCTCCCCATTCAGATCGCGCCACGTCGCGACGACATGGGCGGCGCTTTCCTGTCCTGTCTGAAGGCTTCCGTCGCGCAGCCGTTCAATAATCCCGGCTGTCCAACGCTCTGCGCGATGCCGCGCCAGACGCGCACCCCAGTGCTTCCAGCCGACCGCCCCGGCGTCTTGGAAGAGCGCCGTCATCTGCGCCGTCCGCGTCTCGACCTCCGCTTCGGGAAGCGGCACGCCCGACCAGGCGCAGGCAGCTCTGGTGAGGATTTCGCGCACTTCGTCGTAGAGAACGACCTTCTCCGCCGCTTGCCAGTCCCGTGCGTAGCGGTCCAACAGGTCCCGCGTCGTGTTTTCGAGAGCTTCGATCCGCTCCGACGCCATGAGTGACATAAACATCCGCTTCCGATGACGGTGGGCCTCGCCATCGAGCCCCTGGATGCCCTTTTCGCCGAGCAGGGTTCTCTGGATACGCTTCGGCATCGAGCCTGCGCGCACGAGCCCATCCTCGGAATAGAAGACCTCCGCAGCTGCGGCACCAGTCATGCAGATCGTCTTTTGAAAGAGGATGCGGGTCTCGAACAGGTCGCCCTCAAGATCGCGGCATGTGTCCGGAATGAACTCATATGGGTTGCGCAGCAGGGCAAGCGTGCTGTCGATGCCCTTTGCGGATGGAATGCTGGACATCGATTATTTCCCCGTAACGTTTTCTTCTCGGTGGTTACGTTCGGGCTTGTTCTGCGCCGAGCGGAAGCTGTCCCAGAACAGCAGGGCCGCACCGCAGAAAATCGCCACATCCGCAAGATTGAAGGACGGCCAGTGGTATGTTCCGTAATGGAAATCCAGAAAATCCGGGACGGCCTGATAACGCAGCCGGTCGAGGACATTGCCGAGCGCGCCGCCGATGATCAGACCGAGAGCGGCAGCCGTCAGCCTGTCCGGCGCGCGCCACAACCAGATCAGCAGCCATGCCACGATCACGCCAGCAAGCGCGATGAGACCCCACCAAGGCACGATCCCGCCCAGCATACCGAAGCTGACTCCATCGTTCAGAACCCGCACGAGATTGAGAAAGGGTAGAACCTCGACGCCGCGCTCAAGCGCCGGTGTGTTCAGCGCAAGCGCCTTGGTACCCTGATCGAGGCCGAACGCCGCGATCGCGCAGAGCCCGCCCAGAACGCGGCTGTTCATGCCGCTGCCTTCAGATCGGCCCGCGCATCGCGGATGATTGCCCAAGACGAGTGCAGGAACAGTCCGGCGATGCCGAAGGCGACGATGAGGTCCGGCCAGGCGCTGCCCAGCCACGCCACGAGACCGGCGGCAACGACAACCGCCGCATTGCCGATGGCGTCGTTGCGCGAGAATAGCCAGACGGCCCGCATGTTCGCGTCGCCCTTGCGGAACCGCAGCAGCGGCAGAACGGAGATGACGTTGACGACAAGGGCGATCATGCCAAGCAGTCCCATTAGACCTGCATCCGGCGTCGTCCGTTCGAAGACTCGCACGATGGTCGTGCCGAGGACGCCAAGGCCGAGCAGGCCGAGGAAGATGCCTTGGATCAAGGCCGACCGTGCCCGCCAGGCGAGGCTCCAGCCGATGGCCAGCAGGCCAAGGAAGGTGATCGCGCCGTCGCCGATGAAATCGAGCGCATCGGCCTTCACGGCCTGCGATCCGGAAATGAAACCGCCGATCATTTCGAGGACCCCGTATCCCACGTTCAGGATCACGACGATCCAGAGGGCACGGCGGTAGGCCGGGTCCTGATGGGCGGGATTCGGCGGAATGTCTTCATCGCCCTCGATCCGGTCGAAGCCATAGCCTGTCACCGCGACTGCCTTTTCGATGTCCGGCAGGCGCACTTCGGGTGCAGTCAGTGTCATGATGTGCGTCGCGGCCGACACTTTCACATCGCCGGGCGCGACCCCGGCTGCCTGTGCCGCCCGCTCGATCTGCGCGGCATCCTTGGCGCAATCCATACCGGAAACCCGGTAACGGACGGGCGGGACATCTGCCGTCGATCCGGCATTTTCGGTGTTGGCCATGGTCGCGCTATTCCTGCTAGGATGAATCGAAGAACAACATATCAGCGAGGAGTGATATGGCGCAATTGGTCGATGACCGCAAGAGCGCAACCATCGAGCGACGGGCGAAGCTGTTCCGCGGCTTCGCGGACCCGAGCCGCCTGGCCATCCTCGGTGCACTTTGCAACGAGCCATTGGCCGTTCACGAGATCGTCGAGCGGACCGAACTATCGCAACCCAACGTCTCCAACCATCTGAGGTGCCTGCTGGACTGCGGGCTTGTCGCCAGCGACCGCGAAGGGCGCTTCATCCGTTACCGTATCAGCAACCCGCGCATCACGGTCCTTCTGAACGATGTGGACGCACTTCTCGACGTGGTCGCAAAGGGTGTTGAGGCGTGTGACAATTATCGTGAGGCGTGAGTCAGAACGGACGGCCGGTCGACTCGGCGCAGATCGGTTGGAAAGATGTTGTCCGTGTGCAGGGTCCGACCGGAATCCTGCTGAGGTTCGACAAGCTGGCTTCGGAAGAGACACCATTCATGTATCACTGCCACATCCTCGAACACGAGGATGCGGGCATGATGGGGCAGTTTACGGTCACATAACAGGACCCCACCCGCTCGACACCGGGCGTCGTCAAGAGCTTACGTCTTCTTGCGGCGTTCTATCAGGTGCCGGTGTCGCCTTGTTGAAACGCATTACGGAGTATGTCTAGACCCGAACGGAGAACACCTCGCTAAGCTGCGGGTCCGCCGAAGCGGCCGTCCAGTCGCTCGGCAGCATTCGTCAAAAAGGGCTCGCTACCGACCTTCGCCGCGCCAAGCATGAACGGCAGCTCGGTATAATCCGCAAGGTTGTTGACCGAAGGCACACGGTAGATATTTGCGGTACTTGCAAGAGCGCTCGGTTATCCTTGGCTTGCCGTCGTCGATGGAGATGCCGCCGGGCTCGGCTACATCGCCAGGATCACCGCACGAAAGTTTTCCGCCGAGGAAATGGCTCGCCGCACCTTCTCGTTGCCGGCCGGTTATCTCGAACAGCAGCTCATAGCAGATGGACTGCAAAACGAACTGAAAGCAATTCTTGTCTCTTTTGGAAACGTAGGAGCAGCGGATTTTGACGATGCGACATTGATTGCGGCACTCGAGAACGACAAGAGCGGCTACGCAGCCGTCCTCGCAAAACAGTGCGCCGAGAACCCGGCGCTGGCGCAGCGCATGCCTGCATCATTCCGCAATGCAATCTTGGCATTGAGAGGCCTAACATGACCGATACCGCCCTCAACGTGGCATTGTCAGAACTGACCGAAGCACAAAGTATCGCTGTCGCTTGGCGCGATGGCCCGATGTTCGTTCTCGCCGGCCCCGGCTCCGGCAAGACCCGCGTCCTGACGACGCGGGTGGCCAAGCTGCTTGCCGATACGCCCGATCGTTCGTTCCGCGTGCTGGCTCTGACCTTCACCAACAAGGCGGCTGACGAAATGTCCGCGCGCGTCACTGCATTGGTACCTGAACAGGAACGGCGCGCTCTGATCGGGACCTTTCACTCCTTCTGCATGCAGATGCTGCAGCAGCACGGCTCCCACATTGGCATCAACCCTGATTTTGCAATCTACTCGCTCGACGTCGATCGCCAGGAAATTTTGCGCGACGCGATCAAACAGGCGGGCCTGAGCCAAAACGACGTTCGGCTTCTGTCTACCATTGACAAGCTTAAGTCGCAGCTTATCCAACCGACAGGCTCGGCCCGATACTTTCGTGATCCGTCCGATGGCGCACGGGTGGAGCAGGTATACACCGCATACGAGGCGGCGCTCACCCAAGCCAATGCCCTAGATTTTGGTTCGCTCATCGCCCAGGCCTATCGCCTTGTCACAGACTTCCCCGGCATCGCCGGACGCTATCGCAAGACCTATGCCTACTGGATGTTCGACGAGTTTCAGGACACTACCGATGGGCAGTACCGACTAATCCGCGCGCTCGCCGGCAAGGATTTCAGGAATGTCTTCGCCGTCGCCGACGATGACCAGATCATCTACCAGTGGAACGGCGCGAGCTACCAACAGATCCAGCGGTTCCGAGCCGACTTTTCCCCGCAGGAACTGCAGCTTCCCACAAACTACCGTTGTCCGCCCGCAATTGTTGCCGCCGCGAACCATCTTGTGGTCCATAATCTGCAACGCACGGCCGCCAAGCAGCCGCTGGAGGCGGGCAAGACCTCGCTGAAATATCGCGATGAACAGCACATCCGCGTCCTACGCTATTCCACCGACGAGGTGGAAGCCGCGTCGATTGCGGAAGGCATCGCCAAAATCGACCGCGCTCGATGGGGTGAAGTCGCGGTACTGGCCCGTACGCGCTACATGCTAGAAAAGCTTCAATCCGCGCTGACGCAGAAGCAGGTCAGTGCGGTCATTTCTCAGCGCCGCGATGATTTCCGATCACCTCAGTTCCTGTGGCTCACTGCCGTACTTCGCCAAGCGCTGCGCCCGCTTGATCGGCGTGCGCTGGAAACCCTGACCGGCGCTTTCAATCGTTGGTTTGGCACTGACGCCCGTGTCGATCTCATCATCACCGCCACCGAATTGACGGAACGCTCCCTGCTCGATGAATGGGCGGTAGCGGTCAAAGCCGGACTGGGTGATGATGTCAATGGCAACGCTCTCGTCGATGTAGCTGCAACCTTCGCAAAGGAGCCCGCGCGGTTCAGGCAGTTTGTTGACGCAGTCCTCGCCATGATCCCGGCGCAGGACGATGAAGCCAGTGACATTGCAGAAGACCGGGCGGCTTGGTCCGATCTTGTGAGAAGTATCGGCAAAACCATCGGCCGCGATGCGCCACTTGAACAGTTTCTCCAGGAACTGGCCATCCGCTCAAAGGAAGCCCCAGTCGGCAGCAATACCGTGACCCTTATGACGATCCACGGCGCCAAGGGGAAGGAGTTCGATCATGTTTATGTGGTCGGACTGGCGGAGGACATCTTGCCGAGCTTTCAAAGCCTGAAGGCGGGCGAGAACAGCGCTGAAATGGAAGAGGAGCGGCGCAACTGCTTCGTGGCTATCACGCGTGCGCGAGAGTGGCTCTGCCTCTCCTATGCAGACAACTATCGGGGATGGAACAAGCAACCGTCACGTTTTCTACGCGAGATGGGTTTCGTGTTGCCCGATCAACCAGCGCAATGAAGCTCTGATCAGTCCAGCACCAAGTGGTTGGCCTGCTGGACACTGATGACGAACCCACGAATGTCCGCCCCCGTCATTGCACCACGCCTCCGGCGCAGAAGCAGCGAAAGCCCGCCTTTTCGCCCCTGCTGGTCGAGCTTGCTGCAGTGCAGCCGATTACCGCGCCTCAGCAGCGAACGGCAACTTGGTCCGCAAGGTCGCAATGTTCATCGAATCAGCCGGCTTGTGTTGAGCGACTCCCCCGCGCCGCGCCGCCTTGGCCCTGAGTAGCATCACCGCCATTCTCCTGTATTTGCACGCCACACTACTACGACGGTCGAAACTTGTTGAAACGGCCGCTTTGGGGTCTCTTTTAGTCATCCCCATCCGGGGAACTCTCGCCTCCCCGGTGGAACGGGGACGAGATGGCAGGCATCAACCACAATCAGGCAACGGTGGACCGCGGCGCGCGCATGCTCCGAACGGCGCTCGGGCCTGCCATCTCAGCCCTGCTGCAAGACCCGTCGGTCGTCGAGGTCATGCTGAACCCCGATGGCCGGATCTGGGTGGACCGGCTGTCCGAGGGACTGGCCGATACGGGCGAGATACTGTCGGCTGCCGATGGTGAGCGCATCGTGCGGCTGGTCGCCCACCATGTCGGTGTGGAAGTGCATGCCCGCAGCCCCCGCGTCTCGGCCGAACTGCCGGAGACCGGCGAGCGCTTCGAGGGCCTGCTGCCGCCGGTCGTCGCCGCACCCGCCTTCGCCATCCGCAAGCCCGCCGTCACGGTCTTCACACTCGACGACTACGTGGCGGCCGGCATCATGTCCGCCGGTCAAGCGGAAACGCTCCGCGCCGCCGTCCAGTCGCGTGCGAACATCCTCGTCGCCGGTGGCACGTCCACCGGCAAGACCACGCTGACCAATGCGCTGCTGGCCGAGGTGGCCAAGACGCAGGATCGCGTCGTCATCATCGAGGACACCCGCGAGCTGCAATGCGCGGCACCCAACCTTGTCGCCATGCGGACCAAGGATGGCGTTGCCACTCTGTCCGATCTGGTCCGTTCCTCGCTGCGGCTGCGTCCCGACCGTATTCCGATCGGTGAGGTGCGTGGCGCCGAGGCGCTCGATCTCCTCAAAGCCTGGGGCACCGGGCACCCCGGAGGGATCGGCACCATCCATGCCGGTTCCGGCATCGGCGCGCTTCGCCGCCTCGAACAATTGATCCAGGAAGCCGTCGTCACCGTCCCGCGCGCCATGATCGCCGAAACCATCGACCTCGTGGCCGTCCTTGCCGGTCGCGGTTCCGCACGGCGGCTTGTCGAACTCGCCCGCGTCGATGGTCTCGGTCCCGACGGCGACTACCGGATTTTCCCCGCCTTTTCAGAACCCGGCACCACTCGCAACACTGGAGAACCTGCATGATCCGTCGCGCCTTCCGCATCCGTCACCATATCGCAACCGCCGCCGCCTTCGCCTGGGTGAGCCTGATGACATCCCCGGCCTTTGCCTCCGGCTCTTCGATGCCCTGGGAAGCGCCGTTGCAATCCATCCTCGAATCCGTCGAAGGGCCGGTGGCGAAAATCGTGGCGGTGATTATCATCATCGTCACAGGCCTGACGTTGGCTTTCGGCGACACCGGCGGCGGCTTCAGGCGACTGATCCAGATCGTCTTCGGCATCTCCATCGCCTTCGCCGCCAGCTCCTTCTTCCTCTCGTTCTTCAGCTTCGGCGGCGGAGCGCTGGTCTGATGGCCGTGAGTTTCGAGGCGCTCGACGCGGTGCCGGGCTTCGCTGTCCCGGTCCACCGCGCCCTGACCGAGCCGATCCTGCTCGGTGGGGCGCCGCGATCCGTCGCGATCCTGAACGGCACGCTGGCCGGGGCAGTCGGCCTCGGCCTCCAGCTCTGGCTCGCCGGCATCCTGATCTGGGCGGTCGGTCACATCGCCGCCGTCTGGGCCGCCAAGCGCGATCCGCTCTTCGTCGAGGTCGCGCGCCGCCATCTGCGCATCCCCGGCCATCTCTCGGTGTGAGGTTTGATCCATGATGAATCTCGCAGAATACCGCCGCACCGCTTCCCGCCTGGCCGATTATCTGCCCTGGGTGGCGCTGGTCGGGGAGGGAGTTGTCCTCAACAAGGATGGCTCGTTTCAGCGGACGGCGAAGTTTCGTGGCCCCGATCTGGATTCCGCCGTCGCGGCCGAACTGGTTGCGGTCGCGGGACGGCTGAACAACGCCTTCCGCCGTCTCGGCTCTGGCTGGGCCATTTTCGTGGAAGCACAGCGTTCGGAGGCCGCAACCTATCCTGCGGACCGCTTCCCCGATCCCGCCTCGGCATTGGTCGATGCCGAGCGCAAGGCCGATTTCGAGGAAGAGGGCAGCCATTTCGTCTCCGGTTACTTCCTGACCTTCCTCTGGCTCCCGCCCGCCGAAGATGCCGCACGATCGGAGTCCTGGCTTTACGAGGGCCGCGAGACCTCGGGCGTGAACCCGTGGGAGCTGGTGCGCGGCTTCATCGACCGCACCGACCGCGTGCTGGCGCTGCTCGACGGCTTCATGCCGGAATGTAGCTGGCTCGATGACGCCGGCACGCTGACCTACCTCCATTCCACCATCTCGACCAATCGGCATCGCGTCCGCGTGCCGGAAGTGCCGATGTATCTCGACGCTCTGCTGGCCGATCAGCCGCTGACCGGCGGGCTGGAGCCGCGCCTGGGCTTGT
The DNA here is from genome assembly GCA_005768755.1 of Paracoccus denitrificans. GTDB lineage: Bacteria > Pseudomonadota > Alphaproteobacteria > Rhodobacterales > Rhodobacteraceae > Paracoccus > Paracoccus denitrificans_B. Next base: position 38,689 of record VAFL01000021.1, on the reverse strand, counting down.
CGCATCTCCGGGTGCTGACGATCACCGGCTTTCCCGGCACGACCACCCCCGGCCTCCTCGACGAGATGAACCGGCTGGCCTTTCCCTACCGATGGTCCACCCGCGCCATCCTCATGGACAAGACCGACGCGACCCGGCTGCTGACCAAAATCCGCCGGCAATGGTTCGCCAAGCGCAAGAGCATCGCGGCGATCATCAAGGAGGTGATGACCAACGAGCAATCCGCGCTCGTGGACACCGATGCCGCGAACAAGGCCGCCGACGCGGATATGGCGTTGCAGGAACTCGGCGCCGACATGGCCGGCATGGCCTATGTCACGGCGACCGTCACCGTCTGGGGCGAGGACGCCCGCCGCGCCGACGAAAAGCTGCGGCTGGTCGAGAAGATCATCCAGTCCCGCGATTTCAGCGTCATGGTCGAGACGGTCAATGCCGTCGACGCCTGGCTCGGCAGCCTGCCTGGACATGCCTATGCCAATGTCCGCCAGCCCCCGGTCTCGACGCTCAACCTTGCCCACATGGTCCCTTCGTCCGCCGTGTGGGCGGGGCCGGAACGGGACGATCACTTTGGCGCACCCCCGCTGCTTTACGGCAGGACCGAAGGATCGACCCCGTTCCGGCTGTCCCTTCATGTCGGCGACGTGGGCCATACACTCGTCGTCGGACCGACCGGCGCCGGCAAGTCGGTGCTGCTGGCGCTGATGGCCTTACAGTTCCGCCGCTACGCGCGCTCACAGGTCTTCGCCTTCGATTTCGGCGGCTCCATCCGTGCCTCCGCACTCGCTATGCAGGGTGATTGGCATGATCTCGGCGGCGAACTGACCGACGCTTCCGAAACGTCTGTTTCGCTGCAACCGCTGGCCCGCATCCACGAGACTGCCGATCGGGCCTGGGCTGCCGATTGGATCGTGGCAATCCTGATGCGCGAGAATATCCAGATCACGCCCGAGGTGAAGGAGCATCTCTGGACGGCGCTGACCTCGCTGGCGTCCGCTCCGGTCGGAGAGCGCACCATCACCGGCCTCGCCGTGCTGCTGCAATCCAATGACCTGAAACAGGCGCTGCGCTCTTATTGTGTCGGTGGTCCCTATGGACGCCTTCTCGATGCCGAGACCGAGCATCTTGGCTCTGCCGACGTGCAGGCGTTCGAGATCGAGGGTCTGGTCGGCACCGGCGCAGCGCCGGCGGTTCTGTCCTACCTGTTCCATCGCATCGGTGACAGGTTGGACGGGCGGCCCACGCTGCTGATTATCGACGAGGGCTGGCTGGCGCTCGATGACGAAGGGTTTGCAGACCAGCTCAGGGAGTGGCTCAAGACCCTGCGCAAGAAGAACGCCAGTGTCATCTTCGCCACGCAGTCGCTGTCCGACATTGATAATTCCGCCATCGCGCCGGCGATCATCGAAAGCTGCCCGACGCGGCTCCTCTTGCCGAACGAGCGCGCCATCGAGCCGCAGATCACGGCGATCTATCGCCGCTTCGGCCTCAACGACAGGCAGATCGAAATCCTCGCGCGGGCCACGCCCAAGCGGGACTACTACTGCCAGTCGCGGCGCGGCAACCGCTTGTTCGACCTTGGCTTGTCGGAAGTCGGATTGGCGCTCTGCGCCGCATCGGCCAAATCCGATCAGACGCTGATAAACGAGATCCTTGCCGAACATGGCCGCGACGGGTTCCTCTCCGCCTGGCTTCACGCACGCGGCGTCGAATGGGCCGCCGATCTCATCCCTGACCTCACCAATCTCGTAACCGAAAACGAAATCCCGCCGCCGACAGTCGCTGACGTCGGCGAAATCGAACTCATCCTGGATGAAGAGGAGATTACACCATGACGCGCGCAATTCCCCGGTTCACCCGAATGGTCAGCACTTCGGCGCTTGCCCTGGCGCTTGCCGCACCGCTGGCGCTGGCCCCGGTGTTCACGACGCCGGCCCACGCCTTCTTTGGCGGGTTCGGCAGGATCGTCTACGACCCGACCAACCATGCCGAGAACCTGCTGACCGCCGCCCGCACGCTGGAGCAGATCAACAACCAGATCACCTCGCTCCAGAACGAGGCGCAGATGCTGATCAACCAGGCCCGCAACCTTGCGAGCCTGCCCTACAGTTCGCTTCAGGCGCTTCAGCAGAACGTCCAGCGCACCCAGCAGCTTCTCGGACAGGCCCAGAATATCGCCTTCGACGTGCAGAACATCGACCAGATGTTCCAGCAGGATTACGGCAATCTCTCTCTCGCAACCACCGACCAGCAGCTCATCGCCGATGCCCGGTCCCGCTGGGAGAATACCGTTGGGGGTCTTCAGGACGCCATGCGGGTGCAGGCCGGTGTCGTCGGTAACATCGACACTAACCGGGCTGAGATGTCCGCGCTCGTCGGCGAAAGCCAGGGCGCGACCGGCGCGCTTCAGGCCACTCAGGCCGGCAACCAGCTTCTCGCCCTCCAGTCGCAGCAGCTTTCCGACCTGATCGCGGTCATCTCGGCCAATGGCCGGGCCGAGGCCCTCACGGAGGCCGAACGCGCGACCGCCGCCGAGCAGGGCCGCATCCAGCGCGAGCGGTTCCTCAACCCGGGTTCGGGCTACCAGCCCGGCAACGCGCAGATGTTCAACTGAGCCGGGGAGGGCAGATCATGGAAGGGAAGGTGCTGGTCCGGATTGCCGCCATCGTGTTCGTCGCCGTCGCGATCACCGCGGCGATCATCGAGATGACCCGCGAGGAAGCCCCCGCGCCAGCACCTTCCGCTCCTGCGCTTTCGCGTCAGGTCGATCCCCTGCGCGAAGGGCAGCGCCGCTGTCAGGAGATGGGAGAGGCGGCAGCCAATGATGCCGCCTGCCTGGGCATCTGGGCCGAGACCCGCGACCGGTTTCTCGGCCGGACACCCGCGCCGTCGACGCCTGGCCCGGATGAGGGGCGATAATCATGGGCGGGACGGGGGTCATCGACAATTTTCTCGGCATCTTCACCGGCTACATCGACTCGGGCTTTGGCCTGCTCGGCGGTGAGGTTGCCTTTATTGCCACGACGCTCATCGTCATCGACGTGACGCTCGCCGCCCTGTTCTGGGCCTGGGGCGCCGACGACGACATCATCGCGCGCCTGGTGAAGAAGACGATCTTCGTCGGCGTCTTCGCCTATATCATCGCCAACTGGAACAATCTCGCCCGCATCGTCTTCGAGAGCTTCGCCGGCCTCGGCCTCATGGCCTCGGGCACGGGGTTTTCTGCCGCCGATCTCCTGCGCCCTGGCCGCGTCGCCCAGATCGGCCTCGATGCCGGGCGCCCGCTGCTCGAATCCATTTCCGATCTCATGGGCTGGATCGCGGTCTTTGAAAACCTCGTGCAGATCCTCTGCCTGTTCTTCGCCTGGGCACTGGTGATCCTCGCCTTCTTCATCCTGGCGATCCAGCTCTTCGTCACCCTGATCGAGTTCAAGCTGACGACGCTTGCAGGCTTCGTGCTGATCCCCTTCGGTCTCTTCGGCAAGACCGCCTTCATGGCTGAAAGGGTCCTGGGCAATGTCGTCTCATCCGGCATCAAGGTGCTGGTGTTGACCGTCATCATCGGCATCGGCTCGACGCTCTTCGGCCAATTCACTGCAGGCTTCGGCGGTGCGACCCCGACCATTGACGACGCCATGGCCATCGTGCTGGCCGCCCTTTCTCTTCTCGGCCTCGGTATCTTCGGTCCCGGTATCGCCACCGGCCTCGTCTCGGGCGGCCCGCAACTCAGCGCAGGGGCGGCGGTTGGAACCGGCCTCGCGGTCGGCGGTGCTGCTGTCGCGGGCGGTGGCGTGACCATGCTTGCGGCGCGTGGTGGCGGTGCCGCACTTTCGGGCGGTGCTGCACTTGCCCGCGGCGGGGCCTCGGCCGCCGGTGCGGCCTCGTCGGCCTATACGCTCAGTTCCATGGGCGGGTCCGGTGCAGCCGGTGTCGCGTCCGGCCTTGGTGGCGTGGCGCGCACCGGAGCATCCGCAGCCATCTCGCCCCTCAAGCGTGCCGCGTCTCGCTCCGCCGACAGTATGAAATCCAGCTATTCCGACGGCGCAAAAGCGGGGTTCGCGGCGTCCGGCGGCAGCTCCTCAATGGGCACGATCGGCGGCGCCCCATCGCCTGATCCGTCAACGCCCTCAGCCGCAGATAGCCCGCCGGCCTGGGCGCAGAACATGCGCCGCAGCCGGGCGATGAGCCATGGCGTCACCGCTGCCGCCCATGCCGTCCGGTCCGGCGACAGCCATGGTGGCGGCTCCTCCGTCAGCCTTTCCGAAAGTAACCGCACATGAACATCTTCAAACGACCGACGACCCATTACGGCAAGATGCCGGAACCCGAAACGCCCTATCAGCGCGCCGCGCAGGTCTGGGACGACCGCATCGGCTCGGCCCGGGTCCAGGCAAGGAACTGGCGCTACATGGCGTTCGGCTCCTTGATCCTCGCGGCAGGTTTCGCCGGCGCTCTTGTCTGGCAATCGGCGCGTGGGAGCATCGTGCCATGGGTCGTTCAGGTGGACAATCTCGGCCAGGCGCAAGCCGTCGCGCCGGCAGCAGCCGATTATCGGCCGACCGACCCGCAGATCGCCTTTCACCTCGGCCGTTTCATCGAACAGGTGCGCGCGCTCCCGGCCGACGCCATCGTCGTCCGCCAGAACTGGCTCAGGGCTTACGAGTTCACCACCGACCGGGGCGCGGCCGCATTGAACGACTATGCCCGCTCCAACGATCCCTTCACGCGCGTCGGCCGCCAGCAGGTAGCCGTCGAAGTATCGAGCATCATCCGGGCGTCGCCGGACAGTTTCCGTGTGGCCTGGTCTGAGCGGCACTACGAGAACGGCCAACTCTCCACCACCGAGCGATGGACCGCGATCCTGACGGTCGTGATCCAGACCCCGCGCAATGCCGAGCGGCTGCGCTCCAATCCCCTCGGAATCTATGTCAACGCGATCAACTGGTCGCGGGAGATGAGCCAATGACCGCCACGACTTTCCGCAAAGCCGGGCTTCCGGTTTTCCGCAAACCCGCCTTCGCGGCTTTGCTGCTTTCCGCCACCATGCTGGCCGGCTGCGCCACCAACCGGACGCCGCAGTTCAGCTACGACGCCGATGTGCCGCCGGTGCCGACCGTGCAGGCCGCCGCAGCCGACACAACGCCCCGGCCGCTGCACGTCCCGCCCGCCTGGACTGTGGCGCGGGGCGGCGAGGCTGCCGGCACGGCGACGGCCCGCGTCGAGAACGCCAATGCCGCCGCCCGCGTCGAGCCGCGCCGGGAAGGCTACTATAATGCCATCCAGATTTATCCCTGGTCGGAAGGCGCGCTCTATCAGGTCTATGCCGCAGTCGGGCAAATCACCACCATCGCGCTGGAGCCGGGCGAAAGCCTGACCGGCGCGGGGCCGATTGCCGCCGGAGACACCACCCGCTGGATCATCGGTGACACGGAGAGCGGCAGCGGCCCGACCCGCCGGGTGCATGTGCTGGTGAAGCCGACCCGACCGGACATTTCGACCAACCTCGTCATCACCACCGACCGGCGCATCTACATGATCGAACTCCGCGCCCGCGAAGCTCTCTATATGCCTGCCGTGGCATGGGCGTATCCGACACCACCGCCGGGAAGCCGCGTGACCACGCCCTCAGCCCCCGTCATCCCGGCCGAGACCGCGCGCAACTATCGTTACGGCTTGCAGGTGCAGGGCAGCAGCCCGCCATGGCGGCCGGTTTCCGTCTTCGACGACGGCAGGCGCGTCTATGTCGTCTTCCCGCGTGGCATCGTGCAGGGAGAGATGCCGCCTCTGTTCGTCCTTGGATCGGACGGCGAACCGCAGATCGTCAATTCCCGCATCCATCGGAACGTCCTGATCGTGGACCGCCTGTTCGGCGCAGCGGAACTTCGCCTCGGCAGCGGCGACCGCCAGCAGGTCGTCAGGATCGTCCGCGTCGAGCAGACGCGGGCCGCAGCCCAGCCAGCCGGTGCGACCACGGGAGGATCACCCTCATGAGCGATACCGACACCGCAGCCCCCATGCGGTTGCGCGCCGAGCCGCCCCGCGTCACCCGCCTGTCCCGCAAGGTGCTGGCAGGCGCCGGAGCCGTTGCCCTTCTCGGCATTGGCGGGGCACTGATCTACGCTCTCCAGACCCGCGATGCCGGGCCGGGCGGCGGCGAACTCTATTCGACCGAGAACCGCCCCACAGCAGATGGGCTTGCCGGCCTGCCGCGCGACTATACCGGCCCGGTCCTGGGACCGGCGTTGCCGGGCGATCTCGGTCGCCCGATACTTGAGGCGCAGAATCGGGGGCAGCCGGTCGCGCCACCGACCATCACGGCGCCCGCCGTTGATCCAGATGAGCAGCGTCGTCTCGCCGAGGAAGAAGCCGCTCGTCTGAGCGGCGTGTTCTTCCAGTCTGGCCCGCGGGCTGGAGCGACGCCGGGAACGACCATGCCCGGCCTCGCGGGTCTCGATCTCGGTGGTCAGGCTCCAGCGCAGGATCGCCATACCGCTTTTCTCAACGGGCCTGTGGACCGGCAAACCGTCGCCCCGGATCGCGTCGCACCACCGGCATCGCCCTATATCCTTCAGGCCGGGGCGGTGATCCCGGCGGCGCTTATCACCGGCATCCGTTCCGATCTGCCCGGCCAGATCACGGCCCAAGTGACCGAGAACGTCTATGACAGCCCGACCGGCAGCTTGTTGCTGATCCCGCAGGGAACGCGCATCATCGGCCAATATGATGACGGTGTGACCTTCGGCCAGCGCCGCGTCCTGTTGGTCTGGAATCGCCTGATCCTGCCCGGCGGCCGCTCCATCGTCCTGGAGCGCCTGCCGGGTGCGGACGCTTCCGGTTACGCCGGGCTTGAGGATGGCGTGGATTACCACTGGTGGGATCTGATGCGGGCCGCTGGCCTCTCGACCTTGCTTGCGGTCGGTGCGGAATTGGCCAGCAGCGACGAGGATCGACTGATCCGCGCCATACGCGACGGGGCGCAGGATACCATCAACCAGGCGGGTCAGCAGATCGTCCAGCGCCAGTTGCAGGTCGTACCGACACTGACGATCCGTCCTGGCTACCCGGTCAGGATCATCGTCACCCGCGATCTGGTATTCGAGCCGGCAGGAGGTTGACCATGACAAAGCTGAAACTCGGCCCGCTCCCCGACGACAAGCCCGTGAAGGTGACGGTGGAACTGCCCGCGTCGCTTCACCGCGATCTGGTCGCCTATGCCGAGGTACTGGCCCGCGAGACCGGCCAGCCCACCGCCGATCCCGTCAGGCTGATCGTACCGATGTTGGAGCGGTTCATCGCCACGGATCGTGGCTTTGCAAAGGCGCGAAAGATCCGCTCATGACGTGATCGGGTGTTTGGCCGGGCCGGTTGCCGCGATCATCTCCATGAGCGCGTCTATCACGCTCTGCGTCGAGTCCCACTTCGCCGCGTGGTCCAGCAGGCGGTTCTGAATGTTCAGACTGACCGCTCCATGGATCGTTGACCAGAACATGAAGCCGTAGCGTTGCAGGTCAGCACCCGGCAAGTAACCATGCTCCTGAGATGAGCGCAGGCCTGTCAGCAGCAGACTCAGGACCTGACGACCCGCTTCGCTTGACCACGGATCATCGCTCACCCCAAGCTTCGGGGGCGGTGAGAACATCAGCCGGTACAGAGTGGGGTTCTCCAGGGCGAAGCGCGCATAGGCATAGCTGCCATCGCGCAAATAGCCGAACGGATCGCCTCGCATCTGTTCGAAAACCGCGAACTTCTCGTTGTAGAGGCGTCCAAATCCTTCGTCGCGCGCCGCGCGCAGTAAAGCATTCTTGTTGCGGAAATGGCCGTAAAGGGCCGGCGCCGTGCAGCCCACGGCCTGTGCCACCGAGGTCAGTGGAACATCGAAGTCGCCTTGCTGTGCCAGCAGACGGATCGTTTCCTCGACCGCACGGCGAGCAATATCAAGTTCCTGCTCTTTTCGGGGGCGAGCCATCGAGATCCCTGTTGCGACTGTCCGCTGAAACTGAATACGATTTATTTTTTTCGTTGACGGAGCCGATGTCAAGCAGCACCATCTGGGAACTGAATGGTATTAAGTTTGAGGTGTGGAGGACGGCAGATGGTCGCGTATGAACCTGGCCATCACGGCACGCACCATCGCCTTCGCTGGCAGGCCGCGACCGAGCGCTGGCCAGAAGACGACTGCGGTTCGGGATGATGTGCCATGCCTATGCACCGAAACAGGGACGCCCCATCTGGTAGCTCCGTCCTCGCGCGTATTGTCGAGGGCAGCGCTGGTAAGAGCACAATCCGGTTGCGCCAGTTGCGGCATTTCCTTGCTGCGGCCGACCACGGGAGCTTCCGCAAGGCTGCAATCGCCTTGGACATCAATGAATCATCGGTCAGCCGCCAGATCCGCGACCTTGAGGATGAATTGGGTGCCTCACTATTCATACGACATTCGGGCGGGGTGCGGCTGACGGTCGCCGGGCAGGAGTTTCTGCGCAGCGCCCGGCATGCTCTTCGGCAGATCGACATCGGCGTGACCAAGGTTGCCGCGGTCGGTCGGGCTGACCAGGGACTGCTCAAGGTCGGGATATTTTCTTCGCTGGCGTCGGGATTTCTGTTTAACCTCCTGCGACGGTTCGGGACGCGCCATCCGACCGTTCAGGTCGATCTTATAGATGGAAATCCGTCCGAGCACGTCGCTGCCGTCCGGCAGTTGGATCTGGACATCGCTTTCATAACCGGAACGGCACCCTGGGATGGCTGCGAAACGGAGCATCTCTGGTGCGAACGGGTCTTCGTGGTGCTGCCTGCTGGCCATCCCTTGGCCGCCAAAGCCGAACTCGAATGGCCTGATCTGACAGGTGAACGCTTCATCGTGAGCGATGTCGCACCGGGCCAGGAGATCCACGACTATCTGGTTGCTCACCTTGCCGGTCTCGGTCATCACCCTGACATTCAATCCCAGCATGTGGGCCGCGACAATATCCTGTCGCTGGTAGCTGTCGGTCGGGGGCTAACGCTGACAAGCGAAGCCACCACCGTTGGGCAGTTTCCGGGGATCGCATTCCGGCAACTGGCGGATGAAGTGCTGCCCTTCAGCATGGTCTGGTCGGATAGAAACGATAATCCGGCCTGCAGGCGCCTGTTGAGCATGGCTCGAGCGATGGGGAAAACCTCGTCAGCATTACAACCGAACGCCTGAGGGGACATCGTCGCTTTCCAAATGTGTGCCTCTGTTGCGATTCCTCTCATACAGCACCACTTTCAGCGCCGACGGGAAGCCTCAGTTCCGCAGGATGCGTGGCACAAGAACTCCTGCGTTCCCCCCACCGAACGAAATTCGGCGGAAGTCGCGGGCTTCAGGAACCGCAGTTTCGATTATGGCGCGCGGCTATCCACTGGCTGAGCGCCTTCACCTCGGCAGCGCTGAAGCCCGTGGCCATCGCATCGGCAACGCGCTGCATCATCGCCCGATCATCCGGGCCGGTCGACTTTGCGGGCCAGGATGATCGGAAATGCCCACAGGCATAACTGAACCCGGCCGCCCAGTCCCGCATGGCCATCTGGCTTCGCGCGGACATCGCCGCTGAAAACTCCGCAGCCTCTTTCGCTTGGTCCAAGCAGGCGTTCGCGCGCATCAGGATCAGATCGGCGAAGCGCTGGATACTATCCGACGTGAGGTTGCCAATGGCGCTGCCGAGGATCTCGGGTAGCCACCTGTTCGGCGCGATCACCTTCGGCGCGATGGTGGCCGACATCAGGAACCCGTCTATCCAGTCCGCCGTGATCGCCGAGCCTTTCACGAGGCGCGCCAGTTCGCCCTTCCGCTCCGGCTTTGGCGCATCTGCCTCCGCCTCTTCCACCCATTCCTCAAGCGTGGCGTCCTGATCCACGTCAGGATCGTCGAACACCCACGCCTCGATTGTCTGGTCGTGGACATCGGCCATGACCGGGATCTTCTTCAGATCGCGTCCTTCGAGGAGCGCCATTGCCGTGGCCGTGAAGCTGGCGGCGTCCGGGTGGTCGCTTGCGGCCAGCACATCTGCCGCCCGCGCGACAAGCCGCGCCCAGAAGTCGCGCCGGGTCTCGAGCCATCGCCAGAGCGCCGCGTCCAGCGCGCGCGGGTTGTGGCGGCCCTCGAGCACCTCATGCGCATGATCACTTTCCTCGAACCAACTCTGGACGATCTCATGGCGATCCCACCAGCCCTCGCTGGCATTGATCAGCTTGCCTTGCGCCGGAGCCGAGAGACCGCGTATGCGTTCCGCGACGGGCAGCGCCGCGATCAGGGCCTCGGTCGTGACCGCTTCCGGCCGCAGCTTATCGAGGCCGCAAAGTTCCGCCACCTCGATGAGGCCCGCGGCCGGGGGCAACCCTGCTGCAAGGCCATCGGCCAGCGCCATGGCGAGGCTGCCTTCGAGCCAGGAGAGGGGCACCTTGACCGCGCCGGTCTCCTGGCTGATGCGGCTTAACAGCGCCTTCTGTTCGTTCGCCGATTTGCAGGGCACGGTGTAGGCGTCCTTGACCCCGTGGCCCTGCTTGAAGAGCAGCATCGCGGTCTTGCGGCTGCCGCCCGACTGCAGCGCGATCATGAGGCTTTGCGCGCCGCCGCCATCGGGCAGTGTGGCCATGACCGAATGGATAGTCCACGGCTTGGCTGACGCGCCGGTCGCCAGACCCGACCGCATGGCGAGTTTCAATGCCTTGTCCACCGAGGCGCGGGCCTCGTCCTGAGGCATCCAGCTGCGCAGGATCACCATCTTGCCCGCTATCTCCTGCGAGAGCGTGCCTGTCGCGGCGCGTTCGCCCAAGGCGTGCGCCGCCGCAGCGCGGATCTGCGCTGACGGATCGAGCAGCCAGAAACATGCCAGCTTCGCGTGGATCGGCTCCGATCGTCCAACCGACCATGCAATGACATGCTGACGCATTGCCGACGGCATTGCTGGGAACGTCTCGGTCAGCGCTGCATGCAGCGCGAGCGCATCGCCTTCGGTCTGCTCGATCAGACTGCGGAACAGATCTTCCAGCGCCGCCTCCGCCGCGACACGATCCTGCGGGGCAGGACTGGGCGCTGCGAGCATCATATCGGCGGCAGAAACCTCCAGAGATGTGGGTGCGGGCAGTCCGTTCGTGGTCCATGCGCTTGCAAGGAGCAGGCGGTGGAAGGGGCTCAGGCGCCCCTGGCCAGAAGCCAGTTCGACCGCATCTGCCACGGCCTCTAGAAAGGTATCACCTCGCTTCTTTCGGTTCTCCCTAGCGATACGTGCGGCATCCAGTGCCGATGCCAGCAATTCGGTGAGTGGCTCCAGCTCCGGGGCACTCTCCTTCGTGGCGCAGAGCTTCGCGACCAGACGGCCACCCAATGCTGGCCGATGCAGCATCGAAAAACTTGCGCGGTCGAGAACCTCGCCGCGCGCACTATCATCGTCCTGCAGCCGCGACAGTTCCGCCAATGCTGTCTCGATCGGTCCTTCCGACACGTATCCCCACTTTCTGAATCGCGCCCTTATATTTTTCGCAGCCTATTCGCCGGCCGTGGGATTGTCACCGACGCGAGCACTGAGAGCGGCACTTATTGGCCCAGAACAGGTCCGACCCGTCGTCGTTGGCCACAGGTCCAGACCGGAACATCGATGCTGACGCGACGGTGACCACAAGTTATAGTGCCCCATGACCTTTGCCTTCTACGATCTGGAGACGACCGGCACTTCCCCTGCATTCGATCAGCCCCTGCAATTCGCTGCCATTTTGACGGATGATGCGCTCGCGGAGATCGAGCGCGTCAATTTGCGTTGCCGCATCGCGCCGCATGTCATTCCGTCGCCTTGGGCGCTTGCAGTTACCGGGGTGCGCCCGGCGCAGCTCCTAGACCCGGCTTTGCCGACGTTCTTCGAGCTTGCGCAGCAAATCGGCGCGCTGATCAAGCGCTGGTCTCCCGCGATCTGGACCGGTTTCAACAGCGTCCGCTTCGATGAGGAAATGCTGCGCCAGGCCTTTTATCAAAACCTGCAGCCCGACATCTTCGCCACCCAGTTCAACGGCAACACGCGCTTCGATGTGCTGACCGCGCTCTATGCCGTCTGGTATCGTCAGCCTGACCTGTTTGAGTGGCCGGTCGAGGTGGACGGCAGGTTACGCTTCAATTTGGACCGCATAGCGCCGCTGAACGGCTTTGCTGCACACGATGCGCATGATGCGCTCGGCGATGTCGAGGCGACCATACACATCGCCCGCCGCATCGCCGACCGTGCCCCGGCGCTCTGGGCAGAATTGCTGGCCAACCGGGACAAGGCGCATGTTCAAGCCAGCCTTGAAACCTACCAGCCCATGGCGCTGGTGGAGCGTTTTGGCGGCGGCCCGCCGCACGCGACCGTCGGCTGCTTCTGTGGCATGTCGGCCAGCAACGCCAATCAGGCGGCCTTCTTCGATCTTGATGCCACTGATCCGGCAGATCTCCTTGCGGTCGATGACGCAACGCTCTTTGCTGCCGTCGATGCCACACCCAAGGTCATCCGGGCCTTCTCGATCAATAAGTCACCCGCTTTACTTTCGGTCTCGACGCCCAGCGCTATCCAGGTGCAGCGGGCACATGTGATCGCTACTGCTCCTGACTTCCGGGCGCGGGTCGCGCAGGCGCTGGCCGCCCGCTTCCCCAAAGATCCTGCGGCACCGCTGCCTCCGGTAGAAAAGCAGATCTATGACGGCTTCTACGGCCATGCGGACAAGACTCTCCTTGCCAAGTTCCAGCCTGCGGACTGGCGTCGACGGCAGGAGATCGTGTCCAGTCTTGCAGACCCCCGCCTGCGCCAGCTCGGCCGCCGCCTCGTTGCGTTTCACGCGCCCGATCTGCTCTCGACCGAAGAGCGCGGGCAATACGAGGCATGGTTGCGGGGGCGCTGGTCTGCACCGGAGGACCGGGAGACTGAATGTATGACCACGGTTCGCGCACACGCTGCTCTGGACGAGATGCGGGCCGATGAAGGGCTCGATCTGGGACTTGTCGCCGAGATCGAGATATTCCTGCAACAGTTTGGTCTGCCGGAAAGCTAACGATCAGAGGCTGTTCAGCTACCAGAATCATTTTATTGCGAGGGACTAATTTATGGTTCTATACTCGCAACAGGTGAAGGAAAGGCTCGGTGTGCCCCGCAGACAGATCAAACAGCTGAACTGGGGTGCGGAGCGGCGTAACGAGTTCATCGAATTCCGGGTGTTCTGGCATGGCCGGATCAATCGCTCGGACCTGATGGAAACTTTCGGCATCTCACTCCAGCAGGCATCCCTCGACCTGACGGGCTATGCAGAGCGGTGGAAGCGAAACCTCGTCTATGACAAGAGCCAGCGTGCCTATGTCCGGGGTCGGAGCTTCAAGCCGCATTTCATAAAGCCTTCCGCCGAGGACTATCTCGCTCAGCTGCGTGCCCTCGATCAGGGCCTGGTCTCGCGCGAGCAGAGCTGGATCTGTCTGTTTCCAGGCTATGGAACCACGCCGACACCCGCGCGGGGGATTGCGTCCGAAACCCTGCGCGAGGTGTTGACCGCCATTCATGAGCCATCGGCTCTTGAGGTAACCTACCAGTCGATGTCGCGCCCCGAGCCAAGCGCGCGCTGGATCGAGCCGCACTCACTGGCCTTCGACGGGTTTCGCTGGCACGCCCGTGCGTTCTGTCAGAATGACCAGGTGTTCAAGGATTTCCTGCTCTCCCGGATTGTCGAAACAGGCAAGCACGGGCCGGTCACGGCCGACCCTCAGAGTGATGTCGATTGGCACACGGAGGTCATCCTGGAAATCGGGCCGCATCCTGATCTTTCTCCAACGCAACGTCGTGCGATCGAGATGGATTATGGGATGGAGAACGAGCGCGCGCAGATTCCTGTGCGCAAGGCGCTGCTGTTCTATGCGCTCAAGCGTCTCGGCCTCGACACGGACCCGGCGGCGCGGCGGCCGCAGGACCAGCAAATTGTACTGATCAGCCAGAATTCCCTGCCAAAGGTCTACGCATGAACCCCACTGAAATTTACGAGGCCTTGGCCAATCTTGCGAGCAAGCCCTTCGATGCTGCGGAATTTCCCTTCGAGTTCGCCTTGGCGACCGACAACGCACCCGCGACGATCGCGAAGCTCAAGGGCGGCACCTACAACAAGTCCGACATTCCCGATGGGGTGCTTCTGAACCAGAAGTTCCATTTTTCCCCGGCACTGCCCGGCATGAGCGCGGCGTGTCTGGATGCCTTGCGGGCCAGCAAGCGAAACGCGAAGCACCGGCCCGCTATTCTGATCGCCACAGACGGACAAGAAATCGCCGCCGAGCATCCAAAGTCCGGCGACACCCTTTATTGCGCCTTTTCGGAACTTGGCGACCGCTTCGGCTTTTTCCTGCCCGCCGCCGGGAAGGAACGCTACCGCGCGGCCGAGGAGAACCCGGTTGACGTCAAGGTCGCGGGCAAGCTGGCCAAGCTTTACGACGCGCTGATCCGCAAGAACCCGGACTGGGCAGAAAAGGCGCGTCAGCATGACATGAACCAGCTGATGACCCGGCTGATCTTTTGCATGTTTGCCGAAGATGTCGGTATCTTCCCCGAAAATCAGTTCAGCCGCCTGATCTTCACCCATGCCGGCGACCGGGGTGAAGGGATGCGTGAGGTGTTGATCAACGCTTTCACCGCGATGAACACGCCCAAGCCGGACAGAGGCGGGCTGCCCGCCTCGACGCGCGAGTTCGAATACGTCAACGGCGGCCTCTTTGCCGGCCGCATCGACGCGCCGGTGTTCGACGTGACCGCCACCCGGTATCTCAAGGATGTCTGTGGCGAGACCTGGACCGGGATCAACCCGGACATCTTCGGCTCGATGATCCAGTCGGTGGCGAACGCCAAATTGCGGTCGGAACTGGGGATGCACTATACCAGTGTCCCGAACATCATGAAGGTGCTGGGGCCGCTGTTCCTTGATGATCTTGATGCCGAAATCGAAAAGGCTTGGGGGCGCGAGCGGGCCTTGCGGCAGGTGCTGGAGCGGATCGGGAAAATCCGGGTGTTCGACCCGGCCTGTGGCTCGGGGAATTTTCTTGTCGTCGCCTATCGGTCCCTGCGCGAGCGCGAGATCAGGATTCTGACGCGGCTTGCCGAACTGACCGGCGGCGCCCAGACCGAAATGTGGTCGGCGGTGCCGATCCGGAACTTCTATGGGATCGAACTGACCGATTTTGCCGTGGAAACGGCAAAGCTGGCGCTGTTCATCGCCGAGTATCAGGCCAACGCCCTCTTCAAGGAGGCCTTCGGCCGCAAGCCCGCCGACCTGCCGCTGAGGGACGCGGCGAATATCGTCTGCGACAACGCGCTGCGGGTTGACTGGGAACGGGTCTGCCCGCCGCCGGAGGATGGCGGCGAGGTGTTCATCGCGGGGGCCCGCCGTTTGTCGGAACAACCTACCGGACAGCCGAACAGAAAGCGGACTTCAATCATGTTTTCAGCGGTCGCGTAGATTCGAGCGGGCGTCTTGATTTCGTATCGGCATGGCTGCTTAAGGCTGCCGACTATGTTCGCGATCATGCCGGTGTCGCAGCTCTACTTGCAACAAGTTCCACAGTTCAGGGGGCATCTGTTGAACCGCTTTGGACCGAGATTTTGAGTGGCGGAAACCAGATTTTCTTTGCCCACCGATCGTTTAAATGGCGAAACAACGCGGCGAGAAACGCGGCAGTTGAGTGCGTGATCGTAGGGCTTCGGCAGCACAAGCAGGGATCTGTTCGCCTATTTGATGAAAGCACAGCCCATACTGTCGAAGCAATCAATGCCTACCTGATTGCGGGCCAACAGATATTTGTCGCCGCTACGCGGAATAGTCTTTTTGGTATGCCGCAGATGGGGCCGGGGAATTTTCCATACGACTTCGGGCACCTCATCCTGTCGCCGGAGGAAAGGGATGCCATGCTGGATGTTTCCCCGGAAGCTGCGCCCTTCATCAGAAAATTCGGTGGTTCACGCGAGGTGATCCACGGCCTCCAGCGGTTCTGCCTCTGGATAGACGATCATGAGGTCGAGGTTGCGAGAAAAATTCCGGAAATTAGCCGTCGGATCGACGCTGTAAAGACCGACCGTCTTGCGAGCAAGGATTCTGGGACACGTCGAATGGCGCAGCGACCACACCAATTCCGCGAACATGTTGCGCCGAAGAGCCACGCTATTCTTGTCCCCCGAACGAGTTCTGAAAATCGACCATATCTTCCCTTTGATCGTGTGGGCGCTGATTTTGTGTCGTCAGACAATAACCATGTCATACTGGACGCCCCCGACTGGTGCATGGCGCTGATCGCCTCGCGCCTGCATCTGGTCTGGATCGGGACGGTCTGCGGGCGGCTGGAATCCCGTTTCCGCTATTCCAACACCCTCGGCTGGAACACCTTCCCGGTCCCGAAATTCACCGGCGATCAACTGGCTGCCCTGACCGCCTCGGCCATGGCCATCCTGCGCTGTCGCTATGGCCATTACCCGGCGACCATTGCCCAGCTTTACGATCCCGACAAGATGCCCGACGATCTGCGCGCCGCCCACAAGGCAAACGATGACCTGCTGGAAAGCATGTATATCGGCCGCCCGTTCCGCAATGACACCGAACGGCTGGAGCACCTGTTCAAGCTCTATGCCGCGCGGGCGAAAAAGCTGAAGAAGGGGGCCGCCTGATGTCCGATTTCGTTCGCGTCACCTATGGCCAGACCGGCAAGACGCAGGAACCGAACCCGATGGGCATGCGCCCCATGCAGGCCCGAGTCTATGACGCCCGCGCGGCCCAGTTCATCCTGCTGAAGGCGCCGCCCGCCGCCGGGAAATCCCGCGCGCTGATGTTCGTGGCGCTGGACAAGCTGGAAAATCAGGGGGTGGGCAAGGCCATCGTCTGCGTCCCCGAAACTTCGATCGGCGCCTCGTTCCGGTCAACCGACCTTACCTCACACGGGTTCTTTGCGGATTGGCAGGTGGACCCGCGCTGGAACCTTTGCCTGAGCGGCGCAGAGGATGGGGTGACCAGCGGCAAGGTGCGCGCGGTGCGCGACTTCATGGCATCCGGGGATCGGGTGCTGGTCTGCACCCATGCCACCTTTCGCTTTGCCTTCGATGAGATCGCCGAGGACGAGGGGACAGCGGCCTTCGACGATTGCCTGATCGCCATCGACGAGTTCCACCATGTCAGCGCCGGGGATGACAACCGGCTGGGTGAAATCCTGCGCCGCATCCTGAACCGGGGTCAGGCGCATGTGATGGCGATGACCGGCTCCTATTTCCGGGGCGACAGCATCCCGGTCCTGCGGCCCGAGGATGAAGCGCGGTTCCGGTCGATCACCTACAGCTATTACGAGCAGTTGGACGGGTATCGGTTCCTGAAAAGCCTTGGAATTTCCTACAGTTTCTACCGGGACCAGTATATCAGCGCGATCCCCGAGGTGCTGAACCCGGACCTGAAGACCATCATCCATATCCCGCATCGCGGGTCGGCCGAGGCCTATGACGTCAAGCAGTCCGAGGTGGGGGCAATCCTGAGCTGCATCGGCGAGGTGATCGGCCGGGAAGAGCAGACCGGATTCGATCTGGTCCGGCTCCCCGATGGGCGCGTTCTGAAGGTGGCGGACCTGGTGGACGACGGGCCGGAGCGCGATCTGGTGAAGGCCTCGCTGATCCGCGAGATCGTCGGGCCGGACGGCAAGCGCGACGATGATGCGGACCGGGCCAAGGTGGACCTGATCATCGCCCTCGGGATGGCGAAAGAGGGGTTCGATTGGGTCTGGTGCGAGCATGCGCTGACCATCGGCTATCGTTCCTCGCTGACAGAGATTATCCAGATCATCGGGCGCGCGACCCGCGATGCCCCCGGCAAGCGCCATGCCCAGTTCACCAATCTGGTGGCGGAACCCGGTGTCGAGACCGGGGTGGTCACGGATGCGGTCAATGACATGCTGAAGGCGATCTCGGGGGCTCTCCTGATGGAGCAGGTCCTGCAACCGAACTTCCGGTTCTACAGGCGCGAGGATGGCGATACCCGACCTCCTGTCGAGGTGGACGGCGAGGGTCGGGTTCATATCGGGATCGGTGGCTTGATGGCCCCTCCGACAGACCGCGCGCGGGCGATCGTCGAGAATGACATGCACGAGCTGGTGGCGCAGGCATGCCAGCAGATGGACCGGCGCACCGTCGCGGATGACGTGGCCCCAGAGGTCGCGACCCAGCTGGTGCTGACCAATATCATTGAGAAGACGTATGAAGACTTGACCCCCGACGAAACCGAAGCCATCCGGCAAGACTTGGCGGCCCGGATGAACATCGCCGCAATCGCGCGCCGAATGGCTCAGGAAGAGATGGAAAGCGGCGAGAAGGAGCCCGTCGAGGATACTGACGCGGACGAAGAGCGGTCGCCGGATGCGCTGAACCTGATCCGGATGGTAAAGAAGTTCATCAACGTGCGCGAACTGGACATCGACCTTATCGACTCCATCAATCCGTTCCGGGAAGGGTTCGATATCGCATCCAAAGCGCTGGACACCCCTCTGCTCCAGCAGATCCAGAGCGCCATGGTCGCTCAGCGGGTCCAGATGACCGAAGAGGAGGCACTGGTCCTCTGGCCCCGGATCGAGCGGTTCACTGCCCAGGAAGGGCGTCCCCCGAACCCCAACTCGCCCGAGGATCTGGAACGTCGCCTTGCAGAGGCCCATGCCTACATCCGCACGAAAAAGGCGGAGCGGATGCGCGCAGCTCAAGGGGGTTCGTGACGGATGCGGCGATACAGGTCGATCGAAGAAGTCCTTGAGGAAGAGGACGAACTGGGGCTTCTGAACGTAACCCTGCGGCCCCGCGCCACCCGATCGCCTGAACGGGAGCGGGATGCCCAATTGGTCACCGAGGTGAACGCATTCTTTGAACGGCATGGCCGTGTCCCGGATGCGGCGGCGGCAGATCATGATGAGATGCGTCTTGGCATGATCTGGAGCCGGCTGGTTGCCAAAGGGGATGCACCAGATCTGCTGGATGTCGATCGCAATGGCCTCTTGTCTGGCGGACGATTTGAGCTGACGCCCGAACCATTGGCTGCAGAACCCGATTGGCGCGACGATGTGGAAAACGACGAAGTACCTGCTTCTCTTGATGACATTTTTGACGATGAGGAGCTCGAGGTTTCAGAGGCGTTGACCGTGATCCGAAACGTGACCCCGGCGGAGGAACGGCTGGTTCCAGATCACCGGGCCGAGTTCTACCCCTGTCACGATTTCGATCGCTTCCGCGCGATGTTCGAGGGAACCCAGGCCGCGCTGGAGACCGGCGAGCGTGAGGTGCGCCCGATCAATCCAAATGAGGAGGTCAGAGTCGACGAAGGTTCCCTCTTCATTCGAAAGGGCTTGCTGACCTATGTCGCCGAGAAGGCGGAAATGACCGCTCGCGCAGGAAAACGCGATCACAGGCTCCGCATCATCTTCTCAAACGGCACGGAAAGCGATCCGCTCTTGTCGTCCTTCCGGAAGGCGCTCGCAGACGATCCTACCTCCCGCGCAATCCACAGGCACGGTCTGGGGGCGCTGGATCCCGATTGGGAGGCGGACCGGATCGATCTGACGGGGACCGTATACGTGCTCCGGAGCAAGTCGAACGAACCTCAAATCGTTGAAGTGCGTAACATACTCCTGAAGATTGGAGTGACGACACAAGAGGTGCGCCGCCGGATTGCTGATGCGCGCAATGATCCGACCTTCTTGCTGGCTCCGGTCGAGGTCGTCGCCACCTATGATCTGGTCAACCTGTCCTGGCGAAAAGTGGAGGGGCTCCTGCACCGATTCTTTGATGCTGCCCGACCGCGTGACCTGTGGATCACGGACCGTTTCGGCCGAAAGGTCTACCCGCGGGAGTGGTTCTACGTTTTGCCGGAGCACGTGAGCAGGGCGGTCCAGGCAATCAAGGACGGCACCCTTCACCAGATTGAATACGACCCGGAAACGCAAACAATCCGGAAGAAATCCTGAGAGACCTGACAAATTCTCTAGACTGACAAGGTGCCCCAATGACGATCTTCACTACAACCAGTTATCCCGTGGGCGCCTTGATCGCCGATATTGATCTAGGCAAGGTCGGGCTACCCGACCTGCAGCGCCCCTTCGTCTGGGCGAATGTGAAGGTTCGCAACCTGTTTGACTCGCTCTACAAGGGGTATCCGGCGGGGTTCCTGCTGTTCTGGGACACTGGGGCAGAGGGAGGCCTGAAAGGCATTGGCGCTAAGAACAGCAAGGCCGTCCCCAAACTAGCCATCGTCGATGGGCAGCAACGACTGACCTCGCTTTATGCTGTTGTAAAGGGCGAGGAGGTGATCCGGGGAAACTTCAAGAAGGAGCGTATTCGTATCGCCTTCAATCCATTGACTGAGCGCTTCGCGGTTTGGGATGCTGCTATTGTGAAGGACAAGTCATTCATTCCTGATATCTCGGAACTCTGGCGACCTGAGGCCAACGTCTTTTCGATCGCCGGCGATTTTCTCGATCAACTGTCGTCGGTGCGCGAGTTATCGGATGCGGACAAGAAAAGGATCCAGAACGCCATTGGCAAGCTGCACGGGTTGACGAACCAGTACTCTTTTACCGCCCTTACTCTGTCTGCCATGGTCGACGGTGCGACCGTGGCAGATGTATTCGTGCGGATCAACGGAGAGGGTAAACAACTCAACCAGTCCGATTTCATCATGACGCTAATGTCGGTATACTGGGATGAGGGGCGCACCGAACTGGAGGCGTTTGCCCGTGCCGCCACGAAGCCTCACGACGGTCATGCCTCACCGTTCAACCATTTCATCAAGCCCGCTCCCGACCAGATGCTCAGAGCGACGATTGGGTTGGCCCTTAAGCGCGCAAGGCTTGAAAACGTCTACAATGCCCTCCGTGGCCGCGATGCCAAGACCGGCATCGACAACCCCGAAAGGCGCGATGAGCAGTTTCAAAAGATGCAGGCTGGACAGGCGGAGGCACTGAATCTGGCAAACTGGCACCATTTCCTTAGCGCGCTGACTTTGGCTGGGTATCGCGGGGAGAAGATGATCAGCTCCGAGACGGCGATTATCTACAGCTATGTGCTCTACTTGGTCGGCATCGTGGACTATGGCATTGACAAGCAGTCAATGCGCCAGGCCATCGCCGAGTTCTTCTTCATGGCGGCCTTGACCGGCCGCTATACGAACTCCCCAGAAACCCGGTTTGAGGCGGATCTGGCTCTCGTTCGGGATCTGTCAGGCGGTACAGAGTACCTTGCGATGCTGCGCAAGATCTGCGCAACGACGTTGACGCCCGATTACTGGAGCATCACGCTGCCCAGTCAGCTGGCGACCTCTGCCTCCCAAAGCCCGTCGCTTTTTGCCTACAACGCATCGCTGATCAAGCTTGATGCCTGCGCCCTCTATAGCCCGGTGAAAATCGCAAGCCTTGTCGACCCTGCCGTGAAGGGGACCAAGGTTGCCCTCGAACGGCATCATCTTTTTCCACGCGCCCATCTTGAGGAAACTGGCATCCGGGAACTGAAGAAGATCAATCAGATCGCAAATTTCGCGCCGGTAGAATGGCCCGAAAACATCCGCATCGGTAAGAAGCCGCCGTCAGCCTATGTGCCACCGTTGGACGCTGCGCTTTCCGCGGAGAAGCGAACGGAGCTCTATTTCTGGCATGCGCTTCCGCACCTGTGGTGGGAGATGCCTTACGAAGCTTTCTTGGTCGAGCGGCGGGAACGCATGGCGCGTGTCATCGAGGCAGCTTGGAAGCTTCTCAATGGTAATGGGCCGAGCGTAGCGAAGGCGGAGATCAGCGTCGCAGAGCTGATAGAGACCGGTGAAACCGATGCCGTCGAGTTCAAGTCTACACTGCGCGTCAATCTCCACACCGGCCAGCAGGACGACAAGATTCATGTGTCAGCGTTGAAAACCATTGCCGGCTTTCTGAACGCCAAGGGTGGGACGCTACTTCTCGGGGTCGCCGATAATGGCGAAGTGCTCGGGCTCGAAGCCGATGGCTTTCCGGATGAAGACAAGATGGCCCTTCATCTCGCGAACCTGATCACGTCACGATTGGGGGATATCTTCCGTCCCTACGTTCACCCGAGGTTCGAAGAACAAGATGGTGTTCGTGTTCTAATGGTTCGCGTTGAACCTGGCCCGCGCGAGGCCTTCTTGAAGGATGGCAACCTCCAGCGCTTCTTCGTCCGTGGTGGTAATGCTACCGCAGAACTACAGGGGAACGCTATCACCGAGTATGTCAAGCAGCGTTTCGGAAAAAGCGCCGGTTAGCCGCCGCACCGCATCGCATGAAGGCTGATGCGCCCTGAGATCTCGGGCCCGTACGGACTGGTCCGGACATAGGCGTCAGGCGCTCACCTCGTAGGGCAAGCATCTACCTGACCACGTTCCGACAACAGTGCCAGAAGGGCGGGATTGATGCAGAGGTTCTCGTGCCCGACCTTCCCCATCGAGTGTCGGGCACACATCTGGGCGGAGGAGGCCCTCTGGGCTTCTGTCGGCTTCAGTGAGCGCTCCGGCCATTCTGACTCGCCAGTAGCGATTGAAAACTTCCCAAATCGGTGTGACTAGACTACGATTCTAGGAAAACCATGGTCGGATGAGGCAGCGCGGTGTCAAATGCGAAGCAGATACTGGCGATGCTGAGAAGCCAGGCAGAGGGCGATGAGGAGCAATTTTACTCCATCGCGCTGCAGGTTGCAGCCGGGGAAGCACGTCAGGGCCACCGGGCGACCGCCGAAGAAATCCGTTCGGCGGTAGATGCCGTACGCGCGCAGCGTGGCGTCAGAGCTTCGGTCCCGATTTCTTTCTCGCGTCCGCGTGGCGATCTCGACAACTTGCTGGACCTGCGGGAAGCGAGAATCCGTCTCGCCGACGTCGTCCTGAACATGGACATCAAGGGGCATCTCGAAGCTGTGGTGCTTCAACAGCGACGCCGGGACTGGTTGCGGGAACATGGCAAGACCCCCAGCCGCCGCATCCTTTTCGCTGGCCCGCCGGGGTCGGGCAAGACCATAACTGCGGAGGCGCTGGCTGGGGAACTGCGACTGCCGCTCTTCGTGATCCGACTCGAAAGCCTGATCACACGCTTCATGGGGGAAACGGCGAGCAAGTTACGACTTGTCTTTGATGAGGCACAGCGGCGCAGGGGCGTCTATCTGTTCGACGAGTTTGATGCTGTTGGTAGCAACCGGCTTGCAACCAACGATGTGGCCGAGATGCGTCGCGTACTGAACAGCTTCCTTCAGTTCATGGAAGAGCCATCCGCGACCGATAGCGTTCTGGTGGCGGCGACCAATCACCCATCCCTGCTGGATCGCGCTCTGCTTCGGCGTTTCGATGAGGTTTTGCAGTTCGAAATGCCGACTCCTGACGAGGTGCGGGCAATCATCAAGGCACATCTAGCGCCGATGAAGTATCCTAAACTCGTCTGGAAAACAATCGAGACAGCGGCGGAAGGGTTGAGTCAGGCAGAAATTGTTCATGCTGCGGAAGAAGTTGTCAAGGAAGCCATTCTCGCGGAAAGGGGGCAGGTTTCTACAGCTGACTTGATCCGCCAACTTAACAAGCGGCAAAGCATGAAAACTGTGTTCGCCGAGGAAAAAGAACGTCTTGGCTGAATACGAGCATCGTCACATTGATCTCAGCGGATTGGGAGTGGTCCGCGACTATAAATCCCCTGGCAGCAACGCGCGCCAAAGGACATTGCAGAGAATTCGCGAAGAGCATGGTCGTCGGCTGGTTGGGGAACTCAATGCCGCCCTTCAGTTTGCGGACCAGAGGCGAGAAGTCCTCGATCTTCCCGATGGAGCACCGCCCCCCGATGGGGTTTACCTTGAGGTTGAACTCGCGCCGGGTGTGGGACCTACGACCCTCGAGCGGAAGCGTGAGAGAACGCGACAGGGGGCCGTAACAGTCACCGCGAATGGCGCCCGGCGCATTGCGCTCTTTGTGCCGGACGATACGCGCGACGTGTTCGACGCTGTCTTTCGTGACTATGCGTTCACCGAGGTGGAAGACGGGGAGAAGATTCCGAAGAAATCCCGTGTCGAGCCGGTCGAGCATGTCCGTACTGCCCGCCTTCAGACCTTTTGGCGTGACGACCCGGATGCATTGCCTGACGATCCGCAGGCGGAAATGTGGTGGGCACTATGGTGCTTTCGAGATCGGGTCGAGCGCGTTGACGACCTTGCGCAGCGCCTGGGGCTGACCGTCGGAGATGACGATACGCGATTGCGGTTTCCGGAAGTGATCGTTCTCCCCGTCCATGGCCGCCGGGCTGTGATCGAGTTGTTGCTGTTTTCGACCGGGGGAATCGCTGAGATCCGCCGGGCGACCGACACGCCTGCGGTATTCACTGACGAGCTCCACGGTATGGTAAGCGATTTCGTTGAAAATCTCGCCGAGCGTGTCACTTGGCCGGGCAGGGACGTGCCTGCCGTCTGCCTGCTCGATACCGGCATCAATCGCGGGCATGCCCTGATCGAGCCGGCGCTCGACCGTGGTGATCTACATACGGTGGTTGCTGACTGGGGCGTTGATGACCATAGCAACATCGGTCATGGTTCAGGAATGGCTGGTCTCGCTTTGCACGGCGACTTGACCACGCAACTAGGGGACGCATCACGGCCAGTCCTATCGCACCGCTTGGAATCGGTAAAAATCCTTCCGCCGGATAGTTTTGAGCCGAATGATCCGTTTTCCTACGGTGCAATCACAACCTCGGCGGCGGCATTGCCGGAGATCGCGGCTTCTGAGCGTCCCAGAGTTTTCTGCATGGCTGTCACCAACGAGAATCGTTCCGGAGCGGAGCCGACGGGATGGAGCGCGGCACTCGACCAGATATCCTCCGGCGCCGATGCGGTCGAGGAGGGGCCTGATCATATCCGTCGACTGTTCGTGCAGGCACTCGGCAACATTGGAGACAGTTCCCACGCTGACGAGATAGCCGATGCCGACGCTTTCCCGGGCGAGGATCCGGCACAGGCGTGGAATGTGCTTACCGTGGGCGGCACCACGCTGAAATCCGATATTGCCGAGTACGCCTACCGGGACTGGTCCGGTTGGTCGCGTCCGGGGGATCGGAGTCCATACAGTCGGACGACGACGCTCTGGCGGTCGAGCCAGTCCCCCATAAAACCTGAGGTCGTGTTTGAAGCTGGCAACCGCGCGGTCAGCAGGTCAGGAATTGAGGCCGTGTCCGGGCTGCCGTCTCTTTCTCTGCTGACGACTTCCAAAACTGCTGTTCCCGAGCCGATTGTGTCCTTCTGGGCGACGAGCGCGGCAACCGCCCAGGCGGGACGGATGGCCGCGCGCATGATGGCCGAACGTCCCGACTACTGGCCGGAAGCCGTCAGGGCCCTGATGGTGCACAGCGCGCGGTGGACGCCGCATATGCTCGCGGAGTTTGCCGGAGCAGCGGGCAAGGCCGAACGAAAGGCTCTGACCAGAAAGTATGGATATGGGGTGCCCAATCTGCGTCGCGGCATAGCTTCGGCGCGCGACGACCTTGCCCTGGTCGCACAGCGGAACATCCAGCCCTTCCGTATGGACGGCGGAAACGTGCGGTTTGGTGATGCCCATGTCTACCGCTTGCCCTGGCCGCGAGACGTCCTGGAAAGCCTCGGTAACGAGCGCATCAGGTTGAAGGTGACATTGTCGTATTTCGTGGAGCCGAATCCGAGCTTCGCAAGCGCGATCGATCCTGCACGATACCAGTCGTTCGGTCTGCGTTTCGACTTGAAGCGAGCGCGTGAGACAGAACGCAATTTCATGCGTCGGGTCAATAAGGACGACCGGGATGAGGGCGATCTTCGGCCGGTGAATGAAGACAACGATGGTTGGTTCTTTGGGCCGAAGTCGGTGTCGGCCGGTTCAGTCCACATGGATATTTGGGAGGGCAGTGCCGTTGAGCTTGCAGCGCGGGACCTTCTCTATGTGTTTCCGATTTCAGGTTGGTGGCGCGAGCGCAAGGCGCTTGGAAGAGCCGAGAGCAAGAGTCGATATGCGCTCGTTGTCGGTATCGAGGCACCGGATGTCGACGTTGACCTGATCACACCAATCGCAACAGAGCTTGCGAACCTGATAGCAGCGGGCGTAGCAATCGAGACATAGCAAGAATGCTCTGCCTTGTGCCGATTGGAGGCTGCCTAGCTGCGGCTACCTTGTTTTGCCCCGAAGGACGCGCGCAGGTTCGACGTACGGAACTGGATATTTTCTTATGAGTCTTAATAGGTTAGGCTAAGCGGCAAGTCTTGGGATATTCCGTTCGACCAATCGCAAGTATCGTTGGTTGCCTGCCCCCGCAACCATCTTTACTTGCGACCCCGCTGCATCCGCCGCGGGGTTTTTGCGTTGCGCGGAAATCGTAAGGAGTCCAGCAAGATCGCCCTGAACGTCGATCTCAACCTTGCCGTCGACGGGCGTCAGCACGATTTTGTCCACCAGCGAGCGCAGGATGTCCGCCGCCTCGATCCGCTTCTCTTCCTCTTCGTCCTGCAAGGCTTCATAGAGTTGCTGGACCCGCTTGTGGTATTGCAGCGCCATCGAGGGGTGCAGCAGTGTCAATCGGCATCCAATTGTGACCCCTTATCGGCGTTCAAGATTGACCCCGCCGAGGTGAACTGGCCCGTCGCTGCGTAGTCTTCATATAACGCAGCGGCGACGGGCCAGCGGGGTTCTGCTTGCCCTAAGCCCGGTTCTTGAAGCGCCAGCTCTCGTTTCCGGTCTCAACGATTTCGCAGTGGTGGGTAAGCCGATCGAGGAGAGCCGTTGTCATCTTGGCATCACCGAAGACGCTTGGCCATTCTCCAAACGCCAGGTTGGTTGTGACGATGATTGAGGTCCGCTCGTAGAGCTTGCTGATCAGGTGGAACAGGAGCTGGCCGCCGGTCTGAGCGAACGGGAGATAGCCGAGTTCATCAAGGATCAGGAAGTCGAGGCGGGAGATCAGGTCCGCGGTCCGGCCCTGTCGTTCTGCCCGGGCTTCGGCGTCGAGCTTGTTCACCAGATCCACGACGTTGAAGAACCGTCCGCGGCGGCCATTTCTGATGCAGGCCCGGGCGATACTGACGGCGAGATGGGTTTTTCCGGTTCCGGTGCCACCTATCAACACCTGGTTGCGCTGATGATCAAGGAAGTCTCCGGCGGCCAGGTCGCGGATCAGGGTTTCGTTGACCTCGGCGGCCTCGAAGTCGAACTCGTCGACTTCCTTTGCCAACGGGAGTTTGGCGATGCTCATCTGGTATTTGATCGAGCGCGCCTGTTTTTCACTGATCTCGGCGGTCAGCAAATCGCCGATGATCTGCTGTGGCTCGTGCTGTCGCTTGACCGCTATGGTGATGATCTCGTCGTAGGCTGTCCTCATGCCGTAAAGCTTCAGCTGACCCATGGCCTCCAACACCTGTGATCGTTCCATTCGTTGTCCTCCTCAGGCTGTCATAGCGGTCGCAATTGGCGGTGGGCTCGCGGCCCAGCTTCAGCGCATCCGGCGTCGTGATTGTCAGCGGTGGCATCGGTTCGCGGTGACGGGCCAGGATGTTCAGAACGATACCGGCGGAATGGACATTGTGAGACAAGGCCTCGGCGCAGGCGGCCTCGACGGCGTCCAGGCCATCGGTGAGCACGGCACCCAAGATGTCGACCACCTGACGGTCACCGCCGGGCTGGCGTTCCAGCTTGCGCTGAACCCGGCGCAGGGCCGGAGGCAGATCCCACTCCCTGAAGGGCGCCCCGTTGCGCAATGCGCCGGGCTTGCGGGCCAGAACCGGAATGTAATGGAGCGGATCGTAGATCGTCCTGGCACGGCCAAAGGCGCGATCGTGCCGGCCTACGACCTGACCATCCTGCCAGCATTCCAGCCTGTCGGCATAGGTCCTGATCTCGACGGGCCGCCCGACCGCTCGGGCGTCTACGGAATACCGGTTCTTGTCGAAACGCACGAGGCAGGTTTTGGACACTGATGCGGGGACGGCATGGAAGCCATCAAACGGGCCGACATAAGGGATCAGGCTCGTCTGCTCGGCCTTGAACACTTCCCGGATCGTCTTGTCCGGAATGTCGGGGTGTTGGTTCGCACTGGCATAAGCGATGCACCGATCTTCAAGCCAGGCATTCAGTTCCGCATAGGATTTGAACTTCGGCCGCGGCACGAAGAAGCGCCGCCTGAGCACGCCTACCTGGTTCTCAACCTGGCCCTTCTCCCAGCCCGAAGCCGGTGTGCAAGCGACTGGCTCGACCAGGTAATGCCCGCACATCTGCTGGAATCGACGATTGTAGGCCCGATCCTTGCCGACAAAGATCGTGTCCACCGCCGTCTTCATGTTGTCATAGATGCCCCGGGCGCAGGCCCCGCCGAAGAAAGCGAACGCCCTGTCATGGGCGTCGAACACCATCTCCTGCGTCTCGCGGGGATAGGCCCTCAAATAAGGCATCCGGCTGTGGCACAGGCGAACATGGGCGACCTTGAGCGTCGTGGTCACGCCATCGAGGATCACGATCTCATGGCTCCAGTCGAACTGGTAGGCCTCGCCGGGATAGAAGATCAGCGGAACATAGGCTGAAGCCGAGGCCTCCTGCGTCTCCTTCGACCAACTGGCCGCGTAGCGCCGGACAGCATCACAGCTGCCGTCATAGCCGCGATTGCGCAGCTCTTCGTAGATCCGGATCAGCGTCAGGCGTTCGCGCTTCGGTCGCCGCGCATTGTCGGCCAGCATGCAGTCCAGTGCAGACCGCCAGGGATCAATCTTCGGACGCGGCTGCGTCGTGCGGTCATAGGTGAATTCGGTCGCGCCCGATCTGATGACTTTACGCACCGTGTTCCGGGACAGCCGCAACTCACGGCAGATCTGCTTGATCGACTTGCCTTCGACGAAATGCGCGCGCCTGATCTTCGCGATCGTTTCCACAACCAACATCCCCTGACCGCTCCCTCGTGATTTGGAGGAAGCTTCTGATCAAAATTATCAGGGGGGTCACTTTTAGATGCCGATCACCCCAAGATGGGGGTCAATCTTGCACGCCGATCCACAGTCAGGATGCATTGATTTCAGTTGCGCTGCGTGATTCACGCCTCCGAAAACGGAGCGATGACATGAGCGATCTCTTCTGGCTGACCGACGCGCAGATGGCACGTCTGGCTCCCTTCTTTCCCAAGTCACACGGGAAGCCCCGGGTTGATGACAAGCGGGTGCTAAGCGGGATTATCTTCATCAATCGCAATGGCTTGCGTTGGCGTGACGCTCCTGCTGCATATGGTCCTCACAAAACGCTCTACAGCCGCTGGAAGCGTTGGAGCGAAAAGGGCATCGTCGCGCGGATGATGGCCGGGCTGGCGGCGGAACACGGTGAGAAAACGACCGTGATGATCGACGCGACATACCTGAAGGCCCACCGAACGGCGACGAGCATGGCCGTGAGTTCGGAGGATCAGAAAACAGTCCGGGGGACTGTTTTCCCGGCGGACGGGGGCGTGATCGCCTGATTGGTCGCACCAAGGGCGGCATGAACACCAAGCTGCACGCCATCTGTGACAGCCAGGGAAGACCGATCAACCTGTTCGTCACCGCTGGACAGGTCAGCGATTATATCGGCGCACGGGCGCTGCTCAGCCGCCTACCGAACGTCAAGTGGCTACTCGGGGATCGTGGCTATGACGCTGATTGGTTCAGAGAAGCGTTGCTGGACAAAGGGATACGCGCCTGCATCCCAGGCCGGAAGCAACGCAAGGCGCCGGTCAAATATGACAAGCGGAGATACAAGCGACGCAACCGCATCGAGATCATGTTCGGCAGGCTCAAGGACTGGAGGCGTGTCGCCACCCGCTATGACCGATGCCCCAAGGTGTTCCTCTCCGCCATCGCCCTCGCGGCTCTCGTCATTTACTGGTTATGAATCCTGACCCTAGCCTTCGAACACAGGTCAACAGCGTCTTCTCTATTGCCCTCAGCAAATGTTCCACGCTTGTTCCAAACCTATGACGCGCCGCAGCACACCTCAAGCCAAGATCGACGATTCGGCCTTCCCGGTCCGAGTGCTGCGCTGCGTACCGGAATTGGGCTTTGGCCGCAGATCCGATGCGCTGCATGAGTGGCTGGCGACGCGGATCGGCCGCGGCAACTACGCCTGGCATGGCGGTGGGCGCGGCGTGACGCGGGACCGGATCGCGCACTATTTCCGTGAACCTTATGCGGCCAGCGCCTGCCTGACCGCCTTTCCGGATCTGGAACTGGCTGACGGAACCTGCCTGCCGGGCTACAGTTCACCCTATCTGCCTTTTGGCCGTTCCGAGGACGACGATACCGTGTGCAACCTTTACAATCAGACCACCACGCAGGATGCAATGCGCCAACTTTTCAAGGGCATGAGCATGACCGACCGCGCGGGCAATGTCGCACCGGGCAAGGTCTATCCCGATCAGCTGGCACCGATCATCCGCCATGATGGCGTTTCGCTGGAATTGGTCAAGGCGCGGTGGGGGATGCCATCGCCGCCCTCGGTTTTGAAGACCCAGCGGGATCCGGGTGTTACCAATGTCCGTAACCTGACCTCGCCACATTGGCGGCGCTGGCTCGGGCCCGCACATCGCTGCCTGGTGCCGGTCACAGCCTTTGCCGAACCGATCAAGCGCGGCAATCAGTGGTTCGCTCCGCCGGCATCAGAGACGCCGATGTTCTTCGCCGGGATTGAGGTTCGGGGCTGGAGCTCGGTCCGGAAGCTGAAGGATGGCGAGACCAGCGACGATCTCTATGCCATTCTGACCTGTGCGCCCAATGCCGAGGTGAAATCGGTGCATCCGAAAGCCATGCCCGTTGTTCTGACTGATCCGGGGGATTGGGAGACCTGGCTTTCGGCACCGATCGAAATCGCCGGCAAGCTGCAACGCCCGTTGCCGGATGGCGCATTGGCGCTGGTGGATGCCCCGGCCGAGGCGTCCTGACACCGGCGGTCTCTGCGGCCGTCTGTCAGACCGCCTGTCGCCCAAGAATGCGCAGGGTGTCGTCCGTGAATGTAGCCTGCAGATTGGTGTTCAGGATCCCGAAAATCGTGGCGGCATCCGGGAGGGAAACGGAAATCTTGAGGTCAAACCGTCCGGGGCGCAGCACCGCCGGATCGACCAGTTCCGGGTGATTGCAGCAGGCGACGACCAGCACGCCTTCGTCCCGGCTGATCGCATCCATCTCGCCCAGGAACGCGCTGACGACCTGGGTGCGATGGTAATCCTCCCGATCTTAAGGGGATGCGGAAGTAGAATTTTCTCGACAGGATGTCGAACGGCTGCTTCGGGGAAGCTGCGCCGCAGCGCTTGGACATCTGGCCAACGGCAGCTGAGGGCCGGCCTTGCCGGGGCTCGCATCGTCACGACATAAGCGATGCCGCGCCGCCGCAAGGCCGTTCCGAGCCCTCCTCGACCGATTCTGCATGCTATATGAATGGCCGCTTGTCGGTGATATAGATCGGCGATGCATTCAGGAGGCTTTCCTCTGGTAAAGAGGGCCAGATCCGATGATCGCAGCAGCAGCCAATGCGCTGTGCCAAGTTGTCACGCTCGTGTGCGTAACGCTCTCTGACTCACACTTTCATTTATGAGCTGATTGGCGGGTGAAAGTACAAAATTGGACGATTTCAGTAGATTGAGAGGTATGAACCGCCCTGCTCATGATCACACGACCAGGGACTGGGCCGCCATCATGCGCACTTACAACCAACTTTCGATGAGGCGTCATGACAATTCGGTCGCGAAAAGCCATTCACACCCGGTGCGTGTTCCGCACAAGTTGAGTATCGACTTGGCTCGGGACATGCCTATATGCAAGGTCCCGTGACGTGACGTGACGTGACGTGACGTGACGTGACGTTCGGCGGCGACCTCTGAGAGTTGCGGTTCGACCGGGGATCCCTGTAATCCCTGTGTGCCGCGGAGAGTAAGGCGTCAGGTGTGTTCTGCTACCCAACCTCGGACCATGGGCTCGCCTGGAACCGGGATGTTCAAGCAGCTGCGGTATTTGTCATGGTTCTCGTCCAAGAACACTTACTGCATGCACTCACCCAGCTTCGTCAGCATCAGTCAAAGCCGGAGCCAGTGCTCGTCACCAAAATCCTGCGCCCGATCGACGACGACGGCATGCGGCTCGCCAGTACCAATTCGTCCTTGGGATCGTCCAGACGTTCACATATGCGACGCCAATTGCGAGAAGCTTGGCAAAATTACAAGGGTGTCGGACCAGTCGTTGAGAACATGCACACGCAACGGCTGCCTCGCTTGCGAAAAAGTGTCCTAGGGAAAGCGCTGGGTAGGCATCAGCCATATGTATCGTCTGGAACGAAAACCGCACCCTCCATCAGTCTGCGAGCGCTGCGGCTCATGGTGACTGTCGTCACGATCCACCGGCCTTGGTGCTCCTGCGCGGCGGCGCCGCAGGCAAGGCTACCCGAGGGGTGGCCAAAGCGGATGTCGCTCTTAGGTTCGGACAGCAGGCGACTTACCAGCGTCCCAGGTATGGCCGCCGCGGCAGCAATGGCCACGGCGCCGGTGCCCGTCATGGCATGGTGCAGCTTGCCCATCGAAAAGATGCGTGCGTTCAGATCCAATGTGGCGGGGTCTACGTGGCGCCCGTTGGACGCGACATATCCTCGAGGGCGGGCGACGAATGCCAGCTTGGGCGTGTGCGGACGCAACGCTGTGGCGTCCTCTGCAGTCGCGGACAGGCCCATGCGGACGGCAGCGTACGATCTGATGGCTTCCGCCTTGCTGAGAAGGGTAGCGTTGTCGTTGATGTCGCGTTGCAACTCGTTCCCCATGAGGTTCAATGTGGCGGCATCCACGAAGACGGCCGGGTTGCCGGCTATCATCATCGTCACCTCGACCGATCCGACCCCCGGCACTTCGATCGTGTCAAGCGCGTTGCCAGTCGGAAACATCGCATGGCCACCGTTTTCGTCCGTGAGTGGCTGGAGGAATTCCACCGCGATCTCGGCTGCCGGAAAGGCAACCCCGTCAAGGAAAAAATCGCCCGTTTCGACGACCATTCCATCCTTCAAGGGAACATGCACAACGATTTTAGCGCCGATGTTCTCCTGCCAAATCCTCACTGTGGCCATGCCGTCGCGAGGCACATCGACCATTCCTTGAGAAATGGCAAAGGGGCCGACCGCCGCCGTTAGGTTGCCGCAGTTTCCGGACCAGTCGATCACGGGTTTGTCCAACGATACTTGGCCGAAGGTGTAATCCACATCGATGTCATCGCGGGAAGACGGCGCAACCAGAACGACCTTGCTTGTGCTGGACGTTGCAGCCCCCATCCCGTCGATGTGTTGGCCATAGGGGTCCGGGCTGCCAATGACGCGCAAAAGTATACGGTCGCGCTCAGCTGCCTCCGCGGGCAACCATTCTGGATGAAAAAAAACGCCCTTGCTGGTCCCGCCGCGCATGTAAACGGCCTTGATCTTCTTCTGCATGATTGTTTCCTGAAGTTTTTTCGTCCGCGAATCCCAGTTGAATGAACGGCAAGGATTCATGCGGCACAGCTTTTTGTACCGGCAGACTCAAGATTCCTGTGCACCGTTCCTCCGACGGCGCATCATTTTCATCAACGGAACCCCAACAAGCACTACAAGCATGATGAAGAAAAGAACCATCGCAATCGGCCTTTCCAGCAGATAGGCCAACGGACGGCCGTTCGAAATCTGCAAGGTGCGAACCAGCTCGCCCTCCATCATCCGCCCCAGCAGTAGCCCGATGACCGTCGCGGCGACCGGATAGTCGGCGCGCCGCATCAACCAGCCTATCCCTGCGAATACAGCAACAGTCACCGGACCCGCGATGGTCCCAGTAATTCCGTAACCGCCCCATGCGCACATCGCCAGAACGCTTGGGACCAGATAAGGCAAGGGCACGCGCACTACCAATCCCAATACGCGTAGGGTCATCAGCCCGATTATTGCCAAAAGGATGACCTGTCCAAGATTGCCCAGGATGATCGAGTAAACGATATCCGTCTCGTTGCGGATGAAAGAAGGTCCGCCGATGATGTTGTGAAACGAAAAGGCCGCCAGCAAGACCGCCGTCGCCGCACCGCCCGGGATGCCCAGCGCTAGAAGCGCGGTCATGGATCCGCCTTCGGAACTGCTGTTGGCCGATTCGGCCGCTACGACGCCTTCAGGTGCGCCCTTTCCGAAGATCTCAGGGGTCTTCGAGGTCCTCTTAGCCTCGCCATAGGAGACGAGGTTGGCCACCGATGATCCCACGCCGGGGATCGCCCCGATGACGGCGCCGACCAAGCTTCCCCGGATCAGTACGCCGGGATAACGGAAGGTGTCAGCAACGCCGCGCATGATTCTCGGAAAGGAGATATGGCGCTGCGCATCGTCCTGCACCAGATACGTGCCGCCGCGCAGACGCAGCAGTTCTGAGGCTGCGAAGATCCCGATCATGGCCGGCACAACTTCGATTCCGTCCAGCAGATGCGGGTTTCCGATAGTGGTCCGCATCACGCCGGTCGTGGACATGCCGACCTGGCTGAGCATCAGTCCGAATAAACCAGCCATCAGTCCCTTGGCCATGCTGCTGTCGTTGAGCGTGGCTATCAGGGTCAGACCCCACAGCACGACTACAACCATCTCCATCGGGCCGATCTTCAGAACAAAAGCGGACAGCGGATTGATGAGTAGCAGTAGCAGGATATACCCTACGAACGTACCTACCACCGATGCGGCGAGTCCTAGCCCCAACGCCTCGTTGTGCTTGCCCTGACGCGCCATCGGATAGCCGTCGAAGGCGGTCGCGATCGACGAAGACGAGCCGGGAATGTTCATCAGGATCGCCGTTACGCCGCCGCCATAAGCGCCGCCGGTGAAGATCGAGGTGAGAAAAAGCATGGCCTGCAAGAAGTCCATGTTAAAGGTGATTGGCAGAAAGACAGCCATGGCCATCGAAATCTGAAGTCCAGGAATCGCGCCGAATATCAGGCCGATCAGCAGGCCGGGAATGACCCACAGCCACGGATCGATACTGCCGAACAGCATGCCAATCGCCTGAGCGAATGCAATCGTGTCAATCATCACAGCACCAGCGTCGGCATTGGATAAGGGAAAAGCGATCCAAAGGTATAAACAAGGATCACGGTGAAGATTGCGGCGAACAGCGGCGGTTGCCATATTCCCTTGCCGCCGCTCATTAGCACGCCCACCCAGACGAACACAAATGTCGCCAGGTCAAAACCGATGCGGATCAGCATGAAGCAGAACATGGCGAAGACAACTAGCAACAGGACGTCGCCCCAGATGCCTGAGGTGTTCGCTTCCGCTGCTGGATGACGCAGCATGTTGACCGAAAGCACGACCACTAGCACCGCCACTGCAGCGCAGACGGGGGCAACGACAACAAGGTTTTCAAGCTTGCTGGACGCGGAAACGGTGCTCCAGGTGATATAGCCGGACACTGCCACGATGATTAAAAGTAGAGCGGCGTGAACCGCAGATAACTTACCGGTCAATTTTCTCTCCCTGATCGAACGATGGAGGGTCGGGGGCCTCGACCCCCGTCGACGCTCAGTTTTCGGTGTTGAACTCCTGTAGGATCTCGAAGTTTGAATTTATCATCGCGGTCGTTTCTTCGGGCCCTAACCATTCCGTTCCGATATCCTGGGATTCGAGCATCGCGACGAATTCCGGGTCTTCCAGAATTGTCTTGTAAGCCTGGACCAATTTTTCGAACGCTTCGGGATTGCTCTCCTTGAAGGCCGCATGGGCGGCAAGCCCTCGCATCCCGCCCGAGAAAACAGGCACTTCTTCAAGGCCGGCAACCTTCAGGGTCTGGTTCAGCGTAGGGGCATCCCAGTCTTCGCTGGGCTCTTCGGCCGCAATGGCTAGGGGCCGTAGGTATTCAGCGATGGGCAGGTTGCCTTCGGCGGCGGAAATATTCATTTCGACCTGCCCCCCGGCCACGGCGGTCCGCGCAGCGCCACCGGATTCGTATGTCACCACGTTGACGGCAGATCGGTCCAGTCCGAATGCCTGCAAGGCAAGATCCAGATTGACCTCGGCCGATGAGCCCGACACGAGTGAAATGCGCAGTTTGCCGGGATCTTCCCGCGCGGCCTCCATGAATTCGGCCAGGGTCTCATAGGGTGTGTCCGCGTTCACCGCGAACAAATCATAATCGTTCCATTGGCTATTGATGAAAGCGAAGTCATCCATCTTGTAATCGGCGTCGAATTCCAGAATCGCGTTACCGATATAGGGATGCAGCGAGGTCGCTAGGAAATAGCTGCCGTCAGCCGGCATCTGGGTGAAATAGGTGTGACCCACATGACCGCCGCCGCCTTCCTGGTTGATGACGGTTATCGGCACGCCCAGTTCTTCCTGCATGCGCTGGGCCAGGGCACGAGCCGTCCTGTCGGCAGAACCGCCGGGGCCAAGCGCCACGACGAAGTTGATCTTACGCGGCGGCCAAGCCTCCTGAGCGAGCACGGCGTGTGGCGCCAGCGCGGTAGCGAGAGAAAGGCCAAGCGTGGCCATGATGAGATGGCGTCGTTTCATAGTTCTCAGTTTCCTGTCTTTTGAGAATTGTCTTTACCGTCTGGCGTCGAGAGCGCTGCGCGATCTCAAAGGCCGGAGCGTTAGCGATGTGCCCAGACTCGTACAGCCGCTGCGCATGAGACCCCCTTCAATACCCAGATTATCGGCCCTCCTCGCCGATGGTCATGGGACATGCCATACGTTATGGTATTTTGCAATGATAAAAAACCATTCGAGAACGCTACCGAATGTATTTGCGACATGGTAGTACATGGATCGCGCTAGGAGAGTAGAGTGGCCCGACAGAACCTGCACGAAGAGCTTGCTTGCGGAATCACTGAACTTGTCCGTCGTCAGGGATGGGGCACAGGAACCCGACTTACGGAGCGCTTGCTGGCCAGCGAGTTGAAGGTGTCGCGCACCCCCATCAGGACGGCACTTAAGTTACTTGAGCAAAGGGGGGTTGTTAAATCCGCTGGTAGCCGTGGCTATATGGTTGGCGAACTCAGCGGAGCTGAGGATTCAAACACAAATCCCGACGATCTTGATGCAGTCTATATTCGGATTGCCTCGGACCGCCTGTCTGGTAAGCTCAACGACCGCATTTCGGAAAGCCAGTTAATGCGAAGATATGATCTTCCAAGGGCTTCCATGTTAAAGATCGTTTCTCGCATCGCCAGCGAAGGTTGGATCGAGCGCCTTCCCGGTCATGGTTGGGAATTTTCGCCGATGCTAACTTCAGACGAAGCTTATCTGCAAAGCTTTAGGTTTCGGATGATCAACGAACCGGCAGCTATCTTGGAGCCGAGCTTCGTTCTCAACGAGGCCGCCTTGCGAGATGTGCGGGCGCAGCAGGTCGCACTCGTCGACGGCGATCTCAAGTGTGCAGGCTCGCTTGAGCTTTTCCAAATCAATAACCGGCTTCATGAAACCATTGCCGAATGCAGCAACAATGCGTTCCTGATTGAGTCAATCAAAAAAATAAATCGATTGCGTCGACTTATGGAGCTCGGGGTTCGTGAGGAGCGTCAGGCAAGTGCCGCGCAGTGCTATGAACATGTGAAAATTCTTGATCTCCTGTTGGAGGGCCGCCGTCAGGATGCAGCCGATATGATGCGCCTGCATCTTAGCTTGGTTTCCACGAAAAAAGCCAGGATGCCTCTAGCTTGAGTGGTATTTTCATTTCGATAATACCGAAGTTGCGCTTCGTTTACGTTGGTGAAGGGAACGCCAAATTATGATTACTTCAAAAACTCTTAGCGATCAGTTCGCGCCGACCGGCGTGCTACGCGTGGCGCTGAACCATGGCAATCCTGTTCTGGTCAGGCGCGATGCAACGGGTCAGCCGCAGGGTGTTAGTGTTGAGCTAGCGCGTTTGCTGGCGTCTCGCCTCGAGCTTGAGCTAAGCTTCGTCGAATATGAACGCGCTTATGATGTCTCTTCCTCGGCCGAGAGCAATGAGTGGGACGTCTGTTTTCTTGCTGTTGATTTGCAGCGTGCTCGCACCATTGCGTTCACACACCCCTATTTGCAGATCGAGGGCTGCTATCTTGCGGGACCGCAATGTGCAGCGGTTGACAGTGATGCATTAGTGGAGTCGGGCGTTCCGGTAGGCGTGGTCAAGGGGAGCGCCTATTGTTTGACTTTGAAGCGAAAGCCTGGAGCGGATCATCTGGTGGAGTTTGATAACATCAGCGCTGCCTTAGGCGCCTTGGACTCTGCAGCAGTTGCAGCGATAGGTGGTATTGGCGCCGTTATGGAGAAGGTTGCCACCCAACGCCCAGGTTCGCGGGTGCTCAAGCCGGCTTTCATGAACATCAGGCAATCCATGGCAACGCCGCAGGGTCGGCCCGATGCGTTGGCCGAGTTAGAAGCCTTTCTGGCGGACACAGCCCGCCAGGGAGTTATTGGGGATATTCTTGAGTTGCATGGTATAGAACGCGACTCTGCACTGCATGTGCCCCCGACCAAGCGGAGAATAGAACGGTAGCGGACCGGCATGCCATAGACGCCGACGAACGAGATCATCGCGAGCGTAGTCAGGTTGGTATGTATGCGGATTGGCACAGTAAGTGATCCTCCCCCACTGAAGTGGTCCGCCGCAATAGTTAGGAAACGGAGGATTGAAGATGGGAACGAAGCGGCCGAAACTGGAAGAGATTATATCGAA
>VAFL01000056.1 GCA_005768755.1 Paracoccus denitrificans | reverse complement strand
CATGATCAGCGCCATGGCGCCGCCCATGTAAAGCGCCATCCACATCCGGGTCTGGCTGAAAAAGACATGATCCATCGCCCAGGTGTTCAGATACATCAGCCCGAACATGATCACCGTCGAGGTAGCGATCATCGCAGCAAAACGGCCATAGCTTCCGGCGCTCATATCTCCTTGGCTGTTGTGTTGATCAGAGTGATCCATGACGTTGTCCTTTCGTGAAATGCTTCAATTGCCACGCGAGGCCGCAACCAATTCGGCCAGTTCCGTTGATGAAATGGCGCCAAAGCGCGAATCCGATCCGGCGATGAAGGTGGGCGTGCCGACAAGCGCCATCGCTTCGGCCAGCGCATTGGACTGCTGGATATGTTGGGCAATCTCCGGGCCGTCCATATCGCGCTGCAACTGCTGGGTGTCCAACCCGATGAATCGCGCAACACGCAGGACGCTGGCCTTTTCAGCCCGGGGTTTCTGACCCATCAGGGCGCGGTGAAAGTCTGCATAGCGGACCTGCTTGCGCGAGGCCAGCGCCGCGCGGGCCGCGAAAACCGAACCGTCGCCAAAGACCGGCCATTCCCGCAGTACCATTCGCAAGCCGGGATCGGCGCCTAGTACGGCATCCACCACCGGCATCATCGCGCGGCAGAACTGACAGTTATAGTCGAAGAACTCGATCAGAGTCGCGTCGCCATCGGGATTGCCGAAGATCGGCGCATTCGTATCGCGTTCGAGTTGCCTGCGGAATTCCGGTGGAAGCGAATGACCAGCCCACGCCAGACGAGGGGCGATGGCCATCGCCGGGGCGGTAAGGGCCAGGGTCAGGATCGTGCGTCGCAGAAACATGGTGCTTCTCCTTTCACGCCGAGACCGCGAACGTCGTCATCATGCCGCTGGCAAGATGCGGCATGTGGTGACAATACAGCATCCATTCCGCCGCCTCGCCCGCATCCAGCGCCACCGTGACCATCGACATGGGCGGCACATAGACCGTGTCGCGCAACGCACCGGGGAACCGATTGCCATTGATCGCGACGACCTGGAAATGATGGCCGTGCAGATGCATGGGATGGCCCATCATGGACATGTTGTGGAACATGATCTCGACCCGCTGGCCTGCTTTGGCCGTAACCGGAACCCGATCCTCGAACACGCGGTCATTGATGGTCCAGCGATAGGGCTGCATCTGCCCGCCCAGCATCACCATGGGCGCGACATCGGCAGTTCGTTCCGTCAGCGCAGAAACGGCCCGCAAGGCGGCTTCCTGCGCAAGGTCGATATCGAACGCAGGTGCCGCATCGTCGGCCATTCCGAGCATGACCGGCACCTTGGCGCCAGACGTCGCAAGGATCAGACCGGCGCGCTCATGCGAGCCTTCGCGCAGCGCAAGGACTGGCCATGCGCCGCCTGCGGGCAGGTCAAGCTCGATATCCAGACGCTGACCCATGGCCAGACCGAAGCGCTTTCCTGACAGGGGCTGCACCGGCTGGCCGTCCACGGCAACAAGCCGGCCCGGGACCTCGCCGCTGTCGATCCAGAACACCGTGGCAGCAGCCCCGTTGATGACCCGCAGCAGGATACGGCCACCCTTCTCTACCTGCACGACCTCTGGGTCGCTCAGGGTGCGGTCATTCGCCAGATAGGCATCGAAATCGAAGTCGTTCAGGTCCATCTGCATCCCGCTCATACCGGCCATGGTCATGCCACCCATTTCCGACATCCCGTTCATGGGCATGCCGCCACCCATGTCGTGACCGGCATGGGGATCGGCTGGTTGCGACATTTCGGCTTCGGCGGCCTCGTCATGCCCCTTTCCCGTGCGGATTTCGTCCAGCACCTCTTCCGGCGGGCGGAAGGAAAAATCATGCAGGAACATGGTGACCTCTTGTCGATCAGCTCGCAGATCCTCGGGGCGGCGGACGATCAGGGGTGCGGCCAGCAACTGCATCTCCTGAATGGGCACATGGCTGTGCATCCAGTGCGTGCCTGCTGCGGCCTCGAAATCATAGGCGCGCGTCTCTCCTGGCTGCAGCAGCGGCATCGGCATATCGGGAACGCCGTCCTGCGCGTTCGGCGGGATCTGTCCATGCCAATGAATGATCGTCGGCTCGGTCAGATCATTGGTCAGGTCCAGCAGGAAACGCTGGCCCGGATCCAGAATAAGCCCGGGTGTTCCGTTGCCGTTGATCAGCCCGAAAACCGTGGCGGCGCGGCCATCGATGTCAAGCGTGCGCGTCGTTGCCTGCAATGCCAGCGCGGCTGGCTGCGCAAAGCCCGCGAGTCATATGAATAATCCATCAGACCCCGTAGGGCGAACCATGTTCGGCACCTTGAAAGGTGCGGCAAGCAAGTGTTCAGATGGATTTCGGAGGGCGGTACCCGGGGCCGACCAGACGGCCCTCACGTGTCACCGCAATAGAGTGCCACTTCAGCGAATGCTCAGTCTCAACAGGCGCAAGTTGCGCGGCAGCAAGCCACGGGGTGGGTGTGCCGACACATACAATCGCACAGGCATCGGTCATATCGTGCCAAGAGGTCTCCCCCGAAGAGCCGTGCTCATGCCCGCCTGTGTCGCCGGGATGGTTGATCGAAGCGACAACGTGATCGGCCGACAGTCCGGCTGTGCCAGCACTTTGCCCATGCTGCACCACGCCCGCGAACACGAGCAGGACAACAAGCAAAGAACATATCGCGCCGCGCATCATTTGGTTGAATCGGAACCTATGCCACTGGCTTGACAATAAGCAGGACAGGCTCTCGTTGCAATTCACGGATTGATCAACAGAGGGTGTAGGTTTTTCCCTTCTGAGCCATTGACCGGCAGCCCTCCCCCGAGGTTCCGCCACCTTCCGCCTCCCTGCCGGTCCTGGCGCTGATGTATGACTTGCCATGCGCGCGAGGCTGAGCCTTGTGTGGATGCAAGAAGGAGGCGCTGGGCATGGTGAAGCGATTGAGACTGAACGAGAAATCGGTGCGCGAGGCGGCGCCGGAACCGGGCCGGGACTATCAGATCTTCGACAGCGAGGTGCGGGGGTTCGCCATCTGCATCTACCGCTCGGGCAACCGGGCCTTCACGCTGGATTACCGACATGCCGGGCGGCAGCGGCGGATGACGCTGGGGCGCTGGCCGGAATGGTCGACGGCGGCGGCGCGGGAACGGGCAAA
>VAFL01000055.1 GCA_005768755.1 Paracoccus denitrificans | reverse complement strand
TAAGGTTAGGATTAGGTTAGGGTTAAGGTTAGGATTAGGGATTGGGTTTCGTTAGGTTTAGGGTTGGGGTAAGATTAGGGTTAGGGTATGGGTTAGAGTTTGGGTTAGGGTACGGGTGAGGCTTAGGGTAAGCATTAGGGTACGGGTTAGGATTAGGGTACGGGTTAAGGTTAGGTTTAGGGTTAGGTTTAGGGTTAGTGTATGGGATAGGGTTAGGTTTAGGGTACTGTTCAGCGTTAGGGTTAGGGTTAGGGTTAGGTTACAGGTTAGGGTTATGGTTAGGGTTAGAGTACGGGTTAGGGTTAGAGTTAGAGTTTGGGTTATGTTTAGGGTTTGGGTTAGGGTTAGGCTACGGATTAGGGTTAGTGTTAGGGTTATGATTAGGGTTCGGTTTAGGCTTAGGTTAGGGTACAGATTAGGGTTAGGGTACGGGTTAGGGTTAGGGTGAGGGTACGGTTTAGAGATATGGTATGGATTATGGTACGGGTTAAGGTATGGGTTAGTGTACTGGTTATGGTTAGGGTTTGGGTTAGGTTTAGGGTTAGGGTTAGGGTACAAGATAGGGTTAGGTTTACGGTGTTAGGGTTTGGGTTAGGGTACAGGTTAGGGTTAGGGTTAGGGTAGGTTATGGTTAGGCTTAGTGTTAGGGTTAGGTTTCGGTTAGGGTTAGGGTTATGGGTCGGGTTAGTGTTTAGGGTTAGGGCTAGGGTTAGGGTACTGTTTAGGGTTAGGTATAGTGTTAGGTTTAGGTTACAGGTTAGGGTTAGCTTATGGGTTAGGGTTCGGGTTAGGGTATGGGATACGTTTTGGGTTAGGGTTAGGGAATGGGTTAGGGTTAGGGCTGGGGTTATGGTTAGGCTTAGGGTACGGGTTCAGGTTAGGGTTAGGGGTAGGGTATAGGTTTATTTATGGGTTAGGGTATGGGTACGGTTTCGGGTTAGTGTACGGGTTAGTGTTAGGGTTTGGTTTAGGGA
Source organism: Paracoccus denitrificans (assembly GCA_005768755.1). Classification (GTDB taxonomy): domain Bacteria; phylum Pseudomonadota; class Alphaproteobacteria; order Rhodobacterales; family Rhodobacteraceae; genus Paracoccus; species Paracoccus denitrificans_B. The sequence goes on along the minus strand of VAFL01000055.1, from coordinate 4,706 downwards.
ACGGGATAGGATTAGGGTTTGGGTACGGGTTAGGGTACAGGTTAGGGTACAGGTTACGTTACGGTTTAGGGTTAGGGTACAGGTTAGAGTTAGGGTTCAGGTTAGGGTTAGGGTTAGGTTTAGGGTACGGGTTAGGTTTAGGGTCACGGTATGGGTTAGGGTACGGATTAGGGTTAGGGTTAGGGTATGGCTTAGGGTTAGGTTTAGGTTTAGGGTTAGGGTTAAGGTACATGTTAGGGTTAGGGTTAGGGCACTGTTTAGGGTTAGGGTTAGGGTTAGGTTTAGTTTATGGGTTAGGGTTAGAGTTAGGGTTAGTTTATGTGTTAGGGATACAGTTAGGGTGAGGGTTACGGTTAGGTTAGGTTTAGGGTTAGGTTTAGAGATAGGGTTAGGGTTATGGTTAGAGTTAGCGTTTGGTTTAGGGGTAGTTTTAGTGTTATGGTACGGGTTATGTTTAGGGTTAAGGTAGGGTAGGGTATAGGGTTAGGTTACGGGTTAGGGTTAATTTTAGGGTTAGGTTTAGGGTACGGGTTAGGGTTAGTGTTAGGGTACCATTAGGGTTAGTGTACGTGTTAGCGTTAGGGTTGGGGTTAGCGTAAGGGTTAGGGCACGGGTTAGGATTAGGGTTAGGTTATTGTTTGGGTTAGGGTCAGGGTTAGATTTAGGTTACGTGTTAGGGTTAGGGTATGGGTTAGTGTTAGGATACGGGTTAGGGTTCGTGTACGGGTTAAGGTTGGGGTTAGGGTATGGTTCAGGGTTAGGGTATGGGTAAAGGTTAGGGTACGGGTTACGGTTAGTGTTCGGTTAGGGTTAGGGTACGGGTTAGGGTAAGGGTTAGGGTTAGGTTTAGGGTTAAGTGTTGAGTTTAAGGGTTACGGAGAGCATTAGAGGTTAGGGTTAGGGGTTAGGGGTTAGGGTTAGGGGTAGTGTTAGCGTTAGGGTTAGGGTTAAGGTTTGGGGTTACTGTTAGGGTTTGGGGTTAGGGTTAGGGTTTGGGTTATGGTTAGGGTTAAGGGTAGGGTTAAGGGTTAGGGTTAGGGTTAGTGGTTACGGGTTTTGGTTAGGGTTAGGGGTTAGGTTTTGGGTTAGGGTTAGGGTTCGGGTTAAGGGTTAGGGTTAAGGGTTAGGGTTAGGGGTATAGGGTTAGTGTTAGTGTTAGGGTTAAGGTTAGGGGTTAAGGTTAGGGTTAGTGTTTAGGGTTGGGTTTGGGTTAGTGTTAGGATTAGGGTTAGGGTTAGGGTTAAGGTTTAGGGTTAAAGGTTAGGGTTAGGTTTAGGGTTAGTGGTTAGGGGTTCAGGTTAGGGTTAGGGGTAGGGGTAGGGGTTAATGTTAGGGTTAGGGGTTAGGGTTAGGTTTTGGTTTAGGGTTAGGGTTAGCGGTTAGGGTTAGGGTTAGGGTTAGGGGTTAGGGTTAGGGTTATGGTTAGGTATGTGTTAGTGTTAGGGTTAGGATACGGGTTAGGGTACGGGGTAGTGTTAGAGTACTGGTTAGGTTATGTTTAGGGGATGGGTTAGTGTATGGGTTAGGGGACGGTCTTAGGGTTAGGGTAAGGGTTAGGGTCTGGGTTAAGGTTGGGGTACAGCTTAGTGTTAGTGTACCTGTTAGGGTTAGGGTATGGGTTTAGTTAGGGTACGGGTTAAGTTTAGGGTTAGTGTTCGGGGTAGGGTTTGGGTTAGGGGTTAGGGTTAGTGTTAGCGTTACGGTTAGGGTTAGGGTTAGGGTTAGGTGTTAGGGTTAAGGCTTAGGGTTAGGATAGGTTTAGTGTTAGGGGTCGATTCAATTCTTTCAATTCGATTCTTATCGATTTGATTCTTTTCGATTAGATAGATTCTTTTCTATTCGATTCAATTTTATTCGATTCGATTCTTTTCGATTCGATTTGATTCGAGTCTTTTTGATTCGATTCGTTTCAATTCAATTCTTTTCAGTTCGATTCGATTCAAATCTTTTTGATGCGATTCAATTCGATTCTTTACGATTCGATTCGAATTTTTTCCTTTCGACTCGATTTTTTACGATTCGATTTGATTCTTATCCATTCGATTTGATTCGATTCTTTTCGATACGATTCGATTCTATTCTTTTCGATTTGATTCTCTTCGATTCAATTCGATTTGATTCTTTTCGATTCGATTCGATTTTTTCGATTCGATTCCTTTTGATTCGATTCAATTCGATTAAAATCTTTCGTTTCGATTTGATTCTTTTTGATTTCGATTCGATTTGATTCTTTTCGGTTTGATTCAATTCGATTCGAATGTTTTCGAATCAATTCTATTCTTTTCAATTCGATTCTATTCTTTTCGATTCGATTCTTTTCGATTCGATTTGATTCTTTTCGATTCGATTCGATTCAATTCTGTTCGATTTGATTCGATTCAATTCGATTCGATACTTTTCGATTCGATTCGATTCTTTTCGATTTGATCGCTCCTTTTCAATTCGATTCGATTCGATTTGATTCGATTCTTATCGATTCGATTCGATTATTTTGATTCAATTCGATGCTATTTGAATATTTTCGATTCGATTCGATTGCATTAGATTCGATTATTTTTTATTCAATTCGACTCGATAATTTTTTATTTGATTCGATTCATTTCGGTTCGATTCGATTATTTTCGATTCATTTGAATTCAATTTGATTATTTTCGATTCGACTTGATTGGATTCGATTCGATTATTTTCGACTTGATCCGATTATTTTTGATTCGATTGATTCTTTTTGTTTCGATTCGATTCTTTTCGATTCGATTCGATTCGATTATTTTCGATTCAATTCGGTTCGATTCGATTATTTTCAACTCAATTCGATCGATTCGGTTCAATTATTTTCGATTCAATTCAATTCGATTATTTTCGATTCAATTCAATGCGAATCGATTATTTTCTATTAGATTCGATTCAATTATCTTCGATTTGATTTGATTCGATTATTTTCAATTCGATTCAATTTGATTATTTTCATTTCGATTCGATTCTATTATTTTCGATTCGATTCGTTTCGTATCGATTCGAATCATTTTGATTCAATTCGATTATTTTCGATTTGAATCGATTCTTTTCTTTTCGATTCGATTCTTTTCTATTTGGTTTGATATTTTCGATTCGAATCGACTCGAATCTTTTTGATTCAAGTATATAAGATTCAATCTGATTCTTTTCGATTCAATTTGATTCGATTCGATATGATTCTTTTTGATTTGATTCGATTCATTTTGATTCGACTCGATTCTTTTCTATTCAATTCTTTTTGATTCAATTAAATACGATTCTATTCTTTTCGATTCGATTTGATTTGATTCTTTTTGATTCGATACGATTCGATTTGATTCTTTTCAATTTGATTCGATTCAATTCGATACTTTTCAATTCGATCATTTCGATCGATTCGATTCTTTTCATTTCGATTCGATTCTTTTCGATTCGATTCAATTCTTTTCAATTTGATTCGATTCGATCTTTTCGTTTCGATTTGATTCTTTTCTATTTTATTTGATTCGATTCATTTCAATTAGATTCGATACTGTTCGATTCGATTCTTTTCGATTCAAGTCGATTGGAATCAATTCGATTCTTTCGATTCTATTTGATTCGATTCGATACGATTCTTTTCGATTCGATTCTTTTTGGTCTGTCGATTCGATTTTTTTCGATTCAGTTCGATTCGATTCTTTTTTATTCGATTTGATTCTTTTCAATTTGATATGATTCGATTCGTTTCAATTTTTTTCGATTCGTGTCGATTCGAATCTATTCGATTCTTTTCTATTCAATTCGATTCGATTCTTTTTGATTCGATTCGATTCGATTCGATTCCATTTGATTCGATTCTTTTCGATTCGATACGATTCAATTCGATTCTTTTTGATTCGATTTTTTCGATTCGATTCTTTTCAATTCGATTCAATTCTTTTATTTTTTTATTTATTTCTGATAGTCACAGAGAGAGAGAGAGGCAGAGACATAGGCAGAGGGAGAAACAGGCTCCATGCACGGGGAGCCTGATGTGGGATTCGATCCCGGATTTCCAGGATCGCGCCCTGGGCCAAAGGCAGGCGCCAAACTGCTGGGCCACCCAGGTATCCCCGATTCGATTCTTTTAAATTTGATTCTTTTCGATTCGATTTGCTTCGCCTCTTGTCGTTTCGATTCGATTATTTTGATTCAATTCGATTCGACTCTTTTCGTTTCGATTATATTCGATTCAATTTGATTCGATACGATTCGATTCTTTTCGATTCGATACCATTCGATTCGATTCTTCTCGAATCGATTCAATTCGATTCTTTTCGATTCGATTTGATTCTTTTCGATTTGATTCGATTCGATCATTTGGATTCAATTTGTTACATTTTGATTCGATTCTTTTCGATTCGATTCAATTCAATTCTTTTGGATTTAATTGGATTCGTTTAGATAATTTTTGATTCGATTCGATCCTTTTACCCTAGCTTTGATTTGATTCTACTCAATTCAATTCATTTCGATTCTTCTTGATTCAATTCTTTTTGATTCAGTTTGATTCTTTTCGATTCAATTTGATTCTTTTCGATTTGATTCGATTTGATCATTTGTATTCGATTTGTTACATTTTGATTCGGTTCTTTCGATTCGATTCGATTCAATTCTTTTGGATTTAATTGGATTCATTTAGATAATTTTTGATTCGATTCGATTCTTTTACCCTAGCTTCGATTTGATTC
>VAFL01000054.1 GCA_005768755.1 Paracoccus denitrificans | reverse complement strand
TAGGGCTCTGGGCAAGTCCCTTGAGCTTAGGCTCTGAACCTACTTCTTTCTCTGCAAAACTGTGACAGTAATAATGCCTGTGCCATAGAGCTCTAATGATAAAGAGTTGGACTTTATTTGTACAATATCTAGGACGTTAGTAAGTACTTAATAAATATTTTCTGGTGGCCATAACAGCCTGGAGCCAGGCTTCCTGAGTTCGAATCCACTTAACTAGCTAGGTCAAATGACCTTGGACAAGATGTTTTCTTCCTATCTATCCTTTAGTTGGCCCATCAAGATAACAGTATCTGCCCATAGGGTTGTTGGAGGATCCCATGAGTTCTTTTATGTGAAGCATGACACAATTCTTGGCACATAATATGTGCCATATGAATGTTAACTTGTATTAGCAATAAAGAAATCCTGCAACAGTCTAATGAGGTGTTTAGAAATTATTCTATAGCTTTTAAGGGAATTGAAATTCAAAAAGAACCTAAATGCCTGTCCGTGTTTACGTAGCTAACCAGTTCATTATCTGAAACCCAAACTCACAATTTCTGATTCTAACCTCACTCCAAGAGGCCTCCGCAAGCCCAAGGAAAAATTGCCTTCCTGGGATCTCAAGGAAGAATCTTTAACATAATAATATGACCATTGGTAATAATGTCTCTTGGTTCTTTCCAAATCCATAAAGATGCATTTCCTGATGAGTGACTGAGCTGTGAAGAGATGAGGAACCTTCAGCCCTCTGAATTACTTGTGTCAGAATATTTTAACCATAGTACTGCGGATAGTAAATTATCCTTATTAACAGGAAATATGTCTCAGATTGGAATCTGAGGAATCAGATGGGCAGAGAAAAACCGCTTTGACTTGCTCTTCATCTTTTAAAGACAAAGGAGAGCTTTTCTATGTACAAAGTCAGTTGTCAAAATAGCCTTAGGGAATAAGAGTCTGCAGCATCGAATCCGGCTTCACAGCCGGGACGCCCGCGCTCCAGGTCTTCCTGATCCCAAATCCCTGGACCTGTCCCCCAACACACGCTGCCACCAGAGGTCATTTGCAATTGCTCTCTTAGGAGCTCCGGGGAAGGGGGAAGGAGCTAGATAGGAAGACGGGACGCGTGGAGGCCGAGAAAAAAAAAATTTTTTTTGAGGCCGAGAAAATTAAGGCCATTCCACTTTTAATCCAGTGTTAGCACACGTCCAGCCATCCCACGCCCCTGCAAAGAAGAGCTGAAATTTTCATTACTTCAGTTACAGGAAAAAAAAAAAGTTTACAGCTTAATGTCTTTGAAAGCCCCACATTAGCATAAGAACTGAGCCCAGGCCTAGGGCGGGAAGCCCCTATTAGAATGAGAACAGAGCTCAATGCTCTTGAAGGCCCCATATCAAAATGTAAACAGAACTTGAGAAATTGCTCCAGCCCTTCGGGAGGTCCCCGAGACCAGCCCTTAAAACTAAGCTAAAACCCACCTCGGGGTCCAAGTCCCTGCTCCACTGTGTCGGGTGTACTTGGACGCAAGCTCGAGCTTGAAAAAAAACCCTCGTGCGTTTCCATCGGTGTCGGCTTCTCGGTGGTTTCTCGGATTTGCAATCTTGGGCACAACAGTCTGAGATAAAAAAACAAAACCAAAAGAAGCTTGGACGTAGGCAGAGTGAACGCAGGGTTCGGAGAGAAGCGGCGGAGACCCGGGGGCTTGGGGGCTCTTCTGTGGAGGCTATCCCTCTCATTACCCACCTCCACACCATCCACCTACATCATCATCCCCCATGGGATCGTCCCCATACCATCCCACCTACACCATCCCCGACACCCCACACATTCCCCACCCACACTATACCCACACACCATCCTCCCTACACCATCCCCCACACTCCACCACCATCATACCTCTGCCCCCACACCATCGGACCCCAGCAAGGACCTGGGGAAGCTGTCCCCTGTGGGACATGCTCAGCCTCCCCGGGGTTCTCTGGAGAGCCGGCTCCCATCAGAATCCCTGGTGTCCCATAGAGTACAGAGGTTGCAGGGAGGAGGGAATGCCGGGAGCCCACGACTGGGTGGATGCAGGTGGGTGGAGCACGGTATGCACTGTGCCCTGCCTCCTCCCACTGCCCCTCCTGGAGGGCGGCACGCCCTGCACAGGACACCAGCCTCTAACCCAGAGGGACCTGGGCTGGCCTGGCCCCGGGCTCTGTGGGGGCTGGGGTGATTTGAGCCTCACAGTTCCACACTGCCTGCAGAGTGAGTTTCGCAGGTCTTCACCAGAGACGTTTGCCACACGCTTCTGAGACGCAAGTTAACAATGCAGACCTGGAGGGTATCTCCAGGTGCAGTAGAGTGTTAATCTTGGAACCTCCTGACTCAGAATACGGCTACCTTCTCACTGCCATAGGAATGCTGCTAGATGAGAGCTGGCTTCTAGGCCTGCTTCCCGGTGAGAGCTGAGTTCAGGACAGAACCCTCCCGCATCCTGCCTGACTCTAGACGGAGCTGCTAACATCCTCATGGTAGTGACTGAGAGAGGTTGTGAGAA
>VAFL01000053.1 GCA_005768755.1 Paracoccus denitrificans | reverse complement strand
GGTAAGCGCGACGTCGCCCCCCTCCTGCCGCTTCTGATCTGACCGGGCCATTCTCCGTGCGCATGAGCGTTGGAGGTTTTGGTTTGGAACGAGACGGCAAAGTGGGCGTCCATTTGGACGGCCCAAGGGACGGTGGGGTTTCTCGGCTGGAAGTGATCGAGGGGGCGAGCGGGCGCCGGCTGCGCACGAAGGCGGAGCGGGCGCGGATCGCGGCGGAGAGCCTGGTGCCGGGGGCCTCGGTAACGGACGTCGCACGGCGGCACGGGACGACGCGCTGGCAGATTTATGACTGGCGGAAGAAGCTTCGGACGGGTCAGCTTGCCGTGTCCGAGAGCCTGGCGGCCCTGCCGATGTTCGCCGAGCTTGTCATCAAGGGCACCGCAGCGGAGATACCGACAAAGACGGAGGTCACCACCGGTGTGGAGATTGTGGTGGGCGATGTTGTGATCCGCGTCGGAGCCGACGCCGATGAGATATTGCTGACCAGGTCCATCCGGGCGGTGCGGACGGCGACATCATGATGCTCGGTCAAGGAGGGACAGCGAAGGTCTACGTGGCGACGCGCCCGGTGGACTTTCGCAAAGGGATCGATGGCCTCGCGGTGGCGGTGCAGGAGATGTTCGGGCTCGATCCGTTCTGTGGGGCGGTCTTCGTCTTCCGTTCGAAACGTGCGGACAGGATCAAGCTGCTGGTCTGGGACCAGACCGGGATGGTGCTGGTTCACAAGCGGCTGGAAGGAGGCAAATTCGTCTGGCCGCAGGTGCGGGACGGGGTGATGCGGATGTCGTCGGCGCAGCTGGCGGCGCTGTTCGAGGGGCTGGACTGGCGGCTGGTAAGACCGGAGCGGGCGCGGCGTCCGCTGGTCGCAGGGTAAGCGGGCGGACGCACGGGAATTCCCTGTTTTTGCTGGTCAGAACCGTGTCAGCGTGATTCACTTTGAGGCATGGATGCCAACGCCCTCAGCCGCGAGAATGCTCATCTGAAGGCCCGCCTGACCGAGGTCGAGGCGGCGCTGCTCGAGGTGCAGGAGGCCAATCGTCGGCTGGAGGGCATCCTGCGCGCATCGCAGCGCGAGCGCTTCGGCAAGAGTTCCGAGAAGCTGTCGGTCGACCAGTTCAATCTGCCGCTCGAGGACGCCGAACTGGCCCAAGGTGTTCTCGCGGCTGCACAGGAGAAGGCAGAGGCCGCGCTTGCTCGGACACGCGGGGAAGAATCTCGCAAGCCCGCGCGCAACCGCGGCCACCTGCCACCGCACCTGCCCCGGGTCGAGCGGGTGATCGAACCCGCCAGCATCCTGTGCCCCTGCGGCTGCGGTGAGATGGCCCGGATCGGGGAAGATACATCCGAGCGGCTCGATGTGATCCCGGCGCAGTTCCAGGTGCTGGTGACGCGGCGCCCCCGGTATGCCTGTCGCCGCTGCTCGCAGGCCTTGGTGCAGGCCCATGCGCCGGAGCACGTCGTGCCCGGCGGGCTGCCGACCGAGCGGCTGATCGCATGGATCATCGTCTCCAAGTTTGGCGACCACCTTCCGTTTTACCGCCAGGCCGGGATCTTTGAGCGGCAGGGACTGCATCTCGACCGCGGCACGCTCGGTAATTGGGTTGGGCGGGCATGCTTCCACCTGCTGCCCATCATCGACCACATGAAGGCCAACCTGCGCGCCGCCGACCGGATCTTCGTCGACGAGACCCGCGCACCGGTCCTTGACCCGGGCAGGAAGGCCACCAAGAGCGGCTACTTCTGGGCCGTTGTGTCTGACGACCGCGGCCATGGTGGTGCCGGCCCGCCCATCGTGCTGTTCCACTACGCCCCCGGCCGGGGGCGGGAGCATCCGCTGAGGTTCTTAGCCGGATACCGTGGTCGGTTCCTGCAATGCGACGCCTACCAGTCCTACAACGCACTGACCGAGATCACGCGCGACACCGGCCCGTGGCAGCTGGTCTATTGCTGGACCCATGTCCGCCGCCGCTTCGTCAAGCGCTTCGAGAGCGAGGGCTCGCCCATCGCCAAGGAGATGTTGCGCCAGATCGCGTTGCTGTATCGGATCGAGAAGACCGTGCGCGGCCATGCCCCTGCCGACCGCCTCGCCGCCCGGCGCGAGCAGGCCGCCCCGATCATTGCCGCGCTCAAGCCCTGGCTGGGAACCCAGCTGTCGCGCATCCCGCAGAAGTCCCTGCTGGCAGAAGATATCCGCTACACCCTTGGCCACTGGCCCGGCTTGATCCGCTTTCTTGACGACGGCACTCTCGAGCTCGACACCAACCCGGTCGAGAACCAGATCCGCCCGATCGCGCTGACGCGGAAGAATGCCCTCTTCGCCGGAAACGAGGTCGGCGCCGAGAACTGGGCCATGCTCGCCTCGCTCGTCGCCACCTGCAAGATGGCCGGCGTGAACCCCGTCGACTATCTCGCCGACACCCTCCGCGCCATCATCGACGGGCACCCCAGATCCCGCATCGAAGAACTCATGCCGTGGCGCTACAACGAACCGTCAAGCATCGCCGCATAGGGCCTCGTCGTTGCGCTTACG
>VAFL01000037.1 GCA_005768755.1 Paracoccus denitrificans | reverse complement strand
TTCGATATAATCTCTTCCAGTTTCGGCCGCTTCGTTCCCATCTTCAATCCTCCGTTTCCTAACTATTGCGGCGGACCACTTCAGTGGGGGAGGATCAGTCCGGGAGATTGTTTTCCCGACGACCTAGTATTGCGAGAGTTTCAACGCCCAATTCCGCGATGAACTTCTGAAGGGTGAAGTCTTCTAAAGCCTCCGTGAGGCGCAGATCCTGATCGAAGCATGGAGGACGCACTACAACACAAAACGCTCACACCGCGCTCTGATCTACTGCCCGCCGGCCCAGGAGACCATCGTCGCGATGGACCAACGGCCGGTCATGCACTAAAAATCACAGTGAACCAATCAGGTGGGGCTGATCACGGGGCGGGCCCTGAATGCCAGGCTGCAGGTCAGAGGCCTCGCGGTCCCGTCACACCGCTTTACTGGAGGCTGATCCTTTTGCGATGCGCGCTGCATGTCGCAAGTCTTCCAGAAGGCCGGATCTGGCTGCTTCCGCATCTTTTCCGGATAGCCTGAGTATATAGCTCGGATGCCAGCTGATCAGTACTCGACCGCCATCCATGGCGCGTTCGATCTTGCCGCGTCGTTCAAGAAGTGGGCCTGAGTTGCCGGTCAAGGAAAAGGCCGCCGTCGCGCCGACTGCGAGTGTCAGCTTGGGCGCTATGAACCGGCGCTCAAGATCAAGCCACCATCTGCAATGCTGAATCTCACCGCGATTGGGATTCTGGTGCAGGCGCTGTTTGCCGCGCGGCCTGAACTTGAAATGCTTGACCGCATTGGTCAGCCAGACCGGGCCGATGCCGGCTTCGTCCATCAATTCGCGAAGCAGGGTGCCGGCGGGACCGACGAAGGGCCGGCCGGCCAAGTCTTCGTGATCACCCGGCTGTTCGCCCACGATCATCAGGGGCGCATCGGGGTCGCCTTCGCCCCAGACGGTCTGGGTCGCGGCCTCGCACAGGTAGCAGCGGGTGCAGGACTGCGCCGCGTCGCGCGCCTGTTCCATCGTGTCGGGCAGTTCGGGCACCGATTGTGCGGGCAGGCGGTCCAGAATGCGGGCTGCGCGTTCCGGCGGTACGCTGGGCAGGGCCGCGCGCATGGCGGCCACGCGGGCATCGGCCTCGGCCAGCATTTGCGGGATCAGTTGGGTTTCGGGCAGGTTCTTCCAGTATTTGACCGGCATTTCCGATTTCATCGCCGAAATCTTGACCCGCGCGGGATTGAAGATATTGCGGAAATACGTGGCCCAAAGCGCTTGACTGGCATCGTCTGGAAGATCGGGGCGGTGCTGCGGCGCGGGACCGAAATCGAGCTGGCCATCGCGAAAGGTCACGGTCATGTCAGGCGTCGCGATCAGCCAGTCCATATCGGCGAAGCGACGGGCAAAGAAGGGTGCTGCGCGCTCGCAGATGAAATGCTGCGGTTCGAACCAGGCGGCAAAGCTGCGGCGCGCGCTTTCGGCCGGCAATTCTTGAAAACGGACAAAGGCATGCATCTTGTGGATGTCGCGTCGGACCGATTTTTCCATCTGCCGCAGCCTTTGGGTCAGCGGATCGGCCGGGTTCGACAGCGCGCGGCGGTCATCCTGATGGCGCAGCAGGGCCTGATAGGCAAGGGATGGCGCGTGGCGGTCGGCATGGCACAGGACGGTGCCGGTCAGGTCAATCAGTGCCTTGCTGGCCGTCACCGGATGCGGCCCGTCGTCGTCGGGCGGCGGCTGGGCATCGAACAATCCGCCATCGGCGGCCTGCCGCGTCCATTCGATGGTATCAGCGCCGATCCGGTGGCTGGCCAGCCGCCGCGCAAAGGCGCGCCAGGACGCGCCCGCAGCCATCTGGGGCAGCTGGACCCGATACATCAGAACAGCGACAATTGCCGGGGCGCGGGCGCAAAGCGCGCGCGCAGCCCGTCGCTGTCGGTCAGCCCGCCCGGCGACCAGTCGGGCAGCGACACGAAGGGCTGCGCCTTTTTCATGACCGCGCCGATGCGCAGCAGGTCGGCATAGCGGACCGGGCCGGACCGGCGCGCGGCGATGATGCGATCAACAGTGCGGGTGCCGAAGCCGGGGACGCGCAGCAATGTCTCGCGCCCGGCGCGGTTCACATCGACCGGGAAATCGGCGCGATGGGCAAGCGCCCATGCCAGTTTGGGATCAAGGTCCAGATCCAGGTTGCCATCCGCGCCGCCGGCGGTGATCTCATCTGCCTCGAACCCATAGAAGCGCATCAGCCAATCGGCCTGATACAGCCGGTGTTCACGCATCATCGGGGGCCGGATCAGGGGCAGGGCGGCGGAACTGTCGGGGATGGGGCTGAAGGCGGAATAATACACGCGCCGCAACCGATAGCCGGTATAAAGCCGCGAGGCCGTGCCCAGAATGTCGCGGTCGGGCGTCTGATCGGCGCCGACGATCATCTGGGTGGACTGACCGGCCGGGGCGAATTTCGCCGCGCGCTTGCCGGTATGGCTGCGATCAAGGCTGGCTTCGCGCGACAGGCGCACGCCGGCCATCGCGGCGCGGATTGTTTCGGGCTTTTTCTGCGGCGCCAGCTTGCGGGTGCTGCTGTCCTTCGGCAGTTCGATATTGATCGACAGCCGGTCTGCGTAAAGCCCGGCCTGGTCGATCAGCTCCTTGCTGGCCTCGGGGATGGTTTTCAGGTGGATATAGCCCTTGAAGCCGTGATCCTGCCGCAGCATCCGGGCAATGCGCACCATGTCGGCCATGGTATCGTCGGGGCTGCGGGTGATGCCGGAACTGAGGAAAAGCCCCTCGATATAGTTGCGGCGATAGAATTCCAGCGTCAGGGTGACGACCTCTTCGGGGGAAAAGCGGGCGCGTTCGACCCGACTGGACACGCGATTGATGCAATAGGCGCAATCATAGATGCAGAAATTGGTCATCAGAATCTTCAGCAGGCTGATGCAGCGCCCGTCGGGCGTGTAGGCATGGCAGATGCCCGAACCGCCGGCGCTGCCGATGCCGCCGCTGCGCGAATCGCGGCGCGTCGTCCCGCTGGAGGCGCAAGACGCGTCGTATTTCGCCGCGTCGGCAAGGATTGCCAGCTTGTCCTGCAATGTTTTCTGCATGGAACAAAGATAGAACAACTGTGACCGCAGGCAAGTTGATTTATCTTTATGGACTCTCGGACGATGGGCGTCAGATCCTGCGCATCTCTGCTTTGCGCAACGATAGGCCCGGTGGCAACGCCACCCGGCGCCCCGCTGATGTGCTCTTCGGTGATGGTCAGCGTCGCATCGGCGAACGGGTTTCGCAGGTCCTGCGCGATCGGCATTGTGGCCTGGCCCTGAAGCGGCATCACCCCCTGCGAGATCGGATCGCGGTCGCCATGGATCAGCCAGAATTCGAAATCGTGGCCTTCGCCAGGCGGATCACCGGCGACGGACACGCGTATTTTGCCTTCGGTTTCGTCATAAAGCGCGGTCAGACGCACCGCGCTGTCGGCGGAAGCCATATCCGACATCCAAAGCGATCTGTCCGGCGCGGGTTCGGGCTGGCCAAGCCATAGCAGCGCGATAAGGGCCGCCGCTGCGCAGACCGCGCTGGCCGAAATCCATTGCCAGAACCTGACCCCGGATGCCGGGCGCGCGGCCGACGGTAACAGGCGCCGTTCAATATCGCTCCAGACCTTCGCCGGCAGGCTGAACGGTCTGACCTGGTCGGCGAGGGGGTCGAAATGCGATTCCCGCCGGGCGACCTCGTCCCAAAGGGCCGCTTCGGCCAGCAGGCGGCGCTGAAAGACCCGGCGTTCGGCAAGCGGCAGTGTGCCAAGAACATATTCGCCGGGGGTGGCAATGTCGCGGGGATCGGGGTGGGGAATGTCATCGGTCATCTGGTCAGACACTCCCTTAACCTGATCAGGCTGCGGCGCATCCAGCGTCGCATCGTGTTCAGCGGCGGGGTAAATGTTTCGGCCAAATCAAGATAGGTTTCGCTGTCCGCATGGGCGTGGCGCACCGCATCGGCTCGATCGGGGCCCAGTTCGTCAAGGCAGGCTTCCACCCGGCTCCGCTCGGATCGCCACAGGGCCTGATCCTAGGTGCCGGGGGTGTCGTCCCAGCCGTTTCGCCGCATCCAGCTCGCCGCCTTTGCCCTGGCCGCCTCGACCGCCCTGGCGCAGGACGCAGCCGAAGCCCCGGCAACGGTCGCCGATATCGTCATGGCGTCCGAGGATAACACCACCCTGGAACATGCTGTCGCCGCCGCCGATATGGGCGAGGCGCTGATGGCCGAAGGCCCGTAAACCGTCTTTGCCCCGACCGATGCGGCCTTTGCGGCCCTGCCCGAGGGCGCCCTGGAACAGGCCATGATGCCTGAAAACAGGGACAAGCTGGTCCAGATCCTGAGCTGTCACGTGGTCGAGGCGCGCGCCCTGGTCGCAGATGTGGCGCAGATGATCGCCGATGATGGCGGCAGCCATCCGGCGACGACCATGGGCAATTGCAGCCTGAACCTGACGCTGGACAGCGACATGCTGAAGATCAACGATAGTGTGACCGTCACCGTCACCGTCACCGTCACCGTCACCGCCGCCGACATGCCGGCCGCCAACGACGTCGTGCATGTCATCGACGGCGTGCTGCTGTCGGCGATGTGATCCATCTGCCGAAAATTTCTGATCCGGGCGCCAGGCTTCCTGCGCCCGGATCGCATATGAGACGTTGCAAGTAAGGTTTGGACCGGTTGAGACAACTGCGCATTGCGATCATCGGCAGCGGCAATTCTGGCCCTTGGGCTGCGTGGCTGCTGGACCCGCATCGCGACATAACTCTGTTCGAAAAGGATGCGCGCCCGGGCGGTCATGCCCGCACGGTGCAGGTAGGCGGTGTCAATGTAGATACCGGTTTCATCGTCTGCAACCAGCGCACCTATCCGCTGTTCGTGCCGCTGATGGACCGGGTTGGTTTGCCGCTGGTGCCCAGCGACATGTCGCTTTCCGCCAGCTTCCAGGGCGGGCGGTATGAATATGGCACCTTTTCGACGCGGGCGATGTTCGCGCGTCCGATGTGCCTGATGGACGCCGGACATTGGCGGCTGATCCGCGATATATTGCGTTTTTTCCGCGACGCGCCGGGCCATCACGCCCATGATGGCAGCATTGGTGACCTGCTGCATGCAATGGGGCTGGGCACCGAATTCCGCGACCGCTTCCTACTGTCGATTTCCGGCGCGATCTGGTCGACACCGACGATCGAGATGATGCGCTTTCCGGCCAGTGCCTTCGTGCGGTTCTTCGGCAATCACGCGCTGCTATCGGTCAGCGGTCAGCCGCAATGGCTGACGGTCTGGGGCGGGTCGCAGGTCTATGTCCCAGGCTGCTGGACCAGATCAGGGGCCAGGTCCGGCTGTCCTGCCCGGTCCACGCCGTCAGGCGCGACGCCGGTGGCATCACCATGTCAGATCGCTTGCAATTCCGGGCGGGCGGATTCTTCTTCAGCCTGATCGACCATCTGTCGCACAAGGGCGGGATAGTCTATGTCGCGTGCCTCGATCCGGCGCGGGCGGAAGGGCTGCGGTGGATCGGCCCACAATGGCCGGCGGCCGCTGCATCACTGCGGCCTACAGCGTGTTACGCAGATATCGCGGCGCGCCCATGCCAGGCGCGCGGTATGTCGGCGGCGCGTCTTTGGTTTCGGCGATCATCACGATGATGTTCAGATTGCCCGCGTCTGCCCCGTCGCACAGAGCGAGGCCTGTCGGCCCGTGTTTTTGCTTGTTCTGGATCAGGGCCATGATGCTGTCACTGGCCGTGCCAGTCGTTGACATACGAAAAGGTCTCGCGCGTTTCGGCCACGCCGGACAGGGGCTGAACCGGCGCGGTGCCGGCAAAGCGTGCAATCACCGGGTTTGGCGCGATGAAATAATGCCGTGCATCTGACAAGGATATGCCGCCGATGGACCAACCATAAGGCTTGATCAGATTGGCCGTATGCTCGGCGATTTCCATGTCGGTGATGCCGTCGCTCGGTTGTCCGCCATAGGCCATGTTCAGCAATGGCGCGACCGGATCCAACCCGGCTTGCGTCACCAGATGATCGAAGAGGTCAATTGTTTCATCCGTGGGCAGCCCCTGCCATCTGATCGTGACCGCAGAGGGACATGCGTCATAGGCGAAAATCAGGGCTTGCTGGACCGCGTCATATTCCAGTTGGTCCGCGGACCATTCCGCGGCCTCGCCATCGGCGGGAACGGCAATCAGTTCCAGATATTCATCCTCATAGGCGTCCAGCACATCCGGGGCGGCCTCGCGGCTGATCGCGCGCAGGAAATCCGCCCCGCCCAGATACCATCTGCTGGGATCGGCGACGGCCGAGGCGGGCGGTACGGACCGGATGTCTGCGTCTTCGGGCCACATGTCAGCAAGACACGATTTCAAGCGTTTCGGGATCGACCGTAACCTCGATTTCCGTCTCGGCACGCATCGGTTCGACGCCGAGCAGATTGCACAGTTCGACATAGATGGGCCAGGTCACATTGTCCTTCACAAGCAGCATCTTATCAGTGCTGACCGGCCAGCCTTCCATGCGCGGATCGTCGATATCGACCCATGCCAGTCCCTCGGCGTGACGGCGCATGTTGATGGCCAGCACGTCATAGGGGATGAACAGCAGGTCGGGCCGTTCCAGATCCAGCGGGCGCTTGCTTTGCGGCAGCAGCGTTTCGGCGACATTGCGTTCCGCATAGGCCAAGAGCGTGTTCGAGACCTCTGCCGGGTCCGGGTTCTTCCATTTTCCAAGCAGCACGGAATAGACGCTGTCTGGCTTGTCCGGTTCCTTGATTCCCGTCGGCGCGATCAGATCGCGGTTGCCAAGGGTGAAATACACCGAGAACCAGGCGAAAAGCTCGTTGGGCATGATCCCGCATTGATTCAGATCCGCCGCGCGTTCCGTGAAAATATACTCGCCGTAGCTCTTTGCTTCGGCCTCCCAGCCGATTGCTTGCAGGCCAAGAAGATACAGAACCAGCTCGGGCCGGCTGTAGGGGGCCGATTTATATTCAGTGAGATAGGAAATCTGCTGCAGCGCGCAAAGCTGGGTCAGGTTCTTGGCGAAGGTCAGATAGGCCCTGTCCCGATCGCCGGAGGCGACAAGCCCGAGCGGTGATATATCCGCAATCAGCACCCTATCAAGGCGAGAAATCACGCCAAAGACACGTCGCCGGAACTTGGCAGTCCCCTCGGCGCCAATCGCCGTTTGAAGCGCTTCGGCTGCCGACGCTACGCTTCCCTTCTGATCTGCCGCGCGGTTCGAATATTTATCGAAAGAAGCTATGCCATCGGTGGCAATGCTGCTTTGCATCTTGGCGAGCTTCGCGGCAATCGTCGGGTTCATTCATTATCCTTACGGTGCAAGGTCGGGAAACGTTCTCGCAGATATTCGAAATTGTCAAAGGCATCACGGCGCGCAGTTGGTAAGACGCTTTCGATATAGTCGCGTAGCCGCTGCCGCCGTCCTGTTGTCCGCCGCCATGCTGGCAGGCTGCGCGACGACACAGCCGCAGTTCAGCTATGACCCCGATGTGCCGGCGCTGCCCACGGCGCCGACGACTGCGCCGGACAATACGCCCCGGCCTCTGCACACGCCGTCCGCATGGCGCGGCGCCCATGGTGGACAGGCCGCCGCCACGCCCACGTAGCGCGTGCAGACCGCCAACGCCGCCGCGCGCTTCGAGCCGCGCCGCGAGGGCTATTGCAACGCCATTCAGATTTACCCGTGGTCCAAAGGCGCGCTCTATCAGGTCTGTGCCGCTGTCGGCCAGATCACCACCATCGCGCTGGAGCTGGGCGAACGCCAGACCGGAGCCTCGCCGATTGCGGCGGGCGACACCGCCCGCCGCAATCGGCGACACGGAAAGTGGGTCCGGTGCGTATGCCCGCGACCAGATTCGGTGAAGCCGGCAAGGCCGGACATAGCCAACAACCATGTCGCCGCCACCGACCGGCGCAGCTACCTGATCGAGTTGCAAGCGCGAGGCGCGCGCTACATGACCGCCGTCGCTTGGGTCTATCCGGCGACACCCGCCACCCGCCGCTCAAGAGTGGCGCCCACGTTCATCATTCCCGCCGAAGCAGCGCGCAATCAAGGCTATGGCCTGACCGGCGACAGCCCGCCCTGGAAGCCAAAATTCATCTTCGACGATGGGGTGCGGGTCTATGTCGTCTTCCCGCGCGGCATTGGGCAGGGCGAGATGCCGCCGCTCTTCGTCATCGGGGCGAGTGGCGAGGCACCGTAGCCGGGGCGATTTTGAATATTCAGATCAGCGTGGTGCAGCCGAACGCCTTGGGCGCTTGCGGCTTCGCCCCGTCGCCGCACTACAACCTTCGCGTCGACACGCAAAACGATCTGAGGGAAACAGAAAAGGCGATCTATGATATCGGCAATCAGGGGACGACGAGAGCTGATGACGATCAGGGTGTTCAGACCCGGCCGGACAGCCCCGATGACGATTGCTTCGATGATGACGGCAGGTTGAAGCGAGCGCATCGAGGCAAGGATCCCGATCTTGATATCGCCGAAATACAGCGGCTATTTGGCGCGGAGACTAGGGTCAGGACTCGTTCTTGATCATAACCAGAAGATGACGGTCGCGGCGAGCAGGATTGCAGAGAAGAAGGTCTCGGGGCAACGGTCGTATCGGGTGGCGACGCGCCTCCAATCCTTGAGCCGGCCGAACATGATTTCGATGCGGTTGCGGAGTTTGCAGCGCCGCTTGTCGTATATGACGGGTTTCTTGCGCGGCTTCCGACCCGGGATGCAAACCTTTATCCCCTTGTTTTTCAAGGATTCGCGGAACCAGTCGGCGTCATAGCCCCTGTCCGCAAGCATCCAGCCGGCCTTTGGCAGGCTGCTCAGCAGGGCCGCCGCGCCAGTATAGTCACTCACATGCCCAGCCGACATGAAGAACTGGATCAGGCGTCCTTTCGCGTCGGCGACGGCGTGCAGTTTCGTGTTGATGCCGCCTTTCGTTCGCCCGATCTGGCGCCCGCGCCCCCTTTTTTGACCCGCAGGCTCGAGGCCGTTCGGTGCGCTTTCAGATAGGTCGCGTCAATCATGATCGTCTTATGTTCGTCGCTTTCGGCGGCGAGGCCCACCATGATCCGGGCGAAGGTCCCGTTCTCGCTCCAGCGCTTCCAGCGGTTGTAGAGCGTCTTGGCGGGGCCGTAGTCCGTCGGCGCGTCGAACCATCGCAAGCCATTACGATTGATGAATATTATGCCGCTCAGCACACGCCGGTCGTCAACGCGTGGCTTGCCGTGGGATTTCGGGAAATAGGGTTTCAGACGCTCCATCTGCGCACCAGTCAGCCAGAAAAGGTTGCTCATAAATCAGGTCTCCTTGCAGAGTCTGAATCACTCAAACAGCCCGAAATCAATGGGTCTGGAGCCTAAGGTTGATTCCCACATATACATAAGTTTATCAAAGGAACTTCCCGCCGGACGGTCCGTTGGCTCCAGGGTTGTTCGTGCCCATTCCCTGCTACTCAGGAGGGAGGAAAATATGGCAGGCAGGATGAGTTACAAGTCTGATAACGGAAGCGCGGGCGAGCGGCAGAAGATCGTAATTGGTGGCAATTTCATATGCGCTGATCCGGTCCCGGAGTTCGGCAGCGACGTCCTGTACGGCCAGAGTGCTGTCAAGACCCCGGTCTTTGATAACGGTATCACCAATCTCGCAGGGCTGCCGGATGTGGCGAAGGTGCGCGACTGATGTCACGAAGCATATCCGCGCGATCTGGCGTAAGCTATTATGACATCTGACACGCTGTATCCCACCCGGCATCAGAATATTCGGAACGTCGTAGCCGGTGAAGCCTTCGATAACACACTTGCCAGCGTCCTCTGGCACATAAAGTCATAAGATTGCGAATGTTTGGGAAATTATCATCACGATCAACATTGACCGGCTATGATCCGATAAGGTTCGATTTCTGGACCGGGCGCGATTTTCGTGTGGCGGGAAAGGAACTCGCTTCGTCACCAAGTGCCGAGCTGTCGCAAATACCGGAAAATCCGATCAGACGCCTGCATGAGAACGGGCGCGTGATCCAAAAGCTGTACCTTGCCACGGTCGCAGCCGCCGAAGCTGAAGAACAAATTACACCCGCTGCAGAGTGGTTGATCGACAATAACCATATGGTCGAGGAAAACCTGCGCCAGCTGCGAGAGGGGATGAACCGGGCATTTCTGCGTCGCCTGCCCATCCAGAACCCACATTTCCCAAGTAAGGCGCTGATTTCGCTGTCCTGACCATTATATTTCCTATATAAAACATGGTGTTGAAGGCTGCGAGGGGCGCGTTTCATG
>VAFL01000020.1 GCA_005768755.1 Paracoccus denitrificans | reverse complement strand
CTAGGTGTTCAGTCCCGGCATCTGGTGGATCGGATTGACGATGAATCTGTCTGGCTCTGAAGTCCAGACCTTGCAGATGTATTCGTAGGGCGTGAGGCCATTGAGCGTCTTGAGCCGGCGGGCGAAGTTATAGGCTGCAATGAAGTCGTCAAGGTGCGTTCGCAGCTGATCGTGATTGTCGTAATGGAAGCGTTTGACGGTTGCCTCCTTGATCGTGCGGTTCATCCGCTCGACTTGGCCGTTCGTCCAGGGATGCCTTACCTTCGTCAGCCTGTGCTCGATCCCATGCTCGCGGCACACGCGGCCAAAGATGTGTTCGAAGGCGGTCGTGTCGCAGCTCCGGTTTGCGAACTGTATGCCATTGTCGGTCAGCACCTTATGAAGCCGGTAGGGAACTGCGGCAATCAGGTCTCGCAGGAACTGGGCTGCAGCCATCTTGCCGGCCTTCTGGACAAGGCGGACAAAGGCGAACTTGCTGGTTCTGTCAATCGCCACAAAGAGATACAGCTTGCCTTCGGCGGTCTGCACCTCCGCGATGTCGATATGAAAAAAGCCGATCGGATAGCGTTTGAAGCGCTGCCGTTTCGGCTTGTTGCCATCCACGTCAGGCAGGCGCGATATTCCATGCCGCTGCAGGCAGCGATGCAAGGCCGAGCGCGTCAGGTGTGGTATCGAGGGTTGTAGCGCGTAGAGGCAGTCGTCCAGCGGCAGCAGCGTGTGGCGCCTGAACGCCACGACCATCGCTTCTTCCTCCGCGCTCATTGTTGTGGAGCACGGCTCCTTTGGCCCGGTCTTCAGGTCTTCGACCGTGGCCCGCTTGCGCCACTTCGCCACCGTCTTCGGATTGATGCCCAGCTCTCGGCTCAGCGTCGCGAGCGAAGCGTGCGATCGTTGTATTGCAGCTCGGATGGCGTGCGTGGTCGTGGCGCTTCCGTGACGAACTTGTCCCATAGGGCATCCTTCCATTCCCAAGAAAGGATCGCACCATCAAACCATGGGATCAAACACCTAAGCGCCGCCATATACTGATCGGGATTATGAACACTGACAGTCAACTTACACCCCCCTCAACGCTTGTTCTGGACCACTGTCTTATCACAGCCTGATCAGCATTGAATTTGCAATGTTTTCGCGTAGGACGTACTTTACGCGTCCAATTCTTCCATCCTATCTAATTCGAGCCGAGCTTTTTCGTCATCGAGGCGCCATCGCCTTATGACGTAAAACGCGAGCGCCTTTCGAGTATTTACTGCAATATGTGTTTTCTCCTGAAATCCGTATTCCCGCCGCACAACGCGTGCCTGCGCATCCGAAAGGCCCGAACGCGGACATATCCACAAGCGGACGAAACTGTTCCAGTCCGTGTCAAAAGGAAGGGGAGCAGGCCTCTCACGCGTTATCATCTCGATTTTTTTCGCTATTCGTATTGGGAGATAATCACGGTACGCCTCGTGATTATAGCTCCAGGCGCGGAGATAAATTGCCTCTCCGTCAAAATGAAAATGAACTGGACTGATCCACTGCGGGTCGGAGAGGCCGCTTGTCATCGAGGTGTAGGTAATCTGGATGTCTCTTTCGCCGTTCATGGCGCGGTAGAGCTGTGCGACAACGGTGGGATCCATTACGCGAGTGGGAAGCGGGATGCTCGCGCCAAGCGATGTCGCCTTGCCATCAACCAATTCGAAGACTTGTTCCGGGCCAGCCTCAGTCAATGCGCAGTGGTCGCCGGTCGAGAAGTAAGCCTTCTCCCCAGCGTCGTAGACTGGCGGAGTATCCGTCAGCGATAGATAGGTTCGAAAGTCAACGGCAGCCTGTGCCATCGAGATATTGAATCGTTCCATCAAGTCACGACGGTTCGCCTGACCTCTCCAGGTCAGGCATTGGTCGAGGAACAAAATTCGCTCACGTTGCGCGTGTTTGAGGTCTTCCAGGCTCATGCACGAAGCAGTACTTGACTCGGCGCGCAAAGTCCATACATTTACTATACGTATAGAAAATGGACTGATCTGATGCGAATACTTCATACAGCAGATCTGCACCTGGGGCGGCAGTTCATGGGGTTGAGCCTCGAGGAGGATCATGAGGTTATCCTGGGTCAGATCCTTGAAACGCTTGTGGCCGAACGGGCCGATGTTCTTGTCATCGCGGGGGACGTTTTTGACCGTGCCTCGCCGCCTAATTCGTCGATCCGGCAGTTCAATCGTTTCCTCAAGCGCGTGGCGGAGGAGACCGAAGCCGCTGTGGTGATGATCTCTGGAAACCACGATTCTGGCGACCGGATCGAGGCAATGTCTGTCTTTTCCACCGCGTCTCGTGTGCTGGTGCGCGGGATTGCCGACGCGATAGAGGCGCCGCTGGTGCTGCGTGACGCGCAAGGCGAGATCGCCTTTTCCGCACTGCCCTTTTCCTATGAATACGCCGCACGCGAGGTGTTCGGGGATGAAAGCATTAATGCGCCAGCGGAAGTCGTTGCCGCTCAGATCGCTGCGGCGAGGAGGCAGGTGCCTGATGGCGCGCGTTGGGTCGTCGTGGCCCATGCTTTCGTCGCGGGGGGTGCGGTTGGCGAGACCGAGCGCGCCCTGACGCGAGTCGGGGGTATCGAAACCGTCCTCTCCGATGTCTTCGACGGGGCGGACTATGTTGCACTGGGACATTTGCACAAGCCGCAGGAAGTGTGCGCGAGCCATATTCGTTACTCCGGCGCACCGCTCGCTTTCGGGTTCGACGAGGCAGGAAACGAAAAATCTATGACTGTCGTCGATCTGAAAACTGAAGGGGTCGAGATACGCACTGTACCGTTCCGACCGATCCGGCAGGTTCGCTCGCTTACCGGGGCATTCTCGGATCTTCTGGCAGGAACGCCGTCTGACGATTTCATCCAGGCCATCCTGACGGATGAGAACCCTCTGATCGATCCGATGAAGCGGCTGCGCGCTACCTATCCCAATGCTTGCCATCTGGCCTATGCCAGGCAGGATCGCGCGGCGGAGACCGAGGCGCTCGGCAGCGGGCGGGCCACTGTCACGCCGACCGAGATGATTGGCGACTTCGTGAAGGTTGTGCGCGGCCGGGAACCAAACGCCACCGAAGTTGCGATCGTCGCGGAAAAGCTCCACGCAGTAGCCTTCGGGGAGGAGCAGACATGAGGCCCATTCGCCTATCGCTTCAAGCCTTCGGGCCATTTGCGACAACCGAGGTAGTCGATTTCCGGTCCGCGCTGGAGACGGGTCTGTTTGGAATTTATGGTCAGACCGGCGCGGGAAAGTCGACGCTGTTTTCGGCGATGTCCTTCGCGCTATTCGGGGCGCCGACCAAGACTGAACAGGAACCACGTTCACTACGCTCGGATCACGCCGCTTCGGATCTGCCTACCGAAGTCGAATTTGTCTTTGAGCTGGGCACCAAGGCCTACCTGATCCGTCGTCGTCCGGCGCAGGAACGTCCGAAGGCACGCGGTGAAGGGACCACTGAGGACGCGGCGGAAGCCTCGTTATTCGACGTCACCGGGATTCCGGTGGACACTCTTGGTCCGAGTCAGTCTGGCCGTGTCATTGCGGAAAAAAAGGTCTCGCTAGTAGGGCAGCAGGTCGAGGCGCTGCTTGGCTACGGGGCAGATCAGTTTCGACAGATCGTGCTCTTACCGCAAGGCAAGTTCGAGACGTTCCTGGCCGCAAAAACGGATGCGCGGGTCGAGATATTGCGGGATCTCTTCGACGTGAAGGTCTATCGCGATCTCGCCGCAAGGCTGAAGGAAGAAGCCTCAGCGGCAGAACGAGCGTTGCGCGACCAGCGCGCGCTCTACCTGGCTCGACTCGAGGAACGCGGTTTCGAGAGCGCCGAAGCGCTTGAACTTGGGATTGCCGCAGCCGAAGCCCAAGTCGAAGAAAAGCAGGGCGTTCAGCGTGGTGCGGAGATGGCAAACGAAGCTGCGCGCAAAGCTCTGACCGAAGGCGAGCAAATCGAAAAGGCATTTTCTTCTGCCGACACGGCACAGCAGGCTGTCGATGATCTAGAAAAGAAAACGATCAAGGTCGAAGAGCTGGCCAAGCGCATTGAGGCTGTCCGGAATGCCTTGCAGGCCCGTGATCTTGAGACGGCTTCGCGCGATGCGGAGCAGGATAGCCTGAAAGCGGAGGAGGCTGTCACGAAGGCCGAGGCGGAACTTAACATCGCCACTGGCGCGAAGGAATTGGCGGAAAAGAAACTTGCTGAGGCACAGTCTGGCGATGGCCGACGGCAACAAGTTCAGGCTGACCTGACAAGGTTGGAGGCGATCGAGAAGCAGGTCGGGCAGGCAGCGGATCATAGAAGCGCGTTTGACGACGCTGCGAAGGACGAAGCTTCAGCGAAGAAGGCTCTGACCGAGGCCATAGATGCCCGAGAGAAGCTCAAGTCTCAGCGCGATGCGACCGATCTGGCGCTTGATCAAGCGCGAAGGACCGAAACGGAGCGAGGCCAGCTGACCGGTGAGCTGGCCGAGGTCAACCGAGAAAGGGTCAAGGCAGCGGCGTATGCTAAGGCGCAAGAAGCTGTCGCGGATGCTCAACGAAATGTCGAAGCGGCATCGAACGAATTGGCGACAAGAACCGACGCGGCGCGAACCGCTGACGCGAACTTGGTAGATGCCGAGGCACGGCTTTCGCGCACGCAAGCGATCATTCTAGCGGAAAAGTTGACTGAAGGGGCGCCCTGCCCTGTCTGTGGTTCCCATGATCATCCTGCGCCTGCCCATGGTGCGCCTGAACAATCTGGTTTGACCGAAGCGTTTCGGAGCGCTCAGGTTCAGGCGAGAATCGCCTCCGAAGCCAGAGTTCGGGCCGAAAGCGACCTCGGCAATTTCCGAACGCGGCTCGACGAAAAGAAGCGGGCGCTGGAGGAACAGGAGCGTCCTGAGCGCACGTTGGCGGAACTCGAAGCCGAAATCGCGCGGATTGAAGGCACCGTCGCCACGCTTGGAGAGGCGGTTGATCTGGACGCGATGGCGGAGCAGTTGGCCGAACTCAAGCGGAAGGTGACTGAGGCAGAAACCGGCGAGGCTTCGGCGCGCACCGCTGCGGGGAAGGCCGAGAACGCTCTTGCCGGCGCGCGCGCCAAGCTGGACACAGTGATTGAGGCCCTGCCGGAAGGTCTGCGCACGCCCGAGGCGGTTGTCGCTCGACGGGAGGCTTTGCAGAGAGAGCAAAGGCAACTCTCCGAGGCGCTGGAAGTGGCGACGCAACAGGACCGAGCCGCCAGTGAAGTGCTCACCCGTTCGCAAGAGCAGCTAGAAGCAGCGAAGCGGGCGCGCGACGGGCAGCAGCAGCGCGTGAAGAAGGCACAAGGTGATTTTGTCGCTCGGCTTACCGAGGTTGGGCTGGACAAAGCGGGATATGATGCCTGCAAGAGCCATTTCCCGACTCTAGACGCCGACCGCAAGAAGGTGACCGATCACCGCGATGGATTGATCGCTGCTCGCACGACATTGCAGAACGCTATAGCCGCTTGTGCAGATCGTGAACGCCCGGATCTTGCCCCGCTACAGCTGGCGTTGGCAAACGCCACCCAGACCTTGAATGCGGCCAACGCTGCACTTGCCACAGCGAGAACGGATGTATCGTCACTGACCAAATTCAAGGAATCGCTTGCCGCGGCTCTGACCGAAACCGAGCGGCTAGAAACCGAGACCGGTCCGCTTCGGGGGCTGGCTGATCTGGCTAACGGCAAGAACGATTTCAAGATGACACTCGAGACCTTCGCGATCGGAGCAATGTTCGACCAGGTTCTCGAGGCGGCGAATATGAGGCTCGACCCTATGACACGTGGTCGCTACCGGCTAACGCGCGGGCTCGAGGCATCTGGCGGCCGCGGCAAGCGTGGGCTCGAAATCGAGGTCTTCGACATCAACACCGGCAAGGCGCGCCCGACAGCAACGCTGTCAGGTGGCGAGACCTTTATCGCGGCACTGGCCCTCGCGCTTGGGCTAGCTGATGTGGTCGAGAGCCTTTCGGGCAAGATCAGGATGGACACAATCTTCATCGACGAAGGCTTTGGGAGCCTCGACACCGAAAATGGGGCGGGCACGCTGGATCAAGTGATCCAAGTTCTTGCCGCGCTGACTGAGGGCAGTCGTGCCGTGGGCCTGATATCCCATGTGGGGCTGGTGCAAGAGGCTATTCCACAAGGCTTCTACGTGCGTTCGACCCCAAGCGGCAGCCGGGTCGAGGAAAGGAAGGGGCTGGGATGAAGGACCATTGGTATTACCGGAAGGCACACACCCGCCGTCTGTCGACTGGGCGCACGGTATCCGTTCGTGGCGGTTGGGCAGTTCGAGGCGATCGTGAAAGCAAGAAGGGCGCATCCTTCAGGCGGACTTGTCCAATATGCGGGGCGCTGATCGTAAGCGTGGGCATGCCCAGAGGAGGGTGGGTCCATTTTGAGGGCGGCAAAGGCCTGACACGTATTAAACATCCGTGCCTGCATCTTGGTGAAGGCCTGAGCAGGCGGCGCGACAAAGACACGCCAGACCTTTTTGAGGCGAGGCTACCATTTTGAAATGTCACCGATGAAGCTCGCGAAAAGTTAGCTTCAACCCCACATATAGTATCTATAAGCAAACCAAACACCACATGGAGGATAATATGGCGGTAAATCGTAAAGGAACTTCGACCAAGGTTGCCTCGCTTGCAGCAGACACCCTTTTCAAACCTGGCTCTTCACAGATCGCCCGCAAGCTTGCTGGTTCGGCCTTGTCACAGTCCAATACCAATCGACAAACCGGAGCGAAAATGGAGGATCTCGCTTCAAAGGTACTTCGTAGTGATCGCTATTCTGAAAAGACAAAGGCACTTGCCGGTTCGGTGCTGTCCCAGTCTAACAAGAAGCGCTGATCGCAAACGGTATAACATTGGTTTCGGGCCAAACCGGCTGCCTGCGAACACGCTAAATCAGGTTTCCACGCTGCCATTAGACCGGTTTATGCCCGGTGCGCCGCGAGCTGCATGGACGACCGCTTTGCCCATGTCGCCGCGGTGGCAGTGCCGCACTGCCGCAAGTCCGCTCACCGCCCCTCGGTGCCATTCGAACGCTGACCAAGACTGCGATACTGCAGCTGCAGCGAATGGCAGCAAGGTCCCGCATAGCAGACGCCTTGTCTCCGGCACAGTGGGCCAGCTTTGCTTGACGATTGGGGTGGAAGTGCCTGACGGTCTTGCCCGGCAGGCACCGCAAATCCTTGACCTGTGAGTCAAGAACCACTGGAATCTGACAGCATCGCGGGCTTCCACATCATCCTATCCAGACAGTGCCGGCAGCTCCGCCGTGCAGATCAGGCCGGGCGTCCAGGACCGGCCAAGCGGATGGCTGGCTCGGGACGAGACAGACAGAAGTGGCCGCAGCCGGACGCATCGCCCTGACTGGCTCGGGTCCGGCCTCGGCCGGACTGGCGCCCGTCCTCCATCCCCGAACAGTTCTTGCCGGCTCGGCGGCCGAGGGGTTGTCACCGGCAGTGGCAACTGGTTTGTTGCGGCCGCGAAGGAGGTATAAGCGACGAAAAGCTCTATTTTGAGAGCTTTCCGGCAGTCAGATGGAAGTCACATTCACAGCGATCGGTTCGATGATATCCGCGACGACGGCATCGCCATCACCGCCCTCACGATCAAAAATGCCTTGATCGCTGCGCATCCGCGAGCCCGAGGGCTAACTCACGACGACATCGATGTCGAGATATCCGTCGTCTGGGACAAGCACCTGTCCAAACGGACAAGTTGTCCTTCGCGTCAAGAGCAGACATAACTCCCGCATCAGCCGAGCGGTTTTGCGTCGTGTTTCCGAGTTCTCGCCGCTCGGCTGGAAAATCCCCATTCCCTCGTCAGTTGGGCATTGTGGATCAGCCACACGGCTCAAGGCTTGGGAGACCCCTCTGGCTTTGCAAGCAGGGCCGAGCGGCGCAGCGAGTCCACCAGAATGGCCCCAACCGCCAATGTGCCAGTGCAGTTATCGCCGTTGGCGCTGTAAACATTGGATAGCAAGCTGATCAATGCTGGATCGATGATGGTCATCAGTACCGCTGCTCCCTAGACCACGCGCATGTGAACATGCTCTTGGGAACGCGAGGGGACAACGGATTTGATACACGTTAAACAAGAATTAATCTACATTTATTCGCGCGTAATCATGCACGTCCCTTCTGGGGAATACCGATCGCAGCACGAGCGGCGCGGGCGATGACCAGATCCTCGCGCGTGTTCACGATCATCACCGTGGTGCGCGAAAAGTCCGAGGACAGGATGGTCGCATTCTCGGCATTGCGGCCATGGTCGATCTCTATCCCCATCCAGCCCAGCCGCTCGCAAATGCGGCGGCGCACGACCCGACTGTTCTCACCGATGCCGCCACAGAAGATCAAGGCGTCGATGCCGCCCATCACCGCCGTCATGGCGCCGAGTTCGCGCTGCACACGGAACACGAAATAGTCGATGGCGCGGTGGCTGGCGGCATTGTCGGCCTCTTCCAGTGTCCGCATGTCGTTGGACAGCCCGCCCGACAGACCCAGCAGACCCGACTCATTATATAGGATCTGGCGGATCTGGGCCGTGTCCAGATGTTCCCTGTCCAGCATGTAGAGCAGCACGCCCGGGTCAATCTGGCCGCAGCGGGTGCCCATCGGCAAGCCGTCAAGCGCCGAAAAGCCCATCGACGAGGCGACGGAGCGACCGCGATGGATCGCGCACATGGATGCGCCGTTGCCCAGATGCGCCACGACAACGCGGCCCGCCATCAGATGCGGCGCGATCCGTTCCAGTTCGCCCGTGACATAGTCGTAGCTGAGTCCGTGAAAGCCGTAGCGGCGCACACCCGCCTCGTAATAACGGCGGGGGATGGCGAAGGTGTCGTTTACGAACGGTTGACCGCGATGAAAGGCGGTGTCGAAACAGGCGACCTGTGGCACACCGGGAAAAGCCTGCTGCGCGGCACGGATGCCGGCGATGTTGTGGGGCTGGTGCAGGGGCGCGAAAGGCTCCAGTTCGGTCAGCTTGGCGATGACTTCTTCGGTCGCCAGGACCGGCTCGGAATAGTCCAGGCCACCATGAACGACGCGGTGTCCGACCGCGACCATACGCAGGTCGGGAAAAATCCGCTTGACGGTTGCAATCACCACCGCCAGCGCGTCGGCATGGCTGGTCAGATCGCCCGGCTCCCGTTCCAGCACATTGCCATCCGCATCCTTCAGCTTCAGCGTGCCTTGAGGGCCGATGCGGTCGGCCTGTCCGGTCATCAGCGGATCGTCGCCCAGAGCGGGAAACAAGGCGACCTTCAGCGATGACGAGCCGGCATTCAGCGCCAGAAAGCCGCTGTTGCCGAGGGGCAGTTCTTTCATCCCTTTTCTTTCTTGCAAGCATGGTGCAGCGCGGCCACCGCACAAGACGCGAGCCGCGACATCGGACTGTCCGAGCGGGAGTTCAGGATCACCGGCACGCGCGCGCCGAGGACAAGCCCGGCGCCTTCGGCATGGCTGATGAAGGACAGCTGCTTGGCCAGCATGTTGCCCGCGTCGATCCCCGGCACGACAAGGATGTTGGCATGACCCGCCACGCCGCCTTTCAACCCCTTGGTGCGCGCCGCACCAAGATCCACGGCATTGTCCATGGCCAGCGGCCCGTCGACAAGCCCGCCATGGATCTGGCCCCGTTCGGCCATCTTGGAAAGCAGCGCAGCGTCGATCGACGACTGGATCGCCGGAGTGACGGTTTCCACCGCCGATAGAATGCCCGCGCGCGGCTCCATTCCCAGCGACAGCGCCAGGTCGATGGCGTTCTGGGTGATGTCCACCTTGGTCGCCAGATCGGGGGCGATGTTGATCGCCGCATCGGTGACCATCACCGGTTCGGGGCGGCCGGGCACGTCCATGACGAAGACATGAGTGAAGCGCCGCCCGACGCGTAGCCCGTCGACCTTGTCCAGCATCGGCTTCAGCAGGTCGTCGGTATGCAGGTGCCCCTTCATGACCGCGCCGGCACGGCCTTCATGGACCAGCCGGCAGGCGGTTGCGGCCGCCGCCTGATCACCGGCGATGTCGATGACCTCGGCTCCCGTCAGATCCAGCCCGCCTTCGCAAGCCACCGCCGCGATCCGCGCGGCGTCACCGATCAGGATCGGCAGGATGATGTTTTCGCGCGCGGCCAGCAGTGCGCCGCCCAGCGAATTGGCGTCATCCGGGCAGACCACCGCCACGGGCAGCGGCGCCAAGGTTCGGGCGCGCTCGATGAGCACCTCGAAATGGCGGTGGCGTTGGACGATCAGGCCTGGCACCTCGATATCGCCACGGTTGAATTTCTGCGACGGGGCGATAACCTCGGCTTGGCCGTGGATGATGCGCGCGCCGTCCGCAGGCCGCGTCACCTCGGTTTCCAGGGTGACCACGCCGCTCTCGGATTTGTCGGCCACCGTGACCCGGCACAGCAATTCGTCGCCGGCATGCGCACGCGCGTGAAAATTCAGCGTTTGGCGCTGGTAAAGCGTGCCGGGTCCCGGCAGCAGATTGCCCAGGACCGCCGAGATCAGCGAGGCCACGAACATGCCCGGCGCCACGTTTTCGGGTTCGCCATCCCCGTCCATGTCGCCTGAGGGCAGGTGCATCGGGTTGTAGTTCCCCGATGCCGCCGCGAACACATACAGATCGTCCGGGGTGATCAAACGGCGCAGTTCCGCCGTTTGGCCGGGCTCAAGCTCGGCATAGATGCGATTGACGAGGTGCATTTCAGCCCTCGTCCCGGCCGCTGGCTGGCAGGATGTTGCCGCCGGTTCCAGCAGGCGCCTGCTTGCCATGGGCGGTCTCGGCGGCGGTCGTGTCCGGCGCCTTGGGCGGAGCGCCGACCGCAGGGGGTGTTTCCGCCGTGGCGCGCAGGGTCCGGCGCGCGGACGCGGGGCCGCGGCCGAGGCCCGCGACAGTTGCGGCAGGCGTTTGGGCGTCGATGCCGGCCACATCCGGTGGCCCCTTGACCGTGTCGTCCAACGGATCCTCGGTCACAGTCCCCACAAAGCGCGGCATTCCCAGAACATCGTGGAAGCGCTGCAGCATCCGTTGGGTTTCGAGCGACATCTCCTCGGTTGGGCCGGGGATGAAGCGCACCACCTTCAGCGCTAGCTCCCGATCCGCCATGTCGGGCAGCAGCATGGGCAGGGTCTCGATCGCGCGCTCGGGCTCGTAAGTCGCGAGCAGCGTCTGTTCGTGGATGATCCGCGCGCGCCGGTCAGCCCCCAGCGACCGGAACGGCTCGTCCCGCGTCAGCACCGTCGAGGACCGTTCCAGCCGGTCGCGGCGCACGCCCTTGCGTTTCTCGGCCAGCAACACCAGCATGCGGATGACCGCCTCGGCAAAGCCGCCGCGCTCGATATTCTGCAGCGCCAGGGCAACCTCGGGCAGACCGCGTAGCTCGCCAGTCCGTTTCAGGGTACGATGCGCCTCATGCGTGCCGCCGAAGCTGCGCATCCAGGGATTTGACCACAGTGTGTAGAAGCTGAGTTCATAGATCATGTCACGGCTGTCGCGCATGACGTCGATCATCTGCTCGATCGCCTCCACCCACAGCGCTTCGGCGGCCAGCCAGGGGTTGTCCGGCGCGGCCTTGCGGCGGTTTTCGCGGACCTTCTCGGCCAACTGGGCAACATGGCCCATCATCGGGTTCTTCGACGAGGCCAGGGCGCGTTCCAGCCGCTTTGGATGCAGCGCCCGCGACAGTTCGGCCGTGGTTGGAGTGACCATGGCCTTGATCAGCGGCCGCATCATCGTGTCATAGATCTGCGTCTGCACCTCCGAGGCGCGGGCAACGGCGGCGAAGGGACGTTCGTCCGCGAGACCATCGTCCAGGGCGCGAATGTCGTTCAGCGTGCGTTCGGCGAAACCAACCGTGAAGTGCTTTTTGCCGTCGCGTTCCTCGACATCCTCGATGCGCATCTCGTAAAGTCCCGGTGCCAGCGCCTCGATGGTCTTCAGCGTCGAGGCGACCTCGGCATGTTCCTTCTTCGCGATCTTCGAGGACACAAAGATCCCCAGATGGCCCACCTCTTTATGGACCATATAGATGATGCACTGTCCACAGATGCGGATTTCCTGCACATCGCTATAGGTTTCGGCGATCCAGTTCAGGGCCTGCTGGGGCGGCGTGATGTTGTCGCCATGACTGGCGAAGACGATGATTGGCGCATGGATCGCCTTGAGGTCGACGGGTCGGCCCGGTTCAATCCGTGCCTCGTTCTTGGCAAGGCGGTTGCCGACGAAAAGCTGCTCGACGATCCAGCGGATTTCGGCCTCGGTCAGCATGAAGAAGCCGCCCCACCACGTTTCGAATTCAAGAAAGCTCTTATCGCCCTTGTCGATGTCGCGGAACAGGTCGGTATACTTGCGAAACAGCGTGCGGCCGGGGTTCAAGGCCTCGAAGTTCTGGACCAGATGCGCGCCGTCGAAGATGCCGCCGCCCAGGTCGGATACGAACATCGCGATCCATGTCCCGCCCAAGATGCCTGCGTTGTAGCGCATCGGGTTTTCGCCCACCTTCCCTGCCCAGGGAACCACAGGCGCGCCGTTGACCACGATCGGACCGGTCAGATCGTTGTTGGTGGCGGCCAGCAGCAGCGTCGCCCAGCCACCCTGGCAATTGCCGGTGATAATGGGATTGCTGGACTTCGGATGGCGGCGCATCACTTCGCGTACAAAGGCAGCCTCGGCGCGGGAGACATCGGCCAGAGACTGCCCGGGCTCGGGACGCGAGCGGAAGGCCACGAAATAGACGGGATGGCCGGCGGCCAGAGCTACGCCGACCTGGCTGTCGCTCTTGAAGCCGCCGATCCCCGGCCCGTGCCCGGCACGCGGGTCGATGATGATATAGGGACGGCGGGTGTCGTCAATTACGACACCTTCGGGCGGCGTGATCTTCAGCAGCATGTAATTGCAGGGATAGGGCAGACCCTTGCCGTCCATGACCACCTCGTAGTCATAGATCAGCACAGGCGGGCAATCGGCCGCCTCGTGTGCCAGGAAGATGTCGCCGCGCTTGCGCAGCGTGTCGGCGGTCAGCACCGCGCGTTCGGCCACATCGCGCTGATAGTCTGCGAGGGAGGCGCCCAGACGGCCTTCCGAGTGAAACTGGCTCATGGACTCAGTCAAGGCCGATCCTGCCTCAAGCAGCCTGCGGGTCCGCTCGGCATGGTCTTCCAGGATGCGCCGGCTGTGGCGCTGCACCGCCGTGGACAAGATCCTGGCGGTCTGCGAACTGGCCTCGATTTCGGCGCGAGCGGCACCGATCCTCGTTTGCAGCAGATCAAGCGTGTCGCTCTGGATGCGCGGCGTGCCAGGCTGAAGCCTTGGATCAAAGAGGTCGAACACGCTTGCCATGATGTCTATCCTTCAGGCCGTAATCGAGAAGCCGCCGTCGATGTCGTGGACACCCCCGGTCAGAGTGCGCGCCTCGTTCGATGCCAGGAAGGCAGCCATCGCTCCCACATCCTCGATCGTGGCCAACTGGCGAGTTGGCGCGCGCGCGGCGGCCTGATCCAGTAGGTCATCGAAATGGTCGATCCCCGATGCCGCCCGTGTCGCGAGCGGACCGGGCGAAAGGGCATGAACGCGGATGCCCTGCGATCCCAGTTCGGCCGCGGCATAGCGTGTCGCGCTTTCAAGCGCGGCCTTTACCGGACCCATCATGTTGTAATGGCGCACCACCCGACTGGCTCCCAAGAAAGACACCGACAGGCAGCAGCCGCCATTCCGCATCAGCGGCTCGGCCAGTCGGATCATGCGCAGGAACGAATGGACCGAGACATCCATCGCCAGACCGAACCCTGCAGCCGAGCAGTCGACCACCCGGCCATGCAGGTCCTCCCGAGGCGCGAAGGCGATCGAGTGCAGCAGCGTGTCGAGCCGGCCCCAGCGATCCGTGATTTCCTGGAACACCGCCTCGGTTTGGCCGGGCTGGGTTACGTCCAGCGGCATGGTGATCTCTGCCCCCAATTCCTCGGCCAAGGGGCGGACGAACCGCTCGGCCTTTTCGTTCAGCCAAGTTATGGCCAGATCTGCGCCCTGTGCACGGAAGGCCTGAGCACAGCCCCAGGCAATGGAGTTCTGGTTTGCGATACCAACGACGAGCACCTTTTGTCCCGACATGGAAAACACTCACGGACCTCCAGATGACGCCAGTTGCCTTGGGATTTACCGGCCAGATAAATGACGAATGGTCAAGTCACCCGGCATGGTTGTCCCCTTGCCTACGTGAGCGACCTGGTTTGTCCTTTCCTCACAATGGCGTGGTTTCGAGCAGAACGACAGACGGTGATCACTTTAACAATGCCCTACGCGCCGCGTCTTGGCGGGACACCCCCGCCATAACCGATATCCGGACCGCGTTCGGTCAAGGCGAAATCCTGCAGCCTCAAGCTGGCATCCGGGTTCTGCGCGGACAGGGCGATGAGCGTTTTGAAGGCCGCGTGGATGATGTCTTTCTTGGAGGCGTCGGGGTAGAGCTTTCGGATCTGCTCCAGCATGTCCTTGTTCGAAACGCCTGCCCCTGCCAGGGAAACGAGTGTAGCCTCCAGGCTTGTTGGTCGCTTTTTGTCTGTCACGGATCCATTCTCCTGCCGGACCGTCAAGAGTTCGGGATAGTCTTAGCCCTCCTCAGTGACAGTATTGCGACGAAATGCTGCCCTGCCGACCATAGTGTGGCCGGCATCCAGTACTTAGAAGTGATTGTTCAATGGCTTGGCGGGGGCTTCTGGGAGGGGACGTCGAGGCCGGGTTGCAGACTTCTCGCAAGGCTGCATATCGTCTCGATGTGCTTGCATGACAAAGGCGCCGCAATGCTGATCCGAGTCGGGGATGAGCGAACCGAGTATCGATCTGTTTTTGGCCGGTCTGCTCTCGACCGTCGCCGGAGCGCTGAATGCCGTCGGATTTCTCCTAGCCAGATCGTTCACCGCAAACATGACAGGCAATGTTTCGGCATTTGCGGATCAGATTGCGGGCGGTGAAATCACGACAGCGCTGTTCCTCGCAGGATTGGTTGCCGCGTTCATCTGCGGGGCCGGGATTACCGCCCTCGCCATACAGACGGGCGAACGCAACCAACTCCGTCCGGTCTATGCTCTTGCTATCGCTGCAGAGGCGGTGATCCTCTTGTGTTTGGGCGTCGTTCTGATCCGAGACAGCACCCAACAGAAACTTCTGGTGATTGCCCTAAGCTTCGTCATGGGTCTCCAGAATGCGGCGACCACTATGATCTCCAGGGCACGCGTGCGCACAACCCATGTCTCGGGCATGGCAACGGATGTGGGGATTGGACTGGCAGCGTTTATGGGCGACGAGGCCACGAAACGCCAGGCACGTCCGAAACTGAAGCTGCATAGCCTGACCCTCCTATGCTTCACAGGCGGAGGCATAGCGGGCGCGATCCTGTTCGGATTGATGGGCAACTGGCTGTTCGTGATCGCGGCCGTGATTTTGCTGCTTGTTGCAGTCCCGAAGTCTTTCGTGCTCGGCGCGAGCAATTGCCGAGCTAGGATCATATGGGGATCGTTGAGAGGACGGCCAGCTTGCCCCAGAACAGGTCCGTTGAAGGCCAGCAAATGCTGGCAGGACGAAATCTCAGATGAATGGTCCGATATTTTTTGCAATGAAGGGGCGGCTACTGTTACAGATCAGGACATGACACAGATTTTGATCGGCTACGCCCGTTGTTCCACCGACAAACAGGATCTCGCTACGCAGAAGGGTATCCTTGCCAGCTTCGGGGTTGCCTCCGATCGCATCTACACCGACCACGGCTTTACCGGCACGAACCGTGCCCGCCCTGGTCTCGATCAGGCGCTTGCAGCCTTACGAGAGGGTGACACCTTGGTCGTGCCGAAGCTTGATCGCCTGGCACGGTCCGTTCCTGACGCCCGCGACATTGCCGACAAGCTGGCCGCACGCGGCATCAAGCTTCAGCTTGGCACCTCAATCCATGATCCGACCGACCCGATGGGCAAGCTGTTCTTCAACATCTTGGCGACCTTTGCCGAATTCGAGGCGGACCTGATCCGCATGCGGACCCGCGAGGGCATGGCCGTGGCTCGCGCCAAGGGCAAGCTGCGCGGCAAGAAGCCGAAGCTATCAGAGCGCCAGCACAAGGAGCTGCGGCGCATGTATGACACTGGCGAGTATTCCATCAGCGACCTGGCAGAGGTGTTCTCGATCTCGCGGCCGACCGTGTATCGCACCTTGGGCCGGCAGGCGGCGGCGTGATGACAGATGACCCAAAGCCTCCACGGCCGCCGTCGCTGAAAAGCGAGACCCGCCAGACGAACTGGCGCCGCACCAACCTGCCGAAGTATCTGGCTCATCTTGCGGTTCAGCGAGCGCTTTCTTCGGGCGAACTAGAAAAGCAAGTCTGCGAGGTATGCGGCACTGCGAAGGTTGATGCTCATCACGACCGGTACGATGAACCCTTGAACGTCAGGTGGCTTTGCCGCCGCCATCACGTCAAGCTGCACCACTACGGCGAGGATATGTTTCCTGTTGGTCCGACACTGCAGCTGATGTCTAAGCGTTAATGGAAAATGAATTTAGGGTCAGGATTCATAACCAATAGATGACGAGAGCCGCGAGGGTGATGGCTGAGAGGAAGACCTTGGGACATCGGTCATAGCGGGTCGCGACGCGCCTCCAGTCCTTGAGCCTGCCGAACATGATCTCGATGCGGTTACGCCGCTTGTATCTCCGCTTATCGTATTTGTTCGCCGTCTTGCGTTTCTTCCGGCCTGGGATGCAGGCACGTATCCCCTTGTCCTGCAACGCTTCTCTGAACCAGTCAGCGTCATAGCCACGATCTCCGAGTACCCATTTGACGTTTGGCAGGCCACTCAGCAGGGCCCGAGCGCCGATATAATCGCTGACCTGTCCAGCGGTGACGAACAGGTCGATCGGTCGCCCCTGACTGTCGCAGATGGCGTGCAGCTTGGTGTTCATACCGCCTTTGGTTCGACCGATCAGGCGACCACGCCCCCCTTTTTGGCGGCCATGCTGGTCGCCGTTCGATGGGCCTTGAGGTATGTTGCGTCGATCATCACGGTCGTTTTCTCGCCGTGTTCCGCCGCCAGCCCGGCCATCATCCGCGCGAAGATGCCCTTTTCGCTCCAACGCTTTTACCGGCTGTAGAGCGTCTTATGTGGGCCATACGCGGCGGGCGCATCGCGCCAACGCAAGCCATTGCGATTGATGAAAATAATCCCGCTCAGCACCCGTCTGTCATCAACCCGGGGCTTCCCGTGCGACTTGGGAAAGAAGGGAGCCAGGCGCGCCATCTGCGCGTCGGTCAGCCAGAAGAGATCGCTCATGTCACCGCTCCGTTTTCGGAGGCGTGAATCACGCAGCGCAACAGAAATCAATGCATCCTGACCCTAGGCTGCATCCGAGAGACCTTGCGGCTTCCCGCCGATTTTCGCGTGAATGCGGTTACTTGGTCGCCTGCCGGTGTTTCTTGAACAGCGACGACTGCCTATACTGGCTCTTTCCCGACACTTCGCGCCCCAACCATGTCGGCTTCTCGAATTCAGCATCCTCGCTCGGCAGTTCAATCTCGGCCAGCACGAGGCCTGTGTGAACGCCCTGAAACTCGTCGACTGTCCAGACATACCCACCATGGGGGATGAAGTACCGAGTCTTCTTCAGAATTGTCCCGTCGCAATGGTCTTCCAAGAGGGCAAGGCCATCTCTGGCAGGAATTTCGTATTCGAATTCGTCGCGGGTCAGACCCTTCTTGGGCCCTTTGACGCTGAGAGTTGCCTTGTCGTCGCAGAAGCGCACCCGGATCTTCCGTCCATCACGGAATGCCAAGAGGCCGTCACGGATCTCAACCTTATGCGTGGCGAGCTCGCGCCAAGTATCCGTGCTGAGCAGAAACTTGCGTTCAATTTCCTTCGCCACAACCGTTCCGATCTCGAAATACCGCCTGCCGTTATCACCTTTGGTCATCGAGGGGCACGGCACAATGCGCATAGCCTGAAGTAGAGGCGACAAACAGAGCGCTGCCTCGACGGAAGCAGGCCGTTACAAAACCTTCACTTGGCAGGCAATCAATAATTCAATAATACATGAAATATGGAAAAAGAGATTCCCGACCAACTGTCCACCCTCGGCCATCCGCAGCGGTTGGCGATCTTCCGGCTGCTGATGCGCCGATACCCTGACCGTGTTCCGGCCGGGGAGATCGCCTCCACGCTTGGCGTCAAGGCGAGCACGATGTCCACCTATCTGTCCGCACTGACGCGGGACCAGCTGGTGGAACAACAACGGGCAGGCACGTCGCTTCTCTACGCGATCAACATGACCACGGTGCAACGGCTGTTCGGATACCTGTTCAGCGATTGCTGCCGTGGCCGTCCCGATATCTGCATGCCTTTCAGCACAGGAACCACCCCCATGTCTGGCCGCAAATACAACGTCCTCTTCATCTGCGTGGGCAACTCCGCGCGGTCCATCTTCGCCGAGTCACTCCTGCGCAGTGCCGCTGGCGACAGGTTCATTGCGTATTCCGCAGGAACTCGACCGGGGACCCAACTCAATCCCTTCGCGGTGCAGGTCTTGCAGGACAAGGGGCATGACGTTTCCGTACTGCGCTCGAAGGACGTGTCCGAGTTTGCTCGCCCCGATGCGCCGCAGTTCGACTTCGTCTTCACGGTTTGCGATCAGGCGGCAAACGAGGAATGCCCCGCTTGGGAGGGGCAGCCAGTAAGTGGCCATTGGGGTATGCCGGACCCGGTCAAAGTCGAAGGAACCAATGCTGAAAAAGCGCTGGCCTTCCAACAGGCTTACGGGGCGCTCAAGCACCGGATCGAAGCCTTTGTCGCCCTACCGATCGAGACCCTGGACCGCATTGCATTGCAAAAAGCCGTGGACGACATCGGCCGCGCCAGCCCCGAGACACTGGCATGACCACCTACGCACTGAATGGCCTCGGTCGCATGGGCAAGCTCGCCCTCAAGCCTCTCCTCGATAGCGGCGCCAAGATCGCCTGGATCAACGACGCTGTGGGTGATCCGGAGATACACGCGCATCTTCTGGAGTTCGATACGGTCCACGGACGCTGGGATGCCGCGTTCTCGCATGACGCCGAAAGCGTCACGATCAATGGCACACGCCTGCCGTTCATCGGCGCACGCGCGATTGCCGATCTGCCGCTGGACGGTGTCGATGTGGTGATCGACTGCACCGGCGTCTTCAAGACCGAGGCCAAGATCGCCCCCTATTTCGAGGCGGGCGTGAAGAAGGTCGTGGTCTCCGCCCCGGTGAAGGACGGCAATGCGGCCAACATCGTCTACGGCGTCAACAACGAGACATATGATCCTGCCGAGCACCGGATCGTCACCGCGGCTTCCTGCACGACCAACTGCCTCGCGCCGGTGGTGAAGGTGGTTCACGAGACTTTCGGCATCAAGCATGGCTCGATCACCACGATCCATGACGTGACCAACACCCAGACCATCGTCGACCGCCCGGCAAAGGACCTGCGTCGGGCGCGGTCTGCGCTGAATTCGCTGATCCCGACGACGACCGGCTCGGCCACCGCGATCACCTTGATCTATCCGGAATTGAAGGGTCGTCTGAACGGCCATGCGGTGCGCGTGCCGCTGCTCAATGCCTCGCTGACCGACTGCGTCTTCGAGCTGGAGCGTGCTGTCACGGCGGAAGAGGTCAACGCCGCCTTCGAGGCTGCGGCCAATGGCCCGCTGAAAGGCATCCTCGGCTACGAGACGCGTCCGCTTGTCTCGACCGATTACACCAATGATCCGCGCTCCTCGATTATAGACGCGCCATCGACGATGGTGATCAATGGCACGCAGCTGAAGATCTACGCCTGGTACGACAACGAATGGGGCTATGCCAACCGGCTGGTCGACGTCGCGCTGATGGTCGGGGACTCACTGTGAGCCATCCCGCCCCGGCCCGTCCCGAAGGGCTGTCTGCCTATATCGCCGTCACGGCCGCCTATTGGGCCTTCATGCTGACCGATGGCGCGCTCAGGATGCTGGTGCTGCTGCATTTCCACACGCTAGGCTTCAGCCCGGTGCAGCTGGCCTACCTGTTCATTCTTTACGAAGTCGCAGGGATGATCACCAACCTCGCGGCAGGCTGGATCGCTCTGCGGTTCGGGCTGACCTCGACGCTCTATGCTGGACTCGGGTTGCAGGTGGTCGCGCTGCTTGCGCTTGCGCAGCTCGATCCGGGCTGGAGCATCGCGGCTTCGGTCGCCTTCGTCATGTGCGTCCAGGGTCTTTCAGGCGTGGCGAAGGACCTCGCCAAGATGTCCTCGAAATCGGCGGTGAAACTGCTGGCTCCTTCGGGCGATGGCGGACTGTTTCGCTGGGTCGCGGTACTGACCGGCTCGAAGAACGCAGTGAAGGGGCTGGGCTTCCTGCTTGGCGCGGCGCTGCTGGCGGTGCTTGGCTTCGACTGGGCCGTGCTGGGCATGGCCATCGTCCTCGGGGTGATCCTCGTCGCGGTCGTGCTGTTCATGCCTTCGGGCCTGCCCAAGGGCAGGAAGGGCACCAAGTTTTCCGAGGTCTTCTCGAAATCGGCCAACGTCAACTGGCTGTCGGCGGCGCGGGTGTTCCTGTTCGGGGCGCGCGACGTCTGGTTCGTCGTGGGCATCCCGATCTACTTCTATGCGGTGCTCTCGGACGGCACCGAGGATGGCAACCGCGCTGCCTTCTTCATGATCGGCACCTTCATGGCGGTCTGGGTCATCCTCTATGGGATGGTGCAGGCCAGCGCACCGAAGATCCTGCGCGCGGCGAGCCGCCCGGAGGGCGAGCTGATCCGTGCGGCTCGGAGCTGGGCTCTTGCGCTCTTCGTCGTGCCAGCCGCGTTGACGGTGGCCGTTGCGTTTTCGCCTGCGCCGCAGACCTGGCTGACGGTGACGCTGGTCCTGGGTCTGCTGGCTTTCGGCGCGCTGTTTGCCGTGAATTCCTCGCTCCACTCCTACCTGATCCTCGCCTTCTCGAAATCTGAACGGGTCACGATGGATGTAGGCTTTTACTACATGGCCAATGCGGGCGGTCGTCTGATCGGCACGCTCCTGTCCGGCCTCACCTACCAGATCGGCGGGTTGACCCTCGTCATGGGCACGGCGGCGGTCATGGTCGTCCTGGCAGCCCTGACCTCGGGGCGGCTGACCGATCAGACGAACGAGGTGACTGCATGAGTATTTTCGAACGCTACCTGACCGTCTGGGTCGGGCTCGCGATGATTGCCGGTGTCCTGATCGGTCAGGGCGCGCCCTGGCTTGTGCAGGCCATTGCCGCGACCGAGATCGCGAGCGTGAACCTTGTCGTGGCCGTGCTGATCTGGGCCATGGTCTACCCGATGATGGTGGGGGTGGATTTTGGCGCGGTGGCCGGTGTCGCGCGCCAGCCCAAGGGGCTTTTGGTGACGCTGGCCGTCAACTGGCTGATTAAGCCGTTCACCATGGCGTTTCTGGCTGTGTTGTTCTTTGACCATGTCTTCGCGCCGCTGATCTCCCCCGAAGATGCTGCCCAGTATACTGCGGGGCTGATCCTGCTCGGGGCCGCGCCCTGCACGGCGATGGTCTTCGTCTGGTCGCAGCTGACCAAGGGCGACGCCACCTACACGCTGGTGCAGGTCTCGGTAAACGATCTGGTCATGGTGGTGGCCTTTGCACCGATCGTGGCCCTTCTTCTGGGCGTGACGGAGCTGTCGGTGCCGTGGGAAACGCTGGTGCTGGCCACGATGCTCTATGTCGTCCTGCCGCTCGGAGCCGGGCTGATCACGCGCCGCAAGCTGGGCTCGAAGGCGGCGATTGATGCGTTTTCGGCGCGTGTGAAGCCCTGGTCCGTGGTCGGGCTGATCGCAACCGTCGCCATCCTCTTTGGACTTCAGGGGGAAACGATCCTTGCCAAGCCGACGGTGATCTTGCTGATCGCGGTGCCGATCATCATCCAGAGCTACGGCATCTTCGCCCTGGCCTATGGCGCGGCCTTCGCCCTTAAAGTGCCGCACCGGATCGCCGCCCCCTGCGCCTTGATCGGAACATCGAACTTCTTCGAACTGGCGGTTGCGGTAGCAATCTCGCTCTTTGGCCTGAACTCCGGCGCGGCGCTGGCCACGGTGGTGGGGGTGCTGGTCGAGGTGCCGGTGATGCTGTCGCTCGTGGCTTTTGCCAATCGCACCCGCGCACGCTTTCCCGAGCCTGCGGCATGAGCATCGTCATCCACCACAATCCGGATTGCGGGACCTCCCGCAATGTTCTGGCCTTTCTTCGAGCGACCGGCGAAGAGCCGGTCGTCATCGAATACCTGAAGGAAGGCTGGACACGCCCGCAGCTGCTAGCGTTGTTCGCGGCGGCGGGGCTGTCCCCGCGTAGCGCCTTGCGAGAAACGAAATCTCCCGCTGAGGCGCTCGGCCTTCTGGAACCGGGTGTCTCTGATGACACGCTCCTGAAGGCGATGATCGAACACCCGATCCTGGTGAACCGGCCCATTGTCTGCACGCCCAAAGGGGTGCGCCTGTGTCGCCCGTCCGAAACCGTTCTCGACCTTCTGGACAGGCTGCCGCCCGGACCGCTGTTCAAGGAGGACGGAGACATGATCCTGAACGAAGAGGGACAACGCATTGCCTGAAACGCCGAACCTTGATGAGACCTTGCTGCGCCAGCCAGACCCGGACACGCTGTTCCCTGCGACGCGCAGCACCCATGCTCCGCGCATTCTGATGCTTTACGGATCGCTGCGCGAGCGCAGCTTCTCGCGGCTTGCAGCCGAAGAGGCCGCGCGCATTCTCGAACGCCTCGGGGCCGAGGTGCGGTTCTTCGATCCCCGTGATCTGCCGCTGCCTGACAGCGTCGGGGCCGACCACCCCAAGGTGGCCGAGCTACGCGATCTGGTGCAGTGGTGCGAAGGCATGGTCTGGTCATCCCCCGAACGTCACGGGGCCATGACCGGCATCATGAAGGCGCAGATCGACTGGATTCCGCTCTCGCTCGGTTCCGTGCGTCCGACCCAGGGCAAGACGCTGGCGGTGATGCAGGTCTCCGGCGGATCGCAGAGCTTCAACACGGTCAATCAGCTGCGCATCCTCGGGCGCTGGATGCGCCTGCTGACCATCCCGAACCAATCCTCGGTCGCCAAGGCGTGGAATGAGTTCGAGGAAGATGGGCGGATGAAACCCTCGCCTTATTACGACCGGATCGTCGACGTGATGGAGGAGTTGGTGAAATTCACCCTGCTGACGCGCGACATCCGCGATCATCTGGTCGACCGCTATTCCGAACGGAAGGAAAGCCATGCCGAACTGTCGGCACGGGTGAACCTGAAGACGATCTAATTCGACGTCGCTGGAAATAGATGTTGACGCCCGCGAGATTTGGCGCGCATCTACTTCCATGAACATCGAAACAGCTTCCCATCAACTTGACGCCCTCGGCAACGCGACACGTCTGCGCATCTACCGGACTCTGGTGCGCGCCGGTGAAAGCGGCGCTCCGGTCGGTCGGGTGCAAGACGCTCTTGGGCTTCCGGCATCGACCCTGTCGCATCACCTAAAAAAGCTGCTCGATGTCGGTCTGATCCGACAGGAGCGCAGCGGCAACACGCTGCACTGCCACGCCGAATATCCTGCGATGAAGGCGTTGGTGGG
The DNA here is from genome assembly GCA_005768755.1 of Paracoccus denitrificans. Lineage (GTDB taxonomy): Bacteria > Pseudomonadota > Alphaproteobacteria > Rhodobacterales > Rhodobacteraceae > Paracoccus > Paracoccus denitrificans_B. Next base: position 54,114 of record VAFL01000020.1, on the reverse strand, counting down.
CTTCCTGGTGGACGAGTGCTGTGCAGATGAGGACGCACCCGGCCAATGATCCCGCCGCGCACAAAAGTCGTGTCTTCGCTCGGGATCGTCCAGATCTTCGCTTGGGGTAGCAGCTATTACCTGCTGGCACCGCTGGCCGGTGCAATCGCAGAAGATACCGAATGGGGTCATGCCCTGATTTCCGCCGGTGTATCGGTTGCCTTGCTCATGTCAGGTCTGACGGCACCGAAAATCGGCCGCTGGATCGGCCGGAGCGGTGGCAGAAAGACCCTCTGCCTCGGGATGGCCTTCATGGCCATTGGTCTGTTCCTTCTCAGCATGGCGCACGCCCCATGGGTCTACCTGCTCGCTTGGAGCGTCCTCGGTTGCGGGATGGCTGCCGGGCTCTACGACGCCGCCTTCTCCGTCCTGGGGGCCGCCTATGGACGTGATGCGCGATCCGCGATCACGCAACTGACCCTCTGGGGCGGCTTTGCCAGTACCGTGTGCTGGCCGCTTTCGGCTTGGCTGGTCGAAAGCATCGGCTGGCGCACAACCTGTCTGCTCTATGCTGGCATCCACATCTTCGGAACGCTGCCCCTTTGCTGGTGGGCCTTGCCGCATGCTTCCGCCACGCACTCAGCAACGATGCATGAACCAGTGCGCCGATCGGAAGTTGGCGTTCGCCGCGCCGATATCAGGTTCCTCTGTATCGTCGTCGCAGGCGTCACGCTGACTCTTCTTGCGACCATCTGGTCCATTCACATGGTGACGATCCTGACCGCCGGGGGCTACACCACGGCTGCAGCGATCGCGGTCGGTACTTTGATCGGGCCATCCCAAGTCGGTGCCCGCGTCGTCGAAATGATGGGAGGGGGCCGACATCACCCGATATGGACCATGCTTGCAGCGACCATGCTCGTTTTCGTCGGCTTCCTGGGGCTGCAGATGGGATTTCCAGCTGCCGCCGCTCTCGTCGCATACGGGGCCGGAAATGGCCTTTGGTCCATCGCGCGCGGTGCTCTTCCGCTCGCGCTCTACGGTCCGGAGCACTATGGCGCTCTAATGGGACGCTTGGCTCGCCCGATGCTGTTGGCTGGCGCTGCCGCCCCGACGCTTGGGGCATTGCTCATTGACAAGGTCGGCGCCGAAACGACGATGGTCCTTCTCGCCGCAACGGCCATCGTCCCGTTCTCGATGGCATTCTTGATCCATGTGGACTTGATGCGGGAGCGGCGCAGCGCAGAATTCCTATAGCGGAGGGCCGGTTCGCAAGACAGGAGCATTGTGGCGAGGTTACCGGATGCTCGACCCAATCTGTTCTATGTCGCCACGGATAAGAATGCTGCGAATGCTAAAAACTCTGAGCCGGGGCGGCTGGTTTGGGCTCGATGCGGTCATGCGGCGGTGCGGCAGGCCGTGTGACCATCCTGGCAGAGCGACATGGCACGCCCGGCCCTTTGCAGACGTTGGCGCGACGATCTGATGCTACGTCGCGGCTTCACCACTGCGGACATTCGGGGTGCCTGCAGCAATCTTCCTGTCCGAGCTTGAAGCAGGCTTCGCGCGGATTGCGGGTTGGCGTCGCGCAGAGTAAAAAATTCCGAGCAACACCGGGAGGTATTTATGGACCAGTCCGATCAGGAACTCGAGCGTCTCAGCGCGCTGTTGCATGCGCTGCCCATCGAGAACATGCCCATGACGCTCAGTGAACTTGATGGCTATGTAGTCGGTGTTCTTGCCTGCCCGGATATGATCCCGCCCTCGGAATGGATGTCCCATGTCTGGGGAGAGACAGGTGAGGCAAATTTTCCCGATCAGAAAACCGCCGAAGCCACGGTCGGTGCGGTCATGGCTCACTACAACTCGGTTGCGGAGGCGATGACCCGCTCACCTTGGATCGAACCCATCTACGAGGTTGACCCCAACAGTGATGAGGTGATGTGGGAGCCTTGGATCGATGGCTTCACTCGCGCTATGGGGCTAAGACCGGATGCTTGGGATCGACTGCTCGCTCAGGCCGACGAAGAGACGCGGACGACGATGATCTTCTTGATGGCGCTTCAGGAAATATACACTGGCCACAGCAAGTTCACGGATGAGGAGATCGACGAAATCGACCTTGAAGCACCCAATCTGATCCCGAACTGCGTTGCGACGATACTCTATCAGTCTCGTCCCGAGCTTTCCCGCATGGAGCCCGCAAATCGTTCCGAGATGCCGTTCAACGCCGGTCCCCGGCCCGGGCGGAACGACCCAAGCTCCTGTGGGTCGGGCCGCAAATACAAGCAATGTTGCGGTCGGAACTGACCGATCGCCCAAGTCTCTCACGGCCCGGAGCCGACCTTCAGTCTCGGCTCAGGATGCTGCAGCGCTGCCCGTCGAAGCCGCCATTCGCTGCGCTTGCGAACCCCGGCGGAGGCGGAAGGCTAGCTCTCGGCACCAATACTGTCTCAACCCTTCAAAGATTTGGGTGAGGCCACCAATCCTCTGAAATGGGTCAGAAGTAAGTCGGCGCGAGATATGGTCTCACCCCCGGCCCGAGACAGCACGAGTCCGGACCACAGGGCGTAAAGGCTGATCGCAAGCTGGCGTGTTGGAAGCTGATAGCTCAGCTCGAAGCGCGTTTTCAGCGTTTCCAGAACCGAGGCTAGGGCGTCATAGCTAGCGTTGCGCGCGTGAGCGCACTGAGCGGCGAAATCGGCGTCACGCTGCGCCTGCAATTGCAGTTCGATCGCCAACAGGGACCATTGTGTTTGCTCCGCGATGGCCGTGAGGTGCTCTGAAAACCCTTCCAGAGCGTGATCAAGCGTATCGCTTGACACCGATTTCACCAGAGACTGCAGCAGGGCCGCTTCGCGTTCGATATGACGTTCGAGAACCGAAAGCAAAAGGTCCTGTTTGCTCGCGAAGTTGGAATAGAAAGCCCCCTGGGAGAACCCGGCCCGCTCGCATACGTTTCGAAGCGAGGTCGCATTGACCCCGCCTTCGGCGAACAGCATTTCAGCCGCATCCAGAAGGCACTCGCGTGTGCGCTGTTGCTGTTCCTGTCGCGACAGTCGACGGGGGGCATCTGTCATGGCGAGAGTCTTCTGGCTGTGGCTCTGGGATCAGCGGTCATTCGCTCGAGAAGCCTTTGCGGACGTTGCTGATCCAGCTCCCCAGGGCCTTCAGCGCGGCACCGCCTTTGGCGGCCAGAGTATCGACTTCGGCCTCGAAGGCTTCATCACGCTGGGTCTCGGGTTCAGGCAAGGGAGGCAGGATATGCGCATAATACGTCCGATCCAGCAACCGGTGCAGCAACCTCTCGCCCAGGAACGGCTTGCCGCTATTCAGGGCGCGCGCGCCCCTGAGTAGATTGCGGATGTCATACTGGGTTGGGCTGATGTCGGGCGCCTGCTTGGGAATGTTCAGCAATTTGTAGACGCCGATCCGGGCGGTGCGGATAGAGGCCTCCATTGTGAATATTATGTCGTTGCGGGTTTCGACGAATTGCCCGATCAGGCCCAGATTCGTGCATCCTTCCGGCACGACCCGGGGCCGGTCGCCGGCGGCGCGTTTCATGAATTGCGCCGTGATATAGGGCATCAGCGCGGTACGCACCTTGGTGTTGGCGACCACATCATCGATCTGGTCTTCAATCCCCAGATGATAGCAGAGTTCGCTGAGAATCTCGCGTCCTGTGCACTCCGGCAAGGCCTTGCCGACATGATTGCCCGGCTGGTCCATCAAGAGGCCATAGACCCACAAGACAAGCGTGTCTTCAGGTTGATCGGGAAAATGGGGCTGACGGTTGCACGTCACGTTCAGCAGCCAGTTTGAGTCCGTGAAGGTAATGATACCGCCTGTCACTGTGCGTCCCGAATACGGGTCATTGACCGAAAGCGTCTTGAGCTTGTCGACAAGCGGCGAGGGTTTGCAGGTCAGGGTGGCGGACTCCCAGATCGACTGGTCGGTGTCGCCATAGAATTTTTCGGGATGGCCGAACACATCAGATTTTTCCGCCAGGTTCCGCCAGAGCGTCCAGCCGCTGTCCTGGCCGGGCTCGTGGCGTCCGACCGTCAGTTGGGGCACAGTATCCAGATCGCCATAGGCCGTGTTCTCCGTCATCGAGCCTGTCAGCGCAAAGACAAGATCGGTGTCCCCAACCTCCAGTCGTTGCGGCTGACCTGCGACAGTGCAGACAATGCCTGTCACGGTCTTTTGGGCGCCGGTCTCGCTCAGCTCCAGATCCTGCACGCGCGTGCCGAACTGAAAGCGCACGCCTTTTTCGCGCAGCATGCCCGCCAGCGGTTTGATGAAGGTATCATATTGATTGTACTTGGGAAAAACGAGGGCTGACAAATCCCCGAAACCGTCAACGGAATCTAGGAAGCGGTGCATGTACAGCTTGGTTTCCAGAAGGCTGTGACAGTTCTTGAACGCGAACATGGAGCGGAACAGCGCCCAGAAATTGCTGCTCAGAAAACCTTCGGAGAAGTATTCCTCAATGGTTATATCATCGAGGTCTTCTTTTCTCTTAAGCATCAGACGGATCATTTCCCATTGCTGGGAGTGGGTCAGCCCCATATCAGTGAAATCAACGATTTCACCCTGATTGCGCATCAGACGCGCCTTGGAATAATTGGGGTCGTTGTCATTCAGCAGGCGGTATTCATCCAATACCGAATAGCCTTCAGGGAGCTCTACGGCTGGGACATCCTGGAACATGTCCCACAGCGTGTCATAGTTCCAGTTCATCTCCCTGCCGCCCCGGATAAGGTAGCCGTCTTCGGGGTTGCCGGCGCCGTCCATTGAGCCGCCTTCGATATCCATCTCTTCAAGAACGGTGATATGGGCGGGCGGCATATGGCCGTCCCGGATTAGGTAAAATGCTGCGGCGAGCCCGCCAATTCCGCCACCGATTATCCAGGCTCTCCGGTCTTCCACGCCCGGCGTGGGGAGCGGGCGGTGCCGGGCATAGGGGCCAATGAAGTCGGGGGGCGGCAAGGTGTTTTTGGCCCGATGGCTCCAGTAGCCGGCTGTAGCGTCAGGTTCGTGCTCGAAACCATCCGGAGCGGTGGAAGGGCCGTAAAGGCCGGAGTGTGCGCCATGGGTCATGTGAGGCTCCGCTATCTGTATCTGGCCGTGTCAAACGTGACGACCTTGAAGACAATAGATAGTGTTCGATATTCAAATATCAAGTTATATGTGAAATGGTCGGATTTGGGTGACGGGCCAATCAGATGCGCTTGAGGTTGGCGACGAGATGGTGCGGGCGCTTGAGCTCCTCGTCCAAGCGGCCCGGGCTGCCGTCGGCGGCGATGCTGATGCTCATGGGACAAACCTCTCTTAAGCGGTGATGGCTGGCTGTGATCTCGGGGTTGGAGACTGATGCGACGCTGGCGGCAGCCGCCAAGACGCGCAGCGGGAGCCTGACCGATCCGGACGTCGCGAATGCCGGACGATGCTTGCGGCCATTATCGCGATGGCTGCGGGTTGCACGGTATCCCGCCCTTCCCTCCATTGAAGATCTCGGCGATGTCGCCCGCGTCGAGCGTGCCTGCCGTCTCGAGAGCGTCTGCAAGCTTCAGAAGTCGGTTACGAGGAGCCTCAACGAAGCATTGCGCCATCTGCGTGGCCGCCTGGAGCCGCGCATCGACAAGGTCGAGGAGATCGCCGTCCCGCAGCGGCGGATGCCCCGCGAGATCGATGTTGCGGTGGACCAGCGGATGGTCGGCACCGAGGCCGAGATTGGTTTCCATGGGAAGCGCGATGCGGGTGGCTTGGGCGAGGTCCCTGCAGGCCGGCTCGCCGCTTGCCGCGATGATGGGATCGAAGACCGCCGCCTCCGCCGCATGGCCGCGGGGGCAGACTGCGATACGCTTCATTAGCCACGCCTCGGTCTGCACCTCAAGCGGCTCCTCGTTCAGGGGCATTCTCACCCGCAGCGAACAGTTGGCTCCCGGCCTTAGTATCAATCAACCCAGACCCGGCGGAGCAAGTCAGGCTGAATGTCCGCTCAGATCGTGAAAACGCGCGGTGCTCGCACCCGCGGCGAAGGTCGGCTCCCCGCCCTTTTGGTGAATCCCGCGCCAGCGAAGTACATGCTCTCGCTGCATCTGCGAACGGCAGCTTCGGTCCGCACAGCGGTTGTTCGTGCGCAGGCGAGCGAAGGTCCGCAATCGCTATGCCGAATGAGTTCGACGCGCAGGCTCCCCAGTCTTGAGCACCGCGTTCAGGATGACGGCGAGCTTCCGCATGATTGCGGTGATGACCACTTTCGCGGGCTTGCCACGCTCTTTCAGGCGGTGCGCGAAAGCTTGCATCGCCGGATCGAGGCGGAGGGCAGTCAATGCCGCCATATAGAGGCTCGACCTGACCTCACGCCTGCCTCCTGAAATGCGGCGGCGTCCTTTCAGCGTCCCTGAATCCTGAGCATGGGGCGCAAGACCGACAATCGAAGCAGCCTCTCCTTTGGTCAGCGACCCCAGCTCTGGAAGATAAGCCAGACAGGCCGCTGCCGTCTTTAGCCCCACGCCGATCACAGACGTCAGCAGGCCCGACTTCTGCCGAAACTCCGGCGTTGCGGCGACCAATGCGGCGATCTGAGTATCGAGCTCCTTGATCTCGTTGCTCATGGCGCGAACATGACGCTTCAGAGAGCGTTCCACATGCTTGATTTGCGGATGCTCCAACCTGTTTTGCTCGATGCGGATCATCTGTGCCAGATCATCGCGCCGCCGCCGCAAGCCACGCAGCTCGACCGTCTCTGGGGCGGGTGGCTGCCATAGCCGCAGATCGACCGACTTGGCGGCGAATAGCGCGAGCATTCGCGCATCCACCGCGTCTGTCTTGGCAGAGAGGCCCAAGAATTTCGCGAAATTCCGTGTCCGCGTGCCATGCGCCCGATGGGCTGAAAGCCCCACCTCGACTGCGCAATTCAGAACATGGCGCTCATATCCACCGGATGCCTCGCAGATCACGAAAGGGTTGCTGCCTTTCGTCTTTGCTTTGAGCAAGCGTCTGATCGCGGGCGCGGTGTTTGGGATGGTGACCTGCCGGTCGTCGGGCAGGCTGTGGACGGTTAGGCTCGCTTTAGAAACCTCAAACGCAATGATATTCGTGCGATGGCCTTCGTGGAAGTTGCTGCTCATATGCTTGTCGTGATCCTTGATTATGCACGGCCGCGAAGGCCCCTCTACCGTTCGGATGGCCTGACAGATGTGACGGGTGGCAAGATATTTTGCGACCGCTCGTCGGGTCATTCCTCGGGGAGGCCCGCCCGTCACCAGTTCCTGGGATGGCCGTCCCAGAAACCGTCTGCCTCTACCTTCCCAGAGTGGAAAGCTGAGACAATGACTCACGCATAATCTCGGGGCTGCCATTGTTCTGGAAATCGATGACGGCGACGCCGTGTTCATCAAGGTCGTAGCCAAGGCCCTTGGCGATGCCATGAACCAGATGGTAATCGGACGGGCCCTCCACGAGAAGCCAGCGGCGTGCGAAGAATATTTCGCCACGGATCCGCCGAGCAAATGTCTCCAGCTGCTCCAGTTCCGCGTCCGAGACGAACTCCTGCGATGCATCGGATGCCTTACGCAGCGCGGCGTGGATGGTCTGTGTGTCAGGGCGTCCGCCGTAGGCGATGAGGAGATCGCGATACTGGTTTTGGGGCAGAGCGCCGGACAGCACGAGTTCGTTGAGACCGCGGTCATAAGTGATGAGGCCGGCGGAGGCTGCGATGATGGCGTCAATCTGGGGAACATGCGGGACGGGCGCGCGGAATTGACGGGGGAGAGCGCTTACAGTTGTGCCGTTGGCCTCGACACGGACGACGCGGATATCGCGGAACGGAACGTGCTGTAGGAAGTACGGCGAATGTGTCGTTACGATCTTCTGGCCTGGGAGCTCAGTGATATGACGCCAAAGGCTGCGGGCCGCCTGAGGATGGAGATGTGTCTCCGGCTCCTCAAGAGCCAGGACAGCTGTGCTTTCGGGCCGGTACAGATCGCTCAGGATCAGCTCAACGAAGGCTTTGAAGAGGAACATGACGGAAAGGCTCTGCACGCCTTGACCGTGCCGCGCCAACGGTAGCCACGGTTTGCCGCCCTCCGTCTGATAGATGACCTCCGCCTTCGAGAGGATATCCCATGTATTGAGGGGCAGCAGCCGCAAGTCCGCCTGGCCTGGGACGTCGGTGGCGGCGACGCGGCTGATATGGGAAAGACCGTTGGCAAGATTGGCCAGAAGCGGATCAGCGTCGAGCAAGCGTCGATTCAGAAGGTCGAAGATCCGCTTTGATTTCTGCTCGAGAGGTTCAGGGATTTGCACCGTCCGGAGCAACTTGCCCCAGAACTGGCTCCTTGAGGAAAACTCGTCCGTGACGTCGCGGAGCGCCTCAAGGTAGAAGACGGGCAGAAACTGGAAGAACTCCTGGAGATTGACGGCGCGAGCGCCGCGCCCGGCGAGTGGGTTCCTTTCGACGTTCAGGAATTCCCATCGTGGCACGAAACTCTCTTCGGCCGCTTCCCATGAGCAGCTGACGCGCATGATTATTGACGCGCGGCCGGTCACTGGATCGAGTTGGATGATGTCTTCGAGTTCGCCGTGGAGGTCCTCGGGCCACTCGTTGGCGACAGCCTCCTGGAACTCGACCTCGATAACGACGGGATCGCCGACTTTTGGATCTGGCCTACCGTCGCACAGATGCACATCATATTCAGTGAATCCGGTTCCGCGCTGTCCCCACCGTCTGGTAAGCGCGATGCGGATCGCTTCCAGTATCGCCGACTTTCCGGCGTTGTTGGTTCCTATAAGGACTGTAACCGCGCCAAACTGAATGTCTGCCTCTTTGATAGAGCGAAAGTTTGATATTTTAAGTCTACTTATTTCCACTGCTGAACATCCCTCCCGCCCTTGGCCAACGATACCGAGCGAACAGCGCTTTGCACAGCTTGAACCGCAAGTATCCGCCGAAGGCCGCCGCCGTGTCTTACTGATTGGGTGGATTTCCGTTCGGCAAGAGTGCGGTGTCCGCTTTCGGACATGTCGCCAGGCAGGATCGACAGCGCTGGAATGTCTACTTTGGGCCGGGTCTTCTTCCGCATCCGTGAGGGGCTGCGCCATACCGCAGTCTGCCTGAATGTCGCTGATGGGCTCGAAATGGTATACCAATCAGTGTGTCCCCGCACCCTGTTCTGATCCGGCCACATCCTCCGAGATTTCCTGCCGGAGCTTCGGCCCCTGCGCGAGGCGCCGGCCGAGTGCGGTGATGAACGCCTCATATCGTTCCGCCGACTTGGCCTTCGCGGCCTTCGCCGCTGGCTCAGGCAGCGCCGGCGTTGTCGTGACCCAGAACCGAATGAACACCGCCAGGCTTTCGACGGCGATGCCGACGTCCCGCTCAAGCCGCGCCATGCGGCGGTCGAGCTGGTCGAGGCGCTTGACGACAACCGCTTCGCGCCGCTCGGCATCGTCCGGCGACAGGAACGACGCGATGGCGGCTTCGGCGATCATGGATTGCGAGCGATCCCGGCGTGCCGCAAAGTCCGCCAGCGCCGAGGTGACATCGGGGTCAAGATAGATCGTGATCTTCGATTTCTTCCTGTGGCGTGTCATGGCGCTACAGCTCCATGCCGTCGTTCGGGTCCATGGCGACCTGCCGGGCAATCCCCTGCACCTGGCGGATCATGCGTCGGTTCCGGGCAACATCTTCTTCCACGTCATCGGAAAGATCGGGCTCGAACTCGTTCTCGATGGGCTTTTTCTTCTCCACCGGCTTCACGCGGCTGAGTTCGGGCTGCAAGCGGCGTTCGGATTCGGTCGGATCTTCATCATCCCTCATGTGGTCCTCGTCATCCTCGGCAGGACCGGGTCGCGCCGGGATCGGCAACGCGGTCCAGTCGTCGGCACGGGTTCCTTCCGGGCGCGTCAGATCAGGCGGGGAAAGAACGCGCTCCTGAAACCGGGCATCCTCAAAGTAGCGCGCCTTCGTCGCCCGGATCGGCGGGATGCCCGCCACCATGACGATCTCCTCATGTGGTGGGAGCTGCATGATCTCGCCCGGCGTGAGCAACTGGCGCGCGGTTTCCGAGCGCGAGACCATGAGATGCCCCAGCCAGGGCGACAGCCGGTGCCCGGCATAGTTCTTCATCGCCTTCATCTCGGTGGCGGTGCCGAGGGCGTCCGACACGCGCTTGGCGGTGCGCTCATCGTTGGTGGCGAAGCTCACGCGGACATGGCAGTTGTCGAGAATCGAGTTGTTCGGCCCATAGGCTTTCTCGATCTGGTTCAGCGACTGCGCGATCAGGAAGCTCTTGAGGCCGTAGCCCGCCATGAAGGCCAGCGCCGTCTCGAAGAAGTCCAGCCGCCCGAGCGCTGGAAACTCGTCGAGCATCAAGAGCAGCCGATGCCTTCCGGCATTCGCTTGCAGATCCTCGGTGAGGCGACGGCCAACCTGATTGAGCAGCAATCGCATCAGGGGTTTGGTGCGGTTGATGTCGGAAGGCGGCACGACGAGGTAGAGCGTGGTCGGCTGATCGCCGGCCACAATATCGCTGATCCGCCAGTCGGAGCGGCGCGTGACCTCGGCCACGACGGGATCGCGATAGAGGCCGAGAAACGACATCGCCGTCGACAACACGCCCGACCGCTCGTTCTCGGACTTGTTGCGCAGCTCGCGCGCCGCACTGGCCACGACCGGATGCGGCCCCGCCTCACCCAGATGCGCGGTTGTCATCATGGCGCGCAGGGTGGAGTCCACCGGACGCTTGGGATCGGACAGGAATCTGGCCACACCTGCCAGCGTCTTGTCAGGCTCGGCATAAAGAACATGAAGGATCGCGCCGACGAGGAGCGAATGGGAGGTCTTTTCCCAATGGTTGCGCTTGTCGAGGCTGCCTTCGGGATCGACGAGGATGTCGGCGATGTTCTGCACGTCCCTCACCTCCCACTCGCCGCGACGCACTTCGAGCAGCGGATTGTAGGCCGAGGATTTCGGGTTGGTCGGATCGAACAGCAGCACGCGACCATGGTGTGAACGAAACCCCGAAGTGAGTTGCCAGTTCTCGCCCTTGATGTCGTGGACAACTGCCGAGCCCGGCCAGGTCAGCAGCGTCGGCACCACCAGGCCGACGCCCTTGCCCGAACGGGTCGGCGCGAAGCACAGCACATGCTCGGGGCCATCATGCCGCAGATACTCGCGGTCATATCGGCCGAGGACTACGCCATCGGGATCGAGCAGGCCGGCGGCCTTCACCTCGGGCTTTGAGGCCCAACGCGCCGAGCCGTAGGTGGCGACGTTCTTCGCCTCGCGCGCCCGCCAGACCGACATGCCGATGGCGACCGCGATGGCGATGAAGCCGCCCGAGGCCGCGATGATGCCGCCCTTCGCGAAGATCGGCGGCGCATAGGCTTCATAGAAATACCACCACCAGAAGATCGCCGGGGGATAATAGATCGGCGTCCCGAGCAGTTCGAACCAGGGCGGGCCGAGTTGCGGCTGATAGCCGAGGCTCCAGGCGACATATTGCGTCGCGCCCCAGGTGGTGGCAAGGATGATGAGGAAGACGGTGGTGATCTGTCCCCAGAGAATTTTGGTGGCGGACATGGGCAGAGATCCTTTCCAGTTGAGGTCAGAGGCCGAGGCTGCGCTTGCGCCCAAAATCCCAATCGATGCCGCCATCGTCGCGGGCCACGCCGGAGACGTGACGGCCGATCTGCTTTTCCAGCGAGGGCGACCAGGGCACGAGCTGGAAGCCGAGACCCCCGTCAGGTCCGGGACCCTCGATCATGGCGAAGCGGCCGGAGGCGAGTGCGAAGCGCTGACGATAGGAACCGGCGACATATTCGCCACTGGCGGCGCGCTCGAAGGACATGCCGGTATCTGCCGCGAGCTTCTCGGCGAGGCTGTCGAGTTCGCGCCTGCGCAGTGTGCTGAGCAGTCGGCGCGCGAAGACAACGCGGCCGCCCTGCCGCTCGGCATAGCCCTCGCCGATCAGATGCTCCGCGCGCTCATCCAGAGCCTGACGGACCTCGGCACCAAAGCCGCTGTCCGATAGGGCGATGGGCTCGCGGGCGATGGCCTGCCGATCGAGCCAGGTCGCACCCGAGGCGCCGATCTGCGCGCCGAGATCGAGATCGGAGCGGACGGCAAGCGCGACACGGCGCGCGCCTTGCGCATCCTCATAAGCGCGCAGCTCGACAATCGAGCCGGGCGGGCTGTCGCCAGCGGCATCCAGATGCGGGAGCCTGATATGATGGCTGCGGCCGTCGGCACCATCGACCACGGCATAGGCGGTCCCCTTCAACTCGTCATCAAGGCCGCGTTCGACCAGACGGCCGATAACCGGAACGTCGAGGCTTTCACCGGCGAGGACATAGCTGGCGGAGCCGCGCTCGATGCCGCGTTCGGTCAGGGCGCGGTGCATGCGCTTGATGATGTCACTACGCTCGCCAAGCTCGCGTAGGACCGCTTCAGCCTCGGGCTTGATGAACCACTGCGACTGGCCGATCTGATCGGCCAGCCCGAGGATTTCAAGGGTGCGCAGCCGACCGACCTTCAGCGTGTGGAACTCGTCCTGCGGGTGATCAGCGAGCGGGGCGAGATCGACGATACCGGATTTGCCAGCGTCGCGGGCAAGCTGCCGGTCGAGTTGTGTCCAGCGTTCCGCCTCGATCTGGGCCTCAAGGCTGCGGCGGATGTCGAGATCGGTGCGCGGCCCCAGATCCAGGGTGATGAGATCGCGCGCCCGGTCCCGCATCCCCTCCTTGATGTAGTCTCGGGAAATCACGAGATCCTGCCCGTCGTCGCGGGTGCCGCGCACGATCAGATGGACATGCGGATGCGCCGTGTTCCAGTGATAGACCGCCACCCAATCGAGGCGCGTGCCGAGATCCTTTTCCATCTGGCCGACAAGATCGTCGGTGAAGGATCGGAGGTCGGACATATCCAGCGCGTCGTCAGGCGAGACGATGAACCGGAAATGATGCCGGTCATCACCGCAGCGCTCCGCGAAAGCGCGACCATCGGCATCCTCCGTTCCCGGCCCGAACAGCCTTGCCTTCTCTCCGTCTCGGGTCACGCCGTCACGGCGCAGGTAATCAAGATGCGCACCAAGCGGCGCCGACGACGCCATGTGGCGAACGACGCGTGCCTTGACGACGGCGCCGCGTGTACGGGAGGTGATGAGGCGGTTGGCCTGTACGCTGGCGCGCTGGCCGCGCCCGAAGCGGGAACGATTGCCGGATGTGACGCGACCGGATCGCGAGACGCCGCCTCCGGCCTTCTTCGCGGCGGCAAGTGCCTGCGCGATGAAGGGCCGGGTTTGCTGCGCACGAGTTGAGCGGATGCGCCCCGGACGGATGCGGAACTCGTGCTCATCGGACATGGCACATCCCCGCACGGTGCAAAACAGAGAATAAAATCAGGAAGATGGACGCGAAGCACACGGTGCGCGATAGCGCCGCACGGTGCGAAACGCGCCAGAAACATGAACAAAAACAACCGCCCGCCTGAGCCGCACCGTGCGCGCTTTTATCCTGCCATCTTTCGGTCGTGGTGCCTGCCGCCACCCTCTGCGCCCTCCATGACACGCCAGCGCCCGATGGGATGCGAATTGCGGTGCCGCTGCTCATGGCCGGTCCCCACCGGCATCGCGGGCGACGAACAGCCCCTCCGACTGCAAGGCGGTGAGTGCGTCCGGTGCCGCCGGGACGAGCGAAGGGGCATCGTCCGGCGTGCGGTCGGGGGACGCGGGATCGGCAGCGGAAGCGCCTATTTCACGCGCGACGAAGAGCGCCGCCTCGCGCCAGTCGGGCGGCGGAGCGACCGTCGAGCCGCTGCCGGAAGGCCGCTCGCCGAGCAGGATCGGCGTCAAAGCAGCGACATAGGCGCGCGTCTCGGCAGGCAGCGGACGAGCCGTCGCGCGGTATTCATCGTAGCGACCGGGACCGGCATTGTAGGCCGCGAGCATCGCGGCGACATTGCCGTAGCGATCCCACATCTCGCGTAGGTAGGCGGTGCCCGCGAGGATGTTGTCGCGCGGCTCGAAGGGGTCGCGGCCGAGAGCATGGCGGATGCGCAGCTCCGCCCAAGTCGAGGGCATGACTTGCATCAGCCCCATCGCCCCGGCGGTGGATATGGCGCGCATATCGCCCGCGCTTTCGACCTGCATCACGGCGATGATCCATGACGGCGGGATGCCGAAACGCTGCGAAGCCTCCTCGATATGCGCGCCGTGCGGATGCGCAGCGACCGTGCGATCCGGCACGGTGGTTTGCGCCAGACCGGACAGCGGGGCGATGGTGGAGACGAACAGGCCGGAAAAAAGAAGGAGGATGATGCGGCGGCGGACACCGCATCTCCCCGAAGCGGGACGAGTGCAGGACGTGACCATGATCACCCCTGTTCGTCGCGCTTCTTCGGACGGGTCCAGTGCAGACCCCACTCGCGGCCATCTTCGTCCGACTGGAACAGCCGGGCGCGGATCGGCTGCTGAAAGACGGGATCGTCGAGAAGGACGGAGACGAACGGTCCTGCGCGCTCGCCAGAATGTTTCCAGCCTGCGCCGACTTCCGGCCCGTCTTCATCCCCAAGCCGAATTCGATAGGCGGGCGCGTTCTCTGACTCGACATCATCGATCGGAACAAAGGTCAGCTCAAGGTCGAGCGAGAGGGTGCGAAGCTGCCCGAAATAGCCGGACGGGGTGCGGGTAAACTGGCCGATCTGTGCCATGGAAGGCTCCTTTCCTATGCGGTAGAGAAGACGCGGGCCGCTCGCACGCCCCGCACTGGACGCGCCGTCACCGCATCGGCGCGCGCCAGACAAAGCGGCCATCGCCGTCTTCGTCGGTGAAAAGCGGGATCGCGTGGCCGATCACCGCGGAGGCGGGGAGCGGGCCGAAATAGCGGCCGTCGAGGCTGTCGCCGACGTCCGGGTTCATCAGGAAAACCTCGCCCTCGGCGATGACGCGGCAGCCCAGCCAGACCGGCAGGTCTCGGCCGAGGCTGTCGTGGTCGCGCGCCTCGCCGAGCGGAACGCCGTTGACGGAGATGGCGCGGCCAGCGCGACATACGCGCTGTCCGGGCAAGCCGAGGACATGCTTCAGAAGCGGCACGTCGCGGGCGACATAGCCGCGCTTGACCATGAACGAAGCGATGGGTTCGGGTGGGATGACGGCGACCAGATCGGGCACCTCGATCCGCTGAGTGGGCGTGACGGTGTAGAAGCCGATGGGCACGCTGGCCGATGCGTTCCAGACCAGCCTTGGCGCGGTCGGAACGAATCCGGTAATGGCGATCCCGAGCGTGGCAGCCGTTGTCGCCATGACATAGCGAAAGCGCGTCATGGGGCGATCTCCCGGCGCCGGAGCCATGCCTGATGGCGCTCGGCGGTGTAGGGTCGCGGCGCTTCGCCCGCGTTCATCCAATGGGCAACGTGCCGCCAGTGATCGGGATCGACCTGGGCGGGATCGACGCCAATGGCCTCGATCCCGTCGACATGGCGGAGGACGGCCTCGACCTTCGGCCAGCCTTCGATCTTCAGCAGGATTTCGCCGCCCGGACGGGCGAAGGGCAGCGTCTGATAGGACTCGCCCGGCGCAACCGCGCGCAGGATGTCGAGGCGCGAAATGATCGTGCCGTGGTCGTTCGCCGCCCAGCGGACGAACGCGAACACCGCGCCAGGACCGAAAGAGACGATACGGCGGTTGCGGTCGAGGAGCTGCGTTCCCGCCTCATGGCCGAACCTGATCCAGTATTCGGTCCTGCCTTCCACCCAGGTCAGTTCCACGCGGGTCAGATCGTCGTCATGGGCGTCGATGCCGTTCATGGGCGGTCTCCCGATATGTCGGGAAACTCGCGCGCCAGCAGGTCGCGCAGCATGTCGGCGACGGTGATGCCGCGTCTGATCGCGGCGATCTTGATCCGCCCGCGAAGCTCGGGCGTGATGTCAATCGTCAGCCGGGCGGAATGGGCGGTTACGGCGCCATCTCGCGCTGGTCGCGCATCGCCGGCCCTGATCCAGCCTTCGGGATCGGCCGGGCGGGCGGCGAAGCCGCGCTTGTCGGTGCGCGCCGTCATGACGGGCCTCCGTCATGAAACGGCAGCACGGTGGCGATGCGCGCCCGCGCGCGCTCGGCCATGTCGGGGTCGATCTCGCAGCCGATATAGCGCCGGCCGGAAAGCCGGCAGGCTTCCCCGGCCGCGCCGGAACCGGCGAACCAGTCGCCGACCAGGCCACCTTCCGGGCAGCTCGTGCGGATCAGAATTTCCAGGAGCGCCGCAGGTTTCTCGGTCGGATGGATGGCGCGGCCATGACAGTTGCGCAGGTAGATGACCGAGCGCATGAGGCGCGGCCCGCCGTCATGGCTGACGTAATGGCCGGCGTCGATCTTGCCGGTATGGGGTGGGCGCCGCTTGCGCCGGACGGTGCGGGCTGTTGCGTCGGGCGTGGTCTGGACGTCGTTGTAGATGTCGCGCCATGTCGTCTCGGCGGGATAGAACTGCACCGCCAGTTCATGCACGCGCTTGAAGCGGTCGGCATGAAAGCCGGTGCCGTTCTGCTTCTCCCAAACCACCTCCTGCGCGATCCGCAGGCCCGCATCAGTGAAGCGGTCCGCTGTCGCCATGAAGCTGCGCAGCGAACCGAAGACCCAGAGCGAGCCGGTCGGCGTAAGCGCGGCGCGCGCCAGCCCGACCCAGCCCTCGACACGCCGATCCCAGGCGAGCGAGGTGCCGCCATAGGGCGGATCAGCGAGGATCATGTCGTAGGGTGCGTGCCAGGGCATCTGTTCGCGGCAATCGCCGGTGAGAATCGTCATGCCGACGCCCTCCCGATGCCCAGCCGTTCGACCTCGGTAGCCAGTGCTGCGATCTCGCGCGCCGCAGGTGATCGGGCGTCGATCTCACTGGCGAGCCGCCCGGTCTGCGCGGCGTCGGCGAAGACGACGCGCTGGCCGATGCCGCTGGCGAGTAGCGGGGGGTCGTGGTCCGCCAGCGTCTCGGCCGTTTCGCGGGCAATGACGGTGCGCGAGCCGCAGCGGTTGAGCACGAAGCGCGCGACGAGCTGCGGGCGATAGATGCTCGCTTCCGTCAGGAGGGCGAGCATCTCGGCCGAGGCCCAGCCGTCGAACGGCGATGGCTGCACCGGGATCAGCACGAGATCGGCGGCGAGCAGCGCCGAGCGCATGAGGCCGGCGACGCGCGGCGGCCCGTCTATGACGATATGATCGACATCGCGGGCAAGCTCTGGCGCCTCACGGTGCAGCGTATCGCGCGCCAGGCCGAGTGTGCCGAAGGCACGGGGCAGGCCCTCACGCGCGCGTTGTTGCGACCAGTCGAGGGCGGAACCTTGCGGATCGGCGTCGATCAGGGTGACGCGCTTGCCACCCTGCGCCAATTCTCCGGCAAGATGCAGCGCCAGCGTCGTCTTCCCGACGCCGCCCTTCTGGTTGAGGAGCGCGATGATCATTCGCACCCCCCCGGCAGATCGAGAGGCAGGCGGGGTGTATCGGCAGATTCAGGAGCCTCGGTTGCGCCTCGATCTGATGCCGGTCGAGGCGGTGTCAGGGCACATGAGGCCCTCTCCTTCGCGGCTCTACCGAGGTTTCTGGCGGTGTCGCGGATGAGGTTTTCCACATCGCGCGTGCGCTCTTCAAAGTTAGACTCTTTGTTAGACTCTAAGTTAAGGGCGCGATTTCCTGAATGGGTTCCGGGTGTTAAGCCCGGTTTCGGTTCCTGATAGCACGAGCCTCCGGTTCCCGATAGCACGATAGTCCGGGTTCCTGATAGCACGAGGCCATCCACAGGTTTTCCACAGGGCGCGACCGGCTCGAAGGCCAGCAGCATCCGCCCGCCAACCTCAGCTTCGAGAAACAGCGAATAGCCCGGCAGAGGCTGGCGCCGGATGATGTCGCGCAGCTCGAAGGCGAAGCGCTTGAACGGCGACAGGCTGCCGGATTTCTGGTGAAGGTGACGGAAATCGAACCGCCAGCCATCGCGCTGGCGGCCGCCGTGCTTGCGCACCAGGCGATAGAGCCAGCGGTCAAGGCCGCCGGTTAGGTCGAAATAGGTCCGGTCGATGGTCAGCACGAGCGCATCGTCGAGGACGGCCTGGTAGAACCAGTCCGGCACGATCATCTCGATGCCATCGGGTCTGCCGCTATGGTCGGTGCGTTCCTGCCATTCGTTGATCCAGGAGAAGCGATGCCGGCGCCCTTCGACCGGCTGGCGGATCGAGGTGGAAATCGTGGTCGATTGCAGCCGGTCGAGCGCCGCCTTCAGGCGCTGATAGTCGCGCAAGCCGGTGCCGCGCCCGACATAGGTGAGAATCTCGTAGGGCGTGGCGGCCATCAGCCGGGAGGTGCGAAGGCCGCTGTCGCGGGCTTCGACGATCTGGCTCGCCGCCCAGATCAGAATATCGGCGTCCCAGATCGTGGCCATGCCGTGATCGGGAACAGCCTCGACCCGGATGGAGACATTGCCGGCGGCGAAGTCGATGGGCGCGATGCGCTTCGACTTGGCGAGGGAGAAGAAGGGATAGGCCATGAGATCCTGCGCGTCTCGTGGCGCGAAATCGCCGGGGAGCGCCCTGAACAGGTCGAGTTGCCCGCGCTCGGAAAGGGATCGACGTCGCACCGTCATGAAGAAAACCGCGAGCGGTCAGCGGGCGTAACGACCAGCCTGCGGGCCGGACGGAAACGCATGACGCTTGGCGGGCAGCACGGAGCCGCGCGGATCGGAGGTGGAGGTCACCGCGCCGCGCTCGGTCCAGGCCTCAAGATCGTCGATGGCATAGACCACACGGCCGCCAAGCTTGCGATAGGCTGGCCCGGTTCCGTAGGTGCGGTGTTTTTCGAGCGTCCGGGCCGAGAGGCTGAGAAAGGTCGCGGCCTCTTTGGTCCGTAGAAAACGCGGCGGCAGGACGACGGGTTCATGTGGCATGATCGGGCCTCCGTGGTGTTGCAAACGGCCACTGCGGATCAGCGGCGGGCAATGACCACGGTGGCGAAGGAAGACCGGCGAGGTGCAGGGCGAAGTTGGGGGGTATCGAAATCGCCCACCATCAGGGGCGAAAGATACCCCCTCCGTATCCGCGACGAGAGCAGCACGGAACTATTCTGAGGGCGATAGCTCGATTTATTCTCCCCCTCACGAACGCCACCGGCATCGAAGTATTCGGGCCGGCGATCCCGAAAAGCCGAAAAGCACACAATTTCAGCTTGCTGTAAGAAATTCACCAACCGGCACAGTCATCAGGTCAGGAGAGTATCGGTCCGGAGAAACCGCTTCCGGACCTCATGGCAGCGGGGTCAGTGTTCAGCCGCCCGAATAGCCCTCGAAAACAACGAAAAAATCCGGCCGCAACCGGATCGGGAGAACGCTTTCGCGAGGGCAAGTGCCGGAGGGGATGCGCCTGATGTTGAATGCTCCCCAAATTAATGCATTGATATATTAAAGCCAAACCCCGCCAGCTCACGCTTCAGATCACGAACACGGGCGCGAAGCCGCCCCCTGGCGTCCTGAAGTTCGTGGTCTGACCTTGATAGAGGCGCGCGGCCACCAGAAGCACCTGGCCATCATATGTATACAGACGCACGTCCATTTTGCGCGTCTGGGGTATCTCGTCGATCCTGATCATGCGCTCGCTGGGGCGGACCAGCGTCTGAGCAACGTATCCGCCCTCCGCGATCTCCGCCCAGACCCCTTTCGTCAGCTTGTCGCCACGATATACCGCCTTGCCGCCATGTCCGCCGGTCGGCTTGAAGAACAGGTCCCTGCGGGATTTCCAAAGTGCGTCAGCGTTGTCAGGACTGACCAGCACGGTGCGTGGAACGGCATCAAGCAGGGCGCGAAGTCTCGGTTCCACGCCCCAGGCCTCCAGCGTCGCGGAATTCGAAAGAAGCGAAAGGTTGCGCTTGTCTGCAAGGAGCGCGTGATTGTGCGGATTCGGCGTCACGACCACCGCGCCATCCCGGTAGGCTTCCTGCAATGCCTTGTGCTCGGGCTGATCGAAGGCGAAATCGGTGACCCGGTTGTAAACGAGGTCGATTGTCTTTCCATCGGCGCTGAGCCGACCATCGTCGTAGCGAAGGTGACTGGCGTCGGCGATGATCGCGTCTACCCCTCGTGCCGCGAAAACTTGCCCCGCGAGCACGAACTCGGGGTAGAGATACTGTTCCGGCGGACTGTCATCGACGATGGCGATGCGTTGTGGCGCGCCCGTTCCCCGCTGCCGAATCCATTCGTTCTGGAACATGCGAAACGCCGCGTCCTCGAACGATGGCAGCGTCGGGGGGATATCCATTTCGGTGCAACACGCGCGCTGCGCCCTCGCAAGAAAGGCATTGAGAAACGCCCCGCCGGCGTTGGTATTGATTTCGATCAAGCGGGGGCCGTCTTCGCCAAGATGGAAGTCGTAGCCCATCAATGCCCCGAGCGGGCCATGATCCGCCCGCGCGATTTCCGGCACCCAAGAGAGGACTGCGGCCTTGTATGCCGCGAGTTGGGCGGTGGTCTCCACAGCCACTGCGATCGCGCGCATCTCATTGACGGCGGTGGCCGAAAGGAACACCGGCACGTGCGAGAACAGATGGGCCTTGGGGCGGATGAACGTCTCGAAGAACGCCGGATCACCGGCCTCGCGCTCCATCGCTTCGCGCAGCGATGGAAGGTCCAGTGTAACGCAGAAGCAGCTCTTGTTGAGCCGCTCCGTGCGGTCATGAACCCGCTTCGATGAACTGGAGCCGGGATTGTTCATCGAGGGAAAACCCGAGGCGGCGCCAAGATCGAGCGCGCTTCAAATGCCAAGTAAGCCATGAATAATCCCACGAACATCCCTCCCAAAGGTTTCGCCATCAGGTCGATCCAAATATGCCGCTTCTGTTCGGCGGCCTCAACTGTGACCGGTGGGCCTCGGGAAATTGCACTGCCGGTCGCACGGGCAGCTCCATCCCGAAGGTGCCATCAGTGTGGTTGCGACACATTCTCCTGGTAGGTCCGCTCGCGCTCTGGCCAGGTGCTCTTGATATAGGCGAGGACAGCCCGGATCTCGGCGTCGCTGAGAAGATCGGCAAACCCCGGCATGTCGCTCTCATAGCCGCCCCCGACGATGGCGGCCGTGCCTTCCCTGACGATGCGGAACAGGATGTCATCGGGATGGTGCCACGTGTGGCCGCCGGCATCGTGCGGTGGCGCCGGGAGACGTCCGGATGGAAGGGGCGTCTTCCAGTCCGGCTGCCCCTCGAGCTGCGCACCGTGGCAGGACGCACATTGGTCCGCATAGACCTGCCGGCCCTGTTCGATGACTTCTGCGGATGCCGCGGCGGGGGATACCGTGCGGACCTGATGCCACCCAACGAGGATCGCCAGGATCAGGCCGCCGAGGAGCAACCCGAGCCACAAGATATTACGGAGTTCATTGCGCATGAGTTGCATGACTGCTGGTGAAGAATTTCAATCGGCTACATGCCGAAATTGAATTACTGCCAGAGGCGCGACGCCGGGGGCAATGGACATTCCCGTGACCAGCGCCTATCTTTCCGGCATGTTCGCGCGCCTCGTCACCATGCTTGCCGTCCTCGCGATCGCCGTCATGACGACGGCGACGTCCGCGCACGCGGCGCGCTTGAGCGCAGAACCGGATCACTCGGTGCATGTCGGCGAGATGATGCAGGTTGCGGCCGGCAGCGAAAATCCCTGTGATGGCGACCAGCACTGTGGCTCAGGCGATGCCGAAGCCTGTGAGTTGCTTTGCGTAGGTTTTTCGGTCTTCCTGACCTCGCCGAGCGAAGGCTCTGGCAGCGATTACGCGCCTGCCAGCCATGACCTGCCGACCGGTGCAGTGCTTGCCAGTCGGGCACCTGGGCTGAACGAACGACCTCCCAAGCTCCGTCTCCTCTGATTGCGTCCGGGCTGGAGCCCGCGGCGTTCTGTCGGTTTTGATGAACGGGACAGGCTGTCCCGAGGAGACGACCATGAATACCCTTTCACGACGCAGCTTTCTTGCCGCTGGCGCAGCCGTGCTGGCTTATGCGCATCTGCCCCGGATCGCGGCCGCGCAGGGCGCCGCCCCGCTATCATTGCACGCCGCTAGCCGGACGCTGGACATCGACGGTCGCGCCGCCACCGTCTGGGGTCTTTCCGGACCCACCGGACAGGGCCTGACACTCAACCCCGGCGCGCGCTTCCGGGTGGATCTGCGCAACGATCTCGATGTTGACACGCTGATCCACTGGCACGGCCAGATCCCGCCCAACGCGCAGGATGGCGTGCCCGACATGCCTTTGCCGATGCTCGCCCCCGGCGAGACACGCGCCTATGACTTCGCGCCGCTGCCCGGCACCTACTGGATGCACGCGCATGTGCCGCTGCACGAAATGCGCCTTCTGGCAGCACCGCTGATCGTGCGCAGCGCCGAGGATATCAGCGCCGACCGTCAGGAAGTAGTGCTTTTCCTGCATGACTTCTCGTTCAAGGCGCCCGAGGAAGTGATGGCCGAGATCCTCGACGGCCATGGGACGGCAGACGGCCATGGAGGCGGCCACGGCGCGGGCATGGGCGGCATGGCGGGTATGGATCATGGCGCCATGGGGAACATGCCGATGGAAGGCATGGATCACGGCGCCATGGGCGGCATGATGGGGATGGGTGCCATGGACGCCATGGCGATGGACCTCAATGACTACGACTGGGACGCCTATCTTGCCAATGACCGCACGCTGTCGGACCCCGAGGTGGTGCAGATCGAGCGCGGCGGGCGCGTCCGCCTGCGTGTGATCAACGCCGCCGCGGCGACAGTGTTCTGGATCGAGACCGGCGAGGCGCAGGCGCGGCTTGTTGCGGTGGACGGACATGCGGTTCAGCCGGTTTCTGGCACGCGCTTCGGCCTGGCCATGGGCCAGCGGCTCGATCTGGAGATCGACCTGCCGAACGAGGGCGGCGCTTGGCCGATCCTCGCGCTGCGGGAAGGCGCGCGTGAGCGCACCGGCCTGATCCTTGCCACGCAGGGTGCCGAAATCCGGCGCATCGATGCCGTGGCTGAATCGGAAGCCCCCGCCTTCGACACCGATCTGGCGCAGGAGTCGCGTCTGCTCGCGGCGGAGGCGCTGCCGGATCGGCCGGTGGACCGCAGCCATATGGTGATGCTGGGCGGCTCGATGCAGCCCTATGTCTGGACGATCGACGGAGCCGTCTGGGGACAGCATCGCCCGATAGCCGCGCGCAGTGGTGAGCGGGTAGTGCTGTCCTTTCACAACATGTCGATGATGGGTCACCCGATGCATCTGCACGGGCATGTCTTCCAGGTCGTCAGGCTGAACGGACGTGCGGTCGCGGGCGCGTTGCGCGACACGGTCTATGTGCCGCCGATGTCGATGGTCGATGTGGCGCTCGACGCCGGTGAGGCGGCGCGCTGGATGTTGCATTGCCACCACATGCCGCATCTCGAAACCGGCATGATGACCGAATTCGCGGTCAGCGCATAGGCCAAACCTAGAACGCCGGATCCCGGCGTTCTCCCTCAGCAACAAGGAGGCGGACTCATGTCGATGTCTCACGGCGGCCATGCCGGTCACATGCCCGTGGGCGGCGATCGCAAGGCGCTTGTCATCTCGGGCTGGCTCACCGGCCTTTACTTTGTCATCGAGCTGGGAATCGGCATCTGGACGGGCTCGGTCGCCGTCATCTCCGATGCCTTTCACACCTTCTCGGCCGTGGGCGGCGTGCTCATCGCGCTGGTCGCGCTACGCTTGACCGAGCGGAAATCCAGCCCCGCGCGCACCTTCGGTTATGTCCGGGCCGAGATCCTCGGCGCCCTTTTCAACGGCCTGTTTCTCGTCGCGATGGCGCTTTTGGTGCTGTGGATGGGCGCGATGCGCCTCATGGAGCCGATCGAGCTGGCCACGACGCCGATGCTGTTTGCCGCTGCGGGCGGGATCGCCACCGAGCTTGTCGCGCTCTGGCTGCTGTACGAGCGCCAGAAGGGCAACCTGAACATGCGCGGCGCCTACTGGCACATCCTGCAGACCTTCGTCGGCAGCTTCCTGATCATCATCTCTGCGCTGGTGATCCGGTTCACGGGCTTTATGGCCATCGATCCTCTGCTTGGCATGGCCTTCGGACTGGTGCTGCTCTGGGCCTCCTGGGGCATTCTGCGCGAGGCATTGCACATCCTGCTGCAAGGCACGCCGGAAGACCTCGACCTGGAAGCCGCCATCGAGGCCATCCGGCAATTGGAGGGGGTGACGGACGTGCATCACGTCCATGCCTGGAGCCTGACATCCGGGCGCAATGTCTTCTCGAGCCATATCTGCGTTCGGAACTGGCAGGACGGCGAGCGGGTGCTGCGGCAGGCGAACAATCTTCTGCGCCAGCAGTTCAACATCTACTTCTCGACGTTGCAGATCGAGGAATACTGTCTCGATGGTGAGGAGACCGCGGCCGACATCGACATCACGCGGTCACATGCCGGGTCAGGACGGGCCAGCGTCGGAAAGGTCCACGGTAGTCACTGACGGCAGGAACTCCGGAATCCAATCACCTCTTGACCTTCCAGCGATTGGAAGGCGCAGAACAGACGAAACGCAAGCTCAGGAAACGCCGAGGAGGCGTGAACATGACCAGCAAGACGGAACACGATCACCAGAACCAGACTCACGCCCATTCGGCCCACGGACATGTGCATGATCACGCGCATGACCACGCAGCCGCCGCGCAGGACGACACGCACAAGGTCAAGGACCCGGTCTGCGGAATGATGGTCGATCCCCACACGACCCAGCACAAGGCCGAGCATGCCGGTCGGCCATATTACTTCTGCTCGGCCGGGTGCCGGGCGAAGTTCTTGGCCGAGCCGGAACGCTATCTCGATCCGGCCGCCGCGGCGGCCAAGGCAGAGCCGGTTCCCGAAGGGACGATCTACACCTGCCCGATGCACCCGGAGATCCGGCAGGTCGGGCCCGGATCATGCCCGATCTGCGGCATGGGGCTGGAGCCGGTTCTGGTCAGCCTAGAGGCAGAGCCGAATGTAGAACTGATCGACATGACGCGCCGGTTCTGGATCGGCCTTGCTCTGACGATCCCGGTGTTCGTCCTCGAGATGGGCGGGCATCTTTTCGGGCTGACCCACGCCATCGGTCAGCAGGCCTCGAACTGGCTGCAACTGCTCCTCGCCACGCCAGTCGTTCTCTGGGCGGGCTGGCCATTCTTCCAGCGCGGCTGGCAGTCGCTGGTCAACCGCAGCCTCAACATGTTCACCCTGATCGCCATGGGCACCGGCACGGCCTGGATCTACAGCGTCGTGGCGACGCTGGCGCCGGGCATTTTTCCTGACCAGTTCCGCCAGCCCGACGGCTCGGTCGCGGTCTATTTCGAGGCGGCGGCGGTCATTACCGTGCTCGTGCTGCTCGGGCAGGTGCTGGAGTTGCGCGCGAGAGAGAGCACCAGCGGCGCGATCCGCGCGCTGCTCGACCTTGCCCCCAAGACCGCCCGGATCATCCGCGACGACGGCACCGAGGAGGAGGTTCAGCTCGACACCGTTCATGTCGGCGACCGCCTGCGGGTGCGGCCCGGCGAGAAGGTTCCGGTCGATGGCGAGGTGCTCGAGGGTCGCCACCGCCATCGGCGGCACCATGAACCAGTCCGGCGCGCTGGTGATCGAGGCGAAGAAGGTCGGCCGCGACACCATGCTGTCGCAGATCGTCCAGCTTGTCGCCGAGGCGCAGCGGAGCCGCGCGCCGATCCAGCGGCTGGCCGATCAGGTCTCCGGCTGGTTCGTCCCGGCGGTGATCGTGGTCGCGGTGCTCGCCTTCATCGCCTGGTCGATCTGGGGTCCCGAGCCGCGCTTCTCGTTCGGTCTCATCGCGGCGGTCTCGGTTCTGATCATCGCCTGCCCCTGTGCGCTGGGGCTGGCGACGCCGATGTCGATCATGGTCGGCGTCGGGCGCGGCGCGCAGGCGGGCGTGCTGATCAAGAACGCCGAGGCGCTGGAGCATATGGAGAAGGTCGACACCATCATCGTCGACAAGACCGGCACCCTGACCGAGGGCCGGCCCGCCGTCACCGCCATCGTTCCGGCTGCTGGCTTTACCGAGGAAGAAGCCTTGCGCCTTGCCGCCAGTGTCGAACGCGCCAGCGAGCATCCGTTGGCGCTGGCCATCGTGCGGGCGGCCGAGGAGCGCGGCCTTGAACTCGCACCGGTCGCGGATTTCGACTCACCCACCGGCAAGGGCGCGCTCGGAGTGGTCGAGGGCAAGCGCATTCCCCTTGGCAATGCCAAGTTCCTCGCCGAGCAGGGCGTCGATGTCGCGCCGCTGGCCGATGAGGCCGACCGGCTGCGCGAGGACGGCGCAACCGCGATCTTCATGGGGGTGGACGGGCAGGTTGCGGCCATCTTTGCCATCGCCGATCCGGTCAAGCCATCGACGCCCGAGGCGCTCGCCGCGCTCAAGGAGCAGGGCATCCGCGTGGTGATGCTCACCGGCGACAACTGGACCACGGCGAAGGCCGTCGCGCGCCAGCTCGGCATCGACGAGGTCGAGGCGGAGGTGCTGCCCGACCAGAAGAGCGCGGTCGTGCAGCGGCACAAGGCGGCGGGCGAGGTGGTGGCGATGGCCGGCGACGGCGTCAACGACGCCCCGGCGCTGGCCGCTGCGGACGTTGGCATCGCCATGGGCACCGGCACCGATGTGGCGATGGAAAGCGCGGGCGTCACATTGCTCAAGGGCGATCTGACCGGCATCGTCCGCGCCCGCAAGCTGTCGGAAGCGGTCATGGGCAATATCCGCCAGAACCTGTTCTTCGCCTTCATCTACAACGCTCTGGGCGTGCCGGTCGCGGCCGGGGTGCTGTATCCGTTCTTCGGCATCCTGCTGTCGCCGATCATCGCGGCGGCCGCCATGGCGCTGTCCTCGGTCAGCGTGATCACCAATGCCGCTCGGCTGCGGAGGGTGAAGCTGTGATGCCCGCTGGCGCGCCTCTGCCGGCACCATGCCGCAGCATGCAAGCACCTGCTCACCCCTTCGTGCGTCGCGCCCGGACCGTGACGGCGAGATAATGAATCCATGAAACGAGGTTTGACGATGAGAAACGATCACCCCATCAGCCGGCGCACCGTTCTGGCCGCTGCCGGCGCGCTGCCCCTGCTGATGTCCATGCCAAGGCGGGGACATGCCGAAGCGCTGCCGCTGGTGAGCGTCAGCAAGGATCCATCCTGCGGCTGCTGCGATGGCTGGGTCGCGCATATCGAGGCCGCAGGCTTCCCGGTGAAGGTGGTAGAATCCTCCGATATGGACAGCCTCAAGCAGCGGCTCGGCGTCCCGGCCGAACTGGCCTCCTGCCACACCGCCGAGGTGGGCGGCTACGTGGTCGAGGGCCATGTGCCTGCCGCAGCCATCCGCCGCCTTCTGGCCGAGCGGCCTGACGCGACGGGGCTGGCCGTTCCCGGCATGCCGGCCGGCTCGCCCGGCATGGATTTTCCGGGCGTCGATCCCGAGCCCTATGAAGCGTTCCTGTTCGGCCCGACCGTCCGGAGCTTCGGGCGCTTTCTCGGTCCACGGGAAATCTGACACGGGGCTGCCGACATGATCGCCCGACTTGCGAATGATCCGAAACAGCACCTGGCCGAGGCGGCTTGCCTCCGTCAGCGGGGCGGTCTCGCGGCGTCGGGTGGCGGGAGACGTGAACGCGACATCGCACTGGCCCGGCGTGCCGCCGGGAAGGAAAGTGGCGCATGACCGGGCGGGTGCGAGCTGCCTTCCGGGTGAGATGCGGTCGATTGCGCCAGTTTGCGGTTTGCATCCTGCTGCTTGCCATCGGCGCCCTGGTTCTGCAGGTCCCGGTACATGCCGGCCCCGCCGGACACGCCATCCACCAGCAGCAGGTCGCCGCCACGGCAAGCCACTGCGCCCAGCCTCACCTGCCGGACGAGCATGGCGCAGATCAATCGGCAGGCTGCCTGAACGAGGACAGTGGCCAGGGTCCGGCGGACTGCTGCCAGATCTGTCTGGCCGCCGCGGTTCTCGTCGCGCCGCCGACGTTCGGCCCGTCCGTGAACGGTGAGGTTTTCACGGTTGTGCGCACTGATCCGCACGACCGATCACCCGAAGGCATCCTGAAGCCGCCACGTCTCATCGCTGCGTGATGCGCAGGGATCGCCGCGAGGACGAGAGACGTCTCCGGCCGCTCCGCGCAAACCCGAAAGACAAACGAACAGGATGGAGAGCCGCGCCCGCAAATCCGGGCCGGTGCTCCGGAACCAGAGGATGAAATCCAATGAACCGAACAGCAATCGTAATCGCCCTTACTGTCAGCCTGCTGGCAGGCCTGCCAGGCGCTGCTCTCGCGCAGGCCGGACATGACACCCATCACCCGGGAACCCCGCCCGCACAGGCGGAGCAGGCGCCCGCGCCAACGCCGCCTTCAGGCCAGATGCCCGGCATGCAAGGGATGATGCCCGAGCAGTGCCAGGCCATGACCCCGGAATGCATGGGCGCGATGCGCCAGATGATGCAGGGTGGGATGATGCAGGGGATGATGGGCGCGCCGAACGCCGGGGCGGCCCCGGTTAACGAAAGCCTTCCGGATTTCACCCGGGCCTACGTCGAATCGATGAATGAAATGCACGGACCGATGATGGACGGCGTCATGGCCGACGATCCGGATGTCGCCTTCGTCCGGGGCATGATCCCGCATCATCAGGGCGCGATCGATATGGCCCGGATCGTCCTGCAGTATGGCGACGACCCGAAGACAAGGGAGTGGGCGGAGCAGATCATCGCGGTGCAGGAAGGCGAGATCGCCGAAATGCAGGCATGGCTGGAGGCGAAGGCCGGCGAGGCACCTGCGCCCTTTGGTCAGACCGGCGGGACTGTCTGGTCCGCCAATGAAGGCGGCAATTCCATCAGCGCCATCAATCTCGCCACCGGAGCGGTCGACACGGTTTTGATCCCGATCGCGCCCCACAACGTCGACCTGACGCCTGACGGCAAGCTGCTGTTGGCCGTTGGCGATCCTGCCGTCGAAGGGGATCACGGGTCGGACGGGCATGGGCACGGCGGGGACGGTGCGGCCGAGGGTCTGTTGGTCATTCTCGATCCGCAGAACCTCTCGGCGCCCAAGGCGACCGTCGCGGTAGGCTCGCACCCGGCCCATGTGGTCGCTGACCGGCAGGGGCGCGCCTATGTCTCCTTGGCCGGCGGAGACGAGATCGCGGTCGTCGATCTCGCACGGGCCGAAGTCATCGGGCGTATCGCGACGGGGGACTATCCGCACGGCCTACGGCTCAGCCCGGATGAGACCCAGCTTTACGTGGCCAATGTCGAGGACGGGTCCGTGTCCGTCATCGACACCCAGGCGCTGTCCGAGGTCGCGCGCATTCCGATCGGGACCGCGCCGGTTCAGGTCGGGTTCACGCCCTCGGGCGATCAGGTCTATGTCTCGCTGCGCGACGAGAACCGCGTCGCCGTGATCGACACTTCAACCCGCGAGGTGACGAACAGGATCGACGTCGGGCCGAACCCGATCCAGCTCATCGCGACGCAGGATGGGAAATTCGTCTATGTCGCCAATCAGGGCACCGAGGCCGAGCCGAACGACACCGTATCCGTGATCGACACCGCAATCGGTCAGGTGGTGAAGACCATCACCACCGGCCGCGGCGCCCATGGAGTATCGGCATCGGCGGACGGGGTCTATGTGTTCGTGACCAACATCGCCGACGATACCGTGTCGATCATCGACGTGGGGAGCCAGGAAGTGGTCAAGACAGTGCCGGTTGGCGATCGCCCGAACGGCATCGTCTACGGCGGCCCGGCGCGCTGAGCGATCGGCGCCGGAGTTCGCTCCGGCGCCAGCTACCGGCCAGGCACCGAGCCGCGGTCGGTCAGAACAATAGGGCCCGCCGTCTCATTGGCGGGCCCTCGCTATCCCTTGGGGGGCGCGAGCCTGTTACTGACCGCGGGCGGCCAGCCACTCGCGCATCATGGCGATCTCGCCCTCCTGCGCCGCGATCACGTCTTCGGCGAGGGCACGGATCTGCGGGTCCTCGCCGTGTCCCAACACGACGCGCGCCATGTCGATGGCGCCCTGATGGTGCGGGATCATGCTGCGCATGAAATCCACGTCGGCGTCGCCACTGAACTCGACGGCCATCCCGGCATGCATGCGGTCGTTTGCGGCCATGTAGGCCTGAACTGCCGGGCTGTCGGAGGCAGCCGCACCATGCGCGCCATGACCCATGTCCGAACGATCCGTGATCGTAACGCCTTCATCCACGATCTGCGATTGCGCAACGGCCAGTCCGCCCGCGGCGGCAAGCGCGGTCGCCATGAACAGAACGGACAGCTTGTTCATCAGGCGACCGTCCCCACCGGCGCGACGGGAAAGCCCGCCTCGGCCAGCGCGGCCTCGAAGGCGGCGCGGGGCTGCCCGGAGGTGACGACGACCTTGCGCTTCGGGGGATCGGCCTCGACGTTCGCTGCGGGATCAACCGTGTGAATCGCCCTGGTCACGCCGCACGCGCAGCCGCCGCAGGTCATATTTTCAATGTGGAACTGCATGAGTGCCTCCTGTGGTTCGTCTCATGCAAGGTGAGATAGGGTTTCCCATCGTTGGAAGGTCAAGAGGAAAGAATCGATCCTGACAGGTCTTGACCTTCCAGCGATGGGAACCCTTATTTCCCTTGGCGGATGATGGAATAGCTTCAAGGAGACCCCCTTCATGACCGCCCCAGCGCGAGATCGCGAGCCCGGAGCCGGCAGCATCAATCTGCCCCCGATCAGCCTGTCCATCGAGGGCATGACCTGTGCCTCATGCGTGGGCCGGGTCGAGAAGGCGCTGCGGGCCGTGCCCGGCGTCGCCTCGGCAAATGTCAACCTGGCCACCGAGCGCGCCGACATCCGTCTCAGCGCGCCGGTCGAGCGTGCCGCGCTGGTGGGTGCGGTGGAAAGCGCGGGCTATGACGTGCCCAAGCCCCAGGGTGCGGTCGAGATCGCCATCGAGGGGATGACCTGCGCCTCTTGCGTGGGCCGGGTCGAAAGGGCGCTGCAGGCGGTGCCCGGCGTTGCTTCGGCGACCGTCAACCTCGCCACCGAGCGCGCGACCGTCACGGGCCCGGCCGATGCCGGCGCGTTGCTGCGGGCCATCACCGAAACCGGCTACGAGGCGCGGCTGATCGACGGCGGCGGGGCCGATGAGGCGCAGGCCAACGCCCGCAAGGAGGCCGAGCGCGAGACGCTGCGGCGCGACCTGATCCTGGCGGCGGCGCTGACCCTGCCGGTCTTCGTCCTCGAGATGGGCAGCCACCTCATTCCCGCCGTCCATGACCTCGTCGCGGGCACCATCGGCATGCAGGCCAGTTGGTATATCCAGTTCGCGCTGACGCTGCTGGTCCTCGCCATCCCCGGCATCCGCTTCTACCAGAAGGGCCTTCCCGCCCTGTTCCGTGGCGCGCCTGACATGAACAGCCTTGTCGCGGTCGGCACGCTGGCGGCTTTCGGTTATTCACTTGTCGCCACCTTCGCCCCCGGCCTGCTGCCGGCGGGCACCGTCAACGTCTATTACGAGGCGGCAGCCGTTATCGTGACGCTGATCCTGCTCGGCCGCTATCTCGAGGCGCGCGCCAAGGGCCGCACCTCCGAGGCGATCACCCGCCTTGTTGGCCTGCAGCCCAAGACCGCGCGCGTGCGCCGGGGCGGCCGCGTCGAGGACATCGCGGTGGCCAACGTGGCTCCCGGCGATCTCGTCGAGGTCCGTCCGGGCGAGCGCGTCCCCGTGGACGGCGAGGTGGTCGAGGGCGAGAGCTGGGTGGATGAATCGATGATCACCGGCGAGCCCATCCCCGTCCAGAAGCAGGCGGGCGCTGCCGTGACCGGCGGCACCGTGAACCAGAAAGGCGCCTTCGCCTTTCGCGCCACTGCGGTCGGCGGGGACACGGTGCTGGCGCAGATCATCCGCCTGGTCGAGGAGGCGCAGGGCTCGAAACTGCCAATCCAGGCGCTGGTGGACCGCGTCACCATGTGGTTCGTCCCGGCCGTCATGGCGGTGGCGGCGCTGACCTTCGGCATCTGGTTCTTCTTCGGTCCCGACCCGGCGCTGACCTTCGCGCTGGTGAACGCCGTCGCGGTCCTGATCATCGCCTGCCCCTGTGCGATGGGCCTCGCCACGCCGACCTCGATCATGGTGGGCACCGGGCGCGGCGCCGAGATGGGCGTGCTGTTCCGCAAGGGCGAAGCGCTCCAGCTGCTGAAGGATGCCAGGGTCGTGGCGGTGGACAAGACCGGCACGCTGACGGAAGGCGCCCCCGCGCTGACCGATCTGGAACTGGCCGCCGGGTTCGAGCGGGCCGAGGTCCTGAGCCTCGTCGCCGCGGTCGAGGAGAAGTCGGAGCACCCGATCGCCCGTGCGATCGTGGACGCGGCCGCCGGGGAAGGCCTTACGCTGCCCGCCGTCTCGAACTTCGAGTCGGTGACAGGGTTCGGCGTCAGGGCCGTGGCCGGCGGCAAGCCCGTCGAGATCGGCGCAGACCGCTACATGGCCGAGCTTGGCCATGACGTGGCCGGTTTCGCCAAGATCGCCGAGCGTCTCGGCAACGAGGGCAAGTCGCCCCTCTACGCCGCGATCGACGGCAAGCTGGCGGCGATCATCGCCGTGGCCGACCCGATCAAGGAGACGACGCCGGCCGCGATCGCGGCGTTGCACGACCTCGGCCTGAAGGTTGCGATGATCACCGGCGACAACCGCCGCACGGCCGAAGCCATCGCCCGGCGGCTAGGCATCGACGAGGTCGTGGCCGAGGTGCTGCCCGAAGGCAAGGTCGAGGCCGTGCGCCGTCTCAAGACCAGTCATGGGACGCTGGCCTATGTCGGTGACGGCATCAACGACGCCCCGGCGCTGGCCGAGGCGGATGTGGGCCTTGCCATCGGCACCGGAACGGATGTGGCGATCGAGGCCGCCGACGTGGTGCTGATGTCGGGCAGCCTCAAGGGCGTGCCCAACGCCATCGCGTTGTCGCGCGCGACGATCGGCAATATCCGGCAGAACCTGTTCTGGGCCTTCGCCTACAACACCGCGCTGATCCCGGTCGCGGCGGGCGTGCTCTACCCGGCCTACGGGGTTCTGCTGTCGCCGGTCTTCGCCGCCGGGGCGATGGCGCTGTCCTCGGTCTTCGTGCTCGGCAACGCGCTCCGCCTGCGCCGCTTCACGCCGCCGATGGGGACCGATCCGACGGCCCCAGCGACCGCCAGCCCCGCCATGTCCGGCCGGCTTGCACCTGCCGAGTGATCGCCACCCGCGCCGACCGGGGCGCCAGAGTGCGTCCCGGTCATTCCCCTAGCCTGGAAGACCGTCATGACCAATATCACGCACGTCACGCACGACGTCATCTTTCCGCCAGCGGCCGTTCCGCTCATCTTCACCACCAACCAAAGGAGCCACCCATGAACATCGGACAAGCAGCCCACGCCTCGGGAGTCTCCGCCAAGATGATCCGCTACTACGAACAGACCGGCCTCATCCCTCCCGCCAACCGGACCCAATCGGGCTATCGCGACTATTCGGACACCGACGTCCACATGCTGCGCTTCATCCGTCGCGCGCGCGATCTGGGCTTCTCGGTGCCCGAGATCCAGAAGCTCCTGAACCTCTGGCGTGACGGCAGCCGGCAGAGCGGCGATGTCAAGCGCGTCGCTCTTCAGCACATCGAGGAGCTGCGGCATCGGATCGCCGAGATGGAGGACATGGTCACCACGCTCACGACGCTGGCGGACGCCTGCGCGGGCGACCACCGGCCCGACTGCCCGATCCTCTGCGACTTCGAGCAAGCGGCCCCGGAGCATCGGCCGGCACCCGCGAGGGCACCCCTGCCAGGCAGCCGCCCCTCCGTCTGACTGCGGGGCATTGTCGGCCATCGCCGCTTAATCCGGCGGCGCGGCCTCTTCGCCGTCGAGGCCGATATCCGCCAGTGCGCGTTTTGCGCCTTCTTCCGCCGTGCGCGTCAGGATCGCCTCGAACTCGGCGTCCGGCATGCGGACAAAGCCCTGATCGGAACGGGTGGTGTCATCACTTCTCCCTTCCGCCGCTCAACCGACCTTGCAGCCCCAGAACGACGTGTGATCGGCCGCGAAATACCCATCCGCCGCGCGAAAGGTGCCCTGCAACTCGACGGTGTCGCCCTGCGCGAGCGGCGCCATGGTCTGCAGCCAGAGCGCCGTCGCCTCGGAGGCGTGCGCCCCTGAAATCTCGCCCTTTGATCTCGGATTTCGGTCGATCCGTTCAGCACCAGCCGCCCGCGCATACGCGCATTGGTGCTGGAGTTGATCTTGTATAGCAGCGTGGCACCGAAGAGCCACGCGCCCGCGACGGGCGCAACGAAGTGGCTGTTGCCGGCGCAAACCGGCGCTATCGTGGGCGGCGATGACGAAGGAGTTTCCGATAACCGCCGGCGACCATTGCACGGGCATCGCGCAGGAGTGCCTTGATGGCATGACGGGCCGAGGATGCTTGCCATTCGTCCCGGTCAAGCCGGCCGGTGTTCAGAAGAACCCGCGCGATCTCCTGCTGCGTGGCACCAGCCCGATGGCCATCGAAGGCCCGCAGCATCCGTCGGAGGCGCGCGCGTTGCTGGCGTGTCATGCGTGTATCCGGCGGGATCGCGCGACCATGCAGGGCGGAAAGGAAGCGTTGAATGGCCTCGATCCGGTCGAAACCGG
Source organism: Paracoccus denitrificans (assembly GCA_005768755.1). Lineage (GTDB taxonomy): Bacteria > Pseudomonadota > Alphaproteobacteria > Rhodobacterales > Rhodobacteraceae > Paracoccus > Paracoccus denitrificans_B. The sequence continues at coordinate 19,450 of VAFL01000020.1, read as the reverse complement.
CGAGGCTGAGAGGGACGACGGCGACCGCGATCGCGTCCCCCTTAATGGCGCCGTCGAAGATCTGGAGCTTCTGCCCATTGCCAAGCGGGACGTGGAACTCTGCGCCAGCGTTCTCGACCGAGAAGTCGAGGCGCCAGTTCAGCGGAGCGCCGTCAGTGCTGTCGCCAAGTTCCAAAGGGACTTCGGTCAGCACCACCACACTTGTGTCCTCCGCTGGGAGCCAGAAGACCGGCGCATCGGGCGGCGGGACCAGCGGATCGACCGGGAAATCGCAACCCCCAGCGCTGCCGGATCCGTTCGGTCAGCGGTTGGGGGTCTCCTTGGTCGGCAATCGAGGCTTCAAAATCTGCGTCATAATCGTCATTGCGGCGCAGCCATTCCCAGGCCAGATCGGATGCCGTCAGTTCATCCAGATGGTCGTATTGCGCCGAAGAACGCCAGGTCGATGCGTCAGGGGTCATCGCGGCCTCCCGAATCCACTCAAACGAATAGGGAAGGCTCAAGATTCCCGCATGAGTTGCGTTTCGGAAGTCAGGCGCTGGTCAACAGGTGATGCGCGGCACGCATCACGGGTCAGGTCTTGCGCTGACTTTCGCGGACCAGTTCGCGGTAGCCGTGTTCGGTCATCCAATGCGCGCGAGCGAGATGAGTATCATGGATGGAGCGGCAGCGGTCGGGATCGCACTCTGGATCGAGGCCAAAGAGAACCTGCACAGCTTCGCGCCAATCGGCGCCATCACGCTCGGCATCGAGAAGGCGCATGTAGAGCTTCATGTGCTCGCGATCATAAGACGTCAGCGTCTGGCTGGACGGTGGTGTGTCGAGATATGTCTGTGTCGCGCGGCCCATCATTCGCTCACGTTCGGGTAACGTATTTGTTAACCATCTTCGGCGGAAGATAGCCATTCCTTTTGACGAGAACCTGACATCACGCTGGCCGCTATTTCACCGTTTGTCGGTGTTGGCTCCATTGTGTTGCAGCAACACGCCCTCGCCCTTATCTGTCGACAGGAAAACGATCCCGGCCGCTTCGAGAGCGCGGCGCACCTGGTCGCGGGTGGACTCGAACACCTCGAGCCCGCTTTGGGATTCGAGGCGTTTGAGTGCGGTCAATGCGACCTGGGCCTTGTCGGCGAGCGTCTCCTGTGTCCATCCCAGTAACGCGCGCGCAGCCCGTGATTGGCGAGCGGTGATCATACATGATCACCTCCCACCGGGATATGCACGCACTCCAGAACTACGACTATAATAGTCGTTCTTGCTATGAGCGCCAGCCGAAATTCAGGTGCAATTATCATGGATAGAGAGGCGACGCCCTCGTCCATGCCCGTCTGATTCGGTCGCTGGACCTTGCCAGAGGCGGCGGGCGCGATCCGTTGAGACAGGGGAGAAACCCGGCGGCTTGCGCCGCCGGGCCTCGGGTTCCCGATCAGAACGGAATGTCATCGTCGTCGATGAACTTGCCGTCGTCGTTCTCGGTCTGCTTCGCCCGGCTCAGGAAATCGACCGTCTCGGCGATGATCTCGCAGCCGTAGCGATCGACCCCGGCGGCATCGGTCCATTTCGTGTAGTGGATGCGGCCGCGAACCAGAACCTTCATGCCCTTGTCGCAATGCTGCTGGACCGTCTTGCCGAGGCCGTTGAAGCAGGTGATGCGGTGCCATTCGGTGTCCTGGACCCGATAGCCGTTCTCGTCGCGCAGGACGCGGCCTTCCGAATAGCGGGGGCGCGAGGTGGCCAGGGTGAAGTGGGTGATGCCGGTGCCGCCCTGGGTGGTGCGGGTTTCGGGGGCCTGGCCGATGTTGCCGGCGAGGATGACGATGTTCTGCATTGTAGGTCTCCGTTGCTCCTCGGAGGGACCGTCCCTCCGACGAGACCCGGCCAAGGCCGTCGGAAGACTCCTGCAACTGCCGCCCTTGCTGCAGCTTGCCCCCAAGGCCCCAGGTGGGGCGGGCAGCCGCGCTTGCGCGGCAACACGGCTGGGAGCCGCGGGGGTTGCTGGTGGAAGCCGAACGGACTTAGGGGATCAGTCAGGCGGAGGGATGGTGCTTTCGAAAGCAGATCGGGGACGCACAGCAGAACCATCGTCCTTGCTGGCGACAGCGGCCAGGCAGGCCCCCTGCGAACCGAGACCACCGGCATGGCACTCGTTCAACCGTCTTTGCCGGTCAACGTCGTGTCCGCCGCCGGAAGGCCCTGTCATCCGCGATGTGATCGAACAGGCTATCGGGTTCTCATGCCCGCTATGACACCGTCCTGCTTCATCGGCCAAAGGCTCGGTCCCACAGCATCGTGAAGGGGCAAGGAAGGTGTTCGCGGAGGCCCCACGAAACGACGTGGACCGATGCAGCGGGGCATCGACCGCACGGGACTGCGGGTACGCACCGATGTCCCATTTCCAGAGCCGGGCGAAGCAGACCGGGTGCGATGGTGACATGCTGCGTCGGACCGACTTTCCGTCTTTGATGGAACGACCGTCGCCCGATGGCGCAAGCTGCCAGTCTTCCTCAGAAGTGGCTGATCGCGTCCGCCGTTTCAGCGCGAGAACACCGACTCGCCGAGGGCGTTCAGATTGACGATGGCCGAGATGCCGATGACAAGGCCGCCCATGCCGCCGAGCAGGTTGAGAACCAGCCCCGAGTCGATGGCGTTCTTGGTGATGCCATAGACAAGGGCATAGCCGGCGATGACGGCGGGCACGGCGAAGAGAGCGAGCGCAATGAGCCGCAGGGCCGGGTTCCTCGCGAAGCCAAGAACCAGGATCACAAGGGCGATCGAGAGCAAAGCGGCACCGATGGCCATGAGGCCAGACATCACGACACCGGCCCCCGCGCCCCAGGCATATTGCGCGGTCGTGATCGCCGCCATGACGGGCAAGGCATAGATCGCCAGATTGTAGGCGATCACACAGGCCGCGATGCTGAGCGAGATGGCGAGCAGGATCAGCGTCATGGAAACCTCCAGAGAACGGTTGGGGATCACGACAGGCTGCCGGGAGATACGCTCCGCCTGCGACTATGCTGCTTCGCCGGTTCTGCAAGGATGTTCCATCAAAGGCGCGGCGGCGTTTTCTGTCAAGGTTCGGCGGCTTAAAGCCGCCAGGCGGCGGGACTTACGCCCCGCCGTCGAACTTCATGACCGGGATGCCGAGCTTGCGGGCCTTGTCGGCGAGATTCTCCTGAATCCCGGTACCGGGGAAGACGAGGACGCCGACCGGCAGCACGTCCAGCATGGCATCGTTTCGCTTGAACGGCGCGGCCTTGGCGTGCTTGGTCCAGTCGGGCCGGAAGGCGACCTGAAGCACCTTGCGGTGATCGGCCCAGCGGGAGGCGATCAGTTCGGCTCCCTTCGGCGACCCGCCGTGCAGCAACACCATGTCGGGGTGCTTGGCATGGACCTGATCGAGCTTCGCCCAGATCAGGCGGTGATCGTTGAAGTCGGCGCCGCCGGTCACGGCCACCTTAGGGCCGGCGGGCAGCATCACCTCGGTCTCGGCCCGGCGCTTGGCGGCAAGGAAGTCTCTGGAGTCGATCATCGCGGCAGTCAGGTTGCGATGGTTGACCATCGAGCCGGTGCGCGGCCGCCAGGCGCTGCCGGTGTGGTGCTCGAAAGCCTCGGCGGCGAGGTCGCGGAAGAGTTCCATGCTGGCGCGCCGTTCAATCAGGGTCTGCCCCTCGGCCGTAAGGCGTTCGAGTTCGACCGACTTCACCTCGCTGCCGTCCTGTTCCCGCTGCATCCGGCGCTGCGCCTGCTCGTTGGCGTCTAGATCGCGTTCGACCCGGCTGGTGGCGCGGTGGAAGAGATTGGCGGCCCCCCAGAGCAGCTCTTCGAGATCGGGTTCGAGACGGGTGTCACTGAGCGTCGCCACAAGGGCGTCGAAGATGTCTGTGACGGCTACAGCGACGGTATTGCCCTCGGGGAGCGGCCGGGGATCAGGTTCGTCCTGGAACGGGCGCCAGCCGTAGAGCTGGAGTTCGGTGAGGGCGTGATCGGTCTGGGAGGAGGTGTGGACCGGCTCGGCCCCTGCATATTCGGGATCAAACGTCATCGGTTGCGTCCTTCGTCTGGAGACCGCGCCCATCGCGGCCTTCGCAGGCGTCGAAGCGCACGGGCGGGACGGGTTGACAGCCCTCGCCCGCTCGGCGAGGGCCTTGATGGCCGGGTGCGGCTAATTTGCCTTTCGCGATGCAAAGGCGGGGCCAGAGACGGGGTCCCCACGCGACCTGTCGCGTGGGGTGGCTCCCCGCCGGCGGAAATTAGTCGCTCCCGGCCATTGCCTGCCCGTCCCGTTTGTGCGCCGATCGCCCTCTCCGAAGGCCGTGGGTGCGGGACTCTCCGGCGGTGGATGCACCTGCCGATGCCAAGCGAACGAAACCGGCAGAGGCCGAGCCGGACCGAGCCTCCGGGGCCGATCACACCCTCACCCTTCCATGAAACGGCGGACGTCTTCGGGATGAAGCTGATCCTTCAAGGCCGCCCCGAGGGCATCGGCGCCATGGCGTCGCAGATCATCGTTGAAATCGCCCTCGCGCGGCATGAGCGAGACCGCCTCGATCCCGAGATCGGCTGCTCTGGCGGCCAGTCGGTCTCTTGCACCGTCCCCGGCCGGGTCGCGATCGCGCAGGACATAGAGCCTGCGCAGCGACGGCGGGAACAGGATGGCGGCGAGGTGAGCGGCCGAAAGCGCCGCCAGCATCGGCATGCGGGGCAGGACCTGGCGCGGCGACAGCACGGTCTCGATGCCCTCGCCGGCGGCGAGCACCTCATCGGCGATGCCGAAGCGGACCGCGTGGCCGAGAAGGTCGCCCATCGCCCGCCGCGGTGTCTCGACAGGCGCCTTGCCGGAACCGTCCGGGGCGAGCCATGTGCGATGCGCGCCGGTCTGGTGGCCGGTGAGATCGGTGACGGCGGCGACCACCGCCGGCCTGATCTCGGTGGGCGCATGCTCGTTGGGCCTGTAATAGCACCGGGGATGGTAGCGCAGCGCGGTGGTGCCTTCGAGCGTGGTGATCGCTCGCCGGTTGAGGTAGATCGCAGCAAGGGTGCCGTGGATCGGCTGCGCCATGGCGAAGAGCCGCCGCGACGCTTCAGGCGAACCGGGTGCCGCGCCGGATGTGCTGTCGGTCGGCGCTCTCGTCTTTGCCGGTTCGGGATGCGGGAGGGCGAGGAAGCGGCGCGCTTCCTCAGCCACGTCCTTGAAATCGGCGAGGCCGAGCGCCTCGCGGATGACGTCGAGAAGGTCGCCATGCTCTCCCGTCGCCATGTCACTCCACTTGCCCGCCGCACCCTTGCTGGATTCCGGGCCGGTCAGTCGCACGAACATGGAGCGTCCTGGGGTGTTCTGCACGTCACCGACCAGCCAGTATCGCCCGGCGCGGTGGCCGGACGACAGGTAGTGGCGGCAGACCGCCTCGGCCTCTCGGCCAAGGCGGATCGCCAGTTCGGATGCGTCGTGCCTGGGCATCAGGCTGCCTCCCGCTCGCCGATGCGCTCGACCGGCCAGCGGTCGAAGAGCTTCCCGAGGATCGCCGGACCGCTGGCATCGACCGGCACGAACATGCGCAGCTTCCAGGAGATGATCTCGTGGAACAGCCCATAGGCCGTGAGGCGCTGGCGCATGGTGTCGGTGAAACCCGACAGCTCGATCCGGTTTGCCCCCATGACCCGGACCCGGCGAAGCTGGAGGCCCTCAGCGAGATCGAGGATGGTCCGACTTTCCAGCAGCGCCGCGAAGGCATCGTCCGGCGAGACCGAGGTGATGCCGGTCTCGGTCGCATTGGCCGCCCAAGCCGGGGAGACCTTGCGGCCGATGATGCGCTCGCCGGCGTCAGACTGAAGCCGATAGACGCGAGTGGAGTCGTTCGGCAGCCGCTTCCAGATCGGTAGCAGCAGGCCCGTCACCATGTGCAAGGTGGACTCGGCGAACTCCGGCACCTCCGCGACTTCGGCTTCCCAGGCCGATGCGAAGGCATCCCTGTCGGCTTCGACCCAATGGGTCTCGCGCATCATCCTGACCTGGACGTTCTGCGCTTCCATCGGCCGGATCAGCCGGACGCGGCGCTCGATCTCGCCATCGTCCAACATCACGCTGGTGGTGGGGATCTGCACCGCTGCCCGGCCTGAGCGCTCGTTGATCAGCAGCCTGGCGCGGGGATCGTCGAGTTCCGCCAGCGCGGCGTCGAGCGTCACCGGGCGGTTGCGCCTGCGTTCGGTGATGGTCAGCAGGCTGGTCTCGGCCCCGGTGCGCGGGTGCGTGTAGATCACCTGCCGATCCGTCACTACGAAGCTCTCGGCGCGCAGGGTCTCCAGCCCGGCGTCATAGGTGCCGGAGGCGATGGCGCCCTCGATGCGGGCGGTCAGAAGTTGTTCGAAGGCGGTGAAGAGGATGCCCTGAAGCTCGATGGTCAGCGCCAGCAGCCGGTTGAGGAAGGTGGTGATGGCCGGCAAATTGTCCTTGATGCCGTTCGCATCCATCAGCTTCAACCCGGTGGCAGCCTCGAACCGCTCCAGTGAGCAGCCGTCGACCTTGCCGCGCACCAGCAGGAGATAAAGCTGGCGCAGCGCGTCACGGGCGTAATGCGATTCCAGGTTATCTTCCGGGCGGAACAGGCCCTGACCACCGGTCTGGCGCTGGCCGCGCGTAATCGCGCCCAGCGTGTCAAGACGGCGGGCGATGGTCGAGAGGAAGCGCTTCTCGGCCTTCACATTGGTCGAGATCGGTCGGAACAGTGGCGGCTGTGCCTGGTTGGTGCGATGCGTGCGGCCGAGGCCCTGGATGGCGGCGTCCGCCTTCCACCCGGCTTCGAGGAGATAGTGGACACGCAGCCGGGTATTCTTCGCCGACAGTTCGGCGTGATACGACCGGCCCGTGCCGCCCGCATCGGAAAAGACCAGCACGCGCTTCTGATCGTCCATGAAGGCTTGCGTCTCGGCCAGGTTGGCCGAACCGGCGCGGCTTTCCACGACGAGCCAGTCGATGGTGACGCTGCGTTTGCGGACGATACGGCGCGAACGACCCGTGACCTCGGCCACCGTGTCGGTCCCGAAATACTGGATGATCTGGTCGAGCGCGCCGGGAACCGGCGGCAGGCTGGCGAGGCTTGCGATCATCTCGTCGCGCCGGGCCGCGGCCTCGCGGCTCTCGACCGGCTGGCCATCACGATAGACCGGGCGCGAGGACAGATTGCCCTCGCTGTCGGTGAACGGCTCGTAGAGTTGGACCGGGAAGGAATGGGCAAGGTAATCTAGGACATATTCGCGCGGCGACAGGTCCATTTTCAGATCGCCCCATTCCTCGGTGGGGATCTCTGCCAGCCGCCGTTCCATCAGCGCCTCGCCGGTCGAGACGATCTGGATGACGGAAGAATGTCCCGCTTCCAGATCGGCCGTGATGGACCGGATCAGCGTCGGGGTTTTCATCGACGTCAACAGGTGCCCGAAGAACCTCTGCTTGGCGCTCTCAAAGGCCGAGCGGGCGGCGGACTTGGCCTGCCGGTTCAGCGTGCCGGACCCGCCCTCGCCGCCGGTGATGTTGGCGGCCTGCATCGCCGCATCGAGATTGTTATGGATGATGGCGAAGGCATCGGCATAGCTGTCGTAGATGCGGACCTGTTCAGGGGTCAGTTCGTGGTCGAGCAACTCGTATTCCACGCCTTTGAAGGACAGCGAGCGGGCGGTGTAGAGGCCAAGCGCCCGCAGGTCGCGGGCCAGCACCTCCATCGCCGCGACGCCGCCGGCCTCGATCGCCTCGACGAACTCCGCCCTGGTCGAGAAGGGGAAATCCTCGCCGCCCCAGAGACCGAGCCGCTGCGCATAGGCGAGATTGTGGACGGTGGTGGCGCCGGTGGCCGAGACATAGACGACTCGGGCATCGGGAAGCGCATGCTGGATGCGCAGCCCGGCACGGCCCTGCTGCGAGGCGGCGACATCGCCGCGTTCTCCCCTGCCTCCTGCGGCATTGGCCATGGCATGCGCCTCGTCGAAAATCACCACCCCATCGAAGTCTGTGCCCAACCATTCGACGATCTGTTTGACCCTGGAAACCCTTGTCCCCCGGTCGTCGGAGCGCAGCGTGGCATAGGTTAGAAACAGGATGCCTTCGTTCAGCGTGATGGGCTTGCCTTGCGGGAATCGCGACAGCGGCGTGACCAGCAGCCGCTCCATGCCGAGCGCCGACCAGTCACGTTGCGCGTCCTCCAACAGCTTGTCGGATTTCGAGATCCAGATCGCCTTACGCCGCCCCTGCATCCAGTTGTCGAGGATGATGGCGGCGGATTCCCGACCCTTGCCGACGCCGGTGCCGTCGCCGATCATGAAGCCCTGACGGAAACGGATTGCTCCCTCGGCATCCTCCGGCGCGGCGGCGAGATTGTCGAGCGTGTCATCGATCGTCCAGCCCCCGGCGAGGAAGCCCCCATGGGCCTCGCCCGCATAAATCACGGTCTCCAGCTGCGCCTCGGACAGCTTGCCGAGAATGTCGTTGGGAAGCGTCGGCCGATAGCTGGGCTTCGGCGGCGCGATGCTCGCCATCGAGGCCGACTGCACGAGCTGGGTAGGATGCGCCTGCGCCCCGTCGATGCGGATGGTCTGAAGCCCGTATTCCTCGTAGATCGCGTCGGAGAGGCCGCCGCCCTCGGCCGGTTCCCAATCCACGGTCTCGTAGGCGACCGGCACGGCCTCCGGTTCCGCAAGGGGCGCGGCGGGCGCGGATCGCGCGGCGCGGTTGACGTAGCCGCGCACGGTGCGGGGCGCGGTGGGTCGTGCGACCGGCACCGTCAGGCCGGGATCGACCGGCAGCCGCGTGGGAAGCAGGTCGGCTAGCCAGGCGATCAGCGTGGCCACGTCCGGCGCGACACCAGGCGCTGCCGGAAACACCGCCGCATCTTCGGCCGGCAGCTTGTCGATGACCGTGAGCCGGGTCGGGACAGTGGTGCCTTGCTTGGCATAGACCGAGCCGTCGATGGCGGCGGAAAAGGTGACGCGACCGCGTTCCTGCAGCCGGGTCCAGGAGGCGGTCCACGCCGGATTATCGGGGGCGAAGCTCGCGCCGGTGATGGTCACGAGCCGTCCGCCGGGCGCAAGACGCGCCAGCGCCGAAGCGACATGGCGAAAGGCGGCGTCACGCATGCGCCCCTCGACATTGGCCATGACCGAGAACGGTGGATTCATCAGCACGACGGTCGGGACAAGGCAGGGATCGAGATGGTCATCGATCTGGGCCGCGTCGAAGCGGGTAACGGAAAGGGCCGGAAAGAGAGAGGAAAGCAGGCCGGCGCGCATCTCGGCCAGTTCATTTACGAGAAGCGTGCCGCCGGCGATCTCGGCCAGGATGGCGAGGAGCCCGGTGCCGGCCGAGGGCTCCAGCACACGGTCGGCAGGCGTGATCGCCGCCGCCGTGACCGCCGCGAAACCGAGCAGGATCGGGGTGGAGAACTGCTGGAAGGTCTGCGCTTCTTCCGAGCGGCGCGTATGCGTCGGCAGAAGCCCGGAGATCTTGCCGAGCTGCGGCAGGATCGCCGACTTCGAGGCGGCTTTACGGAAAAGCACATTGCCGTATTTGCGCAGGAAGAGGACGGTCGCAGCCTCGCAGGCATCATAGGCCAGCTTCCAGGTCCAGGCGCCGGTGGCATCGGAAGCGCCGAAACCCGCTTCCATCGCGCCGCGCAGCGTGGCGGCATCGACGCGCTGACCGCGCTCCAGATGCGGCAGCAGTAGGCCGGCAGCGGTGAATATGCGGGCTGCGGTCTCGGCGTCGTGGTCGCGCGGAAGCGGCGCGGTGGCGGATGCCGCCGCGGATGCGGAAATCATGTTCATCGGGGATTCCTCGGGAGAGCAAGTCAGGATCAAGCCGGGCAGCGCTCTCTCTCGACCGCACCGGCTCAAACCCCTTCCGGCCCATCTCTCGCTCTGAAGCCGTGGCGAAAGCAGGCATGAAACAAGCGCCCGACCGTCAGGCTGGGCGCTTGTGGGTTTCAGTCGATGGCCTGGAAGATCGCCGCCGCCTCCGGGTGATTGGCGGCATGTTCGTAGAGACGGCCATAGCCCTCGGCGAGTTCGTCGTCATCGTAGCGGAAGGAAAGATGCGAGAAGGCGAAGAGCGTGGCGATGATCCCAGCCGCATCGCATGAGACCTCGCCCTCGAAACCGTTGCCTTCGCAGAACAGGAGGTAACGGGGCTTTGATGTCGGCGCGAGATAGAGCGGCTGGCCGGCGCGTTCGTAGAAATCCCAGAGCCCGCCGCCGTAATCGGCGGGGCTGAGGATCTCCATGAATCGGAAGACGGCATGCTCGCCGATGATGAGCAGGCGCCGGCCGAAAAGGCGCGGCAGGAACTTCATGCGGCGCGCGTCGGGGACACGGGTTGCGGATTGAGAAGCAAGTTCGGGCAAAGCCATGATCGGTCTCCTGGAGGGAAAGGGACGGCAGCCGGACGACCCTCTCTCAACCCGTCCGGAGGCACCCTCTCCCGGCCCTCCTCTCGCTCTGGGGGCTTGAAATGGACCATTCTATGGACCATCTTGGCAGGATAGCGGAGAACATCTGGAGCGATGTGCGATGAGGGTTTCTGTCACCGAGGCGAAAGGGCAGCTCACCGAACTGGTGAAACGCGCCGAGGCCGGCGACGAGGTGATCCTGACCCGGCGGGGCCATGAGGTCGCCCGCCTCGTGCGGGTTGCTGTCGCAGCGACCCCGAAAGGCCGGCGTGCGCTGATGGAGCGGGTCCGGGCCACGGCGCGGGGCAAGGCACTGCCCGGCGCCGATGCCGCGCGCAGTCAGGACTTCCTCTATGGTGATGACGGGATGCCGGCGTGATCGTCGTCGACACCTCGGCGCTGATGGCGATCGTGCTGGACGAGCCGCAGGCCGAGACCTGCATGGCGGCGATCGAGGCGGCGGACGGATTGCTGATCTCGGCCGGAACCGTGGCCGAGACGCTGATCGTGGCCGGGCGCCGCAATGTTGGGGAAGAGATTGCCGCCCTGATCGAGGGCCTTGGGTTCGAGGTCGTCTCCGTCACGGAGGCTTCGGCACGCAGGATCTCCGAAGCCTATGCCCGCTGGGGCAAGGGCGTTCATCCCGCCGGTCTCAACTACGGCGATTGCTTCGCCTATGAGGTCGCGAGCGAGCGCGGCTGTCCGTTGCTCTTTGTCGGCGATGATTTCTCACGGACGGACCTGCGGTCGGTACTGTAACCCCGGAAAGCCGGGCTTTAGCCGAAGCGATTCCCATCAACTGTGAAGCTGTATTCGTTGGCACCGATGGCCTCATCGACCGCCTCATCCGAAGTCAGGTCATCGTAGTCGCGCTCAAGCTGGCGATAGAGCCAACGCGCGAGATCGCGCAATGCCTCGATGACGGTCTCCTCGGCATCGGCGGTCATGCCCTGCCCTGTCGGGCTGTCGCGGGTGACCGAGATCGCCATGCAGTATTCGTGATAGTATCGCCCCCGATGGGTCGTCTCGGCCGTCAACTGGTAGAAGTTGCGGCGTTGCGCCTGATGTAGGGCATCCGCGATGCGGTGCAGCTCCGCATCCTTCGGCGCATAGGCACGGATTTCCGCCGCCGTGCCTTTGCGATAGGAATAGTGGCCTTCGAACGCGGCGCCATCGCCCTGCGACCAGAAGCCCGTAAACCAGATGCAAGGCTCTTGTCGCACGCCGCCGCCCATGAGGCGGACGGTGCGGGTCTTGATGCGGATGCCGAGGATGTCCGCGATCCGCCGGAAATCCTCATAGACGGCATCGTACCAATCGTAGTCGAAGCCGCCCTCGCGATACCAGGCGCGGGCATTGTCTTTCGCGGCTTCGGAAAGCTCGTCGAGCCGATAGACCGTGGTTTCGATGACGTCAGGCATTGGGGTCGCCCCCGTCCAGAACGGTGGAAAGCCAACCGTCGGTGTAGATCCAGTCCACCGTCTCGCCGGTGGCGAGGTCGAGGACATGCGCGCCGCCCCCGAACCCGTCGATTCTCGGACGTGAGCAGGTATTGGCGTATTGCATCCCCCATAGCCCGGTCAGGCCGAACGCGGCGGCACAGCGTTTGACGAACTGGATGACATGCTCGGGATCGCCGGTGCCGTCATCGCGCATCCAGAGCTGGGTGCCGCCATGTTCGGGCTGGATCGAAAGCATGAAGCCGTCCGAGGGCGGATCTTCGGCGGCGTTTTCACGCGCCAGCGCGTTGTAGAGATCAAGCGCGCGGGCGGCGTTCTCGGGGCTGCCCACGTCGAGCAGGCAGGAGAAATGGGTGAAGTAGTCGGCCATGACAGGCTCCTGAAACGAGAAAGCCCGGCGCGGGGCCGGGCCGAATGGGTGGGAATGGGCAACAGGTCAGGCGGCTTGTGGCAGCCGAACCAGATCGGCAGTCGTCTCGCGCCAGAAGGGATCGACCAGCCGCGCCTCGAGCAGGTTGGCGCGGTGGCGGAGATCACGAGCGGATACTGCATCGCCGCGCCCGGATGCCGTGAAGGCCATGCCCCGCAGACGGCTGGCCTCCGTGACGATGCGGCGGGCCTCGGCGTCGGACGCGACCGGGTGCTGCCAGAGCACGCTCCCGGCCCGGACCTGACCGGCAAGGACAAGGCCCAGTTCTTTGTCCTGAATGACCATGACGCGGGGGCGAAAGCGCAGCGCATCGCCCTGTCCAGCGCGGAAATCACCGCGCCCAACGCGCTGGCTGTGACGCAGCCGGGGCAGGATCTGTCGCGCGACAATTTCGCCGATCGAGGCGAAAGTGGTGTGGTGGGAAAGGCTCATGGGGAATGCTCCGCGACGGACGGCGGAAGCCCCTCTCCCGCCTCACAATCCGTCACGGCCAACCGGCCCGCACTCTTACTCTCCCGTCCCGACGGTGGATCGTCCCGCACCTCGGCGGGACGATCCGGCGATCAGCACCAGGGCTCACGCCGCCCGGCCCAGGTTCTCGCCAGCCCTTCATCGACGAGAATATCGCCGACATCGCGGCCTTCGACGCGTATCGCCGCCAGGGTCCGGCCATAGCGGTCGGTCCCCTGACGCAGGATTTCGACCCGCCGACCTTGCAGGATTTCCGCCAGCCTGATCTTCGCTTGCCGGGCAAGGTCGGTTTCATGGATGCAGCGGCCCTCCATTTCGGGAGCGTCGATGTTGAATATCCGAACAGCTTCGGACTGCTGTCCCATACCCAGCCGGATCGAGTCACCGTCCCAGACGCGGATTTCCGCCGGCTCGCAGGAAGCCGTGCAGAGCAGGACGGAGATGACGATATGGCTGAGCATGGCAAGAGGCTTTCATAAGGGGGAGGCTGACGCGACTGCTCAGACTTCTTCCTGAAGTCGGCCATTGACGCAATGCGGATCGACCTCCGCCTCGATCCGCTGCGTCCGCCCCATCCAAGGCGCCGGGTGGATTGCCCGCGCCCAATCGGCGAAGGACGGGATACGGCCCAGATCCTCGCGGACATGCTGCTCCCCGACCCATCGGGCCGGGATCACCCTGCCGGTGGACAGGGTGATCGTCGCCCCGAAAATGGTCTCGGCCATGAAGATGCCCTCGGCATGGTGGCGAAGCGCGCGATGACGAAAATCGGCCAGGATCTCCTTGCTGGCATCGAACCAGCTATGGATGGGCAAGTAATCCTCGACCGTGCCGCCCCATTTCTTCACCGACGAGAGCGCATGATGATAGGGATGTGCCATTTCCGCCCCCTCAGAACTCGTGACTGTAGAATTCGGTGGCGGTGTAGCGCTCGTTGTAGTCGAGCGTGATGGTGCGCGCCGCCACATCGAAGCTGAACTCGCCATAGGCGCCATCATTGTTCTCCCAGCCGCCATGGGTTTCCGAGAGGAAGTCATAGGCGAGCTGTTCGATGGCCGCCTCAACGCCCATTGAGATTGCGGTCACCTTGTCGGTTCCCCATGCCACCGTGGCAATGGTGATCTCGCCCTGCGGCAGGTCCACGGTCCGGTCGTCCGATTGCGCGGTGATGTCCTCGATCTGGCCGCTGTCGCCAGAACCGTCGAAGGTGACGGTCACGAGAGTGATGCCTGCGGCGGCCAGCGCATCGAACAGCGCCGTCTTGTTGTCGGGACGGACCGCTTCAGCGCGACGGTTGCGCTCATCGCGCTCGGCGAAGAAGCGCGCGACGCTGGCGGCCATGTCGAATTCCGGCGTGGCTGGTTTGTCGGTATCGGTCATTGGATGATCCTCCAGGAGAGCGGGATGATATGGCCCGGCGGCGCTCTCCTCTCCTTCCGCCAGGCTCGCCCCGATCCCGGCCCAACTCTCCCTTTCCAGAGCCGAGGCGAGGCCTCGGCACCGCCGCTGGCGATGCGCAGCCTGCGCATGGCACAAGGCCCGGCTGCGCCTGACGCGGGCCGGGCCGTCGGGCGGAGGCGCTTTCGCGCCTCAGCCGAAGGGATCGAGTTCGAGCTTCACCATCTCTTCGTCGCCGTCGAACTCGTCGGCGGGCATGGCGCCGTGGGTGCCGTCCCCGGCCTGGAACACGACGATCACGACCATCAGCGTGGTGGCGAGGCTGGCGGCGAAAGCGGTGGCATCTGCGTAGGACATGGGTTCCGGCTCCTGTCTTTGGAGGCGGGGGACCATCCCCCGCGCGACAGGCGCCCGAAGTGTCTGACCGGATCTGCAATCACCCTCGGGCGTTCGGATTCTTTCCGAATCCCCGAGGGCGGCACGCGCGCGTAAGCCGACCCCACCGGGGTTGAATGCAAAGAGACGGTCGGACCAAGGTTAGCGAATGGAAGCGGGGGATGGTGCTTTGCGTCGAGCCGGTGCCGGAAACCCGTCGCAGATGCTTTGCTGCGCCAGCCTCGTTGCCGGCGGATATTCAGGGTGTGTTTCAGGCCGGGGACGGAACCCGTTGCCCCCACAACACCAAGGAGTTGGCGCAATGGTGAAGCTCGAACTCGATCCATCGCTGCTTGTGCAGCGATACCCGATAGCCCCGTGTGCAAGGTTCGGCTTTCAGGGCCGGTCAGTCCCAGAACCCATCGGCGATTTCGCGGGCGATCATGGCGCGGGCCTTCATCATCACATCGTCGCCGGAGGTGTCGATATGACCGAAAAAGCGCGTCCGGGCGCCATGGGCCGTCCAGTCGGCATAGCGGCAGTATTCGCGGGCATCGAGCCGGAAGGCGCGCATGTCCTCGGCCCAATGCGGTTTCGGTTCCACGATGACGGTGACGCCGTTGCGGGTTTCCTCCCAGGGAAGCGAGCGCTCCGATGGCGGATTGCGGCGGTCATCGGCGAAGATTTCATCGACCGTCATCATGATGCGCCCCCATCTTCGGCCTTCTCGACAAAGCCGGCAGGATCGTCGGGATCCGGCGGCAGATAGGCGTCATAGGGGTTGCCGCTTGCGAGATGGCCGAACGGCGTGAAGACGTAATCACCCCCGTCGCGGCCGACCGCGCACAGGACATAGCGTGTCTCACGGGTCGCGGCGTCGAGGCATTCCATAAGGGCGAGATTGCCGTCATCGGCAGCACGAAGCAGAGTGTCGAAGTTCGTTCGAACGGGATCGGGAATGGCCATTGTGTTCTCCTGAAACGAAGAAGGCCCGCCGTCACGGGACAAGCGGGCCGGATGAACGGGATCGGCGAACGTCACGCGGCAGCTCGACCCTCGACGGCGTCGGCGCCTGCCTCGTCGGCGGTGATCTCCTCGAGGCGCGCGCGGGTGTAGCCGTTCCTGGCTAGCCAGAGTTCGGCCGCCTCGTGGTTCTCCGCGAGGTGCAGCAATTCGACGTTCTCTCCGACATCCTGCACAACGCGGACTTGACCGATCTTCGGGCGTTCGATCACCCGGAAGCTCAGATCGCTGTCGATGCCGTAGCTGCGCATGACGGTGATAAGAATGATGCCGCCTTCGCCGAAATCGCCTTCATGCAGGGTGAAGGACGGCGTGGTCGTGTAGGTCGGGCGCTCGCGGCCCGGTTCCTTGCGCACGAGACGACCGGCCCCGTTGCGGGATTTCCACGCGGCGAGCTTCTTGGTGAAACGTGCGGGCGGCTTCGGCTGGCCGTCGCTGTAGGCCACGAGCGAGCCGAGCGGCACGATGTCGAAGATGAGGGAAGCGGACATGATCTTGCTCCTGAAACGAAAGCGGCCCGGCGAGATGCCGGGCCTTGAGATGGAAGGGATGGAATGCGGGGCGACGGAGGCCGCCCCGCTGATTCGCGTCACTCGGCGGCGACGAGGGCCTCCGGATCGTCGGCGGCCTCGGCCGTGTCCTCATGGCCACCGGCGAGGAAGTCGGGCAGCGCCACGCTGTCCTCGTCCTGATCGGTCGCGCCATCCACGGCCTGCGCCTCGATGGCGGGGCGCAGCGGCTCCGGCAGCCAGCCGGTATCGGCCAGGAGCCGTTCGGCCTCCTTCGCCATGTCGCCCTTCTTGAGATGCGCGATGAGATCGGCCGCGCGATCGCCGGCACCCTCGCGCACCGCCTCGATGATGCGGGTCTTGGTCACGCGGCCCAGATAGTTCTCGACCGTTGGCCTCCAGCCCGCTTCGACGAGGTCGAGGCCGGTGGCCTGCGCCAGCCGTTCGGCCTCGGCCATGCGGCGGTCGAGACCGTGCTGCGAGATGCCATTCCCCGAATAGGGGTTGGGCCGCTCGTAGAGCGCGTTGACGCCGAAACTGACGCAATGCGCAAGCAGCGCCAGGCGGCTGGCATCGTCGAGACCGTCGATCCAGTCCCAGAGCCGGTCGTCATCACGCACGGCGGCATAGAGGCTGGTTCCCGAGGTGGCGGTGCGCTCGAAAGTATCGAGAACCAGCTTGTGCAGCAGCGCCGTCATGGCGACGCGCGGATTCTTGGCAAGCGCATTGCGCAGCGCCAGCGTCCGCCAGGCGGTCAGGTCGGTCACGAGTCGCTCGGGCAACGGCTTGACGGCATCGTCATCCTCTTCATCGGCGTCCGGGACGGGCTCGCCGCCGACGGTGATGACCGCGCGCTGCACCGCATCGGGATCGGACGGGTCCGCACCCTCGGTGGCATCCTCGCCATCGACGGTCTCGGGTTGTTCGTCCTCGGAGCGGACGTAGCCGTTGCTGACGATCAACTCGCCATCGCGGCCGATGCTGACGAAGACACCGGCACGAGCGATGTCTTCCGGCGCGAAGGTGACAGGCCGATTCTCGAAGGCTTCCAGCTCGGCTTCGATTTCCCCGAGCCGCTGATCGACCTCATCGGGCAGCTCGTCGGCTTCGGCATACTGCGCTTCGAGTTCGTCATACTCGTCGCGCAGCGCCTCTCGGGTGGCGCGTTCCTCGTCGGTCAGTTCCTGGGTCACGCCGACCAGCCTGCGCAACCCGTTGGTGTGGCCGTAGGGCAGCTCGACTGCCGCGTCGATCCACTTCCAGCCCTGACCGGCGATCTCGTCGGCGACGGTGCGCAGCTTCTCGTCGACCAGCCGGTCGAGAAGCGTGACGTCCTGCAACCAGCCGCCGTTCTCCTCGGAGAAGAGGTCGCGCAGCACCGGGCCACCCGCCGCATCGTAAGCGTCAACGCCAATGAAGCGGGCGCGCTTGTCGGCGGCCGGAACCGTGGTCTCGGTCAGCATGTTGCGGATCTGCCAGGGTTCCTTCTGCCACGACGTGCTGATGCGCTCCCAGACCTGCTGCTGGCGCTCGTGGTCGGGGTTGACGGTGAAGGCTTCCAGCATCGCCAGCGTCATCTCGTTGCGCGCATAGGCGTCGTGCAGCGTCGGCGCAACGGTGGCGAGGCGAAGACGCTGCATGATGTAGCGCGGGGTGGTCCGCCATGCGTCGGCGATCTCCTCCTTCGACATGCCCATGTCGAACATCCGCTTGAACGCCTTGAACTGGTCGAGCGGATGCAGGGCGAGGCGCAGCAGGTTCTCGGCCAGCGAGTCGTCCACGGCCGAGGTCTTGGCGTCGGCCTTCTTGACGATGCAGGGCACGAGCCCTTCGGCCGGGCAGCGACCGGCCTCGACAAGGCGCGCGATGGACCTGTAGCGGCGGCCGCCGGCCGGGGTTTCGAACTCGCCGGTCTCATTGCCGTCCTCGTCGAGGATGGCGCGGACATTGAGACCCTGCACGAGATCCTCGCGCCGGTCGATGTCATGGGTAAGTTCGTCCAGACCCGCCTCGACATCGGTCTCGCGGACATTGCTGTCCGACAGCCTGATGCGGTTGAACGGAATGTCGCGCGCCCGCGAAAAGACGATCATCGGGGCGACGGGCTTCTTCCTGGCAGCTTTGGCCATGGTGGTTTCTCCGCGACGGGCGGCCGGGAGCCTCTCTCTCGACCTCCAACCCGTCACGAAGCGAAGCGCCGCCCTCTTCCTCTGAAGAGCGCGACGCCAGGCCACAAAGCCGACAGCCGGAAATCAGGAATCCTGGCTTTCCGTATCTGCGGATGTGCAGGTGAATGCCGCACCGGCGCGGTAGAGGGCTCGCTCCGCCGCACGGATGCTGCCGGCTTCCCGCGCAGCCTCCGCCCAGACCGAGATCGGGAAATCCCCGGTGAAGAGCAGATCCCGCTCGATCCCCATGCCGAAGGGCAATCGGACCCTGCGCAGCTCTTCCAGGCTCCACGAGCCAAGTTCGGGGTAGCCGATATCGGCCAGGCCGAACATGATGTCGCCGCCCTGATCCAGCTCAGTGGCGAGCCAGACGCCCGCGCCGAAGGGGTTGAAGAATTTCACGACGGGGATGTGATCCACATCACGTTGGCGACCATTGGCCAGAAGCCGGTCGCGCTGTGTTCCGGTCAAAAGGATCATGCCGCGACCCTCCCTTCGATTGCAGCCGGAACCGGCTCCCCGGCATCTTCGTCGGGCAGATGCGACAGCAGCCAGTCGGCCGCCTTGCTGGCCTGAGAAGCTGCGCGGACGATGGCGCGGTTGTCCTCGCGCAGCACCTCCAGCCAGGAGCCGATATAGTCGGCATGGCGCACGGTCGGCACGATACCAAGCGAGGCGCAGCAGAATGCCGCGTTCATCTCGGCGACCAGCTCCTCGAAGGCGTATTTCTTCGTGCCGAAACTGCCCGAGAAATCCCGCCCCAGGCGCGAGGCATGGCCTGTGGCGTGACCCATCTCGTGGAGCGCCGTCCTGTGCCAGTTGATCGGTTCGAAATAGGCGGCCGGTGGCGGCACCTGGACATAGTCGAGCGCCGGAACATAGAAGGCGCGATCCCCGCCGATGCGGAAATCGATACCAGTGGCACAGATCAGCGCCTCGACCCTCGGCTCGATCATGCCTGGCGGTGGTGGTGGTGCCTCGACAGCGATGTCCTCGGGCAAGCCTTCGCATTGCGCCGCGTTGAACACGGTGAAACGCTTCAGGAACGGGACGCGTCCCGGTTCTTCACCGGTCTCGCGGGCTCGGCGCTTCTCGTCTTCCGGGGTGAAGCGGTCGGCATAGACGACCGTCGTGCCGTGCTCGCCCTTACGGACATTGCCGCCGAGGGCTGCCGCCTGGCGAT
>VAFL01000097.1 GCA_005768755.1 Paracoccus denitrificans | reverse complement strand
AATTACTAGGAAATCGCTGGATTGAGCTTGGAGGCACTAGTCTTGTGTGCCGGGAGATTCCAATTACCTCTTCCAACACTTCCGTCAAACAGCGAGCCTCGGCCTTTTACAAGCGAAGAGTACCAGCAGGCTGGATGGAGATGAACAGGCCATCAGCTCAACTCTCAGAAGTGTGTATGCATGGGAGGCAGATGTCTGCTCCCAATTCTGACATGGGAGTTGGAACCTAGCTATACTCTGATTGAAGAAGGCCATTGGAAATCGCTGTATTCAACCCAGTTACACAGGAGTTCAGGCCCAATGCTTACACATGCTTTTCCCGCAACCACTCTCAGCCACTCACTTTAGGATGTTAGCAACCACGCCTACAGTCAGGCAGGATGCAGGAGGGTTCTGCCTTTTCCTCAGCTCTCCCAGGGAGCAGTATTCTGAGTCAGGAGGTTCCAAGATTACCACTCTACTGCACCTGGAGATACCCTCCAGGTCTGCATTGTTAACTTGCGTCTCAGAAGCCTGTGGTTAACGTCTGTGGTGAAGACCTGTGAAACTCACTCTGCAGGCAGTGTGGAACTGTGAGGGACTGAGGGTGAGCTCAACTCTCAGAAGTAATATGCTTTTGGACAAGGCGTTCACCTTCCTTCTCACGTATGGAACTTAGTATGTAGCACCAGTCTACCACAGGAATTAATAGGAAATCGCTGGATTGAGCTTGGAGGCACGAGTGTTCTGTTCCGGGAGATTCCAATTACCTCTCCCAACACTTCCGTCAAACAGCGAGCCTAGGCGTTTTAGAAGCGAAGGGTACCAACAGGCTGGATGTGCAGGTACAGGCCATCAGCTCAACTCTCAGAAGTGTGTATGCATGGGAGGCAGATGTCTGCTACCCATTCTGACATGGGAGTTGGAAACTAGCTACACTGTGATTGAAGTAGGCCATTGGAAATCGCTGTATTCAACTCAGATACACAGGAGTTCAGGCCCAATGCTTACACATGTTTTTCCCGCAACCTCTCTCAGCCACTAACATTAGGATGTTAGCAGCTACGCCTACAGTCAGGCAGGATGCGGGACGGTTCTGCCCTGACCTCAGCACTCCCAGGGAAGCATGCCTAGAAGCCAGCTCTCAACTAGCTGCATTCTTATGGCAGTGTGAAGGTAGCAGTATTCTGAGTAAGGAGGTTCC
>VAFL01000007.1 GCA_005768755.1 Paracoccus denitrificans | reverse complement strand
CGACCGCAGGTGCCGCTTGCGGCAGAAAATCCTTGTCTAGCGATCGGATACAGGCGATCTTCACCTCAAACGACACGCCACCTGGGGAATGCAGGGTGACATGTGTTTGTTAAACTCGGATGGCTTTCACTGATGGTGGGAGCTGAAAATCAGCATCTAAGCGAATGGGCATTGCTGGAACGCTCCCCATCAGATCAAGCCCGTCGGCTGCAAGCTGGTCTAGGTGCGCTTTTTGGCTTTTATCTAGGGCGTCGAACCAATCGGGGTTAAAGAAGACGTTTTCAACATGCTTCATCACAAACTGCAGGCAAGCTGACGCTCGTGCTTCCTCCGGCAGTTCTATGAGTTGCTCTGCGATGACTTTCCCGGGCGCACCGTCGATATTCCGCCAAGAAATGCAGATCATTGCGCTGGACTCACCCGCAAATGAAGAAACAAAAACCTGCTCGAGAAGCTCGTCTACGTATCCTTTTTGAAGTTCTGCTCCGTGGAGGTCAGTTAACGGCACCCACGCGCCTGCAAACATGAACGGAATAGGAGCGGCAAATTCAAAGATCAGCGAACTGAGCATATCTGTCCGTGAGGCCACCACTGCTGCGGTCAACGCGTCATGAGTGGCCTTATGCTCGCGTCGCGCAGCTTCGTTGCCCGTGTCCATTTCATCAAGCATCTTCTGAAAGATAAACTGCTGAAAAGGTTGGCTCCCCTTATCGGCGTCCCTCAAGGTTTCGCGTAAGTGGGAGCTAGCGTCCTTCCCATAGAGTTCTCGGCTCATCGTCCGATAAGCGATAGCTAGGCACTGGTCGGGGCGTCCGGTAAAGACTTCATTCTCGATGCAGGAAAAAATCTCCCGATCATGTTTTCTACAAAAACCATGAAAAACGGACGCATCCTTGATGCCAATCCTCTTGAAGGATAAATTGCCGCCGTTTCCGTTCATTTCCGAACTGGTAGTACGGTATCGTAGCACATGTCCGTTCTTGGCGATCCTGGCGAGATTTGGGCCCCGCGAGACAGTGTGTGCTTTGATCACGCCGCCTTCACAATCTCCCAAGCCCACGTCCCGCGCGAAGCACTTCTTTTGGGAAAACGCCTTGCGATTTAGATCCAGAGCAGCCCAACGATTTTCTTTCGGCTGAACATCACGATCAAGATGGCAATTCTTATACTTCTTGCCAGAGCCACACCAACATGGCTGGTTTCTTTCTCGGCCTTTCATCTAGGCACTTTCGTAGGAGGGGACAACTTCAGCCGTAAAGGAATATTTCGGGTCATTTTCTCCGATTGCGGCTGTTCACGCAATGCACGGAAACAGTCGATTTGGGCCCAAAGCTGACCTTCGTCTTAAACCGGAGCGGATCAACTGGCGCCATGGGGGCGATTGTCAGGTTTCGCGCTGGAAGATGCGCGACTACGCTGGGCGCGTGGCAGGCGCTCGCCCGGCAGGGGCAGGCGAGCGTTGAGGGGTCAGATACGCTCTATTGCCAGCGCGATGCCCTGACCGCCGCCGATGCACATGGTGATCAGGCCGCGTTTGCCACCGATCCGGTCGAGTTCATACATCGTCTTGACGGTGATGATCGCGCCGGTTGCGCCGACCGGGTGGCCAAGGGCGATGGCGCCGCCATTGGGGTTTACCTTGGCCGGGTCGAGGCTGAGTTCCTTGTTCACTGCAAGGGCCTGCGCGGCGAACGCCTCGTTCGATTCGATGACGTCGAAATCGTCGACCGTCAGGCCGGTCTTCTCCAGAAGTTTCTGGACGGCGGGGACGGGGCCGATGCCCATCACCTCGGGGCGGACGCCGGCCACGGCGTAACCCAAGACGCGGAAGCGCGGGGTCAGGCCGGCGGCTTTGGCGGCATCTTCGCGGGCCAGCACCACGGCGGCGGCGCCGTCATTGATGCCTGATGCGTTGCCGGCGGTGACGCTGCCGTCCTTCTTGAAGGCGGGTTTCAACCCGGCGAGCTTCTCGGCACTGGTGTCCTTGGGGTGTTCGTCCGTGTCGAAGGGGACGACGCCCTTGCGGGTCTTGACCTCGACCGGGACGATCTGGTCCTTGAAGCGGCCCTCGGCGATCGCTTTGGCGGCGCGGTTCTGCGATTCCAGCGCGAATTCGTCCTGTGCCTCGCGGGTGATGTCGTGTTCGGCGGATACGTTTTCGGCGGTGACGCCCATATGGCCGGTGCCCATCGGACAGGTCAGCGCGCCCAACATCATGTCCAGCATCTGCACATCGCCCATCTTGGCGCCAAAGCGCGCGGCAGGGGCGATATAGGGCGCGCGCGACATGCTTTCAGCGCCGCCTGCAACGGCGAAATCGGCATCGCCCAGTTGCAGCGCCTGCACGGCCGACACGATGGCCTGCGCGCCGGAACCGCACAGGCGGTTCACGTTCATTGCGGGTGTTGTGAAGGGGACGCCCGCGTCCAGCATGGCGACGCGGGACAGGTAGGCGTCGCGCGGTTCGGTGTTGATGACATGGCCGAAGACCACGGTGCCGATCTGGTCGGGCGAGACGCCGGCGCGTTCCATCGCGGCCTTGGTCACGGTCGCGGCCAGTTGGATCGGCGGGATGGCGGCCAGGCTGCCCCCGAAAGTGCCGATCGCGGTGCGCGCGCCGGACAGGATGACGATATCGGAATCGGACATGATATGTTCCCCCAAATGAAATTCGCCGACAGCTTAGGCCCGCCAGCCGGGCCTGTATAGGATCAACCCTGCGTCGGCTTGATGCGCGGCCCGCTGCCGTCGCGGAACGCCGCCAGCCGTTCCCGCGCTGCCGGTTGCGTGTTCACCACGCCCGCTACGTAGGATTCCATGTAGGCTGCATCCAGCGCCGACATGTTCTGGACATGGCTGATCGCCGAGCAGATGGCGAAATTCGTCAGCGGCAGGTTTTCGGCGCAGCGTCTGGCGATTTCATAGGCTTTGGCGTGGCTGTCCTGGGCGATGTAGTTCGCAAGGCCCACGGTCACGGCCTCATCCCCGCGATAAAGGCGGCCCGTCAGCATCATGTCGACCATGCGCGATTTGCCGATCAGGTCGGCCACGCGGATCGTGGCCCCGCCGCCGGTGAACAGCCCGCGCTGGCCTTCGGGCAGGCCGAAATAGGCGCTGTCGTCGATGACGCGGATATGGGCCGCGGACGCGAGTTCCAGCCCGCCGCCGACCACCGCGCCCTGCAGGGCTGCGATGATCGGGACGCCGCCATATTCCATCTTGTTGAAGGCCTCGTGCTAGTGCAGGCAGACATGCATGAAATCTGCCGGTGTGCGGTCGGCGGCGTGATGTTCGACCAGATCCAGCCCGGCGCAGAAATGCGGGCCTTCGCCGCGCAGGATGCAGGCGCGGACGCCGTCGCGGGGCAGGGCGGTGAAGATCGCGATCAGTTCGTCAATCGTCGCGGTGTTCAGGGCGTTGCGCTTGTCGGGGCGGTTCAGTGTGACCGTGGCGATGCCCAGATCGTCCAGTTCCAGTTTGCAATGTTCCAGCGACAGTGCCTCGATACGGGACATGGGTCAGCCTCTTTCGATCAGGTGGATGATGATGGGGATGGTGATGACACTGGCGGCGGTCGAGATCAGGATCGCTGACGACACGCGCTGAACGGCGATGCCGAAATATTCGGCCAGCATGAAGACGTTGCCCGCGACCGGCAGGGCGGCGGCGGCGATCATCACGCCGGCGGCGAAGGTATTCACGCTGAACAGGAAGCAGGCGGCGGCGACGGCTGCGGGGTGAAGCACCAGTTTCGCGAAGGACAGCCAGACGGCGATGACGGGCCGGTCTGCGCGACGCCCGACAAGGCTTGCGCCAATGGCGAACAAGGCGCCGGGGGTGGCGGCGGCGGAAAGCAGCGTCAGGAATTCAAGTGCGGGGCCGGGCAGCGGCAGGTGCAGCGCTGACCATGCAAGCCCCGCCAGCATCGACACGATCATCGGGTTCGCGACCAGCCCGCGCAGCAGCACCCAGATGGTTGAAAGCCTTATGCGGCCCTGCCTGGCCCCGGTGATGATGATGGTGATAAGCGTTGAAAACACCACGAGGTCGATAATCAGGATCAGCAGGACGGGACCGGCGGCGGCTTCGCCCAGCAGGACGATCAGCATCGGCACGCCAAGGAAGCCGGTGTTGCCGATGACATAACAATGCGCCTCCATCGCGGCTTCGGCCCAGCCCAGCTGGCGGGCACGACCGATGGCCATGCCGATGCTCCACACGATCAGAGAGCCGCACAGATAGGCGGCGGCGAAGGCCGGGTCCCAGATTTCGTTGATGTCCAGGGTCGCGGCAAAGCGGAACAGCATCGCCGAGAGAGCGAAGTAGAACACGAAGCGGGTCAGCCAGGCCGCGCCTTCGGGCGGGAAGATGCGGGTGCGCGCGGCGAACCAGCCCAAGCCGATCAGGGCGAAGAAGGGCAGGGTTTTCAGGAATATCGCCAGCATCGCTTGATCCCGCTTTCAGGTCTGGCCAGGGCCGCGCCGACAAGACCATTCGCGGGGCAGAGTTTCAAGCCTTCGGCTTCAGTACCGCGCCGATATGATCGGTGCCGCGCGCTTGCGCCAGTTCGACCTGATGCTGGCGTTCGCGAAAGCGGGTGCGGTCGGCATCGCTGTATTCCGGCAAGCAGCGGTGGCAGGACACGCCTTCTTCGAACTCGGGTCGGGTCTTGTCCTGCGCCGACAGCGGGCGGCGGCAGGCGTGGCACATGTCATAACTGCCGCTGCGCAGCCCGTGGCCAAGGCTGACGCGCTGATCGAAGACGAAGCATTCGCCCTGCCATTTGCTGTCGGCTTCCGGCACGTCTTCCAGATATTTCAGGATGCCGCCTTGCAGGTGGTACACATCCTCGACCCCTTGCGAGATCAGGTAGTTCGTCGATTTCTCGCAGCGGATGCCGCCGGTGCAGAACATGGCGATGCGCTTGTTGTGGAAGCGGTGCTTGTTCTGCTGCCACCATGCCGGGAAGTCGCGGAAGGATCTGGTGCCGGGATCGACCGCGCCGTCGAAGGTGCCGATCTCGACCTCGTAATCGTTGCGGGTGTCGATGACGGCCACGTCTTCGGACGCGATCAGGTCGTTCCAGTCCTTCGGTTCGACATAATGGCCGACGCTGGCCAACGGGTCCACATCGGGCTGGCCCATAGTGACGATTTCGGGCTTTACGCGCACCTTCATGCGACCGAATGGCATCTCGGTGGCGGTGCTTTCCTTCCAGACCAGCCCCTCGCATCCCGGAAGGGCGCGGATATGGGCCAGCACGGCGTCGATGCCCTGCCTTGTCCCGGCAATGGTGCCGTTGATGCCTTCGCGGGCCAGAAGCAGCGTGCCCTTGACGCCATGAGAGCAGGCAAGCTTTGCCAGCGGGGCCTTGATGGCATCCGGGTCGGGGAAGGGCGTGAAATGATAAAGCGCGGCGACTGTCAGCATTTGCTGGCCATAGCCGCCGCGCCCCGGTTCGTCAAACCTGTCGTGTCAGATCACCCGAAGGTGATGCCGAAGGCGATGCCGCCCAGCAGATAGATGAACATGGTGATCAGGATGATCCCCACCAGGTTCAGCACAAAGCCGCCTCGTGCCATCTGTCCGATGGTCACGGTGCCGGTCCCGAAGACGATGGCGTTGGGGGGCGTGCCGACGGGCAGCATGAAGGCGCAGGTCGCCGCGAACGCCGCCGGGATCAACAGCGCCATCGGATCGACGCCGATGCCTGCCGCGATACCGCCAAGGATCGGAATGAAGGTGGCGGCGGTTGCGGTGTTCGACGTGACCTCGGTCAGGAACAGGATCAGCGTCGTGACGGCTGCGATCAGCATGATGGGTGACAGCGCGCCCAGACCTTGCACCTGCTGACCGAACCACTGGTCAAGCCCGGTCGAGCCGACGGCGCCGGCAAGGCTGAGGCCGCCACCGAACAACAGCAGCACGCCCCAGGGCAGGCCATCTTCGGCATCCTTCCAGTTCAGCACCATTTCGGTCTTTCCGCGGCCGGGCAGGATGAACAGCGCGATGCCTGCGGCAATGGCGATGGCCGTGTCGTTCAGGTTTTCGATCGGGCCAAGGCTGCGTTCAAACATTTCGTCAAGCAGGCCCGGCACGACCCAAAGGAATGCGGCCGCGCCGAAGACGATCATCACCATGCGCTCGCCCTGGCTGACGGGACCGAGATGCGAGATTTCGTCGTCGATCATGGCCCGCCCGCCGGGGATTTCGGTCAGGTTGAACCGGAACATGACGTTCGTCATCAGCACCCAAGCGATCAGGATGAAAACGAGTGCCAGCGGGACGCCGATGATCATCCAGTCGAGAAAACCCACTTCGCCGCCCAGATCATTTTTGATATAGCCCGCAACAATCGCATTCGGCGGGCTGCCAAGCAGCGTGCCAAGCCCGCCGATGGTGGCGGCCCACGCGATGGACAGGACCAGACAGATGCCGAAGGCCTTGATGTTCGGGTCCTCGACGATTTCAGAGATCGTGCCGCCTGCGGCAATCGCCTCGCCCGCTTCGGCGCCCTGGCTGGTGTGTCTGCTGCGTTCGATCACCAGTGTCAGGATTGACAGCCCGATCGGTAGCATCATCAGCGTGGTGGCCGTGTTCGACACCCACATGGACAGGAAACCGGTTGCCAGCATCATGCCAAGGATGATGCGTTTCGGCTGCACGCCGACCTGACGCAATGTCAGCAGCGCGATGCGGCGATGCAGGTTCCATTTCTCCATCGCGATGGCCAGCAGAAAGCCGCCAAGGAACAGGAAGACGATAGGGTTCGCATAGGGCGCGGCGGCGTCTGCGACGTCCTGTTCGGTGAACATCGGGATCAGCACCAGCGGCAGAAGCGAGGTCGCAGACAGCGGAATAGCCTCGGACATCCACCAGATCGCCATCAGCGTACCGATGGCTGCGACGTTGCGCGCTTCTGTGGACAAAGCTTCCGATGCGCCAAGCAACAGCCACACAACAGCCGCCGCGATCACGCCGGCGGCCCGCAGGCCCCAGATCATGCCGGCGGAACGGCCTGCCTCGCCATATTCTTCGAATTCGCCCTGCTGGCGTGGTTCCTGGGGCAGATTTTCGTCGGTCATCGCGCGTCCCTCCTCAAACTCGTTTCCCTAGGGTCAGGTTGCGCGGATTGCGGGAAACCCGCAAGGGCATACTGTCCAAATGGACAGGTGCGCCCCGGCATTGACGCCCGTGCCGCAATCGCTACGAATTGTCAGGCGAAGGAGAAGACCATGCCCAAGGCCCTGATAGTCATCGACGCACAGGTCGATTTTTGCCCCGGCGGTCGGCTGGCAGTTGCCGGTGGTGACCAGATCATCGCCCCGATCAACGATCTGATGGCCGATTACGACGCTGTCGTGCTGACCCAGGACTGGCATCCGGAAACGCATTCCAGCTTTGCCGACAATCACGACGGTGCGACGCCGTTTTCGACGGTCGAGATGGATTACGGCACCCAGGTTCTTTGGCCGCGGCATTGCGTCATCGGCTCGCCCGGCGCGGCATTCCATCCGGCTTTGGCCGTCGACGTGGCCGACATGATCGTGCGAAAGGGGTTTCGCCCTGAAATCGACAGCTATTCGGCTTTCTTCGAAAACGACCATCAGACCCGCACCGGGCTGGAAGGCTTTCTGCGCGAGCGCGGGTTGATGGTGCTGGATTTCGTCGGTCTCGCCCATGATTTCTGTGTCGCGTGGTCGGCCATCGATGCCGCGAAACTTGGCTTCGAGGTTGGCGTTATTGAGCATGCGACGCGGGCCATCGACCTGGACGGGTCGAAGAAAGCCGCGCAGGACAACATGCGCGCCGCAGGAGTGATGCTGAAATGATGATGCCGAACGTCGATATTGCCGCGCGCGTGTATAACCACCGCTGGAAGATTGATCCGATTGTCCGGTCATTGCTGGATACCGACTTCTACAAGCTGCTGATGTGCCAGTCGGTGTTTCGCAACAAGCCCGATACGAACGTCACCTTTCAGCTGATAAACCGCACCAAGTCGGTGCCGCTGGCCGATATCGTGGACGAGGTTGAACTGCGCGAGCAGCTGGATCAGGTCCGTGCGCTGCGCCTGACGCGCGGCGAATCGACCTGGCTGCGCGGCAACACCTTCTATGGCAAGCGTCAGATGTTCCGCCCCGATTTCATGGAGTGGATGGAGAACGTCCAGCTTCCCGAATACGAGCTGTCGAAAAAGGATGGCCAGTACGAACTGCGCTTCGAAGGGAAATGGCCCGAGGTCATGCTGTGGGAGATCCCTGCGCTTGCGATCATCATGGAACTGCGCTCGCGTGCCGTCACCAAGGATATGGGGCGGTTCGAATTGCAGGTGCTGTATGCGCGCGCCATGACCCGCGTTTGGGAAAAGATCACCGAACTGAACAAGCTGCCCGAGTTGAAGATCGCCGATTTCGGCACGCGGCGGCGGCATTCCTATCTTTGGCAGGATTGGTGTGTGCAGGCGATGGGTGAAGGGCTGGGCCATGCGCCGGACGGCAGATTCATCGGCACCTCGAACTGCCTGATCGCCATGCGCCGCGATCTGGAGGCCATCGGGACCAACGCGCATGAATTGCCGATGGTCTATGCAGCGCTTGCTGATACCGATGAAGAACTGAAGCAGGCGCCCTACCGCGTTCTGGCCGACTGGCATGAAGAACATGACGGCAATCTGCGTATCATCCTGCCCGACACCTATGGCACCAAGGGCTTTCTGGAAGGCGCGCCGGATTGGCTGGCCGGCTGGACGGGTATCCGCGTCGACAGCGGCGATCCGGCCGAGAATGCGGAAATCGCGATCAAGTGGTGGAAGGACCGGGGCGAGGACCCGACCCAGAAGCTGGTCATTTTCTCGGACGGGCTGGACGAAAAGAAGATCGAGGAACTGTATAATCAGTTCAACGGGCGGGTGAAGGTCAGTTTCGGTTGGGGCACGCTGCTGACCAACGACTTCCGCGGGCTTGTCGACGGTAACGGGCTGGACCCGCTCAGCCTTGTCTGCAAGGCGGTCGAGGCAGAAGGCCGGCCCACGGTCAAACTGTCAGACAACCCTGCAAAGGCGATGGGACCAACGGACGAAATCGAACGCTATAAACGCGTCTTCGGCGTGGGCGAGCAGGAACGGGTCGAGGTTTTCGTCTAGTCTCGCAGCCTGCGCTCACGCATGCTTTTCAGATAGCGCCGCCATTCGTCTGTGCCGCGCCGACAGGTGAAGGGCTTGGCCCGTCAGTCACGTGTAAAACTGGCCACGGTTTCAACATGCGGCGACCAGCGGAACTGGTCAACGACGTAGACCGGCCCGATGCGCCAGCCCGCCTTCAGCAGCGTGGCCGCATCGCGGGCAAAGGTGACGGGGTCGCAGCTGACCCATGCGATGCGCTTCAAGGGTGACACAGCCAGCTGATCGGCCTGCGCAGGCGCCCCGGTGCGGGGCGGGTCGATAAGCGCCGCGTCAAAGCGGGCCAGTTCGTCCGGCTGAAGCGGTCGCGACGCCAGATCGCGCAGTTCAGTCGTGATCAGATGCAGGTCCGGCGCGGCCCGCCACGCGGCGTCAAGCGCTTCCAGCGGTGCCGCCAGCCCCTCGACTGCGTGGACATCTGCATTTGCGGCAAGCGGCAGCGTGAAGGTGCCGCAGCCTGCGAAAAGATCGACGATGTGCGATGCACCCTGCAACGATTTGCGCACGACGCTAAGCAGCGCGGCCTCGCCCTCAGCGGTCGCCTGCTGGAATGCGCCGGGGGGCGGGGTGACGCGGGCGCGCCCCATCTGGCGCGCGGGCGTGCGCCGCGTCATCGGCGTACCGTCCCAATCGAGTCTTGCGAAATCGCCGTGCCGCATGATCTGGCCCAGCTTTTCGGACAGTCCCGCATCCAGCGGCTTGCCGCCAGTGACGGCGATATCCAGCCCCGCCGGGCTTTCGGTGACGGTCAGCGCAAGCTCTGCCCCGCGAGAGGCACCCGTGGCGACCAGTTCGCGCAGCACCGGCAGGGCGTCGACAATGGCAGGCCGCAGCACCCGGCATTCGGTCATGTCCACAATCTGATCCGAGGCGCGGGCGTGAAAACCCACCGTCGCGCCCCGCTTGGTGCGCCGCCCGGACAGCACCGCGCGCCTGCGCGATTGCGGGGGCGATGTGGCGATGCCGCCGATCTTCGCCGAGATCCCATGCGCCGCGAGCGCCGTGGTCACGCTGTCCGCCTTCCACTTCGCCACGAATGCGTCGCTGCCATGCATCAGCGAACAGCCGCCGCATGCAGCGTAGTGGGGGCAGTCCGCGCGCACCCGATCGGGCGAGGGCGTCAGGATGCGCGGCTTATCGATCCGGCCGTCATTGACCGCGCCGTCGATCACCTCGCCCGGCAGGGTCACTTGTGCCAGCACCTGCTGAACTGACGCGTCGCGCGCGACGCCGTCGCCGCGCCGGTTCAGCCGTTCGACGGTCCATTGCGTCATTCTGCGGCTTCCGCCTCGTCCGTGCCCAGGAAGCCGCCTGACTGGCGGTCCCAGTAACGCGCGTAGGTTCCGCGCTGTGCCAGCAATTCCTCGTGGCTGCCTTCTTCGACGATGCGGCCGTCCTCCAGCACGACGATCCGGTCCATCTCGGCAATCGTTGACAGTCGGTGCGCGATCGCCAGCACGGTCTTGCCCTCCATCACGCGGTCAAGCGAGGTCTGGATCGCGGCTTCGACCTCGCTGTCCAGTGCCGAAGTGGCCTCGTCCAGGATAAGGATCGGGGCGTTTTTCAGGAAGGCGCGTGCGAGGGCAATGCGCTGACGCTGGCCGCCTGACAATTTCACGCCACGTTCGCCCAGATACGCCTCATAGCCTTTGCGTCCGGCATGATCCTGCATCCCGGCGATGAATTCGCCCGCTTCGGCGGCGTCGGCCGCGGCGGCAATCTGGGCCTCGGATGCATCGGGGCTGCCATAGCGGATATTGTCACGGGCCGAGCGGTTGAACATCGCCGTTTCCTGCGTGACCATGCCGATCTGCCGGCGCAGGCTTTCCTGCGTCACCTCGCGGATATCCTGCCCGTCGATCAGGACTGCGCCGCTTTCAACGTCGTAAAGCCGCAGCAGCAGCGCGACCAGCGTCGACTTGCCCGCGCCCGATGCCCCGACAAGGCCGACGCGCTCTCCCGGGGCGATGGTCAGGGTGATGTCATGGACACCGCTGCGACCGTCGTCGCGCCCATAGGTGAAGCTGACATTATCGAAGGCGATTTCGCCGCGCACCTGATCCAGCGGTCGGGCATCGGGCGCATCGGTCAGCGTATGCGGCGGGGTAAGCGTTTCCATGCCGTCCTCGATTTCGCCGATGGAGCCCCAGATGCCCATCAGCGACATGCTGACCCAGCCCGACATCTGCGACAGACGCAACGCAATCGCGCCGATGGCGGCGATGTCGCCAGCTGTCGCATGGCCCTGTTGCCATTGCAGGATGGCCATGCCGATCAGGATGACAGGCAGGACACCGGCCAGCGTCATCAGCGACAGCCGGAACCAGGTCGAGACGATGCCGAAATCGACGGCGCGTTCGCGAAAGCCGGCCATGGCCGACAGGGCGGCGCGATCCTCGTGATCGGCATGGGCGAACAGTTTGACGGTCTTGATATTGGTGATCGTATCGACCACCTGCCCGGTCACCGTCGCCCGGGCCGAGGCGCGCGCCGCCGAATGGCTGCGGATCTTGGGCAGGAAATAGCGGATCAGGGCCGCATAGCTGAACAGCCACAATATCAGCGCAATTGCGCCCCAAAGGTCAATGGACAGCAGAAACACCGCCGATCCGATGATCGCCGAAAGCGAGAACGCGACCGTGTTGACCATCTCTCCCGCGACGTCCGTGATCGCGCGCGCTGTCTGCATCTGCTTTTGCGCCAACCGCCCCGCGAAGTCATTGTCGAAGAAGCTGACCGATTGCCCCATGGTCCAGCGATGCAGACGCGACAATACCAGCGGAAGGATGTTCGGGCCGATGATGACGTTCGACGACGCGGTCGAGAAGCCCAGGATCAACGGACGAATGACCAGGAAGAACAGCACAAAGCCGGCGATTATGGGCCAGCTTTGCCCCCACACCGTTTCAGGTGTGGAAGCTGTGACGGAATCGATGACCCTCCCCAGCAGCGTGGCCGAGATCACATCCGCCGCGCCCGTCGCGGCCGAAGCCAGCGTCGCGATCGACAAACCCCGGCCGGATCCTTTCAATGCCCAGCCGATGAAGCGCAACAGCGTCTGCGGCGGCGGACCCTCGGCGGGTCGGAATGCATCGATCTGGCGCGCGAATACGGCGTGAAAGCTCATATCTCTTCTTCCCCCGCCTTCAGCGCGGCGTCAATCAGCGCCGCGCGCGGTGCGGTGAATTCCGAAGCGATCCATTGGCGTTCTGCCGCTTTCAGCCCGCGACCAAGCGCGGGGCCGCGAAGCTGGGCCATCAGATCGGCCGCAGTAATCGGAAGGGGGGCATTCGCCGCCTGTCGAACCTGCTGTCGCCAGTCCTCGGGCAGCACCTCGCCGCGGGCAAGGCGGATCACCGCGGCATCACGCGCGATTTCTGCGCCATGCCGAAAACCCCCTTCCAAGGGGGAAAGCCTGACCGCCAGCCGCAGCGCATCCAGGCGCTTCGCCTCGGCGCGCGACAGGCGCAGGCGGTCCGCCCCGCCCTGTGGCAGGATCAATGACAGGCGGCGCAGCCAGTCCGGTCGCATCTGGCGGGCCTGTTCTTCGATCACAAGCCGGTGCAGCGCCCCCGTTTCCGCCCCGTCGAGGATCAGCGCCAGCACACCCGTTTCTTCCATCAGCGCCATCGCGGGGCCTGGGTCCGGGGCAGTCAGAAGCCTGCACATCTCGGCCCCGACGCGTTCGGCGGATACGCGCGACAGACCAGATTTCTCGGCGCGGATCGCCTCGATCGTGCCGGGTGCAATGTGATCGGCATAACATGCCAGAAAGCGGAAAAAACGCAGGATACGCAGGTAATCCTCGCGTATGCGCATCGCGGGATCACCGACAAAGCGCAATACCCGCCGACGCAGGTCTGGCCAGCCGCCAACCGGGTCCAGGACCTCGCCCCTGGCTGTCGCGTAAAGCGCATTCATGGTGAAATCGCGACGTGCGGCATCCTCCTCGATCTGGTCGGAAAAGGCCACGGTGGCGTTGCGTCCATCCGTCTCGACATCGCGGCGGAAGGTGGTGATCTCAAATGGTGTGCCGGCTGCGATGACGGTGACCGTTCCGTGGTCGATGCCCGTTGGCACCGATTTCAGCCCGGCCGACGCCGCCAGTTCAATGACGCGCTGTGGCGGCGCGTCGGTCGATATATCGATATCGGCGACGGGTTGGCCCAAAACCGCGTTGCGCACGGCACCACCGACGATCAGCCCCTGATGGCCGTCGCCTTCCAGCATGGCCAGAACCTGGCGCAGCGCCGGATCTTCCAGAAATGCCGCCTGAATGTTCATCCATGCAGCCTTTGTGCCAGTCCCAGCAATATCCGCGCCGTCGCCCCCCACAGATAATAGGGACCATAAGGTGCCACGCGATAAGCCCGCCAGCTGTCACGCCAGATCCGACCTTCAAGCCGGTAGTTCGACGGGTCCGAGACATGTTCAAACGGCAGGGTGAAAACCTCAGCCACCTCGCCCGGTTCAGGGATCGGTGTGAACGGGCCCCGGATCACCGCGATAACAGGGGTGATCCGGAACTGCGTGACTGTGCGATGGACAGTCAAGGTGCCGATCAGTTCGATCTGCGATGGCTGAAGGGCGATCTCTTCTTGTGCTTCGCGCAGCGCCGCGGCGACAACGTCAGCGTCGCCGGGATCGACCTTGCCGCCCGGCAGTGCGATCTGGCCCGGATGGTGGCGCATCGTGGCCGCGCGCTTGGTCAGGTAAAGCCGGCCGTCATCTTCGTGAAAGGCGGCCAGCACGCCGGCATCGCGAAGCGGGGACTCTGGCACATGCACGTCGGGATTGGCATCGTAATCCGAACTGGGCGCAGAGGCCGTACGCACAGCCCGCGAAAGCCGATCGACAAGTCTGTCACCCGAAAGCCTGGGCAAGGGGACGCAAGCGCCCGCCTTGCTGCCTGATGTCATGTCCTCGGCCGGGCTCATTCAGCCGCAGCGTCGCGCGGCAACGGGTTGCCTTCGGCGTCGATTGTCGCCTCGAAACCCAGAGAGCGGGGATCAAGGTCGTAATGGGCGCCACAGAACTGACAATCCGCCGTAACCCGGCCGTCTTCGGTGGTCATATGGGCAATGTCCTTCTGCGAGTAGATGGACAGAGTGCCGCGAACCTTTTCTTCGTTGCAAGAGCAGCCGAATTCCAGCCTCTGCGGATCGAAGACGCGGGGCGATTCCTCGTGGAACAGACGGACCAGAAGGTCGGTCGGGGCAAGTGTCGGGCCGATCAGCTCCATTTCTTCGACAGTGGACAGCAGATGGTTGGCGCGGTTCCAATCCTCGGACTCCTGGCCTTGCAGGATATCGGCGGCCTCGATCAGACCGTCATCACCCGAGCCGCCCTCACCTGATTGCACGGGCTGGGCCGGCAGTGTCTGCAACATGATGCCGCCCGCGCGCCAGCCGGTCTTTTGACCGGGCATCATGGACTGGCCATAAGACAGCGCGAAGCTGCTGGGCAACTGCTCGGACTGGGCGAAATAGGTGCCGGCACAGGCTGACAACGAACCGCCGGCCAGCGGTGTGATGCCCTGATAAGGCTGCGTACCCGGACCCTGATCGATCAGGACGGCGAAGTAGCCCTCGCCGATCTGGTCGAAAAGGGGGCCTTCATTCAGCCGATCGGCATCGAAACTTGCCCAGGCACGAATGCGCGCTGGCGCGCCGTCGGCTTCGGGTGCGAAATAATCGGCGGCGACGGTGCGGATCGCGCCATTGCCGCGGACCTGAAGCGACAGCTTCCAGCGCAGCTTGACCGTTGGGCCGATCAGCGCCACCAGAAGCGCAAGTTCGGCGACGGCGGCCGCGACCGGGGCCGGATAGTCGTGGCGGGACAGGATGTGATCAAGAACGCCGTCCAATCGCGCCACCCGGCCGCGAATCGCCGACCGGTCGAACTGGAATGGCAGGACTGTATCGTCCCAGGCGATCTGGTTGATCTGTGTCATGTTGGGCCTTCGGAGGTTTCTGCGCCGCATCGGCGCGGTTCAGGCACCAATATAAGGCACTGAACGCCGATCCCAAGGGGGGCGCCATGCCGTAGTGCAGCATGAGGTCACGGCCGCCGCAACAGACGGTTTCGCAGGTAATAGACCGGTGATGGTCCGTCGGACCGATGACGACTTACACTATTGGTAACCACGTACGAGTGCCGCTGATACCAGCGTCCAGCCATCGACGACAACAAAGAACGCCAGTTTGAAAGGCAGCGCGACGACGGCGGGCGGCACCATCATCATGCCCATGGCCATCAGCACGGCCGAGACGACCAGATCGATGACCAGAAACGGCAGCGCCACGAGGAAGCCGATTTCGAAGGCGCGCTGCAACTCTGTCAGCATGAAGGACGGGACAAGAATTCGCAGCCCGTCGGGACCGGAAAAATCTGGCACCAGTGCACGCAGGTGATCCAGAACTTCGGGGTCGGTGCGGGCCGACATGAACCGCTCGAACGGGGTGATGGCGCGCGTCAACGCCTCCACCACGCCTATCTCGCCCGACTGCAGCGGGACGCCAGCGGCGGCCCAGGCGTCGCGCAGCACCGGATCCATCACGAACCATGTCAGAAACAGCGCCAGGCTGACGATCAGCATGTTCGGCGGCGATTGCTGCAACCCGAGCGATTGGCGCAGGATCGACAGGACCGTGACCATGAAAGGAAAGCAGGTCACCATGATCGCAATGGCCGGGGCCAGCGACAGCACGGTCAGCGCCAGGAAGATCACGATCGAGCTTTGGCCGACCCCGCCCACATTTTCCAGCGCACCTTCCATGGCCGCCCCGATAGAACCTGCGGCCGTATCCAGATCGACCCCGCCCGCATCGGAAGCGGCTTGACCAAGCGAAACCGTCGGCATCGCGAAGATCGCTGCGATCACCGCCGCAGGCCAATGTCGACGGGCGAGTCGCCGCATCATGCGTCTTTCTGGGCGGCGCGCGTGATCCGCAGCATCAGCCGGTCGCTGCCGTCTTCGTCCTCCATCAGTTCGCCATAGGCGATGACGTGGTCGCCCACGCAGACTTCGACGTCTTCGTCGATATTCTGATCCAGCGGCAGGACGTCGTTTTCCTTCAGCGCTGAAAGCTCGGCCACGGTAAGCCTGCGACGACCGATCCGCACTGTGATTTCAACGGGTATGTTGTCGGTTGCGACGGCGGTGTTCAGGTCCATTCTAGTCCTCCATGCTGGGCGATATTTCGGCCAGAATCCTGCCGATTTGCGCGGTGATGTCCTCGGGGTCGACCGTGATCCGGCCGCCATCAAATGTGATCTCCGTGCGCGCGCCGGGCAGCAGCGTCACGCCCTGGAGCCCTTTCATTTCGATCCGGTTGCCCAACCGCTCGATCAGATCGACGCCACCGGAAATCCGGCATGTCGGTGCGATACCGGCCAGGCACAGCTGTTCCAGTTCCGTTGCAAGCTGATCAGTCAGGCGATCGCAGGGGACCGATGCCAGCTTGAGCGCAACGGCCTGCAGGACGGGCGTGATGGCCGACACTGTCTCAGTGACAGAGCGGCGTCTTATCCGCGCCTCATCACCGGCGTTGGACAGCGCGCGTTCCAGCAGCGCGCATAATTCGTCCCAGGTGTCGTTGCGGGACTGCGCGGCGCCGTCTGACAGGCCCCTTTGATATTCTGCAGCAAGATCATCGGCTGTGAAATGTCGCGCGGTCGCGGCGCGCGGCGCGGAGAAATCTTCGAACTGCAGAAGCGCGCTCATGTCGCGCTCCTGTCGTCAGAGCCGATCCAGCCGTTCAGCAGCTGGACGGTCTCCTCCTGCCGTTCTTTCATCAGGCGGCGCAGCCGGGCAACAGGATCGTCAGAGCTGCCGCCCGGACTGTCGAAATCGAAATCGGCGGCGGCCATCGACAACATGGGGATCGCAGCCGGCTCAATCTCCGACGTGGCAGGCAAGCCGGACAGCGCAGACAACCCGTCAGGTGCCGGGGCTGAAACGGGCGCCGATCCATCCAGCGATGCGGTGGTTTTTGCGCCCCCTGACCGCAATCCGCGCATCGTCAGCGCGATGGCAATGGTCGCGAACAGCCCGATCAGTGCCAGCTTTGCCAGCGCATCCAGGGCCAGCCGATCCATAAGGCCGATATTGCGTGAAGCCTCGGTCCCGTCCAGTGCATTGGGCGCAAATGGCATGGAGCGTACGATCAGCTCATCCCCGCGCGATTCGTCGTATCCGACGGCGGCCGCGACCAGGTCGCGGATCGCGACCAGCTCGTCATCCGTGCGCGGGATGGATTGAATTTTGCCATCAGCAGCTTCGACCGTTTTGCCATTGACCAGAACGGCAACGCTCAAACGCCGGATTGCGCCGGGACGCCGGTCGATCTGGCGGGTCACGCCGCCGACTTCGTAATTCGCCCGCTGGCGTGTCTCGGCACGCTGCGACTGCTGCCTCTCTGCGTCCTGCGCGGCCTGCTCTGGCAGGTTGGAGGCAGCCGTAACCGCCGCACTGCCGGCCATGCTGCTTTCGTCCGAAAGCTCTTCTGTCTCTTGCGAGATCATGGCGCGTTGCGTGGGATCGAAGCTACGCTCGACCACCTGCTCGGTTTCGGTCACCAGTTCGATGCTCAGCTCGACAATGGCGTTTCCGGCGCCGACATGGGGGCTCAGGATGCGTTCCACATTCTCCTTCATGCGCGCCTCTCGATCGCCCGCGACCTGATCATCCGCCTGCTGGATGATGCCGCGCGCGCTGTCGATCACGGAAACCGCATCGGGCGTCAGGCCGGGCACTGCCGAACTGATCAGAAACCGCATCGCGTCTGCTTGCGCGGCACCAAGCGAACTGCCGTCTGTCACAACCGTAACCGATGCGCTGCCGGGCTGGGTGTTGCGATAGCCGCGCGATTGCGGTGCGGTCAGGTGAACCCGCGCAGACCGTATGGCAGGAATCGAAAGGATCGTGCGCGCAAGCTCGCCCTCCTTCGCGCGCCAGTAGGCGGCATCGAACATTTGCGAGGTCGTGCTGAAGCCCGACATCCCATCAAGGATTTCGTAGCCGGTGCCGCCCTGTGCCGGCAGGTTCTGCGCCGCCAGATCCATGCGGACCCGATCGCGCATCGATTCGTCTACCCAGATCGACCCGCCCCGGATGTCATAGGGCACGCCGCCTTGTTCCAGATGCGCCACGACCGGCGCCGCCTGTGCGTCATCGAGCCCGGAGTAGAGAAGTGCCATCGGCACCCGACCGGCGAACGCCACGAACGCCAGCACCAGAATAAAACTTGCCGCGAATCCGCCCAGGATCGCCAGGCGCTGCCTGGAGGTCCGGCTGGACCAGAATTTTTGCAATTCCTGCAATGTGCGCCCCTTCGATTCTCGGCTTCGGTGATCCTCCTTCTGACACAGTGGCCGTTAATTATTGGTTAGTCCGACAGTGCTATTCCGACTTTTCGAAGAAGGAGAATCAGATGTCCGATGCAGTAGCAGCCGAACCGCCGCCCAGAGCGCGGGGCCGATCACGACTGTTATTCGCCGGGGCTCTGGTTGTGGCAGCGTTTGCCGGGTTTGCGGGCAGCTATCTGGGCTATGTTACGCCTGCAGCGTGGCTGTCGAAGGACAGTGCCAGTGGTACGCACGCGCCTGTTCCCGGATATGTCGACGTGCCGCGTATCATGTTGCCCCTTGCGGGGGGCGGCAGGCAGCTGGTGCTGAGTGTGAAAATGGAGACAACGGCAGATCAAATGGCCGGAATCGAGCATCAGATGCCGCGTATCCTGGACAGTTTTAACGGCTTTCTCAGCAACATCGATCCGGCCGCCTTCGACCGGCGTGGCGTGCTGGAAATCGTGCGCGCTGAACTGCAGGCGCGCGTCGACATTCTGCTGGGCGAGGCGCGTGCTGGAAACGTCCTGATTACGGAGTTCGCGATCCAATGACCTTGAGCATTCTTTTTCCGCTGATCACATCCGTGCTTTCGCTGCCCTTGGCGATTTATTGCTATGTTCTGTCTCGCCGCCTGCGTCGGCTCAATGATCTGGAAACCGGACTTGGCGGGGCGATTGCTGTCATGACGACAGAGATCACGCGGCTTGATCATGCGATCAGGCGAGCCCGAGCCGAGGCGGAAGAGGCGACCGCCGACCTGGCCCGCACGATCGCAGTGTCGCGCGAGGAAAAGGCATACTGGGCCATGCATCGCGATCTGACGCGGTCAGGCAGTGCTGCTTCGCGGCGGCTGAAGCCGCGCGGAATCCAGCGGGACGGCGCAGATGCCTAGATTGCTGGGCGCGTTTCTGGCCGCATCGCTGCTTCCGATGGCTGCAATGTCACTGCAATCGGCAACACCTGAAGTTCCTGTGCCTGAGATTGCCGAAGGACTGATGGCCGGATGTGGCGACATCCCGGAAGTCGCAAGCCTCGTGGAGCGTCTGACCATTCGAGAGGACCGGATCGCGAAGGCACTGGCAGAACTGGCCAGCAGAAAGGCAGAGATCGCAGCCGCACGCGAAGCGCTGACGGCCGAATTGCGTCGCCTGAAGGCAAGCTCCACGAGTGTCAGCGGGTCTCGAACCAACCGCCAGGTCGCCGTCGACGATGACATTTCCCGGTTGGTTGCCGTCTACGAAGCCATGAAGCCCAAAGAGGCCGCCGCCGTCCTTCAGGCGCTGCCGCCGGATTATTCGGCAGAGTTGTTGATGCGTGTGAACCCCGAGACGGGTGCCAGGGTCATTGCCGCGATGGAGCCTGACAAAGCCGCAGTCCTGACCACTTACATGGGCGCCCGCAGCGCCGCATCGAGATAGGAGCGCGCCATGTTCGGAGCATTGGGAATTGTCCTGACCGTCGCCATGGTGTTCGGCGGATACGCCCTGGCCGGCGGCAAGATGGGTGTGATTCTGCATGCGCTGCCGTTCGAGATGATGATCATCGGCGGCGCGGCTGTCGGGTCATATATCCTGTCCAACAGCGGCGATATCCTGAAACATACCTTCCCGGCATTGATCCGCGCCTTCAAGGGACCAGTCTGGCATGCACAGGATCATGAAGATCTGCTTTGCCTGCTGTTTCAGCTTCTCCGTCTGGCCCGCAGCAATCCTGTCGAACTGGAAGAGCACATAGAAAACCCGCAGGACAGCCTGATATTCAAGGAATATCCACGCATCCTGACCGACCACGAGGCGGTCTCGATCATCGCGGATACGTTGCGGTCGGCCAGTCTGAACTATGATGATCCCTACCAGGTCGAAGACATGCTGGCCAAGCGGATCGCGCTTATCAGGGAAGAACAGATGCACGTTCCCCATGCGCTTCAAAGCATGGCCGATGCGCTGCCTGCGTTGGGTATTGTCGCGGCGGTTCTGGGCGTCATCAAGACAATGGGGTCGATCGATCAGCCGCCTGAAGTGCTGGGAAAGATGATCGGTTCGGCACTGGTAGGGACTTTCCTGGGCGTGTTCCTGGCGTATGGGATCGTCGCGCCGATCGCTCAGCGACTGAGCGCTGTCATGAAGCATGACATGGCGTTTTACGAGGTCATCAAATCTGTTCTGGTCGCGGGGCTGCATCAGCATGCCACCAATCTTTGTGTCGAGGTCGGGCGACAGTCCGCGCCCGAACAGGTCAGGCCCAGTTTCGTAGCGCTGGAAACAGCTCTGCGAGAGATCAAGAGAGCGGCGTGATGTGGACAATTGCACTGCTTGCTGCCGGGCTGGCGGGGGATCCCGCAGCGACACCGCTTGATCAGTTCACGGCAGAGGTTGACCGGATCGTTCTGTCAGGCCGGCGGATGCCACCGGCGATGCTTCTGGACGTGGCGCGGCTGCCCGACGCAGGGGACCGGATGATGGCACTGGTCTACCTGCGCCGCACAGGTTTGCTGACCGGCCCGGCGGTTGCACTGGACGGCACGGTCTTTCAGGTTCCCCAGACGTCTGATCGGGCGTCTTCCGGGCTGGCGGTGCCTGTTGATGAAGACTGACGCAGTGGCCAGGAAGAACCCGACGGGTTCGCTTCGCGGCGGGCTGATCACCGCCGGGCTGGTTCTGATCGTGCTGACGATGGTGATCCCGATGCCGGCGGCGATGCTGGATTTCGGCATTGCCATTTCCATCGCGACGGCCACCATGATCCTGGTCATGGCATCTACCGTGGCGCGGCCGACCGATTTTCAGGCTTTTCCCGTCCTGCTTCTTATTTCGCTTGTGATCCGGTTGTCGCTTAATGTTTCGTCAACGCGGCTCATCCTGACCGAGGGCCATAACGGCGCGGGCGCCGCAGGACAGGTCATCAGCGGCTTTGCGCAATTCGTCGCAGGCGGCTCGCTCATGATCGGGCTGACCATTTTCGCGGTGATCTCGGCAGTCAATTTCATGGTTATTACGAAGGGCGCGGGCCGTATGGCCGAAGTTTCCGCCCGCTTTGCGCTGGACAGCCTGCCAGGCAAGCAATTGGCGATTGACGGCGATCTGAACTGCGGCGCGATTGACCATAACGAAGCGCGTCGCCGCCGCGAAAGTGATCAGCGCGAGATCAGCTTCTTCGGCTCTCTCGACGGGGCATCGAAATTCGTCAAGGGCGACGCGATTGCCGGAATAGTCATAACGCTGATCAACCTGCTGGTGGGCATCGCCATGGGTATCGTCGCGCATGACCTGCCAGTCGGCGAGGCGATGCAGAGCTATTCGCGCCTGACCATCGGCGACGGACTGGTCAGCCAGGTGCCGTCACTGATCACGTCGATGGCGGCGGCCTTGCTGCTGTCGCGCGGCGGCGCGACCGAGGAAACGTCCAGCCTGATTCTGGGGCAGGCCGCCGCAGACTGGCGTGCACCGGCAATCGTCGCGGCAACGATGGGGCTGCTGTCCCTGGTCCCCGGCATGCCGACACTTCTGTTCTTGTTTGTTGGCGCGGGCCTTGGGGCCTTTGCGTGGCGCATTCGCAGCAGGCCATCTGCACCCCCGGAAGAGCCCGGGATTGATGCGGATGCCGAGCCGACTATTCGCCGCAGGATCGGGGATGAGATCGATATGGATGACATCTGTGTCGAGATCGGAGGCGAGCTGATCGTCGACGCGCTGGATGCCGGCCGAGGATTGGCGGCGCGGATCAGCAACCTTCGCACCCATATTGCACGCAGCTACGGAATCATCCTGCCAGAGGTGCGGATTACCGATGATACCAACTGCCCGGCAGACAGCTATCTGATCCGCGTTCACGGCGTGGTTCGCGCGCGAGGCGCGCTGCAATCGGGTCGTCTTCTGGCACTGGGTGGCGAGGAGGTGCTGGCGCAGTTGGGCGGCCAGACCATAAGCGAGCCCGTTTTCGGCGCAAGCGCACAATGGATCGATGCTGACCTGCAGGAACAGGCCGCACTTGCCGGCGCGACTGTGGTCACACCGATGGAGGTGCTGTCGACCCATCTGATGGAGGTCACGAAATCGAACCTCTCGGAGCTGCTGACACTGACGGCATTGCAGCGCCTGATGACCGAGTTGAAGGAAATGAGCGATCCTGTCCGCGCCAAGGCCTACCAGGCCTATTTCGACAACATGTTGCCCGACAAGGTCGCGCCAGAGCTGCTGCTTGGGATTCTGCGCCAGATGCTCGATGAAGGTTTATCGATCCGTAACCTGCCCCTGATCGTCGATGCCATACATGAATGCCGCGCTGCGGGCACGGTTGATGCG
This sequence comes from Paracoccus denitrificans, assembly GCA_005768755.1. GTDB lineage: Bacteria > Pseudomonadota > Alphaproteobacteria > Rhodobacterales > Rhodobacteraceae > Paracoccus > Paracoccus denitrificans_B. Next base: position 208,763 of record VAFL01000007.1, on the reverse strand, counting down.
GTGTTTGAAGCCATCCGCCACCGGCTGCGGGGTCAGATCACGCAGGCCATGATCGGTGCGGGCGGCCGGCTGAATATCATGCAGCTGCACCCTGCCTGGGAAGCCGAACTCGTCGGGCTGGAAGGGGCCGTCAGGCCCGGCCAGGGCGCGGTTCCCGTTGCTGACCTGGCGCGGAAGCTGGCCTCGCAGTTGCGCCTTTCACTGGCAGGTATAGACCCGCATGAGGACCCTGTTCTGGCAGTGTCCGATCACCGCCGCCGGCAGTTGCGTGACATGCTGGGCGCCCAAGGCATGACGATGCCGGTGCTGGCGCTTGGCGATATTGATCCTTCAGCCGAGATCCGGTTGCTGGCGACGGTCGGGACAGGGTGATGGACGTTCTGTCGGGATTACCGCCGGGTGCTGTCGCGGCGGTGCAGACGCTGATCCTCGCTTATCTCCGAATACAGGCCGTGATTCTGGTCCTGCCGGCCTTTTCAGAGCGCTTTGTGACAGTCCGCGTCAGGGTCTCGCTTGCCGTTGCACTGACGCCTGCCGCAGCCGCCTTCGGCATGACATTTGACGCAACTGCACAGACGGGGTTGGGCCTGTTTGCTGCGCTTGCGGCGCGAGAGATGCTGGTCGGGCTTCTGATCGCCATCCCGGTCCGCATCATGGCCAGCGCGCTTCATGTCGCCACATCGGCCATCGGGGCTACGGCATCGCTGTCACAGCTTATCGGCACCGGAACCGAGGCAGCACCGCATCCGATTGGCAATCTCATGCATATGGCGGGGCTGGCGATGCTGATGGCGATGGGCTTGCCAATCCTGATGATCGAACTGATCGCCCAAAGCTATATCGCCTTTCCCGGCGCCCGGCTGACAATGGGCGCGGGCGAACTGCAAGGTTTCATCGGGCTGGCGGCGCGATCTTTCGTGCTGGCGATGACCCTGGCATCGCCCTTTATCCTTGGTGGCCTGTTGTACCAGCTTCTGACCGGGGTGGTGAACAAGGTGATGCCGTCTTTGCCCGTGGTCTTTATCGGCGCACCGGCCATCATCCTGATGGCTCTGGTCGGTCTGGCGGTCCTTGCCCCTTCCATCATCGAGCTATGGACACAAGCGGTCCTCTCGTCGGGTTTGCGGTTATGAACTGGGGCGCAAGCACAGCGCGCGGCCGCGACCATGACTTGGGGTCATCCCTGTGAGCGAGGAACCAGATGACGACAAGCAGTTCGACGCGACCGAGCAGAAACTGCGCAAGGCACGCGAAAAAGGCGACTTCCCCAGATCGCCCGAGGTCAATTCCGCCCTTGCCTATTTCGGTGCGATGGCGGCCGGGGTGATCGCAATCGGATGGTTGGTGCCCACCTGGCTTGGTGCCGCGCGCGCCATGTGGGAGGAGATCGGATTGCCGCCGCAAATCGCCGAAATGCGCGCGGCGGGTACGGCTGGATCGGATGTTGCGATCCGGGTCTGGGGATCGGCCGGACTATTCAGTGTCGTCGCAGTCGCAATTCCCGCAATGGTCATTCTGGTGGGCCTGATCGTGCAGCGGGGCATTGTCTTTGTGCCAAGCAAGTTGGCCATAGATGTCTCGCGGATAAATCCGGTGAAGAATGCCAAGCAGAAATTCGGCAAGAGTGCCCTTGTGACCTTTGCAATCTCGACCAGCAAGGCCATTGCCGTGGGGGCGGGCGGCTGGCTTCTGTTTCGGTCGATGCTGCCGCAGCTGACCGGAAGCCGCGGCCTGACCGGCTGGATCGGCGGGCTTGAGGCTGTCCTGACCCGCGTTGCCGCGCTGGCGCTTGCCGTGTCGGTGGTCTTTGCCATTGCCGATCTCGGCTGGAAGCATTTCGATTTTCGGCGTCGCAACAAGATGTCGATGAAGGAAATGAAGGACGAGATGAAGGACAGCGAGGGCGATCCGCATATGAAGTCGGCCCGTCGTCAGAAATCCATGGAAATCGTCATGAGTTCCATGCTTGCCGATGTCGAGAAAGCCGATGTGGTGATCGTCAATCCGACGCATTATGCCGTAGCGCTGAAATGGCAACGCGGCAGCCGCCGGGCGCCAGTCTGCGTGGCGAAGGGCGTGGACGCAGTCGCCGCGCGAATCCGCGAGCGTGCAAACACGCACGCCGTTCCGATCTGGTCTGATCCACCCTGTGCGCGCGCGATCCATGCAAACGTCCAGATCGGGGCCGAGATCAACCCCGAACATTTCGCAGCCGTCGCAGCCGCTATCCGATTTGCCGAGGCCATGACAGCAAAGATGCGTCGCGGCTGGTAATACCGGCAGAGAATTTCCAAGAGGTCAGCATGCAGAGAAAGGCACAGATGCTTTCGAAGTTGGCGAAGCTGGCGGAGATCCGATCGGATACGGAGCTTAGGCGCTTTGCTGCTTTTCGCAGCCATATCGATGCCCTGACAGTCCAGCAGGTCGAGGCTCGGTCCCGATTGGCGGGCCTGTTTGTCCAGGATGACGCCTTCTCGATCGAGGGGGCGAGATTGGTCAATCAGGAAGCAGGGCGGCTTGCGCGAGAGGGGGCGCGCCTTGATGCGGAACTGGACCGTCTTCGGCCCGGATACGATGTTGCGCGCCAGCGAGCCATGCGTGAATTCGGCCGGGTTCGTGCGTTGGAACAGATTGCGGCCGAGGTTCACGCCAAGACGCGAAAGTCGAATTCCAGGAACTAAGTCCGTGTGCCGACATGCGCATCTCTACCCTCGCCCCACCTACCGGCCGGTCATGCAGGCCCGAGAGCGCCTTGATTGGACCGGCGCGTCACGGCCGATCTGTAAAGCCAAACTGAAGGTAGTCGCGATGATAGGCGTCGCGCGCTGCCTGCTGAAGCGCTGGCGAAGACAGGAAGTCCGGCACTGGTTCCGGTTGCGGGAGGGGCGGCGCGGGGCATCCCGCTGCCTCGGCCAACCAGTTGAGATCGCGCGCAAGTGTCGCTTCGCGCAGGATCATGTCGGGCGAGATGAAACGCGAAAAGCCGGCCAGGACTTCCGTCTGGCTGGCCCAGATGGGCAGGACGGCCAGGCTGGTCTGCCCATTCAGGGTGCGGCGCAGGAACACAAGGAAATCGGCAAAGATCCGCGACAGTTCGTCTGGCCCCATCGCGAACAGCGCCTCGTCAGGTGGTAACGGTACGCGATGCGTATTGCGCAGCAGTTCGCGCAACTCGGCCGGTGCTGCGCCCATCAGATGTGTAAAGGCCGTCCACGCACGTCGCAGAGGATGGCGCAGCACGGTGAAGCTGCGATGTCCGGGATGTGCGCGCAGCCATGCGCGCAAGGTATTCTGGGTGTAGTTGGCACCCGTTTCAGCCCCGGAGGCGCCAAGCCATTCGTCCACCGCATCGCGTGGGCCGCCCGCAATGGGCATGAATAGCAGCCCGCCACCGGCATCGCTGCTGACGAAGCTGGGGACCGCGGGGCCGCGACGTGGCTCGAATGTGGGGATATGCGACAGCTGGAACGGGTCCAGCTGGGCAAGATCAGCCCTCATCTCATCAAAATTGCTGACCTTTTGGGACATTTCGCGGGGGTTTTGCGGCACTTGGTCTGACGCTGGGGAAACCTTTTCCAGGTCGGTCCGGCCCAGCCAGTGGGTCAGGCCTGTCATGATCTCGGCATCGCGAAGATCGTCGTAATTCAGCCAAAATGCCCCTTGTCCCGAGGTTTGAAGCCCGCGCTGAACGCGTCCCAGAAATCCCTCGACCTCGGCCAGGGTCTTGCGGAACGTGGCACCGTCATAGGTCATGACGGCGGGGATCGGCGTTTCTGTCTGGTTCAGCTTCCACTGGTTCGTCTGCCAGGCGAGTTCGGTCGAGACATAGCTGTCCACCGGGTTTCGCGTCAGGATGATCTTGGCACAGCGCCGATCGGTCATGATGGCGTCGAAGACGCGCGGATCGTGGTCATGAAAGTAACGAAATCCCGACAGGTGATCCTCTCGTCCGGTAATGGCCTGCAACAGGCGCAGTGGATCGGCATCGCGCTCTGCCTTCGTCACGCCGCGAATCTGATCGGTATCATGCCAGCCCAGCAGATACGGGTTGAAGGCCTCGCCGAAGCAGGTAATGCGCTTCACGCTGTTCAGCGTGGCCTCCAGCAGGTTGGAGCCTGTCCGCATCTCGGCGAAAATCACGAAACTGGAAAAATCAGACATTCCATTCCTGCTCTGACCGGGTCGCGGGAAAATCGCCCATCAGGCGCGGTTGCAGCCCGGCATTGCGCAGGCGTTGAAGAAACCGCCCGATCTGTTCCAGATCGCGCTGCACGGGCTGTTGATCATAAAGTGGCCATAGCGCCTGGCCGGGATTGAGGTCGCGGACCACGCGCTGCAGCATCGCGCCGGGTCGTGCGGCGAAATCGGACAGTTCCCAGATTTCGACATTGGCCTTGACCCAGACAGAGCGCAGGATCGAAAGTTGCGCAAGCTCGATCCGCTGAAGCCGTGCGGCAACGCGCCTTATATCGTCGAACGGCATGTCCGAGTGCATCAGCGGCACCACCCAAGCCCCTGTCACGACGCGGATGATCGCGTTCGGGTCGGTCACCATGAACCAATTCAATGCCTGGCTGTCACGCGGGCCGAACTGGAAGACCTGTGGCCGTTCAGTGATGCGTATCAGGCTGGTCAGAAAGCCGAAAGGATCATAATCTCGGCTTTCAGGAAAGGTGCTGAGACCGCCCGGACCGATTGCGGGACGACCGGCAAATTCGGCGCCGTCAGGACTGAACAGGTGGCCGTGCACATCGGCGTCGACGCGGGCCTGCAGCCAGTTCTCGAAATCCGGGAACAGGTCGGTAAAACCCTGAAGAACCGCGTAAGGCGAAGCGGTCTTGCCGTTTTCGCGGTCCTTCCTGGGAAAACGGGTCTGCATGTACAGACCGGGACGTCCAATATGCCGGCGGGCCACCGCGCTGTTTATCATCCGCTCGATCCGGGCCGGATCGGGTTCGTCGCGGGCAAAATCGGGGCCCGCATCCTCCGGGAAGCGGTCCAGCAGCTCTTGGGCACCGGGCCATATCTTGCGGGCGATGAAGCAGCGTGAACTGGCAAGCATGTCCCCGTGATCGCCGTAAAGGATATAAGGTTTGCCGCGATCGTCGAAGCTGGACAGCGTCAGCGACCGGCTCTCGATCCGGGTCGAATGGTGACGCACAAGGGTCTGAAAGTAGCTTTCGTCGGGCACCCAGGTCCATCGGAAAAAGCGGTCGAATTCCTTTCGCCGCGGGTCGTCGAGAATGCGCGCCACGGTTTCGCGCGTCAGGCACCACCATTGCGATCCCAGGTGCGGCACAAGATCGGCAGGGGGCTTTCGTTTGAACCCGATCAGGCGCTGCAGGTCGACAAGACGATCGAAAAGCCAGCGATGCTTGCGCCAGGAAACCGGGTAATACATCTGGAAACGCTCAATATTCAACCCGCCGACTGTCCAGCCGACATCCAGGGCACTGACGCTTTCGATGAAGTCAACGCGGGGATGACGGGTCAGGTAATCGCAAAGTTCGGGGATCGGGCGCAGCGGCAGGCAGCTGCCTGAGGCGACGAGGACATGGGTGACATTTTCGAAGCGGTCCAGCAGCGTCTGCGAAGCGATCTGCGTTGCCTCGACCATCGAGAACATGCCCCAATCGCATTCCTGCCGGTCGACCCAGGCGATGTCGCCCAGATCGGCCAGCGATCGCCGCATGTTGTCATATGCGGCCTCGCCGGTGCGGCGATCGACATGGATGGCGACGGCCGCGCCGCCCTCGCGCCAGGTCCTCACCATGCCGGCCGCGACGTGCAATTCGTCGTGGCACAGAAAGACGACCCCAATGCGCGTCGGTTTCGTCATGCCCAGTTCCCCTGAGAGATCAGGCCAAGCTCCTGCAATTCGCGCCAATCCTCGTAGCGTCTGGATTCTTCGGTCCACAGGATCATGTCATCCTGCAGGCTGGCCGTATAGGCGCGGTATTCCTGGCTGTTGGCGTAATGTTCGCCGCGCAGCATTTCTTCGTTGGATTTCTCGATGAAGGTCGACAGGAATTTTGCGTGCAGCAGGACACGCGCGATCCGTTCTCCGCCGTCTTCGTCGTATACCAGATTCAACGTCCGCGGCAGCGCCATATGGGTCGAGGAAATATACGCGTAATGACGCTGCCATTTCACAAGCGGGATCTTGTTGAGCGCGGGCGCCAGTTCCGGATCGCGCGCGAAGAAGCTGCGTGCGCGCGGCCCACCCTGAATCCACAGGTTTCCATATTGGCCGTTCTTGTGGATCATGTAATTTGCAGGATCGAACCAGCAGGCGATTTCCAGCGGGTTCTGCCCCGAATGATAGGGATGATCGCCAATCCGACCCTTGGGGTAAACATCAAGCAGCATGGCAGACAGCGACTTGATGCCCGATGCGTTCATCCAATGCGTCAGCGCCTGCAATGGCCGACTGTCGCAATGAGGATAGACAAGGAATTCGTCGGGATCGACTGTCAGGCACCAGTGCCCGACGCCATGACGAAACAGCAGCCAGTTTATCCAGTCCATCCCGAACCTTGACGCCTTGTAGCTGCCGGTCGCCTGCCAGACCGACACGTCCGGCTGCCGCGTCAGATATTCCAGACCGCCATCGTTCGAGCCGTTGTCGACGATCAGGAAATGCCCGATCCCCAATTGGCGATAGTAATCCAGAAAGAACGGCAGTCGGATCAATTCGTTGCGCAAGGTCACAAAGCAAAGGATCGTATCGGGCTGCACCTTGTCCAGTCGCAGTTTGACGTCCAGGACTTGCTTGCGTCGCCGAAGCGCGCGGCCCAGATACCACTGCCGCGTCGCCCGCAACCTGAAGGCGTTCCAACTTGACCGAATACCGAACCGCACCAGCTACGTTTGATCCTTTTTTACATAGGTCATTGAACTGAAATGATCATTTCAGTTTACTGCGGAAAGCAGCGCCCCGACCTTTCTGAAGTGATCGTTCCAAGTTGGAATATCAATGCTATTCATGCGGATAGGTTCCGCCTGTGCAAGCCCAGAGATCGCTTCGACCCATGGCGCAGCGCTGTGCGGGGGCAAATACGTTGCGTAATCCCCCAGGATTTCCTTGGCGGCGGGAAGTGGTGCCGTCAGCACGGCAATACCACGTGCCGCCGCTTCGGTCAGCGGAAGGCCGAAGCCTTCGGCAAAGGAAGGCATCAGAAGCGCGTGACTGCGTTCCAGAAGGGCGGCAACGGCACCATCTGACAGGCCGGCACGTTCGATCACCGGCCCGCTTGTCGGCAGATGGTCCAACCGGGCAAAGACCTGTTCATTGTTCCAGCCCCTGCGGCCCAGGATGAACAATTGTGGAATGCTTTGCGCCGGCGCCTGTCGGGACAGGCGGTCCCAGACATCAAGCAAAAGCGCATGGTTCTTGCGCGGCTCGATCGTACCAAGCGTGACGAAATAAGGTCGCGTCAGATCAAGATCAGCGGGGATGGCAGACGGATCCGGGGTGCACAGCGTGGTGCCGATCCGCGCGGTGGTGATCGGCGCACGCCGGGTGACGCCAAGCCGCTTGCGCCAAAGTTCGATCTGTGTGGCCGTCGCGTCAGAGATCGCGATGATCCGGTCAGCCAGCGACATCGCGGTCATGAAGCGGTTGCGGAATTTCTCGGATTGGCCGGGCCGGGTAAACTCGGGATGATCCAGCGGGATGGTATCATGGATCATCACCACTGGCCGCAGATCCTTCAGGCTTGCCAGCAATCCGCGGTCCAGATTGGCATGACCGACATTCAGATATGTCGCGCCAGCAGGAAAATGCTTGCGCGAGGCAGCCAGGATGCCCGCGCCCGTCCGCCCGGTCGCAATTATCGCCATCTTGCGCAGCGCGGTCATGGCGCGTGCTGGTGCGTCGCTGCGACCGGCAAGCCGTTCCCGCCAGCCGGCGACAGAAGAAAGGCCAGTCTGATCCCCCGATATCCAGTTCAGAATCGCGCGACCGGCAGTTGGCGGCAACAGCAGTTGGCCCCGGCTGACGCGGCACAAAAGAAGGTGATCCCTGTTTGACATATGGGCCAGCCATGCGGCTTCGACCCGATCAATACCGGTCAGCGGCCCGGTGCCGATGCGAGAAACAAGGCGCGAGACATCCAGAACGACGGGCGCTTCAGCGCTCATATCCGCCATTCTGGTGCCAGCGCCAGGCGTCGCGGATCATCTGCGGCATGGTCGATCTGTCGGGTGTCCAGCCCAGCAGTTCCTTGGCCCGGGCGCTGCCGGACACCAGCTTTACCGCATCGCCGCCGCGTCGCGGGCCGTCTTCCATCGGCACGGCGCGATTGGTGACGTGCCCTGCCGCGGCGACGACCTCGCGAACCGAGAAGCCCTTGCCGGTGCCAAGGCAGAACACCTCGGTCCCGCCTTTCGTCGGACCATTGCCCGCGCGCAACCAGTTGAGTCCCTCTACATGTGCGTCGACAAGGTCCATCACGTGAACATAGTCGCGGATGCAGGTGCCGTCTTCGGTGGGATAGTCCGTGCCGTGGATGGTCAGGGCGGCGCGCTTGCCGTCGATCGCATCAAGTATCAGCGGGATCAGGTGGGTCTCGGGCTGATGGAACTCGCCCACCTCAGAATCCGGATCGGCGCCGGCGACGTTGAAATAGCGGAAGATGACGCTGTTCAGCCCGTCCGAGGCGCCGAAATCCTTCAGCATATCCTCGATCGCGCGCTTGCTGGCACCATAGGCATTCAGCGGCATCTGGGCACTGTTTTCGTCCAGTATCACACCGTCCTGATCGCCGTAGGTCGCGCAGGTCGAAGAGAAGACGAAATCCCGCACACCAGCAGCCAGTGTCGCCTCGATCAGGCTCAGCGTGGCCGAGACGTTGCCGCGCCAGTATTTGCCGGGCTGTGCCATCGCCTCGCCAACCTGGCTGAGTGCTGCGAAATGCATCACCGCGACAGGTTTGTGGCGGGCAAAAACCTCGTCCAGACGGGCGCGATCCATCAGATCGCCCTGTTCGAACGGCCCGAATTTCACGGCATCTCTCCAGCCCGTGACAAGGCTGTCATAAGTGACGGGCAGATAGCCCGCCTCTTTCAGTGCCTTGCATGCATGCGAGCCTATATAGCCGGCGCCGCCGGTTACCAGAACGTTTTGGGTCATTACTCGGCTGCGCGCTGCAGCGAGATGACTTCGTGCAGGTATTCCAGAAACTCATCGCGCAGGTCGCCCCGCTCAAGGCCGAAGGCCACGGTCGCTTGCAGGAAGCCCGCTTTCGAACCGCAGTCATATCGTTGACCCCGGAAACGCAGACCGAACACTTCCCGGCCCTCGACGATCTCGTCCGCGATGGCATCGGTCAGCTGAATTTCTCCTCCAGCGCCTTCACGCAGTTTGTTCAGGTTCTGCAGCACCGTCGGTGCAAGGATATAACGCCCGATCACCGCAAGGTTCGAGGGCGGGTTTTCCTTGGGCTTTTCAACCAGACCCCGTGCCCTGACGATGGCGCCCATATCTTCGGCCACATCCAGCACACCATAGGCTTTCGTCTTTTCAACCGGAACTTCCATGGTCGCGACCATGGTGCCGCCGGTTTCGGCATGTGCTTCGATCATCTGTTGCAGACAGGGCGGATCGCCCATGATGACGTCGTCGGTCAGGATGACCGCGACGGATTCGTTGTCCGGTACAAGGCGGCGCGCACACCACACGGCATGGCCAAGACCCATCGCCTTGTGTTGGCGCACATAAGCGATCGCACCCGAATCCATGTTCGTGGCGCGCAGCGCGTCCAGAAGGTCGTTTTTGCCGCTGCGTTTCAGATTGGCCTCAAGCTCGTGGGCGTGATCAAAGTAATCTTCCAGCGCGCCTTTGCCGCGCGAGGTCACGAAGATGAATTCCTCGATCCCGGCGGCGCGGGCCTCGTCGATCGCGTATTGGATCAGCGGCCGATCCACCAGGGTCATGATCTCTTTCGGGATCGACTTGGTTGCGGGAAGAAAGCGCGTGCCGAGCCCTGCGACCGGGAAGATTGCTTTCGTAACTTTACGGCTCATGGCGATAGTTCCTTATCCAGCGGGCTGCCGCTAATATATCCATTTTACGCCGGTTCCGCGTTACGGGACAAGCGTGGCGCCTCAACGCCCCGAAATTCGGTCGAGTTCCGGCGAAATTGGGCCAGTTTTGTTTCCCTGTCCAGTCTTTCGGCGGCTCGCCACCGTCGACCGGCGGGATCCCCCGGTTCTGATGGCCCCCACAACCCGCCCATCTGCTCGAACCAGCCGCCTTCGGTGTAGCGCAGACGGTGCGGCAGCAGACTTGGCGACAGAAGGATCAGCGTGACCGTTTGTCCTGTCGCCGAAAAGGCGCGGGCTTTTCTGCGCAAGTCCTGCGCCTGCCAGTGCCATCCGGTCAGCACGATATGACCGCCGGCGGATTGCGGCATCGGCAGAAAGGCGGGTGCCGTGTCATGTCTGTCGGCAGGCGGTGACGGCAAGGGCGCAATCGCGCCGTCTGCAAGCCCGGCATTCAGCGTGGCCATGACATTCGGGATCCGCAGCGGGTCCAACTGACCGTCCAGCATGTGGCGGATCAGGCGCCGGCGCGTTCGGGCCTGAAGCTCGGCTGCAGGTGACGCACCGCCGTAGCGACGTGCGAACAGTGCGGCAGAGCGTCCGATGGCGGACAGTTCGACAGGCACCGCAGCCGCGTTGCGCTGTGCACTTCCGGCGCGGGCGTGAATAACCTGCGCTGTGGGCACGATGGCCGTCAGGGCTTCGGGCGCCAATTGGGCCAGCCGCATGTTCACGTCGGATTCGTCCAGGTGATAGGCGAACAGCGGATCAAACCCGCCGATTGCGCGCAACGCGGCGGCACGAAAGGCGCAGTTCGTCCCAAGCGTACTGACCGGCGCGCCGTCCTGCGGCGCCAGCATCAGTGTTTCCATATCTGCTGTCTCGAACAGCTGGGGGAAACCGGCGCGCGTCATCCGCGCGGCGCGGCTTTGCCAGCGAAACCCGTCCCGGTCCCGCGTCCAGCCCGTCGCGGCGATAACGGCGCCTGCGGCGAAAGGCGCGGTCAGTCGCGACAGCCAGGTCGGTTCGGCCACGGCATCGTCGTCGATAAAGGCAATGATCCGTCCAGCCGCATTTGCAATGCCCAGATTGCGAGCCTGGGAAATATTCGCCTCATCAAAGGCCACACGCTTGATCTGCAGATCGGGCCGCTGCGCCAGCCCGGGGCGATCGGCGACCAGGATCACCTCGAAAAGCGGGTGATCCTGCCGGGTCAGGGCGGTCAGGCAAAGGCGAAGATGATCGGGACGGCCGCGCGAAACGACAATGACGCTGACGGCGGCCTTGCTCAAGCCTCGCCCATCTCGGCCAGCATGGCTTCGATCCGGGGGATGTCCTCGGGGTTGTTCAATTCCCAGAACTGGCGGCCGCGCGCCTCGACCTCGACGCAAAGGATGCGGCGGCCGTTTTCAAGAAACCGCAACTGTTCCAGCCCCTCCAGCTTCTCCAGCCGGCCCTCGGGCCAGGTCGGATAGGCAGCAAGCGCGTCGGGCCTGTAGGCATAGACGCCGACATGATGAAAGACCGGCGTAGGCTCGTCCGGTGCGAAATCGCGTCCGGCAAAGGGAATCACCTCTTTCGAGAAGTACAGTCCCTGCATCCGGACCCCGAAAACGGCAGTGGTCCCGCCCACACGCCCGGCGGCACGGTCGGCCAACAGATCCGCGCGCATCCGGCCCGAGGCGCGCAGCACCGGTGTCGCCAGTTCCGCATCAGCGTCGGCGCGCAGCCCGGTGACCAGATCCTCGATGAACCAGGCCGGGGTCAGCGGCGCGTCCCCTTGCAGATTCACGACGATCTCGGGCGAGATGCCCATATTGGCCACAGCCACGGCGCAGCGTTCTGTTCCATTGCGGCACTCGGCTGACGTCATGACGACTTCGGCGCCAAAGGCCGTTGCAGCGTCGGCAATGCGGTCGTCATCTGTCGCCACCACCACCTTGTCAATTCCGCTGACGCCCTGTGCCGCACGCCAGCTGCGCTCGATCAGAGAGACTGTCTGTCCGGTCGCACCCTTCAGCATCGCCAGCGGTTTGCCGGGATAGCGCGTCGATGCATAGCGGGCAGGAATGACGATGGCGACGGACATCAATCGTCGCCCTTCACCAGCAGAACACCCGGCGCATAGGCAATGAAGAACGGATTTTCATAGCCCGGCTTGCCATAGGAAAGGGGCGTGTGGTCGTCGAAGCGCACCACCTCGCCACCGGCGCCGCGCAGCACCGCATCGCCTGCCGCAGTGTCCCATTCCATCGTCCGGCCCAGGCGCGGATAAAGATCCGCCTCTCCGGTCGCGACCAGGCAGAACTTCAGCGACGATCCGGCCGATGTCATGTCCCGCGTCCGGTAGCGGGCAATATATTCATCCGTTGCGGCGTCGCGATGCGATTTCGAGGCGACCACCATCAGCCCGCGATTGTCCGGCATGGCATTGACACCGATCGAATGCGTTTCGCCAGCCGTTTCGCCGAACGGGCCGGTTTCCTCGACCGAGCGGCCGTCGGCGGTCGTATAGAACAGCCTTTCCTTTGCGGGGGCATAAACCACGCCCCGCAGTGGCACACCGTCTTCCACATAGGCGATGTTCACGGTGAAGTCGCCGCGCCGCTGCACGAATTCCTTGGTTCCATCCAGCGGATCGACGATCAGGAACGTGGCGGCCTGCTGAGCGTGGCTTTCCGCTTGCTCTTCGGTGACAAGCGCGACTTCGGGAAATGCCGCGCGAAGTCCTTCGGCGATCAGTGCATCTGCGGCCTCATCGGCCTCGGTCACGGGTGATGCGTCGGATTTTGTGCGAACCTCGAAATCCTCGGCGCCGTAGATTTCCATGATCCGCGCGCCCGCATCGAGGGCGAGTTGCCGCATGACGTTGGTAAGCTTGTCGAAGTCCATCTCGTCACCTTAGAATTGATTCACCAAGTATCGCGCGCATTGTTGTATGCGCGTGTTCTGCCCCTTATGATGCGGGCGTGTGATCAGGGCAAGTCGCGTGACATAGTTCGCAAGACGGGCGCGGCCCAATTTTGACGGTGAACAGGATGTTCCAGCAACGCCATACGTCCAACATGTTCGTGACCGCGCTGACCACGATGGCACTGATCTATCACATGACAGTCTACAAGCTGCGAAAGGGCGATCGCAACGCCATCGTCGGACTTTTGATGACCATCGTGCGCGCGATGCTGATGATCGCGTTCTTCATGGTGTTCTTTTATGTTCTGCAGGTGCGCAGTTCTCCGATCAAGGGGAACTTCATCGTCTATATCATGACCGGCATCTTCATGTTCATGACCCACAACAAGGGGATTCAGGCGGTGCTGACGGCGGAAGGTCCGGTATCGCCGCTGATGAAGCATACGCCGATGAACACGGCAATCACGATCAGCGCATCCGCGCTGGCGGCCTTGTATCAGCAATTGCTGGCCTGCGTCGTCCTGCTGGTGTTTACAAACACCTTCATCGAACCCTTGGGGATCGACCGTATCTATCCCTGCCTCGGCCTGTTTTTGCTGGCGTGGTTTTCAGGCTGCGCGATCGGGCTTGTGTTTCGCGCCGCGCAGCCGTGGTGGCCGAAGGGTGTCGGAATGATCAGCCAGATCTACATGCGGCTGAACATGGTCACATCGGGCAAGATGTTCGTGGCCAATACGTTGCCCTCGGCGATGCTGATGATGTTCAGCTGGAATCCGCTGTTTCATATCATCGACCAGACGCGCGGCTTCGCCTTCGTGAATTACACGCCGCATAATTCCAGCCTGATGTACCCGGTCTATTTCTCGATTGCCGTCGCGATGATTGGGCTGATGGGCGAATTCGTGACCCGCAACAGCGTCTCGCTCAGCTGGTCCGCGGGCAGGTAAGGGCAAAGATGCGCTGTGCGAGTTTGCTGCGTGGTGCCCCACGGGACCTCCTGCACCTTCTTGCAGCCCGAAAAACGCCTTCCTATATAGCCACACGGGGTCGGCCAAAGGGTCGGCCAGTCAAACAATTGGGATAAGGTCTTCGGAGGCCGTAACCGGGTCCGCAGACCGTCGAAATCGCCGGAAGAGAGGTTTGAACATGTCAAAAGTTATCGGGATCGATCTTGGCACCACCAACAGCTGTATCGCCATCATGGATGGCAGCCAGCCGAAGGTGGTCGAGAACAGCGAAGGCGCGCGCACGACGCCATCGATCGTTGCGTTCAAGGATAATGAGCGCCTTGTCGGTCAGTCGGCAAAGCGCCAGGCCGTGACCAACCCGACCAATACCATTTTCGCCGTCAAGCGCCTGATCGGCCGCCGCCTGACCGACCCCGAGGTCGAGAAGGATCGCAAGCTGGTCCCCTATGACATTGTCGATGGCGGCAATGGCGACGCCTGGGTCGAAGCTCAGGGCGAGAAATATTCGCCTTCGCAGATCAGCGCCATGATCCTGGGCAAGATGAAGGAAACCGCCGAATCCTATCTGGGCGAGGAAGTGACGCAGGCCGTCATTACCGTCCCGGCCTATTTCAACGACGCGCAGCGTCAGGCCACGAAGGATGCCGGCAAGATCGCGGGCCTGGAAGTCCTGCGCATCATCAACGAACCGACCGCAGCTGCGCTGGCTTACGGTCTGGACAAGAAAGAAAACAAGACCATCGCGGTTTACGACCTTGGTGGCGGCACGTTCGATATCACGATTCTGGAAATCGACGATGGCCTGTTCGAAGTGAAATCCACCAACGGGGATACGTTCCTGGGCGGTGAAGACTTTGACATGAAGATCGTGAACTACCTGGCTGACGAGTTCAAAAAGGAACATGGCGTCGATCTGACCAAGGACAAAATGGCCCTGCAACGCCTGAAAGAGGCTGCGGAAAAGGCCAAGATCGAACTCAGCTCCTCCTCCCAGACCGAGATCAACCAGCCGTTCATCTCGATGGACAAGGATACCGGCACGCCGCTGCACATGGTCGTCAAACTGACCCGCGCCAAGCTGGACAGCCTGGTCGGTGATCTGGTCAAGAAGACGATGAAGCCCTGTCAGGACGCGCTGAAAGATGCCGGCGTCAGCAAGGCCGACATTGACGAGGTGATCCTGGTCGGTGGTCAGACCCGCATGCCGCTGGTGATCGAGGAAGTAACCAAGTTCTTCGGCAAGGAACCCCATAAGGGCGTGAACCCTGATGAAGTCGTGGCGCTTGGCGCGGCCGTTCAGGGCGGCGTTCTGCAGGGTGACGTGAAGGACGTGGTTCTGCTGGACGTGACCCCGCTGTCGCTGGGGATCGAAACGCTGGGTGGTGTGTTCACCCGCCTGATCGACCGCAACACGACGATCCCGACCAAGAAAAGCCAGGTCTTCTCGACCGCTGAGGATAACCAGAACGCGGTGACGATCCGGGTCTTCCAGGGCGAGCGCGAAATGGCGGCCGATAACAAGATGCTGGGCCAGTTCAATCTGGAAAGCATTCCGCCCGCACCGCGCGGCATGCCCCAGATCGAGGTGACGTTCGACATCGACGCCAACGGCATCGTCAATGTCAGTGCCAAGGACAAGGGCACCGGCAAGGAACAGAAAATCACGATCCAGGCCTCGGGCGGGCTGTCCGATGAGGATATCCAGCGCATGGTCAAGGATGCCGAGGACAATGCCGAAGCCGACAAGACCCGCCGCGAGCTGGTCGAGGTGAAGAACCAGGCCGAAAGCCTGATCCACACCACGAAGAAATCGCTGGAAGATCACGGCGACAAGGTCGACGGCTCGACCGTCGAAGCGATCGAACTGGCCATCGGCGCACTGGAAGAGTCCCTGAAGTCGGAAGATCCCGGCAAGATCAAGGGCGGCATCCAGAACGTCATGGACGCGTCCATGAAACTGGGCGAGGCGATCTACAAGGCGCAGTCCGAAGACGGTGAAGCAGCGCCTGAAGGCGATGCGCCGCGCGATGTGGATGATGACATCGTCGACGCCGATTTCGAAGACCTTGGCGATGAAAAGCGCAAGTAAGCGCAAATAACCGTGGGGGCCGGTCCGGTGAACAAGACCGGACCGGCCCTTATTCTGAGAGGCACGAAATGGCAAAACGCTGCTATTATGAGACGCTCGGCCTGTCCAAGGTTGCGAACGGCGACGAAATCAAGAAGGCCTATCGCACCAAGGCGAAAGAGCTGCATCCCGACAGGAACGGCTCTGACCCGGCTTCCGAGGCGAAGTTCAAGGAAGTCAACGAAGCCTATGACTGCCTGAAGGACCCGCAGAAGAAGGCCGCGTATGACCGTTTCGGGCACGGTGCTTTCGAAAATGGCGGCGGCGGGTTCGGCGGTTTTGGCCGCGGCGGCGGCGGCAACGGCGATTTCGGCGCGGCCTTTGCCGATGTGTTCGAGGACCTGTTCGGCGATTTCATGGATGGCCGTGCCGCCGCAGGTGGTGGCAGGACGCGCGCGGCGCGCGGTCAGGATCTGCGCTATAATCTGTCGGTCTCGTTGGAAGAAGCTTTCGCGGGCGTGATGAAAACGATCAACGTCCCCAGTTCTGTCACTTGCGAGGAATGCGAGGGGACCGGCGCCGAAGGTGCGGTCGAACCTGTGACCTGCCCGACCTGTTCGGGCATGGGCAAGGTGCGCGCCAGCCAGGGCTTTTTCACGGTAGAACGCACTTGCCCAAGCTGTAACGGTGCGGGCCAGATGGTCAAGAATCCCTGCCCGTCCTGCCAGGGTCAGGGTCGGGTCGAAACACGGCGCGCCTTGCAGGTGAATATTCCCGCCGGCGTCGAAACCGGCACCCGCATCCGCCTTGCCGGCGAGGGAGAGGCTGGACTGCGCGGCGGTCCGTCGGGCGATCTTTATATCTTTGTCTCGGTTGCCGAGCACGAGATATTCTTGCGCGATGGCAAGACATTGGCCTGTCAGGTTCCCGTCGGCATGACCATCGCGGCCCTTGGTGGCGAGGTGGAGGTGCCGACAATCGACGGCGGCCGCTCGCGCGTGAAGGTGCCATCGGGCAGCCAGACCGGCCGCCAGATGCGGCTGCGCGGCAAGGGCATGCCGCCCTTGCGCCACGGCAATGGCGCCAGCGGAGAGCCGGGCGACATGCTGATCGAGCTGGTCGTGGAAACGCCGGTCAATCTGACGGCGCGCCAGAAGGAACTGCTGCGCGAATTCAATGAGATCAAGGCCGACAACTCGCCGCAGTCAGCCGGGTTCTTCAACAAGGTGAAGCATTTCTGGGATGGCATGACCGGAACGTGAGGCCCGCATAACGCCGGCATGATCAGTCATGCCGGCGTTTCCGGTTTCAGCCCTGCTTCTGCTGGCTGAAATGATGGATCGCAGCCACGGCGCAGGATGCCAGCCGCGACATGGCGTCATCGGATCGGGAATTCAGAATCACCGGGACCTGCGCGCCCACGACCAGCCCCGCCGCTTCGGCATGGCTGATATAGGCCAATTGCTTGGCCAGCATATTGCCCGCGTCGATGCCGGGCACGACCAGGATGTTGGCGCGGCCAGCGACCTCGCCCTTCAGGCCCTTGGTGCGTGCCGCCCCCATATCTACGGCGTTGTCCATCGCCAGGGGGCCATCGACCGCGCCACCCTTGATCTGTCCACGTTCTGCCATTTTCGACAGCAGCGCCGCATCGACCGACGACTGTATGTCAACATTCACCGTTTCGACCGCCGAAAGGATGCCGGCGCGCGGCTCCATCCCGAGTGAGGCAGCCAGCTCGATCGCGTTCTGGGTGATGTCGACCTTGGTCTTCAGGTCGGGTGCGATATTGATCGCGGCATCGGTGACGAGAAGCGGCTCGGGTTCTCCGGGGACGTCCATAACGAAGACATGGGTGAAGCGGCGCCCGGTGCGCAGCCCGCTGTCCTTGTCGACCATGGCGCGCAGAAGGTCGTCAGTGTGCAGATGACCCTTCATCACGGCATTGGCGCGTCCGTCGCGGGCCAGTTCGCAGGCGATACGGGCCGCGCCCGTATCGGTGGGCTCATCGATGATCTCGATCCCGGTCAGATCTCGTCCAAGGCGCTGTGCGGTGGCGGTTATCGCCGTGGCATCGCCGATCAGGATCGGGGTGATGATGCTGTCATCGGCCGCCAGAAGCGCGCCATTCAGCGATTCGTCGGTCACCGGACAGACCACAGCGGTCAAAAGCGCGGGCAGGGGCGTGGCCTGGGCGATCAGCGCCTCAAAATGGCGATGACGCTGAACCAGAAG
Source organism: Paracoccus denitrificans (assembly GCA_005768755.1). GTDB lineage: Bacteria > Pseudomonadota > Alphaproteobacteria > Rhodobacterales > Rhodobacteraceae > Paracoccus > Paracoccus denitrificans_B. The sequence goes on along the minus strand of VAFL01000007.1, from coordinate 190,535 downwards.
GCCGGGGATATGCACATCTTCGGCAATGAATTTCTTCGGCGGGGCGCTGACCTGCGCTTCGCCGGTGACGATCAGGGCGTCATCGCTGATGCGGGTGACCTCTGTCTGCAAAGTCACCAGATCATCAGGCTCCTTAGCAGTGACGGTGACGCGTGCCAACAGCTCCTGACCGGCGAAGGCGCGCTCGTGGAAGCTGAGCGTCTGATTGCGATAAAGCGTGCCGGGTCCCGGCAGCAGCGAGCCAAGCACCCCGGCGATCAGGCTGGCACTATACATGCCCGGTGCCATCTCCTCTGACCGGCCATCGCCGTCGGTGTCGAAGCCGGGCAGATGCAGCGTATTGTAATTGCCTGACGCGGTCGCGAAGACGATCAGTTCGTCCTGCGTGACCAACCGGCGCAGTTCGGCCGTATCGCCGATCTTCAATTCATCGAAAGTCTTGTTTTCCAGCCGCATGTCCAACCCGTCCGCCCTTCAATTTCACACGACACGTTGTGGGGCTTGCGGCGGGCGAAGGTCAAGGCAGGCAAAAGAAAACCGCCGCGGCGATGAATCGCGCGGCGGTCTGATGTCGGGCAGGCAACATGCCGTCAGGGGTTGATGACCACCGGCACACGCGTTTGCAGCATTGCATAGATTTCTTCGATTTCGGCATCTTCCACCGCGATGCAGCCAGCCGTCCAGTCCGCTTTACCGGCGCGTCGCGCCTTTTCGCCATCGGGGCCACGGCCGTGGAAGAAGATATCGCCGCCGGGTTTGCGGCCGACCGACATTGCGCGGGCCGTATCTTCCGGGCGCGGATAGCTGATACCGACCGACAGGTGATAGGCGCTGCGCGGATTGAAACGGTCGATGAAGTAGATACCTTCGGGCGTTTTTCCATCGCCTTCGAACTGCTTGGTGCCAACGGGCTGGTTGCCCAGATCGATGTCGTAGGATCGCAGGACCGTGCTGCCCGAAAGCAGATACATCATCCGGTCGGACTTGTTCACGACGACCTGCGTCACGGGCGGACCATTATAGGAAAGGAATCGGGGCGGCGCGGATGAGATGGGTGAACTGTCCCCCCCGCAAGCTGCCAGGAATGCCACGATGGCCAGGGCAAACCCGGCGCGTATCACACGAATCATCACTGCCTCATCACACGCTATAGCTGCGCTTTACATGCATGAATTAGCATGTTCGGCAATTTTTCGCCAGTCGCAAACAATTAGAATGCGACCCATATCACCCCGTATGTTGCTGCGGCGACACCGCCGGCGCCGGGAACCGTCACCGCCCAGGCGGCCAGCGTGGTCCAGACATGACTGCGCCGGACCAGTTGGCGGCGGCGCATCTCCTCGATCGGAAGCGATTTGCGCTGCTTTCGCCGGAACCTGTCTTCCCACTCCCGATAGAAACCCACGCCGAAGATGCCTCCGACCGCGCATTGCGTGGTCGAGACCGGCAGGCCGAGCGCCGAGCAGGCAAGCACAGTCGCTGCCGCCGCAAGTGCGGCGCAGAAGGCGCGCGATGGGTTCAGTCGCGTGATTGACGTGCCGACCATGCGCACCAGGCGGCGGCCGAAGATGAACGATCCGGCCGATATGCTTAGCGCCGCAATCGCGATGACTCCGATGGAAAGTCGGGGCCCGTCTGCCGATTCAAGCAGGACCGAAAGGGGGCCGGCAATATTGGCCACGTCATTCGCCCCATGTGCAAAGCCCGACAGCAGGGCCGTAATGACAAGCGGCCCTGTCAACAGCCGCTTGAGCGAGGCCTGGTCGCTGTCGCCGCTGCGGATTTCACGTTCGACCTGCAGTCGCGCGAGCAGTCCTGCGGACGCGCCAATCACTGCGCAGACGCCAATCGTCAGATGTCCGATTGGCCCGCTTAGAAGCAGCATCGACAGATAGACAGCAAATACTGCTGCAGTCGCACCGATCAGCACCGGCAACCAGACCCGGGCGGCAGCCGCCCGGTCGGGTGCGAAATGCACCCGCCAGCGCAGAAAGCCAAGAAGCGCCGCGGCAAACAACGCCGCGATGATCGGTGCGGCGACCCAGCTGATGGCGATACCCGCAATGACTGGCCAGTTGACAGATCCCGCACCAAGTCCTGCAACTCCCGCGCCAGCAACAGCACCAATGACGCTATGCGTGGTCGAGACGGGCGCGCGCGCCCAGTTGGCCAGCGTGATCCACACCCCTGCGCCGATCAGCGCAGCCGCCATGATGCGCGCGGGCGCGGCACTGTTTCCGATATCGCCGATCTCAAGGATATCGCGGGCAATGGTTTCAGTAACGTGACCGCCCGCGATCAGGGCGCCCGCGAATTGTGCCAATGCAACGCCAGCCAGACCGAGGCCTACGGGCATTGCGTTCGAACCAATGGCCGGCCCGGCAGAGTTGGCCACGTCATTGGCACCAATGTTCAGGCCCAGATAGATTGCCACACTGAACCCCAGGGCAACCGGCGCCGTGACCGGCAATCCCGCCCCTGCAAAGGCGGCCAGTGCAACGGCCAGCAATATTGCGGCAAGCAAAATCCCAAGGCGTCGCAGCGGGCGGGCCGCGATCCGCCCGGCACCCTCGGCATGGCCGAGCCGGGTCAGGTCCTTGTCCAGAATACGATAGTCGGTTGGCGTGGGCATTTGCGCGACAATAGGGCTTTGGCGTGCGGCGACAAGTCGCAGTATGATGCCTTATGCGGGGAAATTCCGCAGCAGGTCCTTCAACTCATCCTCATCGACAAGATCGGCGGCTTCGGCAGGCGTGAACCACGCGCGATCGCGCTCTCCGGCTTCGGGGAAATCATTTTCCAGCCTGGAGACGCGGATCAGATAGACCTGAACGCTGATCGGAATTGTCAGGCCGCGGCCCTGCTTCTTGTTATAGCCATATTGTCCGATGGGCGTTTCCTGGGCGTGCCCGCGCACGCCTGCCTCTTCCCAGGCTTCGCGCAAGGCGGCCCCGGCGGCGCTGCGCCCGGTCATCGGCCAGCCCTTGGGAATGATCCACCGCCCCGTGCCCCGGCTTGTGATCAGCAGCACCCTGCCGGTTTCGGGCTTCAGGCAAAGCGCTGCAACCTGCAGGACGGGCGGCCGTCGGCCCAGTATTTTTCCAAGCAGTTCCCGCATGATCCTATTCATCACCCGGCACTGGCCGTGCCCGCAGTGCCTTGATCTGGCCCCGCTGGGTTTTCCCGGCCAAGCGGCGGCGCTGACTGCCAAGCGTGGGCTTGGTGGCGATGCGGCGCTTCGGCGCAACGCTGGCCTGACGAATCAACTCGGCCAGACGCTCGCGTGCGAGCTCTCGGTTGCGCAGCTGGCTTCGGGTTTCCTGTGCCAGGATCACGATGGCGCCGTCCTGCGTCCAGCGGCGGCCAGCCAGACGTTTCAGCCGTCGTTTGATGGGGTCGGGAAGGTTGGGCGAGCGTTCGGCTTCGAAGCGCAATTCGACCGCCGATGCGGTCTTGTTCACGTGCTGCCCACCCGGTCCCTGTGCGCGGGTGAAGCTTTCGACCAGCTCCCATTCCTCGATGGCAATGTGTTCGTTGATCCGCAACATACGCAACTTTAACCCTGGTCACTTCCTGTAGGTTACCAAGAACCTTGCCCCTGAAAAGTTCAAATCTCGTGCACGCGTCAGCATTCCAGCTTGACGTTACGCCACGTCGCCGGCCGTCCACTTTCCTCGACGGGAATTTTCGGGCAATTAATGCGGATTGAGTTGGAGCGACGCAAATGTTTCCAGACCAAATGACCCGCGTGGCGAAGCCAGCACTGGGCGTGACCTGTGCGATTGGCATGATCTTTCTGTCACTTCCTGGCCTTGCTGCCGAACCACTGGCGGTTGAATTCGTCACCGTCACCTCGGGTGACATCGGCACGACCTTCCGGCTGACCGGCACGCTGGAGCCGGTGGACAGTGTCGATATCGGATTTCGCGAGGGCGGGCGCATTCTGGAAATGCTGGTCAACGAGGGCGATCAATTCGTCGAAGGCCAGGTACTGGGCCGGATCGATCCCTTGCAGCTTCAGCAGTCGCTGAACGCGGCTACGGCGGCAATGGCGTCGGCCACGGCCAATGAGAACCAGGCAAGACTGGCTGCTGAACGGGCCGAGGCCCTGCTGGATCGTGGTGTGGGCACGCGTGCTGCAAGTGACGAGGCCAATCAGGCGCTGAGCGAAGCGCAGGCCACAACAGAGCAGGCCGAAAGCGAGCTGGATCAGGCCCGCCGCTCGGTCGAGGATACGCAGCTTATCGCCCCCTTTGCCGGCGTCGTCACAGCACGTGCCGGGGAGCCGGGGCAGGTTGTTGGTCAGGCGCAGGTCGTCCTGTCGCTTGCCGCGCGAGGTGGGATCGAGGCAGTATTTCTGACCCCTGACATGGCCCATCTTGGCGACGCAATGGGCAAGCCCGTGGCCCTTCAGACGCTGGAGGTCGCAGCGCCACCGATGTCCGGAAAAATTACTGAAATCTCGCCCCTGGTCGATGCCGAGACTGGCTCTGTCCGGCTGCGGGCGCAAGTCGATGACGCGCCCGAGGATGTGGCCCTGCTGGGCGCATCCGTCCGCGGAGAGATCGTTTTGTCGACGGGGCACGCGGCGGAAGTGCCATGGACGGCGCTGACCTCGACCGGTGGCCGGCCGGCCGTGTGGGTCGTGACCGATCAGAACACCAGTGAACTTCGCGAGATCGAGATCGAGCGTTTCGATAACGGAACCGTTCTGTTGTCCGGCGGGGTCGAAGACGGAGAGACCGTTGTCGGCGCTGGCTCTCAGCTGCTGTTTCCGGGTCGCCCGGTTGTCGCGGCGGAGGTGGATCGTTGAGCCTTGGTTTCTGTGACATTCGCCCGCTGGCTGCCCTGTTGATCGCATTGGCGGCGCAGCCTGCCGCTGCCTTCGATCTGCCCTGGTCGGACCATCCCGAGGAGGCGCCGGTACTACCGCCGCGCCCGGTCGTGTCGATGATCCTGCAGGATTTGCCATCGGAAAGGCCCAGCTATCCGGGCGTCGTGGTTGCGGGTGTCGAGGTCGATCTGGGATTCAGCACGCTTGGCCGACTGTCGGCCCGGCCCGTGGACATCGGCGACAAGGTGAAGACAGGCGATATTCTGGCTGAACTGACGCCGGATGACCTGCAGGACAATGTGCGCGCGGCCCGTGCCGCTGTGAAGACCGCCGAAGTGACATTGCAGACCGCGCAGACGACCGAGGCCCGCGTCCGCGATCTGCATGATCGCAAGGTCGCGACGCAGGCCGAACTTGAACAGGCCGAACGTGGCCTCAGGGCTGCGGAGGCAGGTCTTGATCAAGCGCAATCAGAGCTGGTTCGCGCAGAGGATGCCGAAGGCTTCGCGCGGCTGGCCGCGCCATTCGATGGTGTGGTTTCGTCGGTCTATGAAAATGCGGGGGCCGTGGTTGATGCCGGCACTCCGGTCCTGAAGCTATCGGATGATGTCACGCGCGAAGCGGTCATTGATCTGCCGGAATCGGCAGTTGTCGGTCAGCCGGTCGGCACCGAGGTGACGATCTGGCTGGAATCCGATCCCGGCACCGTCAGCAGTGGACGCGTCACCCGGATCGAGCCTTTGGCCGATGCCGCGACCCGGACGCGCCGCCTGCATCTGACCATGGATAATGCCGGTGATTTCCGTCTGAACGCACTTGTGCGGGCCCAACGCGCGGATGCGCCGGGCGCGGTCCTGACGCTGCCACTTACGGCGATTGCCGGATCAGAAGACTCGCCTTCGGTCTGGGTGGTGACACGCGATGGCGACCAGGCAACCGTATCCGAGCGGGCAGTTACCATTGCAGCCAAAATCGGCCAGCAGGTTCAGATCGCAACCGGCATCCAGCCGGGTGAGGAGGTCGTCATCCGCGGGGTTCATTCGCTGAGCGAAGGACAGAACGTCGGCAGAAAGGTCGAGCCATGACACCATCGCGCAGATTCAACCTGTCCGACTGGGCGCTGCGCCATCGCAGCTTTGTCTGGTTCCTGCTGATCGTCTCGATGATTGCGGGTGCGATTTCCTATGCCAATCTGGGCCGCGAGGAAGACCCGAACTTTACCATCAAGACCATGGTCATCGCCGCAGCGCTGCCCGGCGCGACCATTGACGAGACACTTGATCAGGTTACCAAGCGGATAGAGAACAAGCTGGAGGAACTGGATGAGCTGAAGCTTACGCGGTCAGTCACCATGCCGGGCCAGACCGTTGTCTATGTCGAGCTTCTGCCGACGGTAAAGGGACCGGAGGTGCCGGAAGTCTGGAAGCGGGTGCGACAGATGATGTCCGACATCCGACCCGATTTCCCCGAGGAATTCGCGGGCTTCCAGTTCAACGACAATTTCGGCGACGTATTCGGCAATATCTATGCCTTCACCACCGATGGCTTCACCATGCGAGAGTTGCGCGATCGCGTCGATGACATCCGCGATCAGGTGCAGGCGCTGCCGTTGGCTGGCAAGGTTGAACTGCTGGGCGAACAGGACGAGGAGATCTATCTGGAATTCTCGCCCTCGCGCCTTGCGGCACTGGGCCTGAACCTTGACGAGGTGATGGCGACGCTGACCAATCAGAATGCCATTGCGCCGTCTGGCGTCATCCATTCGGGGCCGGAACGCATCCTTGTCCGGGTCGATGGGCAATTCAGCTCGACCAGCTCGATTTCGAATGTGAACCTTCTTGTGGGCGACCGGTATTTCAATCTGGCCAGCGTGGCCACCGTCCGGCGCGGCTATGAGGATCCGCCTGAATCGCTGTTCCGCTACAAGGGGCAGCAGTCCATCGGGCTGCAGATCGGGATGAAGCAGGGCGGAAATATCCTTGAATTCGGCGAGCAGGTCGACGGGCTGATGGCCGAGGTTGCGGCCGATCTGCCCATCGGGATCGAGATGGCGAAATTCGCCGATCAGCCCCATGTCGTCGATGAAGCCGTCGGCCATTTCGTGCAGGCCCTTGTCGAGGCGGTGGTGATCGTGCTGATCGTCAGCTTCATCAGCCTTGGCCTGCGTGCCGGCATGGTTGTGACCATGACCATTCCGCTTGTTCTGGCGATCACCTTTGTCTTTCTTGATTACTATGGCATCACCCTTCAGCGGGTGTCGCTGGGGGCGCTGATCATCGCGCTTGGTTTGCTGGTCGATGATGCCATGATCGCCATCGAGACAATGATTTCCCGGCTGGAACTGGGCGAAACGCTGTCCGATGCGGCGTCCTATGCGTGGACGTCTATCGCGTTTCCAATGCTGACCGGCACGCTGGTGACCGTGGCGGGCTTCATCCCGATCGGGCTGAACAATTCCGATGCGGGCGAATTTACCTTCTCGCTTTTCGTGGTCATCGCCGTATCGTTGCTGGTCAGCTGGGTGGTGGCGGTCCTGTTCGCGCCGATCCTGGGCGTGACCTTCCTGCCAAAGAAGATGAAGCACAAAAGCGAAAATCCGGGATGGCTGAGGCGCAGCTTTCACCGGGCCCTTTACGTCGCGATGCGCTTCAAGTGGATTACCATCGCCATCACGGTCGCGGCTTTCGGTGTGTCGATCTGGGGGATGCAGTTCGTGCAGCAGCAGTTCTTCCCCACATCTGACCGGCCCGAGGTGCTGGTTGATGTGGAACTGCGCCACAACGCGTCCATCACGGCAACGCAGGAGGTCTTCGATCGGCTGGAAGCAAGCCTCGCCGACGATCCGGACGTGCTTTACTGGACCTCGTATATCGGGGAAGGCGCGCCGCGCTTCGTTCTGGCCATGGATGTGCCGACCGCCGGTCCGTATATGGGTCAGCTTGTCATTCAGACCCCTGACCTTGAAGCGCGCGACCGTGTGAAGGCGCGGCTGAACACGCTGGCGAAGACCGAATTCGTGGGCGAGAACCTGTATATCAAGAACCTGGAAATCGGGCCGCCGGTTGGCAAGCCGGTGCAATACCGCGTGACCAGCCCGGATATAGATCAGACGCTTGATGCCGCGCGCCAGTTGGCCGCGATGCTGTCCGAGGATGCACGGCTGCGCGATGTCGCGCTTGACTGGAACGAGCCGGCGCGGACAGTGCGCCTGAACGTCAGCCAGGATCAGGCGCGCCGGCTGGGCATCAGTTCGGCCGATATCGCAGGGGCGCTTTCGATGCTGTTTTCCGGCTATACGGTCACGCAGCTTCGCGATGGAGAGTTCCTGATTGACGTGGTGTCGCGCGGAAACGCGGATGAGCGCAGCTCGATCGACACGTTGCGCAACCTGCAGCTGGCAACAAGCTCGGGGACGCCGATCCCGCTGGCAAGTCTTGCGACGGTGGAATACGGGACCGAACAGCCGCTGATCCTGCAGCGCGACGGTCTGCCGACAGTGACCGTCAAGGCCGACATCGCAAGTGGGGATCAGCCCGCGACGCTGGTGACCGATCTGTCCGGGCGTATCGCGGAATTTGAAGAAACCCTGCCACCCACAGTGAAGATTGTTGTGGGTGGCACGGTCGAAAACTCGGCCGAAAGTCAGCAACCGATTGCCGCCGTGGTGCCGATGATGCTTCTGATCATGGCGGTGCTGGTCATGGCCCAGATGCAAAGCTTCCGGCTGTCGGCCATAGTCTTTGCCGCAGCGCCGCTTGGTCTGATTGGTGTCGTGATCGTGCTGGTGGGATTCGGGGTGCCGATGGGTTTTGTCGCGATCCTTGGGATTCTTGCGCTTGTGGGTATCCTGATTCGCAACTCGGTCATCCTTGTCCACGAGATCCAGAACCTGCTCGAGCACGGCCACGACCGCTGGCATGCTGTATTTGAGGCGTCGGACAGTCGTGCGCGCCCGATCCTTCTGACGGCCGCGGCCGCCAGTCTGGCGCTGATTCCAATTTCGCGGCAGGTTTTCTGGGGGCCGATGGCATTCTCGATGATGGGCGGCATCATCGTCGGAACCGTCATCACACTGCTGTTCGTGCCGGCGCTGTACTGCGCCGTGTTCGGGGTAAAGGCGCCTCGTGACGCGGAAGATCCGGCGTGATGTCGCAATCGGATTGAAGCAACCACCGGCATACGCGTAGGAAGACTTGACATTGGCCGGAGGGAAAGATGAGCGACAAGACACCGCGCAATCGGATCACGCCTGAAGAGGCGCTTGCCTATCATTTGGAGCCCCGGCCGGGGAAATTCGACGTCGTGCCCTCGACCCCGATGGCGACGCAGCGCGATCTGTCGCTGGCCTATTCGCCCGGCGTGGCGATACCCGTTCAGGCAATCGCCGAGCGGCCGGAAACGGCCTATGATTATACGACCAAGGGCAATCTGGTCGCGGTGATTTCCAACGGGACGGCGATCCTTGGGCTTGGCAATCTTGGCGCGCTGGCGTCGAAGCCGGTGATGGAAGGCAAGGCGGTGCTGTTCAAGCGTTTCGCCGACGTGAACGCCATTGATATCGAGCTGGAGACCGAAGACCCCGACGAGATCATTCAGGCCGTGCGTCTGATGGGGCCAAGCTTCGGCGGCATCAACCTTGAAGACATCAAGGCACCGGAATGCTTCATCATCGAAAGCCGCCTGAAAGAGCTGATGGACATTCCGGTCTTTCATGACGACCAGCATGGCACGGCAGTGATCTGCGCTGCGGGCCTGATCAACGCGTTGGAACTGTCGGGCAAGAAGATCGGTGACGTGAAGATCGTCCTGAACGGCGCCGGTGCTGCCGGGATCGCCTGCCTGGAACTGCTGAAATCCATGGGTGCGCGGCACGAAAACTGCATCATGTGCGACACCAAGGGCGTGATCTGGCAGGGCCGGACCGAGGGCATGAATCAGTGGAAATCGGCCCATGCCGTGGTAACGGATGCCCGCACGCTGGAAGATGCGATGCGGGGCGCGGATGTTTTCCTTGGTGTTTCGGCCAAGGGCGCGGTGACGCCGGAAATGGTCGAAAGCATGGCCGAAAACCCGGTCATCTTTGCCATGGCCAATCCGGACCCGGAAATCACGCCCGAAGACGCCCATGCCGTTCGCCCCGATGCCATCGTGGCGACGGGCCGCAGCGATTATCCCAATCAGGTCAACAACGTCCTGGGCTTTCCATACCTGTTCCGGGGCGCTCTCGACATTCACGCCCGCGCGATCAATGACGAAATGAAGATCGCCTGCGCCCGTGCGCTTGCCGAACTGGCGCGAGAGGATGTCCCGGATGAGGTTGCCGTGGCTTACGGCCGCAAGCTGCAATTCGGCCGCGATTACATCATTCCGACACCCTTCGACCCGCGCCTGATCCACGTCGTCCCGCCCGCCGTGGCCAAGGCCGGCATGGATACGGGCGTCGCCCGCCGCCCGATCATCGACATGGACGCCTACCGCGACGCGCTTCAGGCCCGGATGGACCCGACAGCGGCGATCTTGCAAGGCATCCATGCCCGCGCCCGCCAGAATCAGGCCCGGATGATCTTTGCCGAGGGCGATGACCCGCGCGTGTTGCGCGCCGCCGTGGCCTGGCAGCGGGGCGGGATGGGGTCCTCGATCGTCGTCGGACGCGAGGATGACGTGCGCAGGAAGCTGGAAACGGCGGGGCTTGGCGATGCGGTGCGCGAACTGACCGTCGTCAATGCCGCAAATACCCGCCATCTCGATACATATCACGACTTTCTTTACGCCCGCCTGCAACGCAAGGGTGTCGACCGCGAGGATGCCCATAAAGAGGTCAACCGCGACCGCCATGTCTTCGCATCCCTGATGCTGGCCCATGGTCATGGCGATGGTTTGGTCACTGGGGCCACGCGCAAGAACGCCCATGTCCTTGCCCAGATCGGGCAGGTCTTCGACGTGCGCCCGCAGGATGGTGCGGTCGGCATCACGGCGGTGCTGCACAAGGGCCGGATCGTGCTGATCGGCGACACGCTGGTCCATGAATGGCCCGAGGCCGAGGATCTGGCCGATATCGCCGTGCGCGGCGCCCATGTCGCGCGGCATCTGGGGCTGGAGCCGCGCGTGGCCTTCCTGTCGTTTTCGAATTTCGGCTATCCGGTCAGCGAACGCGCCGAAAAGATGGCCGAGGGCACGCATGTCCTTGACCGGCGCCGGGTAGATTTCGAATATGAGGGCGAGATGACGGTGGACGTGGCGCTGAACATGGATCAGGCAGCGAAATATCCCTTCTCGCGGCTGACCGGTCCGGCCAATGTGCTGGTCGTGCCGGCGCGGCATTCGGCCAGCATTTCGGTGAAGCTGATGCAGGAAATGGCCGGCGCGACAGTGATCGGGCCGATCCTGACCGGCGTCGACAAGCCGATCCAGATCTGTTCCACCTCGTCCACGGTCAGCGACATTCTGAATATGGCCGCCATCGCCGCCGGTCGGCTTGGGCAGGTGCGTTAAGCGGGCGCGCGACAGGCGAAGGTATCGCCGCGCATCACCTCGTATCGGGTGGCACCGTCCAGGTCCGTGACGGAAATCAGGCTGTGGCCGGCTTCGGTGCAGAAATGCGGCACGTCCACGGCGGCCATCTGATCGGTGGCGATCAGCGCCACACGGGTGCCGGGGGGAAGTTCGATCAGCGATTTGCGCAGGCGCAGGACCGGCAGCGGACATAACAGACCGCGCGCGTCGATCTCGATCACGACGCCGCGACCCGAACAGCGCTGCGGCACCATTGCGCCGCATCTTCGGGGGCAAGCGGCACGGCCAGATCGCCGGCAAAGGCCAGAAACTCTGCCCGCTGCTGCGGCGCGACAGAGATCAGCACCGGTAGGTCACGCTCCATCGCTGCGGCAATCACGGCGACCATGCCACGGCCCAGAATCTCCTGCTTGCCGAATTTGTTCAGCACCACCATCTGAGCCTTGGGCAGCGTGTCCAGCACCCGTTGCGCCGCGCCTTCCAGCGCGCCTGCATCCAGCCGGCAGCCCTGCGATTCGCGGCCAAGATCCTGCGAGATGGTCACATCGGGGCCATGATCGCCCAGAACCTCCAGGGTCATGTCGCAATGGCAATCATCGCCATCGGGCGTATTGGTCTGGATCGCACCGCGGACGGCGACGCCTTCCGCGCCAAGCGTGGCGGCGATCCGGCGCATCAGTTGATGCGCACCGTCACCGCCGCCAGTCGCTGCCTGATCCAGCCAGCCCAGCATCAGCGGCGGCGGTCGCGGCGAGAGCTCATCGGTTGGAAGGCCACGCCGACATGCGCCTCGCAATAGGGTTTGCCGGCCTGGCTGGGCAGGCCGCAGAACCAGAATTTTTCAGTCGCGGGGTCACCAATGGGCCATTTGCAGGTGCGCTCGGTCAGCTCCATCAAGGTCAGCTTGCGGGCCTTCTTCTCGATCTCGCGGACATTCGCCAGCGCTTCCGGGCTGATTTCATTGGCCGAAGGTTGCGGCGGCAGAGGCTGACCGGCCGGCACGATGGGCCGACGGTTCGTGAATGTGACAGTTGCCGGCGGCTCGGCCGATTGGGTGCTGGGTTCGGCATCGGCCGGCGCGACCTTTGTTTCGGCCTTCACCGGTTCGGGCCGGGGCGCTGCGGGCTTTGCAGCCTTCGGCGCTGCCGCAGGCTTGGCCTTCGCCTCGACCTTGGCGGGTTCGGGCGCGGGGGTTGCTGCCGGGGCCTCTGCCTCGGGCTCATCACGGTTCGACAGGCCAAGACGATGCACCTTGCCGATTACGGCATTGCGCGTCACGCCGCCAAGTTCTTTTGCGATCTGGCTGGCGGACTGGCCCTCGGACCACATGCGCTTCAGCGTTTCCACACGTTCGTCGGTCCAGGACATTTCGGCCTTTCCGGCGGATCATCCGCCCATCTTGCATTCTTCGACTTGCCCGGTCACACCGGGAATGACCAGAAATATCCTGCCACGCCTGCCAATTCAAGAAGCGCACCATGACTGAATCAGATCAAATCACGCTGCGACCCATGGGTAACCGCCGTTTTGGCCGCGTGAACTGGCTGGGGCTGTATACCCTTGCGCGGCGCGAGGTAATGCGCTTCATGGCCGTCTGGCAGCAGACTGTCTTTGCGCCGCTGATGACGGCGGGGTTGTTCGTCATCGTCTTTTCCGTCGCGCTCGGGCGCGGCGACCGAGAGGTGATGGGCCTGCCATACCTTGCCTTTCTTGGTCCGGGCATCCTGATGATGTCGGTTATCCAGAACAGCTTTGCCAATACCTCCTCCAGCATCATTGCGTCGAAAATGCAGGGAAATATCGTCGATACCCTGATGCCGCCCTTGTCGGGCGGCGAGATCCTGACCGGTTATCTTATCGGTGCGGTAGCGCGTGCCGGGCTGGTGGCGCTTGTGATCGGGGCCGGCATGGCGCTGTTGCTGCAGCGCATGCCCGAGCATCCGCTGATCGCTGCGGCCTTCGTGGTGCTGGGCGCGCTGCTGATGGGTGGGCTGGGGCTGGTCGGCGGCATACTGGCGCAGAAATTCGATCAGATGGCAGCGATCACGAATTTTGTCGTGACGCCGTTGTCCTTCCTGTCCGGAACCTTCTATTCGATCGAGGCCCTTCCCCCCTTTTTCCGGGTCATCAGCCATCTGAACCCGATCTTCTATCTGATCGACGGGGCGCGCTTCGGCTTCACGGGCGTCAGCGATTCCAGCCCGCTTCTGGGTTTCTGCTTCTGTCTTGCTGTGGTGATCGGTGTTTCTTCGCTGGCATGGTGGTTCCTGCGGACGGGATACCGGCTGAAACCATGAACCGTCTTGCCCTGATCACCCTTGTCATTGACGATTATGACCGCGCCATTGACTGGTTCCGGCGGGCGCTGGATTTCGATCTGGTCGAAGACAGCCCGTCCCTGACCGATGATGGTCGCCCGAAACGCTGGGTTGTCGTGGCGCCAAAAGGCGGCGGCTGTTCGATTCTGCTGGCACGCGCTGATGGGCCGCGACAGGCAGGCTTCATCGGTGACCAGACCGGCGGGCGCGTCGGCTTTTTCCTGCATTCGGAAGATTACGATGCCGACCATGCCCGAATGACCGCGGAAGGGGTGCAGTTCGAGGAAGCCCCCCGGGACACTGAATATGGCCGCGTGGCGAAGTTTCGTGATCTTTGGGGCAATCGCTGGGATCTCTGGCAGCGAAAATAGCGCTTGCCGTTGCGGCAGATTTGCCCCATGAAAACCGCATGATCGCACGGACCGCCCATATTGAACGTCCCCGACGCCGCTGAAGCGCGCGCGATCCCGCATGTCCGGCGGTTACACGGACGCAAACCTTCTGTTATTCCGACCAAGGCCAGTTGAAGGAGCCTTCCGATGTCCGAATTTCCGCATGTCCTGCCAACCTATAACCGTGCGCCGCTGGCTTTCGAGCGTGGCGAGGGCGCCTGGGCGATTGCTCAGGACGGGACGCGATATCTGGATATGGGCGCGGGCATTGCCGTCAACGCGCTTGGCCACGCCAACCCCGATCTGGTCGACGCTCTGACCCGGCAGGCGGGCAAGATCTGGCATGTCTCGAACCTGTATCAGATCCCGCAGCAGGAAAAGCTGGCTGATCTGCTGGTCGAACATACGTTCGCCGATACGGTCTTTTTTACCAATTCCGGGACCGAGGCAGCAGAGCTGGCGATCAAGATGGCCCGGAAATACTGGGATCATCAGGGTCAACCGAACCGCATCGAAATCCTGACCTTCGAAGGTGCGTTTCACGGGCGGTCTACCGGGGCCATCGCGGCGGCTGGCTCGGAAAAGATGGTCAAGGGGTTCGGCCCGCTGATGCCGGGATTTCGCCAGCTTCCCTTTGGCGATATGGACGCGCTGCGGGCCGCGCTGACCGACAGGACCTGTGCGGTCATGATCGAGCCCATTCAGGGCGAGGGCGGCATCCGGCCGCTGCCTGATGCGGACCTGAAGGAACTCAGGACGCTGTGCGACCAATCCGGTGCGCTGCTGATTCTGGACGAGGTGCAATGCGGTATGGGTCGCACGGGTCGGCTGTTCGCCCATGAATGGGCGGGCATCGCACCCGATATCATGATGGTCGCCAAGGGCATCGGCGGCGGCTTCCCGCTGGGCGCGGTGCTGGCGACGCAGGAAGCTGCGTCCGGGATGGTCGCGGGGACGCATGGATCGACCTATGGCGGCAATCCTCTGGGCTGCGCTGTGGGTGCGCGGGTGATGGAAATCGTCGCCGATCCCGATTTTCTGGCCGAGGTGAACCGAAAAGGCGCGCTTATGCGCCAGAAGCTGGAGGGCCTGGTCGCGGCCCATCCCGATGTGTTCGAATCCGTGCGCGGGCATGGGTTGATGCTCGGGTTGAAATGCAAATCCGCGCCTGGCGATGTGGTCAAGGCGGGCTATGACGCACAGATCCTGACGGTGGCCGCCGCAGACAATACGCTGCGGTTGCTGCCGCCGCTGAACATCAGCGACGAGGAAATTGCCGAAGCGATAGAGCGGCTCGACAAGGCGGCAGGAACGCTTGATGGGTAAATATTCCTTCAGGTCGGTGACGGGGAACGACCTGACCATGCTGTCAGGCTGGCTTAACCAGTTGCAGGTCAGCCGCTGGTGGCCGAATGCTGCCAATCAGATCGCCGGCATTCGTGAACATCTCGGCGATCCGTCGATCACACCGATGATCGTCGGGTTTGGTGACGACCCCATCGCCTATGTCCAGCATTACCGCGCCCGTCGCTGGCCCGCGCCGCAATTCGGGCATCTGCCGCATGATACGGTGGCGCTGGATCTGTTCAGCGGACCGATGGGATTCGGACATGGCGGCCTGTGGCTGCGCGAACTCGGCGATCAACTGCTGGAACAGGTGTCCATGCTGGCCATCGATCCGACGACTGACAACGTCGCCGCCGTCCGCGCCTATCGAAAGGCGGGTTTCGAAGGCGACGTGATCAGGTTGGATGCAGATGACAAGCGCGTGCTGGTAATGACCCGCCGACGATAACCTGCTGACAGGTTATCGAATGACGCGCGGGGCGCCCCCACTTGACCCCATCGACAGTTATGGGCTTGCTGGCCCGATCCAGCCGAAAGACAGACAGATGAACCACTTCCTAGATATTCACACCACCGCCAAGGACGATCTGCGGGCCATCATCGACAATGCGCGCGCCATGAAGGATGCGCGCAACGGTCGGCCGAAGGGCGCGCCCGATGACGAAAACCCGCTGGCCGGGCGCATGGTGGCACTGATTTTCGAAAAGCCCTCGACCCGGACGCGCGTCAGTTTCGATGTCGGTGTGCGCCAGATGGGCGGTGAAACGATGGTCCTGTCGGGCAAGGAAATGCAGCTTGGTCATGGCGAGACGATTGCCGATACCGCCCGCGTTCTGTCGCGCTATGTCGATCTGATCATGATCCGTACCTTTGAAGAAGCGACCCTGCATGAGATGGCGGAATATGCCACCGTGCCGGTGATCAACGGTCTGACGAATCGCACGCACCCGTGTCAGATCATGGCGGATATCCTGACGTATGAGGAGCACCGCGGCCCCATCGCCGGCAAGAAGGTGGTCTGGTCGGGCGACGGCAACAATGTCTGTGCCAGCTTCCTTCACGCCGCCGGGCAGTTCGGCTTTGATTTCACCTTTACCGGTCCGATGCCGCTGGACCCGGAACCCGAATGGATCGGTTTCGCGCGCGCGCAAGGTGTCGAGGCACTGATCGAGCGTGATCCCTTCAAGGCGGTGGAAGGGGCCGATCTGGTTGTTACGGATACCTGGGTCAGCATGCACGATCCGGAATCGGCGAAAGAGCGGCGGCACAATCAGCTGCGCGGCTATCAGGTGAACGAAGACCTGATGTCGAAGGCAAAGCCTGACGCGCTTTTCATGCACTGCCTGCCCGCCCATCGCAATGACGAGGCCACAAGCGCGGTTATGGACGGCCCGAATTCGGTCATCTTCGACGAAGCCGAAAACCGCCTTCACGCGCAGAAGGCCATCATGCGGTGGTGCCTGGGCGCCTGAAACTCAGCCGGCGGCGCAACCGCGATATTCGGTTGCGCCGTCAGGCCCCAGAACGGTCATCACCACGGCGCCGGGATCAAGCGGAAATGGCTTGCCGCTGGGGGCGACCAGATCGACTGTCACCTCGGTTCCGCTGGCATTTCTCTCGGGTGCAGAGACCCAGACATCCGGCATCCCGTCATATTCGATGGCCAGATCGGCCCCCGGTTCTGGCATCGAAAGCGTCAGGGTCATGCCGTCCTCGATCTCTCCCGGTTCGCAGGCCGGCTTCTGGTCGGATTTTCGGGGGGTTGCGGCAATCGCGGCCTCGATCAAGGGGTCGGGGCCAGCATCAGCCGCGGGGGCGATCAGGTCGAGTGCGGCGGGAATGCAAATGTTTTCGCACAAACCGAAGGTGACATTGGCCGACAGGCCGATCGGCTTGCCCGCCACGGCGGGCGCAACCGTAAAGGGCAGCACCAGCCGGTCGTGATAGCCAAGCGTGCGCACCCCGTCCGACGTAATGACCTCGGGTGCGGGCCAGTGAAAGGTCACGTCACCGATATTGCTGCCCTTCCATTCGAATTCTGGCGGCAATCCGGCGTCGCCCGGGCTGCGCCAGTATGTTTTCCAGCCGGGTTCCAGCACCAGTTCCAGCGCTGCAATGCGGTTGCCGTCCGGGTCCGCCCAGCCAGGCAGGATGCGTGCTGATTGCAGTCCCTGCGGCAGATCATTTGCGAGGGCGGGCAGAGCCGCAAAAATCGTCAGGATCAGTGGAAGTTTCATGGCGTCGCTGTAACCCGAACAACCCGCCCGCTGAAATCACCTTTTCGACAAACCCTTGCCGAAGACGGTGCAAGGTACCAACCTGACAGGTGGGAACGGTGTTACCCGCAGCCAGCATGAGGTGCGCAATGGACGATGACAGCGATCTGACCGGCAAGATCCTGATTGCCATGCCCGATATGGGCGATCCACGGTTCGCGCGATCGGTCGTTCTGGTCTGCGCCCATTCGGATGAGGGGGCGATGGGGATCGTGCTGAACCATCCTATGCAGGGCATGGTTTTCCCGAAACTGCTGGACATGCTTGGGATCGAGACAGGCGACACCTCACCGGACATGCCCGTCCGCACCGGTGGCCCGGTAGAGCCGGCCCGCGGCTTCGTCCTTCACCTTCGGCAGGAACCGCCCGCCGAAGGCTCGATGGAAGTTGGCAACGGGCTGGCGCTGACAACCACGCGCGACATTCTGGTCGATCTCGCGGAAGGTCGCGGGCCGTCGCAGGCTATCCTCGCGCTTGGCTATGCCGGCTGGGGGCCGGGCCAGCTTGACCGCGAGATCCGGGCCAATGGCTGGCTGACCGCCGAGATGGATCCCGAATATGCCTTCGGCGACCCCAGTGGTGTATGGGTCAGCGCGCTGAACTCTTTGGGGGTGGACCCATTGCTGCTGTCCGGTGCTGCCGGGCGGGCCTGACCGGATGGTCGAAATGAGGGGAATTAATTGAGACATATTCATCGTGTTGCAATTTTCTGAGGTATCTGAATGAAAGCAACGCTTCTGATCATGTTGATAAGCCTCACCCTGCTGGCGGGCTGCTATGAAATGACAAGTCCGTTCTGATGTTGCCCGACCGCAAGGCGAGGCAGTGGATCAGCGCGGCGCTGCAGCCCGGCGCAGGCGGTCGTTGATCGCCCGACCCATACCGTGATCGGGGATCGGCGCGATGGCGATAGGTCGGCCGGTCGCATCAGCGCGGTGCAGCGCGTCGAACAGATGCGCCGCCGCCTCGACCAGATCGCCGGAAGGTGACAGCGTGATCTCGCCCGAAACGGGACCGAAACCGATCAGATATTCGTCGCCCTGTGCCGTTGTCGCGTTCATCCGGACCGGCGCGCCGGGGGCGTAATGGCTGGACAGCATGCCAGGTGCTGCGGGGCGGTTGGGATCGGCATTGGCGGCGGGCATGGTCAGCCGCTGGCCAAGTGCATCGGAAATCGCTTCTGCGGGAATACCGCCGGGGCGCAGCAGCACGGGCAGGCCGCCCTGCCAGCCGATGATGGTCGATTCCACACCGACCTCGCAGGGGCCGGCGTCGATCACCGCGGCCAGCTTGCCACCCAGTCCGGCCATCACGTGCTGGGCCGTGGTCGGGCTGATCCTGCCGGACGGATTGGCCGAAGGCGCGGCCACGACGCCGCCGAAACTGTGCAACAGATCCTGCGCCACCGGATGCGCCGGGACGCGAATCGCCACAGTCTCCAGCCCTGCTGTCACCAAAGAGGCGATGCCAGATCCTTCGCGCAGCGGTACCACCAGTGTCAGCGCGCCCGGCCAGAACGCATCGGCCAGCTGCCGGGCCTGAATGCCGAATTCGCCGATCGTCATGGCGGTCGGAAGGTCTGGGGCGTGGGCGATCAGCGGGTTGAAGCTGGGGCGCCCCTTTGCCGCATAAATCGCTGCGACAGCATGCGCGTTGCGTGCGTCGGCGGCCAGACCGTAAACGGTTTCAGTGGGCATTGCGACCAGCCGCCCTTGCGCCAGCATCATGGCGGCAAAGGCCAGATGTTCGGAATCGGGCGTGAGCAGGCGGGTTTCGGCTTGCATGGGGGGGACAGGGCTGACGTTACGCAGGGTTTTTCCGGACGGGGCTTGCCGGGCAGACCGTGCCAGTTAATCTGATTTCAAGTCAACCTGCATAGACGCCGCGCGCCCATTCGGCAACCCGGCGAGGGAGTCACAATGCCGTATCGCGCACCAGTCGATCAGATCCGCTTCATCCTCGGCAATGTCGTGCCTTTCGACAAGGTCGCCGAGACAGAGCTGTTTTCCGAGGCCAGCTCAGACATGGTCGATGCCATCCTGACCGAAGCCGGGCGCATGGCATCAGAAGTGCTGGCGCCCCTGAATGTCGCCGGCGACCAGACGGCAGCGCGGCTTGAAAACGGGGTGCTTCGTTCGTCACCCGGTTTTGACAAGGGCTTTCAGGCCATTGCAGAGGGTGGCTGGATCGGGCTGTCGGCCGACCCGGAACATGGGGGCGCAGGTCTGCCGCAGACGCTGAACATGTCAGTCGCCGAGATGATGTCGGGCGCCTGTCTGTCGCTGCAACTGAACCCGCTGCTGACACAGGGCCAGATCGAGGCGCTGGAACACCATGCCTCGGATGAGATGAAGGCGCTTTATCTGCCGAAGCTGATCTCGGGCGAATGGAACGGGACGATGAACCTGACAGAGCCGGGGGCGGGTTCCGATGTCGGAGCGCTGAAGACCAGGGCCGAACCGAACGGCGATGGCAGCTATTCGATCACCGGCCAGAAGATCTTCATCACCTGGGGTGACAGCGACCTGAACGAAAATACCTGTCACGCTGTGCTGGCGCGCCTGCCCGACGGGGCGCCGGGGACCAAGGGAATCAGCCTGTTCATGGTCCCGAAGTTCCTGCCCGACGAAAATGGCAAGCCCGGTCAGGCCAACAGCCTGAAAGTCGTCTCGCTGGAGCACAAGATGGGCATTCACGGCAGTCCGACCTGTGTCATGAGCTATGAGGGCGCGCAGGGATGGCTGATCGGGAAAGAACATGGCGGGATGGCCGCGATGTTCACGATGATGAACGCCGCGCGCCTTGGCGTCGGCGTGCAGGGTGTGGGCGTGGGCGAAGCCGCCCTGCAGAAGGCGGTCGAATACGCGCAGGAGCGCGAGCAGTTCGGCCCGATTATCCGTCACGCCGATGTGCGCCGGATGCTGGCCACATCCCGGGCCGAGGTTTTTGCCGCCCGCGCCATCTGCCTGGCTTGCGCCACGGCGCTGGATCTGGCCAAGGCGACGGGCGATGCCGACTGGGCCGCGCGGGCCGCCTTGCTGACGCCGATTGCGAAAGCCTATGGCACCGATGTCGGCTGTCGCGTCGCTGATGCCGGTGTGCAGGTGCATGGCGGCATGGGCTATATCGAGGAAACCGGCGCTGCCCAATATCTTCGCGATGTCCGCATCACGCCGATCTACGAGGGCACGAACGGGATTCAGGCGATGGATCTGGTCGGGCGAAAAATGATGGATGGCGGCACCGCCGCACAGGCCTTGCTGGACGAAATTCAGGACGACGCGCGCCAGATCAGCCAGGCAATCCCGGACTGCGCCGAAGCCGTATGGTCAGCCGCGCAGACATTGTCCGAGGCAACCTCGGCGCTTGCGGAAATGGAGATGCAGGACCGTTTCGCTGGTGCGGTTCCGTATCTGATGGCCTTCGCGCGGGTGCTTGGCGCCCACTACCACCTGCGCGCAGCCGCCGCCGGGGGCGAGGATGAAAAGGCACTGTGCCGGATCTTCATGCACCGCATCCTGCCGCGTAACGCCGCAGATCTTGTCGAGGTCGAGGACGGTGTTGCCGATCTGAACCTTGTCAGCGACGCGGCGCTTGGGCTGGCCTGAATGACGGCAAGGCTGGACTATCCCTGGCCGGAGGCGCCCGAAAGCGGCGCAGCGACAAGGGTTGCGCCCGGCGTCTTGTGGATGCGTCTGCCGCTGCCGATGAAGCTTGACCATGTCAATGTCTACGCGCTTGACGATGGGGACGGCTGGACGGTGATCGACACGGGATTTGACAGTGCCAGAGGCCGGGCAATCTGGCAGCTGCTGCTGGACGGCCCGCTTGAGGGTCGGCCCGTCAACCGCGTGATCGCGACCCATCACCATCCCGATCATCTGGGGCTGGCGGGTTGGTTCATGGATCGCGGCGCTGAATTCTGGACTACGCGCACCGCCTGGCTGATGGCGCGTATGCTGGTTCTTGACGAACAGGCTGCGCCTCCGCCTGAAAGCATCGCCTTCTGGCGGGCGGCAGGAATGCCGCCTGACCTGCTGGCAACGCGCGCAGCCGAAAGACCGTTCAATTTTGCCGACTGCGTGCATCCCATTGCGCCCGGCTACCGCCGCATTGCAGAGGGCGAGGTGCTGCGCGCTGGCGGCCGCGACTGGCGGGTGGCGATGGGCAACGGCCATGCGCCGGAACATGCGACCTTCTGGTCGCTGGACGATGATCTGGTGATCGGCGGTGACCAGCTTCTGCCCGGAATTTCGCCCAATCTCGGCGCTTATCCGACCGAACCGGATGCCGATCCAGTTGGCGAATGGCTGGAAAGCTGCGCCCGTTTTGCCACAATGGCCGAGGATCGTCATCTGGTTCTGCCGGGCCACAAGCTGCCGTTCAAGGGCCTGCCGCTGCGGCTGGACCAGATGCGCGACAATCATCTGGGCGCGCTTGACCGGGTCGTCGCGGCCATGGCCGAATCGCCCCGGACGGCGGTCGGTTGCTTTCTGGCGCTGTTCAAACGCCCGATCGGACTGGGCGAGTTCGGGCTGGCGCTTGTTGAATCCGTGGCACATGTCAACAATCTTGCCCGGACGGGCCGCATCGTTCCGGCGGGCATCGACGAACATGGCGGCCGCCTGTGGCGTGCGGCGGCGTGACAGCGCCTGCGCGATAGGCTATGCAGGCCGAAATCGACGGCATCAAGGGACTGGCCATGGCAGAGCATCACGAAACCGACCACGAGCACGGGTCGATGGAAATCCGCGATCATCAGAAGACCTTCGCGGGGTTTGTCCGGCTTTCGACCTGGGTCTGCATCATTGCTGCAGCCGTTCTGGTCTTCATGGCACTTGCGAACGCCTGATGCTGCGCCGGGTCCTGCTTGCGCTAGCGTTGCCGCTGTTTCTGGCGGCCTGCGGCGCCGATAACCGTTGGGCGAGCGACGAGGAGGTGCGCGCGGCGCGCTATTCCTCGGCCGAACAGCCTTCAATCTCGTTGATTACCGTGATCGGGCTTGCCCGCGGCGAAGGCGGCCATTCGGCATTGCTGATCAATGGCAGCCAGCAGGTGATCTTCGATCCCGCCGGCAGCTTCGTGCACCCACGCGCGCCAGAACGTCATGACGTGCTGTATGGGATCAGCCCGCAGATGCGGAACGTCTATATTGACTACCACGCCCGCGATATCCCCGGTCAGCGCTATTACGTGACAGTGGACACCGTCCCTGTCTCGCGCGAGGTGGCAGATGCCGCGATCCGTGCGGCGGAAGGCAATGGGCCGGTGAACAAGGCATTCTGCGCGGCGGGCGTATCCTCGATCCTGCGTGCCACGCCGGGCTTCCAGGGCGCGCCGGGCGGGTTCAGCCCGCTGAAGCTGCGCGCCTGGTTCCAGTCCGTGCCGGGCGTAAGCACCGCCGAATATCGAGACGGCGATCCGCGTCTGGTCCACGGCGATCTTCTGAAGATGAAAGACGGATCGCTTCGGACCTACGACAGGTAAAGCCCCAGCGAAAGCGTGGCCGCCCCCGCAAGGATGGCGGCCAATGCATTTCTGCTGAACACACCGACCAGTACAGTCGCAATCGCGGCCAGCAGGCGCGCGGGATCGGTCTGGCCTTCGGTGGCGGCGGGCCATACCACCAGCGGTGCGGCGAGTGCGGGCAGAACGGCGACAGGCGTGTAACGCAGCACCCGCAGCACCCAGTCCGGCATCGGCCGGTTGCCGATTGCCCCCAGAAAACTGTAGCGCATGAAGAAGGTGCCGGCGCCGACCAGAATGATGATCGCCCAGATCTCTATCGTGCTGTAATGGCTCATGCCCGTGCCCTCCGCCGCAACAGCATCGTTTCAACCCCGGCGCCGGTTGCCATTGCCAGTGCGGCCGCAATCATTGGGCCGACACCGGCCGGCAGCCATGCCAGCGCCAAAGACACCACCACCGCCACGGTGGCCGCCGCAACATGCGGGGGCGTGCGCAAAGCAGGCGCGATCATGGCCAGAAACGTAATCGGCACGACGAAATCCAGCGGGATGCTGGCTGGAATGGCGCGGCCTGCCGTGGCGCCGATGAAGCAGAACACGATCCATGATCCGCACATCAGGATCGCCGTGCCCGCGAAATAGGCCAACCGCTGTGTTATGCTCAGCTTCGGGACGTTCTGGAAATGCTCGATTGACAGGACATAGGTCTGGTCGATCAGCGAATAGGCGACGGCCGCACGCGAAAGCTGCGACGCGCCGCCAAGCCAGGGCACCAGCGATGCCGAATACATCGCCATCCGAAGATTGACCGCAAGGCTGGACAGGATCACCAGCCAGACCGGGGCGTGATCCGTCATCAACTGCACGGCTGTGAATTGCGACGCCCCGGCCAGTACCAGCACGGTGAAACCCATCACTTCCGCCAGATCGAAACCGGCCTTCGATGCCACCACGCCGAACAGCAGGCCGAACGGCACGATGACCAGCAGGAACGGGGTCGATTGGATCAAGCCATGCATCAGGCTTTGCCGCGGATTGCGCGCAACGGCGCGCGCGCGGGCTGCTTCAATCGCGGCTGACCGCCGCGAGCTGCGTTGCGAGGCGTTTTTCATGATGCAAACGGGGATAGTTTATCGCGCGCCACCATATCCGCGCGCGGGCCGGGCGCAACCCCCGTAATCCACCGCGTCCCCGCGAAGGGTCAGTCGCTGTGGCCGAACAGGCCCGCGGCACGCGCCAGCAGCATGAACACCAGGGCCGAGCGGGTTTGCGCAAGCCATGCGACCTCGTCGTCGGACATGTCCTGCATCAGCGCGGTTATGCTGCGATCAAACAGGCGAAGGAAGTGGTGGACCGCGTCGCGAAAGACATCGTCGCTGCGCATTTCGGCACTGGCGGCATCCAGTATCTCGGGGTCACGGATCGCGCCGACCGCGCCCACTGCACTGCCGCGCTGTCCTTCGGCAAAACGACGCCAGGCCCCGACATTTGCGGGACCGGCCTCCAGATCGTCGGAATAGATACCGCGATCGGCCAGCAGCGTGATCACGTCCTGGGCGCTGCGTATCAACCGCGCATGGTCAGGGTCGCGCAGCGTTTCGCGCAGCGCCGCAATCGCCTCGCGGTCTTCGGGGCCGTCGGGAAAGTTCAGCGCGCGGATGACCGTGACGGGCGCCAGATCGACAGGTTCGGGCGCATCCAGACCCAAGGTGCTTTGACGGGGATCGCCCGCCGCCGCATTTGCCCGGTCATCGCCCCGGCGCGCTGTCGCTGCAGGCTTGGCCGCCGCTGCACGCACCGTCGCGGAACTTGGGGCGGGTGCTGATGTTTGGCGTGCCGCCGCTTCGGCCGTGTTCCGGCCAGCCAGTGGATCGGCCCGAAGGACAGCACCGTGCTGCAATTCGGCGCGCAATGCCTCGGCCTCGGCCTTCAGGGTGTCGACGGCGCGTGCCAGCCCGACGGCCAGCCAGATCAGACCCAGTGGCATCAGCGCTGCCACCGTCGAGATCCAGCCCGGCGCACCGGCACTGCTGCCCGATGTCAGCCAGAAGACCAGCAGCATCAGAAGCCACAGGGCGCTAAGCGCAGCGCCGATGATCAGCGCGCGCCCGCCCGGCGCAGAATTTCCGCGCCAATCCGCCATCACGCGAACTTTACCGACAGAATTTCATAGCTGCGGACACCGCCCGGCGTCTGGACATCCACGGAATCACCTTCCTCTTTGCCGATCAGCGCACGGGCAAGGGGCGAGCGGATGTTCAGCAGACCCTTTTCAAGACTTGCCTCGTGCTCGCCCACGATCTGATAGGTCTTCTCTTCCTCGGTATCTTCATCCAGCAGCACCACAGATGCACCGAACTTGATGCTGCCCGAGAATTTCGACGGATCGATTACCTCGGCGCGCGACAGCACGGCCTCCAGTTCGGTGATGCGACCCTCGATGAAGCTCTGCTTTTCGCGGGCAGAGTGATATTCGGCATTCTCGGACAGATCGCCATGCTCTCGCGCCTCGGCGATCGCGGCGATGATTGCCGGACGCTCTTTACCCTTGAGGTCGCGCAGCTCGACATCAAGCTTGTCATAGCCGGCGCGGGTCATCGGGATCTTTTCCATCGTCGTTCCTGTGTTCTGTTTCTTGGCGCGGCCTCTCCCGCGCTTTGGGTTTGGACAAAGCCCCCGCCAAGCAAATGGCAGGGGCGTGCGATTCCGTTGTGACAAGCGTTCCCCGATCCGCGTTCACATTGCAAGTGAAACAGCTGTCATACGGCGACGGATCGCTGACCGCGGCCGCGAAGCGCGAAAAAGCCGGGCAGATTGCGCTAACGTCGGGTCGATCCGCCGCGTAACGATTGCCGCGCGATCCGCCACCGTCTAGGACAGATCAAATGCTGCGAGCAGGAGGCCAGCCATGAGCGATCAGGAAACCGCGGTAGAACGCGAGGCGATGGATTTCGATGTTGTGATCGTGGGTGGCGGCCCGGCAGGTCTGTCGGCGGCGATCCGGCTGAAGCAGATCGACGAAGACCTGAATGTCGTGGTGCTTGAGAAGGGCTCCGAGATCGGGGCGCATATCCTTTCCGGCGCGGTGCTGGACACCTCGGGCCTTGATGCGCTGATCCCTGACTGGAAGGAAAAGGGCGCGCCGATCACGCAGGAAGTGACGCAGGACAATTTCTACGTGCTGGGCGAGCAGGGGCAGATACGGGTGCCGAACTGGCCGATGCCGCCTTTGATGTCGAACCACGGCAAATACATCGTCAGCATGGGCAATGTCACCCGCTGGATGGCGGAGCAGGCCGAAGCCGCAGGCGTCGAAGTGTTTCCCGGCATGGCCTGTTCCGCGCTTGTCATGGATGGCGAGCGCGTGGCAGGCGTCATCGCGGGCGAGATGGGGCTGAACCCCGACGGCACGCCCGGCCCGCAATATGAACCGGGGATGGAGCTGCGCGGCAAATACGTGCTGCTGGCCGAAGGTGTGCGCGGATCGCTGTCGAAAGAGGTGATGGCGAAATACAACCTCTCGGACGGGCATGAGCCGCAGAAGTTCGGCCTTGGCATGAAAGAGATCTGGGAGGTCGATCCCGAAAAGTTCAAAGCCGGCACCGTCACCCACACGATGGGCTGGCCGCTTGGCAAGAACGCGGGCGGCGGCAGCTTCGTCTATCACATGGAAAACAATCAGGTGCTGGTCGGCTTCGTGACGCATCTGAACTATGCCAACCCCTATCTGTATCCCTATATGGAATTCCAGCGCTTCAAGCATCACCCGCTGGTCGCCGACCTGCTGGAGGGCGGCAAGCGCGTGGCCTATGGTGCCCGTGCCATCAGCGAAGGTGGCTGGCAGTCGATCCCGAAGCTGACCTTCCCGGGCGGTGCGCTGCTGGGTTGTTCGGCCGGGCTGGTCAACGTGCCGCGCATCAAGGGCAACCACAATGCCATGCTGTCGGGCATCGCCGCCGCCAATGCCGCCGCCGCCGCGATTGCCGAGGGCCGCGTGGGTGACGAACTGACCGCGTATGAGGACGATCTGCGCAGCGGTCCCATCGCCAAGGACCTGAAGCCCGTCCGCAACGTCAAGCCGATCTGGTCGAAGCTGGGGCTGTTTGCGTCGCTGGCGCTTGGCGGTTTCGACATGTGGGTGGCGAACCTGACCGGCTGGAACCCGCTGGGGACCTGGAAGCACGGCAAGACCGACGCGCAGGCGACCGGCAAGGCCGCGGATCACAAGCCGATTGACTATCCCAAGCCCGACGGCAAGCTGTCATTCGACAGGCTGACCAATGTCAGCTTCAGCTTCACCAACCATGAAGAACAGCAGCCCTGTCACCTGAAGCTGAAGGATCCCGCGATCCCGATCGCGGTGAACCTGCCCGAATATGCCGAACCCGCGCAGCGTTACTGCCCCGCAGGCGTCTACGAGGTGATCGGCGAGGGTCAGGACGCCCGTTTCCAGATCAATTTCCAGAACTGCGTCCACTGCAAGACCTGCGATATCAAGGACCCGTCCCAGAACATCAACTGGACAACCCCACAAGGCGGCGACGGCCCGAACTACCCGAATATGTGATCGCAGGGGCGGCGCGCCGCTGACGGCGCGCCGTTGCCAGTGGGGCACCGCACGGCTAGGGTCGTGGCGAAACCGGAAATCGGACGTGCTGATGAAACTTATCCACTCGCTCGCTCTTGCCTGCCTGATCGCCCTGCCTGCCAGCGGGCCAATAATGGCGCAGGACGACACTCCGCCCCCGCCCCGGCCCGAGCAGTTGTTCGGGGACAGGTCCGAAGACGTGCCCGATGCGCCTCCGGCGCCGCTTACGCGTGGTCTGGCGGGCCCTTATCTGGCGGCGCGCAGTGCGGCGATTGAAAACGAATTCAGCTCTGCCGCTGATTATTTCTTGCGCGCAATGAAGCAGGACCAGAACTCTGCCTACCTGGCCGACAGCGCCCTGCTGACGTTGCTCGCGGCGGGCGAATTCGACCGCGCGGTAGAGTTGACGACACAGCGCTCTTTCTCGGGACCGATGGCGTCGCGACTGGCCGAGTTGGTCAAGCGTGCAGAAGCGGCACACAACCAGGACTGGTCCGGACTGCTGGCGCTTGTCGATGAAACCGCCGCGACCGACGATGGCACCGAACAGCTTCTGGACGGAATGCTGCGGGCCTGGGCGCTTCTGGGCGAAGGCAAGGCATCGGAAGCGGAAGCCGCGTTCGAAGGCATGCGCGGCATTCAGGGGGCCGAGGGCCTGGTGAATTATCACCTGGGGCTGGCCAAGGCGCTTGTCGGCGATTTCGAGGCGGCGGCAACGCTGCTGCACAGCGATGCACCCCAGGAAAATATCATGACCGCCATTGTCGAGGCGCGGGTGCTGGCACAGCTGGACAGGCGCGAGGACGCGCTGGAGGTATTGCGTGCGGTCGAAGGCCTGGGGATTGACGGCGTGGCCGAGGAACTGGCCCGCCAGCTTCAGGCCGGTGAGCCGGTGGAATTCGATACCGTCAAGGACCCGCGCGATGGAATCGCACAGGTTTTCCTGACCTTCGCGACGCTGTTGATCAATGATGTCGAGCCGAACCCGATGTCGCTGATCCATGCCCGCTCTGCCAGCTATATCGCGCCGGACATGGTCGATGCCCGGCTGATGGTCGCGCAGATGCTGCAGGCAATGGGTCAGTTTGACGAAGCAGAAGTCCAATTCGACATGTTGCGCGAACAGGGAGAGATGCGCCCGACGGCAGAATTGCTGCGCATTGATGCGCTGGCCCGGTCCGATCACATGGCGGACGCTGAAAAGGCGGCAATGGCGCTGACCGCCACCCGGCCCGAATTGCCGCAGGGTTGGGTCGCGCTTGGCGATCTGATGCGCAGCCAGGAAAAATGGCCGCAGGCGGTTCCTGCCTATGACAAGGCGCTGGAACTGATCGACCCATCCGATGAGGAAGAACGCTGGTTCCCCCTTTACGCCCGCGCCATCGCGCTGGAACGTCTGGGCCAGTTCGACCGCGCCGAAACGGATCTGAAAGCCGCGCTGGAGATCCGACCGGACAATGCGCAGCTTCTGAATTATCTGGGTTATTCCTATGTCGATCGCGGACAGAACATGGACGAAGCGCTGCGCCTGATCGAGCGCGCGGTCGAACTGTCCCCCGATGACGGATATATCCTCGATTCGCTTGGCTGGGTCCTTTATCGGTTGGGCCGCTATGACGAAGCGGTTGCCCCGCAGGAACGCGCGGTGGCAGCCATGGCCAGCGACCCGCTGGTGAACGATCACCTTGGCGATATCTACTGGAAGGTCGGACGCGAGCGTGAGGCGGAAATCCAGTGGATGCGCGCGCTGAGTTTTCAGCCCGAAACCGAGGACGAGATCCGCCGCATTCGTGCCAAGCTGGACCGTGGCCTGGACGCGGTTCTGGCCGAGGAAGAGGCGAACGGTGGTCAGCTGCCGATGCCCCCCGAAGATATCGAGCCGCCAGAGGCGGTTCCGCCGGCCGAATGAGCTTGCGACAATGGTGATCGAGGAATTTGCGCCGGCAAAGCTGAACCTTGCGCTTCATGTCACCGGATTGCGCGATGACGGTTACCACCTTCTGGATTCGCTGGTGGTCTTTGCCGATATCGGTGACCGCTTGCGCCTGTCGCCGGGTGCGCTGTCGCTCAGCATCGATGGACCGTTTGCCCAGGGGCTTTCGGCGCCCGATAACCTTTGCCTGGAAGCGGCGCGGCTTGTCGGGGTGGATGCGGCCATTTCGCTGACGAAGAACCTGCCGCTTGCCTCTGGCATCGGGGGCGGATCGGCCGACGCTGCGGCAGTATTGCGGGGACTGGCCCGGATGGGTGCGGACATGCCCGATGCGCCGGAAACCCTTGGTGCTGACGTGCCGGTATGCCTGGCCAGCAGGCCTGCGCGGATGCGCGGGGTAGGCGAGGTGTTGGACACGGTTCCTGACCTGCCTGAACTGCATCTTCTTCTGATCAACCCCGGTGTGCCGGTTCCGACGCCGTCCGTGTTTCGCGCGCTGACGCAGAAGGAAAACGCCCCCTTGCCGCCGATGCCTGCAGCATTCGACCTGAACGCCCTGATCGACTATCTGTCGACCTGTCGGAACGACCTCGAAGATCCTGCAATATCAGTGTGTCCGGCGATCGCTGATGTGCTGCGCGCAATTGACGACGAGGGCGCGCTTCTGTCCCGGATGTCGGGTTCGGGCGCGACCTGCTTCGGGATTTTCGAAAGCGCCAGTGCAGCCGGTCTGGCGGCTTACCGGATCGGCACGCTCAGCAGTGACTGGTGGATCACGACGACCAGACTGGCCCCGGCGCCAACGGCGGGCTAATCTGCGCATTCAGGGGAGACGCGGCGATGCTGAGACTAGGCGTGAATATCGACCATGTGGCAACGATCCGCAACGCGCGCGGCACGCCATGGCCTGACCCGCTGCGCGCGGCGCAAATGGTCGAGGACGCTGGCGCCGACGGCATCACGGCCCACCTGCGCGAGGACCGCCGTCATATTTCGGACACCGATATCGACGCGCTGATGGCCGAACTGCGCCTGCCGCTGAACCTGGAAATGGCTGCCACGGCAGAGATGCAGACCATTGCGCTGCGCCACAAGCCCCATGCCATCTGCCTGGTTCCCGAAAAGCGCGAAGAGCGCACGACCGAGGGGGGGCTGGACGTTGCCGGCAATGACAACGCCCTGGCCCATTATATCACACCCCTGCGCGAGGCCGGCAGTCGTGTCTCGATGTTCATCGGCGCGCAGCCGGACCAGATCCGCGCATCGGCCCGGATCGGCGCGGCGGTGGTCGAACTGCATACCGGCGCCTACGCCGATTTCGACACCGAGGGCCGGACCGCCGAGCGTGATGCCGAACTCGCGGCGCTGCGCGAGGGCGCGGCATTGGCCGATAGTCTGGGGCTGGAAGTTCACGCAGGCCACGGCCTGACCTTTGACAATGTCGGTCCCATTGCGGCGATTCCGCAGATCAGAGAATTGAATATCGGCCATTTTCTGATTGCTGAATCGGTCTTTATCGGCTTGCCCGAAGCGATCCGGGAAATGCGGCGCAGAATGGACGAGGCGCGGGGATGATGAAGTATCTTCTGCCGCTTCTGCTGATCTGCGGACCGGTGATGGCGCAATCGGTGGGCGAATGTGGTCAATTGACCGCTGCCGCCTATCTGGCCGAACCGTGGGAGGAAAACTCTGCCGCATTCGCAAATGGTCAGGTGCGGGCCGCCCTGATCGACACGATCGAGCCCGCGGCGGCCGCTGTTCATCTGCTTGTCCTGTCGCCCCCGCGCAATGAGGTCGGCGACCGACAATGCAGGTTGGTGTCGCTGTCACGTTCGGAAGGCGGCGGGCCGGTCGGTTTTTTCAGTGTCGATTTCGCAGCGCACAAGGCTGAATATGACCCGGCACGGGGCTTGGTGCTGACCATGCCGGTGGCCAGCTATGATCCCGAAACCGGCGGCGGCGATCCGGCGGAAATGACCCTGACGATCAACCAGTCCACGGGCGAAATCACGGCCGAGGTCTCCGGCTCGTGATTTTGGGGATTGGGACCGATCTGGCGAACATCGACCGCATTCAGCGCGTGCTTGACCGCCATGGCGACCGTTTCCGCAATCGGGTGTTCACGCCGACAGAACTTGCCAAGGCCGCGCGCCGCAAGGACGAGGCCGGGACACTGGCGAAGCGTTGGGCCGCGAAAGAGGCCTGCTCAAAGGCGCTTGGCACCGGGCTGGCGATGGGTATCGCATGGAAAGACATGGCGGTGTCGAACCTGCGCACCGGACAGCCTGTCATGCATCTGACCGGATGGGCGGCGGAAAGGCTGGCGCGGATGACGCCCGAAGGTCATACGGCGACAGTTCATGTCACACTGACCGACGATCACCCCTGGGCACAGGCATTCGTCGTCATCGAGGCACTGGCAGAGCAGGGCTGAGGCCGATCATTCCGGGCGCAGGCTTGCTTCGTTATGCACCGCCCGGCGACGTTCGCGCGCCGCCCGCAGCAGGGTATAGGAATAAACTGCCAGGGCTAGCCAGATCAGCGGGAAGGCGACGCGCTTGGCCCCATCGAACGGTTCGCCAAAGACCAGCACAGCGATCAGGAAGACCATGGTCGGCGTGATATATTGCAGGATGGCGATCGTCGACAGCTTCAGCAGCTTGGCGGCATTGGCATAGAACATCAGCGGAATCGCGGTGATCGGCCCGCAACCGATCAGCAGCAGCGTATCGGACCAGCTTTTGCCGAAATGACCGCCGCCATTGGCGTGCAGCCAGAACAGATAAGCAAGCGCGGGCAGCGACAACAGCCCGACCTCCAGAAGAAAGCCCTGATTTGGCCCCAAGGCCAAGCTGCGCTTGAAAAAGGCATAGAAGCCCCAGGAAAAGAACAGCCCGACCGCCACCAGCGGAAGGCTGCCGGTTTCCACTGTCAGAATGATGACCGCAAGAAGCGCCAGCCCGACCGCAACCCATTGCAGCCGGCCAAGCCTTTCACCCAGCAGCAAAGCCGCCAGCAGGACCGAAAAGAGCGGGTTCATGTAATAGCCCAAAGCTGCCTCGACCGTATGGCCGTTGGCGATGGACCAGACGTAGATCAGCCAGTTCGCCGTAATCAGCGATGCGGTCAGCACACCCATCGCCAGCAGTCGCGGTTGCGTGGCGGCTGCGCGGATGTCTGCGGTTCTTCCCTGCGCGATCAGGACGGCGGCGGCGATGGGGACCGACCACAGGATACGATGGGCAATCACCTCGGCCGGGGAAATATGCGACAGCTCGCGGATATACAGCGGCAGCAAGCCCCACATGACATACGTCAGAAGTGCATAGGCCAGGCCCTTGGGCGAATCACTGCTCTGCGTTGGCTGTTTCATGGCCGGGACACTAGCTTGTGGCAAAGGGAAGGGGCAGGGGGGATAGGCGGGAAAACACTCAAATTCCTGCCCGCGAAGGTTAACGCGTTGCACTCTGAACCTGAGTGATACCCAATGGCGCAGACGGCACAACTGCCGCGAATTACAGAGGTACGAAATGTTGAAAACAACTTTCTTTGCAGCGGGTCTCGCGCTGGCGGCTTCGGCTGCCTCGGCCCAGAACGCACCCGATCCGGACGCGGCCGTCTCTGCGGCCCGTAATCAGCTTGGCGTCCTGGAATATTGCCAGGCCGAAGGTCACATCGAAGGCAATGCGGCCGAGATCCAGTCCAAGATGATCGGCATGCTGCCTGCGGCAACCGACGAAGATGCTGCCGTGGCTGCTTATGAAAAGGGCAAGGAAGGCACCGTAAGTGCAATGGGCGTGGAACAGACGCTTGGCGAAGCGGCAACCGCACAAGGTGTCGACGAAGCAGCGCTGTGCACGCAGCTTGCCCAGCTGGTCGAACAGGCCGGCGCGCAACTGCCGCAGTAATTTCGAAGACCTTTTTGGTAACGCCGGGGCGCAAAGCCCCGGCGTTGCTGTTTCCGGATCACGCGTAGTGTCGGCAGGCAAGTTCGCGCAGGCTCATCAGCAGGGCCGCTAAAAATGCGAAGATGAAGCTGAGGGCGGTGTAAGTGCTGGCCCAATGCGCGCGCTTCTGCCCCATGGTCGCCCTTCCTTCTTGTGCGTGCCGCCGTCCGGCGGTCAACCCAGCCCGGCCTCATCCAGCAGCGTGCGCCCATCCCTGCTTTCGATCTCGATCACCCAAAGGTCCGGGTCGAAACCCGCCTCGCGTCTGGTGATGGCGTCGATTTCGGCCTCGGTCGCGGTGGCAATCGGGGTCCACGGCCTGGTGTCGGTTTCGAAATCCCATTCGCGCCGCCAAAGCGCCGCATTTCCGTCAAGCATCGCACATTTGACCATGATCGCACCGGCTGTATCGTCGCCGTGGCGCGTCACATAGGCCGGGATGTCCGCCAGCGACAGGCGGCGCAGATAGGCGCCCACCCAGACATGGGCCGCCAGCCGCGCCTCAACCATCGTTGAAATCGAGGCCCATTTCGGTAAAGCGCTCTTTCTCGTCCAGCCATTTCTCGCGGACCTTGACGGTCAGGAACAGGTGGACCGGGCGATCAAGAAACTCGGACAGTTCCTCGCGCGCGGCCTTGCCGACGGCGCGTATCGTCTCGCCCTTGTGACCAAGGACGATGCCCTTGTGGCCGTCGCGCGCGACATAGACGATCTGGTCGATCTTCGCGCTGCCATCCTTGCGGTCTTCCCAGTTCTCGGTTTCGACCGTCAGCTGATAGGGAAGCTCCTCATGCAGGCGCAGGGTCAGCTTTTCGCGGGTGATTTCGGCGGCGATCATGCGCATGGGCAGATCGGCGATCTGATCCTCGGGATAGAGCCAGGGGCCGGGGGGCAGTTCGGCGCCGAGCCATTCCTTCAGATCGTCGCAGCCATAGCCCTTTTCGGCCGAGATCATGAAGGTCTGCGTGAAGGCAAAAGCTTCATTCATTTTCTGGGACAGTGCCAGCAGATGTTCGGCCTGAATGCGGTCGATCTTGTTGATCGCCAAAGCGACAGGACGCTCGCCCGCGATTTCTTTAAGCTGGTCCAGAATTGCCTGTACGCCCTCGGTCAGGCCGCGATGGGCCTCGATCAGCAGGACGATGATATCGGCATCCGAAACGCCACCCCAGGCGGCTGCCACCATCGAACGGTCAAGGCGGCGGCGAGGACGAAAAATGCCTGGTGTGTCGACGAAAACGATCTGCGCATCGCCTTCCATGGCAATGCCGCGGATTCGCGCGCGTGTGGTCTGCACCTTATGCGTAACGATCGAGACTTTCGCGCCGACCATTCGGTTCAGAAGGGTGGATTTGCCGGCATTGGGTTCGCCGATCAGGGCGACGAAACCGGCGCGGGTTTCTTGTGTGTCGGTCATGCGTTCAGCCCAGTTGGTCAAGCAATGCCTGCGCGGCTTGTTGCTCGATGCTGCGTTTGGTGCCCTTGCCGCTGGCCTTGGCGCTATGGCCGTTGTCCAGGGTCACGGTTATTTCGAATTCCGGTGCATGATCCGGCCCCTTACGGTCCGTCACTGCGTATTTCGGGGGCGTCATGCCCTTTGCCTGGGCCCATTCCTGAAGCGCGGTCTTGGCGTCGCGGGCATCCTGTTCGACGCTGTCCAGCCGGCTGGCCCACAGCCGCAACACCACCTGCTGCGCGCTGTCGAACCCCGCATCGAGGTAGATCGCAGCCAGAACCGCCTCCATCGCGTCGGCCAGCAATGCGTCCTTGCGTCGGCCGCCCGACATCATTTCCGAACGGCCCAGCTTCAGAACATCGCCAAGTCCGATCTCGCGTGCGATCTGCGCGCAGGTTTCGCCGCGGACAAGGGCGTTGTATCGCGGCGCAAGCTGACCTTCGGACGCCGCTTTGTCGGCACGAAACAGCGCCTCTGCGATGGTCAGGCCAAGCACCCGGTCACCTAGGAATTCCAGACGTTGATTATCCGGACGCGTGGGCGATGCGACAGACCCGTGGGTCAGCGCACGGTGCAGTAGTTCGGGGCGCGCGAACTCATGACCCAGTCGGGCCATGAAGTCGTGCAGTTCGCCGGCAAGCTTCAATTGACCGCCTTGAAGAAGCGATCGGGGCGCCAGGTCCAGAAATACAGAAGCGATTTCCCGGCGGATGAGAACATGATCCGATCGGCCCGTCCGATCAGGAATTCCTCTGGCACGAAGCCCAACCCCCGATTGGTTTGCGAAAAGCGCGAGTCCTGAGAGTTGTCGCGATTATCGCCCATGAAGAAATAATTCCCCTCTGGCACGGTGAAGACCGGCGTCGAGTCGACCATCCATCCATCGACGATATTCAGAATGTCATGGCTGTTGCCGCCGGGCAGTGTCTCGGTCTGGCGTTTCTTGATGCATTCACCGCCCGCCGGCACCGGATCATTATAGCAGCGCGGGACCAGCTGTTGACTACCCTGCGGTGACTTTTCTTCGATGAAATCCGGCAGGTCTTCGTATTTCGCAGGTTCGCCGTTGATGATCAGCTTGCCGTCCTGCATCTGCACCGTATCGCCCGGCAGGCCGATGACGCGCTTGATGAAATCGACGCCCTGAGTTGGGTGGCGGAACACGACGACATCGCCGCGCTCGGGCTCTGATCCCATGATCCGCCCGGTTATCGGGCACATCGAGAAGGGGCAGGACACGGCGGCATAGCCGTAGGCCATCTTGTTGACGAACAGGAAATCCCCGATCAGCAACGTGTCTTTCATCGATCCCGAAGGAATCCAGAAAGGCTGGAAGAACAGGGTGCGGAAGATGCCCGCAATAACGAGCGCCCAGAAAATGGTCTTTACCGTTTCCCAGAAGCCTTCCTTCTTTTCCGCCTTCGATGCCATGTTCCGTCCTTCAGGCTTGGTAATCCCCGGCTGAATGGTGCCGGGGGGGGCGAAAGTCAAGTTGCGCCCGATATGGCTGGTCAATCCATAAGGTGATGCGGTCCCTGACCGGCCAGCTGTTCAGCCCGCTGGCCAGCCGTAATTCATCCCACGGCGCGGCCTCACGCGGGATCAGGTCGGTCATCAGAACGGTGCCTTCGCGGAAAAAGTCATATGGACGCCGGTCTCGGGATGTTTCAGCCGCAGCGTTTCGGCATGCAGCATCAGGCGCGGATGATCCGCCGCCGCGCCGGTCGCGTAAAGCGGATCGCCCAGGATCGGGTGCCCGATTTCAACCATATGGACCCGAAGCTGGTGGCTGCGCCCGGTCAAGGGCATCAGGCGGATGCGGGTTTCGGCATCGCTGGCGCGGACAACGCGCCAATCGGTCTGTGCGGGGCGGCCCTCGGCGTGATCGACCTTCTGGCGCGGGCGGTTCGGCCAGTCCACGATCAGCGGCAGATCGATTGTGCCGGTCTTTTCGGCGACCCGGCCGGCGACGCGGGCCACATAGACCTTTTTGGTCTTCCGCTCCTCGAACTGCTTCGACAGGTGGCGCTGCGCATGGGGCGTCAACCCGAAGACCATGACGCCAGACGTGTCCAGATCCAGCCGGTGCACCAGCAGCACGGTCGGAAATGCGCCGCGCAGGCGGTTGATCAGACAGTCCTGCTTCCCCTCTCCGCGGCCGGGGACCGACAGCAGGCCGGACTGCTTGTCAACGACAAGGATTTCGTGGTCGTGATGCAGGATCACCGGCGGATCGGGCGGCGGGCTGTAGACGAAGCCTGCGGGTTCGTCGGTGTCTGTGGTGTCATGGCTCATCCCGTCTGATTAGCAGCCCTTCCCGGCCCTTGGCGAGGGGGACGGCTTGCCATTTCCGTCCCGCCGCCAGATGATCCGCGTCGAAGCAAGGACAGGGGCGCGCCGGACATGACTGATCGAAAATTGATGGACGAGGTCGCGCGTGCGCAACCGGAATTCGCGCGCACGCTTGGCATTCGCATGATCGAGGCCGGCCCCGACCGCGTGGTGATGGAACTGCCCGTGACCGATGCGCTGTCCAATCGCAACGGCGTCATGCATGGCGGCGCTATTCTTGGGCTGACCGATAATGCCGGGGGGACGGCATCGTCGATCAACCTGAAGGACGGGCAGAACACGGTGACGCTGGAATCCAAGGTGAATTTCCTGCGCCCGATCCGCATCGGCGACGTGGCCCGCGCGACGGTGACGCCGGTTCATATCGGCAATACCACGCAGATATGGGATATCACAGTCACCCGCGGTGATGGAAAGGTCGCAGCGCGGGTCACGCAGACCCAGATGACGATCCAGTGGAAGGAACCGGCCGAGGTCGCGAAAGGCTAGGCGCCAGACCTATTGATTTCGCGCTGTTCGTGTGATGCAGGCTCTGCAAGGAGACCTGATTGGTGAGCAATCTTTGCTGGCTGAGTGAGGCCCAGATGGAGCGTCTGGAGCCCAGGCAGTGTCAGGCCGCAGCCGGCAGCTTCGACGGCGCTTCCTTGATCGGCAGATGGATCAGCGCCGAGAAGGCACCGATGCCGACGCCGATCCACCAGACGCTTTCGTAGCTGCCGGACTGGTCGCGCATGATGCCGCCCAGCCAGACACCCAGGAATGACCCAAGCTGATGCGACAGGAACACGAAACCGTACAGCGTCCCCATATAGCGCAGCCCATACATATAGGCGACCAGACCCGAGGTCAGCGGCACCGTCGCCAGCCACAGCGAACCCATGACGACGCTGAACAGCAATACCGTGCCCGGCGTGATCGGGGTCATGATGAAGGCGGCGGCCGCGATGGTGCGCAGCGTATAGATGATGACCAGCAGATATTTCTTCTTGTAGCGATTGCCCAGCCAGCCTGCGAAGATCGACCCGGCGATATTCGCCGCCCCGATGATCGAGATTGACCATGCGCCAAGCGCCGAGGTGGTCGTGATCCCCAGATTTGCCAGCAGGCTGTCGGGCGAGATCGGCCCGCACATTTCCTGGACCATCGCAGGGAAATGGGCGGTGATGAAGGCCAGCTGATAGCCGCAGGAAAAGAAGCCCGCGAAGATCATAAGATAGGACGGATCGCGGAACGCGCGCCGCAGCACGCTGCCCATGCTCTCCTCCAGCTCGGACGGCGAGGCGGGCC
The DNA here is from genome assembly GCA_005768755.1 of Paracoccus denitrificans. Taxonomy (GTDB): domain Bacteria; phylum Pseudomonadota; class Alphaproteobacteria; order Rhodobacterales; family Rhodobacteraceae; genus Paracoccus; species Paracoccus denitrificans_B. The sequence continues at coordinate 151,824 of VAFL01000007.1, read as the reverse complement.
TGCCACGACCCAGCATCGGAATGAACAGGATCATCGTCATCGCGATGCCAGCGAAGATCAGAAAGACGTTCTGCCATTCTGTTGTGGCCAGCAACCCTGCGGCCAGCGGCGCGCCGATGACCTGCCCGGCCGATCCGGCGGCTGTTGCGATGCCAAGGGCGAGGCTGCGGTTTTCGGCGCTGGCCGCACGTCCGACAACAGCAAGAATGACGCCGAAACCGGTGCCGGCGATGCCGAAGCCGACGGCGACTTCCCAAAGCTGCATCGCCTCGGCTGTGGTGGCGAAGGCCGACATGACCAGTCCAAGCGCGTACAGGATCGACCCCAGAATGATCGCCCAGCGGTCCCCCCAGCGTTCCGCCAGCGCCCCGAAGATCGGTTGGCCGATCCCCCAGGCAAGGTTCTGAATGGCGATCGCCAGCGAAAATTCGGCCCGGGGCCAGCCGAAGGTGTTCTGTACGGGGATCTGGAACACGCCGAAGCTCGCCCGCAGCGAGAAGTTGATCAGCAGGATGATACAGCCCCCGATCAGGATCGGGGTCATTAGCTTCGACGACTGGGACATGACAGAAACTCCGCTTCCGTGGCGCAGCATTGTGCGCGCGGGCGGGGAAGGTCAAGGGCGTGTGCAGCGGGTGCCTTGCGGCTGGCGGCTGACCGGCCTAGCTTGACTCAAACAGGGGAGTCGCATGTACAAGCTGATCGGGGCGCGCGATACGCGCGCATTTCGCGTCATGTGGATGCTGGAAGAGCTTGGTCAGCCGTTCGAGGCTGTTCACGCCGCGCCGCGATCCGATGGCGTGATCGCGTTCAACCCCTCGGGCAAGGTGCCGGTGCTGATCGACGATGGCACGCCAATCACCGATTCGACGGCGATCATCCAGTATCTCGCCGATCGCCATGGCAAGCTGACCCATAAGGCGGGCACATTGGAACGCGCGCGGCAGGACAGTCTGACGCAGTTTCTGCTGGATGAGTATGACGCCGTCTTGTGGACAGCTGCGCGCCACACCTTTGTGCTGCCCCAGGAATTGCGCGTATCCGGCATCAAGGACACGCTGCGCTGGGAGTTTCAGCGCAGCCAGGAAATCCTGAAGCAGCGGGCCGGCGATGGCCCGTTTCTGATGGGTGACCTTATGACGGTACCCGACATCATCCTGACCCATTGTCTGGAATGGGGGCAGGCCGCGCATTTTCCGATCAAGGATTGCTGGCTGGGCAACTATTGGGACGTCATGCGCGCCCGCCCCGCCTATCAGCGCGCCGATACCAGATAATCCGCCGCCGCCCGGCCCGCCCATCGTCCGCTGCCAAGGCTATGGGTCAGAAGATAGCCGCCGGTCGGCGCTTCCCAGTCCAGCATCTCGCCGGCGGCGAAAATGCCCGGCAGGGCGTGCAGCCCCAGCCCCGCGTCAAGCGCGTCCAGCCGGACGCCCCCGGCCGAAGAAATGGCGCGCTCGAGATCCATCGGACCGCGATGGTTGACCGGCAGCGCCTTCACACGGCTGGCCCAGACCTCTGGAGTGTCGGGCAGGGGGCGGCCCCATTCCAGAAGCAATGCCACCTTCACCGGATCGCCCAGCACCCGGCGCAGCCAATTGCCGATGGACAGCTTGCCACGGGTTTGGGCGAATCGCGCCGTCAGCGCGGCGGCGTCCAGATCCGGCGCCAGATCCAGTACGGCATCTGCGCCATCGCGGATTGCGGCAGCAAGGGGATAGATGCCACCACCCTCGATCCCGTGGCGCGCGATCACCCATTCGCCCCGGCTGGTCAGGTCACCTGCCTGGATTGCCGTGCCTTTCACTGGCTGGCCGAAATGGCGCGCCATCGCGGGCGACCAGTCGACGCGCAGACCCATATTCGCAGGTCGGAACGGCGCGGTCCTGACACCCTGCGCGGAAAGGTTCGCCAGCCATGCGCCGTCTGAACCCAGCCGGGGCCAGCTTGCACCGCCAAGCGCCAGCACCGTCGCCGCAGGACGCAAAAGCTGGCGACCTTCGGGCGTGTCGAAGACCAGACCGCCTGCTTCAAATCCCTGCCAGCGCCAGCGGGTGCGCAGATCGACCCCCAGCCCGGCAAGCCGCGCAAGCCACGCCCGCAGCAGCGGCGACGCCTTCATTCCGACGGGAAACACCCGCCCGGTTGAGCCGGTGAACAGTTCGATCCCCAATCCACGCGCCCAGGCCATGACCTCGGCCGGGGTCATGGGCGTGTCGAAATAGCTGCCCGCGGCGGTATCGCTGCCAAGCGACAGGTTGCGGTCAAAGTCCCCGGCCGGTTCGTCCCGCGTCAGGTTCAGGCCCGACTTTCCCGCCATCAGGAATTTGCGCGCGGGTGTCGGCATCGCCTCGGCCACGATGACCGGGTGCCCGGCGCGTGCGATCTCTTCGGCAGCCATCAGGCCGGCGGGACCGGCGCCGATGACAAGCGCCGCTTTCACCGAGACCCCCGCGGCATCATCGCCAGGCGGATCAGCGCCCGTTCTATCAGCGCCATCTGCGGTGCGCGGGACGAGCTGCGCAATTGAAGGTCTGTGTCAAGAAGATGATGGACGGCCTCTTCCAGATTGCGCATCCCCCATGATTGCGCCTGTCGGGCCATACGGTCGCGGCGCGGTCCAAAGACCGGGGGACGCAGGCGCGACAGCCCGGCCTGCGGGCCACCCGGATCGGTGCTGGCAGCATGAAGGGCGCGGAAATGGCGAAGCGCGGCGATGCACAGCGTCACCGGCGCAATGCCCTGCGCCTCGATCCGGCGCATCAGCGCGCCGAAGGCGTCGGATTTGCCGTCTGCGACGACGTCGATCAGTTCGTCGACCTCGGCTTCGATGGTCGCGGGGGCCATCAATGCGATCTCCTCGGGCGAGAGGGGCGCCGAATCGCCATGCTTGTACAGTGCAATCTTTTCCACCGTCTGACGGAAATCGCCGGGATCAATCGCCCGCGACAACGCCAGCAGGTCACGCATCGCGGCCTGCGGCACATCGGTCAAGCCGGCATCCTTCAGCCAGCGGGTGATCTCCTCCTCGCCGGGGGGATCGTCATAGATCGGCGCGGTGACGGCTTGGGGGTGCGGCTCGAACAGCTTGCGCAGTGCCGAGGACTTGGTCAGTGCCCCTGCCGTCACCACGACAGTCGCATCGCCATGCCCCCATTCCTTCAGGGCCGAGGCAAGTGCCGGCGCAGCGGCATCGGGCGTGTCTTCGACCAGCACGACACGTTGACCGGGGAAAAATCCGACCTCCTTGATCGCATCCAGAACAAGGGTCGCATCCTTGCGCAGATCAGCGCCGGGGATACGGGTCAGGCGCATTTCCTCATCCGCGTTCGGACCGCTCAGCGCGGCGACAGCCTCGGCCCGTTTCAGCGCGACGCGCATGGCATCCTGACCATAGATCAGCAGGGCCGGCCGCGTCGGATCAGGGCGCGCCAGATAGCGGTTGATTTCGGCACCTTTCAGGATCATCGAGGGCCCCGCGTCACGTTCATGGGGATGGTTTTGGCCCAGTTGCCAGCAGTCGTGTCACGATCTGATCGGCCAGCATCACCATCAGCCGCTCATGCGCGTCGCGTTCGGACGACAGCGTGGCGATGGTGGTGCCAACGGCGGAATAGCTTGTGAAGCTGCTGACGCGCCCTTGGGTCACAACCTGTCCGCTGGCGATATCAGTCAGGGCGAAATCAGCCGTGCCGTTCAGTGAATAGCGGGTCGTCACTTCGTCCGGTGTGATGCCTTGCGCGACTGACGCCGTTGTCAGGCGGTAGTTCAGCGCGTAGGTGGCGACCTGTTCCGGCCCCAGCCTTTCGGACAGCCGTCGGTTCAGCGCGAAACTGTCGACGTCAGCGGGTTCGCGCAGTTGAACGCGACCATGAAGCGCGGTTCCGCTGCCACCCGGACCATAGGCCGGCGTCATCGCGCAGCCGGCCAGCGTCAGAACGGCAAGGATGACCAGGTTACGCAACCACATTGACGATCCTTCCCGGCACAACGATCAGTTTTTTGGGGGCCGCACCGTCAAGGAATTTCTGCACCGTCTCATCAGCCAGAACCAGCGATTCGATCTCTTCTTTCGGCATGGCTTTCGGGACAGAGATTTCGGCCCGCCGCTTGCCGTTGATCTGGATCGGCAATGTCACGCTGTCATCTTCCAGAAGCGCGGGGTCGGGTTTGGGCCACGCGGCATCGACGACCATGCCCTGACCGCCGGATTTCGTCCAGATTTCCTCGGCCAGATGGGGGACCATCGGCGACAGAAGCTGCGCCATGATGCGCAGCGCGTCCTTGCGCTGTTCGCCGCCTGCCTTGGATTTGCCGATGGCATTGGCGAGTTCGTAAAGCTTGGCGACGGCCTTGTTGAAGGCGAAGCCTTCGATCGCCTTGGTCACATCGGCGATGGCGCGGTGGGCGGCGCGGGTCAGGTCGGCATCTTCGCCGCCTTCGGGGACCTCATCGGCAAGACGCCAGACGCGGGACAGGAACTTGTTCGCGGCCTCGGCCCCGGCGCTTGTCCATTCCACGTCACGCTCGGGCGGTGAATCCGACAGGACGAACCAGCGTGCAGTGTCAGCGCCGAAGTCGGCCACGATATTGACCGGATCGACGACGTTCTTCTTGGATTTCGACATCTTGGCCGAGGGGATGATCTCGACCTGCGTGCCATCGGACAGCTTGCCGTCGGTGACATCCTCGGGCAGGTGATAGACCGGGCGGCCCTTGTCGTCGCGGGTCATGTAGATTTCATGCGTGACCATGCCCTGCGTGAACAGCGCATTGAACGGTTCTATGGCTTTTTCGGGCAGGTGGCCGGTCTTCTGCATCGCGCGGGCGAAGAAGCGGGAATAGAGCAGGTGCAGGATCGCGTGCTCGATCCCGCCGATATACTGATCGACATTCATCCAGTAATCGGCATCGGCCTGCGTGGTCGGGGTATCGGCATGCGGGCTGGTGAAACGCGCGTAATACCAGCTTGAATCGACGAAGGTGTCCATCGTGTCGGTTTCACGGGTCGCCGCGCCACCGCAGACCGGGCAGGCGGCCTGTCGCCATGTCGGGTGGCGGTCCAGCGGGTTGCCGGGCACGTCGAAGCTGACGTCCAGCGGCAGCAAGACGGGCAGGTTTTCCTTTGCCTCGGGCACGGTGCCGCATTTTTCGCAATGAACGACCGGGATCGGACAGCCCCAATAGCGCTGACGGGATATGCCCCAGTCGCGAAGGCGGAATTTGGTGACGCCTTCGCCCCAGCCCTGGGCTTCCGCGACCGCGATGGCGGCGGGAACGGCGGCCTCGCCGGTCTGATCAGCCTCGCCCGCGAATCCGCGCACATAGGTCACCGGTTCGGTTTTCGCAGGAACGTAGGGCGCTTTGCTGACCAATCCGTCGGCCTGTTCCAGCGTCATGCCTTTCTCACCGAAGGTGGCGCGAATCGGCAGGTTGTATTTGGTGGCGAATTCATGGTCGCGCTCGTCATGGGCGGGGCTGCCGAAAATGGCCCCCGTGCCGTAATCCATCAGCACGAAATTCGCGATCCAGATCGGAAGTTTCCATTCGGGATCAAGCGGATGGCTGACGGTCAACCCCGTGTCGAAGCCCATTTTCGGGGCGGTTTCGATGGCTTCCTCGGTCGTGCCGATGCGGCGGCATTCCTCGACGAAATCCGCGATGGCGCGGTTCGTTTCGGCCAGTTGCTTCACCAGCGGATGATCGGGCGAGAGTGCCACGAAGCTTGCGCCCATCAGGGTGTCGGGACGGGTGGTGTAGACCTCGATCTGCTCGAACCCGGCAGGCGCGTCGACGGTGTCAAAGCGGAATTGCAGACCGCGCGACTTGCCGATCCAGTTCTGCTGCATCAGCCGGACCTTTTCGGGCCAGCCGTCAAGCTTGTCGATGGCTTCCAGCAGTTCCTCGGCATAATCGGTTATGCGGAAGAACCATTGGGTCAGTTCCTTACGCTCGACCTCGGCGCCAGAACGCCAGCCCTTGCCGTCGATCACCTGTTCATTGGCCAGCACGGTCATGTCGACCGGGTCCCAGTTTACCTGAGCGGACTTGCGGGTAATCAGGCCCGCATCGAGCATATCCAGAAACAGCGCCTGCTGCTGCGCGACATAATCATCGTCGCAGGTGGCGAATTCGCGCGACCAGTCGATGGACAGACCCAGCGGGCGAAGCTGGTCCTTCATCGTGGCGATATTGGCATAGGTCCAGTCGCGGGGGTGGCCGCCTTGTTCCATCGCGGCGTTTTCGGCGGGCATGCCGAAGGCGTCCCAACCCATCGGATGCAGCACGCTGAACCCCTGCGCACGTTTGAACCGCGCCACCACATCGCCCATCGTATAGTTGCGGACATGGCCCATGTGGATGCGCCCCGACGGATAGGGGAACATCTCAAGCACATAGTATTTCGGCCGCTCATCCCGGACGGCGCGGAAGCTTTCGGCATCGGCCCAGGCCTGTTGCCAATGCGGTTCGCTGGTCGCGGGGGAATAGGACATGATGACTCCGGGCGTATGATTGCCCGAAGGGTTTAACGCCCGCACGCCTGAGAAGTAAGACCTTACTTACAGCCGGCCGTCAGCCACGCGCAGCTGCCGGGCACGCGTCAGGATCGCATCCTCGACGGCCTGCACGGTCCCGGTCGGAACGGCACCGCCGCCCGAGCTTTGCATCGACAGTTTCAGCGAACGCGCATCCAGCGCCGGATCGGTGATGTGGATGGTGGCGCGATAGGCGCGGCCACCGCCGGGGGGTGTGCCATAGCCCGTGACGATCACGCCGGTGAAAGGGTCGATGGACTGGATGGGCAGGAAGTTCAGCACGTCGAGGCTGGCATTCCACAGGTACTTGTTGACCGCGACGGTCTTGTTCGAATCGCGATTGTTGCCGAACAGATCCCAGATCGTGGATTCGCGCGGCTCTGCAGCGTTCTGCGATTGCTGGTTGTTGCCGCCGCCAAAGACGCCGCCGCCTCCGCATGCCGCAACCAAAAGGGTCAGCGCGAGGCTCGCGGCGGCACGGAACGCAAAACGGGTCATGGCACTGTCCTTATGTCATGGTCGCCCGCAGGTTCGTCGGGCCTTGCCGCTCATTAGCGCGGAACGGGCGGGGCGGACAAGTATTTCCCGAAATCTGTGCAAACACGGGCAGTTCACCGCGGTGTGACCAATGTGCACCACAAATGCGGCAATCCCGCAAAGCGCTTGGCGTTTTAATTGCAATGCACGACCGAACGCGCGACACATCATCCATACCCAACGGCAATCTTCGCCTTTGGGGGGTAAACACCGAGAGACAAGAGGGAACACCATGAAAAAGGTTCTGTTCGCGACCACCGCGCTCGTCATGACCGCCGGCGTCGCAGCTGCTGAAGTCGCAGTGACCGGCGAAGGCCGCATGGGTCTGCGCTACGAAAGCGACACCAGCTACACCGGCGACAGCTCGTGGAACGTCGTCAACCGTATCCGCGTCCACTTCACCATGACCGGCGAATCGCAGTCGGGCATCTCGTTCGGTGCAAAACTGCGTTCGGACCAGCATGCGAACTCGGGCGACAACAACTCGGCCACCGCCGGTGAAGTCTGGGTTTCGGGCGCTTACGGTAAGCTGACCGTCGGCGACATCGACTCCGCTCTGGAAAATGCTGTCGGCGACCTGCCGGAAGTTGGTCTGTCGGGCCTGGATTTCTGGAACGAATTCGCCTACGCCGCTTCGGAAGAAATCGGCTACTTCTATGACTCCGATGGTGACGGCGTTGGTGACACCGAAACCGCAGCCGACGCCGGCCTGCTGTATGAATACAGCATCGGCAACGCCAACCTGTACGCTTCGTTCCAGGACGCTTACGGCGGGAACTCGGATATCGAGCGTGACACCGCTTCCTGGTCGGTTGGTGTTGGCTACGACCTGGGCAACTACACCTTCGGCGTGGGCTACACCAAGTCGAACTACACCATCAACCCGTTCATCATCGAAGACGAAGGCACCTACGACGTCGTGGTCGGCCCGCTGGGCTTCGCCCCGGAATCGGAAACCTGGGGTCTGTCGGGTGGCACGTCCATCAACGGCATCACCTTCAAGGCTGCTTACCTGAAGACCTCGTCGGACGCTGAAGATCTGGACTACAGCCAGTACGGTCTGGGCGCTGAATACGACATGGCGAACGGTGTTGCGCTGGCCGGCTTCTGGCGCAAGAACGACTTCGAGAACGTGGACATCGAAGGCGACGCGTTCGGTATCGGCGCTTCCTACGACCTGGGCGGCGGCGCGACCATCAAAGGTGGTATCGTCGACAGCAGCACCGAAATCGGTGGCAACGATTACGACAACACCCTGGCCGACTTCGGTCTGGAATTCCGCTTCTGATCTGCAGAACGGACGTACTTCGGAAAGAGCGGGCCTTGCGCCCGCTCTTTTCTTTTGTGAGGTTCCCGCCATGGAACTTGATGAGATCAAAGCCCGCATTCGCGCGGCCGAGCGGACGGCAGGACGTGCGGAAGGTTCAGTCTCGCTGATCGCGGTCAGCAAGCTGCAACCAGAAGACCGCGTGCTGGCCGTGCTGGACGCCGGGCATCGTGTCTTCGGCGAAAACTACGTACAGGAAGCGCAGGGCAAATGGCCCGACTGGCGCGAACGTTTTGCTGATGTCCGGCTGCATATGATCGGGCCCTTGCAATCGAACAAGGCGCGGGCGGCCGTCCAGCTTTTCGACGCCATCCATACGCTGGACCGTATGTCACTGGCGCGCAAGCTGGCCACCGCGATCGAGGCCGAGGGACGCGCGCCCGAACTGTTCATTCAGGTCAATTCCGGTGACGAACCGCAAAAGGCCGGTATCCTGCCCGATGAACTGCCGGGCTTCCTGTCCCAGGTCCGCGCGCTTGGTCTGCGACCGCAGGGCCTGATGTGCATCCCGCCCGAGGCCGAGGATGCGCGCCCGCATTTCCGGCTGCTGCGAGAACTGGCAGAGGCAGAGGGTCTGCCGCGCCTGTCCATGGGAATGAGCACCGATTTTGAAGATGCGATTGCCGAAGGCGCGACGGATGTGCGTGTCGGCAGCGCCATTTTCGGGGCGCGCCGCAGCGCGCGCTAGATCCGCGTGGCCGGGGCACTGTCACGGACGTGCAGGTATTTCGGCACTGCCGAGGGGATATGTATCGCCGCACCAGGCGGCGCGTTTGCCGCCAGCCAGATCAGGTGAGGCCGCGCCATCGCAATACAGCCGGCAGTCGCAAAGCCGGGGCGCCGCCATTGGTGCAGAAAAATGGCAGAGCCTTTGCCGGGCGCGGCTTTCGGCCAGTTCCAGTCTGTCGTCAGGATGATGTCGTAAAGCGGGTCGGCGCGGCGCAGTTTTTCATGACTGGCTGACAATGGCGCGCGGACGTGGTGATTATAGGCGGGGTGAGCTTCATCGTCGCACCACAGATCGCCCGGCAGGATCGGGCGCGCCCATGGTGCGGGTGCGGCGATACGGTCGGGGCGGTACCAGCATTCGGCGATATGATGGGTTCCGGCCGGGGTCGCGCCGTCGCCTTCCCGCTTGCTGGTCGTGACACCGCCCCGGCCAATCGTGCAGGGGATCCGGCGATTGCGATAGTCCAGCCCGCCGGGCGTCAGTGAGATGGCATTTTTCACAGCAGATGACCCGACTTCATGGCCTTGGTGGCAAGATAGTCGCGATTGAAGCGGTTGGCCGGCAGAATCAGGGGCACGCGCTCTGCCACGTTGATGCCGTGGCTTTGCAGCATCGCGACCTTGCGGGGATTGTTGGTCATCAGCCGCACGCTGGCGAAACCCATCTCGCGCAGTATTTCGGCGCCGATGCGGAAATCGCGTTCGTCATCCTCGAATCCAAGGCGGTGATTGGCCTCGACCGTGTCGAAACCCTGGTTCTGCAGGGCATAGGCGCGCATCTTGTTGGCCAGCCCGATGCCGCGCCCCTCTTGGTTGAGGTAAAGCAACACGCCTTCGCCAACGCCGCCCATGGTCGACAGCGCGGCATGAAGCTGCGGGCCGCAATCGCATTTCAGGCTGCCAAGCACGTCGCCGGTGAAGCAGGCCGAATGCAGACGGACAAGTGGCGTCCCGTTACGGGCCGGATCGCCGATCTCGACCGCGTAATGTTCAATCCCGCCGTCCTCGGGGCGGAAAATGTGCAGGCGCGACTGTTCGGACGCCTCCAGCGGCAGTCGTGCGGCGGCAACAGGATGCAGCAATGCTTCTGCCGTCAGGGTATCGATGACGGCCTGGGGGGGAAGGTCCGGCAGGCCGGGCTCTGCCGCGTTTACCATCAACATGGCAGGCAACAGGCGCGCAGATTTTGCCAGCATGATCGCAGCCATCTGCGCCCGGCTGTCGCCGCCCCGCCGGGTCTGGAACGGCCCTTTCATCGGTGTCATCAGATCGGTCGAGGGGTCGGCCACCGCGCGCATCCAGTCAAGATCGGCGCCTGACGGCACCTCGATCCGGGCCAGATTGCCGTCATATACGCGGGCCTTCAGTGTTTCGGCCCGGCGCGCGGTGACGGCCAGCACCAGCGGACCCAGGGCCCGCATCGCCGCCAGCCGGTCCGGGCGCAGCGTCTCGACCGAGGCGGCGATCCAGCCGCCTACGGACACGGGCAAGCCCATCCGCAGCTCTGCCCGAGCGCGGAAAATCATTTCTTCAAGGGTCGGCAGCAGGCTCATATTGAAACAAACTGAAACATTTCGCGCCCCCGCGACAAGACCGCGTGAGGATTTTGCAACATGTATGGACGCGCGCCGCTGTGCAAGCCAGCTTGCGATCAAACACCCCATAAGGAGGCAAAATTATGGCTGGTCTGAAGAAAATCCTGTTGGTCGACGATGAAGAAGACCTGCGCGAGGCATTGGCCGAGCAGCTTGTCGCGACCGAGGATTTCGACGTATTCGAAGCCGGGACCGGCGCCGAAGCGGTCGAGAAATGCAAGGCTGCGATCTTTGATCTGGTCGTGCTGGATGTCGGCCTGCCCGATACCGACGGCCGAGAGCTGTGCAAGCGGTTGCGCAAGCAGGGTGTGAAATGCCCGGTGGTCATGCTGACCGGGCACGATACCGATGCCGACACGATCCTTGGTCTGGACAGCGGCGCGAACGACTACATCACGAAGCCGTTCAAGTTTCCGGTCCTGCTTGCGCGTCTGCGCGCGCAGCTGCGCACGCATGAGCAGTCCGAGGACGCGATCTTCCAGCTTGGTCCCTATACCTTCAAGCCCGCCATGAAGATGCTGGTCGATGAAAAGGACCGCAAGATCCGCCTGACCGAGAAGGAGACCAACATCCTGAAATTCCTGTATCGTGCACAGGACGGTGTTGTGGCCCGTGATGTGCTGCTGCACGAGGTCTGGGGCTATAATGCCGGCGTCACCACCCACACGCTGGAAACGCATATCTACCGTCTTCGCCAGAAGATCGAACCCGATCCGTCAAATGCGCGGCTGCTGGTGACGGAAAGCGGCGGATATCGGCTGGTGGCGTGAAATATCGAGGGGGGTGACGGGAACCTGACGGGCGTTGCGGTGTTACCGTCACGAAGCCCAGTGGCCGGGGACGCGGCCACACCCTCCCTGTCTCGACTGGCCCCGGCGCAAGCCGGGGTTTTCTTTTTGGCGAGTGTCAGAGTGGTGCATGCCGGTGGCCACGCTTCGACATATTCGCCTCCGCTGGCCCATCCCAGGGCGCGTACCGCTCCTCGGATGGCGAATGAGATCGATACAGCCTCGGATCGCGTTTTGCGGCTGGTTGGGGCATTCGCCGACGGTCGGATGACCCGCAACCGACTGGCGTTAGATTGGCGGCGATCATTCGGCGCGTAAATCGTCGCGCGGCCCACCATCTTCCAGAAGAAGGATCTGGGCCTGGTCAGGCAAGCCGGCATCCCAACCGCCATTATCCGCGTTCAGGGTTAGTTTACCGCGATGTCCCGATACCTCGAACTCTGCGCCGTGATCAGCCGATCGCCTGATCCCTGGTTTCCGTCCGCACCAACAGAAGCGCGACTGCGGCCAGTGCCAGCAGGGCTGCGAAGACGCCGATGGCGAAGCCGAAGCCTTTGGCGAAGGCAAAGGTCAGCAATGTCGGCGCGAAGATCCCACCAAGGCGGGCGACCGCGGATGCCGTGCCCATGCCGGTGCCGCGCAGGTTGGTTGGATAAAGCTCTGGCGTGAAGGCATACAGCGCGCCCCAGCAGCCAAGCAAAGCAAAGCTCATGATCACCAGCGACATGGCCACCAATGTCGGGTTCAGCGACAGCGTGAACAGGAAGCAGGCGAGCGCGGACAGAAGCAGAAACCCCATCAGGGTTGAGCGACGTCCCCAGCGTTCGACGCCATAAGCCGCCAGTGCGTAGCCGGGCACCTGTGCCAGCGCGAGGATGACCAGAAACCCGTATCCGCGCACCCACCCCATGCCTTCATTGGCCAGCCAGCCCGGCACCCAGACAAAGACGCCGTAATAGGATAGCGACACCAGAAACCACACGGCCAGAATGCCGATGGTGGGCCTCAGCATCGGTGGGGTAAAGATCGAGGTCGGCACCCCTTGGGCTGGCGTGATCATGACCAGCTCGGTATCGACGGGCAAGGGGGATGCGCCATTTGCTTTCAGCACCCTGTTGACGACGGCACGCGCCTTGTCGGGCTGACCGGATTTCAGCAGATACATCGGCGATTCCGGCACCCACAAACGCAGAAAAATGCCGATCAGCGCTGGCATCGCGGCGACGAGGAAGATCCACCGCCACGGGGCGGCGGCGCCTTGCGTGGCTGCGATCCACGCCGTCACAGCGACAGCGATTGTGCCGACCGCCCAGAAGCCTTCCAGAATGACCAGCCAACGCCCCCGGTTCTTGGGCGGCAGGAACTCTGCCATCATCGCGTAATCGACGGGCAGGGTGCCGCCAACAGCGACCCCCGTCAGAAACCATAACGCAAGAAGCAGCGTAAAGCTTGGCGCAAACACCGAAGCGATGCCGAATATCGCATCTGCCGCAACCGTCAGCAGCAAGACGTTGCGGCGACCGATCCTGTCGGCCACGCGGCCGAAGACAAAGGCACCGATGAACATGCCAAGGAAAAACAGGGTGCCGACCTGCAAGGCGACAGCGCGGTCCAGTCCAAAGCTTGCCATGATCGACGGCGCGGCGAAGCCCACGGCGATGACCTGCATCGCATCCGCCGCCCAGACCAGCCCGAAAATGGCCAGCAGGCGCTTCTGGAACCGTCCCGCCCCGCCTCTGGCCAGGGCCTCGTCAATGGTCATCCGCATGATGCCTCCCGCTTTGGTTGCGTGTTTCTAGCGGTTAAGTCTGCGAGGGCAAAGGATAATCATGCCGCACTCGACAGTCGGGGAATGTCTCGTTAGGCTCCGCGCTCCGACAGAAAGGCCTTTCATGTTTACCATTGCCACCTGGAATATTAATTCGGTCCGGCTGCGTGCGGGCCTTGTCGAACGCCTGCTGCGCGAGGAAGCGCCGGACATCCTGTGTCTTCAGGAAATCAAGTCGCCTGTCGAAAAGGTGCCGTTGGAAGGCTTTGCGGCACTGGGCTATCGCTACATGGTGGCGCGCGGGCAGAAGGGCTATAACGGCGTGGCGATCCTGTCGCGCATTCCGCTGGAAGATGCAGGCGACCGCGACTATGCCAGCCTGGGCCACGCCCGCCACGTCGCGGCGCGGTTGGAAAATGGCGTCACCATCCATAATTTCTATGTGCCCGCAGGTGGCGATATCCCTGACCGGGAGGTGAATCCGAAGTTCGGCCAGAAGCTGGATTTCCTGACCGAGATGCGCGACGTCTTTCATGAAGACAATCCGCAGCGCGCGATCATGGTCGGTGACCTGAACATTGCCCCGCGCGAGGATGATGTCTGGTCGCACAAGCAATTGTTGAAGATCGTCAGCCATACACCGGTCGAAGTCGAACATCTGGGTGCCGCGCAGGATGCGGGCAAATGGGTGGACATCACCCGCAAGGATATCCCGGCCGGCCTGCTTTACAGCTGGTGGAGCTATCGCGCCAGGGACTGGGATGCTGCCGACAAAGGCCGCAGGCTGGACCATATCTGGGCCACACCTGATATCGCCAATGCCGGCCATGCCAGCCGGATCCTGCGCCCCGTGCGGGGTTGGGAACAGCCTTCGGATCATGTGCCGGTACTGGCCAGCTTCGATCTGTAGGGGACGCTCTGGGTCATTCCTCGGTGGCAGGGTGATTGCCGCCTTGCCCCTTCACCTTGGATAGGGGCTGCCCCATATTGGGGCGAAAGCACGAAAGGAGCCGCCATGTTGCTGGGCGATGGCGCTGCGCAGGCGCAGACGCAAACGAGTGAACTGATCAAGGACGTGACCGAAGCGACCTTCATGGCCGAGGTCGTCGAAAAGTCGATGGAGATTCCGGTCATCGTCGATTTCTGGGCACCGTGGTGCGGGCCGTGCAAGACGCTTGGGCCGATGCTGGAGGCAGAGGTTGCGAAGGCAAAGGGCCGGGTCGTCATGGCCAAGGTCAATGTCGACGAAAACCAGATGATCGCCAGCCAGTTGCGTGTCCAGTCCATTCCGACCGTCTATGCCTTCTACAAAGGCCAGCCGGTCGATGCCTTTCAGGGCGCGCTGCCGCAGGGAGAGCTGAAGAAGTTCATCGACAAACTGACCGCACTTTCGGGCGATGACGGTGGTTTGGGCGAGGCGCTTGAGGCGGCCGAGGCGATGTTCACGGAAGGCGCATTCGACGATGCCGCCGAGACGTTCGAGGCGATCGCCGGCGAAGAGCCCGAGAATGCCGAAGCGTGGGGCGGCTGGATCCGCTCGCTTCTGGCGGCCGGCAAACCCGACGAGGCTGCGACAACGTTGGGGCAGGTGCCTGCCGCAATCGCTCAATCTGCCCCCGTCGAAGCTGCCCGCGCCCAGCTTCACTTGGCCCGCCAGGCCGAAAGCGCAGGCCCGCTGGACGAACTGCGCCAGAAGGTCGAAGCCGATCCTGCCGACAATCAGGCGCGCTTTGATTACGCCACGGCGCTGCATGCCGCTGGTGACGTGGCCGAGGCTGTTGACCAGCTTCTGGAATCCTTCCGTCGCGACCGGGACTGGAACGAGGGCGCAGCAAAGGCGCAGTTGATGACCATTTTCGATGCGCTGAAGCCGACCGATCCGGTGGCCCAGAAGGGCCGCCGCCGCCTGTCCAGCATGATCTTCGCATGAGCCATCGCACGGGTTTCGACCTTCCCGATACGCTGCCTTTGTTCGTTCTGCCGGGTGCCGTGCTGATGCCGCGCACCCGGTTGCCGCTGAACATATTCGAGCCGCGCTATCTTCAGATGGTTGAAGACGCCCTGCGCACCCCGCACCGCTTGATCGGGGTCATCCAGCCGCTGGACGAGGACGGCGAAATGTTGGCGCATGTCGGCTCGGCGGGGCGGATCGTCGGGTTCTCGGAACAGGAAGACGGTCGCTACATGATTTCCCTGGGGCAGGTGTCGCGCTTCAGGCTGATGGGTGCAGAGGATGGCTTCCATCCCTATCCGACAGGTCACGCTGATTGGAACGGGTTCGAGCAGGACGGCCGCGATGTTGAGGCCGATCCCACCTGGAACCGCGACAGCTTCCTGGACCTTATGCGGCGATACATGGATCTGCATTCGCTTTCGACCGATTGGGACGAGGCCGGAGAGGCAGAGCCGGAGTTGCTTGTCAATTCGCTGTCCATGGCGCTGCCGTTGGAAATTCAGGACAAGCAGGCCCTGCTGGAGGCTGAAACGCTGCCCGAGCGCCGCGCCCTACTTGAGGGGCTGCTGGAGTTCGAACTGCACCACGGCCCGAACGAGGAGATGATGCAATGAACGATGAAAGCAGCGACCTGCCGGCGCGGGCAGGTTTCGACCGGCATATGCTGGAGGCGCTTGTCTGTCCTGTGACGCACGGCACGCTAAGCTATGACGCCGAGCGTCAGGAACTGGTGTCACGAACTGCGGGTCTGGCCTTCCCGATCCGCGCAGGCATCCCGATCATGCTGATCGACGAAGCCCGGCAGTTGAAAGCCGACTGATATTGCGGCGGGCTAAAGCGGTTGGCCGGACAGAAGGCGCGGCATCGGGTCAATCGTCAGGCCTGCCGCCTGTCGCATGAAACGCCGCCGCAGCGCCGGCACCGCATTTACCGCGCCCATGCCCAGCCCCCGCGCAGCGCGCAGAAGTGGATTGTCGTTGGAAAACAGGCTGTTGACGCTGTCCATGCCAAGTGCCAGCGCGGTCGAATCGAAACGCCGCCAGCCCTGATAACGGTCCAGCGTGGTGGCGAAGCCGATATCCTCGCCATTGCGGGCAGCATCGACCAGGCATTCTGCCAGCGCCGCCACATCGCGCAGTCCAAGGTTCAACCCCTGTCCGGCAATCGGATGGACGCCATGCGCGGCATCGCCGATCAGCGCGACGCGGTCCGCCACATAATCATTGGCCAGTGTCAGACCCAGCGGATAGGAAAAGCGCGCGCCTGCCAGGTCGATCTTGCCGGTTATCTGCTGGATATGAGGGGCCAGCACCTCCAGAAATGCGCTGTCGTCAAGGCTGGCGATCGCTTGCGCCTGCGCCCGCGTCAGCGACCAGACGATCGAAGACCGGTTGTCGCGCAAGGGCAGCACGGCCAATGGCCCGGTCGGCAGGAAAATCTGATGGGCCGCACCGTCATGCGGGATCTCTTGCGACAGTGCCGCGACAAGGGCGGTTTGCCCGTAATCCCAGCCGGTCCGTCCGATGCCCGCCCGTTCGGCTGTGCCTGATTTGCGCCCATCTGCGCCGACCAGAAGCCGTGCCCGAAGGCTGCGCCCGTCCGATAGTGCGACCGTGATCCCGCCCGCATCCGCGACTTGGCCCGTCACCATGGTTTCCGGGATATGGGTCAGTCGCGCTGGCATGGCATCGATCAGGGCGCGATAAAGGAAGCGGTCTTCGACCATCTGGCCAAGCACCCCTTCCTCGATTTCGGTGGCATCGAAGAACAGTCCCAGTGCCGAGATATCTGCGCCACGACTCTGCCGCGCCACGACACGGGTAATGGGCTGCGCGTCCCGTGCAAGCCCCTTCCACAAGCCGATCCCGCCCAGCAACCGTACCGATGCCAGGGCAAGCGCATAGGCGCGGCCGTCGAAATTATCCAGCGCCCGCGCGCGCGCCGGTGCGGCGTCCACGACCGCAACCCGCATTCCGGCATCTGCCAGCGCAAGCCCAAGCGCGGGACCGTTCAGCCCGCCCCCGGCGATCACCACATCATATTCGTCCATCATGCGGATGACATTACGCGTGCCCCCGGACTTCGTCCATGCGGCAAAAGCGATAGACGGGCGGGGCGGCGACGATTAGCTTCGGTCGAAACAGACGGGGTGACAGGAATGGAATGGCTGACGGCAACGGCAAGCGAACAGGGGCGGGCAATTCTGGCGGGGCTGGTCTCTCCGGTCGATCTGACGGATGCCTATCTTGAGGCGATCGATCGCCATCCCGACCGTGACCTGATCTTCGCGCGCCTGACCACGGAACGCGCCCGGTCCGAGGCGATTGCCGCACATGACCGCGCCCGCGCGGGCCTGCGTCGTGGGCTGCTGGACGGCGTCGCCATCAACTGGAAGGACAATGTCGACAGCGCCGGAACCGCGACAGAAGCAGGTTCGGCGCTACTGAAAGGCAGGGTGCCGGAAGGTGATGCGGTGGTGCTGGCCAATGCAGAAGCCGCCGGAATGGTCTGCCTTGGCAAGACGCACATGACGGAACTGGCATTCAGTGGCCTGGGCCTGAACCCGATCACCGCCACGCCGCC
Organism: Paracoccus denitrificans; assembly: GCA_005768755.1. Taxonomy (GTDB): domain Bacteria; phylum Pseudomonadota; class Alphaproteobacteria; order Rhodobacterales; family Rhodobacteraceae; genus Paracoccus; species Paracoccus denitrificans_B. Next base: position 134,007 of record VAFL01000007.1, on the reverse strand, counting down.
CAATGCGCTTGATCCGGCACTGGCGCCGGGCGGGTCCAGTTCTGGTGCGGCCGTGTCTGTTGCGCTTGGGCTGGCGGCGGCCGGCATCGGGTCTGATACAGGCGGCTCGATCCGGCTGCCTGCGGCCTGGAACGGGCTGGTGGGCTTCAAGCCGACACCCGGTGCGGTGCCGATGCAGGGGGTCGTGCCGCTGTGCCCAAGTTTCGATGTCGCCGGACCCATCGCCCGCAGCGTCGAGGACTGCGCCGAACTTTATGCCGTCATCGCCGGCATCCGCGCACCAGATCTGGCCGATGCACGGCTGGCGGGCCTGCGCCTGCTGGTGCTGGACGGTGTGCCTTTCGATCAGGCGCGCGAAGCGCCGGTCGCGGCGTTCGAGGAAGCGGTCGAACAACTTGGCAGCGCCGGTGCGGCTGTGACGCGCGCGGCGCCGCCCTGCGTCGCCGAAGCGATGGACTTGTCCCCCCAGCTTTTCGCACCCGAGGCCTATGGCATCTGGTCGGCACATATCGAAGACGCACCAGAGGCGATGTATCCCCCGATCCTGTCCCGTTTCCGGGCAGGGCAGGGCGTCAGCGCCCCCGAATTCGTCGCTGCGTGGCAGAAGCTGGATCGTCTGCGCGCCATCTGGGCCGAGACCGTGGCCGGCTTTGACGCCGTCATCCTGCCCAGTTCTCCGATCATGCCGCCCGACCGCGAGGCGCTTTTGGCGGATGGCGATTTCTTTGCCACGGAAAACCTTCTGACCCTGCGCAACACCCGCATCGGCAACATGTTGGGCCTGCCCGCAATCAGTCTGCCGACCGCGCGACCGGCCTCGGGTATCATGGCAATGGGTGCCGCAGGCGCGGATCTGCGGCTGCTGCGTGTCGCCCGTGCCATGGAAGATGCCCTTTTGACCTAAAGCTGACTGGACGGACAGCAGCGCATTCTGTAACCTTGAAGGGTAACGGGGCGATACGACCCCGACTGAGAGGCAGTCATGGCAATACCCGAGCGGTTTTCGAACCTGCCGGAATACGCGTTTCCGCGCCTGCGGGCGCTGCTGTCGGGGATTCACCCCGGTGGCGAGCCGATGGTGATGACCATTGGCGAGCCGCGTCATGCCATGCCCGATTTCGTCGCCCCGATCATGGCCGAAAGCATCGGGTTGCTGGGCAAGTACCCCTCGAACGAAGGGACGGCCGATCTGCTGGCAGCCATCAGCGGCTGGATCGGGCGTCGCCACGGGCTGGAGGTCGCGCCGGAACGTATCATCACGCTGAATGGCACCCGCGAAGGGCTGTTCAACGCGGCACTTGCACTGGCGCCAGAAGAAAAGAACGGCAAGAAACCCGTCTTTCTGGTCCCGAACCCGTTTTATCAGGTTTATGCCGTGGCCGCTGCGGCAGTAGGTGCCGAGGCGATTTTTGTCCCGGCCACCGCTGACACGGGCTATTTGCCCGACTATTCGTCACTCGATCCTGCGCTGCTTCAGCGCACGGTCGTCGCCTATATCTGCTCTCCGGCCAATCCGCAGGGTTCCATAGCGGACGAGGATTATCTGGGAGCCCTGATCGCATTGGCGGACCAGCACGATTTTCTGGTCTTTTCCGATGAATGCTATTCCGAGATCTACCGTGACGCGCCGCCGCCCGGCGCCCTTGCCGTCGCCACGCGCATGGGGCTTGCGGATCGGGTGGTCATGTTCAATTCGCTGTCGAAACGGTCGAACCTGCCCGGCCTGCGGTCGGGCTTTGCGGCCGGGTCCAGTCAGGCCATCGCCCAGATGAGGCGCTTGCGCAGTTACGCGGGTGCACCACTTTCGCTGCCGGCACAGGCCGTCAGCGCAGCCGCATGGGCTGACGAGGCGCATGTTCGCGACAGCCTGGCACTTTATCAGCGCAAATATGCGGTGGCTGACCGCGTGCTGGGCAATGTCCCCGGCTATCGGGGCCCCGACGGGGGTTTCTTCCTGTGGCTGCCGGTCGAAGATGGCGAGGAGGCGGCCAGACGGCTGTGGGCCGAGGCCGGAATTCAGGTCCTGCCCGGCGCCTATCTGTCGCGCGAGGTCGGCGGTGAAAATCCCGGACATGGTTATGTCCGCGTTGCGTTGGTCGCGGATGAAAACGAAACCGAACAGGCGCTGATCCGCCTGAAAGACGTTCTATACAAAGAGGGCAGGTGAATGGCGAGCTGGCAGGCGAAAGGGCGCGATCCGCTTTTCGATCAGAATACCCAGGCGGCGCTGGAACGGCGCGGCAAGGAACTGATCGGGGCGGGCCTCGTGGTGCTGGCGGCTGTGCTGGCGCTGATCCTGTACAGCTGGTCGCCCGATGATCCCAGCTTTCTTGCCGCGACCGATCAGCCGCCCGTGAACCTGCTGGGCCGGTTTGGTGCCTACCTTGCTGCGCCGCTGATGATGATCGCGGGCTATGGCGCATGGGGACTGGCGCTTGGCGCGTTTGTCTGGGGCTTGAGGCTGATGCTGCACAAGGGCGAGGATCGGGTGATGCGCGCGGTCTTCCTGCCGATCGCCGTGGCCCTCGGCTCGGTCTACTGTGCCTCGCTTGTACCGCCTGTGGGCTGGCAGGAAAGCTTTGGTCTTGGCGGTCATTTCGGCGACATGATGATGGGCGGACTGATGACGCTGTTGCCGTTCGGCCCCGCCGCATCGCTTAAGATCGGTGCGCTGCTGATGATGGGTGGTGCGATTGCATTTTACGGCTTCGTGCTCGGCTTCGATCTGGCCGAAGTGCGGCGTCTTCTGCGCTGGCTGGGTACCGGTCTGGTCACGGCCTATGATCTGGTGATGCGTCTTCTGGGTCGCAGCGCGGTTGGCGCCTTCGGTGCGGCGCGTGGGATGAAGGCACGTGCCGCTGAACGCCGCGCGCAAGCTGATACCGACGCCGCGCTGAGCGGCACATCCAGGCGCAGCCTTTTCCGCCGCCGCCCGACGGATGATGAATGGGAAAGCGATTCCGAACTGGTCGAGCCCGAGGCCCATGACGCACTTGCGCCGACAAGTGATGAGGTTTCCGCGCGGATAACGGATGCGATTTCGAAGCGAGGCGGCAATCTGCTCAGCTCGGTCACGCAGCGCCTGAACGCCAATCGTCGGGATGTTGAGCTGGATGAACCCGAGGATGACGAAGCCATCACGCCTGCCGATCCTCATCCCTTCAATGCCGATACGGCGCGTGTCGTGGTTCCGGCCAAGCGCGCCCCACAGCCCTCCCGCAAGGCGCAGTCCGAGGCGCAACCCTCGCTGCGCTTCGATGATGGTGCCAGCGAGTTCGAATGCCCGCCCTTGTCCTTGCTGACGGCAGGCAGCACCATCGAGCGTCATCAACTTTCCGAAGAGGCATTGGCCGAGAATGCCCGCATGCTGGAAGCCGTGCTGGACGATTACGGTGTGAAGGGCCAGATCACGGCCGTCCATCCCGGTCCGGTCGTGACGCTTTACGAACTGGAACCTGCGCCGGGTCTGAAGGCATCCCGCGTAATCGGGCTGTCCGATGACATTGCGCGGTCGATGTCGGCGCTGTCGGCGCGTGTGTCCACGGTGCCCGGTCGCACTGTGATCGGGATCGAACTGCCGAATGCGCGGCGCGAAAAGGTGCTTTTGCGCGAAATCCTGTCGGCGAAATCCTATGGCGACGCGTCCTATCCGCTGCCCTTGGCGCTGGGCAAGGACATTGGCGGCGGTCCGGTCGTGTCCAACCTTGCGAAGATGCCTCACCTTCTGATCGCGGGGACCACGGGGTCCGGTAAGTCGGTCGCCATCAATACCATGATCCTGTCGCTTCTTTACAAGCTGACGCCGGATGAGTGCCGCCTGATCATGATCGATCCGAAGATGCTGGAACTGTCGGTCTATGACGGCATTCCGCATCTGCTGTCCCCGGTCGTCACCGATCCCAAGAAGGCGGTTGTTGCGCTGAAATGGGTCGTGGCCGAGATGGAGGAGCGTTACCGCAAGATGTCCAAGATGGGCGTCCGCAACATCGAAGGCTATAACAGCCGCGTCGGCGAGGCGCTTGCCCGCGACGAGATGTTCAAACGCACCGTTCAGACCGGCTTTGACGAAGATACGGGCGAACCCGTCTTCGAGACCGAGGAGTTCCAGCCAGAGAAGTTCCCCTATATCGTCGTCATCGTTGATGAGATGGCCGACCTGATGATGGTCGCCGGCAAGGAGATCGAGGCCTGCATCCAGCGTCTGGCGCAGATGGCGCGGGCATCGGGTATCCACCTGATCATGGCGACGCAGCGGCCTTCGGTCGATGTCATCACCGGCACCATCAAGGCGAACTTCCCGACCCGGATCAGTTTCCAGGTCACCTCGAAGATCGACAGCCGCACCATCCTTGGCGAGCAGGGGGCCGAACAGCTTCTGGGGCAGGGCGACATGCTGTATATGGCGGGCGGGTCAAAGATCACCCGTGTCCACGGGCCTTTCGTCAGCGACGAAGAGGTCGAGGAAGTCGTAAACCACCTGAAATCCTTCGGGCCCCCGACCTATAAATCCGGCGTGGTCGACGGCCCCGAGGATGAGGTCGCGGGCGATATCGACGCCGTTCTGGGCCTTGGCAATTCGGCGGATGGCGATGATGCGCTGTACGATCAGGCGGTGATGATCGTCGCCAAGGACCGCAAATGTTCGACCAGCTATATCCAGCGCAAACTGGCCATCGGCTATAACAAGGCCGCCCGGATCGTCGAGATGATGGAGGATCAGGGCGTTGTCAGCAGCGCGAACCATGTCGGCAAGCGCGAAGTGCTGGTGCCCGAAATCTGAACTGCGCCCCGGTTTGCCGGGGCACAGCAGCAACGATCATGCCGGATGATCGGCATCGCGCAGCAGCCGCGCCCACCACGCCAACTCGTCCAGCATGGTCGTTGCATTGTTTTCCAGATGCGTCAGATCGGACAATGTCGCCTCGCCCGACATCAGCGGCTTCATGTCGGCGTAGGTGATGTGAACCGCATCGCGGATCGAAACCATGCGCAGTTCTGCCGTGATCGCGCGCAGATGCTCGACCGCCCGCGCCCCGCCGACGCCGCCGTAAGCGACATAAGCCACTGGCTTGCGCATGGCGTCCAGATGGTCGAGCGCGTTTTTCAGAACCGCTGTCGGACCGTGATTATATTCTGCGACGGTCAGGATATAGGCGTCAAAGCCCTGCATCAGCGCCACGAAATCCTGTGCTGCCTGCTTCTGGCCCGCGCCGGCATCGGGCGCGCCGAAAAATGGCAGATCGTGGTCCCGCAGGTCGATCGGCGTGACGTCGAGCCCGCGATGTGCCGCCGCCTTTCCGGCAATCCATTCCGCCGGTTTCTCGCCAAACCGTCCTTCGCGCGTGCTGCCGGTGATGACCGCGACCCTGACCGGCGCGTGGTTACTGGCAAGCAGAGTCACGGGATTGCTGTCTACAGTCTCCAGCACCGGGTCCAGCAGGTCCAGATGCTGCTTGAATTCGTCCGTCTCGTGAAAGCCCGTCGCGCCTTCGGCGAAACGCGTGACGATCATCAGCTTGTCATTGCTGCGATAGATCTCGTTGCCCAGCCAGCCAAAGCGCGCGCTGATCGGCCCAAGTCGCTGCGATTCCGCCATCTGCAAATCGGCCAGTTCGTCCAGCTTGCCGGGTTTGGGGGTGAAGACATTCAGCAAAATCTGCTCGCCCATCACGTTTCTCCTTCATTTCGGTTATGGGCTTACTTAATGTAAGCGCACGCTCTCGATAAGAATGGATCTGAACGGAAGGAACGGATGTGGAAGTAAGTGCAGCGGATGCCGACCCGATGACTGCCGATTGCCCGGGACGCGACCTGTTCCTGCTTGCGACCGGGAAATGGACGCTGCTGATCCTGTGGTCGCTGAAGAACGGCCCGCGCCGCTTTCACCAGTTGCGCGACGAGGTGGAGGGGATCAGCGAACGTGTGCTGTCCGCCACGCTGAAAAGCCTGTGCCGCCACGGGCTGCTTCGGCGCCATGTCGAGCCATCGGTTCCGCCAAAGGTCAGCTATGACCTGACCCCAACGGGCACTGGACTGCTTTCCGTGATGGAGGGCCTGACAGGCTGGATCGCGCAGGAACTCGACACGGTCGAGGCCGCCAAGGCCCGCTACGACCGCGACAACAGCGCCTGACGCGCCACGCGCAGAACCCCGCCGACGCGCATCTTTGCAGTGGCGCGATGCCGCCGAACTTGCGAAAGAAGGCCATGACCGTCTGGCAGATCCATTTCCTGAACTCCCGCAAGGCGCTGAACAGCGTGATGCCAGAGGCGCGTGATGCCGCGCGCGAGGCGGTGTCCCTGGTCGAGGAACATGTCGATCTGCCGCGCTTTGATCTGGTTGTCCGCGCGGGCGAGGATGTCGTGCAGGGCTGGGCGGTCGGCGGCTATGCACCGGGTCCGGGTCACATCCAGATCACCCTCGAACCCGCGCGGTTCGATCCGCAATATTTCATCCGCACCCTGGTCCATGAACTTCACCATCTGCTGCGATGGGATGGCCCCGGATATGGCAAGTCTTTGGGCGAGGCGCTTGTCAGCGAAGGCCTGGCCGGGCATTTCGTTCTGCAGGTTCTGGGCGGATCGCCCGATCCGTGGGACGCAGTGAACCCGTCGGATGGCGTGGCGCGGCGCGCCTTGAACGAATGGTCGCGTCGCGATTACGACCATGCGGAATGGTTCTTCGGCAAGGGCCGGATCAGGCGTTGGTCCGGTTACGGTCTCGGGCATCGCCTGATATCGGAATATCTGGCCCAGTCCCCGCAGGATACACCCGTGACACTGGCCAACGCGCCGGTCGATCGTTTCCGCCCGGCGATGCGCAAGCTGGCCAATTCCGATGGCGGTGCCGAGATGGACGCGGAATCGCAAACCGAGGACCCGGCAGCCCCACAGACGCCTGACGTTACCAACGACGGCATCGACGCAGAAAAAGGGGGCTGATCCCTCAGCCCCCTTCCTGTTGCAATCCACGCCGCGCGGCCTCAGCCCTTCTTCAGGTGATCGCGGCCCAGCAATTCCGCGATCTGGACGAGGTTCAACGCCGAGCCCTTGCGCAAGCTGTCACAGACGACCCAGAGATTCAGCCCGTTCTCGACTGTGCTGTCCTGCCGGATGCGGCTGACGAAGGTCGCAAAATCACCCGCTGCCTCTACCGGCGTGACAAAGCCGCCATCTTCGCGTTTGTCGATCAGCAGCACGCCCGGAGATTCGCGCAGGATGTCGCGTGCCTCGTCCTCGTCCAGAAAATCCTCGAACTCGACATTCACCGATTCCGCGTCGGCGGCAAAGACGGGAACGCGCACGCAGGTCACCGACATGCGGATTGCCGGGTCCAGGATCTTCTTCACCTCGGCGACGATCTGCCATTCTTCGCGGCTGGTGCCATCTTCCATGAACTCGCCAATCTGGGGGATCACGTTGAATGCGATCTGGCGGGGGAAGACAGACGGGTCGACCTCCTGTCCCGGCACATACATGCCCTTGGTCTGGTTCCACAATTCGTCCATTCCCTTGCGGCCTGCCGACATCACCGACTGGTAGGTCGAGGCGACGACACGACGGATGCGCGCGCGGTCGTGCAGCGGCTTCAGCGCCACCACCATCTCGGCGGTTGCGGCTTCGGGGCTGGCGATGATCATCCGCTCGCGGTATCCTTCGACCGCAGCGGGGTTCACCTCTGGGACAACCAGCGGCACGGACGGGTCCAGCCGGAATGCCGATGACGCGTCGATCACCACGCAGCCCTGTTCGGTCGCCAGATGCGCGTATTTACGCGAGTCCTCGGCGTCGAGGGCAAAAAGTGCCATGTCAAAGCCGGCGAAATCGAATGTCTCGATATCGCGGGTCTTCAGCGTGTCGTCACCAAAACTGACTTCGGTTCCCAGCGACCGGCGCGGGCCAAGTGCTGCGACCTCATCGGCTGGAAACTCACGCTCGGCAAGAATGTTCAGGATCTCGCGGCCCACATCAGTCGTGGTGCCGGCGACGGCAATTCTATAGCCCATCGGGAAAACTCCTTTGCTTGCCCGGCATATAGTGGCGGGACTGTCGTCGTGAAACCCCAAACCGGGACGTCGCCCGCACAGAAGAACCCGCGACGGGGTCGGGCACCGTCACTGCTGCGCAGATGGGGCGGCATCGCCACCCAGCCAGCGCCGTCTTGGCGCGGTTGCTGTTGCGAAAGCCGCCACGTCGCCAGTCCAGACGGCCACCCCGCGCGAGATCAGCGTCACGTCATCGGCCAGGGCGGTCGTGAAACCGACATTCTGTTCAACCAGCAAAATGGTCATTCCTTGCGCCTTCAATCGTGCCAGCGCATCCCGCAAACCTGCGATCATGGCCACAGACAGCCCCTGGGACGGTTCGTCAAGCAGCATCACCCGGGGCGAGGTCATCAGCGCCCGCCCAATTGCCAGCATCTGCTGCTCTCCCCCGGACAGGGCCGCCGCAGGCGCTTCCATTCGCCCGGCAAGGTTGGGAAACACTGCACTCACCGCGTCCAGATTCCAGCCGCCGCGCCCGATCCGACCTGCAAGCGTAAGGTTTTCGCGGACCGAAAGCGTGGTGAACACGTCGCGACCTTCGGGGACGTAACCGATGCCCGCCCGGGCGATGCGGTGCGTGGGCCAATCCGCAATGTCTTGCCCGTCAAGGCTGATTTGGCCCTGAGAGGGCGGCAAAAGCCCCATGATCCGACGCAGCGCCGTGGACTTGCCGGCACCGTTGCGCCCAAGAAGCGCGTGGACCCGACCACGCCCGATCCTGAGCGAAAGGCCGTGCAGAACCTGCAATGTGCCATAGCTTGCAGTCAGTTCCGAAAGCTCAAGCATCATATATGGCCCTCAGCACGGGGCGCGCGCCATCGGGCCTGCCGTCGAAGACGATGCGCCCGGCGTCCAGGATCACGATGCGATCCGCCAGCGTGAAAGCCAGATCCAGATCATGCTCGATCAGGATGATCGTCAGGTCGCGCGGCAGGGCGGCCAACAACGGGCCGAGCGATCCTGACGATCCAAGCCCTGCCGCCGGCTCGTCCAGCAACAGCAGGCGCGGCGAACCTGCCAGCGCAAGGGCCAGATCCACCCTGCGCCGCGTGCCGTGATCCAAGGCCGAGACACGTCTGCTGGTCGGGTGCAGGTCGCAATGATCTGCAAGCCAGTCAGTGCCGAACGCGGCTTTGCAGTTGCCTGGTGGATTGCGGCCAACGAAGTGCTTGCCCTGCCGTGCGGCGACGGCAACCGACAGGTTTTCGGCAATGGTGAAGGAATCGAACAAGGCGGTGGTCTGAAAGCTGCGGCCAAGGCCCGCGCGGGCGCGGGCATCGGCTGACAGCCGCGTCACATCGCGCCCGTCCATCTGGATGCTGCCTGCGTCGGCTGCGATCTCGCCCGCGATCAGCCGCAGCAGCGTGGTCTTGCCTGCGCCGTTCGGGCCAAGGATGGCCAGCCTTTCGCCTGTGTTGACCCGCAGCGACAGGTCACGGATGACCGCAGCGGCGCCAAAGCGCTTGGACAGTTCCTTAACGATCAGCATGTCGCCACGCATTTTCTGCCTGTCCGAAAAGCCCGCGTCCGCCCGCCATCACGACGGCGATCAGCAGGACCCCGATGAGGATGTGCCAGTGATCGGTCCAGCCGCTGGCCCAGTATTTCAGCCCGACATAGGCCATCGCGCCGATGATCGGGCCGACAAGTGTGCCGATACCGCCAAGGATCAGCACGACAAGTGCCTCGCCCGAGGCGGTCCAGACCATCATCGTGGGCGAGATGAATTGCATGTGCTGGGCCATTATCACCCCCGCGATCCCCGCGATTGCAGAGGAGAGCGTGAATGCCGCAATCCTCAGCCTCTGCACGGGAAAACCGATTGCCGCGGCGCGCAGCGGATTTTCGTGAACAGCCTGCAAGGCGCGGCCGAACGGGCTGCACAGAAGGGCGGCTGCGATCAGGAACACCGCTGCAAGAACCGCCAGGGCCAGCAGCGCGAAGGTGCGGGGATCGCCCGGATCGATCAGGGGAAGTGGCAGGCGGGGCAGGCCGGACATGCCATCGTCGCCGCCTGTCCATGTCGCGGTATGGGTGACGGTCCAGATCATCTGTCCGAAGGCCAGCGTGACCATGATGAAGAATATGCCCTGCGCCCGAATGGCGACGGTTCCGATCATCCCGCCGGTCAGCGCAGCGGCTGCGATGCCGATGCCTGCCGCGGGCCAGGCAGCAATGCCGCTTTGGCAGGCCAGGCCAAAGCCATAGGCGCCGACCCCCATGATCGCGCCATGACCAAGGGAAACCATGCCACCGAACCCGGCCGCTACATCCAGCGCGATGACAAGGATCGCGAGAATGGCAATTTCCGCCACGACCTCGCGCGCAAAGAAACCGCCGAAAAGGGCGATGCATGTCAGCATTGCCAGCGACAGAACGAACACCGCCAAGCGAGGTCTGGTCAAGCGGAACATCACCGCACCGCGCGCGCCTGAAACAGGCCTTCGGGGCGCCAGATCAGCGCGGCGATCAACATCGCATAGATCAGAACGCCCCCGGCGCGGGGCAGGAACGCGGCCCCCAGCACCTCGACCGCTGCGACGATCAGCGCGCCGACGATTGCGCCGGATATGCTGCCCGTGCCGCCGATCACTGTCACGATCAGGGCCGGAACAAGGATGCTGATGGCCATACCGGTATTGGCAGCCGTAATCGGTGCCGCAATGACCCCGCCAAGCCCTGCCAGGGCCGACCCGAGCGTAAAGGCCAGCAGAAGCAGGCGATCGGTGTCGATGCCGATGGCCCGCGCCATTTCCCTGTTCTCGACCGAGGCACGCAGACTGGCGCCAAGCGCGGTCCGATTGACGCAAAACCACAAGACCAAGGCCAGTCCGAAGCCAAGCGCGATCACGAAAAGGCGGTAATGGGGATATGCCGCGCCCGGAAGCGGTATCCGTCCTGCCAGCAAGGCGGGCGGTTCCAGTCCCAGGGGATTATCGCCCCAAAGGATGCGCGTGATCTCGGTCAGGATGAACACCAGCCCGAAGCTGACCAGCACCTGCGGCATCGGTCCCAGTCGTGCCACGCGATGAAGCAGGGCAAGGTAAAGCGCCCCACCGATCGCCCCAACCGCCAGCGGCGCGGCGATCATCCCGGTCCAGAAACCATGCTGTCCCGCCACCCAGATCCCGATATATGCGCCCAGCATATACAGCGCGCCATGGGCCAGATTGACGAACCCCATCAACCCGAAGCTGACCGATAACCCGGCCGAGATCAGAAACAGAAGCGCCGCATATTGCAGCGTGTTCAGTCCCTGCAAGATCCAGAAGGCCGCCACCTAGGGCATCACGCAGCCATTGGGCGCGTCGCGCACCGCCGGGATCGTGTTCAGCAGCCGGTGGGTCATGCCATCGGCCCCTTCGACTGTTTCGAAGACATAGACGCTTTGGACGATGTTATTCGTCGCCGGGTCGATCTCCGTCGCGCCGCGCGGCCCGGTATAGGCGATTTTGGGCAAGGCCTCCGCCAGTTCAGCGGGGCCTTCGGCGCCGCTATCCAATGCGCCCAGCAACAGCCGACCGGCATCATAGCCCGCAACGACATATTCCGACGGCAGCGTATCGGGGTGCTCGCTTTTATAGGCGGCGACGAAGGCAGCGTTTTCCGGGGTGTCCAGTGTCGGAAGATAATGCAGCGCGCCGATCACGCCGGTCGCGGCGCGGCCTTGTTCACGCAGATAAAGTGGGGCCGTCAGAAAGCCCACGGAATAGACCGGCATCGTCTGGGCCATGCCGAAACTGTCATATTGCCGGACGAAACTGACCGCATCGGCACCGCCATAGAACACATATAGCGCCTGCGCCCCCGATGCCTTCGCCTTGGCAAGGTAAGGTCCGAAATCATCTGTCTTTCCGAAGGGTGTGAACTCTCCGCCGATGACCTTGCCGCCATTGGCGATGAACGCGTCGGAAAAAGCGCCGATCATCTGCCGACCGGCGGCGTAATCAGGGGCGAGCGTATAGACCGAGGCCACCCCTTGACCGGCCATCCATTCGCCCATCGGCCGGTTCAGCTGGTCGTTCGAAAAGCTGACGCGGGTGATGTAGGGCGAGCAGTCCTTGCCTGTGGCGTCGCTGTTACCGGCATTGGCGACAATCAGCGGCACTTGGGCCTGATGCACGGTGTCGCGCACCGCCGCCAGCACGGCAGAGGAGACTATGCCGACCAGCACGTCGGCCTTGTCCTGCATGATCAGCTTGCGCGTCATCGTCAGCCCGGTCTGAGGATCGGCCTCCGTATCGGCGGGGATAATGGTGATGTCATTGCGTCCGGCAGCGGCCATGGCCATCCGAAATCCGTCTTCGATATCCTTTCCGAGTGCCGCGTAATTGCCCGAGGCGGGCAGCAGCAGGCCAACCGTCGTTTCCGCTGCGGCAGGCATGGCGAACGCGGCCAGCAGGCCGGCGGCAAGAAGGCGATTCATCGGGCGCTCCTTCTGCGATCCTTCGGGACCGGTGATAGTAACGCTGAACCGTCCTGTCTACGGGGTTGAGGGCTGGTCCAGCAGCCAGCGCGCCATGCCGGCATCGCATATCAATCCATTGATGAACCCACCACGCAATGCCCCGAGGGTGCCGGCCCATTTCGCGGGGCCATGAACGGCAGCGATGACCAGTGCGCGGTCCGTATCCGGCAGTGCAGCCGAGGCGACGCGGCCATCGCGCGGCAGAAAACGGCCCTTCGCATCGAAGGCACTTCCAATCACTTCACCCACGGCACCACGCGCGCTGAGATCGGTGATTTCTTCCCGGGTCAGGAAGCCGTCGGCCTGTAACGGCGCATTCGGCCCCAGATCGCCGATACCAATCACGGCGATATCTGCATTTGCGGCCAGATCCAGCACGCGCGCATTTCCCGGCTGGCTTTGCAGGGCCTTCCGCTCCTCCTCGGTGGCGGCGATCACCGGCAACATCAGCGGATAGCAATGCGCAGTCACCCGTTCCGACATCGAAAACAGCACGTTGTAATAGGATGTAGAGCCATCCGGCGCGATATTTCCGGTCAGCGACACGATCCGGTGCTGGGGGCAGTCGATCGGTGACATCTGCGCGACCGCGGCGCGAAGCGTGCGACCGGTGCCAAGTGCCAGGACGACAGGCTCTGGCTGGTTCAACTGCGATTCAAGCAATTCTGCCACCTGCATGGCCACACCAGACGGACCAGCGTCGGCGGGCGTCACCTCGACGCGGCGCAGGCCGAACCGGGATTGGATCTGTGCCGCAAGATCCAGCGATTCGGCCAGAGGATGTTCGATCCGGACCTTAACGATCCCGGCAGCCATGGCTTGCGCGGTCAGTCTTTGCGCGGTCTGCCGGGAAATACCCATGCGGGCCGCGATCTCATCCTGGGTCAGGCCGCCAACCCAGGAAAGCCAAGCCGCACGGGCAGCTTGATCCAGTTTGGCACTTTCCTTTGACACTCGCTGATCCCTTCAAAATGCGGCGTGCATCGAAACAGGCTAACATAGTATTTGACAAGCGCGATCTGAAATGTGAGCATTTGCCCATAGTGCGAGCAAATGCCGCATTCGGAGGAGGAAATATGACCCACGCTATTCGCGCCCTTGCGGGCGCCTGTGCCGTCATGGCGCTTGCCGCGCCGGCCATGGCCGAAACGCTTACCATCGCGACAGTGAACAATGGTGACATGATCACCATGCAGAAGCTGACCAAGCCGTTCACCGATGCCAATCCCGACATTCAGCTGGAATGGGTCCAGCTTGAGGAAAACATCCTGCGAGAGCGTGTGACGACCGACATCGCCACGAATGGCGGGCAGTACGACGTGATGACCATCGGGACTTACGAAGTTCCGCTGTGGGCCAAGCAGGAGTGGCTGCTGCCGCTGTCGGATCTGCCCGCAGAATATGACGTCGATGACCTGATCCCGGCCGTGCGCGATGCGCTGTCGGTCGATGGCTCGCTTTACGCTGTGCCGTTCTATGCCGAATCCGCGATGGTCATGTATCGCAAGGACCTGGCCGAGGCCGCAGGCGTCACGATTCCCGAAAGCCCGACCTGGACCGACATCAAGGCCGCTGCCGAAGCGATGACCGACAAGGATGCCGAAGTTTACGGTATCTGCCTGCGCGGCAAGCCGGGCTGGGGCGAGAACATGGCCTTCCTGACCGCCATGGCCAACAGCTATGGCGCGCGCTGGTTCGATGCGGAATGGAAACCGCAATTCGACAGCCCGGAATGGAATGAAACGCTGACAGATTATTTGGCGCTGATGACCAATTACGGACCGCCCGGCGCGTCGTCGAACGGCTTCAACGAAAACCTGTCGCTGTTCCAACAGGGCAAATGCGGCATCTGGATCGACGCAACCGTCGCCGCCAGCTTCGTGACCGATCCTGAAAACTCGACCGTGGCCGATCAGGTTGCCTTCGCGCAATTCCCGAACAAGGAAGGTGTGGACAATCACGGCAACTGGCTTTGGGCCTGGTCGCTGGCGGTTCCTGCGACCTCGGACGCGCCAGATGCGGCCAAGAAGTTCGTGGCCTGGGCAACCAGCAAGGACTATACCAACATCGTCGCCGAGGCGAATGGCTGGCGCGCCGCCCCTCCCGGTACGCGCAAGTCGCTTTATGAAAATGCAGAATACCAATCCGCAGCGCCGTTCGCCGCGATGACCCTGACCGCGATCGAGGGCGCGAACACGCAGAAATCCTCGGTTCAGGACATCCCCTATACCGGCGGGCAGTTCGTCGCGATCCCCGAATTCCAGGGTATCGGCACGGCGGTCGGTCAGCAGTTTTCGGCTGCTTTGGCCGGGCAGTCGTCGGCCGAAGACGCGCTGGCGGGGGCACAGGCAAACGCGACCCGCGAAATGGCTCGTGCTGGCTATCCCAAGTAAGCCCCAAGGCTGATCCTTGCGCCGCCCGGCCCTGTCCGGGCGGCCATTCGGACCCAAACAAAGCGCGGCTTTTCCGCGCCAACCGAGGAGCTACGCCATGGCCACACGCCAGACCCAGAGCCTCGCCCGGCTCATGCGCGCACCCGCCATCATCCTTCTGCTGATCTGGATGATCGTGCCGCTGGGCATGACGCTCTATTATTCTTTCATGAATTATAACCTGCTGAACCCTGCCGCCGGGACGACCTGGGCGGGCTGGTTCAACTATCAGTATTTTTACACCGACCCGGCTTTCTGGGAATCCATCTGGAATACATTGGTTCTGGTTCTGGGCGTGCTGGTGATCACCGTCGTCGGCGGCATCGCGATTGCCATGCTGATCGACAAGCCGATATTCGGGCAGGGGATCGTGCGCATCCTTGTGATCAGCCCCTTCTTCGTCATGCCGCCGGTCGCGGCACTGATCTGGAAGAACATGATCATGCACCCGAGTTACGGCGTTTTTGCGGATATCGCCAAGTTCTTCGGCGCCTCGCCCGTTGACTGGTTCGCGCAATATCCGCTGGCTTCGATCATCATCATCGTGGCCTGGCAATGGTTGCCGTTCGCCACGCTGATCCTGCTGACGGCCCTGCAATCGCTGGATGGCGAACAGATGGAGGCCGCGGAAATGGACGGCGCGCCGGCGATCAGCCGGTTCATCTATCTGACACTGCCGCACATGGCCCGCGCGATCACCGTGGTGATCCTGATCCAGACCATCTTTCTGCTGGGCGTCTACGCGGAAATCCTTGTGACCACCAATGGCGGTCCGGGCAATGCTTCCACCAACCTGACCTTCCTGATCTATCGCGCCGCACGTCTGAATTTTGACGTGGGCGGCGCAGCCGCAGGCGGAATTATCGCTGTCGTTCTGGCCAATATCGTCGCCATCTTCCTGATGCGCGCCGTCGGCAAGAACCTGGATTGAGGAGGACGATATGGCACGCGCAGTTTCCACGGGCACGAAGATCGGCTGGACTATCGCCGCATGGCTGGTCGCGCTGATCATCTTCTTCCCGATCCTTTACGCGATCATCACCAGCTTCAAGACCGAGCAGGAGGCGATTGCCGGTTTCGATCTGATCCCCAGCTTCACGCTGGACAGCTATCGCGAGGTGCAGTCGCAGTATAACTACTTCCGACCGTTCATGAATTCGGTCATCATCGCCGTCGGCTCGACCGTGTTGGCGCTGATCGTGGCGGTCCCGGCGGCCTGGGCGATGGCGTTTTCGCCCACCAGGTGGACGAAGGACATCCTGATGTGGATGCTGTCCACCAAGATGATGCCCGCCGTCGCGGTCCTGGTGCCGATCTACCTGATCTTCCAGTGGACGGGATTGATGGATACGCGGATCGGCCTGGTCGTTGTGCTGATGCTGATGAACCTTCCGATCGTGGTCTGGATGCTTTACACCTATTTCCGCGAGATTCCGGGCGAGATCCTGGAAGCCGCGCGAATGGACGGTGCCACCCTGTCGCAGGAAATCGTTCACGTGCTGACGCCGATGGCCGTGCCGGGCATCGCCTCGACATTGCTTCTGAACGTGATCCTGGCCTGGAACGAAGCGTTCTGGACCATCCAGCTGACCACCACCAACGCGGCGCCGCTTTCGGCCTTCATCGCGTCCTTTTCCAGTCCGCAGGGGCTGTTCTGGGCAAAGCTGTCGGCGGCATCGGTCATGGCCATCGCGCCAATTCTCATCATGGGCTGGTTCAGCCAGAAACAACTCGTCCGCGGCCTGACTTTCGGCGCAGTGAAATAAGAGGGCATTGAAATGGGTTCCATTACACTCAAGAACGTCCGCAAGTCCTTCGGCGAAGTCGAAGTCATACCCGGCGTTGACCTGAATATCGAAGATGGCGAGTTCGTCGTCTTCGTCGGCCCCTCGGGCTGCGGCAAGTCCACGCTTCTGCGCCTGATCGCGGGGCTGGAGGATGTGACTTCGGGCCGGATCGAAATCGACGGGGCCGATGTGACGGCTGCTGGCCCCGCCAAGCGCGGTCTGGCGATGGTGTTCCAGTCCTATGCGCTTTACCCGCATATGTCGGTGCGCAAGAACATCGCCTTCCCGCTGAAAATGGCCAAGATGTCCGCGGCCGAGCAGGAAAAGCGCGTGGCGCATGCCGCGCGCATCCTGAACCTCGACAGCTATCTGGAACGCAAGCCGGGCCAGCTTTCGGGCGGACAGCGTCAGCGCGTGGCCATCGGCCGGGCAATTGTACGAGAGCCCGAGGCGTTCCTGTTCGACGAGCCTTTGTCGAACCTGGATGCGGCGTTGCGGGTGAATATGCGGGTCGAGATTTCCGAACTGCATAACAGCCTGAAAACCACGATGATCTATGTCACCCACGATCAGGTGGAAGCCATGACGATGGCCGACAAGATCGTCGTGCTGCGTGCCGGCAATGTCGAACAGGTCGGCTCGCCCATGGAACTTTACGCGCGTCCGGCCAACAAGTTCGTCGCCGGCTTCATCGGCAGCCCCAACATGAACTTCATCGAGGGTGAGGGCGCGGCCAGGCATGGTGCCCACACCATCGGCGTGCGCCCCGAACACTGGAAACTGTCCACGAGCGAGGGCGAATTCCCCGGCACCGTCGGCGTTGCCGAACATCTGGGGTCGGACACGTTCCTGCATATCCATCTGGACGATGGCACGCCGATCATCGCCCGCGCCGAGGGCGAGCGCGACATCCATCACGGCGACCCGATATTCCTGACGCCGCAGGAGGGTCGTGTCTACAAGTTCGGTGCCGACGGACTTGCCGCCTGATCGGGGCTGCCAGTCACGGCCTGCCGGTCCCGGTCGGATCGGCAGGCACCCTTTCATCATAACTTCGTTCCGCCGCAACCGGGTGAACCGTCATGAAACTGAACAACGCCAATCTTCCCTCATTGCCGGTCGAAAAGCCCGCCTATGACCGCGCGACGCTGTCGGGGGGCATCGTCCATTTCGGATTGGGGAACTTCCATCGTGCGCATCAGGCGGTTTACCTGGACCGGCTTATGAACGAGGGAGAGGGGCATGACTTCGCCATCATCGGCGCGGGTGTCATGCCGGCCGATGCACAGGCCCGCGAGGTGCTGGCTGGGCAGGACTTCTTGTACACTGTCGTCGAGCAGTCCGCCGAAGCGTCCGAGGCGCGCATCATTGGCGCGATGATTGACTATCTCGCGCCGGGTGATCCGGCGGCAGTGATTGCGAAACTCGCAGATCCCGCGACGAAAATCGCCAGCCTGACCATAACCGAAGGCGGGTATTTCATAGACGCGGCGACCGGGCATTTCGACAAGCATCATCCCGCCATCGCAGCCGATGGCGCCAATCCCGATGCGCCCGCAACGGTGTTCGGGCTGATCGTCGCCGGGCTGAAGGCGCGGCGCGACGCAGGCGTTCAGCCCTTCACCGTCATGTGCTGCGACAACATTCCGCATAACGGCGTGGTGACGAAGGAAGCCGTGGTCGAGACGGCGCGCCTGTCCGATCCTGCGCTGGCGGATTGGATCGAGGCCAGTGTTGCCTTCCCGAACGGCATGGTCGACCGCATCACCCCGGCCACCAGCGACCGCGAACGCGCCATGATCCGCGAGATGGGCGTCGATGACGAAAGCCCCGTCTTCTGCGAGGATTTCATCCAATGGGTGCTGGAAGACAACTTCCCCGCCGGCCGCCCGGCGCTAGAAAAGGTCGGCGTCGAGTTCGTCGAAGATGTTACCCCGTACGAGCTGATGAAGATCCGCATCCTGAACGGCGGGCATGCCGTCATGGCCTATCCGGCGGGACTGATGGATATTCATTTCGTGCACGAGGCGATGGAGAATGACCTTGTGCGCGGCTTTCTGCGCAAGATCGAGCATGAGGAGATCATCCCCGCCGTGCCGCCCGTTCCGAATACCGACCTGAAGGCCTATTTCGCCAAGGTCGAAGAACGCTGCGCCAATCCCAAGATCGGCGATACGATCCGCCGGCTTTGCCTGGACGGATCGAACCGCCAGCCGAAATTCATCGTCCCGACCATCGCGGACCGATTGGCAGCGGGCCAGTCTGTCGATGGGCTGGCGCTGGAATCCGCGCTCTGGTGCCGGTATTGCGCAGGCGTCACCGACAGTGGCGCGGTGATTGCACCGAATGATCCGAACTGGGACCGGCTGACGCAGGTCGCGAAACGTGCCAAGGAAGATCCTTCAGCCTGGCTGGGGATGACCGAGGTTTATGGCGATACCGGCCGCGATCCGGAATTTGCCACGCCATTCGGTCGCTGGCTGGGCTTGCTGTGGCAGGACGGCACGACGGCCACATTGAAAGGCTATCTGGGGCAATGACGGCGTTCGTGTTCGATTGCGACGGTGTTCTGGTCGACAGTGAGACGCTTTCAGTCACGGAACTGGGGCGATCACTGCGCGAATCCGGCGCTGATATCGACGATACTGAAATATTCAGCCGCATGATCGGGCGACCGATATCGGAGATCGTCGCGATCATCACGGAAGAACAGGGCATCGACGCCACGTCTCATCTGCCCGAGTACCGTGCACGGCTTCGTGCGCGGTTCGAAGCCGAGCTGACTGCAGTGCCGGGCATGGCCGGGGCCATTCGTGCCTTGCCTGATGCGCCGAAAGCTGTTGCGTCGTCATCGACCCTGCCGCGCCTGGATCACGCGTTGAAGCTGTGTGGGCTGTGGCATGATTTCGCGCCGCATATCTATTCCGCGACGCAGGTCGCGCGGGGCAAGCCGGCACCTGATCTGTTTTTGTTTGCCGCGCAACAGCTGGGCGCAGCGCCGTCCGATTGCATCGTGATCGAGGACAGCCCGGCAGGCATTCGCGCCGCACGTGCCGCAGGGATGCGCGTCGTGGGTTTTCTGGGCGGGGGCCACGCCGTGGCGTCTGACCTGGCCGCGCGCTTCGCCGCATTGGCCCCTGACCGGATCGTCGCGACAGCAGCGGAGCTGCCGCAGGTTCTGCAAGACATGATGGCCGACGCCTGACGGAAGGGAAGCAATGTATCTGGGAATTGACCTTGGCACCTCAGGCGTGAAGACGCTGTTGATGTCGGCTGATCAGCGCGTCCTGGCGTCCGCGACTGCGCCACTGTCGGTGTCTCGTCCGCAGGATGGCTGGGCAGAGCAGGATCCGTCCGACTGGATTGAAGCGACCCGCAAGGCCCTGAACGAACTTCGCGGCGCGCATGATCTGTCGGGCGTGCAGGGCATCGGTCTGTCCGGGCAGATGCACGGGGCGGTGACGCTGGACAAGGGCGATAAGGTCATCCGTCCGGCGATCCTTTGGAACGACACCCGCAGCCACGCACAGGCCGCGCGTCTGGATGCAGACCCGGATTTCCGTGCGATTACCGGCAATATCGTCTTTCCGGGCTTCACCGCGCCCAAGCTGGTCTGGATGGCCGAGAATGAGCCAGCGGCCTTCGGTCGCGTCGATTGCGTGCTGCTGCCCAAGGATTATCTGCGCCTGTGGCTGAACGGCGAACGTGTGGCCGAAATGTCCGACGCCGCCGGGACAAGTTGGCTGGATACCGGCGCGCGGGCTTGGTCTGACAAGCTTCTGACCGCATCCGGCATGCGCCGCGACCAGATGCCCAGCCTGATCGAGGGCAGCGAGAATTCGGGCGGCCTGCTTCCCGAAATCGCCGCCGAATTCGGGATGCCGCCCGGCACGCCCGTTGCGGGCGGGGCAGGGGACAATGCCGCCACTGCCATCGGCGCGGGCACGGTGACCGAGGGGCAGGGCTTTGTCTCGCTCGGCACCTCGGGGGTAGTTTTTGCCGCGACCGACCGCTATCTGCCGCGCCCCGAAAGCGCCGTCCACGCCTTCTGCCACGCGCTGCCCGGCATGTGGCATCAGATGGGGGTGATCCTGTCGGCGTCGGCGGCGATGGAGTGGTTGTCGACCATCACCGGCACCAGACCTGCCGATCTGACGGCCGAGCTTGGCACTGATCTGCGCGCCCCCGGCGAAGTCACCTTCCTGCCCTATCTGTCAGGCGAACGCACGCCCCACAACGACGCGGCTGCGCGCGCCAGCTTCCAGGGCCTGTCGGCGCGGACCGACCGCGCGGCGATGACGCAGGCGGTGCTGGAAGGCGTGGCCTTCGCCTTCGCCGATAACCTTGCCGCGCTTCACGCAGCAGGTTCCGACCCCAAGGCGCTGCTGGCCCTGGGTGGGGGCGCGCGGTCCGACTATTGGCTGAAAGTCATCGCCACGGGGCTGAATCTGCCTGTTCTGGTCCCCGAAAGCGGCGATTTCGGCGCGGCCTTCGGTGCGGCGCGCCTTGGCCTGATGGCCGCGACCGGTGCTGATCCGGTGCAGGTCTGCACCCCGCCAAAGATCGCAGCCGAAATCCTGCCGGATCAGTCGCTGCGCCCCGCGTTCGAGGCTGCTCTGGAACGCTTCCGGGGGCTTTACCGGGGCTGACGCCCAAGCGCCTGTGCCGGTCATCACCGCGTTCCGCACCTCATGCCAGGGATGTTATGCGGCGTTCACGACATCAGCCGCTCGACGCGCTCCAGTCCAATCGGGATACTGCACAGGAGAAGCTGTCTTGCGACCGTCTGTTTCGGCGTGCGGCAGCCAGCAGCCGAAACCTGAGTGTGGGCGGAAGAGTGCCGCTTAACCCCGCAGCTTTCGCGCCCGGATCAGGGTATGCTGGCTGACGATCTCGTAGCCCAGCCTTGCCGCCAGTTCCGTCCGCAGGCGGTTGATCTCATCGCTTTCCAGCTCGATCACCTCGCCGGTTTCGATATCGACAAGATGGTCATGTTCGGCCGAGGGCGCGATTTCGTATCGCGACGGCTCGCCTTCCAGCGACAGCTTGCGGATCAGGCCGGCTTCTTCCAGCGCCGACAGCGTGCGATAGACCGTGGCCAGCGACATGGAATCGTCCAGTCCCCGCGCGCGGGCCAGCAATTCATCGGCATTCGGGTGATCAGCGGCATCCATCAGGATCGACAACAGCGCCATGCGCTGCTGGGTCACGCGCAGCCCGGCCTCGCGCAGGGCCTTGGCGAAATCGGTGGTTTCAGCGCTCATCAGCCATGCCTCTTGCTTCGCCTCTGGTCTAGCCCTTGCGGTCTCGCTTGGCAAGTAAATGAGATCAATTCTCAATTGCACTTGACAGTTGCGAATGAATTGCATTTACAGAAGGGGAAAGCAGGTGAGGAATGCGCAGGATAACGGCAATTTTCGGGCTGATGGCGCTGGCGCTGCCCGCGCAGGCAGATCAGGACCGCATGAAGGTGGTGACGACTTTCACCGTACTGGCCGATATGGCACAGCAGGTGGCAGGGGACGCAGCAGACGTGGTGTCGATCACCAAGGCGGGCGCGGATATTCACGGCTATGAACCGACGCCGCGCGATTTCGTCCGCACGCAGGATGCCGACCTGATCCTGCGCAACGGCATGAATCTGGAAATCTGGTTCGATCAGTTCTTGTCGAATCTGGGCGACATCCCCTCGGTCACGCTGACGGATGGGATCGACCCGATCCCCGTCGCCGCCGACGCCTATCAGGGCATGCCCAACCCCCATGCCTGGATGAGCTTGAATAACGCGATGATCTATATCGACAATATCGCGACGGCCTTCGCGGATCACGACCCGGCGAATGCGGCCAGCTATCGCGCGAATGCAGATGCCTACAAGCAACGTCTGCAAGCTGCTGTTGCCCCCCTGCGAGACCAGATCGCCGCCTTGCCGGAAGATCGCCGCTGGTTGGTCAGTTGCGAGGGCGCGTTTTCCTATCTGACGCGCGACTATGGCCTGCGCGAGCTGTATCTGTGGCCGATGAATGCCGACCGCATGGGGACGCCCCAGCAGATCCGGCAGGTCATCGACGGGGTCAGGGACAATCGCATCCCCACGGTATTTTGCGAAAGCACCGTGAACACGGCCCCGGCCCGTCAGATCGCCCGCGAAACCGGCGCACATTACGGCGGCGAACTGTATGTCGACAGCCTGTCCGAAGCCGACGGCCCCGTGCCCAGCTTCGAGGCGCTGTTGACCCGCACCACCGAAACCATCGCCGCAGGCCTAGGCGCAGAAGGAACAACTGAATGAGCGATGCCGGTATCCTGTGCCGCGATGTGACGGTGACCTATCGGAACGGACTGACGGCGCTTCGCCATGCCAGTTTCGAAATCCCGCGCGGCACCGTGACGGCCCTTGTCGGCGTCAACGGGGCGGGAAAATCGACGCTGTTCAAGGCGATCATGGGTTTCGTGCCGGTGGCAGCGGGCGAGATTTGCCTGCTGGGCATGTCCGTCCCCGAAGCGCTGCGTCGCAACCTTGTGGCCTACGTCCCCCAGTCCGAGGAGGTCGACTGGTCCTTCCCCGTGCTGGTTCAGGACGTGGTCATGATGGGCCGATACGGCAAGATGGGCTTTCTGCGCATCCCCCGCAAAGCCGATCACGCGGCGGTCGAGGCCGCGCTGCACCGCGTCAACATGTGGGAATACCGCCACCGCCAGATCGGTGAACTGTCGGGCGGCCAGAAAAAGCGTGTTTTCCTGGCGCGGGCATTGGCGCAGGACGGGCAGGTGATCCTGCTGGACGAACCCTTCACCGGCGTCGATGTGAAGACCGAGGAACAGATCATCCGCCTGCTTGGCGAATTGCGCGACGAAGGCAGGGTGATGCTGGTCTCGACCCATAACCTCGGCTCGGTCCCGGAATTCTGTGACCGCGTGGTGCTGGTCAAGGGCACGGTGCTGGCCTATGGGCCGACCGAAACCACCTTTACCCGCGCCAATCTGGAACAGGCCTTCGGTGGCGTTCTGCGCCACTTTACGCTTGGCGGGCAGGCGCTGCATGACGATGACGATGCCCGCACCGTCACCATCTTTACCGATGACGAACGCCCGCTGGTTCACTACGGCGAGGAAATGAAGCGCCGCGAGGAAGCGGAATGAGCGTCCTTTTCGACCCCTTCACCTATGGCTTCATGCTCAGCTCCATGCTGGTCGCGGCACTGGTGGGTGCGGTCTGTGCCTTTCTGTCCTGCTTTCTGATGCTGAAAGGCTGGTCGCTGATCGGGGATGCGCTGTCCCATTCGGTCGTTCCGGGCGTCGCCGGGGCCTATCTTCTGGGCTTTCCGCTGGCGGTGGGCGCATTCCTGTCGGGCGGGCTGGCGGCGGGGGCGATGCTGTTTCTGTCCGAACGCTCGGGCCTTAAGGTCGATGTGGTGATCGGGCTGATCTTCACGTCCTTCTTCGGGCTGGGGCTGTTCCTTGTCTCGGTCAACCCCATCGCCGTGGACCTGCAGACCATTACGATGGGTAATATCCTGACCGTTTCCGCCGCAGACACGCTGCAACTGGTCATTATCGGGGTCGTTTCCATTGCAATCCTGCTGGTCAAGTGGCGCGACCTGATGGTGGTGTTCTTCGACGAAAGCCATGCTCGTTCCATCGGGCTGCGCGCCGGTCTGCTGAAAGGCGTGTTCTTCACCCTGCTGGCCGCCTGCGTCGTCGCCGCCATGCAGACCGTGGGCGCGTTTCTGGTCATCGCCCTGGTGGTGACGCCCGGTGCCACGGCCTATCTGTTGTGCGACCGCTTCGGGCGGCTGATCGTCACGGCCGTCGTCATCGGCGCCGTGACCAGCTTCCTGGGCGCCTATGTCAGCTTTTTCCTGAATGGTGCGACTGGCGGTGTCATCGTCGTCCTGCAAACGCTGATCTTCCTTGCTGCCTTCATCTTCGCGCCGAAACACGGGATGCTGGCCGCCCGCCGCCGCGCCGCCGAAGCCCTGCGCGCCGCACCCGAGGCAACGCCATGATCGAGACGCTGACCCAGCCCTTCACCTTCCCCTTCATGCGCGACGCGTTCCTGATCTGCTTGCTGGTCGCGCCGCCGACCGCGCTGCTGTCCTGCTTTCTGGTTCTGAAAGGCTGGGCGCTGATGGGCGATGCGGTCAGCCATGCGGTGCTGCCGGGGATCGTGCTGGCCTATATCCTTGGCCTGCCACTGATCCTTGGGGCGTTTGCGGCCGGCATGGTCACGGCGCTGGCAACCGGGTTTCTGTCCGAAAACAGCCGCATCAAGCAGGACACCGTGATGGGCGTCGTTTTTTCCGGCATGTTCGGGCTTGGCATCGTCATGTATGTGGCGCTGCGCACCAACGTCCATCTGGATCATATCCTGTTCGGCAACATGCTGGGCATCGGGACCGAGGACCTGCGCACTGCCGCGCTGATCTCTGCCGTGGTCTGCGCCTGCCTGCTGCTGAAATGGAAAGATCTGATGCTGCACGCCTTCGATCCGGCGCAGGCAAAGGCCTCGGGCCTGCCGGTGGGCCTGCTGCATTACGGGTTGCTGACGATCCTGTCGCTGACCATCGTCGCCACCCTGTCCGCGACTGGCCTGATCCTTGCCGTTGGCCTGCTGATCGCACCCGGCGCGATTGCCTTCCTGACCACGCGCCGCTTCGGCTGGATGCTGGCCGTCGCCGTCATCGTGAACCTGATCGGCATGCTGGGCGGGGTCTATGCCAGCTTCTTCCTGGACAGTTCCCCCGCTGCCACGATCATCCTTGTGCTGACCGCGATCTTTGTCGTGGCCTTCCTGCGCCGGGTCGCGCTGAACAAGCGGCGGGTGGCGCAGGTCTAGGCAGTGCGGTAGCTCTCGATCCGTGCAATTTTCTTCGCCGAGGTCGAGGTGAAGGTGATCACATGGGCAAACCCATGCGCGTCGCCATTCGCTGCCATCGTCACACCGTTCGACGCGCCGACCTTACCATGCGAAATGGCGTGATCGACGCTGACCTTCTTTGGCGCGGAAAGCTTTTCAAGCGCAGCGATGATGGCGTTGGCGCCCGCGATCTCTTGCCCGTCTGAGGTCCGCCAGACCACATCATCGCCCAGCAGATCCGCGTCCAGATCGCTCGTTTCCAATCCCACCGCGATATCCTGCGCAAGCTTGTTCTTGGGCGAGTTGCCGCAATCGGCGCTGCCTTCGATCCGAGTGCTGCCCATCGCTCAATGCCTCTGCGGGGTGTCGATCCGCCGTTTCAGCAGGATCGGCAGTTCGGGCCGGGACATGATGTTCATATGCTCGGTATCCGGCAGCACGGCCAGCCAGGCATCGGGAATCGTTTTCTTCATGTGCAGCGCGTGATCGAGCGTTACGAAATCATTGTCGCCAAGGATGATCTGCACGGGCAGGGGGATCGCGGCCAGTTCCTCATCCGTCCATCCCCAATCCGAAGCGATCAGCGCCGATGTCTTCGCCATCATCGCCTGAAACGCCTCTGCCCCGCCGGGGTTCATCTCGGCCGTGTCGGCGGCCATCTGTGCAAATTCCTCTTCGCTCGGCATCAGCGCCGCCACCTCGGGCGAGGGCTGATGCGTCGGGTCCTGGTTCATCTTCACCAGATCGGGCAACATCCCGTCGCCATTCTGGCTGGCTGAGATCGCGCTGAGCGAGGCGACGCGTTCGTGCGCGTTGACCGCCAGTTCCAGCCCCAGCATTCCGCCCATCGAAAAGCCGATGACATGGGCCTGTTCGACGTCCAGTTCGTCCAGCACGGCCAGCGTGTCGGCGCGCATCGTCGCCAGCGTGAAATCTCCGTCATGGATCGGCGTATGGCCGTGGCCCTGCTGTTCGACCCCGATCACGGCGCGATCTTCCGACAGCCCCGGAATCAGATCGGCGAAGGTCGAGGTGATGTTCATCGCGCCCCCATGCAGCAGCAGGACCGGCGGCTGGTCGGGCGTCAATTCGCCATGAACCTCGTAATAGACGTCATGACCGTCGACGTTCACGGTTTCGGCCCCGGCCAGCATTGGCGCAGAGATGATGCTTACCATTGCAATCGCTTTCTTCATCTTCAGCCCCCTTTGATCTGTGCGGCGCCGGTCCCCGGTTCCAAATCAAGCGCCGCTTGCTGATTTTTATCCATGTGAAACGGGACAGAGTTGTGATTATGCGTGATCTTCCACCCGTCCGGCCCGCGCCGAAATGCCCAGGTGTTGCGCGACCAGAAGCCGCCATCCTCGCCGTCGCGGCGCACGGCGGTGTGAACGAAGCCCCATGCCACGGCCAGATCACCCGCGACCGTGATCTCCAGATCCCGGTAGGTGATCGTCGGTGGCACATCCCAGCCATCGATCCATTCCTGCAACCCTTCCGCATCGGCGCTCACCTGCAAGGGAGGCGGCAGATCGTAAAGCACTGGCCCTTCTGCATAAGCGGCCATCGCCGCCGCCGCATCTCCGGCGGCCATGTCTTTCGCCTGCTGGTCAAGCAAGGCGCGAATGTCACTTTCATCGCCCATCGTCCGGTCCTCCTCAGTAACTCAGTTTCGGATACCAATCCGTGCCGCGGCCTTCGGGCGTCATGTCCAGCAGGTTCCACAGCGGCGCGATGTCGACCGCGCCGCGCGGGTCCTGCCCCGGATCGGCGGCTTCGGACGGCATCTCGCCCGCCAGGAAATAGCGCACCTTGTCGCCATCGCGGCGATAGACGGCGAAAATCGGGTATTCGTATCCCTGATCGTCAAGCCCTTCATGGTCGCGGGCATAGTCGTCGCCCACGGTCTGCACGAAGTCCAGATCGCGCCAGCCACGTTCGTCGGCAAAAGCCTGTTGTCGCTCGACCGGGCTGCGACCAAGGATCTTGAAGGCCGCGCGCTGCTTCACATCCGCGGCGTTGCCATTCACCCCGCCCAGCCAGTTGGTGCACATGGGGCAGGGGCGTTCACGTTCAGGACCATACATCCAGAAATACGTTATCAGCGTGTCATGGTCGCCGAACATGTCGATCAGCCCGATTTCGTCGCCGTTTTCGTCAAGGAAACGGTAATCCTTTTCGACGACCGGCCCTTGTGGCAGCGCCTGACGCATTTCGGCCAGCCGGGTCAGGGTCCGGCGCGCCTCGATCTCGGCTTCCAGAAGATCGGTGCGGGCGGCGGTATATTCGGCGCTTGCACCGGGCAGGGGGCGTTTGCGGTATTTCTCTGCCAACTCGCGCGCGGGTTTCAGCTTGGGTTCTGACATGTTTCCTATCCCTCCAACGCCTCGGCAAGCACGATCTGGTTGCCGTCGGGATCCGTCAGCATCAGAATCCGTGCCGCGTCCCCCTGAATGATGTCGCCGATCGGCATGCCGGGCTGGGTCATGCGCTTGGCAAAACCTTCGATCCGGCTGACCCCAAGGGTGGCGGCACCCTGACCGGCGCGGTGGTGATCCTCGACCAGTTGCATGCCTGAGCCATCGCTCAGATGCCATTCCTTCAGCCCGTCCATGGGCGCGGCATCGGGATCGCGATCAAAAAGCCGAGTATACCACTCGGTCGCAGTCGCCAGGTTGGTACAGTGAATCGTTGCGAAGATGGTATTGACGTTCATCTCAATTCCTCCAATCGAAACAGGCTTCAGGTTGTCGTGCCTCCCTTGCGCAACAGCAGCACCACGCCTGCCGGGTCCGAGGTCCAGTGCCCTGTGACACCGTCGAGGGGTTCCAGTTCATCACGTTTCGGACTGCCAAGGGCTTCCAGCGCCGCCGAGGGCTGATCGCTGAACAGTTCCAGCCAGACATCGACCTGCGATTGCTGCGGCACCTTGTCGATCCACAGTGTGAAGCCGTTGAACGCGAACCCGGTGCTGTTCTCCATCTCGCGCGTGACGGTCAGGCCGATCTTGTCGCGATAAAAGGCGACGGTTTCGGCCCATTTGTGCAGCGGGACCTTGATCGCGATGTTCTGGCCGGGGCGGATCGGGGGTGACTTGGTGTCATCCATCCTTCCTCTTCCTCCTTCTTCTTCTGCGTAAGGATCTGCCGGGCCATGACTGGCCCGGCGTCATGCGTTACTTTTCGGGCCCGACCACGGCGAAGGCTGCGCCCTGCGGGTCCTGTGCCACCGCAATATAGGCCGGGCCGGGAACCTCGATCGGACCGTGCAGGACCTTGCCGCCTTCGGCGTTGATCCTGTCGACCGCGGCGGTGGTATTCTCGACCCCGAAATAGGGCAGCCACGCGGGCACCGGCGCATCGCCAAGGCCCATGACCGCGCCGAAATCCTTGTCGTCGCGGCGCAGTAGCTGATAGGTTCCCATCTCGCCCATATCCATCGCCTCACCCTTGGACCAGCCGAACAGTTTGGCATAGAAGTCATAGGCGGCTTCGGGATCGCTGCTCATCAACTCGTTCCAGTTGCCATGACCAGCCTTCTGTTGGTTAAAGGACTGACCTTCGTCTGACGGGGTCATCGGAAGCGGCTGCAGGATGCCGAACACCGCGCCCTGCGGATCAGCGACCACGGCAAAGCGGCCGGTGCCGGGAATGTCGGCGGGTTCCTTGTAGACCTGACCGCCGCCCGCCTTGATGTCCGCCGCCGTCTTGTCGCAATCATCGACGGCGAAATAGATGACCCAGTTCGGCGGCGGAGAGCCTTCCTGCCCTGCGTTCGACATCATGCCCGCGACCATCGCCTCGCCCATCTTGGCGAGGTGATATTCGAACCCCTCCATCCCGGCATTCTCGACGTTCCAGCCAAGCACCTTGCCATAGAACTGACCGGCACCGTTCAGATCGCTGGTCCCCAATTCATACCAGCAGGGGTTTCCGTGATAGGTCATGGTCGTGCTCCTTTTCAAAGAAGTTAAGCCGGCTGCTTCTCGGCGCGCCTGGCATCGGCATCGGTCCAGTGCTTCATGTGATCTGCCATTGCCTTCTTGAAGGCGGGACGGGCGGTGGCGCGTTCCAGATACCCGGTCACAGCCGGGAAATCCTTCAATGCCCCGACATTTTCGGCCGGACGCAGCACCTCGACCAGAATGATATCGGCAGCGCTGAAACCGCCGCTGATCCAGTCGCGCGTCGCCAGCAGCTCCTCTAGCGCGGCAAGGCGGCCATCCATGAATTTCTTCATATACGCTTCCAGCTCCTGCGAGGCAGCCGGGCCGAAAATATCCGGCATGTCCTTGGACAACTGGCTGGTCATCCAGTTCATCACCGCAGGCTCGACCGAGTTCAGCGCCGCAATCACCCATTGCGTGATCTCGGGCCGCTTGTCATCGGGCAGCAGGGCAGAGCCCTCTGCCAGATGCAGCACGATCGCCCCGGACTCGAACAGCGAGACTTCGCCTTCCTCGATCATCGGCACCTGTGCGAAGGGCTGGCGGGCGCGATGGTCCGGGCTTTTGGGGTAAACCGGCACAGTCGCGATTTCGTATTCACGCCCGACTTCCTCGGCCACCCAGCGGATGCGCATGTCGCGCACGAAGCCGCGCGGAAATTCGGGCAGCCATTCATAGGTGTAAATCGTCAGTTTGCTCATCTCGTTCGGTCCTCGGGGTTGGGGCGCGGCACCCTTTTCCTGGCGCCGCGCCATGTCGTCAGGCCTGGGCGGGATCGCCCGTGGTCACCATCCAAGTCGTCCCGAAACGGTCACGACACATGCCGAACCCTTTCGAGAAAAACGTCTCGGAAAACGGCATCGTCACCTCGCCGCCATCGGCCAGCTTGTCGAACAGCGCCTGTGCCTCGGCAGCTTCCGCGCGCCAGACCGAGACCGAAACACCGGCCTGTTTCTGCCCGCCGAACTGCGGCGGCATGTCGGCCCCCATCAGCATCGCGCCATCATCTCTGGTGATCTGCGCATGCATGATCCAGCTTTTCATCTCGTCAGGCAAAGGCGGCATGCCCTCGCCCTCGGGAATGTCGGAAAAGCGGTTGAGCACCGGCGTGGCACCGAAAACCTCGCCATAGAAGGTGAAGGCGTCGGCGGCCTGACCCTGAAATGACAGGTATGGGGTGAAGGTCATGTCTTATGCCTTTCCCGAATCGAAGATCGTTTCGAATCCGCCCCACATCATGCGTTTGCCGTCGAAGGGCATTTCGGGCATCTCGACGCCCTCCATCTCGGCTTCCATCTTCTTGCCCGCCTCGTCGCAGGTTGCGCGGTCAGGCCATGCGGTCCAGCTGAACAGAACAGCCTCGCCATCCTCGGCCTTGGTGGCGCGATAGAAATCAGTCTGCTTGCCGCGCGGCACGTCGACGCCCCAGTTTTCCGCAATGCCCAGACAGCCGAACTTCTGGAACATGCCCCAGGCGTCATGGGCCATCTTTTCATAGGCGTCCCGGTTCTTTTCCGGCACCGCCAGCAGGAAGCCCTGATAATGATCCGCACCATCGACCTGCCCGGCCGACATCACGGGTTCGAACCCGCCATAGATCATCCGGCTGCCGTCAAAGGGCATCTCTCCCATCGCGGCCATGTCGGGATCGCTTTCCATCGCCTGCCAGGCCTTGTCGGCGGCCGCGCGGTCGGGCCATTCAATCCAGGTGAAGACGATGGTCTCATCATCCTTCGCCTGCACGGCGCCCTGAAAATCCGTGACCTTGCCCTTCGGCGTGTCCACGCCCCAGGTTTCCACCGTCCTGACAGCGCCATGCTTCTGGAACAGCGGCCACGCAGCCTTTGCGTGGTCAATATAGGCCTGCTTGTTCGCGGTCGGCACCGCCGCAACCATGCCGGTGTAATAAGTCATCTCGCATCTCCTCCGAGTTACGCTTCCGAATCACAGCATGGCACTTGCAGTAGTAAAAAACAACTGATAGTATTAAAATATGACTAGTAACGGCAAAAAGCTGCGCTATGACGAAGGTTGCCTTGCGTCCCATGCGCTGAACCTGATCGGCGACCGTTGGGCACTGCTGGTGGTGCGAGAGCTGATGTTCGCGCCCAAGCGCTTCCAGATGATCCGCGCGGGCATGCCGGGGATTACCGCATCCGTCCTGACCCAACGCATGGCACAGCTTCGTGACGCTGGTGTGATCCTGCATGATGACAAGCTCGGCATCTATTCGCTGACCGAGCTTGGCCAACAGCTTCTGCCGGTGCTGGAAGCACTTTGCCGTTGGGCGCTGATCGCGCCGGGCCATGACCACACGAAATTCATCAGCCCCTCGGCGCTGATGATTTCCATGGGCGTGAACCTGATGGCCGACCGGGCAGGGGGTGTGACCGCCCGCGCCGGTTTCGATTTCGGCACGGAAACCTTCGAAATGCAGGTGGCGGACGGGCGCGTCATCGTCAAATCTGTCGCCACTCCCGATGCGCCCTTCACCCTGACAGGCAACGGCAACACCCTTGCCGCTGTCGTCTATGGCGCAGCCCCCCTGACGGCGATGATCGCCAAGGGCTTCGCCACCGCCAGCGGCGACTTGAACGCTGCGCAAAACTTCATCGACCTGTTCAGATTGGAGCCTCAGACATGACACGCATCGCCCCCTGCCTTTGGTATCATGAAGACGCCATTGCGGCGGCCGAATTCTATGCCGCCACTATCCCCGACAGCCGCATAGACCGGATTTCCGACCAGAATGCCGACAGCCCCGGCGGCAAGGCGGGCAGCGTCCAGACGGTCGAATTCACCGTCGCCGGAACGCCGCTTTATGCGTTTTCCGCGCCCGGACCGGACAAGTTCAACCTTGCAGCATCGCTGATGATCGAATGCGACAGTCAGGAACAGGTGGACGCGTTGTGGGACGCACTGTCCGAAGGCGGGCAAACCATGGAATGCGGCTGGCTGCAGGATCGCTGGGGGCTGATGTGGCAGATCATCCCGCCCGGCATGCTTGACCTGATGGCCGCCGATGACCGTCAGGCCGCTGGCCGCGCGGCAGCCAAGATGCTGACCATGAAAAAGCTGGACGGGCCAGCCATTCAGCGCGCGTTCGACGGCGTGGAATGATCTGGTTCCACCTTCCGTAGCGGCACCTGATCTTTGCTAATTTCGGCGATTTCTCGATGCCGTGATGAAACGTTTTGATCGCTGGCTGGTTGTGCAGGTCCAAAGCATGGAGAGGACTAACACCATGAAAAACCTTTATCTCACCACCGCCATGATCCTGTCGCTGGGTGGTGCCGCCGTTGCACAAACCGCCACCACGGAAGCGCCGGCTGACGCTGCCACCACCGAAGCACCGGCTGATGCCGCGACCACTGCGCCTGCCGCTGAAGCGACGACCGCTCCGGCCGCCGATGCTGCTGCCGCACCGGCCGCTGACGCCGCTGCAAGCGATCCGGGCGAAGCGATGCAGACCGGCATGCTGCGTGCATCCGCGCTTGAAGGCGTCGACATCTTTTCGGTCGACGTAACCGGCGCTGCCACCTGGGATGACACCACGACCTACGCAGAGATCGACGAGAACTGGGAAAAGATCGGCGAGGTTGAAGACCTTGTCCTCGACGGCAATGGCGACGTTGTCGGCGCCATCGCAGAAGTCGGCGGCTTCCTGGGCCTCGGCGAAAAAGAAGTCGTGCTGCAGCCGGAAGAGGTCACCATCGTAATGACCGACGACCGCATCGCTGTCGTATCGGCGCTGTCGAAAGAAGCGCTGGAACAGCGCGAGGAAGCGGCCGAGGACATTCGCGGCGACGACTGATCCGACAGTCAGATAAATATGGCGCGCCCCGGCTGGTCCGGGGCGTTCCTGTTTGAAACAAGCTTGAAGATGCCTTATCTGGCGGCACAGGCCGCAAGGCTTTTGTCACCCGCGATCATGGAAGGTGCGATGACACAGCAGAAGACCGTCTGGCAAAACCCAGCAGAAATCATCCGCGAAACCCAGCCCGAAAATCCGGTCATGGTGTTTGCGCCGACCGTGTTGCAGGACACGGCGAAGCGGTTCCTGAAAGGCTTTCCCGGGCTGGTCACCTATGCGGTGAAATCGAACCCCGACGAAGCTGTTGTCGAAAATCTGGTTTCCGCCGGGATAAAGGGCTTCGACGTGGCATCCCCGGCTGAGATCGACCTGATCGGCCGTCTGGCGCCGGGTGCGGCGCGACACTATCACAATCCGGTCAGGTCCCGCGCCGAAATCGGCGCAGCGGTCGCTGCTGGCATCAAGGCATGGTCCGTCGACAGCGAATCCGAGCTTGCCAAACTGATCGAGCTGGTGCCTGCGGAAGGCTGCGAAATCTCGCCCCGCTTCAAGCTGCCGGTGACCGGCGCGATCTATGACTTCGGCTCGAAATTCGGGGCGACGCCGGAACTCGCGGCCGAGCTGTTGAAGCGTGTGGCGGAAGCGGGCTTTATCCCGTCCCTGACCTTCCATCCCGGCACCCAATGCACCGATCCGGGCGCGTGGGAACAGTATATCCGCACCGCCCGCGACATCTGCGACACGGCAGGCGTGCGCGCCAGCTGCCTGAACGTCGGCGGCGGATTTCCGTCCTACCGCGTTCACGGGGTAGAGCCGCAGCTGGAGGACATCTTCAACCTGATCGGCGCGACCACCGCAGAGGTCTTCGGCGACGAGGCCCCCACGCTGGTTTGCGAACCGGGCCGGGGACTGTGCGGCGACGCCTTCTCGCTGATTACCCGCGTCAAGGCGGTCCGCGACGGGCAGGCGATCTTCCTGAACGACGGTGTCTATGGCGGGTTGGCCGAACTTCCGGTCGTCGGAAATCTGGACCGCGTGCAGGTCTTTACGCCGGAAGGTCAGCCGCGCGGCGGCGATGACGCAGGTCGCGTGATCTTCGGGCCGACCTGCGATTCGGTGGACCGCCTTCCGGGCGAGCTGGTGATGGCGGGCGACGTGCAGGAAGGCGACTATATCGTCTTCAACGGTGCAGGCGCTTATTCGGTCGTGACCAATACCCGCTTCAACGGTTTTGGTGAGATGGTGCGCGCGACGGCCCTGCGACTGGACTGATCGCCGGAATTATACCCCACGGGGCGCAAGCAGAATAATGCCCGCCCCGATCACGCAGATCGCGGCGCCGGTCAGATCCCAGAGATCTGGGCGGCGTCCCTCGATCAACCACATCCAGATCAGCGATGTTGCGATGTAGATACCGCCATAGGCCGCGAAACTGCGCCCTGCCGAATCGGCGGGACTGAGTGTCAGCAGCCAGGCGAATGCGACAAGCATCGCGATCCCCGGCACCAGCCATAGCGGGCTTTCGCCTAACCTGAGCCACGCCCAGAAGGCAAAGCAGCCCGCGATCTCGCAAAGCGCGGCAGCGGCGAAGATGGCCAAGACATTCATACCTTGTGATTTATCCTGCTGCATGGCTGACGCAAAGGTCAGGCACAGGATTCATTTCAAGGTAGGGATTTGGTGCTAGTCTGAAGGGATGAATCGCCCGTCTGTTACCCATGTCGTGCTGGTTGATGGCACATTCGCCTCACTGATGGAGGGGCGTTCTTCGAATATCGGCCAGATTTACCGGCTTCTGCGCCCACAACGCGGCGCTGGGTTCCGGGTGCGCTACGCCGCGGGACAGCAATGGGAAGCATGGCGCGGATTGCTGGGCTTGATGATGGGGCACGGCATGGGCGGCCGTATTCGCGACGCTTATGGTTGGCTCGCCTCTGCCTATCGGCCAGGAGACCGGATTTTCCTGATGGGCTATTCGCGGGGGGCTTTCGCCATCCGCTCGCTTGCGGCGATGATCGAAAGGGTCGGCCTGCTGCGGATGGAACAGGCGACCGAGCGTAATATCCGCCTGATCTGGCGCGCTTATCGCGAAGGTGCGGATGCCGCACAGCTGGCCGACCTGCGCAGCCATCTGTGTCATAACCGTGTCCCGATCGAGTTTCTGGGCGTGTTCGATACGGTCATGGCGCTTGGCATCCGCCTTCCGGTCTTGTGGATGCTGACAGAGCCGCGATTTCGCTTTCACGATCAGCATCTTGGGCTAGACGTGCTGCGCGGCGTGCAGGCGCTGGCGTTGAATGAAACGCGTGCTGCCTTTCAGCCGATCCTGTGGGACAGCGAGGATCGCGCGCCGGGCGCAATCACCCAGATGTGGTTCAAGGGCGCGCATGCCGATATCGGCGGTCAACTGATGGGCAGCGAAACATCGCGTTCGTTGGCCAATATCCCGCTTGTCTGGATGCTTGAACAGGCCGAGGCGCAGGGTCTTCCGCTGCCGTCCGGCTGGCTGGCACGTTTTCCGCGCGACGCGGATGCGCCGTCAGTCGGAAACTGGCGCAGATGGGGAAAGGCGTTTCTGGCCCGCACGCCCCGCGTGGCCGGCATCGACATAAGCGAAGCGCTGCACCCAAGCGTCACGCGGCCCTATGACGGTCCTGCCATCCTGGCCGGCCACCTGGCAGAGGAGGCCGCGGCCGCCCGTATCTTCAGAACAGAGCGCTGGCTGAAGCGCCGGCTGCGACGCGCCGATCAGAGCTATCACTAGCCTGTCAGGCGGCCAGACCGTTTTCACGCAGACCAAGCTGTCGGCAGACGGCCAGCGTCAGATCAGGTTTGTTCAGCGTGTAGAAATGCAGGTGATCGACGCCGCCGGCGGCAAGTTCGCCGCAAAGCTTGACGCAAAGATCCAGCGCCAGCTGCGCTTCACCTTCCTTGCCTGCCGCCTCGAACGCCGAGATCGCCCAGTCGGGCACCGATGTGCCGCATCGCGCGGCGAATTTGCGCGCCCCGACCCAGCTTTGAATTGGCAGGATGCCCGGCAGAATCGGCACGTCGATGCCGGCAGTCACGCAGGCATCGCGAAAGCGGAAGAAGGTGTCGGCGTCAAAGAAGAATTGCGTGATTGCCGAGGTCGCGCCCGCATCCACCTTGCGCTTGAGGAAAGCAACGTCAGCCGCGGTATCGGGCGATTCGGGGTGCGGCTCTGGATAGGCGCCGACGCGAATTGTGATGTCGCCTCGCTTTGCAATCGCCTCGATCAGATCGACGGATGACGCGAAGCCGTCGGGATGGGCAACCCACTCGCCCTGTCCCTGTGGTGCATCGCCACGCAGGGCCACGATCTCGCGTACACCGGCGGCGGCGTATTCATCGACGATCTGCATGGTTTCGTCGCGGCTTGCATCGACGCAGGTCAGATGCGCCGCGACGTTCAGGCCGTAATGGTTCGACAGCGCCGTCACCGCCTCATGCGTCAGTTTCCGGGTCGTGCCGCCAGCGCCATAGGTGACCGACACGAAATCCGGGCCAAGCGGTGCCAGCGCGCGCGCCGTTTCCCACAGCCTGAAGGACGCATCCAGATTGCGCGGCGGAAAGAACTCGAAACTGACAGCAGGCGTATTCATGACAGGATTCCTTTCGATCGCCCCTTTTTGCCAGATTGCCCGGCATGAGACAAATTCATATTCGACCCGACGATCCCGGCCCGTGCGATCTGTCAACAGCCGGGCCAAGCACGCGACGGCTTCCCTTTCAGCGCCAACCGCCCTAAACGGCAGGCAAAGCCCAAAGCCAGAACCTGCAGGAGCGCCGCGATGCAAAGCGCCAATATGAACGTGATGATCAAAGCCGCCCGCAAGGCCGGACGCAGCCTCGTGAAGGATTTCCGCGAGGTCGAGAACCTGCAGGTATCCGTCAAGGGTGCGGGCGACTTCGTCAGCCGCGCCGACCGCGAGGCCGAGAAGATCATCAAGGACGAACTGCGCGGCGCGCGCCCGAGCTATGGCTGGCTGGGCGAGGAGACCGGCGAGGAAAAGGGCGAGGACCCGACCCGGCGCTGGATCGTCGATCCGCTGGACGGCACCACGAACTTCCTGCACGGCTTGCCGCACTGGGCTGTTTCCATCGCGCTGGAACATAAGGGCGAGATTGTGGCGGGCGTCATTTTCGATGCGGCCAAGGACGAGTTGTATCATGCCGAGAAGGGCAATGGTGCCTGGATGAATGGCAATCGGCTGCGCGTCTCCGGGCGGCGCCAGATGATCGAATCGGTGTTTGCCACCGGTGTGCCCTTCGCGTCGCAACCCTATTTGCCGGCGACATTGAAGGATCTGGCCCGCCTGATGCCGGCAGTCGCGGGTGTGCGGCGCTTTGGCGCAGCCTCGCTGGATCTGGCCTATGTCGCGGCTGGTCGCTTTGACGGCTACTGGGAACGCGGCATCAAGGCCTGGGACGTTGCAGCGGGTATCGTGCTGGTCAAGGAAGCCGGTGGTTTCGCCGAGGCGATCCGCGGCGAAGGGCCGGTTGCCGATGCGGGTAACATCGTCTGTGCCAATCCGCAGTTGTTCCCCGAACTCGCATCCATCGTGCGCAACTGGGAGTGACGGGATGCATCGCTGGCCGGTTCGTGTCTATTACGAAGATACCGACATGGCCGGGATCGTCTATTACGCCAATTACCTGAAATTTATCGAGCGTGCGCGAACCGAATGGACGCGGGCGCTTGGCATCGACCAGACGCGCCTTAAGGCCGATGAGGGTGCGGTCTTCGCCGTGCGCCGGATCGAGGCCGATTATCTTTCGCCAGCGGTCTTCGACGACCAGCTGATCGTGTCGACCGAAGTCGCGCGTCTGACGCCGGCGCGGATCGAACTGGACCAGAAGGTGCTGCGCGGCGAA
Organism: Paracoccus denitrificans; assembly: GCA_005768755.1. Classification (GTDB taxonomy): domain Bacteria; phylum Pseudomonadota; class Alphaproteobacteria; order Rhodobacterales; family Rhodobacteraceae; genus Paracoccus; species Paracoccus denitrificans_B. The sequence goes on along the minus strand of VAFL01000007.1, from coordinate 95,760 downwards.
AACGTGCTGTTTGACGCCCGGGTGACGCTGGCCTGCCTTGGGCCTGAAATGCGCCCGCGCCGCTTGCCCGACGCTCTCGCGGAACTCATGCGAAGTTGAACGGCATTTCGTTGGTCGCCGCGTGCAACATCTGCTAATAAGCCCTGCAAAGGCTGAAATTGGCCAGAGAGTTACGGGCAGATCATGGAACAACTCGACTTTTCGCTGATCGCGCTATTCATGCGCGCCTCGCTGATCGTGAAGATCGTCATGGTGATGTTGATCCTGGCGTCGTTCTGGTCCTGGGCGATCATTATCCAGAAGTTGCTGAAGTTCGGCACCGCCCGCGCTGAGGCCGCGAAATTCGACCGCGCCTTCTGGTCGGGTGAGCCGCTGGACGATCTTTACGACCGCACCGGGGAAAACCCGCGCGGTTCGGCAGAACGCATATTTGCCGCCGGCATGGGCGAATGGCGCAAGTCGCAGGATGATACCGGTGCCATGATCCCGGGCACGCAACAGCGCATCGACCGCGCCATGAACGTGGCGATCGGACGCGAGGAAGCGCGCCTTACGCGGGGGCTGTCGTTCCTGGCGACAATCGGGTCAACGGCGCCGTTCATCGGTCTTTTCGGAACGGTATGGGGGATCAAGACCGCGTTCGAACAGATTGCGATTGCACAGGACACATCGCTCGCCGTTGTCGCGCCCGGCATTGCAGAGGCGCTTCTGGCGACCGCACTTGGTCTGCTGGCTGCAATTCCGGCGGTCATTTTTTACAACAAGTTCATCGCCGATGCTGATCGGTTGGGTGCGAACTACGAAAACTTTGCCGACGAATTCTCGACCATCCTGTCGCGTCAGCTGAATGAGGGCTGATCGATGCAGGTCCAGTCGCGCAACAGACCCGGACGCCGCGGCCGCAGCCGCCGCCAGCCCATGGCCGAAATCAACGTCACGCCCTTCGTTGACGTGATGCTGGTCCTTCTGGTGATCTTCATGGTTGCAGCGCCGCTTCTGACCGTCGGTGTGCCGATCGAGCTGCCGGAAACCGCCGCCAACGCCGTTGCTGCCGAACCGGAAGAGCCGCTGACCATTTCGGTCCCCGCCGAAGGACCTCTGATGCTGATGGAAGACAGTGTCGCGGAGGATCAGCTTGTCACCCGACTGCGCGAACTGTCCGAGGCGCGCCAGTCCGACAATATTTACCTTCGTGCAGACGGCGGAATTCCCTATGCCCGCGTGGTGCAGGTCATGGGCGCGCTGAATGCAGGGGGTTTCAACAACATCGTGCTGGTGACCGACACCGGCGGGCCGCGGATGGACCGCTGATCCGATGCTGGATCCGGTAGAGGTTGCACATCAGGGGCAGGGTCGGGACCGCGCCGAAAGGGTCGGCATCTGGATCTCTGGGCTGGCGCATACCGGGCTTGTGCTGTGGGCGATTGTCGGGGGCGCGCTGTTTGCGGCGCGCGAGAACCCACGCCCTCAGATGACAGATGTGACCACGATTTCGACACAGGAATTCGATGAAATGGCCGCGCGGTCGCGGGGTGCGGGTCCTGTGGGGCAGGCGGACGGCAATGCACCGGTTCAGCCCCAGGCGCCCGGCGACACGACCGCGCCCGAAGGTCCCGACCTGGCATTGGATGCGCCCGATCCCGACAGCCAGGTCGCAACCCTGCCGACGCCGGATGCGCAATCTGAAGATACGCCCGATCTGAGCGATATCGAATCGCGTACGCCGCCCGTCGATGTTGCAACCATCGCCCCCGACGCGGCCAGAGCGCCAACCGCCGAGGCAACGCCTTCTGCCCCGGCCGCTGACGATGCACCGGTGACGGATACGCCAAGCCGCCCCGATCAACCGGCCCAGCCAGAGCCGCCACGCTCGGCACTGGCGCTTGACCGGTCGCGTCCGCCCCCCGATCGCCCGGACGGGCTGCGCGACGCCGTACTTGCTGCGCGCCGGGCCGAGGAAGCGGAAGCTGCCGCTGCCGCAGAGCGGGCCGAAGAACAACGTCTTGCTGCCTTGGCCCGCGAGGCGGAGGAAGCTGAGCAGCAGGCCGAGGCGGCGGCGGCGCAGGAACGCGACCGCATCGCGCGGGAGGCAGCAGCAGAGGAAGAGGCGGAACGCGCCGAACAGGAACGCGTCGCGCGCGAGCAGGCAGAGGCCGAACGTGCCGAACAGGAACGTGCCGAACAGGAGCGTTTGGCTGAGGAGTTGCGGCGCCAGGAAGAAGAACGCGCCGAGGCCGAGCGGCTGGAGCAGGAGCGTTTGGCAGAAGCAGAACGGCAAGAGCAGGAGCGGCTGGAACAAGAGAGCATCGCGCAGGAACGCCTTGAGCAGGAGCGTCTGGCCGAAGAAGCCCGACAGCAGGAGGCTGCGCGCCTGGCCGAGGAAGCCCGTCGCGCCGAGGAAGAGCGTCGTGCCGAACAGCAACGCCTTCAGCGTGAAGCCGAATTGCGCGATGAAGAGCAGCGCCTTGCCGATGCCGAAGCCGAAATCGCCCGTGAGAACGCTTTGGCAGAGCAACTGGCCGAGGAAGAGCGCCTTCAGCGAGAGGCTGCAATGGCCGAGGAAGCCACACCCAGCCCCGTCGATGGCAACGCGCCCGAGGGCGAAGGTGAAGGCGGTGGGTCTGATGTTCTGACAGACGCCTTGAATGAAGCCGGCGCGGCCGCGATTGATCCCGATCAGCTGGATGATGCGCTTGCCGATGCAATGGGCACGACCCGTCCGTCGGAAATCGTGCGCGATACCAGCGTCGAAATCGCGTCAATTCCGATGACAGAGGTCGAGAAGGACAGCTTCCGCACCGCTGTCCAAAGCTGCTGGAGCCAGTCGACATTGTCGCTTGAGGCGCTGGAAACCAGCGTCGTTGTCGGCTTCACCATGGATCGCAGCGGCGTGCCCGACCCCGACAGCTTCCACATCGTCGGCGATGTCGAGGCCCAGCCGGACCGACAGCAAGCCTTCGAGGCAGCCCGACGCGCAGTGATGCGTTGCACCAATGGCGGGTATGCCCTGCCGGCTGAAAAATACAATGAATGGGACGATGTCGAAATGACCTTTACCCCTGAAGGTGTGGGCCGGATCGAATGAACCTGCACGTCCCCTCGATTCTGATCGCCGGTCTGATGCTGGCTTTTCTGCCGGCACATGTCGCGATCGCGCAGGACGAGCCGCTGCGGATCGAGATTACCGAAGGCACGATGGCGCCCATGCCAATCGCCTTGCGCTTCGAAGCAACCGGCGAAACCGGCGAACTGGCCGACCAGATCGTCGCCGTGATCCAGGCGGATCTTGTCGGGACCGGGCTGTTCACGATGGCGGAAATCACCGACCCGCCGCCGACCCAGTTCGACCGCGTCGTCGATTATATTGCCTGGAAGGCCGTCAATACCGAGGCACTTGTGACCGGATCGGTCAGCGAGGATGACGGAAAGATATTCGTGCGCTTTCGTCTGTTCGACATTTTCGCCGGCCAGCCGCTTGGTGACGGGATGCAGTTCGACGCCCCGCGCGAGGGCTGGCGACGCACAGCACACAAGATCGCCGATCAGATCTATGCGCGAATCACCGGCGAGGCGCCCTATTTCGACAGCCGCGTGGCCTTCATCGGCGAAAGCGGACCGGCGACAGCGCGGATCAAACGGGTCGGCGTCATGGATGCTGACGGGGCCGACGTGAAATGGCTGACGGCCGGCAGCGATCTGGCGCTGTCGCCGCGATTCTCTCCTGACGGGCGGACGGTCTTGTTCACCAGCTTCGCCGCCGGGACGCCGCAGATCATGGCGGTCGACGTGGAAACGGTCACCGTGCAGCCCCTGACCCAGGACCCGCGCAGCATGAGCTTTGCGCCGCGCTATTCCCCGGACGGTCGCTGGATCGCATTCTCTCGCGAGACGGCGGGAAACACCGATATCTGGGTCATGGAGGTGGGAAATCCGACCTTTTCCAAGCCTTTGACGCGCGGCCCATCCATTGACACCGCCCCGTCATGGTCGCCGAACGGGCGACAGATCGTGTTCGAAAGTGACCGCTCAGGAAGCTCTCAGCTTTATGTCATGGGCGCTGATGGCAGCGATCCGGTGCGGATTTCTTTTGGTGACGCAGGTGGCAGTTACGGCGAACCCAGCTGGTCGCCACGCGGCGACCGGATCGCCTTCACAAGGCAGACTGAACAGGGATCGGTTATCGGGATCATGCGGCCTGACGGTTCCGATGAACGGTTGCTGACCGAAGGCTTGGGCGATGCCGGTCCAAGCTGGGCGCCGAATGGGCGTGTGCTTATCTTCACACGCCAGGGTAGCGAAGATGAGGGGACGCATCTGCATTCTGTGGACATCACAGGGCGAAACATGCGACCTGTACCTTTGAATGATGCGGCGTCCGACCCTGCCTGGGGTCCATTGCTGCCCTAAGCTGGCCCGAGGAAAAGACTGATGCGCCTGACACTTACGCTTGCTGCTGCCGTTGCCGCATTGTCGGCTTGCGACATGCCGGCGGAAACCCGCGTTGCGTCGGCACCTGTCACCGATCCCTATGTCACCGGTCCGGGAGGCGCTGCGGTCTATCAAGGAAATGCGAATATTCCCGGCTCTCGCTTGCCGGGCGATACATCTGTTCCCGAACCAGGCGCGGCCTTTGCGGCTGTCGGCAACACGGTTTATTTCACCGAGGCCGAGGCGACGCTGTCCGATGAAGCGCGCGAAACCCTGACCAGGCAGGCCGCCTGGCTGGTCCAGAATGCCGCGGCCACTGCCATGGTCGAAGGGCATGCCGATGAGCCTGGTACCCGAGAGTTCAATCTGGCGCTCGGCGCACGGCGGGCGACATCGGTCCGCGAGTATCTGGTAGCGAAAGGCGTAGAGGCGGGACGTATTCAGACGGTGTCGTTTGGCAAGGAACGCCCGGCATCGATCTGCGCGTCAGAAGCATCCTGCCTGGCGCGCAACCGTCGCGCCGTCACCGTCGTCAGCCAGAGCCAGGCGGGCGCGTGATGCGCCGTGGATTGCTGCTTGTCGCATGTATGGCTGGGCTGAGCGGGCCCGTCACGGCGCAAGACGTTGATATTGTGCTGGATGATCCGGCCCTGGCCGAAGGGTTGGAGGCTGTGCCTCAGCCGGCAGATATCGCAGCGGCCGTCGATGCCGAGAATGCAGCCGCCCGTCCGCAGGTCGATGCCGCGACACTGGCGGAAATGCAGGCCGCGCTGCGGGCCGTGTCTTCCGATTTGCAGGGCCTGCGTGCGGAATTGCTGGCCTCTGGCGCCAGTGGTTTCGCGGCAGCGGGCGGCGACAGCGCGATTGACCGCATGAACGCGATGGAAGCGCAAATTGCCACGTTGACCGACCAGACCGAACAACTGGCCAATCGGATCAAGCGGGTGGTCTCCGATGGCACCAACAGGATCGGCGACATCGAGTTCCGGCTGTGCGAGATGGACCCCAATTGCGATCTGGGCGCGCTGATGACGGCAGAGCTTGGACGGCAGGGCGGGACGGGTGCTGCGATTGGAAGCGAACCGGTTGCGATGCCGTCAGATATCGGTGCGGTGGCGCTGCCGCCTATGGAGGATCCGACCCCCGGCGCCGCCCCCCCGACCGAGGAAGAGGCGCGCGAATTCGCTTCTGCCAGGGCCGCGGTAGAAGCGGGCGAGTGGACGCGCGCGCTGGCAGAACTGGACCATCTTGCAAGCGCCCATGCTGGCGGGCCACTGACGGCAGAGGTGCTGTATCTGCGCGGTGTGGCGCTGATGGAAAGCGGTCAGACCGAACCTGCGGCGCAATCCTGGCTGACCGCATTTTCTGCGGCCCCCGACGGACCGCGCGCGCCGGCCAGCCTTCTGGCCCTTTCGCGCGCCATGGTTTCGCTGGGTACGCCGTCCGATGCCTGCCCCTATCTGGGCGAGCTGACACGCCGGTTCCCCGCAACGCCCGAGGCCGCGGAGGCCGCCAGCCTGACCGCCGAAGCGAGCTGTGCCGAGACGGCACAGGGGGCCGTTGCGAACTGAACCGGACGCATTGCCACTGCGCGCTTTCGCCATTTTCGATCGGTTGGCCGGCGATCAGGACAGTGTGGGAATCGCCTTGTCAGGCGGGGGCGATTCGGTTGCATTGATGCATCTTGGCGCGTGTTGGGCGGCGGATCGTGGCAAGCGGATCGCCGCTGCGACAGTCGATCACGGGCTACGCGACGGTTCGGCGATAGAGGCAGTGGCGGCTGGACGTGCGGCAGCGGCGCTCGGGCTGGACCATGCGGTTTTGCGGTGGGACGGCGCTGGCATTGGCAACCTGATGGACAGGGCGCGCCGTGCGCGGATGCGGATGTTGGCCGAATGGGCTTCCACGCGGGGGCTTGCGGCAATTGCGCTTGGCCATACGCGTGACGATCTGGCTGAAACGCTGCTGATGCGGCTGGCGCGCGGCGCGGGCATTGATGGGCTTGCGGCGATGGACGCACGCAGAAAAGCAAACGGTGTTCTGTGGCTGCGCCCGCTTCTGGACTTCGGGCGACAAGAACTGCGCGATTGGCTGCGGCAGATCGGCGCAGGCTGGATTGACGATCCGACGAACGAAGACCCGCGTTTCGAGCGGGCGCGAATTCGCGCCGCCATGGCAGAATTGCGATTGGACCCTGCGATTCTGGCGCTGTCTGCGGCGCATCTGTCCCAGGCACGCGACGCGCTGGATGCCGGCCTTGCCCCGATACTGGGGACCGCGCAGGCCAGGCTGGGGTCGCTGCAGCTGGATGGCGACCTGTTCGCTGCATTGCCAGCCGAACAACGCAGGCGACTGATTCTCAAGGCGGTCGCATGGTTGACCGGTGCCGATTATCCGCCCCGTCGGTCAGGCACTGATCACGCCTTGCGTGAATTGGCGGAAGGGCGGCGCGTCACCCTTGACGGCGCGGTTCTGGATCCCGGCCCCCGTCTGCTGATCCACCGAGAGCCGATGGCGGCCACGCGCGGCGAGTTGACCGGTGAGATTTGGGATAATCGTTGGCAGATCAACGGATTGCAGCCGTCTGATCGCGTGCAGGCTCTGGGCGAACTGGCGTCCGAATTCGATTGGCGCAATGCCGGTCTTACCCATCTGGAGGCGCAGGCCCTGCCAGCAGTGATCCGGGACGGTCGGCCCTACTGCCCGGCAATTCTGCCTCGGGACGGGCTGGTTGCCAGGCCCATTCGTGCTAAGATTGATCTTGGGGAATCCCGCTTGGGCATTGAACCCCGCCCCTGAATCCCTATTTTCACGGCAACCAATCCTGCCGGAGGAGAGCCCTTTGGGTAACACACGCAACATCGCCTTCTGGGTCGTCCTGTTCCTGATGATCCTGATGCTGTTCAACCTGTTCAGCGATGGCGCAACGCAGATGAACAACGGGCAGCTGAGCTATTCCGAGTTCGTCGACCGGGTGGAGCGTGACGAAGTTGCCTCGGCCACCATCGACGGCGAGGAGGTGCAGTTTCGGACCACCGACGGCAAGCAGTTCACGACCATTCGCCCCCAGGGCGAGGAAATCGCCAATATGCTGATCGCCAATGAAGTGGAGGTCAGCGTAAAGAAGCAGCAGCAGTCCATGTTCCTGTCCTTCCTTGGCGTCTGGTTGCCCTTCATCCTGCTGATCGGCGTCTGGATTTTCTTCATGAACCGCATGCAGGGCGGCGGTAAGGGCGGCGCGATGGGCTTTGGCAAATCGCGCGCAAAGCTGCTGACGGAAAAGCATGGACGTGTGACCTTCGACGATGTGGCCGGCATCGACGAGGCGAAGGAAGAACTTGAAGAGATCGTGGAATTCCTGCGCAATCCGCAGAAATTCAGCCGTCTTGGCGGCAAGATTCCGAAAGGCGCACTGCTGGTCGGCCCTCCGGGCACCGGTAAGACGTTGCTGGCACGCGCCATTGCAGGCGAGGCAGGCGTGCCGTTCTTCACGATCTCGGGTTCCGATTTCGTGGAGATGTTCGTCGGCGTCGGCGCCTCTCGTGTGCGCGACATGTTCGAACATGCGAAGAAATCGGCCCCTTGCATCGTCTTCATCGACGAAATCGACGCTGTGGGCCGCGCGCGCGGCGTTGGCATCGGTGGCGGCAATGACGAACGCGAACAGACGCTGAACCAGCTTCTGGTCGAGATGGACGGTTTTGACGCGAACGAAGGCGTCATCATCATCGCCGCGACGAACCGCAAGGACGTGCTGGACCCCGCTTTGCTGCGTCCCGGTCGCTTTGACCGCCAGATCCACGTGCCAAATCCCGACATCAAGGGGCGCGAGAAGATCCTGGGCGTTCATGCCAAGAAAGTGCCGCAAGGCCCGGATGTCGATCTGCGCATCATTGCACGCGGTACGCCCGGTTTTTCGGGTGCGGACCTGATGAACCTGGTGAACGAGGCCGCGCTGATGGCCGCACGGATCGGTCGGCGCTTTGTGACGATGGAAGATTTCGAGAACGCTAAGGACAAGGTCATGCTTGGCGTCGAACGCCGCAGCATGGTGCTGACGCCCGAGCAGAAGGAAAAAACCGCCTATCACGAGGCCGGTCATGCCATTGTCGGGCTGTCGCTGCCGAAATGTGATCCCGTCTACAAGGCCACGATCATACCGCGCGGCGGCGCGCTTGGCATGGTGGTTTCGCTGCCCGAGATGGACCGGCTGAACTTCCACAAGGACGAGGCCAAGGAAAAGCTTGCCATGACCATGGCGGGCAAGGCTGCCGAGATCATCAAATATGGCGAGGAAGGCGTATCGAACGGCCCTGCTGGCGACATTCAGCAGGCATCGGCGCTGGCGCGTGCCATGGTGATGCGTTGGGGGATGTCTGACAAGGTCGGCAATATCGACTATGCCGAAGCGCATGAAGGCTATTCCGGCAATACGGGCGGTTTCTCGGTTTCTGCGGCGACAAAGGAGCTGATCGAACAGGAAGTTCACGACCTGATCGAGGAAGGTTATCAGACTGCCTACCGCATCCTGACCGAGAAGAATGATGAATTCGAACGTCTCGCCCAGGGTTTGCTGGAATACGAGACGCTGACCGGCGAGGAAATCGGCAAGGTCGTGCGCGGTGATGCCCTTGGCGGCGACGACGACACGCCCTCGTCTGGCATCCCGCAAGTGGCGTCCGTGCCGAAGGCCGGGCGCGGGGCGCCGGAAAATGGCGCGCCGGTTCCGCAGTCCTGATCACGGATATCGTAAAAACGAAGAAACCCCGGTCTTTTGACCGGGGTTTCTTCGTAGTGGTGTGACTTGGGTAAGCTAAATGACCATCAGGACCGATGCCCCAACGACCAGGGCTATGGCAAAGCCCAGATTGACAATTACGCCAAGCTTTTCCATGGCGTTTCCTTTCAATGCGGCAAAGTGGCCGTGTTCACCCCTCTCAGCACAAAAACGTCTGGTTGGCGGCAGGGTTCCATCGCGGTTTCGGCGGTTTCTGCGCTGCGGCATTTTTGCCACGCTTGGCGCTTGCGGCCCTGCGGGCAAGCGGGCATGACTTTGGCCATGACGCAGGACGACATTCAGGATATGACTGCGCTTCGGACGCATGCCGACGCGTTGGACGCGCGGCTGATCGCAGGTCCGGCCGAACGCTCGGGCGTGACCGACCGCGCTGCCCGGATCTGGCCAAAGGGCTGTAGCGCCCGGTTAAGGAACGACTGATTGCGCGGGAAACGACGCGCAGCTTGGGGGTAAGAATGATGGCAACCCGGATCGACGGTAAGGCATTCGCGGCGGAACTCAGGGCGAAAATCGCGGGGTATGTGGCGGCGCTGAAGGATGAACATGGTATCACGCCGGGGCTGGCGGTCGTGCTGGTGGGCGAGGACCCGGCCAGCCAGGTCTACGTGTCTTCGAAGGGCAAGCAGACGGTCGAAGCCGGCATGAATTCCTACGAACACCGCTTGGACGCTGACGCCAGTCAGGCCGAACTGCTGGCCCTGATCGGGCGGCTGAATGCCGATCCGGCAGTGCATGGCATATTGGTTCAGCTTCCCTTGCCAAAACATATCGACGAAACCGAGGTTATCAACGCGATCGCGGTGAAGAAGGATGTTGATGGTTTCACGACCGCAAATACAGGTCGCCTTGCGACCGGTCAGAGGGCCATGGTGCCTTGTACGCCGTTGGGCTGCCTGATGCTGTTGCGCGATCAACTGGGCGACCTTTCTGGCAAGGACGCGGTCGTGATCGGACGCTCGAATATCGTCGGGAAACCGATGGCGGCGCTTCTGCTGGCCGACAGCGCGACGGTGACGGTGGCGCATTCGCGCACCAAGGATCTGGCCGCGGTCGTGCGCCGCGCTGATATCGTTGTCGCGGCCGTTGGGCGCCCGCAACTGGTCAAAGGCGATTGGATCAAGCCTGGCGCAACGGTGATCGATGTCGGTATCAACCGCACAGATGCCGGGCTGGTCGGGGATGTCGATTATGACAGCGCGGCAGAGGTCGCGGGCGCAATTACCCCGGTTCCGGGCGGCGTAGGGCCGATGACGATTGCCTGCCTGTTGGCCAATACCTTGACCGCATGTTGCCGATCGAACGGCCTGCCCGACCCGGCTGGACTGACGCTGTAGGCGGCGGTTAGTCCAGCCGTGTGGCGCCGCGCCTGATCCGGCCAAGCGGGTCGGTATGACGCAGGCGCGCACCGGGCGTGCCTGCGTAATCTGCCGCGGAACGCTTGCCCCGGCGGTCTTCAACGATCACGGTAAACTTGCGGTGAATGCCGTCGCTGAGAAATCTGGCCTGCGCGACGCGGAAATCCGCGATTGACCCACCCGCATCGCGGCACAGTCGTTCAAGCGCGTCGCGCAGTTTCGGCAAGGCATCCCGCACCGGTTGCGCCACCGGCGTGTCGGCGGTTGCGTTCAGGAAGTCGACGGTAACGCCCGCAGGACCTGCCCGGTCCGCATCGCGGTAAATATCAAGATCATAGCTGCCAGCCAGAAGACTGACCCCGCCGGAAAGCGAATCGGCCAGGTTGTGGATGATTGCGCGCAGGGCGGCGTGCTTCACTCAAGACCTTCGGCAGGAGGGTAGAATTCCCGCGTTACCGAGATGGGGCCGACGATTGCCGCGTTGAATGCGTCCATTTCTTCGGCCTGGATCCAATATTCGCGATGTGCCTGACCGCCGGCGTCCTGAACTTCGCATCGGTCCAGGAAATCTCTCGTGACCTCGAGCTGTCGTCTGCATGACTGGTCCGCCGCGTCAGAAATCGACGCAGATCCCCTTTTTCTCGTAATCGCCGTAACGGACCGGTTCTGGTCCGTCGCGACCACCAAGTTCCGGGGGTAATTCGGCCGGTCTGACGGCCTTGCGACGTTCTGCGGCCTCGGCCAGGGCGCGTCGGGCCTCGGGCGGCAATTCGCGTGTCTGGGTCATGGCGGGCGGCCTTTCATTCAGGTAACAGGACAAAATCTAGGGAAAGGTTCCGCTTTGGGCAAGCCAGCAGCACGCAAGCAACACGGAAAATCCGCGCCGCCGGATGCCGCGCGCAAAGGTGCGCTGCGGCTTTTGGCCGGTCTGCGCGATGGGCTGTCACTGGCCGATCAGCCCCGTTCGCTGGCAAATCTTTCCCCTGCTGAGCGCGCGCGTGCGCAGCGCCTGACGCTTTCGGTTCTGCGCAATATCGACCGGGCCGATACGCTGTTGGTGCAGCACCTGGCGAAGAAACCGCGCCCTGATGTGCTGGATGTCCTGCGCCTTGGCACGGTGGAACTGATGGAACTGGGCGAGGCGCCGCATGGCGCAGTGAACGCCGCTGTCGGTCTGGTGCAGTCGATGGGACCAAAAGGCCGCGCAGCGTCAGGCATGGTCAATGCAGTCCTGCGCAAGATCGCGGCACAAGGCGCCGAATGGGCCGAAATGCCGCCCGAGGAAATGCCAGACTGGCTGCGGCAGCCGATCGCGGCCGCATGGGGCGAGGATACGGTTCTGGCGATTGAGGCTGCGCATCAATCGGGCGCGCCGGTCGATTTCACCGCCAAGCCCGGCAAGACCGCCCCGGGCGAGGTTCTGCCAACCGGCTCCTACAGGCTGGTGGGACAGGCGCAGATTTCGGCCTTGCCAGGCTATGCCGAGGGGGACTGGTGGGTGCAGGATGCCGCCGCCGCGATGGCTGCGCGCCTGCTGGATCCCCAACCCGGAGAGGTGATTGTCGATCTGTGCGCAGCGCCGGGCGGCAAGACCCTGCAGCTTTCCGCCGCCGGTGCGCAAGTGATCGCAGTCGATATCTCGGACGCGCGGCTGGTGCGGTTGCGTGAAAACCTGCATCGTTGCGGCTTGCAGGCCGAGGTGGTGGCAGCCGATGCGCTGGAATGGCAACCGGCGCAGGCACCGGACGCGATCCTGCTGGATGCGCCTTGTTCGGCCACAGGCACGATTCGACGCCATCCTGACCTTCCACTGATTCGCGACGATAGTGGGATCGAGGGGTTGGTTGCGCTGCAATCGGCACTGATCGACCGCGCTCTCGATATGTTGAAACCCGGCGGCCGGTTGGTTTTCGCCACATGCTCGCTGCTGCAGGCCGAGGGCGAGGATCAACTGACGCGCGCCCTGTCGCGCCATCCCGCACTTACGGTTGAACGGCCCGAACTGCCGGGCATCCAGCCCGGCTGGGTCACCGAACAGGGCGGGCTTCGGTTGCGTCCCGATTACTGGTCCGATCGCGGCGGCATGGATGGCTTCTTCATCGCCCGCTTGCGCAAGCCGGAAGCGGGCCGGTAAATTCGGGCCATGACACAATCAGAGCGTCCTTTCGGTTTCACGCGCCCGCCCGAGCCGCGCAGCCTTGGCTCCGCGTTGCGGGGACAGGACATCCTTGACGGTCGGCTGAACCTGACCGGGGCCTGCCTGACAGGCGATCCCTTCGGCGCGACAGACGATCTTTGCGCTGATCACCTGGCCGAGCTGCATGGTTTCGGGTGGCTGGATGATCTGGCAGCTGTCGGCAACGCCAAGGCGCGCGACATGGCGCAGCGACGTGTGTTGGAATGGGTTGCAGCCCATCCGGTGCCGTCCGCCGGCGACGGCAGCGTTGGGCCGGTCTGGCGCGCCGTTGTCACGGGTCATCGCGTGATGCGCTGGATTTTTCATTCCGGCCAGATCCTGCCGGGACTGGGCCGGGGCGATTCGCAGCCGTTCTTTGACAGTCTGCACGCCCAGCTTGACCTGTTGGGCCGGATCGAGGCGGCACAGGGTCTGCCACAGGTCAAGGCGCAGGCTGCGCGCGCCCATGCGGCAATGATGTTGAAGGGGGCCGCGGTAGACGCGACGCTTGCCCTGGCAGGATTGGCCGACACGGTAGAGCCTGCAATCAGGCAGAATGTGCTGCGGGCACGTTGCCCCGAAACACTTCTTTCATGTCTGACGCTGTTGGCCTGGATAAAGGCCGAGGCTGTTTCGGCCGGGCAAGGCCTGCCGCCCGAGATTGTCGCCGCGATCGAGGAAATCGCCCCGGTCTTGCGTGCGCTTCGCCACGCAGACGGCGGATTGCCGCGCTTTCATGGTGGCGGGCGTGGCCCCTCGGGCCGGTTGGATCACAGCCTGCGTGCCGCGACCGGGCCCGCCATTGCGGCAGCCGGTCACGCGATGGGTTTCGCGCGGCTTGCGCGGGCCCGCGCAAGCGTCGTGCTGGATGCCGCGACCCCGCCCGCCGGACTGGCAGCGGCCCATGCCCACGCTTCGACGCTTGGGATCGAATTTACCTCGGCCCGTCATCCGATCGTGGTCAATTGCGGCCCTGGGCGCATGTTCGGCCCTGCCTGGGCCCGTGCCAGCCGGGCCACTGCCTGTCATTCGACGCTGTGCCTGTCCGGGCTCAGCTCTGCGAAGCTGCTTCCACCCGACGGACAGGGGCACGAACGTCTGACACTGTTGCCGCAAAAGGTCTGGGCCGGAAAATGCGACACTGACGGCAATATCCTGCCCGACGACGCCCCGCCCGCGCCGCCGCGCCTGCCCGAGACGATCCTGTCTGGGCATGACGCCTGGCAGGGCACGCACGGTCTGACCCATCTGCGGGAATTGTCGTTGTCACCGGATGGCGATCAGTTCAGCGGCGAGGACACCCTGGCTGCGCTGGATATCGACGGGCAGGGACGGCTTGCGCAGGCGCTGACCAACGCGCGTGACGGAATCGGTTTTGATATCCGCTTTCATCTTCATCCCGAGATCGAGCCGGTGATCGACGGCGACGCCGTCCGCCTGCAGTTGCCGGGCGGCGAGGAATGGTATTTCAGCCATGATCTTGTCGCCACCCTTCGGCTGGAGCCTTCGGCCTATCTGGAAAGCGGCCTTGCGGTCCCGCGACCCATGACGCAGATCGTTCTCAGCCATCGGCTGACAAGTGATGCGGTTCAGATCGGCTGGACCTTCATGCGGGCAGGCGCTAGCTAGGCGCCAATCCCTCGCCGCCATACGCAGGAAGCCATGCCGCAAGATATCGTTCCGCTGAAACGCGCCCTTATTTCCGTCTCGGACAAGTCCGGGCTGATCGAATTCGCCCGCGCACTTGACGAAGGCGGAGTCGAAATCCTGTCAACCGGCGGCACCGCAACTGCGCTGCGCGACGCGGGCATCGCGGTCAAGGACGTGTCCGAAGTGACAGGATTCCCCGAAATGATGGACGGTCGGGTCAAGACGCTGCACCCGGTCGTTCATGGCGGCCTGCTGGCGCTGCGCGACGATGCCGGGCATCAGGCAGCGGCCGAGGAACACGGGATCGGCATGATCGATCTGCTGGTCGTAAACCTTTATCCGTTCGAGGAAACCGTCGCCAAGGGCGGCAGTTATGAAGATTGCGTCGAGAACATCGACATTGGCGGGCCGGCCATGATCCGCGCGGCTGCCAAGAACCATGCTTTTGTCGGCGTCGTCGTCGACGTGCAGGATTATGACGCGGTGCTGAAGCAACTGGCAGCGCAGGGTGGCACCGATCTGGCGACGCGCAAGCGGCTGGCGCAGAATGCCTATGCGCGCACCGCGGCCTATGACGCGGCGGTTTCGAACTGGATGGCGGGCGCGATCGGTGTCGAATCCCCGCGCCGCCGTGCCTTCGCGGGCACGCTGGCGCAGGGGTTGCGCTATGGTGAAAACCCGCATCAGCGTGCTGCCTTCTACGTCACCGGAGAGGTGCGGCCGGGCGTGGCCACTGCGAAACAGTGGCAAGGCAAGGAACTCAGCTACAACAATATCAACGACACCGATGCGGCGTTCGAACTGGTGGCCGAATTCGACCCGTCGGAAGGTCCGGCCTGCGCGATTATCAAACATGCCAACCCCAGCGGCGTCGCCCGTGCCGACACGGCGGTCGACGCCTATCGGCGCGCCTTCGACTGTGATCGGACCTCGGCCTTTGGTGGCATCATCGCGCTGAACCAGACCCTTGATGGCGAAACCGCGAAGGCGATTACCGAGATTTTCACCGAAGTCGTGATTGCCCCGGACGCGACCGAGGAGGCGCGCGAGGTCTTTGCCGCGCGCAAGAACCTGCGCCTTCTGACCACTGGCGGCCTGCCCGACGCGGGAGCGAACGGCATTGCGTACCGGCAGGTGGCGGGCGGCATGCTGGTGCAGTCGCGTGACAATGGCCGCATCGCGCTTCCCGATCTGAAGGTCGTGACCAAGCGCCAGCCGACCGAGGCCGAGATGGCCGATCTTCTTTTCGCCTGGCAGGTCGCCAAGCATGTGAAGTCCAACGCCATCGTTTACGCCAAGGACCTTGCCACCGTGGGCATCGGCGCCGGCCAGATGAGCCGGATTGATTCAACCCGTATCGGTCGCAGCAAAGCCGAGGACATGGCCGAGGCGCTGGCGCTTCCGCTGCCGCTTACGGCTGGTGCGGCTGTCGCGTCGGATGCGTTCTTCCCGTTTGCCGACGGCGTCGAGGCGCTGGCGGATGCGGGTGCCGCGGCGGTGATCCAGCCCGGCGGCTCTGTTCGGGATGCCGAGGTCATTGCGGCGGCTGACGCGCGCGACCTCGTCATGGTGTTCACTGGCCAGCGGCATTTCCGTCACTGATGGCCCGGGACCCGATCAGGAAGCCGGCGGCAGAAAATGCAGGCCAGACAGCGGCGGTGAAGACAACCACCCGCCGCGCGCGTGCTAAGAATTTGCCGCCGCAGCAGGTGAATGACCTCAAGGTGCTGGGCATTGTCAGCGCGGTCGTGTTTCTGCTGGATCAGATCAGCAAATACCTGATCGTGCATGTCATGCGCCTGGATGTCCTGCGCGAGATCGACGTGCTGCCGCCTTGGCTGAACCTGCGCATGGCATGGAATCAGGGCGTCAATTTCGGGCTGTTCAGCTCCTCGCAGGATATCATGCGTTGGGTCCTGGTCGGGGTCGCGCTTGCGGTTTGCCTTTGGGTCTGGTTCTGGATCAGGCGCACACGGCCCGGCTGGCCCACGCAACTGGCGGCGGGGCTGCTGATCGGCGGTGCGCTTGGCAATGTGATCGACCGGGTGTTTTACGGTGCGGTGGCGGATTTTCTGAACATGTCACTGCCGAACTGGCGTAATCCCTACAGCTTCAATGTTGCGGATATCGCCATTTTCGCGGGTGCCATCGGGTTGATCCTGATGCCGCCGCATGGGGGCGGGGGCGATGCGGACAAGACCCGTGACGCGCCTGCGAAATCGGGCTAGAACGGGCAGCAACGAGTTACGGGGGACCCACATGCGGGCTATCTGGATATTGATCGGTGCGGCGGCTCTGGCCGGATGTTCGAACGATCCGCAACTGCACAATATCAGTTCCGGGATGGATTCGCCCGACGAATTCGCGATTCTGCCCACGCGGCCCCTGTCGATGCCGCCTGATCTGAACCAGCTTCCGCAGCCCACGCCGGGCGCTGCGAATATCACCGATCCGAACCCAAAGGGCGACGCCGTGGCGGTCCTTGGCGGCGATCCGCAGCGACTGCAACCGACTGGCATCGGGGCGTCTGACGGCGCGCTTGTCAATTACGCCTCCCGGCTTGGGGTGACCGCTGGCATCCGGCAACAGCTGGCGCAGGAAGATGTGCAATGGCGATCGGACCACTCGCGCCGATTGCTGGAAACCTGGGCGCGCACGGATGTCTATTATCGCGCCTATGATCCGATGACACTGGACAGTTGGGCCGAGCATCAGCGTTGGCAGCGTGCGGGCGCGAAGACGCCGTCTGCCCCGCCTGCATTGGACTGACGTAGCGCAGGCTCACCCGGTCGTGATTTGCCGGGCGGGTCGTCAGCAAGCATCGTGCGCGCGGTCTTGACCGTACGGCGTGCCAGCCGAACTGATTTTGTTACCTGGGCCTCAGAAAGGACCACCGATGCGTGTGTTATGTCTGGCTGCCGTTCTGGCGGCCCCGATGGTCGCGCCGGCATTCGCTGAAATGCCGTCCGGGATTACCAGCTTCACCCTGGACAACGGCATGGAGGCGGTGGTGATCGAGGATCATCGGGCCCCGGTCGTCGTGCAGATGGTGTGGTACAAGATCGGCTCTGCCGATGAGGTGGCGGGAAAGACCGGCCTTGCGCATTATCTTGAGCATCTGATGTTCAAGGGCACCGAGAAGCTTGAAGCAGGAGAGTTGTCGAAAACCGTTTCGGCAAATGGCGGCATGGACAACGCCTTTACCAGCTATGATTTCACCGCCTATTTCCAGCGTATCGCCAGCGACCGTCTGCCCCTTATCATGGAGATGGAAAGCGACCGCATGGCCAACCTGCGCATCGGCGAGGAGGACTGGCAGGCCGAGCGCCAGGTCGTGCTGGAAGAACGCGCGCAGCGTACTGACAGCGATCCGGCTGCCCTGTTCGCCGAGGAACGCAGCGCCGCGCAATATCTGAACCATCCGTATGGTCGACCCGTGATCGGCTGGCGAGACGAGATGATGGGCCTGACCCGCGCCGATGCCTTGAAATGGTATGAGGACTACTATGCGCCGAATAATGCAATCCTGATCCTTGCCGGTGACGTCACCCCTGAACGGGCGCGCGAATTGGCCGAACAGTATTACGGCGCCATTCCGGCAAAGGAGGGCGTCGAACGCGCTGCCCGCCCACAGGAGCCGACGCAGCGCGCCCCTCGGCGGATGGAAATGCGGGACCCGCGCGTCCCACAGCCGCAGATGACGCGCACAGTGGTGGTACCCGAACGCAATCCCGGCGATCAGAAGATGGCGGCTGCGCTTAGCGTTCTGGCGGAATTGCTGGGCGGTTCACCCCAGACTTCGGTTCTTGGCCAGAAGCTGGTCATGACCGGCAAGGCGCTTTACGCGGGCGCAGGCTACGAGGGTTTTGCGGTCGATCCGACGAATTTCTATTTTTCGCTCGTCCCCGCCGACGGGGAAACAACCGAGGCAGCAGAGGCGGCGCTGGATCAGGTTCTGGCCGACTTTGTCGCCGAAGGCCCGGACCCTGCGCAGCTGGAACGCATCAAGACCCAGATCCGCGCGTCGCAGATCTATGAACAGGATTCGGCCCATGGCCGTGCCTATCAATATGGTCAGGGCCTGGCGACAGGGCTGAGTGTTCAGGACGTGAACGATTGGCCCGACATCCTGGCCGAAGTCACGGCAGAGGATGTGATGGAAGCTGCAGATCTTGTGCTGAACAACAAGGCGACTGTGACTGGCTGGCTGCTGCCGCTGCAACCCTCGGACACGACGTTGGATGAGGGGTTGGCCTTGGGTGACCCGCAGATCAGCCGTATCCCGCCCGAAGCCGCCGCCGATACCGGCGAGACAGTCGCGCCAACCGAACCTGCCGCCGAAGCCACGGAGGTCACGCAATGAGCTTCTTTCGTGCCATCCCGATCCTGTTGGCCGGTCTGATCGCGGCCATTCCCGCCGCCGCAACCGAGATTCAGGAAGTCACCTCGCCCTCGGGTATCAAGGCCTGGCTGGTCGAAGATCACTCAATTCCTTTCACCGCGCTGAACCTTGCTTTCCGGGGCGGTGCCAGCCTGGACGCGACGGGAAAGCGCGGTGCGATCAACCTCATGACCCACACGCTGGAAGAAGGCGCGGCCGACATGGATGCGACCGCCTTCGCCACCGCGACCGAGGCGCTTGGCGCAAGGATCAGCTTCGATGTGGGTGATGATGCGCTGACCGTATCCAGCCAGTTGCTGACCGAGAACCGCGATCAGGCGGCGGCGCTGATCGGCTCTGCCCTTTCGGACCCTCTGTTTGCCGAGGATGCCGTCGCGCGCGTCAAGGGGCAGATCCTTTCGCTGATCCGGTCGGAGGAGAGCGACCCGAACGCGATTTCAAGCACCGCATTGGCGAAATCGGTCTGGGGTGCGCATCCTTACGGCAGTTCCATCAACGGGACGGCGCAATCGCTGGCCGCCCTGGGGCCGCAGGACATGGTCGAGGCAAAGAACCGCGTCATTGCGCGTGACCGGGTGATCGTCGGCGCGGCGGGTGACATCACGCCCGAGGAGCTGCGGCTTCTGATCGACGAAATCCTTGCCGATCTGCCAGAGACTGGCACCGTCCCATTGCCCGAGCCGGCAGAGTTCAGCCCGACGGGCGCGACCGAGGTGATCGACTGGGACAGTCCGCAGACCGTTGTCAGCTTCGCCCTGCCGGGGCTAGCCATGGATGACCCGGATTATTTCGCGGCCTTCGTTGCCGACCAGATCCTTGGTGGCGGCGGCTTTTCGTCGCGGCTGATGGAAGAAATTCGCGAAAAACGCGGGCTGACCTATGGGGTTTATACCTCGCTCGTGAATGGCGTTTACGGCCAAAGCTGGATGGGCGGCATGTCCAGTTCCAACACGTCCGTGGCGGAAGCGGTCGAATTGCTGCAAGGCGAACTGGCGCGGATGGCGGATGGCGTGACCGAGAAGGAATTGGAAGACGCCAAAACCTATCTGACAGGGGAGTATCCCCTGCGGTGGGATGGGAATGGCAAGATTTCGGGCATCCTTGCAGGCATGCAGTTGATCGGATTGCCGATCGACTATCCGCAGAACCGCAGCGCGATGATCGAGGCGGTGACGGCCGAGGATGTGGCCCGTGTGGCGGCAGAGAGACTGGCGGGCGACAGTCTGCACCTTGTCCTCGTTGGTCGGCCTGAAGGGTTCACGCCCTGACGCCACCGGGCTGAAACAGCCCCGATGCGCTATGCTAAAGGACCGTGCGGAAACAGCCGCACGGTCCTTGCATTTCGCCAACCCTGGTCAGTGGGGGTGTGTCAGTCGTTGACGCGGACGGCACCCGATCCACCAAGAGCAGCACCCGCGACCGCGCCAACCGGCCCCGCCACAACGGCACCCGTGGCCGCCCCGGTGGTTGCACGGGTCGCAGTGTTGGAGCCGCAAGCCGAAAGGGTCAAAGCCGCACCGCAAAGAACAATGGCAGTAAGTTTGGTCATTTTGAACGCTCCTCGCGTATGAATCACTGATGTGTTGTCGGGCTATAACGAACGATCCGCCGCAAAGTTTCGCCCGGTGCGCGTTGCTGGCGCAGAATCATTTTCACCGGCCTGCGAAACTGCTAGATATTGGGGCATGAACGAACACAGCCCCCAGATACGCCCCGTCATTCGCCAACTGGACGACAGTATCGCCAACCGCATCGCGGCGGGCGAGGTGGTCGAACGTCCGGCCTCGGCAGTGAAGGAACTGGTCGAGAATGCCTTGGACGCCGGCGCACGGCGGATCGATGTGACGATAGCGCAAGGGGGCAAGTCGCTGATCCGGGTCGTTGATGACGGCTGCGGCATGACGGCCGAAGATCTGCCGCTGGCGCTGTCCCGTCATGCCACATCGAAGATCGACGGCACTGACCTTCTGGATATTCACAGTTTCGGTTTTCGCGGCGAGGCGTTGCCAAGCCTGGGCGCGGTCGGGCGGCTGACAATCACGTCGCGTGCTGATGCAGACGGTGCCGAAATCCGCGTGGCCGCCGGCCGCGCCGATCCGGTGCGCCCGGCACCCGCCAATCGCGGCACCGTGGTGGAACTGCGCGATCTTTTCTTCGCCACGCCCGCCCGGTTGAAGTTCTTGCGCAGCGAGCGCGCCGAAACACAGGCGGTTGCCGACGTGATCCGGCGGCTGGCAATGGCCGAACCCTCGGTCGGGTTTACCTTGCATGACGACGACCGTCTGCTGTTTCGCGCCGATCCCGAACAGGGCGATCTGTTCGATGCGCTTCATGCCCGGCTGATGCGGGTCATGGGGCGCGATTTCATCGACAACGCGATCGCGATAGATGCACAGCGCGACGGCGTCCGGCTGAGAGGTTTTGCAGCACTTCCAACCTACTCGCGTGGGGCCGCAGTGGCGCAGCATGTCTTTGTCAACACAAGGCCGGTGCGCGACAAGCTGCTGACCGGGGCGCTTCGGGCGGGATATTTCGATGTCCTGCCATCGGGACGCTATCCTGCGGCGGTGCTGTTTATCGACTGCGATCCGCATTTCGTCGATGTGAACGTCCATCCAGCCAAGGCGGAAGTGCGCTTTCGCGATCCGGGTCTGGTCCGCGGGCTGGTGGTTTCGACGCTGCGCAACCGGCTGGCTGAAAGTTCGCGCCGGGCCTCGGACACTGTCGGGACAGCGACGCTTGCCGCCTTCCGTGCAGAGCCTGTGGGCCCCGACCGTTCTGTCACGCCGCCACGTTATCAGATGGAATATCGCCCGTCGCAGCAGGCCCTGCGTGCGTCTTACGCTGCGCAGGCGCCAAGTTTCGACGGCTTTGCCGAAGCGCCATCCGCCCGCACCGAATTCATCGCCGATGATCCGGTTCCGGCCGAAGCCCCGCTTGGTGCGGCCCGTGCGCAGCTGCATGAGAATTACATTATCGCACAGACGGCCGATGGCGTGGTCATCGTCGATCAGCACGCCGCCCATGAACGGCTTGTTTATGAACGGCTGAAGGCATTGGCGGCCGAGAACGGCGTTCCCAGCCAGGCGCTGTTGATCCCCGAAATCGTCGATCTGCCCGCGCAGGACGCTGCCCGTATCCTGTCGGTCGCGGACGATCTGGCGGCGCTCGGCCTGCATGTCGAGGCTTTTGGCGGCAGTGCCGTCGCCGTGCGCGAGATCCCGGCGCTGCTGGGCAAGCTGAACGCTGCGGCGCTGATCCGTGACATCGCCGACGATCTGGCCGATCAGGGCGCGTCCGACCGGCTGCAGGCGCGGGTCGAAGCTGTGCTTTCTTCGATGGCCTGCCATGGCTCTGTCCGATCAGGTCGGCGAATGGCTGCCGAGGAGATGAACGCGCTTTTACGCGAGATGGAACGAACGCCCCGCTCGGGCCAGTGCAATCACGGCCGCCCGACATGGGTCAAGCTGTCGCTGTCTGATATCGAACGCCTGTTCGGCCGTCGGGACTGATGCGCGGCCATATGCAGGGGCAGATCGTTCGGTTTCACGTAATGGTGGTTTCCCGACGCAAAGACGGCTACAACCCTGCGACGCCTGCAGCACTGACGCAGGCATGACGAAAACACAAAAAAGGCTGCGGAATGAGCGATATCGCAACCATGTCCTTCGAGGACGCGATGAAGGAACTGGAAGGCGTGGTGTCGCGGCTGGAAAGCGGCAACGCCTCGCTTGAGGACTCGATCAAGCTTTATGAGCGCGGCGCAGAATTGCGCGCGCATTGCGAGGCACGCCTGCGCGCGGCCGAGGAGCGGGTCGAAAAGATCACCCTCGCGCAGGGACAGCCAACCGGCACGACCAAGGTCGAGGGCCTGTGATGGACCAGCACATGGAGGAGGTGAAGTCCCAGGTCGAAGGACTGCTGGATGATGTGATGGCGAAGCTTCCGCAGGGCGAATTGACCGATGCGATGCGATACGCCTGCGTGGGCGGCAAGAAGATGCGTGCCTATCTGGTCATGGAATCGGCGCGACTGCACGGGATCGAGGCAGAGGCCGCGCTGCCGGTCGCGGCAGCGGTCGAGGTTTTGCACGCCTATAGCCTTGTCCATGACGACTTGCCGGACATGGATGACGACGATCTGCGCCGGGGCATGCCGACCGTCCATGTGCAATGGTCGCCGGCAACTGCGATCCTTGCAGGCGATGCGCTGCAATCGCTTGCCTTCGAACTGCTGACCGATCCCGCAATCGGCGATGAGGCGGCACGCCTCAGGTTGATCAAGGCCTTTTCCCATGCCGTCGGCGGTTCGGGCATGGTCTACGGCCAAATGATGGACATCTCGGCCGATGCGGCGGCAGTTCCGCTGGATCTGGCTGGCGTGTCGCGCATGCAGGCGGCCAAGACTGGCGCGCTGATTGCCTTTTCCGCCACCGCCGGCGCGCTGATCGCAGGTGAGGACACAGAAGCGCTGCGCGTCTACGCCGCCAAGCTTGGCCTCGCCTTTCAGATCCACGACGACATTCTGGATGTGACCGGGGATCAGGAAACCATCGGCAAGCGGGTGGGCAAGGATGCCTCGGCCGGGAAGGCGACATTCGTGTCACATCTGGGGCTGGAAGGTGCGCGCGCGAGAGAGACAGAGTTGATTGATCGTGCGATCGCCGCGCTTTCACCTTATGGTGAAGAGGCGGCGAACTTGCGCCAGTTGGCGCGTTTCGTTATCGACCGCCAAAGCTGAAAGCCCCGGAAAGGGCCGCGCCATGAGCCAGGATAGACCCAAAACCCCGGTGCTCGACCGGGTCAATCTGCCATCGGACCTGAAGTCGCTGTCTGACCGCGAGTTGCGTCAGCTTGCCGACGAACTGCGTGCCGAAACGATCAGCGCGGTGTCTGTCACTGGCGGCCATCTGGGCGCAGGTCTTGGCGTGGTCGAATTGACCGTCGCGCTTCACGCTGTTTTCGACGCGCCGCGTGACAAGATCATCTGGGATGTCGGGCATCAGTGCTATCCGCACAAGATCCTGACAGGACGGCGCGACCGCATCCGCACCCTGCGCGCGGGCGGCGGATTGTCCGGTTTCACCAAGCGTTCGGAAAGCCCGTATGACGCATTCGGCGCCGGGCACAGCTCGACGTCGATATCGGCGGCGCTTGGCTTTGCGATGGCACGTGAACTGGGTGGTGATCCCGGCGATGCGATCGCGGTGATTGGTGACGGTGCGATGTCTGCCGGCATGGCGTTCGAGGCGCTTAACAATGCAGGTCATCTGGGCAAACGCCTGTTCGTGATCCTGAATGACAATGAAATGTCCATCGCGCCACCCACGGGCGCGCTGTCCAGCTATCTCACGCGTCTTTACACCGAAGGCCCGTTTCATGAATTGAAGTCGATGGCCAAGGGCGCGGTCGGCCTGCTGCCTGGACCCATTCAGGAAGGCGCAAGACGGGCGAAGGAAATGCTGAAAGGCATGGCGGTCGGCGGCACCATGTTCGAAGAGCTGGGCTTTTCCTATATCGGCCCGGTCGACGGACATGACCTTGACCAGCTTCTGCCTTTGATGCGCACGTTGAAGGCGCGTGCGACAGGCCCGGTTCTGATCCACGCGATCACCAGGAAGGGCAAGGGATATGCGCCCGCTGAAGGTGCTGCGGATCGCGGTCACGCGCGCGGCAAGTTCGATGTCATCACGGGCGAACAGGCCAAGGCGAAGTCAAACGCGCCCAGCTATACCTCGGTCTTCGCGAAGGCGCTGATCGCCGAGGCCGAGCAGGACGACAGGATTGCCGCTGTCACCGCTGCCATGCCCGATGGCACCGGCCTGAACCTGTTCGCCGAGCGGTTTCCGCGCCGAACCTTTGACGTGGGAATTGCCGAACAGCATGCGGTGACCTTCAGCGCAGGTCTTGCGGCAGGCGGCATCAAGCCTTTCTGCGCAATTTACTCCACCTTCCTTCAGCGCGGCTATGACCAGGTCGTCCATGATGTGGCGATCCAGCGACTGCCGGTGCGCTTCGCCATAGACCGCGCGGGGCTGGTTGGTGCTGACGGGGCGACCCATGCCGGCGCCTTCGATATAGGCTTCATGGCCAGCCTGCCCGGCATGGTCGTGATGGCCGCCGCCGACGAGGCCGATCTGGTTCACATGGTCGCCACGGCTGCTGCCCATGATGACGGCCCCATTGCATTCCGTTTCCCGCGCGGCGAAGGCACAGGCGTCGAGATGCCGGAACGCGGGATTCCGCTGGAAATCGGGAAGGGGCGCATGATCGCCGAGGGCAAGCGCGTGGCGATCCTGTCCTTCGGAACCCGCCTGTCCGAGGTCATGGCCGCGCGCGAGGCACTGTCGGCACGCGGGATCACGCCGACTGTGGCAGATGCCCGCTTTGCCAAGCCACTGGACCGCGACCTTATCCTGCAGCTGGCAGCCGATCACGAAGCCTTGATCACCATCGAAGAAGGCGCGATCGGCGGCTTTGGCAGCCATGTCGCCCAGCTTCTGGCAGATGAAGGCGTGTTCGATCACGGCCTCAAGTTCCGATCCATGGTGCTGCCTGACACCTTCATTGACCACGACAGCCCCGCCGCGATGTATGCGGACGCAGCCATGAACGCCGCAGATATCGAGGCAAAGGTGCTGGATGTTCTGGGCGTGGCCCGGATGCCCGCACGCGCCTGATCACCCGGGAAACCCATGTCGCGTTACACACATGCCGATGCGCATCCGGACGATCCGCATTTCATCTCGCGCTCTGGCTGGCTGCGTGCTGCTGTGCTGGGCGCGAATGACGGCATCGTGTCGGTTGCGTCACTTCTGGTCGGAATCGCAGCCTCAGGGGCGGATCGCCATGCCGTTCTTCTGGCGGGGGTCGCGGGTCTGTCTGCGGGCGCATTGTCGATGGCAGCGGGGGAATATGTCTCGGTCTCCAGCCAGGCCGATATCGAACGCGCCGATATCAGGCGCGAGACCCGCGCGCTGGATGAGGATCCCGAAACCGAACTGATCGAGTTGGCCGAGATCTATGAAGCGCGCGGACTGGCGCCTGAAACGGCCATGCGTGTGGCGCGCGAGATGACGGAATATGATGCGCTTGGTGCACATATACGTGACGAACTGGGCTTGTCCGATGTTGTTGCGGCCAATCCTTTGCAGGCGGCTGCGACCTCGGCGCTGACATTCTCGTTGGCGGCCGCGATACCGCTGGCGGGCGCGTGGCTGGCGCCTGCCGCCGTGATCGTCCCATATGTGCTTGTCGCTACGCTTCTCGCACTGGCTGTCCTGGGTTTTGTCGGTGCGCGTGCGGGTGGCGCGCCCTGGGGTCGTGCGGTCGTCCGCGTGGTCTTCTGGGGCTGCGTCGCGATGGGGATCACCGCAGTGATCGGGAAGATTTTCGGTGTAACGATGGGGTAATTCGATGTTGAAGCGTATGGCAGTGATCGCGATGCTGGCAGCAGGTCCAGCGGCAGCAACGCAGGAATACATCTTGCCGACGCTGTTCGACGTGACGGGCGTCGCAGCCGACGATGTGCTGAATATTCGTGAGACACCATCCGCTTCGGCAGAGATTATCGGCAACCTGCGTCCCGATCAGACGCGGGTGGAGGTGCTTGCCCTGGACGGATCGGGTCAATGGGGACAGCTGAACGCGGGCGAGCGCACGGGATGGGTCTCGATGCGGTTTCTGGCTTATCGCAGCGATGTCTGGGAAGCCGGGCGACTGCCCGCAGACCTCAGTTGCGTCGGGACAGAGCCGTTCTGGTCATACCACCTTGAAGGCGACAGCCTGATCTGGTCCGAACCGGGACAGGACGTGACGTTCGCTGCACCACAGGTCATGGACAGCGGTTACGCACGCGATCCGCGCAGGGCTATTTATTATCAGGATGAGAACGACGTTCTCAGTGCGACGATCACGCCGGCCCAATGCTCGGACAATATGTCAGCAATCGTCTATGGGCTGGAAACCATGGTGATCCGCCAAAACGGGAACCAGCCGCCAAGGATGTATTCCGGCTGCTGCAGCATCGGGCGCTGACGGGCGGCGTTACCAACCGGGCGGATCGATGCGCAGCGGACCGGCGGGAATCGCCCAGTGTGGTGGGCGACCATCGATCTGGACAGGAAAGGCCAGCCGGCGGGCGGGCCCCCAGCCGGTCATCTCGATTTCTGGCGCCAGATCCGAAGCATCTTCGCTGATCGGCGCGCCGTGAAAATCACCCGCGCCAGCGCCGGTCAGCATGGCCGCCGTGCGGGCCAGCGATAATCGGGCCGAGACGCTTTCGCCCGTGGCGCGACGAAGCCGCAAGGCGCGCAGCACGGCCGCTGCCATCAGGTAGCCGGTGCCGTGATCCAGCGCCTGCACCGGCAGTGGCACGGGTCGGTCGGCGCCGGCGCGACGCATGCCTTCGGCGGCGATGCCGCTGCTCATCTGCACGAGGCTGTCAAACCCGCGCCGCGTTGCCCAGGGACCGGTCCAGCCAAAGGCGTTCAGGCTGACATCAATAAGGTTCGGGGCAATGCGGCGCCGTTCGGCATGCCCATAACCCAGCCGCTCCATCGCGTCTGCGCGGTAGCCATGGACAAGAACGTCGGCGTTACGAAGCAGGTTCTCGAACACATGGCGGTCATCGGACTTGGTCAGGTCCAGCCCGGCGCGTCGCTTGCCAAGCGTCACCTCCGGCTCGACCGCGGGCTCGTTCCACGACGGGGGATCGATACGCAGGACCTGTGCCCCGAACCCTGCCAGAAAGCGGGTTGCGACCGGCCCGGCCAGCACACGGGTCAGGTCCAGCACACGCAGACCCTCAAGCACCAGTGGCGGACGATCGGTCGCGGTGGTTTGCCAATCGATCAGCGGCTCGGCGGCGACGGCACTGCCTTGCGGATGTGTGGACCAGGTCGCAAGATCGTGCATTGCGGCCGCAGCCCCGCCTGCGCCGACCACGGCCTCCTGCAGGGCCACCTTCTGCCAGTCCTGCACCGCCTTCGCGACGGCAGCGCGATCGGCCGGACAGCCCAGAACGGACAGCGCCGCATCACGGTGATGCGGGGCGTTGGTGTGCAGCCTGATCCAGCCATCCGCAGTTTGGTAATCACCCGCGACCGCATCCCAGGTCGAACGCAGTTCCCAGCCAATCGGGCGCAAGGTCTTCTTGAACCACAGCAGCGCCAGCCTGCGGTTCAGCACTGCCGCGCCGGTGCCCAGAAACGCCGCAAGCTCGCTGGCTGCAGAACCAAGCGTCGCAACGGCCAGATCAGAGGTGGCAAAGCAGGAATGCAGTTCGCCAGTCGCGGTTTCCGTCACCTGCGGGCCTGCGGGCAGGCGGTCGCCAAGCGCATCTTCGATCTGTTTGGTGAAGTTTGCGCGCATCCTGGCTCCTTTCCTCGGTTGAGGATATAAAAGCCCGCCCCTGCCGGGCTGTAAACTCGGGTCTGGTGACCGGGGGAACCTGTCCGGTGCAGCCGATTGGCAAAAAAGTTGGGCGTGTCAGCCTTCAGTGTCCAGAATCGCCGCCAGACCGCTGTGGTAGTCGGGATATCGCAGTTGATAACCCAGGTCCGTCTTCATCCGCGCATTCCTGACCCGCTTTGAATCAGCATAGAAACTGCGCGCCATCGGGGACATTTGCGCGGCGTCGAAGTCTTCTGCCCGGGGCACCGGAATACACAGCATGTTCGCAGCGGCGGCAATCACGTCCTGGGGCGGGGCGGGTTGATCATCGCAGACATTGAGGATCTGGGTTTCACCGCGCGGGGCAGGCATGTCCAATGAGGCAAGGATCGCGCCGGCGATATCCTCGACATGGATGCGCGAAAAGACCTGTCCGGGCTTCACGATGCGGCGCGCGGTGCCACGGCGCAGCTTTTCAAAGGGGCCGCGTCCGGGACCGTAGATGCCGGCCAGTCGGAAGATCGACAAGGGCCAGCCGGCACGAGCGGACAGATTCGACCATTCGCGTTCTGCCTGCAAGCGCGCCTGCGCGCGGGGCATGTCCGGGGTGGCGGGCGTCGTTTCATCCACCCACGCACCCCCATGATCGCCGTAGACATTGGTAGAGGAGAGATAGCCGATCCAGCGCGGCCTCGCGGCCAGAAGCTCTGCATGGAACTCGGCAATGACCGGATCAGCCGCGCCATCAGGGGCAGGGGCGACGCTGATCAGGATGGCATCGGCTGCTGCAATGGCACGGCTTACCGCCGCATGGTCCCCCGGCCACAGCAGGGCTGCCGCCCCCGATTTCGCCACCCGGTCCGGGTCAGTGCGTGTCGTGCCGGTGACTGTCCAACCCCGTGCCGAAAGGCGCGGGGTCAGTTCGCTTGCGGTATAGCCGTGACCGAAGATCAGGAACTGCATCAGCGAAGAACTTTCGGGATCGGGCGCGGCAGGGGGCGGCGCAAGGGGTCAGGGGGGTGCCGCGCCATGTGGAACGCAGCGTTGCGGTTTCAGGGCTTGATGTCGTCCAGCACTTCGGCGGCGATACGGAACGAGTTGCGGCGGGCGTCGGCGTCGTGGATCTGGCCCGTCAGGATCAGTTCATCCGGCTGGTAGCGCGCGATCAGCTGGGACAGTTGGTCGCGGACCATGTCGGGGCTGCCGACCGCACTGATGCGCAAGGCTTCACCAACCATGCGTTGCAAGGGCGGCGTGATTTCGGCCAGGTCATGTGTGGGACGCGGCAACTTGCCGGGCTTGCCGCTGCGCAGGCGTGCGAAAGCAAGCTTCTGGCTGGATTGCAGGTATTGCGCATCCTCGTCGGTATCGGCGGCAATGACGTTCACGGCCAGCATGAAATGTGGCCCGTCCTCAGCGTCTGGTCGGCCAGCGGGCTTGAACCTTTCGCGATAGATCGGCAGGGCTTCATCCAACGCGCCGGGCGCGAAATGCGACGCGAAGGCGTAAGGCAGGCCCAGCATTGCCGCCAGTTGGGCACCAAACAGCGACGATCCCAGCATCCAGACCGGCACATGCGTTCCCTGTCCGGGATGGGCGATCACGGCGGCATCTGGCGAGGCTTCGCCCAGATATGAAATCAGCTCCAGCACGTCATGGGGGAAGTTTTCGGACATCTCGGGTGATTTGCGCAGCGCGCGGAAGACGGCGCCATCGCCCCCCGGCGCACGGCCCAGACCAAGGTCGATCCGATCGCCATGGATGGTCGCCAGCGTTCCGAACTGTTCGGCGATCGACAACGGGGAGTGGTTCGGCAGCATGACACCGCCCGCGCCGACGCGGATGCGGCTGGTATTGGCGGCGATATGGCCGATCATGACCGACGTCGCGGCCGAGGCGATGCCGACCATGTTGTGGTGTTCGGCCAGCCAATAACGGTGATAATTCAGCCCGTCAGCCATCTGCGCCAGCACAACGCTGCTGGCAATCGCCTCGGCTGTGGTTGTGCCTTCGGGGACGGGGGCCAGATCAAGTATGGAATAACGCATGGATTTTTCCTTTCTCCGACCATCTAGGCATCCGGGCGGCGTCTTGCCAGTGCCGGGCGCGGCTGGCACAGTTTCGCAAACGCGAGGTCCGCCATGAACGCCACAGTCCTGCCCCTTGAAACGCCCGCCCCGGTCGATAGTGAATATTTCACCGATCCCGCCAAGGCCGTCGACCGCCTGTGTATGCTTTATGACCGTTCCGCCGCCTTTCTGACCGAGCATTTTCTGACGACACTTGGTGGTGCTGCGCCCAAGGCGCGCTACCGCGCCTATTACCCCGAGGTGCGGCTGACCACGACCAGCCACAGCAAAACCGATTCGCGCTTGTCGTTCGGCCATGTCACAACACCGGGCAGCTATGCGGCGACCATCACCCGGCCCGAACTTTTCCGGCACTACCTGGTCGAACAGCTTGGACTGCTGATCAAGAACCACAACTCTCCGATCGAGGTGGGCTACAGCGACACCCCGATGCCGGTGCATTTCGCTGTCGCCACCCGCACCGATCTGAACGTGCCGCAGGAAGGGGTGCTTGATTTCAGCCTGCGCGATGTCTTCGATGTGCCCGACCTGAACACGGTCAACGACGACATCGTCAATGGCGTGGCTGCTCCCCATGCCGACGGATCAGAGGATCTGGCCCCGTTCACCGCGCAGCGCATCGACTATTCACTGGCCCGGCTGGCCCATTACACAGCGACCGATCCGAAGCATTTCCAGAACTTCGTTCTGTTCACAAACTATCAGTTCTATGTGGACGAGTTCGAGGCCTTTGCCCGCACGGTGCTGGGCGACCGGGAGTCTGGCTATACGGAATTCGTGGCCCCCGGAAACCAGATCATCGACAGCCCGGACGGAGAGATCATTCATCTGGCCAAAATGCCCCAGATGCCGGCCTATCACCTGAAGCGTGCCGACAATCAGGGGATCACGCTGGTGAATATCGGTGTCGGTCCGTCCAACGCCAAGACCGCGACGGATCATATCGCCGTGCTGCGCCCCCATGCCTGGCTGATGGTCGGTCACTGTGCCGGTCTGCGCAACAGTCAGTCACTAGGGGATTTCGTCCTGGCACATGCCTATCTGCGCGAAGATCACGTCCTGGACGACGACCTGCCGGTCTGGGTGCCGATCCCCGCCTTGGCCGAGGTGCAGGTGGCGCTTCAGGAAGCCGTGGCCGAGGTCACGAAGCTTGAAGGTTACGAGCTGAAGCGCATCATGCGCACCGGAACTGTCGCCACCATCGACAACCGCAATTGGGAACTGCGCGACCAGTCTGGCCCCATCCACCGCCTGTCGCTGTCGCGCGCCATCGCGCTGGATATGGAAAGCGCCACCATCGCCGCCAACGGATTTCGGTTCCGGGTGCCTTACGGCACGTTGCTTTGCGTATCCGACAAGCCGCTTCATGGCGAATTGAAACTGCCCGGCATGGCCACCGATTTCTACCGCACGCAGGTCGCCAGCCACCTGCTGATCGGGGTGCGCGCGATGGAGAAACTGCGCGATATGCCGCTGGAACGGATCCATTCACGCAAGCTGCGATCCTTCAGCGAAACTGCTTTCCTTTAGGCAGGTTGCCGCATGTTGACGTTGGGTAACGCAAGAATAATCGGCGGAAAACGATCTTTCTACGCGATCACTGCGACGGGATTGCGAAAAATGGTTGAAATATTCCGCGAAACCTTGTGTAGCAGGGTGCATGTCGCGATAAGCGGCACTGAACTTTCCCCAATTTCGGGGCAACGAGGAGACAGATAATGGCTCAAGCCGCCAAGCCGATGACCAAAACCCAACTCGTCGCCACTCTGGCTGACGAACTGGGCAGCGACAAGAAATCCGCTGCTGCCGCTCTGGACGCGATCGCCGCCGTGGTGACCCGCGAAGTTTCGAACGGTGGTTCGGTGACGCTGCCGGGCATCGGCAAGATTGCATGCCGCGCGCGCCCCGAGCGCATGGTCCGCAACCCGCAGACCCAGGAAATGATGTCCAAACCCGCCGACAAGCAGGTCAAGGTGACCGTTGCCAAGGCGCTGAAAGACAGCGTTAACGCCTGATCCTAAGCCCGTCAGGGAGGGCACAGGAAAAAGAACGAACTGGCCGCCTTCGGGGCGGCCTTTTTGATGGCAGCGCGCCGTTTCGGGGGGTGGCGTAACCACTGGTGCGGGCCTAAGGTCGCACGGTTCGGACGGGGTGCGGCATGGATCTGAAATCAATCGGAATGGGTCTGGCCTTCGCCTTCATGTGGGCCTCTGCATTCACCTCGACACGGGTGATCGTGGTCGCCGCGCCACCGTTGACGGCGCTTGTCATTCGCTTCACCCTGTCTGCCGTCATTGGCATCGCACTGGCCCGCGCGATGGGCCAGACATGGAAGCTCAGCCGGAACGAATGGCGGGTGCTGATCATTTTCGGGATCATGCAGAACGCGCTTTATCTGGGCCTGAACTGGATCGCCATGCGCACGATCGAGGCCTCGGCGGCGGCGATCATCGCGTCCATGATGCCGCTGATCGTGGCGTTTCTGGGCTGGGTCTGGCTGGGCGAGAAGCTGCGCCCGATGGCTGTTCTGGGGCTGGTGCTGGGTGTGATCGGTGTCGCCATCGTCATGGGCGTTCGCTTGCAGCATGGTCTGGACCCGTTCGGCACGGTTCTGGCCCTGATCGCGGTCATGGCGTTGACGCTGGCGACACTGGTGGCACGGGGCGCGGGCGGCAGCAAGAACATGATGATGATCGTGGCGCTTCAAATGGCGGTAGGCGCAGCCGTGCTGGCAGTGCCTGCGGCGGTCATGGAATGGGGCCAGCCTATCGACTGGAGCTGGCGGCTGGTCATCGCCTTTCTCTACACCGTGCTTGCGCCGGGCATCGCTGCGACATTCATCTGGTTCCTGTTGGTCGGTCGCATCGGGGCCATCCGCGCCGCGACCTTCCACTTCCTGTCCCCGATCTTCGGTGTCACCATTGCGGCCATTTTCCTGGGCGAACGCTTTGGCTTCAGCGATGTGATCGGCGCCGGTATCGTGGCGGCGGGCATCCTGATGGTGCAGATGGCCCGCCTGCCGGTCGCCGCCCCAAGCCCGCCCAAGACGGGCTAGATCGCGAATGCACGCACGCTGTCACGGTCCATGCAGCGCGCTGCCCAATCGTCGATTGCGGGGGTCGTCGGAACGTCCGACTTGAAGCGGACGAAATACCCGCCAAGCGCCAGATCGACGGCGCTGAACGCGTCGCCCATCAGGTAGGGCTGCTTGGACAGCACCTCGTCCAGCCGCTGGATGGCCGTGTCCAGATCAAGGATCCAGGCTTTCAGAAGCGGATGATCCACCTTTGCCATGTTAAGAAAGACCAACGGTTCCAGCACGCCTTGCGACCAGAACAGCCATGACAGGTATTCGCCACGCTGCGGATGGCCGACCGGGCGGCCCAGGCGGCCGTCGTCGAACCGGTCCGTCAGGTACAGGGTGATCGCCATACGCTCGCGCAGGTGGTCGTCGCCGTCGACAAGATAAGGGACCTTGCCTTCGGGATGGGGGTTCTTCGGATCAGCCTGCCCGGACCCGTCAGGCCGATTGATCGTCACATCGACGATCTTGACCTGATCCAACGCGCCCAACTCGTGCAACAACTGCATGATCGAGGTCGAGCGGGATGGTTGGGAATGATAAAGCGTCAGCATCATGGACTCCTGTCGTTCAATGGGTCACTTATGCGGCAGGACCCCTGACAGAATGTGACAGCATGGCACGCACCGACCGGCTGATGAGATTGATGGACACGCTGCGCCGCCTGACCCCGCCGGTCACGGCCGCGCGCCTGGCCGAGGAAACCGGGGTCAGCCCGCGTCAGCTTTATCGCGACATCGCCACGTTGCGCGCCGGTGGGGCGCTTATAGACGGCGAGGCCGGACTGGGATATCGTCTGACAGAAGACCCGGCACTGCCCCCGCAAAGCTTTTCCCGGCTGGAAATTGAGGCATTGCGCCTGGCCGTCGATGCGTTGCCGCGCGTCGGCGACCCGGACCTGATCGAGGCAGCGCGCAACGCGCTTGCCCGCATCGTCGCCACCTTGCCGGATCGGCAGGTCATGCAGGCCAACCACGTGGCGCTGCGCAGCTTTACCCCGCCAAACGGGCGGATGCAGCCGACCGTCGATATGGAAATGATCCGCAATGCCTGCTGGGATGAGGAGGAGTTGCACCTTGTTTACCGCGACCTGAACGACCGCCGTTCCGAACGCGACATCCGCCCGCTGGGGATGTCATATTCCGAGAGTGCGCTGATGCTTCTGGGCTGGTGCAAGCTGCGCGAGGATTTCCGCATGTTCCATTGCAACCGCATCATCAGCGCCCGCCTGAACGGACAAAGCTTCCGGCCCCGGCGTGTCTCGCTGCTGCGTGATTATGTCGACCGGATGCGGAACCGGCCTGGCCCATGCCCGACGGCGCGGCGCGCCATGGCAGAGTTCACTGGCGCAGGCGATGGCAAATCTTGAATGAAAAAGGCCGTGCAAACCCTTCGCACGGCCCTCAATCCCAGGAATGGGTCAGATCAGAACTGGTAGTTCAGACCAACTTTGATGTTGTGGAAATCCGGCGTCATTTCGGTCGAATAGGGCGAACCGTCGACTTCCAGTGTTTCCTTGCCGAAATTCGCATATTCCCATTCGCCAGTCAGCGAGAGGCGCTCGTTCAGCTTACGCTCCACCCCGAGGCCGACGATATAGCCGGTCATGGTCTCACCTTCACTTTCGACAGAGAAGGCGGTGCTGCCATCGACACCCTGAATGCGATAATCGAAATCGGCCTGGGCGACACCCAGAATGCCGTAGAAAAGCGTATCCTTGGCATTGTTCAGCACCCCCGTCTTGACGCGCAGCGCCATGACGTTGTTGATGCTGTTTTCGGCCTCGAACGCACCATCAGTGAAGCTGTCTTCGATGTTGCCGCCTTCATAGCTGAGTTCGCCGCCGATGACCCAGTCACGGGTTCGGCCGGTGAACTGCGTGCGATAGCCTGCGCGAAGGCCTGCATTCATGCCCGACAACTCCAGCGTATCGGAATTGTAGAACAGATTGTCGTTGCGCGAATAGCCGACTTCATCATCGCCGCCGAAGGCATATCCAACCGTTGCGCCGACATAGGCGCCTTTCCAGGTCAGCGGTACGACGGGTTCCACGACCGCGACAGGGGTTTCAACAATCGGTGCGATATAGCCGCCCGCGTTGGCGGCGGTGCCTGCGATCAGAGCGGCTGCGAAGGACACATAAAACGAGGACTGCTTCATCGTTAACTCCACGATCAGAGAGGGTGACTCTCGGTGAATTAGGACGTTACCTTATGTCCAATGGGCAGTCTGAAGCAATCTGTCAGATGCAAACATGCCTAATTCCGGATCAATCCCGCCCCGAACTGAGGCAGGATTATCACGGAATCGCTTAGGTTGATCTGTTTGCCCTGTCCTGATCAGATATCCAGGTTTTCCACGCTCAGCGCGTTTTGCTGGATGAAGTCACGGCGCGGTTCGACCAGGTCGCCCATCAGCTTGGTGAAAATGTCATCGGCATCCGACAGATCCTCGACCTTCACCTGCAACATGGTGCGGGCTTGCGGGTCCAGCGTGGTTTCCCACAGCTGTTCGGGGTTCATCTCTCCCAGACCCTTGTACCGCTGCAGTGACAGCCCCTTTTCCCCTTCCAGGAAAATTGCCGAAAGCAGACTCAGGGGGCCCCAGATCGGCACCTCGCGATCCTTGCGCACCAGCGTTGCGGGCTGGGCGTAGATTTCTTCAAGCTGCTGGGTCATGGCGCCCAGCCGGCGCGATTCGGACGAGCGCAGCATCGTGCCGTCCAGCGAGCGCGCTTCCTCGACGCCGCGCAGCAGGCGTGAAAGACGGATCCCACCGTCCTGCGTGGGCCGTCCGGTCCAGCCACGCTCATATTCTTCGGACACAATGTCCAGCCGCTGCGCGACGGCCTGGGCCACGCCGGCCGCGTCCTGATCGACCCGGCCTTGCACAAGCGCCCCGGCAATGGCTGCCTGTTCTGTGATATGGGGCGGATAATGCGTGGGGTAGGCGCGCAGGATGCGGCGTGCGGTACGGGCTTCTTCGATCACGCGCAGCAGGTCATTGCCGGAAATGGTCTCTCCCGAACCCAGACGCAGTGTAGCACCTTCAAGGCCCTGCTGGATCAGATAATCCTCCAGCGCGGCTTCGTTCTTCAGATAGACCTCGGACCGGCCGCGGCCAACCTTGTAAAGCGGCGGCTGCGCAATATAGAGATGCCCTGCCTCGATCAGCTCGGGCATCTGCCGGAAGAAGAAAGTCAGCAGAAGCGTGCGGATATGCGCGCCGTCGACGTCGGCGTCGGTCATGATGACGATCTTGTGGTAGCGCAGCTTGTTCAGGTTGAACTCGTCTCGACCGATCCCGGTGCCAAGCGCGGTGATCAGCGTGCCGATCATTTCGGACGACAGCATCCGGTCGAACCGCGCGCGCTCGACGTTCAGGATCTTGCCGCGCAGCGGCAGCACGGCCTGATTCTGGCGCGAGCGGCCCTGCTTGGCCGACCCACCCGCCGAGTCGCCCTCGACGATGAACAGTTCGGCAAGCGCGGGATCTTTTTCCTGACAATCTGCCAGCTTGCCCGGCAGACTGGCCACGTCCATCGCGGATTTGCGCCGGGTCAGCTCGCGTGCCTTTCGCGCCGCTTCACGCGCAAGCGCTGCCTCGATGATCTTTCCGACAATCTGCTTGGCCTCGGCTGGGTTTTCTTCGAACCATTCGGACAGCTTCTCGCCCACGAGTCCTTCGACCGCTGGCCGCACCTCGGACGACACAAGCTTGTCCTTCGTCTGGCTGGAGAATTTCGGGTCCGGCACCTTGACCGATAGCACGCAGGTCAGCCCTTCGCGTGCGTCGTCGCCGGTGAATTCGACCTTCTCGCGCTTGGCGATACCGCTGTCTTGCGCATATTTCTGGATCACGCGGGTCAATGCGCCCCGGAAGCCCGCCATATGGGTGCCGCCGTCGCGTTGCGGAATGTTGTTGGT
Source organism: Paracoccus denitrificans (assembly GCA_005768755.1). Lineage (GTDB taxonomy): Bacteria > Pseudomonadota > Alphaproteobacteria > Rhodobacterales > Rhodobacteraceae > Paracoccus > Paracoccus denitrificans_B. Next base: position 58,461 of record VAFL01000007.1, on the reverse strand, counting down.
GAAGGGCAGCACGGCTTCGTGGTAGCTGTCATTCCACCACATCGCGACTTCGACGCCGATGCCGCCGCGCTCTCCCTCGATGAAGATCGGTTCGGGCAAGACGGCGGATTTCGAGCGGTCGATATATTTGACGAACTCGCGCACACCGCCTTCGTAGAAAAGCTCTGTCCGCAGCGGCTCGGCGGGGCGTTCGTCTTCCAGAATGATGCGCACGCCGGAATTCAGGAAGGCCAGTTCGCGCAGGCGGTTTTCCAGCGTTTTGAAAACGTAATCGAGATTCGAGAACGTGCCGTTCGGGTCGGTCTGCTTGTTCGAGGCCAGAAAACGGACCTCTGTCCCTTTCTCGTCCGGCGCATCGCCCACGATCTTCAGGTGTTCGACCGTGTCGCCGCCTTCGAAACGGGCGACATATTCCTTGCCATTGCGCCAGATGCGAAGTTCCAGCCAGTCCGACAACGCGTTCACGACCGACACGCCGACGCCATGCAGACCGCCCGAAACCTTATAGCTGTTCTGGTCGAATTTGCCGCCCGCATGCAGCTGCGTCATGATGACCTCGGCGGCGGATACGCCCTCGGTCGGGTGCATGTCGACAGGAATGCCGCGGCCGTTGTCGCGCACCGATACGGAACCGTCGGCATGGATCTTCACGCGCACGAAGTCGGCATGACCGGCCAAAGCCTCGTCGATGCCGTTATCGACGACCTCATAGACCATGTGATGCAGCCCAGAGCCATCGTCAGTGTCGCCGATATACATGCCGGGGCGCTTTCGGACGGCTTCCAACCCCTTGAGAACCTTGATCGAATCCGCGCCGTACTCGACGGGCTGCGCTGCGGTATCTGTCATGCCTGATTTTTCCTGTTATTCTGCGCATGATATAGTCATTCTGGCGGGTAAAGTCACGGGAAACACACAGTATTTCGGGGCAATTTGGCGAATTGACGCCAGACCTTGCGTTTGGCGCGCAAAAGGGGCGAAACAATCCCTCAAAGACCGGCAAGGGTGAGGGTGCGGATGCGGTGGTTGAAGATGCTTTTGATCCTGATCGTATGCCTCGCTGTGCTGTGGATTGCCGGACGCCTGATCTTTGCCGTGCCGTCGACCGAGGGTCGCACCACTGAAACGGCCATTCCGTTTGATGAGGACACGCGCCTTGGCCCCCGCGCGGTAGAGGCCCTGGCGGCCCACCCCGGTCAGTCGGGTGTCGTGCCTCTGGCAGACGGGCAAGGTGCACTGACCGCGCGTCTGCAACTGGCGGCGGGATCCGAACGGTCCATCGATGCGATGTATTACATCTGGCACGATGACGAATCCGGCGTATTGCTTCTTGATACCTTGCGCGACGCGGCAGAGCGGGGCGTCCGTGTGCGTCTGTTGCTTGACGACAATGGCATCAAGGGAATGGACCAGACGCTGGCCGCGCTGAACGCCATGCCCAATTTCTCTGTCAGGTTGTTCAATCCCTCGACGATCCGCAAGCCGAAGCTTCTTGGCTATGCGCTGTATCCGCTGCGCATGAACCGGCGGATGCACAACAAGGCGTTCATCGTTGATGGTGCCGTCGCCATCGTTGGCGGGCGGAATATCGGCAACGAGTATTTTTCCTTCGGGGAACAGCCATCCTATCTTGATCTGGACGTGTTGGGCGTGGGCGAGGTGGTGACCGATACCGCCGCAATCTTCGACGAATACTGGAACAGCAGCCCCGTGCTGGCGCTGGAACAGGTCATCTCGGGTGCGGGCGACCTGACGGATTTTGATGCGGCCGTGCAGGCGGCGATCGCCAGCGACGGTGCGCAGGCCTTTGCACCCGACAATGCAAGCGGTCCTGCAGGACGAATGACGCAAGGCACTTCGCCGCAGATGGAATGGACGAGCGTTCAGGTCGTTGCGGATGATCCCGAAAAAGGTGCAGGCGAGGTCGACCGCAGCCAGTTGATGATTACCAGGCTGGGCCAGATCCTTGGCACGGTCGAGAAACGGGTGGATCTGATTTCGGCCTATTTCGTGCCGGGCAAGCAGGGCACCCGCTTCTTTGCCGATCTTGCCCGGTCGGGGGTCGAGGTGCACATCCTGACAAATTCATGGCAGGCGACCGACGTCCCGATGGTGCACGCGGGCTATGTCAAATACCGCCGTGAGCTGCTGAAGGCAGGTGTGGTCCTGTATGAGCTGAAGCCCATCGACGGCGTGTCGCCGGGGCATGATGAATTGGGGCCGGTCGGGTCATCGGGTGCCAGCCTGCATGCCAAGACGTTTGCGGCAGATAATGCGCGTGTCTTTATCGGCTCTTTCAATTTCGACCCTCGATCGGCTGCGCTGAATTGCGAGATGGGCTTTCTGATCGAAAGCCCGACCATCGCGACCGAGGGCGCCAGTTCGTTCGTGACCGATATTTCGAAACGCAGCTTCCGCCCGGTGCTGGATGATGGCGACATGCTCTGGCAGGATCCCCAGCCAGATGGTGGCGTCGTCATGATCGAGCACGAACCGGGTCTGGGTGTTGGCAATCGCATCGCTGTTTATGTGCTGAACCTGCTGCCAATCGAATGGCTGCTTTAGTCATCGGCGATCCTTGATGCACCATCAGTTCGGCTGACCGCGAACATGCGCGCGCGCCCCCCGAAGGCGTCGAAAAGTTCGGGCCCGGTGCCGGTCAGCAGCGATTGCGCAGGCAGTGCCAGGATACGCGCGTAAAGCGCAGCGCGGCGATCCGCGTCCAGATGGGCCGCAACTTCGTCCAGCAAAAGCACGACTGGCTGATCGGACAATGCGTGCGCATTGGCCAGAATCAGCGACAGAAGAAGCGCCTTCTGTTCCCCGGTAGAAGACAGCGCGGCGGGCATATCCTGGGGTCCCCAGACGGCCCCCAGATCGGCACGGTGCGGACCGGTCAGGCTGCGCCCCGCTGCAAGATCGCGCGGCCGCATGGCGGCCAGCCTGCCAGCGATGTCGACCGCATTCGGATCATCGGCAAAGCCCTCTCCCGGCAGCAGGGTCAGCCGGGCCACAGGAAAGTCATCGCCGTCTTGCTGGGCCACCATGATCGCGGCCAAGGCGGCCAGCCGGTTCTGCGTGATACGCGATCCCGACTCGGCCATTTGTGCTTCCAGCGCACGGTACCAGCCGCTGTCGGTGACCTGATCGCGCAGCAGCCTGTTGCGTTCGCGCATGGCCTTGTCATAGCCAAGCGCGGCCTCGGCATGGTCAGGGAAGAAAGACAGTGTCACCCGGTCCAGAAAACGGCGTCGCCCTTCGGGGGATTCGGTCCAGAGGCGGTCCATTGCGGGCGTCAGCCAGATCAGCCGCAGGATCTGACCGAGTGCGACTTGCGGCGCGGTCTTGTCGTCAATGCTGACAGTGCGGTTCGCGCCGGGAAGGGCCGTCGTCTCGATCTGATAGTCGCCCGCCTGCGCACGGATGCGCCAGCCCGCGTTTACGCCCTGCCGCGCCTGATCGAGCGGCGAGGCAGCACGCATTCCGCGACCCGGCGAAAGCATCGACACCGCTTCCAGCACGTTGGTCTTGCCCGATCCGTTCGGGCCATAAAGCGCCACTGGCCGGGCATCGAGATCAAGCTCAAGCCGCGGCCAGGACCGGAATTGTTGAAGTGTCAGTCGCGAAAGGATCAAACGCGCATCGGCATGACGACATAGACCGCCGACGGGTCATTGCCTTCGCGGATCAGCGCCGCATCACCCGATCCGTTGAACATGAAGACAGCGTTTTCACGGTCGATCTGGGCGGCAATTTCCTGCAGGTATTTGGCGTTGAAGCCGATTTCCAGCGCATCGTCGCCGTAAGCCACGGCCAGTTCCTCGTCCGCGGTGCCGGCGTCCGGGGCGTTTACCGACAGCACCAACCGATCCATATCCAGCGCCAGCTTGACCGCGCGCGATCGTTCGCTGCTGACGGTGGCGACACGATCGACGGCGCGGGCGAAATCCTTGGCATCCACTTCCAGTTTGCGGCTGTTGCCGGCGGGGATGACGCGGGTATAGTCGGGGAAGGTGCCGTCAATGACCTTCGACGTCAGCGTGATGTTGGGCGTGGCGAAACGGACCTTGGTTTCGCTGACCGAAACCGCGATCTGTTGTTCGTCGTCGTCCAGAAGCTTGCGCAACTCTGCCACGGTTTTCTTCGGCACGATCACGCCCGGCATCTCGGCCGCGCCGTCTGGCAGCGCCGCATCAATCCGCGCAAGCCTGTGACCATCGGTTGCCACACAACGCAGAACATCGCCGTCTTCGCCTTGCGAGACATGCATATAGACGCCGTTCAGGTAATAACGTGTCTCTTCGTTCGAGATGGCGAATTTCGACTTGTCGAACAGGCGCCGCAGCACCGGCGCGGGGGCGGCGAAGTTGGCGCTGTATTCGGCATTGGCCATGACCGGGAAATCTTCCGTCGGCAGCGTCGCGAGCGAGAAGTTGGACCGTCCGGCCTGCACGGTCAGACGTTCGTTCGCGCCATCCACGGCGATGGTCACCAGCGATCCGTCCGGCAGCTTGCGCGCGATTTCGTTCAGCATCTGGGCCGAAACGGTTGTCGCGCCGGGGCGTTCGACATGGGCGGCGGTGCGGTCAACGACTTCGGTATCCAGGTCGGTGGCGCGGAAGCTGACGCCGTCGGGCGTGGCCTCGATCTGCACATTGGCAAGGATCGGGATCGTGTGGCGGCGTTCGACCACCGAACCCGCCTGCGCCACGGCTTTCACCAGATCGGCCCGTTCGATCGAGAATTTCATGCTGAGTCCCCTGCAATGCGCATCATCTTACTGCGCACATTCCGGCGCACCATCACCGGCCCGGTGCCGGTGTGCCGAATGTCATTAAAAACGCGTCCAGAATCAAGCCTTGGTGATCAGGCTTCCAGCGCGCGGCGCAGAAGCTGCACATCCTCGGCCAACCCGTGATCGTCGGCGCAAAGTTCTTCGATCTTGCGGACGCCATGCATGATCGTTGTGTGATCGCGACCGCCGAAGCGGCGACCGATTTCCGGCAGGCTGCGGGTCGTCATCTGCTTGGCCAGATACATCGCCACCTGACGGGGGCGCGCAATCGTGCGCACGCGCTTCTGTCCGACCAGATCAGCCAGCTTGATATTGTAGTGCTCTGCGACGCGGCGCTGAATATCCTCGATCGACAGCTTGCGATCCGAGGCGCGCAGGATGTCCGCCAGACAGTCCTGCGTCAGTTCCATGTCGATCTTGCGCCCGACAAGGCTTGCGAAGGCAAACAGGCGCTGCAACGCGCCTTCCAGCACGCGCACGTTCGCGGTGATACGGTGGGCCAGGAATTCCAGGACTCCCGGCTCGATGCACAGGCCTGCATATTGTGCGCGGAATGCGTCGGTCTTGGATTGCAGGATGCCCAGACGCAGTTCGTAATCGGTTGGGTGCAGATCGACGACAAGGCCGCATTGCAGGCGCGACTTGATGCGGTCTTCCATATCCTTGATCTCGCCCGGTGCGCGGTCGGCAGAAATCACGATCTGCTTGCCCTGATCCACGAGAGCGTTGAACGTGTGAAAGAATTCCTCCTGCGTCGATTCCTTGCCGGCGATGAACTGGACGTCATCGACCATAAGAACCTCGACCGTGCGGAACATTTCCTTGAAATCCATGACCGTGCGTTCGCGAAGGGCCTGCACGAAGCGATACATGAACTGCTCTGCCGAGAGATACAGCACACGGGCCTCGGGGCGGCGGGTGCGCATGTCGCTGGCGATGGCATGCATCAGGTGGGTCTTGCCCAGGCCAACGCCGCCATACAGGAACAACGGGTTGAACGTCACCGGCCCGCCTTCGGCCACGCGGCGCGCGGCGGCATGGGCCAGTTCGTTCGGCTTGCCGACGACGAAATTGTCGAAGGTGAAACGCGAATCGAGCGGGGATGACATCTCCTGCTCGGCTGCGGGGCGTGGCGTTGCGGTGGCCGCCACCGGTCCCACATTACGGGCGGGCGACTGGCGCCGCGCGGTCTGCTGGACCTGAAAGCTAAGCCGGGTGATCTCTGCCCCGGCTTCGATCAGCGCCTCGCGAATGGCCTCGGCATAGTGGCGCTGCACCCAGTCCGAAATGAAGCGCGTCGGTGTAGTGATCAGCGCCTCGTCCGAATCTATACGGGACAGACCTAGCGGTGCGATCCATGCGGTGTGATTATTGCCCCCAATCCTGTCCCGAAGTGACTTGCTGGCCCTGTCCCATAGTTCTTGCATTCTTGTCGTCTCTTACTCGGCTTGTCCCCAGTTCCGGCCGCTTTTCGGCACGGGCAAGTCACGACGAAATGGGGGCCGATATCCGGCAGGCAAAGCAGCATCAGCCGCCTGACCCATCCGGTCCGGACGCAACGCGCCACCCATGCAGGGGAATGGCAGTTCCCCTGCTGTAACAGCGCAGACCGCTTTTTCGGTCATATGTCATCGCTTCGTTCGATTCGGTGGCAGACCGAATCCCGGGCGACTTCCCCCAAGGCGACGTGAATCGCATGTTGAAGTTAGACGCTGTCATGATGCGGTCGCAACCGATCTTCGCGCTTGACAGAAAGATCGCCGGAACGAATCCGGGACGCTTGTCATAATCCCGCCACAATCCAGAGGCTTGGACTAAATTCTTGTAAATTCAGAATGTTGTTTGCGTGAAAAACAAAAGGGCGCATCCGTGAATGCGCCCTTACGTCAATTTTCAGCCTTCGTTTGCTGACATTACCGGCGCAGAATCACTTGGCGCCGACGGCCTTTACGCGCGACGCAAGGCGCGAGACTTTGCGCGAGGCGGTGTTCTTGTGGATAACGCCCTTGGTCACGCCACGCATCAGTTCGGGCTGGGCAGCCTGCAGGGCGGCCTTGGCGGCATCAGCATCGCCCGATGCAATGGCTTCTTCGACCTTGCGCAGATAGGTGCGGATGCGCGAGCGGCGGGCTTTGTTGACGTCTGTGCGGCGCTCGATCTGGCGGGCGCGTTTCTTGGACTGGGGCGTATTTGCCATGGGTGCGTTCCTGTATGATCTTCGAATTTCGATTACGCAAAAGCCCCACGGCACCGTTCAGTGGTGAACGGACATGATTCTTGCCTTAAGCGGGCCCACGCGCATGTAAGCCCGGGCCTATACAGGCGCAGGGCCGGAAAGCCAAGGGAAATCAGCGATCGCGGAACTGAGGTTCGCGCTTTTCCAGGAATGCGGCCATGCCTTCCTTCTGATCCTCGGTCGCGAACAGCGCGTGGAACAGCCGGCGTTCGAATTGCAGGCCTTCGCGCAGCGTCGTCTCATAGCTGCGGTTGACGGCTTCTTTCGCGGCCTTCACGGCGACCTGCGATTTTTCGGCGATCTTGCGCGCCACGGCCATCGTGTCGGGAATCAGTTTCGCGGTCGGCACAACACGGCTGACAAGGCCGGAACGTTCCGCTTCCTCGGCGTCCATGAAGCGGCCGGTCAGATTCATGTCCATCGCCTTCGATTTGCCGACGAAACGGGTCAGGCGCTGCGTGCCGCCGATGCCCGGAATGACGCCCAGATTGATCTCGGGCTGGCCGAATTTTGCGTTTTCGGCGCAGATGATGAAATCGCAGGCCATGGCGAGCTCCGCCCCACCGCCAAGCGCATAGCCGGAAACCGCGGCGATGATCGGCTTGCGGATGCTGAGAATTGCCTCGGTCGGGCGGGTGAACAGATCCTCGTCGTAGACTTCGGCAAAGGTCTTTTCGGACATTTCCTTGATGTCAGCACCCGCCGCGAAGGCTTTTTCGCTGCCCGTGATGACAATGCAGCGGACCTTTTCGTTGCGGTCGGCGTCCTGCAAGGCGCCTGACAACTCGCTCAGCAGCGCGCTGTTGAGCGCGTTGAGCGCGTCGGGCCGGTTCAGTCGGATCAGCGCAACATAATCGCTGATTTCGACGGTGATATTCTGGTAACCCATGGGGCGTCCCTTCGCGGTTGCGGTCCGGCGAGTCCTAACAAAGGCGTGAGCATGTGGCCAGTGTCATCGCTGGCAGGTCGGACACCAGAAACTGGAGCGACCGGATTGAACGATGCGCCTGACGGTGCCGGTGCAGCCGGGGCGGGGGCAAGGCGCGCCTTCCCGGTCATAGACCCGGAAGCTGTGCTGGAAATATCCCAGCTCGCCCGTTGCCTGCCTGTGATCGCGCAGCGACGACCCGCCTGCGGCAATGGCCTCATCCAGCACATCCTTGATATGGCTGGCTAAAACGTCAAGTCGCGCGCGGGCGATCCGGCCCCCTGACCGGCGCGGGTCAATCCCTGCGCGATGCAGTGCCTCTGACACATATATATTGCCCAGACCGGCAACCACGCGCTGATCCAGCAACAGCGACTTGACCGGCGCGCGCCGCCCGGCAAAGGCAACGGCCAACACTTTTCCCGTGAAATCGGACGTCAGCGGTTCGGGTCCCAACCCGTCCAGCAAGGGCGAGGTGTCGTCGCGGATCAGGTCGACCATACCGAATCGGCGGGCGTCATTCATCGTGATCCTGGTGCCGGCATCGGTTTCCATCACGACATGATCGTGCTGTGGCAGGATGGCTGGATCGCGGTGGAATTCACCAAGGCTGGCGCCTTCGATCACCATCCGCCCCGACATGCCCAGATGGATAAGGATGGACGCCGCGCGGTCCAGATCAAGCAGGACATATTTCGACCTTCGCCGAAGGCCTGTCACCGTGGCACCGGTGGCGACCTGGACCAGATCGGGCGGGAATTTCCACCGCAGCCCGTCGCGGTTCAGGGTCAGCCGCGCAATCCGCTGACCCTCCAGGTGGGGCTGAAGGCCGCGGCGGACGGTTTCGACTTCGGGCAGTTCTGGCATCTTCGTCGCTTTCGTCGCATTGTGGCCGCGGGGTTTCCCCCTTAACTGTGCCCCGGACACACAGACGGCAAGTATCAATGAGTGACAGGCAGACCCATTTCGGCTTTCAGACCGTGGACGAGGACGACAAGGCCGGCATGGTCCATGGCGTCTTCTCGCGGGTGGCGTCGCGCTATGACGTGATGAACGACCTGATGAGCGTGGGCATCCACCGCATCTGGAAGAACGCGATGATGGACTGGCTGGCGCCCCGCGACGGTCAGCAGCTGCTGGATGTGGCTGGCGGCACGGGCGATATCGCCTTCCGTTTTCTGGACCGTGCGCCGAAGGCGAGTGTCACCGTCTGCGACATGACGGAATCGATGCTGGTCGAGGGCCGCAAGCGGGCCGAGGCGGCAACCCTGGCCGACCGGCTTGGCTGGGTCACGGGCGATGCGATGGCCTTGCCTTTCAAGGATAACAGTTTCGATCGCTATACGATCAGTTTCGGGATCCGCAACGTCACCCGCATCCCCGATGCGCTGGCGGAAGCCTTTCGCGTGCTGCGCCCCGGCGGACGTCTGATGGTGCTGGAATTCAGCCAGTTGCCGGTTCCGGCGATGCAATGGGCCTATGACCGCTACAGCTTCAACGTCATCCCGGTGATGGGGCAACTGGTCGCCAATGACCGCGACAGCTATCAGTATCTGGTCGAATCGATCCGCAAATTCCCTGATCAGGAAACATTTGCCGGCATGATTCGCGACGCCGGGTTCGAGCGGGTCCAGTATCGCAACCTCTCCATGGGCATCGCAGCGCTGCATTCTGGTTGGAAACTGTAAAATGCGCGGCCCGCACAATATCTGGCGCCTGATCCGCACCGGCGCCACGTTCGAACGCACGGGCGCGATGGGTGTCGCATTGGACGCAATGGATGCGCCGCGCAACGTCCGCGTGGCTGCGCGCGTGCTTGGCTGGCCGTTCCGCTGGCTGGGTTACAAGGGCGATCCCCTGCTGCCGCCGGTGACCCGCGCGATTACGGCACTCGGCCCCGCCTATATCAAGTTCGGCCAGATCCTGTCGACGCGCCCCGATGTTGTGGGTGTCGAACTGGCGGATCAGCTGTCCTATCTGCAGGACAAGCTGCCACCTTTTTCGACCGATCAGGCCAAAGCGATGATCGAGACCGATCTGGGCCTGCCCCTGGCCGAAATGTTTTCCGAATTTTCTGCACCCGTCGCGGCGGCTTCGATCGCACAGGTCCACCGCGCGCGGCGCACTGACACCGGCCAGGAAGTCGCGGTCAAGGTGCTGCGCCCAAATATCGCTTCGGCCTTCGCGCGCGACATCGACGCCTTCCATTTCGGCGCCGACATGATCGAAGCGATCTCTCCTGCCACGCGGCGGCTGCGCCCCAAGGATGTGGTCCAGCACTTCGCGGATACCGTCGCTGGAGAGTTGGACCTGCGCCTGGAAGCGTCTTCTGCCTCTCTTTTTGCCGAGAATACGCAGAATGATGCGAATTTCGCGGTGCCACAGCCACATTGGTCGCTGACGTCGCGCCGGGTTCTGACAAGTGATTGGGCCGAAGGCATCTCGCTTGGTGATATTGCCGCGATTCGCGCCGCAGGGCATGACACCTCAGCCTTGGCGGAACGTATTCTGCAGTTGTTTCTTGCCCACGCATTGCGCGACGGCTTTTTCCACGGAGACATGCACCAGGGCAATCTGAAGGTGGCGCCGAATGGCGACCTGATCGCCTATGATTTTGGCATCATGGGCGAGATCGACGAATATACCCGTCGCGTCTATGCCGAGATCCTGATGGGTTTCATACGTCGTGATTATGACGCGCTGGCGCGGGTGCATTTCGAAGCCGGCTACGTCCCGCGTGACCGTGATCCGGCGGCCTTCGCACGCGCGCTGCGCGCTGTGGGCGAGCCGATTTTCGGTGCCGATGCGACACGGATTTCCATGGCAAACCTGCTGGGCTACCTGTTCGAGGTGACCGAGCGTTTCGGCATGCAAACCCGGACCGAGCTGATCCTTTTGCAGCGCACGATGGTCGTCGTGGAAGGCGTTGCGCGGTCGCTTGATCCGAACCTGAACATCTGGAACGCCGCCCGTCCTGTGGTCGAGGACTATATCAAGGCCAATCTGGGGCCCCGCGCCATCCTGTCCGACAGCAAGCAGATCGCGCGCACCTTGCAGCGCGCCATGCCGCTTATGCCTGGCCTGATCGAACATGCGATCTGGCGTGCGCGGCAGGATGCCGAGCCTCCGCCCAGGCCCCGTCGGTTCAGTTGGTCCTCTGCCGCGATAGGGTCGGGTGCGACGCTGGCTGCCGCTGCGGTTCTGGTGCTGCTGGCGGCATGAGAGGGCAGCGATAACGGGTTGCATCTTACGTCGCGGACGGCAGGTCGTGACGTTTCAGGCCGCGATGAACTCCACCCCCGACAGTGCGGCGATCTCGGCCAGGTCTGCGGCATAGACTTCAGATAATTGGTCGATCAGCCCTTGTGACCAGCCGGGCACCTCCACATCCGCCTCCATCCTGGCAGGATCTGCCTGCGCCAGCGCCTGTTCGACCAGGTCGCGCCGGCCACCAATGTCCAGGCCGGGCTGGCCCTGAATTTGCGTCCGAAGCTCACTGAGGGCGTCGGGTGTCAGGATATCCGCCAGGATCGTGTCTTCGTCCAGCAGGGGCATCGCCTGAGGCACGCCTGCCATGCGGCGCAGCAGTTCGGGCCAGGTGAAAGGCAGATCTTCCTGCGCCCAGGTGACAATGCGTCGACCCGGAACAGCCTCCACGATGCGTTGAAACAGTGGCGCCCATCGCAGCTGAAGCGGATGGATGCCCTGCATCACGGATTCGTAGCTGCGTTTCTGGACCGAAAGCAGGTGCTGCACCTGTCGGGCGGGGTGCTGGATGCCCAGGAAAAACTCGACCTCGGATTCCGGGAAAAGGTTCGACAGACCAAGCAGGCGCTTATGCGCAAAGGGATAAAGCCCGTTCGACGTGAGGGCGCGCCTTGGAAGGCCGATAAATCCCGGCTGGCACAGCACCACCCGCGCGGCATGGTCGCTGTCCATAGCAGCGTCCAGCAGCATTTCCTGCATTTCACGCGATGCCGGGCCTTCTTTCAGCGCGGTGGCTGCCTCGGTGAAGACGCCACGATACCGGCTGGGTGCTGGAATTTCGACGCCGACCTTCCACAATTCGTCACGATTGCGCAGCAACGAGCGGATGATCTGTTCCATCCCTGTTCCAAACGCGCCGACGTGATAGACAATTTGCATGCGATTTCTTGTATCTGATCTCCAGGCGGCAACCTAGCCGCTTGGCATTGGCGGGAAAACCACTTTCGGTCCCGGGCTTGCACCCGCGGCCGAGTAGCGGTATCGGATCGCGGACTGTCGTTTCGGGCCGGCATAGCTCAGCTGGTAGAGCAGCTGATTTGTAATCAGAAGGTCGGGGGTTCGATTCCCTCTGCCGGCACCAGAAACGCGAAGGCGCCGATTGATGGGCGCGACCTAGTTCTGCCACACCTCGATTGTCGGCAGGTCAGTCAAGGCAGCACCGATCGCCTGCATGGCGGCAAGTGAAAGCTGGCTGCCCGAGGCCCCGCCACCCAATGGCTGCAGATCGACATTGGCCGTCTTTCCGTTTGCCGGGTTCACGATGCGGCCCTTGCCCGGCGCCGAAACCAGCGGTGTCTTGATCCAGAATCCCGCTTGTGTCGCGTCGCCAAGCGAAGCGACGGTATTTCCAAGCTTGCCGCCGCCACTGCTGGGCGCAGCCGCTGCGGCCTTTTCTGCGGCCGTGGTGGTGTCAAGCTGTGCGGCTGTCTGACCGCCCGACTGAAGCCCGCTTGCCGGCGGACGCTGGACAGGTGCTGCAGCGGATGCAGCTACCGTGGCGGCCTCTTGTCGCGCGACGGCTTCGGGCCGTGACACGATACCGCCACCTTCAATTCCGCATGCGCTCAGTATCAGCGCGCTCAGGCACAGGGCGGCGTAGGCATTCGCTCGGATCATGGTCGTTCCTCCGGTTTTCCGGCGAAGGCTAGCGGCGGCAGGGCCTGTGCGCAATGGTCGCGCTTGCGACATGGCGGGGTAAAGCCTATCTCAGGTGACATGGAACAGGCGCCGCTGATCGATCCCTTTGCACGCCCGATCACCTATCTGCGGGTGTCGGTGACGGACCGCTGCGATTTCAGGTGCAGCTACTGCATGGCCGAACACATGCAGTTCCTACCCAAGCGAGAGCTTCTGACGCTGGAAGAACTGGACAGGCTTTGTTCGGTCTTTATCGGAATGGGGCTTCGAAAGTTGCGCATAACGGGCGGCGAACCGTTGGTGCGGCGTGACATCATGTCGTTCTTTCGCAGCGTGTCGCGTCACCTTGGCCAAGGGCTGGATGAACTGACGCTGACCACCAATGGCAGCCAGCTGACCCGTTTCTCGCAGGAACTTGCCGAGATCGGGGTGCGGCGGGTCAATGTCTCGGTCGACACGCTCGATCCGGTGAAGTTTGCCGATATCACGCGGTGGGGTCGCCTGTCGCAAGTGCTGGACGGCATTGCGGCCGCAAAGGATGCGGGCCTTCGTGTGAAGATCAATACGGTCGCCCTCAAGGGCTTCAACGATGACGAGCTGTTTTCCCTTGTCGAATGGTGCGCGGCCGAGGATCAGGATCTGACCTTCATCGAGGTCATGCCGATGGGCGACATGGGAGAGACCGAGCGCCTTGACCAATACTGGCCCTTGTCGGACCTGCGCAGCCGATTGGCCGCGCGTTATACGCTGATTGATCTTGCCGAACGGACAGGTGGGCCGGCGCGCTATGTCAAACTGGCCGAAACCGGACAGAAGATCGGATTTATCACCCCGCTGACACATAATTTCTGCGAAAGCTGCAATCGCGTGCGGTTGACCTGCAAGGGCGAGCTTTACATGTGTCTCGGTCAGGAAGACCGGGCCGACCTGCGTGTGCCCCTGCGCGCATCGGATGATGACGAGGCGTTGCGCGATGCCATCCGTGCGGCGATCGCCCGCAAACCCAAAGGGCATGACTTCGATTACTCGCGCCAGACCGTCGCGGGTCAGGTCACCCGTCACATGAGCCATACGGGCGGCTGACGGGATCCGGGTCGAACGATACGTCGGCGACCGTCGGATTTCAGCGGTAAGGCATGCGCGATTCGACCATTCCGACCAGCCAGCTAGCGCCGAAGGGGATCGCTTCGTCTGCGAAGACATATTGCGGATGATGCAGCGCGGCACCGTCGCCATTGCCAAGGAAGATATAGGCTCCGGGGCGGGTCTCCAGCATGAAGCTGAAATCCTCGGCGGCCATGATCGGGGCGGTGTTGGCATTGACCTTGCCATCGACGGCGATCTGCCTGGCCACGGCAATCGCATGGTCGGTCGATTCGGGATGGTTCACCGTGATGGGATAGCCGTGATGATAATGAACACTCGCGCTTGCCCCAAAAGCCTTTGCGGTGTTTTCGGCCACTCGGTGCAGCGCCTGTTCCTGCAATTCACGTGTCTCGGCGTCAAGGCTGCGGGCCGTGCCACGGATGACAACGGTTTCGGGCAGCACATTATGTGCGTTTGAATCGGAATCGACCACGCAGCAGGAAATGACTCCGCTTCGCAGCGGATCGACATTGCGCGACACCACCGATTGCAGGGCAACAATGATCTGTGCGGCAACCAGCATCGTATCGACGCCCATTTGCGGCTGCGCGGCATGGCCGCCCTTGCCGGTCACGGTGATCTCGAACTCGTCTGCGGCGGCCATCATGCCGCCCGGCCGGATCGCGAACTGCCCCAGCGGAATGCCGGGCATATTATGCAGCCCGTAGAATTCCTGAACCCCCCACCGGTCAAGCAGGCCATCGTCCAGCATGGCCCGCGCGCCGGCTTCACCTTCCTCGGCGGGCTGGAAGATGACGATGGCGGTGCCGTCGAAATTGCGTGTCTCGGCCAGATATTTCGCCGCACCAAGCAGCATTGCCGTGTGACCATCATGTCCGCAGGCATGCATCTTGCCATCGACGGTCGAGGCGTAGGGCAGGCCGGTCGCTTCGGTAATCGGCAATGCATCCATGTCGGCGCGCAGTCCGATCACGCTGTTCGCCGTGTCACTGCGGCCGCGTATCACACCCACCACACCGGTGCGGCCCACCCCCTCGGTCACCTCATCCACGCCAAATTCGCGCAGCAGTTCAGCCACGCGCGCGGCTGTGCGGTGAACGCCGAACTGCAGTTCCGGATGGGCGTGGAAATCATGGCGCCAGGCGGTGATTTCCGGCAGCATTTCGGCGAAGCGGTTCTTCACGGGCATGGTCAATTCCTTTTGCCGCAAACTGACGTGGCAAAGGGCGCGGCACAAGCCGTATCGTGACGGCTATTCAACCGTGACCGATTTTGCCAGGTTGCGGGGCTGGTCGACATCGGTGCCCTTCGCTACGGCCGCATAATAGGCCAGATACTGCATCGGCACGGCATAGACGATGGGCTGAAACAACCCGCCGCCGGACGGCATGGTCAGGCTGGCATGAACACCGTCGCCGCCCTCACGAATTCCGGCCGCGTCCGACACCAGCAAGACCTGTCCATGCCGCGCCATGACTTCCTGCATGTTCGAGATGGTCTTTTCGAAAAGGGCATCGCGCGGTGCGACGACAACGACCGGCATATTCTGGTCGATCAGGGCAATGGGGCCGTGCTTCAACTCTCCGGACGCGTAGCCTTCGGCGTGAATATAACTCAGTTCCTTCAGCTTCAGCGCGCCTTCCATGGCGACCGGATAAAGCGGGCCGCGACCCAGGAACAGCACGTCGCGGGCCTCGGATATCCAGCCGGCCAGACGTTCGCAGTCATCCGCCGTGCCAAGCGCCTGATTGACCAGGGCGGGGACAGATCGCAGGTCGTCCAGATGTCCGGCAAGCTGCGCATCGGTGAGCCGGCCGCGATCCTGCGCGGCCTTCAGCGCCAGCACCGCCAGCACCATCAACTGGCAGGTGAAGGCCTTGGACGAGGCCACGCAGACCTCGACCCCGGCCAGTGTCGGCAGGGCGATATCGGTATCGCGGGCGATGGCAGAGGTGCCCACATTCACCACGCCAAGCGTCTTCGCGACACGGCCGGACGCATAATGCAGCGCGGCCAGCGTGTCTGCGGTTTCACCCGACTGGCTGATGAAGATGCCCCAGCTTTTGTCCGACAAGGGCGGCTCGCGATAGCGGAACTCGGACGCAACATCCAGATCGCAGGGCAGGCCGGCCAGCTTTTCGAACCAGTATTTCGCCACATATCCGGCAAGATAGGCGGTTCCGCAGGCAACCAGCGTAATCCGGTCCACGCCATTGAAGTCAACGCCTTCGGGCAGCACGATCCGGCCGTCCTTGATATAGTGGTTCAGAACGTCGCCCAGAACGGCGGGTTGCTGGGCGATTTCCTTGGCCATGAAATGACGGTAACCGCCCTTGTCGATGGCGGTGGCACCCACGTCAATCTGGGCGATTTCACGATTGGCGGGGCGGCCTTCGGCGTCGAAGATCTGTGCGCCCTCGCGTGTCAGAACCGCATGGTCGCCCTCTTCCAGATAGGTGATCCGGTCGGTGAAGGGCGCAAGCGCAATCGCGTCGGAGCCTACGAACATTTCGCCGGTCCCGTGACCGACGGCCAGCGGACTGCCCTTGCGCGCGGCGATCATGAGGTCGCCATGGTCTTCAAACAGGAACGCCAGCGCAAAGGCACCTTGCAGCCGTGCAATCGTCGCCCTTGCGGCCTCGACCGGGGACAGACCATCTGCAAGATGACGTGCGGTCAGCATCGCGACGGTTTCGGTGTCAGTCTCTGATTCGGGGCTGTAGCCTTCGGTGATCAGCTGCTCGCGCAGTTCCTTGAAATTCTCGATAATGCCGTTGTGGACGACGGCGACGGGGCCGCGCTTGTGGGGATGGGCATTGCCTTCGGTCGCAGCGCCATGGGTGGCCCAACGGGTATGGCCGATGCCGGCATGACCGGCCAACGGCTCGGTCACCAGCCGATCGGACAGATTCACCAGCTTGCCGACTGCGCGCCGACGGTCCAGACGGCCTTCGCTGTCGACCGTTGCCACGCCCGCGCTGTCATAACCGCGATATTCCAGGCGCTTCAGCGCCTCGACCAGTTGCGGCGCGACCTGATGGTTCCCCAGAATACCGATGATACCGCACATCCGCGTCTACCCTTTTTTCGCCTTCTGCTCGCGCAGTGCCTGCATGATCCGGCGCGCGAGGCCCGGCTTGTTAATCTGCCGTGCCCGGCCAACGCCAAGCGCCGCGTCCGGCACGTCCTGCGTGATGACCGATCCCGAGGCCGTCATTGCCCCTGCGCCGACCCGAACGGGTGCCACCAGCATGGTGTCCGAACCGATGAAGGCATTCGCGCCGATTTCGGTGCGATGCTTCATCACGCCATCATAATTGCAGGTCACCGTGCCTGCGCCGATATTCGTGCCTTCGCCCACATGGGCATCACCCAGATAGGTGAGATGGCCGACTTTTACACCCTCGTCCAGCACGGCATTCTTGATCTCGACGAAATTGCCGACATGGACATCGCCGCCAAGTTCGGCACCGGGCCGCAGCCGCGCAAAGGGGCCGACCGTCGCGCCGGACGAAACGTGGCAGCCCTCCAGATGGCAGAAGGCAAGGATTTCTGCGCCGCTTTCAATCGTGACACCGGGGCCGAAAACGACATTCGGTCCGATGATCGCATCGCGCCCGATATGCGTGTCCAGTGCGAAGAATACAGTCTCGGGCGATGTCAGGGTGATGCCGTCGTCCAAGGCCTGTGTCCGGCGACGCGCCTGAAAAATTGCCTCGGCGCGCGCCAGTTCGGTGCGCGAGTTTACGCCAAGCGTCTCTGCCTCGGGGCAGGTGACGACAGCCGCGCTAAGGCCGGCTGAACGGGCCAGGCCCGGAATATCGGTCAGGTAATATTCCCCCGAGGCGTTGTCATTGCCGATCTGGCTGATGAAACGCCGCAGCAGGCTTGCATCAACGGCCATGACACCCGAATTGCACAACCGGATGGCGCGCGTCGCCTCGTCCGCGTCCTTGAACTCGACAATTTTTTCCAGCCTGCCGCCGCCATCGGTGACAAGGCGGCCATAGCGACCCGGATCGGCGGCTTCAAACCCCAGCACCACGATATCGGCATCATGGGCGGCCATCGCGGACAGCGTTTCTTCGCCGATGAAAGGCGTGTCGCCGTAAAGGACGATCACCCGGCCCTCGAACCCCTCCAGCAGGGGCATGGCCTGTGCGACGGCATGGCCTGTCCCAAGCTGTTCGGTCTGCAGCGCGATCTGCGCGTCGGTATCCAGCTTGGACACGACCTTGGTGACCTGTTCGGCCCCATGGCCGGCGACGACGACGACCGTCTTTGGGTCAAGGCTGCGTGCCGCGGCAAGCGCATGGCCCACCATTGGCACGGCACCGACCTTGTGCAGCACTTTGGGAAGATCGGATTTCATCCGGCTGCCCTGTCCGGCCGCAAGAATGATCACGGCGATTTCCGGTTTCTGCTGTTCTGCCGACATGGTGCCCGTTTCGTTGTTTGCCGTTTCCCGTCGCAGGCTTTAACCGTTGCCTTGGCTGGCCCGCAAGCCGTAAGGCCTTCACTTGATTTGACGAAAGGTTACAGGATGGCAGGAACCGTCGTTTTCGATCTGGACGGAACGCTTGCCGATACGGCAGGGGATCTGATCGGCGCGGCCAATGCCGTTCTTGCGCGGCGGGGGTTGGCCGGGCTGGATCCGGTGAGCGATGCGAAGATCTCGGGCTATGGGGCGCGGGCAATGCTGCGGGCAGGCTATGCCCGCGCAAGTGCCGGGATGCTGATCCCGCCGCAGGCCGAGGACGAGGACTTCCCCCTGCTGCTGGACGCCTATGAGGCCGCGATAGCGGTGCATTCGCGGCCCTATCCGGGGCTGGTCGAGGCACTTGGCCAACTGGACGGCGCCGGCTTCCGGCTGAGCGTCTGCACCAACAAACCCGAGTGGCTGGCCGACAAGCTGCTGCGCGAGCTGGGCATCCGCGACGCCTTCGCGGCGCTTGTTGGCGCCGATACGCTGCCGGTCAGGAAGCCTGATCCTGCGCCTTACAAGGCGGCGGTGACGCGGGCGGGGGGCACGGTCGGGGCATCCTTCCTGGTCGGCGATACCGAGACCGACCTGAAGACGGCGCGTAATTCGGGCGTGCGGGTGGCGCTTGTGGCCTTCGGCCCAGAAGGGCCTGATCTGGCGCGGCTGAAGCCAGACGCCATGCTGGATCATTTCGACGCACTGCCTGATCTGGCGCGCGGCTGGCTGGGCTAAACCGTCAGCCAGCCGTCAGGTCAGTCGATCCCGCCCAGTTCCATCAGCACCTGCCATTCGGCATCGCTGATCGGCTGCACCGAAAGGCGAGAGTTGTTGACCAGCACCATATTGGCCAGACGCGGTTCGACCTTGGCCTGATCCAGCGTGATGGTCTTTGCCAGAGGCTTTACCGCCTTGATGTCGACGCATTCCCAGCGGGGATCGTCAGTGGTGCTGTCGGGATGGGCCTCGGCCAGAACCTCGACGATGCCCACGCATTCCTTGCCGATATTCGAGTGATAGAAGATCCCGCGCTCGCCCTTCTTCATGGCGCGCATGTTGTTGCGGGCCTGATAGTTGCGCACCCCGTCCCATTCTTCGCCCTCATCGCCCTTGGCTGTCAGGTCGTCGAAGCTGAACACGTCGGGTTCGGATTTGAAAAGCCAGTAGGCCATCAGCCGATAACCTTCTTCCATTCGTTGATCGTGACACTTCCGAACAGCCCGGCCTTGGCATAGGGATCGGCTGCGGCCCATGCTTTCGCGGCGTCAAGATCGGCCACGTCCAGAACAAGCATCGACCCGGCCATCTGTCCGTCTTCCAGCAACGGACCGCCGATGAAGACCGCGCCGGTTTCCTCGACATAGGCCAGATGGGCGGCGCGGTTTTCCATGCGAACAGGCAGCGCGTCGGGCTTGTCGCGGCAGGTAACGGCAAAATAGGGCATTATTCCTCCTTCAGGGGGCGGCTCATCAGGGTTTCCATGGTCTCTGCCACGCCGGCGCGGCCTTCGGCAAGGCCGGCGACGGCCTCGGCGATGGGCATGGCGATGTCGTGCCGGGCAGCAAGTCGGGTGGCGGCACAGGCGGTGGCCGCGCCTTCAACGGTCAGGCTGCTGTCGAAAGCCTGCCCGGCGCCAAGCGCGCGGCCATATCGGAAGTTCCGTGACAGATCCGATGTCGAGGTCAGGATCAGATCGCCCAGACCCGACAGCCCGGCCAGTGTTGCGGGACGCGCGCCTAGCGCGACGCTCAGGCGGACCATCTCGGCGAAGCCGCGTGTGATCAGTGCGGCGCGGGCGCTGTCTCCCAAACCTGCGCCGATGGCCGCGCCAGCCGCAATGGCCACGACATTCTTCAGCGCCCCGCCCAGTTCCGCCCCTCTCAGATCGTCGCTGCGGTAAAGCCGCAATACCGGCGTTGACAGGTCATGTTGCAGCGCCCCGACCCCCTCGGCCGTAGACGCAAGGGTCAGCGCGGTCGGCAGCCCGCGCGCTATGTCGGCGGCGAAGCTGGGGCCGGTCAGGGTGGCGATCCTGGCGGAAGGGCAAGCCGCCTGGATCAGGGTCGAGGGCGAGTCGCCCGTTGCCAGGTCGATTCCCTTCGCCGTGTTGATAAGCCAGCGCCCATCCAGCAGGTTAGCGTGATCGGCCAGAAAGCCGCGCAGGGCTTGTGCCGGCAGCGCGAGGATCACGCGGTCCTGACCGTCAAGCGCCAGACCCAGATCATCGGTCAGGGTGACCCCCGCGGGCAGGATGACGCCCGGCAGACGCGCGACCTCTCGCCCCTTTTGCAGCGCCCGCCCCCACAGTGTCACCGGCTGCGTCCCGGACAGTGTTACCGCAAGGGCCGCACCAAATGCGCCAGCGCCAAGGATCGCGGTCACGGCAGGCCCCCGGAGATGTCGATACCGTTCCTGCGGCAGAACCATATGAACAAAGGAACCTCCATCAGGGCTAGGGTCAGGACCGAGAAAATGGCCCAGTTGGTTTCGAAAAGGATCAGGCTGAAACGCGCGCCGCTGCCATAGAACAGTCCGCCCGCCACCAGCAGCGACAACCCGGTCAACACAAGATCAGTGGTCATCATCTGTCCCACCCGGTTAATCCTGCGCGACGGGTAGATGCCGAAATAGGCCACGCCCATGATGACGGCGTTGATGATCAGGATCTTCAATTCGGGGGTCATGCCTTTGCCCCTCTCTTTCCCGCGCCAAGCATCGGGGCCGCGTTTTGATCCAGTGGCCAGCGGGGGCGTCCGGCAAGGTCCATTCCGTCGCGATGACCCAGCCGGAAGGCCTCGATCCCTGCCCAGGCAATCATCGCGGCATTGTCAGTACACAGCCGAACGGGCGGGGCCAGAAAGCGCGCGCCTGCTGCTTCTGCTACGGTTTCCAGTGCTGCCCGGATGGTCCGGTTTGCTGCGACCCCACCCGCGACGGCCAGCACAGGCACCGGATGGGCCGCAAGCGCGCGGCGGGTCTTTTCGGCCAGAACATCGGCGACCGCCGCCTGAAATCCGGCGCAAAGATCGGCCCTGTCCTGCACCGTCAGCCCGCCCTGCGCCGCAACCAGATCGTCGCGGCTGCGCAGAACGGCGGTCTTGAGCCCGGAAAACGACATGTCGCAACCCGGTCTGTCCAGCAGGGGCCGGGGCAACGCGAAGCGAGCGGGGTTACCCGAGGCGGCCGCTGCCTCGACATTGGGGCCGCCGGGTTGGGGCAGGCCAAGCAGCTTGGCGATCTTGTCGAAGGCCTCGCCCGGCGCGTCGTCAATCGTTCCGCCAAGGCGCTGGAAACCATCCGGCCCGTCCACGCGCAGGAACTGGCAATGCCCGCCGGACACCAGCAGCATCAGATAGGGATAGGCAATCCCATCGGTCAGGCGCGGCGTCAGCGCATGGCCGGCAAGGTGGTTCACCCCCACCAGCGGCAGGCCGGACCCGGCGGCGATGCCCTTGGCCATCATCACCCCCGCCATCACGCCTCCGATCAGCCCCGGCCCGGCGGTGACCGCCACGCCGTCGATATCGGACAGGCTGACGCCTGCCTCGGCCAATGCGTCTTCGACGCAGCTGTCCAGCTTCTCGGCATGGGCGCGGGCGGCGATTTCGGGCACGACGCCGCCGAAATCTGCATGAAGTGCCGTCTGCCCGGCCACGACGGATGACAGAATCGATCCATCCTCGCGCACAACGGCGGCGGCAGTGTCGTCGCAACTGCTTTCTATGCCAAGAAAGGTAAGTGTCATGGTTGCGGCCTTGCTGGCGTTAGGGTTAGCACATCAGATAGCCACCCCGACGCGAGGCCGCAATGGACGTGCCCCTTTGCCTTCTGACCCGGCCCGAGGCGCAATCGCGCGCCCTCGCCGCCGAACTGCCGGGCATTGATGTGCTGATCGCGCCGATTCTGCGCATCGAACCGCTGGAATTCGATCCAGCAGTTGTCGCAGACGCGCCCGGCTTCGTCTTCACATCGGCCAATGCCGTGCCCAACGCGGGCGCGGCACGGGGACGCGCGGCGCTGTGTGTGGGTGCCCAGACCGCTGAAGCCGCGCGCGCGGCCGGCTTTTCGGTGATCATCGGGCCGGGCGACGCTGACGGTCTTTTACCGATGCTTGACGGGCGCGAAAACTGGCTGCACCTGCACGGTCGCCACCGCGCGCGCGAATTGCCGGTGCCAGGGTTGGCTGTCTATGACCAAAAGGCCCAGCCCCTGTCCTCCGCCGCCAGATCCGCGATAACCGGGATCAGGCCGTTGTTACTGCCCGTTTTTTCGCCACGCAGTGCAGAACTGTTGTCAGAAGCCGTGGCCAAAGCGACTGCGCCGATCACCGTGATCGCGATCAGTGATCGCGCCGCCAGCGCCTATGCAGGACCTTCGCACAGGCGGTTTGTGGTGCCTCATCCTGACCGTGCCGCGATGGTGCAGGCGATCTTGTCGCAGTCGGGGACGGAACGAACCGGTTTGCGGTGGGTTGAGAGGGAAAGGGGCGCTCGCTAGACTGCCCCGGAACGCGTTCGGGACGGTGTCCCGATGGCTGTCAATTCAGGGGGATATGACGTGGCGACGTCTGGTAAGAACAGCAAGTCATCGAAAGCCGGTTCGACCGGGGCAGAGAAGGCCAGCGGCAAGCAGGCTTCGACCTCACCCGTCATAAAGTCATCGCCTGTCGAACCGGGGCAGACGGTAGTTTCGCGCATTCCGCCATCCGTTCCCATCGAATCGACTCTGGTCGGTGCCACTGAAACGCCGATCCCGGCTGCCTCTGCACGCGGCGATGATCGGAATGCCGCAATCGGATCAGCGCCCGAAGTGTCAGGCAAGACGGTTAACGATGGCAAAGCTGATCCCGGGGCGTCGGCGGCCAAACCTACGGCAACCAAACCTGCGCAGACAGCGCCGGTCGTTGTCAGGAAGGGTGGCTTCTGGCCGATGGCGCTTGGCGGCGCCGTCGCCGCTGGCATCGGTGCGGCGGCGGCCATCTGGGCCATGCCGCATCTTTCTGCTGCTGACGCTGACGCGCCTGCGGTCGATCCGGCGGCGATCCGCAGCGACGCTGTGGCTGCCGCAACCGAAGCTGGTGCATCTGCGGGAACCGAAGCTGCGCAGTCGGCAATCGCTGCGCTGCCCGCGGACGGGGGCGATACGTCGGCCCTGCAGGCCGAATTGACGGCGCAGGCCGACAAGATCGCCGCGCTGGAAGCCAGGCTTGCTGCGCCCTCGGATGGGGCGGGGGAAGCATCGACCGCCGATGCCTCGGCTGATCTGAACAACGAGATCGGTGCGCTGCGCCAGGTGATCGACACACAGGGTCGCCAGATCGAGGAACTGCTGGCGCGTCCTCAGATGGACCCACAGACGTTGGATCGGGTGCAGTCGCTGGCGCAAAGTGCCGATCAGGTGAAGGCCGAAATCGAATCTGCCGCTGCCGACGCGCGGCAAAGCCTGGATGCGGTGCAGCAGGAAGCACAGGCCGCAACGCAGCGGGCCCGGGTCGTGGCCTCGGTCGCGACGCTGAGTGCGTCGCTGGAGCATGGCCAGTCCGCTGACGAGGCGGTTGAGCAGCTTGAATCAGCCGGTGTCGAGGTTCCGGCGCCCTTGGCGCAGGAGGATCTGCCGACGCTGGTTCAGATCCAGATGGGGTTTGACGCCGTGGCCCGCGCTGCGCTGAAGGAATCGCTGAAGGCTGAATCGCGCGACGGTGGCGCAATGACGGCAGTCGGTAATTTCCTGCGCGTACAGACGGGCGCCCGCTCGGTCGAGCCGCGCGAAGGGGATGATCCCGATGCCGTGCTGTCGCGGGCCGGCGCTCTGGTTGAACAGGGCGAAATAGCGACCGCGCTTGAAGAAATTGCCGCGTTACCGCCCGAAGGACAGCGGGCCATCGCGGACTGGAAGGCACAGGCCCAAGCCTATCTGGACGCAGAAGCCGCGCTGCACGATGTCGCCACGACACTGAACTGAGGATAGATCCATGCTGCTGTCACTGCTGAAAATCCTGCTGTTCTTTGCCGTCATTCTGGCCATCGCGCTCGGCCTGAACACCCTGTCCGCAAATACCGACGGGGTGCATCTGGTCGTCGCCGGACAAGAGTATTTTCTGGGTCCGATTCAGGCCGTCATCGCCCTGGTGGTACTGGTCATCGCTGGCTGGGCAGTGATGAAATTGCTGGGCATGCTTTGGGCCTTCATCCGGTTCATCATGGGCGACGAGACCGCGATCAACCGCTATTTCGCACGCTCACGCCGCCAAAAGGGGATCGAGGCGCTGTCGCAGGGCCTGCTTGCCGTGGCATCGGGTGAAGGCAAACAGGCGCAGGATATGGCAGTGCGCGCGGCGAAATACCTGGACGATCCGCGTGCCACGCGCCTGCTGGCTGCGCAGGCCGCCGAGGTCGCAGGCGATAATGCCAAGGCCGAATCTGTGTATCGTGAGATGCTGGAGGATGACCGGACCCGCTTTGTGGGCGTGCGCGGTCTGATGAAGCAGAAGCTTGCCGATGGCGATACTCACACGGCGCTGGCATTGGCCCAGAAAGCCTATGCGCTGAAACCCCGCCATACCGAGGTGCAGAACACTCTGCTGGAACTTTCGGCCAAGGAAGGCGATTGGAAGGGCGCGCGTTCGGTGCTTAAGGACAAGCGCAAGCAGGGCGAACTGCCCCGTGACGTTCATATCCGCCGCGACGCTGTGCTGGCCCTGCAGGAGGCGCGGGATGTTCTGTCGCATGGCAATTCCATTTCAGCGCGAGAGGCCGCGATTTCGGCAGCCAAGGCATCGCCCGATCTGATTCCGGCGGTGGCGATGGCGGCGCGGACCTATATCGAGCAGAAAGATCGCCGCAATGCCGAGCGTTTGCTGGAGAAGGCCTGGTCGGTAAGGCCGCATCCCGATCTGGCCGAAGTCTATGCCGAGATCGTGCCAGACGAGACCCCGCATCAGCGCCTGCGCCGCTTCGAATCGCTGATGAAGCGCAATCCCGATGACGAGGAAACGCGCCTGCTGCGGGCCGAACTGTTGCTGGCGGACGAGGATTTTCCTGCTGCCCGCCGCGCGCTTGGCGATCTGGCAGTGACCCATCCGACGACCCGCACGCTGGCCATCATGGCGGCTGTCGAACGTGGAGAGGGCGGCAGCGATGCCGCCGTGCGCGCCTGGCTGGTCAAGGCGATGACTGCGTCGCGTGGACCGCAATGGGTTTGCGATAAATGTGATCACGTGATGGAGGATTGGGGGCCGATCTGTGACAATTGCGGCGGTTTCGATACGCTGACCTGGCGTGAGCCCGCAGTAAAACGCAGCGCGGCATCGCCCGCAGGCGCAGAGCTGCTGCCGCTTCTTGTCGGCAAATCGAATGTCGGGAAGAACG
Source organism: Paracoccus denitrificans (assembly GCA_005768755.1). Lineage (GTDB taxonomy): Bacteria > Pseudomonadota > Alphaproteobacteria > Rhodobacterales > Rhodobacteraceae > Paracoccus > Paracoccus denitrificans_B. The sequence continues at coordinate 32,643 of VAFL01000007.1, read as the reverse complement.
AGGGTCATGCCCGACAGGACGTGCCGGACGCCGAAGAGGTCACCCGCCACGAAACCACGGTCGTCGCCGATGTTGCGCCAGGTATGGTGCCACGCGAATCGGATTTTCAGGGCGAGCCGTCGCGCACGATCACCGATCCTGAGCCCGTGACGACACGTCCAGAACCGACGACATCCACCGTGCCGCAACGTCCAGCCGCTGAAAAGCTGGCCCCCGCATCCGAAGCGGCCGCAGTCGCGGAGACAGCGGCGCCAAAGGTGACCGTGGTTCAACAGGCTGGCACCGCAGCCACCAGGTCCGATGAACCATCGGAGGCCCGGATTGTAAGGCCTGATGTCGAACTGCCCGAGGATGACAGTTTGCCGCCGGCACGCGACGACAGCCGTCACGCGCGGCTGGTGCTGGACGGCGACACACCACCGCGCCCGGATGTCGAGCCGCCAGAGCCGACGGTCAAAAGGCCCTAGGTCGAACCCCGCCCTTAAAAGGGGTCTTTTCCCCCGCGCCGGAACCTGCTATCCGGCGCGGCACGCAGACGGGGCCGCTGTAGCTCAGCTGGTAGAGCACGTCATTCGTAATGATGGGGTCGGGGGTTCGAGTCCCTTCAGCGGCACCATCGTCTGCGTAGAAAGACATCCTCACATTCCGTTTTGATGTGCCGCGTATGCCGGCATCGCCCTGATTGACAGAAATCAATGAAGGTGGCGCGCGAATGCGCCAATTTGCCCTCAGTTAACGAGGGGGCACGTCATTGCGACTGACAGTACGAACAGACTTGGCGATGCGGGTGCTGATGTATTGCGCGGCTCACCGGAAAGAGTTGGTCCGTTCGGCTGACATGGCGCACGCCTGCAATGCGTCGACGCATCATGTCGCACAGGTGGTAAATCAGTTGTCGGCGCTTGGCTTTCTGAAAACACTGCGTGGACGAAGCGGGGGCGTGCAGTTGGCGCGCGATCCGGCCCATCTGACTGTGGGTGAGGTTTTTCTACAGTTCGAGGCGGACTTGCCCCTGACAGAATGTTTTGACGAGCAGGGCAACACTTGCCCCCTGCGCGCATGCTGTCGTTTGCGCGAAGCGGTTTCGAATGCGGTGGCGGCTTTCTATGCCTCGCTTGAGTGCGTCACTCTGCAAGATCTGGTCTGCGACAATTTTGAGCTGCAGGCACTTTTTGCCACGCCCCGATGCGTGGCGGGCGAAAGGCGGATCACTCGACAGCCGGAACTGGAAGCGCAGGTCTAACGGGCGACAGCGGGATGTGCAGGCGATCAGGGCTGACATCGCACCCTGCCGATAAAGGCAAGGCCGCGCCGTGACATTCTGTCCGCCAGGGCAATCTTCGCGCACAGCTTGAGATTCGGCATGAATTTTTTTTGCCGCCAACCTGCGATCTGGCCGGGATCGCCGGGAACACCCGCATTCCTGCATGCAGGCTGCGGCACCGCAGCATGTCAGTTTGCCGAAGGTTTCACGTCGTAGCACCTGATTTGGAAGGTGTTTGTGCTGCGCCAGCGACATGGCGTCACCCACCGTGACCATTTGACATTGCCGGATTTTCACGCTGAAGCTGAACATAAGCCCAGTTGGGCAAATCAACTTACGGAGGAGACAACGTGAAACGCATACTTATGACCTCGGCGGCGATGGTAGCGCTGACAGCAATGGCGGCGGAAGCGCAGATGAAGTTTCCACCGGGCGAGGACGACACGTTCAACTGGGCCAGCATGGAAGAATTCGCCGCTGCCCATGCCGATCTGGAAGGCGAGGAGCTGACGGTGCTTGGGCCCTGGCTGGGCGGGGACAAGGATCTTTTCGAATCCGTGATCCCCTATTTCGAGGAAGCGACCGGCGTTGATGTGAAATACAGCGGTTCCGACAGTTTCGAGCAGCAGATCGTGATCGACGCCGAGGCGGGATCGCCGCCCGACGTGGCGATTTTCCCGCAGCCGGGGCTGGCCGCTGGCCTGGCCGCCAAGGGGCAGTTGAAGCCGCTGCCCGATGAGGTGGGGACATGGATCACCGAAAACTATGCCGCAGGCGACAGCTGGGCCAAACTGGTGACCTATGCCGGGCCTGATGGCGCTGAACACGTCTACGCCTTCCCGTACAAGGCCGATGTGAAGTCGTTGGTCTGGTATGTGCCCGAAAATCTGGAAGATGCGGGCTATGAGGTTCCCGAAACGCTGGAGGATCTGCGCGCCTTGACCGAACAGATCGCGGAAGACGGCGAAACGCCGTGGTGCGTCGGTCTGGGTTCTGGTGGGGCGACCGGCTGGCCCGCGACCGACTGGGTCGAGGACATGATGCTGCGCAACAATCCGCCCGAGGATTATGACGCATGGACCACGAATGAGCTGAAATTCAATGATCCGAAAGTCGTCAAGGCCATCGAGGATTTCGGCTGGTTCGCGAAGAATGACGACTTCGTGGCCGGTGGCGTCGGCTCGGTCGCCGCGACCGATTTCCGCGACAGCCCGAAGGGCCTGTTTGAAAGCCCGCCGAATTGCTACCTGCACCATGCGGCAAGTTTCATCACCACCTTCTTCCCGGAAGGCACGATTGTCGGCGAGGACGCTGATTTCTTCTATATGCCGGCCCCTGCCGATGGCTCGGTCGGGCAGCCGGTCGTGGGTGGCGGGACGCTGTTCTCGGTCCTGACGGATGCCAAGGCTGCGCCTGCCTTCATCGAATTCCTGCAGACCCCCGTCGCGCATGAAATCTGGATGGCGCAGCAGGGCTTCCTGACGCCGCATAAGGGCGTGAACCCGGAAGCCTATACCGATGAAACGGTCAAGCGCATGGGTGACGTGCTGCTGAATGCGACGACCTTCCGCTTTGACGGATCGGACCTGATGCCGGGTGCCATCGGCGCAGGTGCGTTCTGGACCGGCATGGTTGACTTCGTCGGCGGAAAATCGGCGCAGGAAGCGGCCGATCAGATCCAGTCGACCTGGGACACGATGCAGTAACGACATGCTGCCGGCCCGTTGGCGCGGGCCGGCACAATCCAGAAAAGGGGGAACAGGGATGGAGCTGTTTGCGCTTGCCATCGGGACCATCGCGGCCGGGGTATTTGGCTGTATCGCGTGGTTCTGGGGCTCGAACTTCGTGCTGGACATGATCCTGCCGCCGCGCGGCCCGAATGCGGGCGCCAATATCAGTCGCGCCGCAGTCATCCGCCCCTGGCTTTTCCTTGGCCCGGCAATCCTGTTTCTGGGCGTCTACCTGGTTTATCCGGTCATCAATTCTGTCTGGCTGTCGCTGAACGATGGTTCCAGCCGGAATTTCATCGGGCTGGATAACTACACCTGGCTGGTGGGAGATCCGAAATTTCGCGAATCGATGGTGAACAACTTCTTCTGGTTGCTGGTCGTTCCCGCGCTTTCGACGGCATTCGGATTGCTGGCCGCGCAGCTTACCGATCGCATCCGCTGGGGGAATATCGGCAAATCACTGATCTTCATGCCCATGGCGATTTCCTTCGTGGGTGCGGGCGTGATCTGGAAGCTGATCTATGAATACCGCGAAGCGGGGACCGAGCAGATTGGCCTGCTGAACGCCATCGTGCAGGCCTTGGGCGGCGATCCGCAGACCTGGCTGACGATCCAGCCATGGAACAACTTTTTCCTGATGATCGTGCTTGTCTGGATTCAGACAGGTTTCGCGATGGTGATACTGTCGGCCGCCCTGCGCGGCATCCCCGAGGAGACGATCGAGGCCGCGGTGCTGGACGGTGCGTCGCCCTGGCAGATCTTCTTCAAGATCAAGGTGCCGCAGATCATGGGCACAATCGCCGTCGTCTGGACCACGATCACCATCACCGTGCTGAAGGTCTTCGACATCGTCTTCGTGATGACCAACGGGCAATGGGGCACGCAGGTGCTGGCGAACCTGATGTATGACTGGATGTTCCGGGGCACGCCGGATTACGGACGCGGATCGGCCATCGCCATTGTTCTGATGATCCTGGTGTTGCCCATCATGATCTGGAACATCCGCAACGTCCGCAAGGAGATGCGCTGATGGAAGGCATGGCTGGACAGAAATCCTCGCTGACATGGCTGGTCAATATCGCGGCGCTGCTGCTGGTGGTGATGTGGACGATCCCGACTGCCGGTCTGTTCGTGTCGTCGTTCAGGGATCGCGACCAGATTTCGGCGACCGGGTGGTGGAAATCGCTTTCTGCGGCCGAACAGACCGCCTTCGTTCGCACCGGCACGGCCGACGATCAGCGCGAGGAGAACGGCGTATTCGTGCTGGATGGCAATGTCCTGACCGAGGGGCAAAGCCTTGTCGCCTGGGGCACACGTTCGCGCGAACCGGCGGCCCACCAGCCCGGTGACAGCGCTGATATGGATGGCGCCACCCTGACCGTGAACGAGGATGGCAGCTATCGGCTGGAATCGCCAACGGCGTTCGAGATGCGGCGCGGTGAACGTATCTTCGTGACCATCGAGACACCGCCGTCATTCACGCTGCAGAACTATTCCACGGTCCTGAACGCCGAGGGGATTGGCCGGGCCTTCATGAACACGCTGACGGTGACGGTGCCCGCGACGATCATACCGATCCTGATCGCAGCCTTCGCGGCCTATGCGCTGGCATGGATGGATTTCCCCGGACGGGCGTTGTTGACGGCGGCTGTCGTGGGGCTGTTGGTCGTGCCCCTTCAGGTCGCGCTGATCCCGCTTTTGCGACTGCATAACGATCTGGGCATCGGCAAGGGCTATCTGGGGATATGGCTGGCCCATACGGGGTTCGGCCTGCCGCTCGCGATTTATCTGCTGCGCAACTACATGGCGGGGCTGCCGCGCGAAGTCATCGAAAGCGCGCGGGTCGATGGCGCGACGGAGTTTCAGATTTTCCTCAAGATCATCTTGCCGCTGTCCTTTCCGGCGCTTGCCAGTTTCGCGATCTTCCAGTTCCTCTGGGTGTGGAATGACCTGCTGGTCGCCACGGTCTTTCTTGGCAACACGCGTGAACAACTGGTCATGACGGGCGTGCTGCGCGAACTGATGGGATCGAAAGGCGGCGAGTGGGAGATCCTGGCGACCTCGGCCTTCATCTCTATCGCCGTGCCGCTGCTTGTGTTCTTCGCGATGCAGAAATATCTGGTCCGCGGCCTGTTGGCCGGATCTGTCAAAGGTGGATGATGACGAAGACTGAGGATTGGTGGAAAGGCGCGGTGATCTATCAGATTTACCCGCGCAGCTATCAGGATACGACGGGCGATGGCGGCGGCGATCTGAAAGGGATCGCGCAGCGCATGGACTATATCTCATCGCTTGGGGTGGATGCGATCTGGATCTCGCCCTTCTTCACCAGCCCGATGAAGGACTTTGGCTATGATGTCAGCGATTATCGCGGCATCGACCCGATTTTCGGCCGGATGGAAGATTTCGAGGAAATCGTCGCCCGCGCGCATCAGTTCGGCATCAAGGTGATGATCGATCTTGTGCTGTCGCACACCTCGGACCAGCACCCCTGGTTTCAGGAAAGCAAGGCATCGCGCGACAATCCCAAGGCCGACTGGTATGTCTGGGCCGATCCGAAGCTTGACGGTACGCCGCCAACGAACTGGCTGTCGATCTTCGGTGGCAGCGCGTGGCAGTGGAACCCGGCGCGGGAACAGTATTATCTGCACAACTTCCTGCGCGAGCAGCCTGATCTGAACTTCCACAATCCTGACGTTCAGGGCGCGCTTCTGGATGTGGTGCAATTCTGGATGGGCAAGGGCGTCGATGGCTTCCGTCTGGATACGATCAATTTCTATTTCCACGACAAGCAGTTGCGCAACAATCCCGGCCTGCAGCCCGAAGATCGCAAATCCGATACCGCGCCTTCGGTCAATCCGTACAACCATCAGGCGCACCAGTACGACAAATCGCAGCCCGAGAACCTGCAGTTTCTGGAAAAGTTGCGGCAGGTGATGGATCATAATGGCTGCGCCGCCGTGGGTGAGATCGGGGACAGCGAAAAGGCGTGGGAGCTGCTTGAGGAATATACCAAGGGCGACGAGCGCGTTCACATGTCCTATGTCTTCGACTTTTTGTCGGGCGACGATCTGACAGCAGAACGCATTGCCGAGGTGTTTGACACCAAGGCCCGACGCGCGCCCGATGGCTGGCCCTGCTGGGCGTTTTCGAACCATGACGTCGTGCGCCATGTCAGCCGCTGGAATCTGGGCGATGTGGCTGCCAAGGCCTATTGCACGGTGTTGATGTGCCTTCAGGGTTCGGTCTGTATCTATCAGGGCGAAGAGCTGGGTCTGCCCGAGGCGGATATCGCCTATGAAGACCTGCAGGACCCTTACGGCATCGAATTCTGGCCCGAGTTCAAGGGCCGCGACGGCTGCCGCACGCCGATGGTCTGGGACGCCAACAGCAACGATCACTATGGCTTTTCATCCACGCGGCCCTGGCTGCCGATCCCGCCCGAGCATCGGCATCTTGCCGTGTCCGAGCAGGATCATCAGGCGGGGTCGATGCTGAACCATTACCGTTGGGCGATTGAGCTGCGGAAATCTCATCCGGCGCTGCGGCTGGGTAGTCAGACGGGCACACGGGCGGACGGCTCGATCCTGTCGTTCCGGCGCAGCACCGATCAAGGCAGTCTGACGGTTCGGGCGAATCTGTCAGACAATCGTGCCGCGGGGATGGAGCCGTGGCAGGTGGATATTCATCAGGAATAAACGGGGGGACGGAAGATGGCCGATCTGAAACTTGAGAATGTCGCCAAGTCCTATGGCGATGTGAACGTGCTGCGCGATATCAACCTTGATATCCGGTCGGGCGAGTTCATCGTTTTCGTCGGCCCTTCCGGCTGCGGCAAGTCCACGCTTCTGCGCATGATCGCGGGGCTGGAAAAGATTTCGGGCGGCGATTTCCATATCGACGGGGTACGGATGAATGACATCCCACCCAGTCAGCGCGGGATCGCGATGGTGTTCCAGTCTTATGCACTTTATCCGCATATGACGGTGCGCGATAATATGGCTTTCGCCTTGAAGATCGCTGGCAAGTCCGCGGCCGAGATCAAGGAGGCCACCGACCGCGCTGGCAAGATGCTGCAACTGACCCCCTATCTGGACCGCCTTCCAAAGGCCCTGTCGGGCGGACAGCGTCAGCGGGTTGCAATCGGCCGCGCGATCGTGCGCGATCCGAAGGTCTATCTGTTCGATGAACCGCTTTCGAACCTCGACGCTGCGCTGCGTGTCGCGACCCGTATCGAGATCGCCCAGCTGAAGGAATCGATGCCTGATCGCACGATGATTTACGTGACCCACGACCAGACAGAGGCCATGACGCTGGCTGACCGCATCGTCGTACTGGCCGGTGGCGGCATTTCGCAGATCGGCGCGCCGCTGGATCTTTACTGCACGCCGCAGAACGAATTCGTGGCAAGATTCATCGGCAGCCCCGCCATGAACCTGATACCGGGCGAAATCGTCGGCACCGGGCAGCGCACCACAGTTCGGCTGGCCAGCGGAAACGAGGTCGAGGTCGATGTGCCCAGCAAGCAGGCCGACCAGGGTGCCACCGTGAATGTCGGCGTTCGCCCGGAAGAGCTGCGACTTGCGGGTCCGGGCGATCCGATCGTTCATCAAGGCGAGATCGAGATGACCGAAAGCCTGGGCGAGGTGACGCTGCTTTACTTCGGCACCCAGGGCGAGGAAGAGCCGTTCATTGCCAAGCTTCCCGGCACGCGGGGCGATATGCGCCATCAGCAATGTGTGCTGACCGCGGATCCCCGCGTCATGCACCTGTTCCGCGACGGGGTTTCGATGCGGTTCGAAGGTCTTGACCTCGCCCATCCCATGGCGCCGGACCCGAACGACCCTGCCGCCATGAGCCCGGCGCGTCCTGAAGGGGCCGCGTCGCCCGAAGGTGGCGAGGAACTGGACGGCGTGATCAAGCCCAGCCCGGCGCGCTGAGGCTTCATTGACCCTCGCGCCTGCTGGGCCTACACCTTCGGCAAGAACGAAGGGGATGACATGAAGATCATCATCTGTGGCGCAGGGCAGGTCGGTTGGCAAATCGCACGGCACCTTTCGGGTGAAAGCAACGACGTCACCGTGATTGACAATAACGGCGAACTTGTGCGCCGCGCGACCGAGGCACTGGATGTGCAGGGCGTCGAAGGCTTTGCCAGCCATCCGGATGTTCTGGACCGCGCGGGCGCGCGCGATGCGGATCTGATCATTGCCGCCACCCATTCGGACGAGGTGAACATGGTCACCTGTCAGGTCGCGCATTCGCTGTTCAGGGTGCCCCGCAAGATCGCGCGGTTGCGCAGTTCTGCCTATCTCGATGCAATCTATTCTGACCTTTACCGCACCGATCATCTGCCGATCGACGTTGTCATCAGTCCCGAACGCGAGGTGGCGAAGGCTGCCCTGGCCCGGCTGCGCGCGCCCTCTACCTTCGATGTCGAAGATTTCCTGGATGGCCGCGTTCGCCTTCTGGGTATCGTCCTGGACGAGGACAGCCCGGCCCTGAACACGCCGCTGCGCCAGCTGACGGAACTTTTTTCCAGCCTGTTCGCAATCGTGGTTGGCGTCAGGCGCGAGGGTCGGCTGTTCGTCCCGGATCCCAACGACCAGCTGTTCGCGGGCGATCAGATTTATGTCTTTTCCTCGCGCGAGGATGCCGACCGCACGCTGGAAATTTTCGGCAAGGAAACCACGCGGCCCGAACGCGTCATCATCATTGGTGGTGGCAATGTCGGGCTTGCCGTGGCCAAGGCGCTGGAAGCATCGCCGCAGCGGGTGCGCACCAAAATCATCGAACGCAATCGCGCAAGCGCCGAACACGCGGCCGATGAGCTGGAGCGGACGATTGTGCTGAATGGCGACGGTCTGTCGTCGGAACTGCTTGAGGAAGCGGCGATCAGCAAGGCCGATGCCGTGCTGACCCTGACCGATGACGACAAGGTCAACATCCTGGCCGCTGTGCGCGCCAAACAGGCCGGTTCCAAGATGGTGGTCAGCCTGGTCAACGATCCGACGCTCGTGTCACTGATGGGGCCGTTGGACATCGACGCCTATATCAACCCGCGCTCGACCACGGTGTCGACGATCCTGCGCCACGTCCGCCACGGTCGGGTGCGTGACATCTATTCAATCGGCGATGCAGAAGCCGAGGTGATCGAGGCGCAGATCCTGCCCACATCATCCATGTCGGGACGGCCCATCCGCGATATCGACCTGCCCGAAGGCGCGCTGATCGGCATGGTCGCGAAGGGCGACCGAATCGTAAAACCCATGCCCGATACCCGCATAGAAGAAGGCGATATCGTCTGCATCTTCGCGCTGACCGATGACGTCCCCGAGGTGGAGCGGCTGTTGCAGGTCGCCATCGACTTCTTCTGATGCTGATTCTGGGCCGCCTGCCACTGCTTGTGCTGTTGATCGGGATCGCCGGTCTGGCAATGCTGGTGCCGGCCGGCTACGCGGCGGCGACCGGATGGCGCGCGATTGCTGGCTATTTCGTTTTCAGTTCGCTGTTGATGCTGGTCATGACCGCGCTTCTGGGAATCGCGACGTCGGGCCGCGCGCAGCCGCAAGGCGGCAACGGGCTGCCGGTGCTGGCGACGATGCTGGCGGTGTTCGGGCTGCTGCCTCTGGCGCTTGGCGTGCCCCTGTCCATGGCGTTGCCGGATACCGGCCTGTTCAATGCCTGGTGGGAGATGGTCAGCTGCCTGACCACCACGGGTGCGACGCTTTATGCCGCCGACATGCTGGCCCCGCCTTTGCATCTGTGGCGTTCGCTTGTGGGCTGGATGGGCGGGCTGTTCGTCCTGGTTACGGCGGTTGCGGTGCTGGCGCCCCTGAAGGTCGGCGGGTTCGAGATCATGGCCTCGCCTTACGGCCGCGACGAACGCTTTCAGCCGCTGCCCGAAAGCGCGACCTCGCGGCGGCGGCAGGCGGGACAGCTGTTCTATACCTCGGTCGGAGAGCGCGCGACCCCCAGCATGAGGGCGCTGCGTGTCATGCGGGACATCGCGCCAATTTATGGCGGGCTGACAATCGCGCTTTGGGTGGCGCTGCTGTTGGCGGGCGATCCCGGCCTGATTGCGCTGACCCGCGCCATGGGTACGCTGTCTACGTCGGGTATCTCGCCGGTTACGGGGTCGATTGGTGCGCATTCCGGCATTCCAGGCGAGATGCTGGTCTTCTGCTTCCTGATCTTTGCGATGTCGCGCCGTCTGTGGCCGGGTGCGGGTCAGTTGCGGGCCAGCGATTCCGTCACGGCGGACCCCGAATTGCGGATCGGCTTCGGTGTCGTCATTCTTGTCGCGGTGCTGCTGTTTGCCCGGCATTTCGTGTTCAGCATTGAACAGGTAAACGAAGGCTCTGCCGCGCCGGAAGGGCTGGCGGTCAGTATCCGCAATGCCGCGGTCGCCACATGGGGCGGGCTGTTCAACGCCATGTCCTTCCTGACCACAACCGGCTGGAACTCGGTCGACTGGCAGGGCGCACGCAGTTGGTCGGGTCTGCAGTCGCCGGGCCTTCTGCTGGCCGGTCTGGCCATGATGGGCGGCGGCATCGCGACCACCGCCGGCGGCGTCAAGCTGCTGCGGGTCTATGCACTTGCCAGTCAGAGCCAGCGCGAACTGGAACAGATCGTACACCCGGCATCGGTCGCAGGGGGTGGTCGGATGGGTCGACGGCTGCGCGGAGAAGGTGCCTACCTCGCATTCATTTTCTTCATGCTGTTCGCACTTTCCATCGCGGCGACGGTGATTCTCATTTCCATCCATCAGATCGAATTCGACACCGCTGTGATGCTGTCGGTCTCGGCCCTGACCAATACCGGACCACTGGCCGGCACCATTGCGCTTACCCCCAGCTTTGAAGCCAGTGCGGGCTATGCCTCTAACCCGTTCGAAGGGTGGTCCGGCCTTGCTTTGCTGCCGAAATCGGTGCTTGCGGGGGCCATGATCGTCGGGCGGCTGGAAACGCTGGCGATCCTGGCGCTTCTGGCACCGGACTTCTGGCGTCGCTGATTGGCCACAGGATGTGTCCGTAATGCAAGCCGCGCTTGTCAGGTCACGATTCGTTTCATAGATTTTGAAAAACAATCAGAACAGGGACCTAACCATGGCTGCTGACAAACAAAATCTTCAGGATGCCTTCCTGAACCATGTCCGCAAGGCGAAGGTTCCGGTTACGATCTTTCTGATCAACGGCGTCAAGCTTCAGGGCGTCATTACCTGGTTTGACAACTTCTGCGTGTTGCTGCGCCGCGACGGTCAGTCGCAACTTGTCTACAAGCATGCGATTTCGACAATCATGCCCGGTGCTCCGATCAATCTATATGAAGGCGACGACTGATTGGCCGAGGCCCATATCACCGAACGTGCACCCACCCGCGCCTTTGTGATCCATCCTGACATCGACGGCGTCGGCGCGCAGCGCCGCACCGCGGATAATGCGTTGGAAGAAGCCGTTGCCCTTGCCCATGCCTTGCCGGGTGTCGAAATCGTCGGTGCCCAGGCCGTCCGGCTGCGCAAGGCAGAGCCGGGGCGGCTGTTCACCAAGGGCAAGCTGGACGAAATCGCCGAGGCATTGAAGGCGGTCGAGGCTGAACTGGTGTTGATCGACGGCCCGGTGACCCCTGTCCAGCAGCGCAATCTGGAAAAGGCGTGGGACGTAAAGATCCTGGACCGGACCGGCCTGATCCTGGAAATTTTTGCCGACCGCGCGCGGACGCGCGAAGGTGTTCTGCAGGTCGAATTGGCCGCGCTGTCCTATCAGCGCACACGGCTTGTGCGTGCGTGGACCCACCTGGAACGGCAGCGGGGTGGGCTTGGATTCGTCGGTGGCCCCGGTGAAACCCAGATCGAGGCCGATCGCCGCGCCATCGACGAACAAATGGCGCGCCTGCGCCGCCAGCTTGACCGGGTGGTCAAGACGCGCACGCTTCATCGCGCCTCTCGTGCCAAGGTTCCCTATCCGATCGTCGCCTTGGTCGGCTATACCAACGCCGGAAAATCGACGCTGTTCAACCGGTTGACCGGGGCCGAGGTTTTGGCCAAGGACATGCTGTTCGCCACGCTTGACCCGACGATGCGGGCCATCACATTGCCGGGCGGACGGCGGATCATCCTGTCGGACACGGTAGGCTTCATCAGCGATCTGCCCCATGAACTGGTCGCTGCATTTCGCGCCACGCTGGAAGAAGTGCTGGAAGCCGATCTGATCTTGCACGTGCGCGACATTTCCCACCCCGAGACCGAGGAACAGGCCGAGGACGTGGCTGAGATCCTCGATTCGCTTGGCGTGGATGAGGATGTCGCCCTGATCGAGGTCTGGAACAAGATCGATGCGCTTTCGCCCGCCACACGGGAAGCGCTGCGCCGAACCGATCAAAGGACGGAAGGTGTGCAGGCTGTCAGCGCCCTGACGGGCGAAGGGCTGGATGATCTGACGGATGCCATCAACTCTGCGCTTCAACTGGTTCTGGAGGAGCCGCGAGAGCCAGCAGAGCTTCGGCTTGATTTCAGCGACGGTCGCCGCCGTGCATGGCTGCACGAGGCTGGCGTGGTAGAGGCCGAGCGCGAGACCGACGATGGTTTCGTGCTGGACGTGATGTGGACAGCCCGTCAGCGCGACACTTATCTGGCGCTGTAACAGGAACTTCTTGCCCGATTGTCCTGATGCGATTGGGCTGTTTCCCGTGGGGCGACAGAAATTCGTGATAATGACTGATTGGCTGGTCGGGCATTCCGATCAGCCCGCGCAACCTGCGAAAGGATAAAGAATGGGACTGTTGGTCGACGGGGTCTGGCACGACAAATGGTATGACACCGAAAGCACGGGCGGGCGGTTCCAGCGCAGCACGACCTCGTGGCGGAACTGGATCACGCCGGACGGCGCGCCTGGACCCACGGGCGAAGGTGGCTTTGCGGCGGAAAGCGGGCGCTATCACCTGTATGTCTGTCTGGCCTGCCCCTGGGCCCATCGAACGCTTGTCTTTAGGGCGTTGAAGGGGCTGGCGCCGCACATCGACATCTCTGCCGTGCACCCCGACATGATGCGCGACGGATGGGAGTTTCGGACCGATTTCCCCGGTGCCACAGGCGACCAGCTGTTCGGGTTGCCCTATCTGCGCGACATCTATCTGCGCGCTGATCCGAACGCCTCTGGCCGGGTAACGGTGCCGGTGCTGTGGGACAAGCAGCAGGAAACCATCGTCAGCAACGAAAGTGCCGAGATCATCCGGATGTTCAATTCCGCGTTCAACGGGCTGACCGGCGACACGCAGGATTTCTATCCCGAAGACCTGCGTCCGAAGATCGAGGAATTGAATGCGCGTATCTATGACACCGTGAACAACGGCGTCTACAAGGCCGGCTTTGCAACCACGCAAGAGGCATATGACGAAGCAGTCTTGCCGCTGTTCGAAAGCCTTGGCTGGCTGGATGGGCTTCTGGGGCAGAACCGCTATCTGACCGGAGATCGCCTGACCGAAGCCGACTGGCGTCTGTTCACGACGATGGTGCGCTTTGACCCGGTTTATCACACGCATTTCAAATGCAACCGAAAGTGGCTGCGCGAATACCGCAATCTTTGGGCGTGGACGCGAGAGCTTTACCAGATACCCGGCGTCGCCGGCACCGTCGATTTCGACCATATCGTGCGGCATTACCATTATAGCCACGACACCATAAATCCCTACCGGATCATCCCGATCAACCCGGTCATCGACTGGGACGAGCCGCATGGACGGGGCTAGAACGCGCAACAGTCGATTGTCACAATAGCGCTACATTACCGTCAAGCGAGGTTCACATTGCGCTGTCATGAACCGGCCCGAACCAATCGGAGCCTCTCATGCGAAACTGCATTGCCCCCCTTAGTCTTACCGCCCTGCTGGTGGCCTCGACCGCGACCGCGCAGGTCACGATCAGCCAGCAGGACAGCGAATGGTATACTGATGCACAAGCCCGCATCGCCGAGTTGGAAGCCGTCCAGCCCAATACCGGCCGCGCCAAGAACGTGATCCTGTTCGTCGCTGACGGAAACGGCGTCGGCACCAACTATGCCACCCGTCTATGGGTCGGACAGCAGGCGGGCGGCACCGGCGAAGATCACGTGCTGCCGCAGGAAATGTTTCCGAACCTTGCCCTTGTGAAGACCTATACCACCAATGGTCAGACACCCGATTCGGCGCCGACCGCCAGCGCCATGAATACCGGCGTGAAATCGCGCAATGGCACCATCAACGTGGGCGATGAAGGCGGCTATGACAATTGCGACGGCGCTGCCACTGCGGGCCTGACCACCTTCTCGGAAATCGTGACGGACATGGGCAAGTCGGTCGGCATCGTGTCCACCGCGCGTGTCACCCATGCGACGCCGGCGGCGGTGTATTCCAAGACCACGAACCGCGACTGGGAAGACAACACCGCACTGCCGGAAAACTGCGCCCAGAAGGACATCGCGGCCCAGTTGATTGACGCCATCGACGCGGGCACAATCGACTTCGTCATGGGTGGCGGACGCCAGCATTTCCTGCCCAATGGCATTACCGATGACGAAGGCGCCGAAGGCCGCCGCACAGACGATCGCAACCTTGTTCAGGAAGTCCAGGACAAGGGCTGGCAGTATGTCTGGAACGATGAAACCGCTGCGGCGGCAGACCCGACGAAGCCGGTTTTCGGCCTGTTCGAAGCAAGTCACATGCAGTACGAAGAGGACCGCACCGGAGAGCCGACCTTGGCCGAGATGACCGAAATGGCCATCAACAACCTGTCGAACAACGAAGAAGGCTATTTCCTTGAGGTCGAGGCCGGCCGCGTCGACCACGCCAACCATGACGGCAACCTGCACCGCGCCGTCACCGATGGCGCTGCCTTCGCCGAGGCAATTGCCAAGGCGGTCGAGATGGTGAACCCCGAGGAAACGCTTATCATTGTTACTGCCGACCACGAGCACGCCATCAGCTTCAACGGCTATTGTGGTATCGGCACGCCGATCACCGGACTGTGCTATCAGGTCGACGATCAGGGTCACGCCCATACCGGAGAGCCGAATATGGGCCTCGACGGTAAACCCTACACTGTCGCCGGCTACCTGAATGGCCCAGGCTCTGTCATGCACGAGATCGTGCCGGAAGAGGCTGAAGGAGATCATGCCAATATCGACGGTCAGGCTGCGGATTCCCCCGCGCAGCAGGTCGCGGAAGGCGAACAACCGGCCCCGCAGCCGCAATATGGCGGATCGCGTCCCGACCTGACCCAGGAACAGGCGACGGACATCGATTATCTGCAGCAGGCGCTTGTCCCGATGACGTCGGAATCCCACTCGGGCGAGGATGTCGCGGTGATGGCCACCGGTCCGTGGGCGCATCTGTTCCGCGGCGTGATCGAGCAGAACATGATCTTCCACGTCATGCACAAGGCCGTCACCGCCGAATAAGGCTGACGCCAGACAAAAGGGGGGCGGTGCCGCTTGCGGCCCGCCCCGATTTTCTTCGCCCGAGGTTCCGCGATGCCGACCCTGACCCGCCGCAATGTATTGCTGATGCTACCCATGTTGCACTTCGCGTCGCCGCTGCGCGCGGCCGAAGATGTCATCCTGCTGCGCGACCTTTACAACAAGGACCGCAGTTTTTCGGATCTGGCGCTTGGGCTGGCGGATCAGCGGATCTCGGTCCAGGGCTTCATGGCGCCGCCTTTGCGCGCAGAAAGCAACTTCTTCGTGCTGACCCGCCGTCCGATGGCGGTTTGCCCCTTCTGCAACAATGCAGCCGACTGGCCTGCCGATATCGTCGCTGTCTATACCAAGCGGCTGGTCAAGGTGCTGGAATACAACATTCCTATCGCGGTCACCGGTGTTCTGGAACTGGGCACCTTGCGCGACCCGGAATTGGGCTTCGTCAGCCGCGTGCGGCTTGCCGATGCTGTTTACGCCCGCCAATGACACTGCCGTTGTCTATTCGTGATCTGCAGCTGCGCGCGAAGGGGCGGGTGCTTCTGTCCGTCCCATCGCTCGATTTGCAGGCGGGCAGCCTGACGGCGGTTCGCGGACCTTCCGGTGCGGGCAAGACGACGCTATTGCATGCACTTGCCGGGCTGATTGCCGCCTCCGGACGACTGAGCTGGGGCGAGACTGATCTGGCGGGGCTTTCGCAAACCCGCCGCACCCGCTTTCGTGGGCAGCACATCGGAATGATTTTTCAGGATTTCCTGCTGTTCGAAGAACTCTCTGCCCGCGACAACGCGCTTGTTACCGCTGCATTCCGCTCAGATCATGCGGCACTTGCCGCGCGTGCCGATGCGCTGATGGTGCGTTTTGGTGTGGCGGATCTGGCCGCCCGGCGTGCCGATCTGCTGTCCGGGGGCGAGCGTCAGCGCATTGCCGTTGTCCGCGCATTGGCACATGATCCGGCGATCCTTCTGGCGGATGAGCCGACGGCCAGCCTTGACCGCGCGACGGCCGACCGGCTGATCGGCGATCTGGCCCGGCAGGCGCGCGAGGATGGGCGCACCGTCGTCGTGGTCAGCCATGATGAGCATGTCTGGGCGGCGATGGACCGGGTCCTGTCTGTGCGCGACGGCGCGTTGGAGGCCGCATGATGGCCGATCTGTGGAACGCAATGCCGCCATTGGCACAGGATGTTGTGATCCTCGTGGCGCTTCTGGTTCCGGCGCTGCTGCTTGGCTGGTTGATTTGCCGGGGCTTTGCGCCCGGGGCGCTGCTTCGCAGCCTGCTGCGCCGCTATCTGTGGACCAACCTGACCTTCGTTCTGCTGGTCGCGCTGTCGGTCGGAATCGGCGCCGGGCTGATCGCGCAGGAACGGGGCCTGCGACAGGCAAGCGCCCGCATAGCCGAGAAATTCGACCTGATTGTGGCCGCGCCGGGGGATGAGGTTGGGATGCTGCTGGCTACAGTTTATCTGCGCCCCACAGATGCGCCCCTGCTGGATGGTGCGATCTGGCAAGACCTGACGGATGCCGCCGCACGTGCGCCGGGCACGGCGATCGCGCCCATCGCTTATGGCGATAGTTGGCAGGGCCATCCGGTCATTGGCAGCACTGCCAACTTCGTGACGCACCTTGCGGGCGAACTGGCCGAGGGGCAGATATTCACCGATCACGAAAGTGCTGTCGTCGGTGCGCGCGTCCCGCTGGCGGTCGGCGATGACTTCACGCCCGCTCATGGCCACGGCCCAACGGCCGAGGAGGACGCCCATGCGCATGAACATTTCCGCATCGCCGGGCGAATGGCCCCGACCGGCAGTCCCTGGGATGACGCGATCATCCTGCCGATCGAAAGCGTCTGGCTGACCCATGGTCTGGGCAATGGCCAAAGCGATCCCGACAGTGAAGTGCTTGGCGGCCCCTACGATCCGCAATTCTTTCCGGGCACGCCCGCAATTCTTGTCAGCACGCCCGACCTTTCCGCGGCTTACGGGATGCAGGCGGCGTTTTCGACAGAGCGGACGATGGCCTTCTTTCCCGGCGCCGTGCTGGCACGGCTGCACGCGCTGATGGGCGACATGCGCGCCATCATGTCGGTTCTGTCGATCGTGACGCAGGTGCTGGTCGCGGGCGCCGTGCTGACCGGGCTGATCATCCTGTCGCGCCTGTTTGCGCGGCGACTGGCGCTGCTTCAGGCATTAGGGGCGCCGGCGCGGCTGATCTTTGCGCTGATCTGGTCTTATGCCGCGATCCTGATGGGCGCGGGGTCAGTTCTGGGCCTTGGCGTGGCGCTGATTGCGGTGCGGGCCATTTCGGCGGTGTTGTCGGCGCAGACCGGCCTGCTGATCGCGCCAAGGCTCGGCTGGGCAGAAGTTCATCTTGCGGCCGCCTGCTTCACGCTGGCGCTGCTGGTGGCGCTGATCCCCGCAGCACTTGCGCTGCGCCGCCCGCTGACGCAGGAGCTGCGCGGCTGACGCCTATTCCGGGTCAAAGCTGAACAGCGCGACCGAGCGCTCCAATTCGTTCACCGCCAGATTGCGGTTGATCGGCGCTTGTGCGCGCGATGGACAATGCTGCCTTTCGCAAAGATAGCAGTTCAGCCCGATATCCGTAGGCTCTGTCCGTTCCGGGTCGATGCTGTCGGCATAGATCAGCCGGGGCGCGAAGGCCACATCGCAGCCAAGCCCAACCGCCAGACGCGGGGCAGGGGCCGAGAAGCTGCCCCCCGCCCGCGTCACCGTGCGCGCGATGGAGTAATAGCGCGCGCCTTCGGGCATGCGGATCAGCTGGGTGGTGACGCGGCCCGGCGTCTCGAAAGCGCTGTGTATGTTCCAAAGCGGACATGTGCCGCCAAACCGCGAGAAGGGGAAGCGTCCGGCACTGAAACGCTTCGAGACATTGCCGGCACGGTCGACACGGACGAAGAAGAACGGAATGCCGCGCGCGTCGGGGCGTTGCAGGGTCGTCATGCGATGGGCCGTCTGCTCAAATCCCGTGCCGAAGCGGTGGCCGACAACCTCGATGTCATATCGCTCGGATTCGCAGGCGGCCAGGAACAGCCGATACGGCATCAGCATCGCGGCTGCGAAGTAATTGGCCAAGCTGACGCGGGCCAGGCTGCGCGCAGCGTCGCCGTCGAAAGCATCGCCCATGACATCATTGATCAGGTCGATGTAATCAAGCCGGGCGATCAGCACCGCAATCTGGAAGCGTCTGCTGGCCACGTCCAGCAATTCGGACAGCAGCAATTCCTTGCGGTGCGGGTCATAGCGGCGCAGCGTGCCCCCCATGACCGAGGCGGGCAGTCGGCGGACCCGGATGTTATGCGCGCTTAGCAGCCCGTTCAGGGCCATCCCCGATTCGTCGCGGTAAAGGCGATGTTCTTCGGACAGGCCTTCGGCAACGCGGTCCAGATCGTCGATATAGTTGCGGTTCTCATAGAACCAGTCCCGCACCTGCTCGACCGGTTTTGCCACCTGCGCCAGTGCATCGACCTTGCTGCGGTCGGCCAGCGGATTCGGTTCGACCTGACCGCGCATCATCACATCCGACAGCCGACCCTGCAGCTTCACAAGTGCATTGGCGATGCGGGGGGACGCTTGCAACACGGCTTCGATCTCTGCCCGGCCGACGCCATCGGTTTCCAGCGAGGGATCTTTCAGCACGGCCTCGAAATCAGCTGCAAGCTGGCTGTCGGTTCCGGGTGCCAGTTCCGCGACATTGATGTCATAGACCTGCGCCAGCCGCATCAGCAGCTTGGCCGAGGCCGGACGCTGATCGGATTCGATCAGCGTGATGTAGCTGGGTGAAACTTCCAGCTGCTCTGCCATCTGGGCCTGCGTCAAGCCAAGCGTGGTCCGCAGCACCTTCAGCCGCTGTCCGATGATCAATTTTTCGCCGCGGGACGCCATATTACAAACCTGACATTACAAACATAACTAATCTGACAAATGTGACAGAGTTACCCCATTGTTGTAAAGACCTCATGGATATTACGCATGACATTACTATTGTGACAAATGTGAGGGAAGAGAATCGCCCACGTCCGATATCGCGAAAGTTCAGGCTGCGTGGCCGGCCTTTCGACCGCAAGAAGATCGAATAAGTCATGAAAGGAAAGACCATGGCCAATCGCAAAACCTACGCTGAGCTGCGCGCCGAAGTCGAAAAGCGCTATCCCTCGGGTCAGACCCCCGGCGGCGTGACCGTGGATGATATCGTCCAGCTGAAGCTGCAGAACAGCTATGACACGCATCTGGACATCGCCCGCGACATGGCCCGCGTCATGCGCGAGGATATGGCGGCATATGACGCCGATCCGACGCTGTCGACCCAGTCGCTGGGTTGCTGGTCGGGCTTCCACGCACAACAGATGATCAAATCGGTCAAGCGCCTGCGCGGCACGACGAAGCGCGCCTATGTCTATCTGTCGGGCTGGATGGTTGCCGGTCTGCGCAACACCTGGGGGCACCTGCCCGACCAGTCGATGCACGAAAAGACCGCCGTTGCCGACCTGATCCGCGAGATCTATGTCTCGCTGCGTCAGGCTGATGAAGTGGCCATGAACGACCTGTTCAAGGAATTGAAGTCTGCCGGCAATGACGAGGCCCGCAACGCCGTGATCGAGAAGATCGACAATTTCGAAAGCCATGTCGTGCCGATCATCGCCGATATCGACGCAGGCTTCGGCAACGAACATGCCACTTATCTGCTGGCGAAGGAATTGATCCAGGCCGGCGCCTGCTGCCTGCAGATCGAAAACCAGGTTTCGGACGCCAAGCAGTGCGGCCACCAGGACGGCAAGGTGACCGTCCCGCGTGAGGACTTCATCGAAAAGCTGCGCGCCTGCCGCCTTGCCTTCGAAGAGCTGAGCGTTGACGAAGGCGTCATCGTCGCCCGCACCGACAGCCTTGGTGCCGGCCTGACCCAGAAGGTGCCGGTCAGCCAGGAGCCGGGCGATCTGGCATCAGATTACATCAAGTGGCTGGACACCGAAGCAATCACCGACGCGAACCCGGTTCGCGATGGCGAACTGGCGATCATGCTAGACGGTGAATTCGTCAAGCCGAAGCGCCTGCCGAACGGTCTTTTCCCGTTCAAGAAAGGATCGGGACGGGCGCGCGTCGTCGAGGACTGCATCGCCAACCTGACGCAGGGCGGCGCGGACATGCTGTGGATCGAGACCGACACCCCGAATGTCGCCGAAATCGCCGGTATGGTGAACGAAGTCCGCGAGGCGGTGCCGAATGCGAAACTGGTCTATAACAACTCGCCTTCGTTCAACTGGACCCTGAACCTGCGCAAGCAGGTCCGTGACGAGTGGATCGAGGAAGGCAAGATCAAGGCAGCGGATTACCCGGAAGGGAACGAGCTGATGAAGGCCGAATTCGACGCCTCGGACCTGGGGCAGGAGGCTGACGCCCGCCTGCAGCGCTTCCAGCACGACATCTCGACCCAGGCTGGCGTGTTCCACAACCTGATCACCCTGCCGACCTTCCACCTGACCGCGAAATCGGTGGACGAGCTGTCGCGCGGCTATTTCGGCGACGACAAGATGCTGGCCTATGTCAAGACCGTTCAGCGCGAGGAAATCCGTCGCGGCATCAGCGCGGTCAAGCACCAGCACGAGGTCGGCTCGGATCTGGGCGACACGTTCAAGGAAATGGTCGGCGGCGACCGCGCGCTGAAGGCAGGCGGGCATGCCAACACCATGAACCAGTTCGCAGCCGAATAGGCCCCGCATCGGATCAATAAAATCGACAGGGCCGAAAAGGCCCTGTCACCTGACGGTCCCCGCCGCTAAGATGGCGGGGACCCCATCCCGGAGGAATACGACATGAACGCAGATCCCGAATTCCAGCGCATCGACCTTCCCGAAGGCGACCGCGAAACCCGCGCCATCCATCGCGTGGCCGAGGCCGTGCATCGTTTGAACGACGCCGTCCAGCGTGCGGTGAACGAGGGTGTTTCCGTCGAGGTGATCCGCGTATCGCGCTATCACAACGGCGCGGGCGCCTGGGGCGATCAGGTCGTGCCCACGATCCGGGGCACCGGCGCCAAGGCGGAAGACGACGCCAAGGGCTGAAGCCCGCCCGAAGATGCTGCAACATTGAAGGCGGGCCGACAAGGCCCGCCTTTTTGCGTGGGTCGCGACCAGTGCCGGCGCGATCAGACGGTTTTCCGGGTCCCCGGACGCGCCATCTCTGCATGGCGCCGGGCCTTTTCCTCTTCCGATAGCCGCTTGTGCTCCCGCCCTGCCGCCTGAGTGTCCTCATCGCCCCCGATCAGGCTGGTCACGCCGGTCTTCATCGCAGCGTATCCCTGTTTTGCGACCTCTATCGGGTCGTTCTTCCAGGCATTATCGCCAAAGGCGGTCTCGCCCATTCCTGCGCGGCTATGGAATTCAGTTGCTGTAGCGCCGGGGTGCAGAATCGTGATCTGGACATTCGTGCCGCGCAACTCCTCGCGCAGGCCGTGCCCGAATGAGGTCATAAAGGCTTTGGACGGACCATAAACCGATTCGAATGGCGTCGGCGTCGTTGCAGAAAGCGAACTGACGAACAGAACCCGTCCCCCGCCCTGCGCGACCATCCCGGGCAGAAGCGCGTGGCACAGCCGGACGGTCGAGGTGATGTTCAACGACAGCAACTGCAGATGTTGATCCAGCGGCACATCCAGAAAAGCGCCGCCAATCGCAATGCCCGCATTGAGAACCAGCATATCTGGCGCACGGCCCGCATCTTGCACTGCAGAGATGACCGCTTGGACGCCGTTCGGCGACGACAGATCGGATTGCACGGCGCTCACGCTGATCCCGCGTCCCCGCAGGTCACTGGCCGCATCATGGACGCGGCCGCT
Source organism: Paracoccus denitrificans (assembly GCA_005768755.1). Taxonomy (GTDB): domain Bacteria; phylum Pseudomonadota; class Alphaproteobacteria; order Rhodobacterales; family Rhodobacteraceae; genus Paracoccus; species Paracoccus denitrificans_B. Next base: position 10,355 of record VAFL01000007.1, on the reverse strand, counting down.
GGTACCGGTGACGATCAGATCATATCCGTCGGCCGCCAGAAGTCGCGACAGTTCCAGTCCGATACCTGCCGAACCGCCAGTCACAACTGCAAGCTTCCCATGATTGTCGGTGGCATTCATCAGGCTGCTCCTTCACGTTCAAGAAATTCATGTATTTTTAAAGATCATGGGGGTTCGCTACTGACAAACAGGTGCCGCACTTTCGGGTAACGCGATCAATGTAGATTGGTTCAGCAGGCAGGCGCGACGCCCCGTCCTCTTTTCTCAAGCCGATATTCGTACTAAATAACGCACTTGCCCCACAGACCCGCAAGGCTGCCGCCATGACGAACGACCTCGACCGCCCCGTGCTGACCCCGCCAAATGGCGAAAAGAAGGTGCTGCTGCATTCGTGCTGCGCCCCCTGTTCGGGCGAGGTGATGGAGGCGATGACGGCCTCGGGAATCGACTACACCATCTTTTTCTACAATCCGAACATCCACCCCGAGAAGGAATACCTTCTGCGCAAGGATGAAAATATCCGCTTCGCCGAAACCCATAACGTCCCCTTTGTCGATGCCGATTACGACACAGAAAACTGGTATGCCCGCGCCAAGGGGATGGAGTGGGAGCCAGAGCGCGGGATCCGCTGCACCATGTGTTTCGATATGCGCTTTGAACGGACGGCGCTTTACGCCCATGAACACGGCTTTCCGGTCATGACATCCAGCCTGGGCATTTCGCGCTGGAAGGACATGAAGCAGATCAATGGCTGCGGCGAGCGGGCGGTCAAGCCTTACGACGGTCTTGAATACTGGGATTACAACTGGCGCAAGGGCGGCGGCTCATCCCGCATGATCGAGATCTCCAAGCGCGAGGAATTCTACATGCAGGAATATTGCGGCTGCGTGTATTCGTTGCGCGACACCAACCGCCACCGCCGTGAAGTCGGGCGCGGCCAGATCCAGATGGGCACCATGTTTTACGGCAAGGACGCGCCTGACGAATAAGGTGCGAAGCTGGATCTTTCGGGCAGGGCAAGGGCAGGGCGGCCGATCATCGGGAAAGCGCGCTGCGGGCAGGCCTCTCGCTCGCACAGCTTGCAGCCGGGGCCGATGGGTGTCGCGATATCGGGCGCCAGCAGATCGAGCCCCTGCGCATAGACCAGCCGGTCCGCATGCGCGATGTCACACCCGAGCGCGACGGCGAAATGCTTGACGGGCGTCCCGAAGCCGCCGCGCCCATGGCTGACCGTGCGGGCGATCCACAAATAACGCCGCCCGTCGGGCATCTGCGCGACCTGCCGCAGGACCTCGCCCGGATGGGAAAACGCGTCGTAGATCGTCCATAGCGGGCAGGAGCCTCCGAACCGCGAAAAGTGGAAATCCGTCGCCGATTGCCGTTTCGAGATATTGCCCGCCCGGTCCACCCGGATGAAGAAGAACGGCACCCCCTGCGCGCCCGGGCGTTGCAGCGTGGAAAGGCGATGGCAGGTTGTTTCGAACCCGACATCGAAGCGCTGAGACAGCAGCGCGATGTCATAGCGCTCTGACTCGGCCGCCGTCAGGAAATTTTCGTAGGGCAGGATCAGCGCGCCGGCATAGTAATTCGCCAGCCCGATCCGCAGCAGCGGCTGATCCTCGGGCGACAGGCCTGATTTCTGACAAAGCCGGTCTATGGTCGCGGCCTCTTCCAGCAGACCCAGTTGAGTACCCATCTGAAACGCCTGCTGCGCATCCGAAAGCTGGGTCGAGATCCGAAGAACGCGTGTTTCGGGGTCATAGCGACGCAGAACACCCGGCTCTGTCGCGGGCTCAACCCGGATCTTGTGCCGATCGGCCAGATAGGTGGTCAGGCCGTCCGCCCGGCCGATCACAGGCAGCAGATTGCCAAGAGGCTCAGCCGCGCGGTCCAGTTCTGCAATATGGTTGCGCCGCGTATAGAAATAGTCGCGAACCGCCTCGAACGCGGTCGGCGCGGTGGGGGTGCCGGGCTGGTCGCTTGCCTGTTCGGCCAACACATTGGCCCGTTCGGTCGCGTTGCGAAGTCGGCGGCGCATATCCAGAATTACCTTCGCCAGCGCGGGCGAGTTGTCGGCCAGATCGTGCAGCTCCGCCGTGCTGATGCTGACGCCCTGATCGGCAAGCGCCGCCCGCAGGCGCGACGCAAGCCGGCCGTCACCGGCATCATGGAAGGGCTGCGCTTCGGCGCCGAAAACCTCATCCAGCTTAGCCAGCACGGCCAGTGTCAGCGGGCGCTGGTTCCGCTCGATCTGGTTCAGATAGCTGGGCGAGATTTCCAGCGTTCGCGCCAGCGCCGCCTGCGTCATTGCATGGGTTTCGCGCAGCCTTCGCAACTGGCCGCCAAGATAGGCATTCTTCATTCGCAAGCCTTTGCAAGATTCGCAAAACCGCCATCGCGCTTTCGCAACTTGATACAAGTCTGCTGTTTACCAAAGGGGCTGCTGCGTGGAAACTGTCTGTGCAAATCTTGCGAAGGATCGCCATGCAAGCGCGAGAAACCGCCACATTTGAACAGACCGAGCTGGTCCTGCCTGCACAGGCGAACCATTACGGTACACTGTTTGCCGGGCAGGGGCTTTCGATGCTGGCACAGGCCGCCTTTACCGCTGCAAGCCGCCATGCCCGTGCGAATGTGGTGCTGGCGGGGGTGACGGACCTGCGTTTCACCGCGCCGGTTCCGGTCGGCAACCTGTTCATCATCGCGGCCCGCGTCATCAGCGCCGGGCGCAGTTCGATGATGGTCGAGGTAAAGGCAAGCCGCGAAGATCCGCAGACCGGCGAACGCGCGCCGGTCGCGCAGGGACAGTTCCAGATGGTCGCCGTCAATGCCGATGGGCGGCCAAAGAAAATCACCGCTCAGGAGATCAGCACATGAAGACCCATGAAGTCCGCACCTACAAATCGGCCGAGAATCTGGCCCGCGAAGACCAGCTTGCGTGGAAGATTGCCGAGGTCGCAGCCGATCCCGTCGCGGTGGATGCCGATGTCACCGACATGATCATCAACCGCATCATCGACAACGCATCCGTGGCCGCCGCGTCCGTCGCGCGCCGTCCAGTCGCTTCGGCCCGTGCGCAGGCGATGGCCCACGCCTACAAGCCCGGCGCGACCGTTTTCGGCGTCGAGAGCGGCAACACCGTGTCGCCGGAATGGGCGGCCTATGCCAACGGTGTGGCAGTGCGCGAACTGGACTTCCACGACACCTATCTGGCGGCGGATTATTCGCATCCCGGCGACAACATCCCGCCGATCCTGGCCGTGGCGCAGCATACCGGCAAGTCCGGCGCCGATCTGGTGCGTGGTCTGGCCACGGGTTATGAAATCCAGGTCGATCTGGTCACCGGCATCTGCCTGCACGAACACAAGATCGACCATATCGCCCATCTTGGCCCGTCGGCGGCGGCAGGCATCGGTACGCTGCTGGGTCTGGACACCGAAACCATTTATCAGGCCGTCCAGCAGGCGCTGCACATCACCACCACCACGCGCCAGTCCCGCAAGGGCGAGATTTCGTCGTGGAAAGCCTATGCCCCCGCCTTCGCCGGCAAGATGGCGATCGAGGCCGTGGACCGCGTGATGCGCGGCGAAGGCGCGCCGTCGCCCGCATGGGAAGGCGAGGACGGCTTTATCGCCTATCTGCTGTCCGGTCCGGGCACGATCTATAACGTGCCGCTGCCTGGCAAGGGCGAAGCCAAGCGCGCGATCCTCGACACCTATACCAAGGAGCATTCGGCGGAATACCAGAGCCAGGCGCTGATCGACCTCGCCCGCCGCATGGGGCCGAAGATCGGCGATCTGTCGAAAATCGACAATATCGTCATCCATACCAGCCATCACACCCACTATGTGATCGGCACCGGTGCGAACGATCCCCAGAAGATGGACCCGAAGGCCAGCCGCGAAACGCTGGATCACTCGATCATGTACATCTTCGCCGTCGCACTGGAAGATGGCGGCTGGCATCACGAAAAATCCTATGCCCCGGAACGCGCCAATCGCCCCGAAACGGTCGATCTGTGGCACAAGATCTCAACCACCGAGGACAAGGAATGGACGCGCCGCTACCACTCGCAGGATCCGAAGGAAAAGGCGTTTGGCGGCCGTGTCGTGGTGACGCTGAAGGACGGCACTGTGGTCGAGGATGAGCTGGCGCTTGCCGATGCCCATCCCGATGGCGCGCGGCCCTTCGTGCGTGAAAACTACAAGAACAAGTTCCTGACGCTGTCCGAAGGCATCATCTCGGCTGCCGAACAGACCCGCTTCCTGCAGGCGGCGGAATCGCTGCTGGACCTGAAGGCCGGCGATCTGGCGGCGCTGAATTTCGTGGTCGAGGCTGGCAAGCTGGGCGGCGCGCGCCCGACCGGCATTTTCGACTTCAAAGGATAAGTTCAAGGGATAAGGAGGCCCGCAAATGGCACCGAAACCGAAGAAATCCGTGGCGCTGTCGGGGGTAGAGGCGGGGAATTCCGCCCTCTGCACCGTCGGGCAGACCGGCAATGACCTGCATTATCGCGGCTATGACATTCTGGACATTGCCGAGGCGGCGACGTTCGAAGAAATCGCCCACCTGCTGGTCCATGGCGAATTGCCGACCAAGGCGCAGCTTGCAGCCTATGAAACCAAACTCGCGCGGCTGCGGGGTCTTCCGGGGCCAGTGATGGTGGCGTTGGAACAGCTGCCGGCCGCCACCCATCCGATGGATGTCATGCGCACCGGTGCATCTGTCATGGGCTGTGTGCTGCCTGAAGCGGCAGACCACAACCCGACGGCTGCACGCGACGTTATCGACCGGCTGATGGCATCGCTGGGGTCGATGCTGCTTTATTGGTATCATTTCAGCCATAACGGTCGCCGAATTGACGTGGAAGGCAGCGAAAGCTCGATTGCCGAGCACTTCCTGCGCCTTCTGCATGGCAGAAAGCCGTCCGCCGATCATGTCCGCGCGATGCAGACCTCTTTGATCCTTTATGCGGAACACGAATTCAACGCCTCGACCTTCACGGCGCGTATGGTCGCAGGCACAGGTTCAGACATGTATTCGGCCATCACGGCGGGCATCGGTGCATTGCGCGGGCCCAAACATGGCGGCGCGAATGAAGTCGCATACGAGATCCAGTCGCGTTACACCTCGGCGGATGAGGCGGCGGAAGATATCCGCGCCCGTGTGGCAGAAAAGCAGATCATCATCGGCTTTGGCCATCCGGTCTACACCATCGCGGACCCCCGCAACGTCGTCATCAAGCGCGTCGCGAAGGACCTGTCGAAAGAAGACGGCGACATGCGTCTGTTCGACATTGCAGAACGGATCGAGACTGTGATGGACGAGGAGCGCAAGATGTTTGCGAACCTCGACTGGTTCAGCGCCGTTTCCTATCACAGGATGGGCGTGCCGACGGCAATGTTCACACCGCTTTTTGTCATCGCCCGCACCTCTGGTTGGGGGGCGCATGTGATCGAGCAGCGCGAGGACGGCAAGATCATACGCCCATCGGCCCACTATACCGGGCCAGAGCACCGCAAATTCGTGCCGCTGTCGAAGCGCGGCTAGGAAGGACAGACCATGCCATATCTCGTTGGGTCGGACGTCGCCGATCAACCCGCAGGACTACGGTTTCAGGAACTGCTGGATGCGCCCGGCATCCTGCAACTTCCCGGCGCACATAACGGCCAGGCCGCGCTGCAGGCCAAGGCGACCGGATTCGACGCGCTTTACCTGTCAGGCGCTGCCATGACCGCGTCGATGGGGCTTCCTGATCTTGGCATCATCACGGTGGACGAAGTCGCCTTCTTCATCCGCCAGATCACGCGGGCCAGCGGCCTGCCGCTGCTGGTTGATGGTGACACCGGTTATGGCGAGGCGCTGAACGTCATGCATATGGTCCGCACTTTTGAAGATGCGGGGGCGGGCGCCGTTCATCTGGAAGACCAGCTTCTGCCAAAGAAATGCGGCCATCTGAACGACAAGAAGATGGCGACGGCATCCGATATGGCGGCCAAGGTTGCGGCTGCGGCGCGTGCGCGGCGTCACCTGCGCATCATCGCCCGCACCGATGCCGCCGCCAGTGAGGGGATCGAGGGCGCTGTGGCCCGCGCTCGGCTGTATGTCGAGGCGGGCGCGGATGCTATCTTCCCGGAAGCGCTGACTTCGGTCGAGATGTTCAAGGAGGTCCGGGCCGCCTTGCCGGGCGTCAAGCTGCTGGCCAACATGACAGAGTTCGGCCGAACCCCTGCCCTGACCGCGCAGGAGTTCGAAGAACTTGGATACGATATGGTGATCTGGCCGGTGTCGTCGCTTCGTGTCGCCAACAAGGCGCAGCAGAAGTTGTATGAGACCTTGGCGCGTGACGGCGCCACGACCGCAATGTTGCCTGAAATGCAGACCCGGCAGGAGTTGTACGACACCATAGGGCTGAATGCGTTCGAAGCCCTCGACGCCTCAATCGCTGCGTCAGTGACGCCCGACTGGAAAGCCTAAGCGCGGGTTGGTGTAACCAGATGGCACAACGCAGGCAGCCTTGCGTCGTTGTGGCACCTGACGCTTTTTCAAGTGACGTCGCACGCCACATCTTACAACGGCTCCTCGCCGGCAATTTGCAGATCTGCCGGCGGGACACCGGCGTCGGGAATGACGGCCTGATATTCATCTAACGCGCCAGGCATGCTGACCAGTTCTGCCAGCGCTTCTTCGGACAGTTCGGGCGGACCTTCTGACGTCCGGGACTGTCTTCGCCTGCGGTCCTTTCCGGTCGCAACCTGCTGCGCGCCGGGTCCTATCAGCGGCGCGCGCTGACCTTCGATCAGGGTGGTGCCCGCTGAAAGCAGGGCCACCCGCTTGCCGCCCAATGCCGCCAGAGATCCGGGCATCCCCGTCACCGGCGTTCCGAGCGGCGCGCCGAGTATCATTCGCTTGTCGACGATCCTTGCCTGCCGTGACGGCGCCGGTAAGGTTGCCACAAGTTCGGGATCCGCATTCGTGAACCGGTTATAGGTCTCTGCCGTATTTCGAAGATTGCCCGCCCCTCCCGATTTCAAGCCCGCAAGCAGTTCGTCAAATCGCGCCAGATAACGCTTTGCATTCGCGGGTGTGCGCGAATGAAAGGCACCCGCCGCCTTGCGCCAATCCCCTGTCTCGGCGTGAAGCTGACTGACGAACCGTGCTGCATAGCGTGCATTGGTCAGCGGATCGAACATGTCGGCAACCGAGTCGAAATGCTCGCCGTGCCAACGATAGTTCAATTGAAAGCAGCCAATATCAACGTTTGTCCTGCCGGCGGCCAACCGCGCTTCGGCAAAGGCAAGCGCCGTGCCGGGGTCGTCGAACCAGCTGCCGGCACCTTCCGCATTCACGCTCCATGCCCAGGGGCGCGTGGTTCCGTTCCGCAGCCGTCCGGTTTCGGTCAGGGTCAAGGCGCCCAGAATATCGGCTGGCACGCCGCTTTCAACAGCAGCCTGCTGGGCCGCCCATTCACACAAGGCCGCGGGTTCTTCGGCCGAGGCCCGCACGACGCAAGGGAAACATATCAAGAAGATCAGCAAAGGGAGGATTCGCATCAGCCCACGCTAGCGTCGAATGCTTAATTACCGGTTTAGCCGCGGCATATTTCCGGTACGGCGACCTGATCGTAGCCGTCGATCACCCCTGGCAGCCGCTGCGATCCTCGTGTGGTTGACTTTTTCGCGCTGGCTTCCTAATTCGGGGTCATTCTCAGGGCGGGGTGAAATTCCCCACCGGCGGTTACAGCCCGCGAGCGCCGTCCTTCGGGCGGGTCAGCAGATCCGGTGAAATTCCGGGGCCGACGGTCACAGTCCGGATGGTAGAGAATGGGGCGGACGGGGGAACCCGGCCGTCGCTGACGCTCTGGGATCTTGTCATGTTGAAAGGACCCAAAGCTATGACAAAATCCCCCAAATTCGCGTTCATCAAGGCAGGCTGGCACGCCGATATCGTGGATCAGGCGCTCGTCGGATTCCAGCAACGCCTGGCTGAGATCGCGCCTGAAGCTGTGGTCGACGTGTTCGATGTGCCCGGCGCGTTCGAGATGCCGCTTCTTGCGCAAAAACTGGCCGCGACTGGTCATTACACTGCGGTTGCAGCCGCAGCACTGGTCGTTGATGGCGGTATTTATCGCCATGATTTCGTCGCGCAGGCTGTTGTATCGGGCCTGATGGAGGCAGGCATGAAAACCGGCGTCCCCGTCCTGTCGGTTTCGTTGACGCCACATCACTTTCAGCCGACGGACGAGCATATCGGCTTTTACCGCGCACATTTCGTGAAGAAGGGTCAGGAAGCCGCAGATGCCGCGCTGTCGATCGCAGCGACCCACGCCGGACAGACTCCCTCTGTCCGCTCGGTCGCCTGAGACGATACCTTAATCAGTTAAACGGTTATTAGTTGCAGGGAATTTACCTCGTGCCTGGACGGCAGTTTCATAGGGGTGGGTTCACCTCTTGGGGATCCAAAGTCTGGACTGCGGATAGCTCCTGAACCGCGCGCCCTGATCTTTGAACGGCAATGACCGCATGCTGGAATGCGTCAGCGCAGCACTCTAGGGCGCATGGCGTCAGCTACGGGACGTCCCTGCCCGGACCGAACAAAACTCCACCGTCATTTTGAACTGTCAGCTGCACACCGCCGACAGTTCAAGCGCAAGCGATAGTCTTCCTCAGCGACTGTGACGAATTAATGATCTAGGGTGATGGTTGCGCAGCAGTTCTTCCTCTTTTGGCAATGAAATCTTCTCCGAAACTGATCTTCACGGCGCGGCGTGGCGCCCGGACGGAGCAGGGTTTGATCAACCTCATCGCTGCTATCAAAACCGGCTAAACCGCGAGCGACAAGAACAACCCAGCTTTGGAGTTAAATTAGCCGAGCAGATCAGGATGTCACTGAAATTTGATACCGTCGAACCAGCTTTCCAACAGATGGAAATTCGCACCAGTCGTCAGGTGTTCGACTTCGAGCTCAGCGACGACGTTTTTCGCAAACAAGACCGCAGGAGGGCTGACACGGGCCAATTTGACGATGCGCCGCTGGTGGTCTCTCAATGACACCGTCAATTCATCATTTAGCGATATCTTCGTCAGATTTGCAGAGCGGCTACGTTCGGGATCGGCAGGAATCAGATATTCGGATTCCTGCCGATCCCAGATATCAAGATACTTCCATATGTGAAGATAGTAGAGCGGTTCGATGTATTTTCAGCAAATTTCTTAAAGCACAGACGGAAAAAATTACGCAATCTGGATTTAATGATTGAAGCTTGTCGCGAACGGCTTCGCTCACAAGTACTTTCGGGCCACTCACGTTAATGTGCCCGATTTACCCAGGCTAGTTATCGCGTTGGCGTAGCTCAATTTCGTCCATAATGAAAACCAGCGGCCGACCGAATTCGATAGGAACTTTCGTCGTCGCCAAGTCTGCGCTTCGCTCATCTGCGGGCTGAAATTCCGTAAAGCGGGGCTTGTCACGCTCCCTTGACATGTCACCCGAAAGATAAGCATACAGAGAGGTGGCATAGGTCATCGACTATTTTCCCGCTACGATTTAGTGTGGCATGCTGAGGATCATAGTCGCAAACTGTTGCGAGTGGTCCCTGAGCTGAGCGCATGGCGTCCCTGTATGATTGTTAAGGTGAGTGTTAGAACAACCGATGAGACTGCCTGACCGGAAGTCAGCCGCAACTTGTGATAGAGGCGCAACTAGGGTTCTGATCTTAGCTGCTAGGATCGCGATTTTTGCGTTGATGTCGGGTTGAATGTTATTTCTGGCGAACGTTTCAGGCAATGGTGATGCAAGTACCCAATTATCTCACCTATCTCCATCTCGACGACATGATAATAGCAATACGAGCCCCAAGCATGGTTGCCAAGATGCATTTGACACCGAAAATTGCAAGCCAGATGGCCATTTTGGGGATCAGAGAGAGGTTTTAACAACGTCAATATTGCATCCCAATCTTTCCAGCTTTCGGCTTTTCCCTGTATCCAAAACGCCCTTTTCCGATAAAAGATGATGGGCTTGTTTTCCGCTGACAAGGGTCGGCCCGCTGCCTATACCGTTTGGGTTGAACTGCGTATGCCGCTGCATTCGAGAAAGATAATTGTCGCCCTTGGTTGTGTTCCCATTCCTGAAATTTGGCTCTTGATCAGGATGGCGCGCAACCCCACGACGCGCTCCACAGTTGCGGTAGAGGAAGCATAGTGACAATCAAGGAAGAATATCGCGGCAATCCATAAAGCGCTGTAAACTGCCACGTGACCTGCCACGGGATTCCTCCTCCATTTGGAATGAGAGTCCGACCCAACGAAGGGACGGACAATGGAGCGAACGATATACAGCGAAGAACAGATCAT
>VAFL01000006.1 GCA_005768755.1 Paracoccus denitrificans | reverse complement strand
CGCAAGTCCGTGTCGGTGAGGCGCTATCTAGGCCGCACGAAAAATACCCGCAAGAGGGAATGTCAGAAAAAGTTCAAAAAACTTATATTCTATTGTTTTTAAATGATAATATTTCAGCGGCGGCAAAAACCCCCGGTAGCCGCAGGGCCAGCAGGGTCAGAATCGTCCCTGCGCAAAGCAGTGGCCAGGACGTCCACAGTTTCAGTGCCCACAGCCAGTGCAGGCTGGCCAGAATTGCCGCCGGATAGATCAGTTTGTGCAGTTTCCGCCAGTTCGGACCCAGCTGGCGAATCGAGAATCGGTTCGAGGTGGCGGCCAGAAGAATCAGAATCACCAGCGCAAGCATGCCGAAAATCAGGTAGGGGCGCTTGACTACGTCGCGCAGCATCTGCTGCCACAGCAGCCCCATGTCGAAGACCACCCAGGCGGCGACATGCAGCGCGGCATAACTGAAGCTCAGCAACCCCAGCGCGCGACGCAGATGGGTCGCATTGATCCTGAACAGCTTGCGGACGGGCGTCACTGCCAGCGTCGCAATCAGGAAATACAGCGCGGTCCGACCCAGCCGATGCTCGATATCGCGGATGGGGTCGACGCCCAGTCTGCCGGCGAAGGTATCAAAGACCAGAAGCGCCAGCGGCAGTGCGCCCGCCAGCCATACAGCCCATTCGGGAACCCGCCGCAGCAATAGGTTGACGCGCTGCATCAGTAATTCTTCGTCAGATCCATGCCGGAATAAAGGCTTGCGACCTGGTCGGCATAGCCGTTGAACATAAGGGTTTCCTGACGCCCGCCCAACAGACCGGCGCCGATCCTGCGCTCGGTCGCCTGGCTCCACCGGGGATGATCGACCTGCGGATTGACGTTGGCATAGAAGCCATACTCATTCGATTGCAGCATCTTCCAGGTCGATGGCGGCTCGCCATCGGTGAGGGTGATCCTCACGATCGACTTGATGGATTTGAATCCGTATTTCCACGGCACGACCAGCCTGATTGGCGCCCCGTTCTGATTCGGCATCGGCTTGTCGTACAGGCCGGTTGCCAGAATCGTCAGCGGGTGCATCGCTTCGTCCAGACGCAGCCCCTCACGATAAGGCCAATCAATGCCGCCGCCGCGTTGCGCGATCATCTCCTCGGGCCGAAGCAACGTCTCGAATGCAACGTATTTCGCGCCGGGCTGGACACCGGCCTTATCAAGCACACCGGCCAATGGCACGCCCAACCACGGAATCACCATCGACCACGCCTCGACACAGCGAAGCCGGTAGATGCGTTCCTCCAACGCGCTTTCGGGCGCGAGATCCTCGACCCCGTAGCTGCCCGGGCGATCGACCATTCCCCCTATCTCGACCGACCAGGGATCGGTTGTCAGCGCACCGGCATTACGGGCCGGGTCTTCCTTGCCGAAGCCGAATTCATAGAAATTGTTGTAGTTGGTAATTTCCTCGAAGCTGTTCGGCTTTTCGTCAGTGGACAAGGCAGAGGGCGCACCGGTAAGCGCAAATGCCGGCGTGACCGCAAGGGCCGCAGCACCGGTCACGAAACTGCGACGATTCAGCCAGAGATGTTCTGGCGTAACATCCGACCATGATAGTTTCATAATATCCTCCCCGCATCAGTCACATCATGCGGCAGCCGCGCGGCTGCGCCAAGAAAAGATATGTCACAAAAGCGTTTAGGCAGGGCGACGGGGCGCCTGCACCACCCGTGGCGAAAAGGCCCCCGCAGCAACGCTGCGAGGGCCTTCATTCGTAATTCCGGCGCGCCGGATCAGTGAACGGTCGCATCCTTCGGGCCTTCGCCCACCGCACCCAGCTTATTACCGGCCTTGCCGACGCGATCACCGATGCGCAGCCCCTCGGCATCCGCGGTGACGTTGACTGTCTGTCCGTCAAGCACTTCGCCCGACTGCAGCATCTCGGCCAGCGGATCCTGAAGCGCACGCTGAATCACGCGTTTAAGCGGGCGCGCGCCATAAATCGGGTCATAGCCTTCCTCGCCCAGCCAGTGCAGCGCCTTCTCGTCGACATCCAGCGTGATCTTGCGATTGGCCAGACGCGCTTCCAGCAGCGCCAGCTGAATTTTGACGATGCCATCCATATTGTCGCGCGTCAGGCGGCGGAAGATGATGATCTCGTCCAGCCGGTTCAGGAACTCGGGTCGGAAATGGGCCCGAACCGCCTCCATCACATCCTTGCGCGCGGCACTGGAATCGGCATCGTCCGGCAGCGATGACAGCGCCTGACTGCCGAGATTCGACGTCAGCACGATCAGCGTGTTCTTGAAGCTGACCTTGCGGCCCTGCCCATCGGTCAGCTGACCGTCGTCGAGGACCTGCAACAACACGTTAAACACGTCGGGATGCGCCTTTTCGACCTCATCGAACAGGATCACCGAATACGGGCGCCTCCGCACGGCTTCAGTCAGAACGCCACCCTCATCGTAGCCGACATAGCCGGGCGGGGCACCGATCAAGCGCGCAACCGAGTGCTTTTCCATGAATTCCGACATGTCGATGCGGACCATCGCATCCTGATCGTCGAACATGTATTCGGCCATGGCCTTCGTCAGCTCTGTCTTGCCGACGCCTGTCGGGCCCAGGAAAAGGAAGCTGCCGATCGGCCGGTTTTCGTCGTTCAATCCGGCGCGCGCACGACGAACTGATCTGGAAATCGCCGTCACCGCTTCGTTCTGGCCAATGACGCGCTGACCCAGGATCTGTTCCATCTGCATCAGCTTTTCGCGCTCGCCTTCCAGCATCTTGCTGGTCGGGATGCCGGTCCAGCGTTCGACGACCTCGGCAATCTGTTCGGGGCGGACGGTTTCTTCCACCATCATGCCATCGCCATTGGCGTCGGCCTCATCGGCATCGGACAACTGCTTTTCCAGACCCGGAATGATGCCATAGGAAAGCTCGCCCGCGCGGGCCAGATTGCTTTCGCGCTTGGCTTGCTCCAGCTCTGCGCGCGCACGATCCAGCTGCTCCTTGATGCCACGAGAGCCTTCCAGCTTGTCGCGTTCGGCCTGCCAGCGCGCGGTCATCGCGCCCGCCTTGTCGTTCAGGTCGGCAAGCTCTTTCTCCAAACGCTCCAGCCGGTCCTTGGACGCTGCGTCGTCTTCCTTCTTCAGTGCCTCGGCCTCGATCTGCATCTGCAGGATCTGACGATCCAGCTGATCCAGTTCCTCGGGCTTGGAATCGACTTCCATACGAAGGCGGCTGGCCGCTTCGTCGACCAGGTCAATGGCTTTGTCCGGCAGGAACCGGTCGGTGATATAGCGGTTCGACAACTCGGCAGCGGCAACAAGTGCGGCATCGGAAATCCGCACACCATGGTGCAACTCGTACTTTTCCTTGATGCCGCGCAGGATCGAGATCGTGTCCTCGACCGTTGGCTGCTCAACCATCACCGGCTGGAAGCGGCGGGCCAGTGCGGCGTCTTTCTCGATGTACTTGCGGTATTCGTCCAGCGTGGTGGCGCCGACGCAATGCAGTTCACCCCGCGCAAGCGCCGGCTTGATCAGATTGGCGGCATCCATAGCGCCATCGGTCTTGCCGGCACCGACGAGCACATGAAGTTCGTCAATGAACAGGACAACCTCGCCAGCGGCACTTTCGATCTCTTTCAGGATCGACTTCAGACGCTCTTCGAACTCACCACGATATTTCGCCCCGGCGATGAGTGCGCCCATGTCCAACGCCCACAGCTGTTTGTCACGCAGCGATTCGGGCACATCGCCATTTACGATGCGCAGCGCCAACCCCTCGGCGATGGCGGTCTTGCCGACACCCGGCTCGCCGATCAGCACCGGGTTGTTCTTGGTCCGGCGGCTGAGCACCTGCATGGCGCGGCGGATTTCCTCGTCCCGGCCGATTATCGGGTCGATCTTTCCGTCGGCCGCCGCATCTGTCAGGTTGCGGGCATATTTCTGCAACGCCTCATAGCTGTCTTCAGCGCTGGCGCTGTCGGCAGTGCGACCCTTGCGAATATCATTGATCGCACTGTTCAGCGACTGCGCACTGACGCCACCGGCCTGCAACGAGTCGCGGGCATTGGTGTTCACGATCGCCAGCGCGGTAAGGATGCGTTCGGCGGGCACGAAGCTGTCGCCGGCCTTCTGGGCCAGCTTCTGCGCCTCGTCCAACACGCGCACCAGTGACGGATCGACATAAACCTGACCGTCGCCGCCCGAGACTTTCGGCAGTTTCGCTACGGCCGCATCGGCAGACTGGCGCACTGCGCGCGCATCCCCGCCAGATTTGTTGATCAGGTTCGTCGCGAATCCCTGATCGTCGTCCATCAGCGCTTTCAGCAAGTGTTCGGGCACCACGCGTTGGTTGCCTTCGCGGATCGCAATCGTTTGCGCGGCCTGCATGAACCCACGCGAACGTTCGGTAAATTTTTCCATATCCATGGACTTCTCCTCAATTAGCCCCCGGAGGTGCGACGCCCGTAACGGCACGGCGCGGTCCGGGTCTCGGGTGTCATCTGGTCATCGGATAACGGTGTTGCAATGGCACAGTAACGAAACTGCGATGCGCGATGTTCCACGCCGAGCAGCCGCGATCAAAAATGCCAAAGAAACTGCTTTGATTGTCGCCACGAACGAACCAGAATGACGGCTTCAAGGATGATGGTCAGCAGGAAAGACATTCAGACTTACCTGCTCAGTCATCGTTTATATCCCGGTCCCAGATGCGGGTCTGGCCTTTGCGGACGCCCATAAGGCGGCGCAGGATCAGCCAGACCACGCCGGACAGGATCGCGACTGCCAACAGAAGGATCGGCAGGCTGGGAAGGACTGCCCCGCTCAGCAGCACAAGCCCTGCCAACACGCAGGCAATCGCAATGCCCAGAAACACATAGCCCGGTGCCAGCAGTTCCACGACTGCCAGCACCAGCCCGATGATGATCCAGGTCCAGCCATTGGTCCACATCATGCGCGTGCGCCACTCAGCATCTTGAACGCATCACCCAAGGCGTCGGTGACACTGGCGGGCAGGATAACCGTCTGCTTTCCATTGCCCTGTCCGATCGTGGTCAGCGCATCGACCTGCTTCATCGCCACCTGATATTGCGCGGCTTCCAGCCCGCCCTTGGCAATTGCATCGGCAATCGCGGATGTCGCGAAGGCTTCAGCCTCGGCAAGGACGCGCTTGGCCTTGGCGTGCTGTTCAGCGGCATAAAGCTCGCCATCCGCGGCCAATTCAACCGCACGGCGTTTACCTTCGGCCTCCGTCACGTGCGCGCGGCGGGCCCGTTCGGCATTCAATTGCTGCAACATGGCAGCGCGGGTGGCCGCGTCCAGATTGACGTCCAGGATTTCGGCCCGCGTGACCTCGACCCCCCAATCGTCAACAGCATTCGCAACCGCTTCCTTCACGCGCGAGATCAGTTGCGAGCGGTTTGACTGGACCTGATCCAGTTCCATCTGGCCGATCTCGGACCGGACGATCCCGGCCACGGTCGTGGCAATGGCGCCGTCCACGTCGCGGATGCGATAAACCGTCTTTTCCGGTTCCAGAATCCGATAGAACACCGACGTTTCGACCTGCACCAGCACGTTGTCGGCGGTGATTGCATCCTGGCTGGATGTCGGAAGCTGGCGTTCGAGAATGCTGATCTTGTGACGCACCTTGTCGACAAACGGGAAAATGAAATTGACCCCCGGCCCCAGCACGGCGCGCAGCCTGCCAAAACGCTCGACAACATATTTTTCAGATTGCGGCACAATGCGCACCGCCATCATCACAAGGATAAGGACGACGACTGCGCCAAGGATTATGGCAACGTTTCGGGTCAGGAAATCGGCAATCAACTGGTCAGGCATAAACATCTCCGATATGCGGCGTGCAGCGATACCGTGAACAGCCGCGGGGTCGAGTGCAAGCAAAACCGCGCAAGGGGGATACACATGGACGACAGGCTTATCGTAGCGCTGGATGTTGGCAATGCACTGGCGGGGCTACAGCTTGCAGAACGGCTTGGTGATGCGGTTTCCTTCTACAAGATCGGCCTTGGAATGTTGACCGGCGGCGGGCTGGCGCTGGCGCAGGAACTTAAGGACGAACACGGCAAGAAGATCTTTCTGGACATGAAGCTGTTCGATATCGGCGCCACGGTTGAGGCAGCGGTGCGTGGCCTTGTTCAGTTCGACCTGGATTTCCTGACGGTGCATGGCGATCCGAATGTGGTTCGCGCGGCCAAGCAGGGCGCGGCCGGATCGAACACGAAGATCCTTGGTGTAACCATTCTGACATCCTTGGACCGGGCCGATCTGGACGCCGCGCTGATCAAGCCGGGCGATCTGCACGACCTGACGGTCGAGCGTGCCGCGCGCGCGTTCGACGCTGGCGCTGACGGAATCATCGCGTCCCCGCATGAGGCCGCCGCGATCAGGGCCTTGCCTGAAGCGACCGGCCGGCTGATCGTCACACCAGGCGTGCGGCCGGCGGGTGCCGACCATGGCGATCAGAAACGTGTGGAAACCCCGGCTGCCGCCATCGCGGCAGGGGCCGACCACATCGTGGTGGGCCGCCCGGTCTGGCAGTCACCAGATCCGCGCGTGGCCGCAGAAGCAATTCTTGCAGAACTCGGTTAATACCCCAACACCTCGTTCAGCCCGGGCAGCCGCAGAGGCCGCGCCATAGGCCGAATATCGGTGATGAATACGCACCCACGCCCGGATCAGAGCCGTTGCAGGCTGACAAGCATAGTTCCAAGCTGACGGATCAGGTCCTCGCGTTGCTCCCCGGCCTGGCCAGCCAGCATTGCCTCGTTCATTCCCATGACGACCGGTCGGATGTCGTCATGAACGCTCATCCCTTTGTCAGTCAGGGTAATCAGTCGAAGCCGGCTGTCGCTTTCGCTCATTTCGCGGCGGACAAGGCCCTGCGCTTCCAGGCTGTCGAGTGCACGCGACATCGTCGGCTGCTCGGCAATAGCGAAGTTACAAAGCTCGCCCACAGTCAGTCGGCCATGCGCGTTAAGCGACAAAATGATCCGCATCTGAAGGGGCGATACCCCGACCGAACGCAATCTGGACTGCAGAATATGATTATATTTATGAACTATATGGTTCAGAAGAAATGCTGGCATGGTTTCAAATTCGGATACCCGGTCTCTTTCATAGTCTGCTGATTTCGACGAACGCATTGAAATTACCTTGGATTCTAGCGTCTCACCCTATTATAGCGCAAAACGCATCAAAACCAGATGTTTCATTTTATGATTGCGGATAGACCTTAATCGCGACGCCGCCATGATCACCCGACGCAGGAAAATCGGCGATCGGGCATTATACTGCCAATCACCACGATTGCGGTGATCAGCTAGCGCTCAGCGGCAAAGAACCTGCAAACAGCGCGACGCCTCTGTGCTTACGAAAAGGCCGGCCCGAAGGCCGGCCTGTTTGTTTGCGATCACATGCCCATCATTCGCGGCAGCCAAAGCGATATGGCCGGGACATATGTGACCAGCATCAGGAACAGCAAGGCAGTCAGCAGCCAGGGCATGGCGGCCTTGCTGACCTCGGTCAGACCCAGACGTGAGATGGCAGAGCCGACATAGAGGTTTAGGCCCACTGGCGGGGTGCAAAGCCCGATTTCCATGTTGACCACCATCATGATGCCGAAATGAACCGGGTCGACGCCCAGCTTGATGGCGACCGGGTAAAGGATCGGCGCCATGATCAGCACGATGGCCGACGGCTCCATCACCATGCCGATCATCAACAGCATGACGTTCACGATCAGCAGGAAGCCGATCTTCCCGAAGCCCAGGTCGACGATCCAGGCGGACAGCGATTGCGGGATCTGTTCGCTGGTCAGGATGAAGGCGAACATCACCGCATTGGTGATGATGTACAGCAGCATCGCCGACATCGCCGCCGATTGCAGCAGCACGCGCGGCACATCGCGCAGGGTGATGTCCTTGTAGACCCAGACCGCGATCACGAAGGCGTAGACGGCGCTGACCGCCGCCGCTTCGGTAGGCGTGAAGAAGCCGCCATAGATGCCACCCATGATGATGACGATCAGCATCAACCCCCAGACAGAGGAGCGGAAGGCCTGCCAACGCTCGTGCCAGCTTGCTTTCGGCATACGGGGATAGTTGTTCGATCGCGCCCGCCAATAGGTCGTTGCCCCCAGCATGGACGCCAGAAGAAGGCCGGGAATGACGCCCGCGATGAACATCGCCCCGATCGAGGCGGACATCACGGTCTCTCCGTTCGGGCCGGTAACGACCATTCCGGTCGTAGCGACCGAATACATCACCATGACGATGGACGGCGGGATCAGGATGCCAAGCCCGCCCGCAGTCGCAATAGAACCCACGCCGAACTGTGGTGGATAGCCTTGCTTCACCATCGCCGGTATCAAGATCGAGCCGACCGCCATAACCGTTGCCGGAGACGAACCAGAGATCGCGGCGAACAGCGCACAGGCGATGACGGCAGCCATGCCCATGCCGCCATACCAATGCCCCACCATCGAGGTCGCAAAGCGGATCATCCGACGCGCCACGCCGCCATGGGTCAGGAAGTTTCCGGCCAGGATGAAGAACGGGATCGCCATGATCTCGAACTTCTCGATGCCGGTGAAAAGCTTCAGCGCGATGCTGTCCAGCGGGATGTCGGTGAACGTGAACAGGAAGCTGAACACGGTCAGCCCCAGCGCGATCGAAACCGGCATCCCGGTCAGCAGAAGAACAGCGAGGATCAGGAAGATGATCAAGGCAGTCATGATTTGCCCTCCGCCGCGACTTCGGCCTCTTCCTCGACGCCTTCGACCGTATCAAAGCTGTGATGGACGATTTCGCCAGTGGTCAGATACATCCACAGCGCCTGAATGAAGCGGAAACACATCAGGGCAGACCCAAGCGGCACCGCGAGATAGACGATCCACATCTTGATTTCCAGATCCGGCGAAGTCTGGCCGTTCACGTAGACGTGGTAAACGAAATCGAAGCCGATCCAGGCTACGATGAAGGTGAACAGGATGCCCCCGGACATGGCGATGGTCGTCACCACTTTCTTTGCGGCCCCTTCCAGCCGGTCGGTCAGGACATCGACGCCCACGTGAATGCCGATACGTACGCCGTAAGCCGCACCGAATTTTGCCATCCAGACGAACAGGTAGATGCATGCCTCCTGCGCCCAGACCAGGTTCAGTCCGCGCATTGTTGAATACAGCGAACGCGACCAGTTGCTGATCCATTCGATGCCCCAGCCGCGGCTTGCGCGCACAATGTCTGCTGTCACGTCAAGCGCATAGCGCTGCGCGACGGCGACGAAGATCAGCAGCGTCGCCGTGGCCATCAGCACGATGATCAGAGTCTCTTCGAAACGGTCCAGAAACCGCATCTCGCCTCTCCCCCGCGATTTTATTGTTATGATTGTCTGTTAGGGGCCAGGCTTACGCAGCCCGGCCCCGTTTTCGTCAGCTGCCCGAACCCGTGGCGGCCTTGATCTGTTCGATCAGGTCGGCACCGATACGCTCGGCCATTTCCTCATGGACAGGCAACAACGCCTCTTTCCAAGCGGCTTTTTCCTCGTCCGTCATCTCGTGGAACTCGGTCGTGCCGGCATCTCTCATTGCCTGCAGGGCCTTTTCGTTTTCTTCCTGCGCAATGCCGTTGGCAAAGACTGTCGCCTCGTCCATGGCCTGCTCAAGCTGGCCGCGCACATCGTCCGGCAGACCGTCCCAGAATTCCTTGTTCACGATCACCGCGTAACCCAGATAACCATGGTTCGACAGCGTGGCGTTCTTCTGCACTTCGTGCATCTTCTGGGTATACATGTTCGAAGGCGGGTTTTCTGTCCCGTCGACAACACCGGTCTGCAGGCCCTGATACACTTCCGAGAATGCCATGACCTGGGGAACAGCGCCCAGCGCGTTCATCTCGGCTTCCAGCACTTTCGACGACTGGATGCGCATTTTCAGGCCGAGGAAATCATCCGGCACCATCAACGGGCTGTTGGCTGACATGATCTTGAAGCCATTGTCCCAATAGGCCAGCCCCTTGATCCCCTTGTCTTCCAGCTTGGCCAGCATGGCCGCGCCAACCTCGCCATCGGTGACCATGCGAAGCTGCTCATAGCCGTCGAAGATATAGGGCAGGTCGAAGGCTTCGAAATCCGGAACCCCCAAAGGCCCGAATTTTGCCAGCGACGGCGCCAGCATCTGAACCGAGCCGAGTTGCAGGGCTTCCAGCTCTTCCTTGTCCTTGTAAAGCTGGCTGTTCGGATAGACTTCGACCTTTACCTTGCCTTCGGTATACTGCTCGGCCAGTTCTTTGAATTTCTCGGCGCCCTTGCCCTTCGGCGTGTCGGGTGCGACGACATGGCTGAACTTGATTGTGATGTCCTGCGCCCAGGCACCAGCGCCCAGCCCAATCGAAATCACGGCCGCAAGACCTGCGGTGACAATACGATTCATGATTACCTCCCCGGTATTATCGTTTCTTGTCGCGGGACGGCACGCTGCGTGTCAGCAGCACCCCTCCCCTGTATTCATCAATAGTGCGAAATTCGCGCGCTGCATATGCATCAATTTCATGATCTCCGGTCGCGCCGCGAACATGTCGACAGGCCGGGGTGCTGTCGTGCCTTAGTGAATGTCAGGCGGACAGCCCCAGACATTGCGTCACGCGGGCAGGGAAATGCGGCACTGCAAGCGGATGGGCCAGATATTCAGCAACCGGCATCATCCGCCAGCACTGGCCTTCGCTGCCGAACCTGACCGCTGCAATCTCATCTGCCGTGATCCGACCAGAATAGAACACCGAGGCCCGGCCCATGCCGGTGGAGTTCCTGAACGCCATATATGCTTCCAGTCGGGCCGCGGGCAGGCGCAGGCCGAATTCTTCGTGCAATTCGCGCAACGCGCAATCTGCGGCTGACTCGTCGCCCTCGCGGCCACCACCAGGCAGGTCCCAATGACCCGGATAGGGAATATGGCTGAAATCATCGCGCAGGTAGACAAGAAGACCGCCGTCGCAGGTCAGAACCAGCTTCGTGGCGACGAAATCGTCGCCTTCACGCCAGCTGATTCGCCCGTCGCAGTCCTTCATTCAGCTGCGACTTCCACCGGGCCATTATCCGGGCGCACGACCGCGACCTGCTCCAGCACGGTGGCCAACCGGCGTGCGAATCTGGGATATTCGTCTGATGGCGCCATTCGGGTGGCGTCCAGATAAAGCGCCCGGTCGATCTCGACCTGAAGAACGTGGACCCCCTGCGTGGGCCGGCCGTAGGCCGATGCGATATACGCACCAGAGAAAGGGGCGTTCAGCCGCAGCCGAAAGCCCGAGCTGCGAAACGCCGCGCAGATCCGGTCGCGCAGGACGGCGCTGCAGCTGATGCCGTGCCGGTCACCGATAACCATCTCGGGGTGCGGCGGCAGCATATGGGCCACGGCATCATGGGGCATTGAGTGCATGTCGATCACCACTGCCCAGCCGAACCGCGACCGGGCCCGGTCGATCAGGTCACGCAGGGCCAGATGATAGGGTCGCCAATAGGTGTCGATACGGCGCTGCGCCTCGGCCAGGGGGATCGTCTTGTTGCGAATCACCCGTTGCCCCGAAACGACACGGGGGATTACGCCCAAGCCCGCAAGCGCGCGCGGCGTGGTCGGTCGATTGCGCCCGCAGTCAACAGTATCGGGGTCCAGTTCCGACGCGCCGCGGTTAAGGTCGACGATACTGCGCGGCAATCGCGCGGTCAGCGTCGCCGCGCCCGCCGCGAATGCGGGTTTGATCAGATCGTCAATGAACGCGTCCTCGGACGATCGCAGCGTCGCAATATCCAGACAGGTCTCAGCCAGAAACCAGTCGGGGAAGTCGCGCCCGGAATGTGGCGAACATACGATCACGCCGCTTGCCCAATTGGCGGGGATACGCAATTCATGGCTGAACTCATCCCGTGCTGGCGGTGTTTCTTCCATCACATCCCCTGTCGCGCGCCTGGGCACAAAGCCGCCAGGCTGCGTCGCCCTTATAACCGCGTGCTTTTCTGCCGCCAACTATCTTGAAACCCCCAAAGACTGACTATATAGACCGCCGAACCGATGCGAATCTGTGCCCTTGTGGTACTGCCTCGTGCCGGATCGGGCGGTTAGCTCAGCGGTAGAGCACTACGTTGACATCGTAGTGGCCACTGGTTCGATCCCAGTACCGCCCACCATTATTCGCGCCCCCGGGCTTTTTGACCGGGGGTATTTCATGTTCCAGGCGCTTGGCTGAGCGCTTCGATGAGGAGAGACCGATGAAGGTTCGCAACTCGCTCCGCTCGCTCAAGAGCCGCCACCGCGATTGCCAGGTGGTGCGCCGCAAGGGCCGGATCTATGTGATCAACAAGACCAACCGTCGCTTCAAAGCCCGTCAGGGCTGATTACGACGGAGGCGGCCCCTTCGGGGGCCAGCAACTGAAGCCCGCCAGTGATGGCGGGTTTTTTCATGGCCGATTGCCTGGTGTCAGCGACAAAATGCAGTGAATTTCTTGCTGCTCAGCATCACGGGCTGGTGATTACCCGTCAGCATGCACGACGCAGATCGCATGTTTCCCTTTCGGGGTCGGGCTATGCCCAAAGCGCGCAACATTCTATGATCCGCCGAATACGCTGTTCATCGAATGAATTGCAGGCATATGTCCGGCTACTTTCCTTAAATGTATTTATTGATTACATTGCCGCTGGTCCTGCACGGATTGTGGCGCACCCCCTCGCTGGGTATTGTCCGGCCAAGGAGAGATGAATGCCAGAAGCCAACAAGCCATATCACCACGGCAACCTTGTCCCGGCCCTGATCGAGACGACAATCGCGCTGATCGAGGAAATAGGGGTCGAAAAGGTAACCGTTCGTGAAGTAGCCAAGCGTGCAGGCGTTTCCGCAGGCGCGCCGTTCCGACATTTCAAATCCAAGTCGGCGCTGATGACCGCAGTGGCCGAGCAGGCGCTGGAACGTCTGTACGAAGCGGTGACGACAGCACAGGACCCTGCGCTGGAAGACGATCCGCTTGCCCAATTGGAACGCATCGGGATCGGCTATCTGACTTGGGTGCGTGAAAACCCGACCCATTTCCAGATCGTCAGTGATCGCAAGCTGATCGACTTTCCGGGCTCAGAAATATCGACCCAGCTGAATGCACAAATCCGCATCCGTATGGTCGAACTTCTGACCCGCGCCCGCGAAAATGGCCAACTTGCGCCGGAACTTGATATCGACACGGTGATTCTGGACTGCCGGGCGGTGGTCTATGGACTGTCGCGCATGTACTCCGACGGGCATTTCCCCGACTGGCAGCCCCATGGCGACCCGTTCGACTGGATGAAGCGCGGGCTTTCTGCCTTTGTCTCGCGCCTGCGCCCCTGATCTACCTACAGGCGCAAGATCACACAGGAAAGCCGGATGCCAGCCGCAGGCCCCCGACCTCTATTCCGCGCCAGTTTTTCATCGGATCATGCAACAACTTGCCAACGATGGGATGATCGGCATCCAGCACGCCCAGATGCACCAGAAGCGCCGTGATCCCCGCCTCTGACGCGCGGGTCCCGCCGTCTTCGATCTTGATTGCGACGCCCAGCTTCTTTTCCGGGATAATCGCGACATAAACCGCCTCGGCCCCGGTCTTTACGGCGACGCGACCGCCCATCGCGCGCATAAGCTCGGTGCAGGCCCGGCCTTCACCGGCGACAAGTTCCGGATGCGCGCGCATCGCATCAACCAATCGCGCCATGCCACGCCCGCGTGCACTGTTGTCGGGCTGGGCGAAAGCCGCCATCGACCGTGCCAGGCCGGTTATCGATCCCGCAAAGTTCGGCGCTGAACAGCCGTCTATACCGACGCCTGCGACCTCCTCGCCGGCGACCTCGGCGGTGGCCTGTCGGATGGCCTGCTGCAACGGATGGTCAATATCGACATATTCCGGGCCGGCCTTGGCGTGCCGGGCCCAGGTCAGAAAACCCGCATGTTTACCTGAGCAATTGTTATGCAGCTGGCTGGGCGCGTGATCGGAACAGGTCAGACGCCTGTTTTCGGCCCTGTCCCAGGGCTTGTGGCAACCGCAACGCAGATCGCTTTCACCAAGCCCGATGCCGTGCAGCCATTGGCCGACCTTTTCGACGTGAAGCGCCGCGCCATTATGCGACGCGCAAGCCAGCGCCAACTGCTCTGACCCAAGGCCTGCTGCATCTGCCGCCCCTGATTCGAGCATTGGCAACGCCTGCACCATCTTGCACGACGAGCGCGGATAGATGATCGCCGCAGGGTCGCCCCACGCCTCGATCACTTTCGATCCGTCGTGAATCACTGCGTGACCCCGATGAACGCCTTCCTGAAGTTCGCCACGCCACAATTCGACCAGCTCTGCTGCCGCCATGATTCGCCTTCCTCTCAATTTCCTGACAAATGCGCGATTTCCTGCCAAATGGGGTTTTTTCGTCCCCATGTTTGGCGCTATCTTGACGAGGATAAGGATAACAGGCCACAGGCATCGTTAAGAAAGCTCTCGGCAGGAGGCAGAACATGAATATCAATACATTGCGCGGCGCAGCCGCCATTCTGGCAGTTGCAGCAGGTCTGACCGGCGCGGCACAGGCACAGGAATCCACCAACGTCGTCGCGACAGAAGGCGACTGGACAGTATTTGCGGGCAACGACCCCAAGGAATGCTGGGCCGTCTCGCCACCGAAATCGACGGTCAACACCAAGGACGGCCAACCGGTCGAGGTGCAGCGCGGGGACATCCGGCTGTATATTGCCTATCGTCCCGGCGCGGCTGGCGAAGTCAGCTTCACCGGCGGCTATCCGTTCCGGCCGGGTTCGACAGTGGCGGTAGACATTGGCGGGCAGAAATTCGACCTGTTCACCTCGGGCGAGAACGCCTGGACCGGGTCGTCGTCGGAAGATGCCAAGCTGATTGCGGCGCTTCGCGCGGGCGCGGACGCGACCCTGACCGCCGTGTCGTCGCGCGGCACCCAGACAGTCGACACGTTCAGCCTGTCGGGCATCACCGCCGCGACCAACGCAGCGAAGTCGAACTGCCAGTAAGCGATATCGGGCGATGCGGCGCTGCCGCATGATCCTGCATTATTTGACACAACACGAAGGCCCCGCTTGATTGGCGGGGCTTTTTTCATTATGTCTGCTGCCTTCCCAAGGATTCTGCCGCCATGAACGCCCCGATCACGCAAGACGTGTTGACCATTCCGCGCAAGCTGCCCGAAACGGGGCGGTCGAACATCGTCGGCCTGACCCGAGAGCAGTTGCGCGACGTCCTGATCAGCGCGGGCACGCCAGAAAAGCAGGCGAAAATGCGCGTTGGCCAGATCTGGCAGTGGATCTATCACTGGGGCGTACGCGACTTCGCCCAGATGACAAATCTGGCGAAGGATTACCGCGCTGTTCTGGCAGAGAAATTTGAAGTCGCCCTGCCCGAAGTGGTGACCCGGCAGATTTCCGAAGACGGGACCCGCAAATATCTGCTGCGCATCGCCGGTGGGCACGAGGTCGAGGCCGTCTATATCCCCGAGGAAAATCGCGGCACCCTTTGCGTATCTTCGCAGGTCGGCTGCACACTGACCTGTTCGTTCTGTCACACCGGCACGCAAAAGCTGGTCCGCAATCTGACAGCGGGCGAGATTGTCGGCCAAGTCATGCTTGTGCGCGACGATCTGGGCGAATGGCCCAAACCCGGCGCCCCCAAGGACGAGACCCGGCTGGTCAGCAATGTCGTGCTGATGGGCATGGGCGAGCCGCTTTATAATTTCGACGCCGTGCGCGATGCGATGCGTGTCACCATGGACGGCGAGGGACTGTCGCTGTCACGGCGCCGGATCACCCTGTCCACCAGTGGCGTCGTGCCCGAAATCGCCAAAACGGCCGAGGAAATCGGTTGCCAGCTTGCGATCAGTTTCCACGCCACGACGGACGAGGTGCGCGATCGTCTGGTGCCGATCAACAAGAAATGGAACATCGCGACGCTGCTGGACGCATTGCGCGACTATCCGAAACTGTCGAACTCGGAACGGATCACATTTGAATACGTGATGCTGGACGGCGTGAATGACAGCGACGAAGACGCCCGCCGGCTGGTCAAGCTGATCCGTGGCATCCCGGCCAAGATCAACCTGATCCCCTTCAACGAATGGCCCGGCGCGCCCTATAAGCGCTCCAGCTGGGACCGGATCGAGAAATTCGCCGACATCATCTACAAGGCCGGCTATGCCAGCCCGATCCGCACACCCCGCGGAGAGGATATCATGGCCGCCTGCGGGCAGTTGAAATCCGCAACCGAACGCGGGCGGAAATCCAAGGCCCAGGTCGAGGCGGAAGCACGGGCCTGATGGCACGCCGCGCCCGGCGGCTGCTACAGCCAGGCCGCGCCAGCCGTCATCGCGACCGGCACGCAGCGATCATGTCCGCGCGGTCAAAAGGCGCAATGCCTGCGACGCGGTGCAGTCACTCCGAAAAGGAGGCCTCGAAAGCGACGGCATTTCCGGCAGTGCATCTGGCCTCAAGCGTGATGTCCCGGCGATCCCCGGTGCCGGCAATGGTCATGCTGGCCTGCGCAAAGTCTTCATGATCCCAATAATACAAGAACCGCTCGCCCCAATAATCGGCAGGCAGGGCGTCAGCGACGGTGATCGCCCCGAAATCGCCCGCTGGCAGGTCCAGCGGCGCAGAGGCAAAGGCGATGATGACAGGCGCATCCCAACCCTCGACCCCGCGATCATCACTGGTTTCGCCGGGCCGGGTCGTCTTGATCCAAAGGGTTAGACGCAAGCGCCCTTCGGGGTCATGGACCAGCCGAATGTTCGCCTCGTGAACCTGTTGCTGGCGTTCCGCCTTGCCCGCCGGGGTGAACCGGAACGAATGAACCTTCGCCAAATCCTCGCCTTGCAGGTTCGCCATCAGAAGGCCGCGAATTCTTCGGCGCTCAGATAGGATTTCTGAGTCCCGCGACGGGTGATCGTCTGCGCGGCATAGCGGGCCGCCTCGCGCAGGGCGGCGGGGGCATCCATGCCTGAGGCCATGAAATGCGCGAAGCTGCCGATGAAGGCGTCGCCTGCACCGGTGGTATCGACTGGGGTGACCTTGACCGGGGCGATTTCCGTGACGCTGTCCGCTGTCACCAGCCGCGCCCCGCGACCGCCGAGGGTCACGACGACCTGACCGATGCCCTGACCGATCAGGTGGCGGGCGGCAGTCAGGATATCTTCGTCGCTTTCGGTGGGCATACCTGTCAGCGTCGCCAGTTCCGACTCATTCGGGCAGAAGAAGGAAAGACCCGCCAGTTTCGACACGTCCAGATCCGTGGCGGCCGGCGCCGGGTTCAGGATCGTGGTGATCCCCTTCGACGCCGCCCAGGCGATGGTGTGATAATTCACCTCCAGCGGGACTTCCAATTGCATCAGGATCGCGTCGCAATCGGCCAGATCGCCTGCCGCCTGATCGACATGGGCGGGCGACAGCGCCGCATTCGCGCCCTTGATGATCAGGATCGAGTTCTCGCCCGACGGCTCGACAAAGATCGGCGCGACGCCGGAAGAGGTGTTGGCGATGACATGCACATGCGTCGTGTCGATGCCATTATCCTTGAAATTCTGGATCTGTTGCTGGCCGAACATGTCGTCGCCCACGCATGTCACGACAGTCACGGATGACCCCAACCTCGCCGCAGCCACGGCCTGGTTGGCACCTTTGCCACCAAAGCCCAGTTCGAAATCCGGTGCCTCGATCGTTTCGCCGGGGCCGGGCATCCTGTCGGTGTAGGTGACCAGATCGATCATGTTCGATCCGACAACGCCGATACGTCCTTTGCTCATCCATCGCCCCCTGTTCTTGCAATTGTTTCGGCCAGCCTGTCGGCCGTCTCACTGGTGACATAGCCGAAGCGCAATGAAAACGCTTTCGCGGCCCCGGGGGCGAGTTCGATGACATTGCCCTTGGCAAGTTCGGCGGCGCGCCCCTCTGGCTCGCACGTGGAAGGAAGTGCGAAGGCGGCGACCTTGCTGTCGCCATTTGCCATGATCCACCGCACGAGCTTCGGAAACTGGTCAGGTCGATAGGACAGCGCCATGCCGTCGCCTTCCGGGCGGCGCAGCATCAGATGGGACACGCCATCCCCATCGGTGCCCGGATCGCGGATATAAAAGACCTGCTCGGGCTGGTATTCGTCGCGGTCGAGCACCCTCATCTTACCCGGATCGGCTGCCAGCTCTTCGATTGAGGCCAGATAATCCGGGTCAGGCACGACATGGGCCGGTACATCGCGGCGGACCTGCGTCCGATCCGGTGTGTAGGGCGCGGGCTGGTATATGGTCGCTCCGCGCAGGAATGCGGGGTTCAGATGCGCCATATATTGCAACGGCATCGGAAAGGCCGACCGGTTCTCGACCTTCATTCCCCAGTCGAGCATGGTGCTGTCCTGATACAGCCGCAAAGTCGGCTCGGCCCAGTAATGGGGACCGAAGCCTTCGACATGGTCGCGCTTGCCCCACAGTTCGACCCAAATGCCCCGGTCGTCCTGCCCGAAGCGCAGCTCTGCTGCATCTATCCGGCAGGTGGGAAATTCGCCATGGACGGGGTGGGTATCGTCGGGACCGGGGACGCCATTCGCCAGTAGCCCGGAATGAAAGCCAAGGCAGCCATAGGTGCCAATGATCGTATCAGCGGGCCTCGGCATGTCGAACTGGCTGGACATCCCCAGATCCAGCCCATCGAACATCGCCCCCCACAACATCTGCCCCATGTATGGCAGGACGGTGACCCCTCCCCGGGCGTTGTTGATCGACAGCGCCTCGACCCCGGATGCGTAACGGAACGCATGGACAGTTATCTGGCCATGGCACAGGATGATCCGCCCGTGGGGTGTGAACTGATCGGGGTGGAGTGGGATAAACGATTGCACGATCAGCCCTTCCGGTTGCTCAGCAGATAGTTCAGCGCCAACACGACGATCAGGAACGCGCCCCAGATGAAGTCGATCATGTGGTTCGACACACGCATCATCTGAAAACCGGATGACAACATCACCAGCGAAATCACGGCAAGTGCGACGCCCAGCACATTCCCGCGACCGCCCGCTGGATTCGTGCCGCCCAGCACCGCGATCAGCACGGCCTGCAACAGATAAGACGCACCATAATCCGATTTCGCAGCGTTGGTGCGCCCTGACAGGATGATCCCCGCCATCGCGGCCAACATCCCCGTCAAGGCATAGCTGTAAACCAGCATCCGCCCCCGGTTGATGCCGGCAAATACCGCCGCCCGCGGGTTGGTACCGATCAGCATAAGCTGCAATCCGAAGGCAGTGCGCGTCAGCAGCAGCCACACGACGATGCAGACTGCAATGAAAATCACGAAAGGCACCGGCACCGGTCCCAGCTTGCCGTTGCCGATGGCATTCCACGCGGCCGGAAAGCCGACGATCGCCGGGCCGCCAGTCAGAACAAGCGCCAGTCCAGTGAAGACCTGCCCGGTTCCCAGCGTTGCCAAGATCGGTGTGATCCTCAACCGCGAGATCAGCAGGCCATTGATAAGCCCCCCAAGCAGCCCGACACTCAATGCGATGGCGACGCCGATCAGCACCGTGCCCAGTCCGGCCTCTGCCCCGCCCATGCGCTGGAAAACCAGTCCGGCGGTGATCGCGGACAGGTTCGCAAGGCCGACGATTGACAGGTCAATCCCGCCGGTCAGCATTGCGATCATCACGGCGATGGACAGAATTCCCAGCTCTGGCAGGAAAAATGCCATGGACTCGAAATTATACGGGTTCAGGAAACGCGGGTTGGCCAGGCTCATCGCGATCAGCACGACGAAACAGACCAGCAAAAGCTGAATGTTGGTCGCGCCACCCATCGCGCCGCTAAAACGCGTGGTCCACGAAGGGGTCTTTACGTCACTCATCTGCCCCTCCTCATACGACGGCCTTGCGGTCGCGCAGCGCGGTCAACGCCACCGCCGCGATCAGCATGCAGCCTACGACGACACGCTGCCATGTCGTGTCGATCCCCATCAGAATCAGTGAATTCTTGATCATCACAAGGATGAACACGCCAAGCATCGTGCCCAGAACCGAACCGCGCCCGCCAAAGATCGAGGCACCGCCCAGCACGACGGCAGCGATCACGTCCAACTCCCACCCGACAAAGTCGCGCGGATTGGCCATCCAGATCATCGAACTGTGCAAAAGCCCCGCAAAGCCCGCAAGCGCGCCTGCGATCACATAGACAAAAATCAGCGTCCGTCCGGTCCGGAAACCGACCCGCTGCGCCGATTCCGGCGAAGCACCGTAGGCATAGACCGAGCGTCCGATCATCGTTCGGCTGAGCACGAGATGCATGACAAGCGCCAAACCCAGATACAGCAGCACCGTGGCCGGCAGCCCGAAACTGCCGCCCTTGGCATTGGTCATCGTCACCAGATCCAGCTTGCCGAAATCTATCAGCGAATCCGGGAATTTGTTGATGTTCACGTTGGACGTGCCGACCAGGCCGTTCAGCAGCCCGCGCACCATGGCCGCCGTTCCCAACGTAACGATCAGCGGAATCATCCGAAGTTTCCAGACCAGAAGCGCATTGACCAGTCCCAGCGCCGCGCCGATCAGCGTGGCCATCAGAAAAGGCACCAGCACGCCGGTCGGCACACCCCAGTCAACCATCGACCGCACGACCAGGTACATGGCCGCGACCGCAAAGGCAGGAAAGCTGACATCGATCCCGCCCGAGATCATGATCAGCAGAACGCCCAGCGCCATGATACCGATCACGACATTGGACCGGGCCAGACTGAACAGATTTTCAGGCGACCAGAAGGCCGGGTTGACGAAACCGATCAGCACCATGGCAAGGGCCAGGATGCCCGCAACCAGCGCTTCGGTGCTTTTCCACCATGCGGGGCGGGACAAGCTCATGCGGGGACCTCGACGTTCAGGCGCAGGTGGTCGTTCAATGCATCCTCTGTCAGGTCCGCACCGGACAGTTCGTCGGTGATGCGGCCCTGCACCATCGTCAGCACGCGGTTGCAGTTATGGACCAGTTCCGGCACATCGTCCGAGATCATCAGCACTGCCAGCCCCTCCTCGCGTGCCATACGGTGAATGATGCCGTGAATGGTGGCCTTAGATCCCACATCAACGCCCACGGTCGGGCCGTTCAGGATCAGAACCTTCGCGCCTGTCATCAGCCAGCGCCCGATCATGACACGCTGTTGGTTGCCGCCGGACAAGGTGCCAACCGCAACCTCGGGCGAGGGCGCGGCGATTGTCATGCGATCGAACATGTCGCGGGTTGCCTTGCCGGCCGCGCGTCGGTTCAGCCAGAGGCCCGGCGCGAAACGGCGGATCGACGAGACAATGGAATTGTCCCGGATCGAACGGGTCAAGAACAGCCCCTCGGACAGCCGGTCCTCGGGGACATAGGCAATGCCCGCCTCGACGGCCTGCTGCACCGATTGCGGAGTGACGGGCTGGCCGTCAATCAGGATCTGACCGCTTGAAGGCGGCAACATTCCGAACGCGCTCAGCGCCAGCTCCGTCCGCCCTGACCCGATCAGCCCGCTGATCCCCACCACCTCGCCGGGCCAGACTGAAAGAGATATCCCGGACAACTGGTCGGGCACGTTGACATCGCGAAACTCCAGCCGCGGCGTCCCCGTAACGGCAGGGGCCTTGTAGGCGCTGTGTTCCAGGGCGCGCCCGGTCATCGCGTGGGTAATCGCAGCCTCGTCAAATTCGGCGATCGGTCCTTCTGCCACCTTGCGGCCATTGCGCAATACCGTCAGTTTTTCGGACAGGTCCAGCATTTCCCGCATCTTGTGGCTGACAAACAGGATGGCAATGCCGTCCGCCTGAAGATCGCGGGTAATGCGGAACAGGCGCTCGACCTCGCGCCCGGTCAGGGCGGTCGTCGGTTCGTCCATGATGATCAGCCGCGCCTCGGCCAGCACGGCGCGTGCGATCGCGACAAGCTGCCGGCCCGAGGTCGGAAGCGTTTCGACCGCCACGTCCAGCGGCAGGTCAACGCCCAGCCGGTCCAGCACCTCTCGGGCCATCTGTCTTGGGCGCTTGCGGTCGATCAGTTTCGCGCCTTCATGCAGGAAACGGTTGATGGTCAGGTTTTCCACGACCGACAGCGTCGGAAACAACGAGAAATCCTGATAAATCACCTGTATCCCGGCGCCGGTCGACTTCACTGGGTCAAGGACGCCCGCAGGTTGGCCATCGATCAGTACGTCGCCCCCATCGGGCTGATAGACACCGGACATGACCTTGATGATCGTCGACTTGCCCGAACCGTTTTCCCCGGCAAGACAGTGGATTTCGCCCGGCATGATCGTCAGCGATACATCGTCAAGCGCCGTGACACCGCCAAATCTCTTGGTGATGCCGCGCATTTCGATCAGCGGGGTCTGGGCCTGAGGGGTCATGACATGGTCGATCCTTAGGGTCCGGCCGGGGCGCTGCGCCCCGGCAGAACGTGGTTCAGAAATCGTATTCGGCCATATTGTCCTTGGTCACGCCGACCCAGCCCGCACCGTAAAGTTTGTGCGGCGCAGCCTCGTCCGGGGTGATCAGCTCTTCGTATCCGACAAGGCCAAGGTCCAGGCCAGCCTTCAACTGGTCTTGCTTGCCTTCCAGCGCAGCGACAGCCAGCATGTTCATTGCATAACCCGCCACGGCCGGGTCCCAGAACTGGATATATTCGACAGCGCCATTTTCCAGATATTCGCCCGCAACCGATACAAGCCCGGTGCCTGCGAAATGGACTTCACCCTCCAACCCGGATTCGGTGATCATCCGCCCTGCACCGGCAGAGGTGGGCATCGGCCCGCCGACGATTCCGGTGATGTCGGGCTGCGCGGTAAACGCTTCTTTCAGTTTGGTATAGTCCTGGTTCGCGTCGTCGTAGGTTTCCAGCCGGTCCATGGCGAGGGTCATGTTCGGGAAGTTCGCCTCCTGATAGGCAACGGCACCGTCGATCCATTCCATCTGGCTTTTCGAGGTCAGGCTGCCGACCGTGGCGACATATTTGCCCTCACCGCCCATTGCCTCGCCCAGCACCTTCATCAGGTTCTCGCCGTAAGCGAAGTTGTCGAACGCCTCGATGTCGTAGTCGGCGTTCTGGATGTTCGACGCCTCGTGCGAGATCACGACGATGCCCTGATCGCGGGCCTTTTTCAGCACGGGTTCAACTGCCTCGACGCTGAAGGGAACAACGCAGATCGCATCGACACCCTGCGCGATCAGGTTTTCGATCATCTGGACCTGCGCCGCCGCGTCAGCCTGAGAAGGGCCGATCATGTAGGTGTCGTGGCCCGTATCGTCCTTGAACTGATCAACGCCCTCGCGCATCCGGTCAAACCACGCGATCCCGTCGACCTTGATGACCGTGGCTATGGTGTAGGTCTTGCCCTCTGCCGAGGTGATCAGCTCTTTATTGACGTTGGTCACATCCACCGGGCCTTCTGCATGGGCGGCCGAGCCAATCGCGATCACGCCCAGAAAGGCGGCTGACAGAATATGTTTCATCTTTTTCCTCCCGTGAGATTATCCGCGGTGCCTTGCGCCGGCATTGCAGCCGTCGCGCCAAGGGTCGCGCGCTCCTCTGCGGCAAGGTTGCATTCGGAACCGGTTGCGTCAATGCCCTAACATCGGCTGGTTCGGCGCTTGCTCGCCTATAAAATGTTTAGAATCCAATAAATTAACGCACCGCAAGCGGCAGCGGCCGCGAAAACGGCAGTCGACCTGAAGGATCTTTCACATCAGGAAGAAGGCACCGCATTCCAGGTGGCGGAAGCGGTGCCGCGCCTGTTCGGGGCGTATCGCGCCGGCGACGCGGCGCGATATATGGGTCAGACGGCAGCCTTCAAGGCATCGGCCCGGCCGGTATCTTCCCACGTGTAACCGCGATGGGTCTTGCCGGCATAGCTTACATCGACGGGCGCCTTGCCAAAGTGGCCATAGCTGGCGGTCGGGCGGTAGATCGGATGCAGCAGGTCCAGCTCTCGGATGATCGCGAAGGGGCGCAGGTCGAAAACCTCGCGCACGGCGGCGACGATCTTTTCCACCGGGACTGTCTCGGTGCCGAAGGTGTTGAGGCTGATCGAGGTCGGTTCGGCCACGCCGATGGCATAGCTGACCTGAATCTCGCAGCGCTTGGCCAGGCCCGCAGCTACGATATTCTTCGCCACCCAACGCCCGGCATATGCCGCAGAACGGTCGACCTTCGACGGGTCTTTACCCGAAAACGCGCCACCGCCATGACGCGCCATGCCGCCATAGCTGTCGACGATGATCTTGCGCCCGGTCAGGCCACAATCGCCAACCGGGCCACCGATGACGAACTTGCCGGTCGGGTTGATGAACATCTTGGTCTTGTCCGACAGCCATTCGGCGGGCAGCACCGGCTTGATGATTTCCTCGGTCACGGCCTCGCGCAGCTCGCTCAGGCCGATTTCGGGGCTGTGCTGGGTGGACAGGACGACCGCGTCCACCGCCACCGGCTTGCCCGCGTCGTCATAACGGAAAGTCACCTGCGACTTCGCATCGGGGCGCAGCCAGGGCAGCATCCCGTTGCGGCGCACAAGCGACTGCCGTTCGACCAGACGGTGCGCATAGGTGATCGGCGCCGGCATCAGCACGTCGGTTTCATCCGATGCATACCCGAACATCAGGCCCTGATCGCCCGCACCCTGTTCTTCCAGGCTTTCGCGGTCGACACCCTGATTGATCTCGGGCGATTGCTTGCCGATGATATTGATGACCGAGCAGGTCGCCCCGTCAAAGCCGACCTCAGACGAGGTATAGCCGATGTCGTTGATGACATCGCGCACGATTTTTTCCAGATCGACCCAGGCCGAGGTGGTGATCTCGCCCGAGATAATGGCGACACCGGTCTTCACCATGGTTTCGCAGGCCACGCGGGCGCGCGGATCCTCGGCGATGATGGCGTCCAGAACCGCGTCGGAAATCTGATCTGCGATCTTGTCGGGATGGCCCTCGGACACTGATTCCGACGTGAAGATGTTATACTCGCTCATGACTCAATACCGATAATGATCCGATTTAAAGGGGCCGTCCTGTGATACGCCGATATAATCGGCCTGTTCCGAGGACAGTTTCGTCAACTTGGCGCCCACCTTGTCCAGGTGCAGCATCGCCACCTTCTCATCCAGGTGCTTGGGCAGGATATAGACGCCGGGGGCATATTCATCGCCCTTGGTGAACAGCTCGATCTGGGCCAGAACCTGGTTGGTGAAGCTGGCCGACATCACGAAAGACGGGTGGCCGGTTGCATTGCCAAGGTTCAGCAGACGGCCCTGCGACAGCAGGATGATCCGATTGCCCGAGGGCATTTCGATCATGTCCACCTGATCCTTGATATTGGTCCATTTGTGGTTCTTCAGCGCCGCGACCTGAATTTCATTGTCGAAATGGCCGATATTGCCGACGATGGCCATGTCCTTCATCTGGCGCATATGTTCCAGCCGGATGACGTCCTTGTTGCCGGTCGTGGTCACGAAAATGTCGGCACTGCTCGCCACATCTTCCAGCGTCACCACCTCGAACCCGTCCATGGCGGCTTGCAGGGCGCAGATCGGGTCGACTTCCGTCACCTTCACCCGCGCGCCGGCACCCGCCAGCGACGCGGCCGAGCCCTTGCCGACATCGCCGTAACCGCAGACAACGGCGACCTTGCCGGCCAGCATCACGTCAGTGGCGCGGCGGATGCCATCCACGAGGCTTTCCTTGCAGCCGTACTTGTTGTCGAATTTCGACTTGGTGACCGAATCATTCACGTTGATCGCCGGGAAGGGCAGCAGGCCCTTCTTGTGCAGATCATACAGGCGGTGAACGCCGGTGGTTGTTTCCTCGCTTACGCCCTGCAGGGCATCGCGCTGCTTCGTGAACCAGCCCGGCGATTGCGCCAGCCGCTTCTTGATCTGGGCGAACAGCGCTTCCTCTTCCTCGCTGGTTGGGGTTTCGATCAGGGCGGTTTCGCCCGCCTCGACCCGTGCGCCCAGCAGGATATACAGCGTCGCATCGCCACCATCGTCCAGGATCATGTTCGCCGTGCCGTCCGGGAACTGGAAGATCTGGTCGGTATAGGCCCAGTATTCGCTGAGCGTTTCGCCCTTGATGGCAAAAACCGGCACGCCCGACGCCGCAATCGCCGCTGCCGCGTGGTCCTGCGTCGAATAGATATTGCACGATGCCCAGCGGACATCGGCCCCCAGCGCCGTCAGCGTTTCAATCAACACCGCCGTCTGCACTGTCATATGCAGGCTGCCTGCGATACGCGCGCCCTTCAGCGGCTGCGCTTCGCCATATTCGGCGCGCAGCGACATCAGGCCGGGCATCTCGGTCTCGGCGATGTCCAGCTCTTTCCGGCCGTAATCTGCCAGTGAGATGTCCTTGATGATATAGTCGGTCATTTGGCGCCTTTCAGAGGTTTGAATGGCGATAGCACCAGCCCCGTAAAGATTCAATGAAAGCCGCACGCTTGCGCGTTGGAATTGGCTGTCGTATCGCGGAAAGCAGGCAATCTTCGGGGGACTGGAATGGCAATGCTCTTGGCCGATGTCGGCGGAACCAATGCGCGGCTGGCAATTGCCCGGAATGGTGTCATCGACCCATCCACCGTCACGCGTTATCGCGGCGATGATTATGAAAGTTTCGACCGGGTCGTGCAGACCTTCCTGACCGAACAGGACAATCCGCGCCTGACAGCCGTATGCGTCGCAGTCGCCGGCCCTGTTTCCGGCGGCGAAGCGCGCCTGACCAACCGTGACTGGGATTTCTCGGCCGCGCGTCTGGCGCGGCTGACCGATGCCGATACGGTCCGGCTGATCAATGACCTGACAGCCTTGGGCTATGCGACGCCGCATCTGGGTGCCGAAGGGGTTTCGATCCTGCGCAGCGCCCCGGCGCATCGCGCCCGCAACGGTCAGTCCCTTGTGGTCGGCGCAGGCACGGGTTTCAACGTCTGCAGCGTGCGCAACCTGCCTGGGGGCAGCATCACCGCGATGGAGGCCGAGGAGGGTCATACCAACCTGCCGGCCAATATCGCCCGAATCCTGGCCGACCGTGTCGGCGCCGATCAGATGCAAACCTTCTTCTCGACTGAAGAAACCTTCGCCGGGCGTGGATTGGCAGCAATGCATCAGGCCCTGCACGGCGTCGAGGTCGAACGGGCCGAAGCGATCTCGACCGGCGCCATGCAGGGCGACCCACAGGCGGAAGAAACATATCAGCTGTTCACCGAGCTTTTCGGTCTGCTTCTCCGAGAGCTTTCCTTGCGCTTCATGCCGCTGGAAGGGATGTTCCTTGCCGGGTCGGTTGCGCGCAGCTTTGCCCACCGCACCGAGGCACTGGAAGCCGCTTTCCTGGCCGAGCCCTATATGCGCGAGATCACGGAAAACACCCCGTTGTTGCTAATTCGTGACGATATGGCGGCGCTGCAGGGGTGTTTAGCGGCGATCACCTGATATTTGCTTGTCCTTCCCCGCCAAATCTGGATTTTTAAGGGGAAAGCTGCGACAACAGCAGCAGGGCAGTCGAGGGGTGGGGATGCACAAGGCAGCGAAGGTTGTCCTGACGGCAGCGGTTGCTGCCGGATTTGTCGCGGCAGAGGCGCCTGCGCAATCTTCGTCCAATCCTTTCTCGGGATTTTCCGGCCTTTTCGGGCGCAATGACACGCCGGTGACGGATGAAGATGGCCGCGTCCTGGGCCCACCTGTCGAATTCAGCGTCGTTATCGTCAATGGTGACGAGGACCTGGAAAGGCCTGTCCGCAATGCTTCGCTGATCTCGGGCGCGTTGGACGAAGATCGAAATACCGGTCAGGACGTGCTTGCCGCGGCGCGGGGGGATTATGCCCGCGCGCTTGGCGTGATGTATGATGAGGGTTATTTCTCGGCCATCATCAATATTACGCTGGACGGCGTCGAGGCGGCCGAAATCGCCCCGCTCGATGCGCCGCCCTATGTCGGAGAAGTTGTCATCGCCGTCGATCCCGGCCCGCGCTTCAAGTTCGCCCGCGCCGATCTTGGACCGCTTGCGCCCGGCACGACGGCCCTGGAAGACTATGCCGTTGGGGAAACCGCCGGCACCGGGATAATCAAACGCGCAACCTCGGACGCTGTCAGCGACTGGCGCGATGCCAGCCATGCCAAGGCGCGCGTTGCCGGGCAAGAGATCATCGCGGACCACAACGTCGCCCGGATTGAATCTGACGTGGACCTCAACCCCGGCCCTGCCGTGACTTTCGGACGGCTGCACGCCACTGGCAATGAGCGCTTGTCGACACGCCGCCTGCTGAAGATTGCAGGGTTTCCCGAAGGCGAGGCGTTCGACCCGGAGAAGCTGGAGACGGTGCGCAAGCGCCTGCGTCGCAGCGGTATTTTCTCGGCCATTACGCTGGTCGAGGCCGAGACACTGAATCCCGACAACTCGCTTGATGTCGGCCTGACCGTGATCGAGCAGAAGCCGCGCAGGATCGGTGCCGCGTTTGAGATTTCGACCGAGGACGGGGCCATGGTCTCGGCCTATTGGCTGCATCGCAATCTTCTGGGCGGTGGCGAACGGTTCCGCACCGATATCGAGGTCAATGACATCAGCGCCGACGGCGACGAACTCGATTACGCGT
The DNA here is from genome assembly GCA_005768755.1 of Paracoccus denitrificans. Classification (GTDB taxonomy): domain Bacteria; phylum Pseudomonadota; class Alphaproteobacteria; order Rhodobacterales; family Rhodobacteraceae; genus Paracoccus; species Paracoccus denitrificans_B. The sequence goes on along the minus strand of VAFL01000006.1, from coordinate 249,599 downwards.
TCGGTATCCGGCTGGACCGGCCCGCGACGTTGAACCCCGACACGACCGGCTATATCGACATCCGGCTGGAGGACGAGAACGAGCCGGAATACCACGAAAAGTCGGCCGAACTGGGGATCGGGTTCAATTATATCCGCAGCGAGCGGCTGACAGCCGATATCGCGCTTTTGTTCACCAAATCGAAGATCGATTACGGGTCCGGTTTCTATGATTACGAAACCATCTCTTTGCCGGGCAGCATCACCTGGGACCGCCGCGACGACATGAAGAACGCCAAGCGCGGTTTCTGGCTGAAGGGCGAATTGACGCCATTTCTGGGGTTCAACGAAACCGGGTCAGGCGTTCGCGTCACCGGCGAAGGTCGCATCTTTCGCAGCGTTCTGGCCGAAGCCCGGCTGACCTTCGCCGCCCGCGCCCGCGCCGGCACCGTTCTGGGGCCGGACATTATCGAAACCCCGCCGGATTACCTGTTCTTCTCGGGCGGGGGTGGCAGTGTGCGCGGTCAGCCCTATGAATCGCTGGGCTTCGACATTCCGCTGCAGGATACTGGCGACGAGGCTTATGTCGGCGGCCAGAGCATCGTGAATGTCAGCCTAGAAGCCCGATACCAGGTGCGCGAGAAGATCGGCGCTGTCGTCTTCGTGGATGGTGGTCAGATCTGGAAGGATGGCGGCTGGCAGGGCGAGAACAAATCGCAATCCGGGGCAGGCATCGGCGTGCGCTATGACACACCGATCGGCCCTATCCGCTTCGACGTCGCGACCCCGGTCGAGCCGCGCGATGATGATGAAAGCAAGGTCCAGCTTTATCTGGGCCTGGGACAGGCCTTCTGATGCTACGCCGTATTCTTGTATTGCTGGCCATGTGCCTGCTTCTTCCGGTCAGCGCCCCTGCGCAGGACGCACCCGAGCCCGACGACAGCCTGGCCGAGATCGCCGCCGAATCCACCGATGATGAGGGCTTTCTGACCCGCCTGCTGCAAAGCCGCCTGTCCAGTGCTGGCCGCAGCGTCGACATCACGGGCTTCGACGGCGCCCTGTCGTCGCGTGCAACATTCACCAGTATTACCATTGCCGATGCCGATGGTGTCTGGCTGAGGCTGGAAGACGGCGCGATACAGTGGACGCGTTCTGCACTGCTGCGCGGTCGGGTCGAGATCGGCGAGTTGAGCGCCGCGCGCATCGAAATCCCGCGCGGACCTCATACCGAGGAAGAAGAAGCGACCCGCAGCACCGAGGCGCGCAGCTTCAACCTTCCCGAATTGCCCGTGGGCATCAACATCGAGAAGATCGAGGCCGGCAGCGTCGTCCTGGGCGAGGAGCTTCTGGGCGAGGAGGCGACGGTCACGGTCAGCGGGTCGATGTCGCTGGAAGGCGGCGAAGGCAAGGCCGATGTCGTCATCAACCGCACCGACGGGAAGAAGGGCGATTTCACCTTCAACGGCAGCTTCGACAATAACAGCCGGGTGCTGAATATCGACCTGTCGCTGGATGAAGACCCGGAAGGCATTTTCGGTCGCATCGCCCGCATCGAAGGCCAACCCGCCGTTACGGCAGAGATCCATGGCGAAGGCCCGCTCAGCGACTATGCGGCCGACATCTCCATTGCCACCGACGGCCAGCCGCGGATCACCGGCCAGATCGAATTCGCCAGCGCTGAAGGCAGCGACGGCACCGCAGGTAACCGTTTCGACGTACAGATTGGCGGCGACCTGGCCACGCTTCTGCCACCCGATAACCGGGCATTCTTCGGCAATGACACGCAGCTTGTCGCACAGGGCTGGCGGGCCGAGACCGGCCGGCTTGAGCTTGAGGCATTAAGCCTTGATACGGACGCGCTGAAAATCAACGGCAGACTGGCGACGAATGACCAGAACGCGCCGCAAATGCTGGACCTGACCGTCGATTTCGGTGAACAGGCGGGCGCAACCACCTTGCCGGTGACCATTCCCTTTGTCAGCCCGCCCGTGACGGTGCAATCAGGCAACCTGGCAATCGGCTTCGACGCGGCGCAGGGATCTGACTGGTCACTGAAGGGCTGGCTGACCGAAATCGACCGACAGGCCGTCAAGCTGCAGCGGCTGGACCTGGATGGTCAGGGACAAGTCGTGCTGGCCGAAGGCGAGACGTTCAGCCAACTTAACGGCACATTCAGCTTCGACGCCTCTGGCCTGGACTTGGCCGATGAAAAGATCCAGCGCGTCGTCGGCGACACGATCAGCGGGAAGACCGGGTTTGACTTTACCGCCGGCCAGGTTCTGGAACTGACCGAGATGGAGATCAGCGGTAAGGATTACGCACTTGGCGGTCGTTTGACCGTCGACGGATTGACAAGCGGTATTGTCCTGTCTTCGGACGAGCTTTCTGCCAGCCATTCCAATCTGGCCAACCTGTCCGAACTGGCTGGGCGCAATATTTCCGGTCAGGCGCGCGCCGATCTCGCCGGATATTTTCAGGTCCTGACCGGCGCCTTCGATGTCGACGGAACGGTGACCGGCACGGATCTGAAGGTTGACAACCCACAGCTTGACCATCTTCTGCAGGGCAACTCCACGATTACGCTTTCGGCCGGGCGGACCGAAGACGGCACTGAACTGCACGAGCTTGCCATCAATGCGCAGCGGATCAGCCTGACGGCCAGCGGCACGGCCAACACCGACAATCTTGACCTGACCGCCGATTTCAACGTGCCGACGCTGGCCGATATCGATCCCAGCCTTGACGGCGCGCTGAATGCCAATGCACGGCTGGTCGGTGCTCCGGGGGCACGTCAGCTGATCGTGACTGGCGCAGCCTCGGGGTTGCAGACCGGCGTGACGGCGCTTGACGGTGCCTTTGCGGGTGAAACGCAACTGAATGCCGAGCTGCAGGAAGGCGCGGACGGGTTCAGCCTGACCTCGCTGGAATTGCAGAACCCACAGCTTACGCTGGACGGAACCGGAACCATGACCGGGGGAGAGGTCGATGCAGATTTCGACCTTGATTTCAGCGACCTCAGCGCACTGGGCGAGCAGTTTGCAGGCGTTCTGAATGCGCGGGCCCAATTCACCGGAACCGCCGCCAGTCGCAATATCCAGATCACCGGCACCGGCGACGGGCTGTCAGTCGGTCAGGACAATATCGACGGGCTGCTTCGTGGCGAGACAGAGATCACCTTAACCGCCGATCAGACCGGAGATGTCATATCGCTGAGTGATGCGCGCATCACGAACAACCAGCTGGCCCTGACTGCGACGGGCTCGTTCGGTGGCGCCGGGACAAGCGCCAATGCACGGCTGGAAGTCCCGTCGCTGTCGCCGATGGGTGCCGGATGGAAGGGTCAATTCAACGCGGATGCCGTTCTGACCCAAGGCAGTGACGGCGTGCGGCAATTGCGTGTCGACGGCATCGGGCAGGATCTGGCGCTGGGACAGGAAAACGTTGATGGCGCGCTTGGCGGGCAAACCGACATCACCATGCTGGCCGAACAAACGCCTGACGGGTCGCTTTACATGCGCTCGCTTGATGTCGCGAACGCGCAGCTTTCTGCACAGGCCTCGGGCGAGCTGGTGGAAGGTCGCGCCAGTGGCCAGGCGGCGGCGCAGATCGCCAGCCTCGCCGCACTGGGGCAAGGCTGGTCGGGATCACTTGACGCGACCGCGCGTCTGGACACGGATGATGCCGGCACCCGGCGCGTCGAGATCGACGGCAGCGGCGAGAATATTCGCCTGGGACAGGCGCAGGCCGACGCGGCGCTGACAGGCACGACTACAATCGACATCGCTGCCGAACAAAGCAGCGACGGGGCGATCAATATCGAGCGTGCAAATGTCACCAACGACCAGCTTACCGCCACGGCGCAGGGCGCGATCGGCCAGGCCGGGACAGATGCGACCGGCAAGCTGACGGTCCGGGACCTTGCCTCGTTGGGGTTGGGCCTTCAGGGCGCGCTTGATGTGGATGCCGCCTTTACCGACACCGCCGATGGCGCGCGGCGACTGACTGTTACCGGGACGGGCGAAGATCTGTCCCTTGGTCAGCGCGGGAATGCCGGCAAGCTGACGGGCACCACCGATATCGACATTCTGGCGCTGGAACGTGACGGAACCTACACGATCGAGCGCGCCGATCTAAGCAATAACCAGACCCGGTTCAGCGCAGAAGGCACGGTCGGGCCCGCTGGCACGGATGCGCGCGCCGATCTTGATATCACCGACCTCTCGGCGCTTGGCCTTGGCATGGCGGGCGGGGTTCAGGCCGTGGCCACGCTTCAGGATAGTGCGGACGGCGCGCAAGCGTTCACATTGAACGGCACCGCCACCGATCTTGCCTTGCGTCAGGCCGGCGCGGATCGCGCGTTGCAGGGCGAAACCCGGTTCACTGTCGCGGGCGATTTCGATCAGGGTGTCGTCACTCTCGAATCCGCGCAGATCGACAACCCGCAGCTTCAGGCCGATGCCAGCGGTGTTTATGGGCCTGATCAGACTGATATCTCGGCGCGGCTGAATGCCTCGGATCTGGCTTTCCTGGGCGCCGGGTTTGGCGGCGCTCTCGATGCGAGTGCGGCAATAAATGATACGCCTGACGGTCGGATCTTTGATGTGAAGGGCACCGCGCAGGACCTGCGCGTCGGCAATGCACAAGCCGATGGCGCCCTGGCCGGAGAGACGCGGCTTGCCGTGCGGGCAATCCAGAATGGCAGCCGATACGAGATCCAGCAGCTTGCGGCCGAAAACCCGCAGATCGACGTGACCGGGCAGGGAGTGCTTGGCGGCGGCCAGACACGTTTCGAAGGCAATGCTTCGGCCGGCGATCTGTCATTCCTGGGGCCCCGCTTCGGCGGCGCGATCGACGCCAATGTCGTGCTGGAAAATCGCGGCGCTGCGGTGGCCTTTGATGTCAACGGCACCGGTAGCGATCTGACGCTGGGACTGACCCAGGTTGATGCCGCGCTGGCGGGCGAAACCACCTTCACTGCCACCGGAAGCCAGCAGGGCGACCTTATTCTGCTGGATGAGGCGCGCGCATCCAACGACCGCCTGAATGCCACGGCAACCGGAGTTTATGGCACCGGCCAGACCGATCTGCGGGCAGAGCTTTCCGTGCCCGGTATCGGCTTTGCGGGCGATGGATATTCCGGCAATGTCAGCGCCACCGCACACGTGCTGGACGTGGCCGAGGGACGCCGCATTACCGCGGACGTGGTCGGAAACGGGTTGGGCATCGGTGTCGAACGCGTCGATCCCCTTTTGCGCGGACAGACCACAGCCGACGTGGTGCTTCTTCAGCGCGACGGCCAGATCATCGTCGAGCGGCTGAACGCCCGCAACCCGCAGCTGCAGCTGATCGCCGACGGTCACCCGGCACAGGGGCTGAATGTCGATGCGCGACTGTCCGATCTTGCGCCGCTTTTGCCCGGCATCTCTGGGCCTGCGCAGGCCGTCGGCACGATCCAGCAGGGTGACAGCGGAACCCGGCTGGATATCGCCATCACCGCACCCGGCGGCACCCGCGCGCAAGTGTCGGGCCAGATCGCCGGCGAGGCGACGGATCTGCGTTTGGCGGGTGTCGGCGACGCCGCTATTGCCAACCCCTTCCTGCGGACGCGCAGCATCGAAGGTCCTGTTACGTTCGATCTGGCGATGCAGGGCACCCCGGGTCTGGACGCGCTGAGCGGCACGGTCAGCATGGCAAATGGTCGACTGGCAGAGCCGAAGATCGGCCTGACAGTCGAAGATCTGCGACTGGATGCACGGCTGGAGCAGGGACTTATCAACCTTGATATCGCTGGCGGATTAAGCGCGGGGGGCAGCGTCGATGTGGACGGCGCAGTCGATCTTCGCAGCGGCTCTCCGGTCCTGGACCTGACAGCACGGCTGAATCAGGCGACCCTGCGCGATCCCAGCCTTTACGAGTTGACCGCCGACGGGACTGTTTCGATCAGCGGCGTCGCTGCGGACGGTCCCCTCGTCAGCGGCACCATCAATGTCATCGAGGCCGAGTTCCGCATTCCCTCCACCGGGCTGGGTGGTGCGCAGGCCATTCCCGATATCGTGCATGTCAACGATAGCTGGCGCATTGCCGCAACGCGCGCCAAAGCCGGGCTGGAACCTTACGGAAGCCTTGCCGCGCAGGCAGCCGATCTTAGCGGACCGGCTGCGACACCGCCTGCAAATCCCGCGCGCTTCAATCTGACAATCAACGCCCCCAACCAGATCTTCATCCGCGGCCGCGGCGTCGACGCCGAACTTGGGGGCGCGCTTCAGATCACCGGCGATGCACGCAATCCGATCCCGGTCGGTCATCTGTCACTGATCCGCGGTCGGGTCGATCTTCTGGGCAAGCGCTTCGACTTGTCCGAGGGGCTGGTCGAATTGCAGGGCAGCCTGATCCCTGTCATCCGGCTTGTCGCCACCCACAGCGAGGATGACATCACCATCCGAATCATCATCGACGGCGAGGTTCGCGACCCGGACATCACGTTCGAATCCAACCCCTCGCTGCCCGAGGAAGAAGTTCTGTCCTACCTGCTGTTCGGGCAAGGCCTGGATCAGATTTCGCCCTTGCAGGCGGCACAGCTTGCCAACGCGCTGGCGGTTCTGGCCGGCCAGGGTGGGATCGGCGTTGTCGGCAACATCCGCGAGGCGACGGGTCTGGACGATCTGGACCTGACGGTCGATGACGATGGCGGCGTCGCCGTTCGCGCCGGTAAGTACCTGACCCGCAACGTTTATACGGATGTCGAGCTGGGCGATGACGGAAAGACGCAGGTCAACCTGAATCTGGACGTGACAGATGATCTGACTGCTCGCGGCTCTGTCGATAACGAAGGCGACAGCGTCTTGGGCGTCTATTACGAAAGAGACTATTAATCAGCGACTTCTGAACGCGACACTTTACCCATGCCTCATGCCGCACTAGGCTTCTCGCGCGATATCTTAACAAATATCAAATGGAGGAAACGGCATGAGCAAGCGCGATGACCTGATTGCGAAATACGCGGCAGACATCAAGGAAAAGCTGGGTCAGACGCCCGATATGGACCTTCTGACAAAAGTCACCATCGGTTGCGGGCCTGCAATCTACAACGCCGACAGCGAAACTGTCGCAGCAAGTGATCAGGCCGAGATCGACCGCGTCAAGGCAAATTTCCTGGTCAAGAAGCTGGGGCTTGAAGCCGGCCCGAAACTGGACGAGGCGATCAGCAAGGTTATTGCCGATTACGGCAGTAACAACCGTAACAAGTACCGCGCCGTCATCTATTACATGCTGACCAAGCATTTCGGAAAGGACGCGGTCTACGGCTGATCGTTTCAGCCAAGCAATATTCCTGCGGCGATTCATTCATCCGGCCCAGCCCAAACGCCACCGACGGCAATGCTCAAATTGACGCGGATGGCCGGGCTGGGCTGCCCATGACAGGGCAGTTTCTCGGCCGTTTCCATGCGTGAGGCTTGAGTATCACGTTATTATCATCAGAATTCTGGACGATTATTCGGCACCCGAATAGGGTGTCGCACGTTACTCGCCAGGTTCTCAAACTTACATTTCGTTCACAAGGTGACCTCTATGACCCGACTTTATACCGCAACGGCAATCGGCGCGATGCTTGTCGCTGCGCCCGCGCTTGCCGAAATCACCCCCGCTTCGGTTTGGGAACAACTCAGTGGATACTATGAAGCGACCGGCATGACGGTAGAAACCGCTGCGGTCGAGGAAGCCGGTGACACGGTCACCGTTCGCGGACTGGTGCTTAAGACCGCATCTGGCGAGGCCGGGTCGGACGATCACGCGGAACTCGTGTATACTGTCGGCGATGTCGAACTCACGGCAAGCGGTGATGGCGGCGTCACGATAGACTTCCCCGATCAGTCGACCGCATCCGCCTTGCTGACGGCCCCGCCGTCAAGCGACCCGGCAGAAGATGTCGATGCCGCAGTCGACCGGGCGGATGACGCAGCCCAAACGGCAGCGGACGCCGCAGAAGACGCAGCCACAAGCCCCGACGCTGACGCTGCTGCACCCGAATCCGATGATGCCGGAACAGAATCCGGTGACACCGTCGCTGAAGACGGCACTGCCGACCCGGCGGCGGCAGACACGCCGACAGCGGACACGGGCGATACGGCAGAAGATGCGGAAATCGAGACTGTCACCATCGACATCTCGATCGCGAATCCGGGCGAGACCGTGACTGTTACGGAAGACGGCGCGGGCAATGTCTATGAATACCAGTTCCCGACTTTCGAAATGAATGTCGATCGCCTCACGACGCCCGAGGGCGAAGTGATCGAGAATCCTGGCAAATTGACGGTTACCAAGTTCATCGGCACCGACCGGCTGGAATCGGGCGAGAGCTTGACGTTGGACCAGACGGGCAAAGCCGAATCCGTTGCCCTTAATATCGATTTCTCGCATGAAAGCGGGACCGCGCTGATCGACGCCACGATCGCCGACCTGGCCTTTGAAGGTAAGGGCACCGTTCCGCCTGGCACCAACATGGGTCCTGAACTGTCTGCCGCAATGAAGGCGGGTCTGAACGCCGACGGTGCTATCACGGCCGGGCCGACTACGATCAATCTCGATGTCACGACCAATGAACCGGACGCCGGGCCTCAGCAGGTGAAGGCCAATTCCACCATGGAATCGCTGGGTCTTGACTTCATGATGGCCGATGGCCGGATCGGTTACTCGGGCACAACCGGAAAATCCACCACCGAGGTTACGGTGCCTGACGTTCCGGTCCCCCTCAGCTATTCGGCCGATTCCGCGCAGTTCAATATCGAAGTGCCGGTCATCGCTGCAGCCGAACCGCAGCCATTCAAGTTCGTTTATGGCATCGACGGAATGACGCTGTCGGACGGGATCTGGGGAATGTTCGACCCGCAATCCGTCCTGCCGCGCGATCCGGCGAGCATCATGGTCGATATGTCGGGCACCGCGCGTCTGGATGTGGACGTCCTTGACACTGCGGCGATGGAAGACCCGAATGTCGCACCCGGTGCGGTCAATTCGCTGAAGCTCAACAATGTCGATATTTCGGCACTTGGTGCGAACGTATCGGCAACGGGTGATCTGACCAGCCCCGAGGGCGGCGATCTGTCGACCCCGCTTGGCACGATCAACGCGCGGCTGACCGGCATCAATCCGCTGTTCGACAAGCTGGTTCAGGCGGGTCTGCTTCCGGAAGATCAGGCGATGAGCATCCGCATGATGATGGCCATGTTCGCCAAGCCTGACGCGCAGAATGCTGACGTGATGATCTCGGATGTCGAGTTCAGGGATGGCGGTTCCATCTTCGTGAACGGTCAGCAGGTGAAATAAGCCCACTGCCCGTGTAAACGGCCCGGGCCGCCGCGCATCGACGCGGCGGCCCGTTCATTTTACGGTTGCGCCCGTCCCGTGTTCCTCGACATTACGGGACGTGGCGCGACCAGACACCCGCAAGGAACCGACATGCTCCGAGACCTGACCCATGCCCTGCTCAAGGCTGCCAGAGACGAAGGCGCCGAGGAAGTCGAGGCGATGGCGATCCGCGCCAGCGCCACCGGCATCGACGTGCGAGACGGGCGGTTGGAACATGCCGAACGTGCCGAAGGGGTCGAAATCGGTCTTCGCGTCTTGATCGCAGGACGACAGGCCAGCGTGTCGGGCGCGGATCATCGCGAGGAAACCATCCGCACCATGGCAAGACGGGCCGTTGCAATGGCACGCTCTGCCCCGGTCGACGACAGCCTTGGCCTTGCCGATGCCGACCAGCTTGCCCGCGATCTGGATGCAGCACACTTGCAGCTTGTCGATACGGGCGACGCCCCCGATCCCGCCGAACTGGAAGATCGCGCCCTGCGGGCCGAGGCCGCGGCGCTGGCCGTTGCGGGCGTGCGCACCGTCGAATCGGCGAGTGCAAGCCATTCCGAACGCGAAAGCTGGCTGACACTCAGTAATGGGTTCGAAGGCGGTCAGCGGCGCAGCCAACACACGACAAGCTGCACCGCCATCAGCGGCGAAGGTCTGGCGATGGAACGTGACCACGCGGGCGAAGGCCGGATCTGGGCCGAAGACATGCCGTCGGCCGAAGAAATCGGTCGGCTTGCCGGCAGGCGGGCTGTGGAACGCGCAGGCGCAAGGCGCCCCCCAACCGGCGCCTTCCCCATTCTTTATGACGAGCGCATCTCATCCGGGCTGATCGGCCACCTTCTGTCTGCCGTGAATGGAACCGCAATCGTGCGCGGCGCAAGTTGGCTGCGCGATGCGCTGGACATACAGGTTCTGCCCGACGGGATCACGCTGCATGAAAACCCGCATGTGCCGCGCATGTCCTCCTCGCGTGTTTTTGACGCCGAGGGCCTAGCGACTGCGCCGCGCGATATTGTGGGCAATGGTATTCTGCGCGGCTGGACGCTGGACCTGGCGACCGCGCGAAAGTTGGGAATGGAAAGTACGGCCAGCGCCGTTCGCGGCCTGGGCGGACCACCCGCACCCGGTCTATCCAATATCATCATGACGGAAGGCAAAGACAGCCGCGATGACCTGATCGCACAGATGGGACGCGGGTTGGTGGTGACTTCGCTGCTGGGATCCTCGATCAATCCGACGACCGGCGATTATTCGCGTGGTGCTGCCGGTTTCTGGGTCGAAAATGGTCAGATCAGCCATCCGGTCAACGAATGCACAATCGCTGGCAACCTGCGGGACATGCTTTTGCGGCTGACCCCGGCAAACGACGCTCGGGCATGGCGCGCTGTTCGCGTGCCCAGCCTGCTGATCGAAGGAATGACCGTTGCCGGCGCCTGAAGACGATCTGAATTTGCTGTTGGCCGCCGCCCATGAGGCAGGAGAGATCGCCAGCAGGTACTGGCGGCAGGAGCCGGTGACCTGGGAAAAGGACGCGGGCGCCGGACCGGTCACCGAAGCCGATCTTGCCGTGAATGATCACCTGATCGCCAAGTTGTTGGGCGCGCGGCCTGACTATGGCTGGCTGTCCGAAGAAAGCCCCGACGACCCTGCCCGGCTTGATGCCACACATTGCTTCATCATTGATCCGATCGACGGCACGCGGGCCTTCATAGACGGACAAGAGGGGTTTTCGCATTCGCTGGCAGTCGCGCGTGATGACCGCATTGTGGCGGCGGTCGTGCATCTGCCGGTGATGGGGCTGACTTATGCAGCAAGCGCAACGGGTGCAGCGACGCTGAACGGTGAACCGATCCGTGTCAGCAGCACACCGATCGGGCAGGCTGATGTCCTGACCACCAAAGCCTCGCTGGAGCCGGTGTTCTGGAAAGACAGCCAGCCGCCCGGTTTCAAGCGAAGCTTCCGGCCGTCGCTTGCCTGGCGCCTGTGCCTCGTGGCCGAGGGCCGGTTTGACGCCATGCTCTCTTTGAGAATGACGTGGGAGTGGGACATCGCCGCCGGCAGCCTTATCGCAGAACGGGCGGGCGCCGTGGGCACCACAATGAAGGGCAGGCCGCTGCGTTTCAACAATCCTGCACCACGTCTGGACGGGCTTGTGATCGCAGGCCCGGACCTTCACGCCGAGATCATGGCGCAATTGGCCAGCAGCTAGACCAGATCAGAACAACGGCGGAAGGTCCGCATAGGGATCGGCTGCCGCCGGCTCGGTCGCCACGATTGTGGTGCCCGGACCGCCCAGAGCGGCGATCTGTTCGGCCAACATGGTGATAGAGACAGAAGCCGCGTCGGCCACCGATTGCGGTTCGTTCTGATTGACCGGCACGGAAATATCAAAGACGCGGGTATGGTGCGACCCCGCACCGGCGCCTTCGGCAGACACGAAATACCGGCCCTTCAGGTGAAAATAGCCGTCATTCGAGGCCAATGCCTGTTCAACCCGGACGTCCAGGCGATGCTGGGGAGGTGACGGGAAAGGCCACGGCTCTGGTACGACTGAACCACCGGAAATCTCTGAAATTTCCGCCGCAAGCGTGATCGTGAACGCCCGTTCGGGCGTGTCGGCCCACAGGATCTTCGTGCTGGAGCGCACTGCGCCATCGGCACCTTGCCAGGCGATTTCGTCGGCAGCGGCGTAATCGGGCAGAGAGACGTCCTTCAACTCGGTCGCGCCCAACTGATCGCCGGATCGCTGCGTCGAAGTCGGCGGATCAATAATATAATGCGCCGTCCCGGTCCCGTTGCCGCAGGCAGCCAGACCAAAGCCGGCAGCCGCAAGGGCGATGAGAGTGTTCAACCTGTTCATGTCGCTATCGTCCCAGAATGAAGGCGCGTGGGTTACGTTCTATCGTGCGGGCAAGTGAGCCGAAAGCCGTTGCCGCCCGGCTGAGTTCGTTCATCATCACCCGTGCTTGCTGGTTGAAGGCGCTGTCACCCCCATACGCGGCAACCACGACTTCTGCCCTTGCGGCCAGTCGCTGGAACCGCTCGGACAATTCGGGCAGCGTCTGCGCGGCCTCGGCCACTTCGTCAGCTGCCACGCGTGCCGATGCAAGCGCATCGTTCAGGCTGCCTGCGGCATTCCCATCACGCAGGTCGTTCAGCAGCCCCGATGCGGCTTCCAATGTGTCCGACAGGTTGCGCGGCAGCTGCTCGGCATCTTCCGAGCCCAGCATGGCACGCAAGTCAGCAAGGATGCCTTCGGCTTCGGCCGAGATTTCTGCGAAGCCAAATTCCTCTATGGCTCCGGCAGCGTCGTCGATCTGCTGGACCATTTCCGGCACATCGACGGCCGCGAGGCGCACGGCTTCAGCGGCTTGTGCGGCTTCATCCAGGGCGCGGGCCAGGTTGGCCGCGGCATTTGCGTCGCGAAGTTCCTGCGTCATCGCCTTCACATCGGCGACGGCTGCCTGCGTCTCGTCCAATGTCGTTCGCAAGGCCTTTGGAATGGCCTGCGTATCGGGCGAGGCCGCGACCTGGGTGATCGCATCCATCATGTTCGTCGCAGATTGCAGCAATTCTTCCAGGTTCAGGCTGCCGATCCGCGTAAACAGCCCCTCAGCCGAAGCGCTGAGGTCGGAGATTTCGGGCGGAAGGGTGGGCATGATGGGATATGGCTCCGCCTGTGTATCAAGCGAGGCAGGCGCGCTCTGCGGCTCTTCCACAAGATCGACCACCATTGAAATCCCAAGGAAGCCAGATGAAGCAATACGGGCGCGAAGGCCCATTCCCACGCGCTGCTGCAGGAACTCCAGCGCCTCTTCCTGCGTGGCCCCCGGCTCCAATCCCAGCCGGCTGGGCGCAACCACGAACGTTATCCGCTGCTTGACCTGTTCGCCTTCAGGGCGATCTTCGTCGATATCGACACCAAGTTCGGTCACCCGGCCGACGGCCAGCCCCTCGTACATGACGTCGGATTCCGTCGTCAGCCCGCTTAGATCGTTATCGACCAGCATGCTGAGGCGGATGTCACCCTCGGCAGAGCCGAACAGGCTTGCACGGGCGGTCTCCTCGTCCGGCTGAAGCCTGAACAGATGTCCGGTCTCAACAGGTTCTCCACCCGCGGCCATGGTCGAAAACGCCACACCGCCCTGCACCAACTGCGACAGCGACGCGACATTGAGACTGAGGCCCTGCGAGCCCAGCGAAACCGAAAAGCCGGACGTTTCCCAGAACACCGTAGCCGAGGTCAGGCGCTCGTCATGCGGGGCCTCGATAAACACATCTGCGAGCACGGTTTCATCGGTCTCGGACAGACGCAGGTTCTGCATTCGCCCGACTTCCAGACCCCGGAAAGTAACCGGCGCACCCTCTGCCAGGCCTTTCGCCTCGGGCGAGGACAGGACGTACCACGTGCCCTCACCGGCCATACGTGCAAGCGTGGGCTGAGCCTGACCGACAAAATGGGTCTGCTGCTGGTCGACCTCTGCATCCCAGAAGCCCTCAATGAAGACGCCAGACAGCACCGTATCCAGACGCGAGATCCCTTGCGCCGAAACGATCGGACGGACGATCCAGAACTCTGCCTCGTTGTCGATGTAAGGGGCGACTTCGGGTTCCACCCGGATGCTGACGACGACGTTGCGAAGATCGTCGGTGAAGCTGACGCTTTCCACCTCGCCAACGGTGACTTCGCGAAAGCGCAGCGACGTTTCACCCGGAACGATGCCGGTTGCGTCACTGAATTCGACCTCGATCAGCTCGCCACGGCCGGCAAAGGCATTCCAGGCAAGTCCCAGCGTGACGGCCAGCGCAATGATCGGGACCAGCCAAACCAGGGAAAACCCTGCCTGTGCGGCACGGGCGGCTGTGCGCCGGGCCGGGCTGGCCGGGCGGGGGGCAGAACTGTCACTCATTAACGGCCTTCCGACGACGTAGCGGCAACCCGCGCCAGATCAGGCGCGGATCGAAACTTAGGGCTGAAAGCATGGTGAATGCAACCGACAGCGCAAAGGACGCTGCCGCCGGTCCCGGCTTGATTGAAACAACAAAGCCTAGCTGGACGAGCGCCGACAGGATCGCCACGACAAAAACGTCAATCATCGACCATCTGCCAATGAACTCGACGATCTCGTAGATGTGCAACCGGCTATGCGCTTCCTCAACCGTCGCGGGCTTTCCCGCAACCAGTGCCAGCCAGATGATGGCGATGAACTTGCCGATCGGCACCATCACAGATGCAACAAGGATTACCAACGCAATCCACCAATCGCCATGATGCAAAAGCTGAAGCACCCCGCCGATTATCGTAGAATCGCCACCGCCACCCAACCCGCCCAGCGAATTGGTGGTCATGATCGGCATGACATTCGCCGGCACGTAAAAGATCATGCCCGCCAGCAACCAGGCCCAGACCGCCTGCAATCCCCGCCGGTCCGGCGGCACCAGCCGCGCGCCGCAGCGCGCACATTGAAATGCGTCGGCCGACCAGACCCGTCCGCAACCGCGGCAACCAAGCAGCCCCGCACGATGGGCAGTCAGGACCGGGGCTTCATGAGCCCCGACCTCGGCCGTAACAGCGCCGTCAGGATTGTCGGGCGCGGAATGGGAACTGCGCTGATCGGTCATTCTTGTTCAACCAGCTCTCGACCGTCAGTGTGCACGCCGCCATCCTCAATTGCGTCCCAGATCGTAGTGGACGACATGAAGCTGCGATTGGCCAGACTGACAAATATCAGTGCGCAAAAAGCCCAGAACGCCGGACCAAAGCTGATTGTGGCAAGACCGCCGACTTTCACCATCGCGACCGCCGTCCCGATAATGAAGATCTCGGCCATCGACCAGGGTTTCATCAGCTCTGACAACCGAAAGGCCGAAGCTGCGTGCGGGTAAGGCCGCTTGCCCCGCGCCAAAGGCAACAGCGTATAGACCAGAAGCGCCGCGCGAAACGCCGGCAACGCCACCACCGATCCCAGAATCGCGACGGTCAGCGGCGCGATGAACCCATCCGAGAACGCCATCGCGACCCCGAACAGCGAGGTACCGTTTTCCAGCCCGAGGCGCGAGATCTGCAGGAATGGAAAAAACACCGCCCCAACCATGAGGACCATCGTGGTGATGGCAAGCGCAATGATCTGCGTGAAGGCCCCGGCGCGCGGCCGTGCCAAGACGCTGCCGCAACGCAGGCAGCGCGCAGTTTCGCCATCGCTCAACTCTTCCTCGACATAAAGCGCATCGCATTTGGGGCAGGCTGTCAGCCCCTCGCCAGTCTTCAGGTCGTAATGCACGGTGTCCGTCATGCGCTAAAGATACGTGGGGCGACGCTGGCATCAAGTCTATCCAGTATCGGAAATACGCAATTGCGCAGGACTGCGCGTTCCGTGCGACACCCTGTCCGTCGTTGCATTTCGGTGGCGCGGCGCAGCGTTCTGGTGAAATCTGTCCCCCGGGGGGACCAAATGGATTACGACTTCATCATAGTTGGTGCCGGAAGTGCCGGCTGCGTTCTGGCAAACCGTCTATCTGCCGATCCCGGGACGCGCGTGCTGCTGCTTGAGGCGGGCGGCAAAGACAACTACCACTGGATCCATATTCCGGTTGGCTATCTTTATTGCATCGGAAATCCACGCACTGATTGGGGCTATCAAACCGCGCC
Source organism: Paracoccus denitrificans (assembly GCA_005768755.1). Taxonomy (GTDB): domain Bacteria; phylum Pseudomonadota; class Alphaproteobacteria; order Rhodobacterales; family Rhodobacteraceae; genus Paracoccus; species Paracoccus denitrificans_B. Next base: position 233,615 of record VAFL01000006.1, on the reverse strand, counting down.
TCAGCCAGGGCTGCACGGGCGCAGCCTGCTGTATCCGCGTGGCAAGGTACTTGGCGGCTGCAGCTCGATCAACGGGATGCTGTATCTGCGCGGCCAGTCACGCGATTATGACACCTGGCGGCAACTGGGCTGTGCAGGTTGGGGCTGGGACGACGTCCTGCCTTATTTTCTGAGATCCGAGGACTATTTCAGCGGCGACAGTGAATATCATCGCGCCGGGGGTGAGTGGCGCGTGGAAAGCCAGCGCCTGCGCTGGCAGATACTGGATGATTTCGCGCTGGCCGCCGAGACGGTCGGAATACCCAGAACCGACGATTTCAACGATGGCATCGGCGAAGGTGTTGGCTATTTCAAGGTGAATCAGCGCCGCGGGCTGCGCGTATCGACGGCCAAAGCCTTCCTGAAGCCGGCGATCAAACGGCCAAACCTGCATCTTCGCGTCCATGTCCATGTCAGACGCGTGATCATCAAGGATGGGCGCGCCGAGGGGGTGGAGATTTCGCATGACGGTCAAACAGAGCGCGTCACGGCCCGAGAGGTCGTTCTGTGCGCTGGCGCCATCGGCTCTGCACAGATCCTGCAGCTTTCGGGCATAGGCCCGGCACCGCTGCTGCAACGCCATGGAATCGAGGTTCAGCGCGATGCGGCCGTCGGCGAAAACCTTCAGGATCACCTTCAGATCCGGTGCATATACAAGGTCGATGGCGCCAAAACGCTGAACCGCATGGCGGCCACGGTCTTCGGCAAGGCGCGGATCGCCGCTGAATACGCGATGTTCCGCTCTGGCCCGATGAGCATGGCGCCAAGCCAGCTTGGTGGCTTTGCCCGCTCATCCGGCGAAGTCGCGACACCCGATCTGGAGTATCATGTCCAACCCCTCTCATTGGACGCGTTCGGGCAACCGCTGCACAGTTTCCCTGCGATCACTGCATCTGTCGTCCCACTTCGGCCACAAAGCCGCGGACATGTCCGCATCGACAGCGCCGATCCAATGCAGCCTCCGGAAATTTCTCCCAATTATCTTTCGACAAATGCCGACCGCCTGACCGCAGCCAATGCGATCAGATTGACCCGCCGAATCATGGCCGCCGGTCCCATGTCGCGCTACCGGCCCGAGGAATTCAGGCCCGGAACTGGCGATGACAGCGACGAAGGCCTGGCGGATGCTGCCGGGCGAATAGGCTCGACCATATTTCATCCGGTCGGTACTGCGCGGATGGGAAGCGACCCAGAGGCGGTGGTGAACCCTCAGCTTATTGTTAATAATATCAGCGGCTTGCGCGTTGTGGATGCGTCGATCATGCCGCGGATCCCGTCGGGAAACACGAACTCCCCCACGATCATGATCGCTGAAAAGGCTGCGGACATGATCCGCCAGAAATTAAACGGCATTTGAGCCGTTAACTTGGATTTCAAGACTGTCTGCTAAATCTTCTGACCATGACTGGATGTGCGGGGGTTTGCGATGGTCGCAAGGAAGGGTAGTTCATCTGTCGTGATCAAGCGGGTCACGATGGTAGAAGAAGCCGGACATCACGGCGGCGCATGGAAAGTGGCCTATGCGGATTTCGTGACCGCGATGATGGCCTTCTTTCTTCTCATGTGGCTGCTGAACGCGACAACTGAAAAGCAACGCGAAGGGTTGGCCGACTACTTCAACCCGACTGTTATCCGCACTCTGTCCGGAACCGGCGGGGAAGGTGAAAGCCGGGGTGACGGTAGTGGTGCACCCGCACCGTCCGACAACGCAGTTCCTGACGCTATCGTGGCGCTACAGGCGCATGTGCAGGACGAACTTGCCGGTATTGGCGCCGAATCCATGCAAATTCAGAATATTCTGCGCCATGTCGTGACCCGCGTCACCGACGAAGGGCTGGTTATTGAACTGGGTGATCTGCTTGATGCCCCCCTGTTCGCGGATGAAACGGCAAAGCCGACTGCTTCGCTGCAAGAGTTGACGCAAATCCTGGCGCGCGTCTTGTCACGGTCACGAAATCAGGTCGCAATATCGGGCCATGTCCAGTCTTATCCGGCTGTTCTGGCAAGATCGCCGGTCTGGCATCTGTCATCGGATCGTGCGGATCGTGTGCGCACACTTCTGGAATCGTCCGGCTTTCCAACTCGCCGGATCGAGCGTGTGACCGGTCATGCCGACCGGCGCGCCCAGGCCAATGATCCCTCTGCCCCGTCCAACAACCGTATCGAAGTTATCTTACTGAAATGAGCGTCGCTGCCAGGTGCCCATTAGGATGATCTTAAACATTCTCATGCAGCTTGCAGAAAACGACTCACGCATAAGGGTGAATGAATGTCGATCTCGTCTTCGCTGAATGCCGGTGTTGCTGGCCTCGCGGCAAATGCCACGCGCCTGGCAACAATCTCGGACAATATCTCCAATTCGGGGACCTTCGGCTACAAACGCATTATCGCTGACTTCGAAGGGATGGTCATCAACCAGGCGCGGGGGGCGGGGGTGTACTCGGCCGGTGGCGTGCGCGCTTCCACTGCGCGGTTGATCGATCAGCGCGGCACGTTAGTGCCAACATCGAATCCGACCGATCTGGCAATTTCCGGACGCGGAATGCTTCCCGTCGTGCCCTCGGCATCGATCGACAACCAGTTTGGCGATCAACCGATGATGATGACGACGACCGGTTCTTTCCGAACGGATGCAAATGGCGTGCTGCGGACAGAATCCGGACTGGTCCTGCTTGGCTGGCCCGCCAATGCCGACGGCACCATCCCCCTGATGCCGCGCGATACGATGGGCGGGCTTGAACCGGTGGTGGTAAACGCCAATCAGACCGCCGGCGACCCCACGACGAAAATGAACCTCGGGATCAACCTTCCAGCCACCAGCACCGAAGCTGGCGGCGCGTCCGATGCACTCACGTCCAAGATCGAATATTTCGGAAATCTCGGTACGTCCGAGGCGCTGAATGTCAGCTTTGCCCCGTCGACAACTCATGCCGACGGCATGTCGAATACCTGGACGATGGAGTTGCGCGATTCTGCCACGGCCGACGACCCGGCGACGGTCAATGACGAAAGCATCGTCGCTTCGCTCACGCTGATCTTCGCAAACGATCAGACCCGCGGCGGGACGCTTTCACAAGTTCTGGATACGGCTGGGAATCCTCACCCTGACTACGATCCGGCGACCGGAAACCTGGCGCTTACAGTCGGAACGACGTCGACCTATGCTGGTGATCCGATGACCGTTACTATCGGCAAGCTGGGCGATCCGAACGGCCTTACACAGCTTGGTGACAACTTTGCGCAGACGAACATCACAAAAGACGGCTCTCCAGTCGGCAATCTGACCGCCATCGAAGTCGACGAGAACGGCTATATCCGCGCCACCTATGACACTGGCTTCATCCGCACGATCTACCAGATCCCGCTTGTGGACGTGCCGAACCCGAATGGCCTGATTTCGCTGAATAACCAAACTTACAAGGTTTCACCCGATTCCGGCTCATTCTTTCTTTGGGATGCCGGCGATGGGCCCACGGGTGCGATTGTCGGCTATGCCCGCGAAGGATCGACAACGGATGTCGCGGCCGAACTGACAGACCTGATCCAGACGCAGCGTGCCTATTCCTCGAATGCGAAAGTGATCCAGACCGTTGACGAAATGCTGCAAGAAACCACGAATATCAAACGCTGAGTGAGCATGGCATGAGCATCGCAAACGCACTTAACAACGCCATCAGCGGGCTCACCGCCACATCGCGCAGCGCCGAGGTTGTCTCTTCCAACCTCGCCAATGCACTGACTCCCGGCTACTCACGGCGCGAAATTGCCCTTTCGCCGCGCGTCCTGGCGGGAAATGGCGGCGGCGTTCATGTCGACGGGGTCAGCCGGATCATTTCCGACACCGTTCTTGCGGACTATCGATTGTCGAATGCCGCATTCGCAAAGTCATCGGTTACATTCAATTTCTACAGCGATGTCGAGGCTGCGATCGGTGCGCCACAGGACAGCGGGTCTCTGTCCTCCCTGATTTCGGAAATGGAGACAGCGTTGATCGCCGCCTCCAGCCGACCTGACAGTCAGGTCCGCCTCAGGTCAGTTTCCGAATCCGCGCAGCGGCTGGCCACGAAGATCAACACCATAAGCACATCTATCCAAAATACACGCACCAATGCGGATAGGCTTATTGAGGGGCAGGTTACTACGCTTAACAACAGTCTGGCTGAAGTGGCGCGCCTTAACCGGCAGATCATCGTCGAAAAGGCGAACAACCGCGACACTGCATCACTGGAGGATGCGCGGCGTGCAGTCGTCGATAGCATTTCCAGTATCGTTCCCGTCCGCGAAGTTCCCCGGGAAAACGGTCGCATCGCCCTGTTCACGCAAAGCGGCGCGGTGCTGCTGGACGGCAAATCGCCGACCAAGCTCAGCTATACGCTCACGGGCCAAATGACACCTTATATTGACAATTCCTCTCCACAGCTTGGAAGGCTCTCAATAGACGGTGTCGAAGCGTCCCAGGCAGATATGGGGCTATTTTCCGGCGGCTCACTGTCAGAGCTTTTCAACCTTCGCGACAATTACGCACCCTCTGCGCAGACCAGCATAGACAGTCTTGCGCGCGAGCTGCATGATCGCTTCGCCGATCCGACAATCGATTCGACAATTGCCGCAGGCGGATCGGGTCTGTTTGTCGACGCCGAAGGGCCAATCGATGCCGCCACCCAGCGAGGGCTCGCACAAAGGCTGCGCGTGAACCCCGCTGTTGACGAAAGCCAAGGGGGCGAGGTTTCGCGAATTCGCGACGGCATTTATGCCCTCACCGAGGGCGACACGGGCGACAGTGCACGCTTGGAAAAGTTAAGGCAGGCGATGTCGACATCGCTGCCTTTCAATTCTGATCTTGCATCCGGCTCCGGCAGCATAGGCACATTTGCGTCGGCACTTCTATCAGATGTGTCATCGCGGCGCCTGTCCAACGAAACGCTGCGAACCCATGATCTGACGCTGCAGACCTCGCTGCAGGATGCACTTCTCGCGGATGGTGTCGACAGCGACCGAGAGATGGAAATGCTGCTTCAACTTGAAAAGGCTTACGCGGCCAACGCCAAGGTCATCCAGGTTGTTGATGAAATGCTTGATCAGATTCTGAGGATTTGAGGATGAACTTTGTATCAGTCGGCGATTTATCGCGGTTCTTCACACTCCGTCGCGCAAATTCGGCGCTTCGCAGCGATATTCAGAAACTCACCTACGAGGTCACGACCGGGCTGAAGTCCGACATCGCAAAACATCTCAATGGTGATTTTCTTAAACTTGACCGGCTTGAAAGCGGCATAAATAAAGCCGACGCCTTTCGTCGCACCACAAAGGAAGCCGCCGCCACGGCGGCTGCCATGCAGACAGCATTTGGGACAGTCGCAAATATCGCCGAATCCTTCTCTGTCAACATGCTGTCCGATACGTCGCTGGCCGTCGAACACACGCTGCTGAAAACGGCATCAGTGGCCGACAACCATCTCAGCGCGGCGATATCAGCATTGAATGCGAATGTCGGCGGGCGCTTCGTTATGTCAGGCGCTAAGGTAAACATCCCGCCCCTCATCAATGCAGACGATCTGGTGGGTCATGCCCAATCGGTTATTTCCGGCGCATCCACGACCGAAGAAGCATTACAGCGTCTTGAAAACTGGTTTGATGCTGCGCCGGGAGGTGGCGGTTTTTCAGATATTGCTTATCGTGGCTCGCACAACGGCGGCACTCATTTCGGAATAGATACATCTACTTCGATAAGTTTTGAGCAGACGGCAAACGGTCCCGGAGTTCGCAGCGTTCTGCTGGGCCTGACATTGGGCGCCCTGGTATCTCGGGGCGCATTTAGCGGCGATCAAACCGCCCATCCTGCAATAATGCGCGCTGGTGGAGGGCATCTTGCCAAGGGCAACTCACTTCTGACCCTGGCCAGAGCGGATCTGGGAAGTACCGAAGAGACTATAGAGCGTGCTTCCGTTCGCTTGGATAGCCTTTCTACAAGTCTGAAAATGGAACGGGCGAACCTGATCTCGTCAGATTCCTACGAAGCCGGAAGCCAGCTGGTTCAGGCCGAAGCGGCAATGGAAGCTGTTTATGCCATGACCGTCCGATTATCGAACCTTAGCCTGGCAAAGCATCTATGATTATTCGCATCCTGACCCTGATTGTGACGGTATGTATGGCAATGCCGTCATACGCCGCCAGCATCAGACTTAAAGACATAGTTGTGTTCGACGGTGTGCGTGGAAACGACTTGGTCGGCTACGGCCTTGTGGTCGGTCTGAACGGCACCGGCGATAGCCTGCGCAACGCGCCCTATACGGAAGACATGATGGTCACACTGCTTGAGCGGCTGGGCGTCAATGTCGGTTCGGATCAGTTCAGACCCAAGAACGTTGCGGCAGTGATGGTTACGGCGGTGTTGCCGCCTTTCGCAAGATCTGGGGCACAGATTGATGTCACGGTGTCTGCCATTGGGGACGCTGAAAGCCTGATGGGCGGGACGCTTGTCATGACGCCTCTCAGCGCTGCGGACGGAGATGTTTATGCCGTCGCACAGGGGTCCGTCATCGCGGGTGGCGTCTCTGCAACGGCAGAGAACGCATCTGTCGTACAGGGCGTTCCGACATCTGGCTCGGTTCCCTCGGGCGCCAGGGTTGAACGTGAGGTCGCGTTCGATTTCATGACGCTTCAGAATATCAGGCTGGCTTTGAAGCAGCCCGATTTCACGACAGCAGCCCGAATTGAGGCAGCAGTAAATGCCAGCGGGATCGGCCAGATCGCTGAAATGACCGATGCAGGAACCGTTTCTCTCGATCTGACCCAGCTCGGCGACGTAAATCCCGCCCGTGTGTTGAGCCGTATCGAGAACGTCGTTGTCGAAACTGAAAGCAAGGCGCGTGTCGTGATCGATCACCGCTCTGGGACAATCGTGATGGGGGAGGATGTGCGGGTTTCCAGGGTCGCGGTATCACAGGGCAACCTGACCCTGCGCGTCCAGCAGACGCCGCTCGTATCCCAGCCAAATCCGTTCGCGGCGGGTGAAACGGTAGTCGTTCAAGAAGGTGCGGCAGATATCACGGAAGAAGCAGGAATAGGTTTCGCCGAAGTACAGAGTAGCTCATCCTTGTCGGACGTCGTCGCTGGATTGAATGCGCTTGGTGTCTCACCCAGGGACCTGATCGACATTCTGAAAGCGATACACGCAGCCGGAGCACTGCATGCTGAGATCGTCGTCAACTAGCGAAGGTGCGGATGATGGCGAGCAAATCTGGTCGTCGGCCAACATCCGCAACGCTGCCACTGCTCACCTGGGATAGGAATGCGGAAGCAGCTGAATGGACGCCGAAGAATTCCTCCCCGGGGGAACTCCAGATGATTAGAGCGGTCTTCACACATGTGACCCGCGTGATATGGCGCTGGTCTGTTCGCGGCAAACTAGATGCTGACGTTCAGCGCGCCACCGTCGAGCAGAAGGTTTTGTCCGACGATGAATTTCGCATGCTCACTACACAGGAATGCACAGGCCGCACCGAAATCCTCTGCTTCGCCGTATCGGCCAACGGGAATATTGGCCTGACGCCTGGCACGCGCCTCATCGATCGAAATCCCCTCGGTCTTGGCAGTGCCGCCATCCAGACTGTCGGCGCGCGCTGTGGCGTGCAAGCCAGGCAACAGGTTGTTGACGATGACACCGTGCTTCGCAACATCGCGGGACATCCCGGCAACGAAGCCCGTCAGGCCCGTGCGTGCAGTGTTTGAAAGCCCCAGAACCGGAATCGGTGCGCGCACGGCAGCCGAAGTTATATTGACGACGCGCCCCCATCCGCGCTCGATCATTCCTGGCACCGTGGCCTGCATCAGCGCAACCGCTGTCAACATGTTGGAATCGATCGCCTTGATGAAATCATCGCGGGTCCAGTCAAGCCAATGACCCGGAGGCGGCCCCCCGGCATTGTTGACAAGAATGTCTATGTCACCTGCCTCGGCGAGTACAGCCTTGCGCCCTTCTTCCGTCGTTATGTCTGCAGGAACGAAGGCCACGCTGACGGCGTATTGCTTTGCAATCTCGTCCGCCGTTTTGGAAAGCGCTTCCTCGCCGCGCGCATTGATGATGAGATCAACGCCTTCCGCTGCCAGCGCCTCGGCACAGCCACGACCCAACCCCTTCGACGCGGCACATACCAGCGCACGCTTGCCGCGAATGCCAAGATCCATCGAAACCTCCTGCTTTTGTGCAGGTAAGGAAACGTGTACGCCGCAAAATGTCCAGAGGAACCTGCCCGAGTAGATGCGAGTTGTGCATCAGAAACGCCGCATGCAAGCGATCCGCGAACGGCGATGCGGGTCGAACTTTCCAGAACCGAAAGGAATTAAGATGTCTGATCTTCTTGTGATTGCCTTTGATGATGAGGCATCTGGTTTTGAATTGCGTGCCGAACTGGTCAAATTGCAAAGCGAATACCTAATCAAGCTTGAGGACGCAGTTGTTGTCACCCGGCCCGCTGCCGACGACATCCAGCTGCATCAGGCGATGAACCTGACGGCGGCAGGCGCATTGGGCGGAACATTCTGGGGAACACTGGTCGGACTGCTGTTTCTGAACCCGCTTGTCGGCGCCGCCGTAGGGGCCGGCTCTGGCGCATTGGCGGGTTATCTTTCAGATTACGGCGTAAATGACGACTTCATGCGCGAAGTTGGCCAGAAAGTGACGCCGGGCGGTTCCGCCGTGTTCCTGCTGGTGCGCGAGATGACGGCTGACAAGGTGCTGGACCGTATCAAGGAGTTCCACAAGCGCGGCCGGGTCATCCAGAGTTCGCTGTCGAATGAAGACGAAGCACGTCTGCGCGAGGCGTTGTCGGACGCGAATTCGCCTGCCGCGCCCGTCCCGGCAGCGCCGCCCGCCAGCAGCTGATCCGAAGCACTTCGGCTTGACGCGATACGGCGCGTCGTGAGACGACGCGATAATGCGACGTCGCGCCCATGAACCTGACATGATTGACGTCGCCGCGACCCGATCGCGGCGACGTTTTTCGCTGTCTGGGTGGGTTGCCGGCTGGCTTGGCTGGCTTGCGTGGCGCTTTCTGATCCTTGTATTTCTCATGGTCCTGATATTTGCGGTTTTCAATCCGCCGACGACCTTCACGATCATCACCAACGCACGCGACTACCCCATTCAGCCTCGCGAATGGACAAGCATCGAAGATATCTCTCCGGTCATGCTGCGCTCGGTCGTGGCGGCAGAAGATGCGAATTTCTGCAGGCATTGGGGCTTCGACATGCAGGAAATCCGCCGGGTGGTCGCAGCGGGGGGCAGCGGTGGTGCATCCACGCTCAGCCAGCAGGTCGTCAAAAACGTCTATCTTTGGCAGGGGCGAAGTTGGTTCCGCAAGGCGCTTGAGGCCGGATTTACGCCAGTTGTCGAAGCCGTGTGGACCAAACGACGCATCCTGGAAGTCTATCTGAACGTGGCCGAATTCGGTCCCGGCGTATTCGGCATTCATGCGGCAGCCGCGCATCACTTCGGGACCGCACCCGACCAACTGAACGCCATACAGTCAGCGCGACTGGCTGCCGTACTTCCGGCACCGAAACTGCGCCAGCCGCTGGGACCCAGCAGAAGGTCGCGTTCCATCGCCGATGGCGCAGCGACAATTGCCGCGGACGGACGCGACGACTGCTTTCGGTAACAAGGTCGTCCCGTGAAGCGGTATCTGATGAGGGCGCAAGCCTTTGGCTGAACAGAGAACGGGGCCGACAACAAGAAGGGGCCGGACATACACCATGTCCGGCCCCTGTTTGCGTGCGCCAGATTACTTCAGTTGGTCGACAGAAGTAATGACCTTGCCCAGAAGGCCGTAATCCAGTGCCTCCTGCGTATTGAGCCAGAAGTCACGCGCGGTGTCTTTCTCGACTTTTTCGATAGATTGGCCGGTTGCATCGGCGAAAATCTGGTTCAGACGTTCGCGCATCAGGCGGACCTGTTCGGCCTGAATCATCATGTCACTGGATGTCCCGCGGATCCCACCAGAAGGTTGATGAAGAAGGAAGCGGGTGTTGGGCAGGCAATAACGGTTTTCCCTGGCGGCGCCGACGAAGATCAGCGCGCCGGCCGAAGCGACCCATCCAGAACCAATGCACCGCACAGTCGGCCGGATGAACTTGATCATGTCATGAATCATGTCGCCGGATTCGACATGGCCGCCGGGCGAGGAGATCAGCATATTGATCGGCTCATCGCTTTCTTCGGACAATGCCAGAAGATGCGCAACGGTGCGCTGCGCCAGCTTGTCGTTGATCTCGCCAGCAACGATCACATTGCGCGATTTGAAGTAAAGCTTGCCAATATTGCCGGCATCCGGCAGGCCAAGCCCCTCTTCCTTCGGCTGCTCATCCTCGCGCTCATCTTCGTCTTCGTCGTCCAGGCGGAACTTGGGCATTTTAACCTCTTGCTTAAGGAATCGTGGCACGATCACGCGCCGGGGTTCGAACTGACGCCGACCTTTGCCGGGCGCAGCAAACGGTCATGCAGCATGAATCCGGGGTCCATCAGCTGGATGATATCGCCAGCCTTCGTGTCGGGAAGCGGCGCTTCAAACATCGCCTCGTGAAGCTGCGGGTCGAATTTTGTCCCCACCTCCGGGCGCAGGACGGTGATGCCGTGCTTGCCGAACACATTCCCAAGCTCTCTCAGGGTCAGCTCGACCCCTTCGAGCAACGCCGAGTTCGCGCCGCGCTGTTCCTCTGGCACGGCGCCAAGGGCCCTGTGCAGGTGATCGTAGACGGGAAGAAGGTCGCGCGCCAGGCGTGTGCCGCCATAGCGCTCTGCATCGCGGCGCTCTTTGTCTGCGCGCTTGCGGGCGTTTTCGGCATCGGCCAATGCACGCATGAAGCGGTCGCGCAACTCATCACGTTCGGCGGTCAGGCGCTGCACTTCCTCATCCGTGTCGGCCAGCGGATCCATGAAATCCTCGGGCAGCGTGGAATCCTCGGGCGGTAGCCCATTGGAGTTTTGATCGCTCATCCTATTCATCCTTTCACGCCGGACAACACGCGTCCGACCAATTGCGCGGTGTAATCGACGATCGGCACGATGCGCCCGTAATTCAGCCGCGTCGGTCCGATCACACCCACCGCACCGATGATCTTCCGGTCGGAGTTCATATAGGGAGAAACCACCAAAGAGGAACCGGAAAGTGAAAAAAGCTTGTTCTCGGAGCCGATAAAAATGCGCACCCCATCGCCGCCCTCGGTCAACTCCAGAAAGCTGGCTATGTCGCGCTTCCGTTCAAGATCATCAAACAGCACCCGTATACGGTCCAGGTCCGCGAATTCGGCGCCAAGCAGGTTGGCGCGGCCGCGCACGATCAGCCGGGCATCGCTTTCTTCGCCTTCCCAGGCAGCGAAACCCTGATCGATCAGTGCGGAGGCAAGGCTGTCAACTTCGGCCCGGCGGCGGTCAATGTCACGGACGACTTCCTCGCGCAGTTCGCTGAGGGTTCTGCCTTCAGCGAGGGCGTTCAGGTAATTCGCAGCCTCGCGCATGGAAGACGGCGTTTGACCCATGGGTGGCGTGAACAGGCGATTTTCGACATGACCGTCTGAAAAGACCAGCACGACAAGTGCCCGCTCCAACCCTAGGCTGACGAATTCGATGTGACGGATGGGCGCTTCGTGCTTGGGCGTCAAGACCAGACTGGCCCCTTGGGTGAGCGTCGAAAGCGCACCGCCCACGCGATCCAGCATTGCGGACACATCGGGCGTTTCGCTGCCAAGTGTTTGTTCGATGCGCGCCCGATCAGTCGGCGTGACCGGATCGACCTCCATCAGGCCATCCACGAAAAGACGCAGACCCTGTTGGGTCGGCCGCCGTCCGGCTGATACATGCGGGGCTTCCAGAAGGCCCAGATATTCCAGATCCTGCATGACATTTCGGATCGTGGCGGCACTTATCTTCTGGGACATGTCGCCCATCAACGTGCGCGATCCGACCGGGTCCCCGGTCATCAGATAGCTTTCGACCACGCGGCGAAACACTTCGCGTGAGCGATCGTTGAGTTCGTCAAGCATTGGTCGACGTGTCATGCGGGCTTGCGTCCGTCCTTCGGGGGCCTGTATCTGAACGCCAAACCAGGAAAGGAATTCCCATGCGTCCGTCGGGCAGAAATTTAAGCGAAATGCGGCAGATTTCAATCGAGACCGGGGTAATGGCCCATGCCGAAGGCTCTTGCCTGATCAAGGTGGGCGGAACGCATGTGCTCTGCACGGCTTCGGTCGAGGAAAAAGTGGCACCTTTTCTGCGCGGCACCGGCCAGGGCTGGGTCACTGCTGAATACGGAATGTTGCCCCGCGCCACGAATACGCGTAATCGGCGCGAAGCCGCCGCGGGCAAGCAGGGCGGAAGAACAGTTGAGATTCAAAGGCTTATTGGCAGATCGCTGCGCGCGGGTGTTGATCGGCGCGCCCTTGGTGAGCGGCAGATCGTGATCGATTGTGACGTGATCCAGGCCGACGGCGGAACGCGCTGCGCTTCGATCACAGGGGGCTGGGTTGCGCTGCGTCTGGCAGTCAACAAATTGCTGTCGGCTGGGCTGGTGACCTCTGACCCGCTTTTGGATCATGTCGCCGCCGTTTCCTGTGGCATTTATGCCGGTCAGCCGGTGCTTGATCTGGACTATCCCGAGGATAGCGAGGCCGGCACGGACGGAAACTTCGTGATGACCGGTGCCGGCAACATGATCGAGGTTCAGATGTCGGCCGAAGGCGCAACCTTCACGCGCGATCAGATGACGCAGCTTCTGGACCTGGCCCAGGTTGGTATCGCTGAATTGGTCGCAGCGCAAAAGGCGGCAATCTGATGCGTCGGTTCGAAGGCCGGCGGCTGATTGTCGCCACGCACAACGCCGGCAAGCTGGCTGAAATGCGCGCGCTGCTTTCGCCTTACGGCGTGGAAGCTGTGGGCGCAGCAGAGCTGGGCCTGCCAGAGCCGGTGGAAACCGAGGATAATTTTGTAGGCAATGCCCGGATCAAGGCGCAGGCCGCAGTCGCCGCAACCGGACTTCCGGCACTGTCCGACGACAGCGGAATCAGCGTAGATGCGCTTGATGGCGCGCCCGGCGTTTATACCGCTGACTGGGCCGAAACCGGCAACGGGCGCGACTTCGGCATGGCGATGGAGCGGACCTGGCGAGAACTGGAGGCCCGCAACGCGCCGTTCCCGCGAACCGCACAATTCCGTTGTACGCTGGTCCTTGCCTGGCCCGACGGACATGACGAAGTTTTCGAGGGCGTTTTGCCGGGTCAGGTCGTCTGGCCACCGCAAGGCAGCGAGGGTCATGGCTATGATCCGATCTTTCAGCCGGACGGGCACGACGTAACGCTGGGCGTAATGAGCGCGGATGACAAGAACAGGATCAGCCATCGCGCCATCGCAGTCGCCAAGTTGCTGGAGGGAAGTTTTGCGTAGGGTCTCTACCGGGTCCCCTTTCGAGGCCAAGATGGGATACAGCCGCGCGGTGGTGAAAGGGCCCTGGTGCTTCATGTCGGGCGTCACGGGCTATGATTACGCCAGAATGGCCATGCCTGAAGCCATTGAGGATCAGGCCCGCAACTGCTTTCAGACCATCACCGCCGTGCTGACAGACGCTGGCTTCGCGCTGGCCGACATCGTGCGTGTGCAATACACGGTTACGGATGCGGCACTTGTCGATCAGGTCGTCCCTGTTCTTGGCGAGTTTCTGGATGAGATCCGGCCTGCCGCCACGATGGTGGTGGCTGGACTGATCCGGCCAGAAATGCTGATCGAAATCGAAGTGACCGCGCTGCAGGAATGATCGCTGACTGGCAATATGGCGGCTTTGGGCTTTATGTCCACTGGCCCTTCTGCACGTCGAAATGTCCCTATTGCGACTTCAACAGCCATATTGCCACCAGCATAGATCAAACGCGCTGGCTGCAAGCCTATCGTTCTGAAATCGCGCGCGTAGCCGCCCTGACCCCAAACCGCGTGCTGCGCAGCATCTTCTTCGGCGGCGGCACCCCGTCGCTGATGGCGCCAGAAACCGTTGCAGGCGTGATCGAGGCCGCTCGGGGCGCCTGGACCTTCGCCAATGATATCGAAATCACCATGGAGGCTAATCCAGGCTCGGTCGAGGCCGGCAGGTTTCGTGGTTATGCAGACGCGGGCGTCAATCGCCTGTCATTAGGAGTTCAGGCACTCAACGACGATGATCTGAGGCGACTTGGGCGCATGCACAGTGTGGCAGAGGCGAAAGCGGCGTTTGATCTTGCGAAATCGGCGTTCGCGCGCGTCAGTTTCGACCTGATCTATGCCCGGCAAAAGCAGGATCCTGACGCGTGGCGCGCGGAGCTGGCCGAGGCGGTCGCCATGGCAGTGGACCATCTGTCGCTTTATCAACTGACCATTGAAGACGGTACGGTATTTGGTGCCCGTCATTTGGCCGGCAAGCTGCGCGATTTACCCGACGACGACGTTGCCGCAGATATGTATCTGGAAACACAGAACTTTCTTGGCGATCTTGGAATGCCGGCCTATGAGGTCTCGAACCACGCGGTCACAGGTTCGGAATCGCGTCACAACCTGATCTATTGGCGCCAAGGTGACTGGGCAGGAATCGGGCCCGGCGCGCATGGGCGGCTGGGATTGCCGTCTGGCCGGCTTGCCACAGTTGCCGAGCGTGCGCCGGGCGCTTGGTTGAACAAGGTTGAGAGCCTGCGTTCGGGCGATATTGAAGCGGTGGTTCAAGAGGCCGGTGATATTGCCGTTGAATACTTGCTGATGTCGATGCGCCTGTCCGAGGGAATGGACCTGAAGCGATACGCTGCGAAAGGCGGGAAGCTGGATATGCCGCGTGTTCGTCGGCTGATTGACGACGGTCTGGTCAGCGTCCACGAAGACCGGATCACAGCCACAGCCAAAGGCCGCCCCATTTTGAACTATATATTGCGGGAGATGGCTGGGTGACACGCATCATATGGTTGTCGGTGGGTTGGATCGCCGTTGGGCTGGCATTTGTTGGCCTGATCTTGCCGATCATCCCGACCGTTCCGTTCCTGTTGGTGGCGCTTTGGGCATTCGGACGATCATCCGAGCGCCTTCGTCAACGCTTATTGTCACATCCGGTTTTCGGACGCGATATAAGGGAATGGCAAGAACGCGGAGCAATCCGGCGCCCCGCGAAAATCTGGGCCAGCCTCGCCATGGCCTTCAGTATATTGCTCAGCCTGTGGGTTGGGCTGCCCGCAGTCGTTGTGGCGATTCAGGGCGCCATCCTGTTGAGCGTGGCAGTGTTTATTGTAACACGGCCAGAAGCTTAATGCGTCCCTGCAAGGGTCTGGCATAGTTTGTCCAGCTGTTCCAGGTCACGATAGGTGATGACCAATTGACCCCCATCCGTGCCCGAATGCTTGATCTGAACGCGCATTTTCAGGGCGGCAGACAGATCGCCTTCCAGTGCGCGGGTGTCGGCATCTTTATCTGAATGCCCGCCCGACTTGACGGGCTTTGCAGGATTAGACGACTTTTCGCGCATCAGTGCTTCAACGGCGCGAACCGAAAGGTCTTTCTCGATAATCTTCCGGGCGAGTGGCACCGGGTTTTCGGCCGTGACAAGCGCACGAGCATGGCCTGCCGACAGCTTGTCGTCACGCACCCATTCCTGCACTTGGTCGGGTAGATTGAGCAATCGCAGCAGGTTCGCGATATGGCTGCGGCTTTTCCCAAGTGCCTCAGCCAGCTTTTCCTGGGTGTGTCCAAACCGCGTCATCAATTGACGATATGAAGCAGCCTCATCAATAGCATTCAGATCTGCCCGCTGAATGTTCTCAATAATCGCGACTTCCAACATCTCCTCATCACTGAAGCCACGGACGATGACCGGAAGCTCGTGCAGTTGGGCGATTTGGGCCGCACGCCAACGCCGCTCTCCCGCAACGATCTGGTAAATATTGCTGTCATCCGGGTGCTGCCGCACGATCAACGGCTGGATGATCCCGCGATGCCTGATCGAGTCTGCCAGTTCAGTCAAGGCCGCCTGATCGAAAACGCGCCGAGGCTGGTCAGGGTTGGGCGTAATCTGTTCGGTCGGCACCGACAAGGTGCCTTCCCGTGCCACAGGCGCATCGTCTGTCTGGAGATCCGCCATGAGGGCGGAAAGACCGCGTCCGAGGCTGCTGCGCTTACCCTGACTCATTACTGCATCTCCTGTTGTCTTTTTAGAAACTCGCTGGCGAGCGCTTTGTATGCCTTGCTGCCCGTTGAGGCTGGATCGTACATCGTCACGGGCAATCCATGCGACGGAGCTTCGGAAATGCGCACGTTCCTGGGAATCATCGTGTTGTAAACAAGCTCTCCCAGCGTGGCGCGGGCATCAGCCTCGACCTGTTGCGACAAGTTGTTGCGACCGTCATACATTGTGAGCACGACGCCATCCAACCGCAAGGCAGGATTGGCACCTTGGCGCACTTCTCTCACAGTCATCAGCAACTGGGACAGGCCTTCCAATGCGTAGAACTCTGCCTGCAGGGGGACGAGCACGGAATCAGCCGCCACAAGCGCATTCACCGTCAGAAGCCCCAGAGCCGGCGGGCAATCGATAAGAATGTAGGCCTGGTCTTGTACCTTATCTATTGCCGACTTCAGCAAACGAATCCGGTCGGGGCGCGTCGAAAAGTCTATGTCGCCAGAGCTGAGGTCAGGCGTCGACGGAACGAGCTTTAGGTTATCGACGCTTGTGTTGGTCCAAGCTTCCTGAAGATTATAGCGCCCCGACATGACATCATAGGACGTGGCGTCCCGTCCTTTGATTGGACAACCCACACCAGTGGACGCGTTTCCTTGCGGATCAAGATCGATAATCAGTGTCGTGCTGCCGCGCGCTGCAAGTTCGGCGCCCAGGTTGACAGCGGTGGTCGTCTTGCCGACGCCCCCTTTCTGGTTCGCGATAGCAATCACCACTGGGTCAGTCATTTGGCCTAATATTCCTTAGTTTCAGAACTGCAGCTTCCGGATCCGTCGCGCTGTCAAACGTCGTGAGGTCGAAGGACCAGCAGCGGCGTGCTTCCTCGACCTCGGCTTTCCATGCGCGTCCCTTCAATAGCCATGCCTCGCCGTCACTGGCAAGCTGTCGTTCAAGATACGGCATCAGATTTACGAGAGCAGCCAACGCTCGCGCGCTGACGAAGTTGTTGCTGCCATTGGCAAGCGTTTCAATTCTTTGGGATTTCACTGTCAGATTGCTTAGCCGCAGTTCGCGCCGTACGGTCCCAAGGAAAGCCGACTTCCGCTTATCGCTTTCAACGAGGGTTACCTGCAAGGGTTTTTCGCGGGCGAGAATGGCAACTACAACACCAGGCAGCCCCCCGCCGCTGCCCAAGTCAAGCCAAGTTCCAGCAGCGGGATCCGACAGGTCGAATAGCTGGGCGGAATCCGCGATATGCCGCCGCTGAACGTCATGCAGTGTTGCAGGCGCGACCAGGTTGATTGTCTTGTTCCATTTTCGGATAAGATCAGCATACGCGCGCAACAGATCTTCTGTTTCACGTGAAACACTCATCCTTGTCGGACGCCCTTCGTCTTCGCAATAAGCAGCGACAAGGCCGCCGGGGTCATGCCCTCGATACGCGCCGCCAGGGCAACAGATTCTGGCTTGATCGAAATCAGCTTCCCCTGTAGCTCGCGCGAGAGGCCCGGCAACGCGGTATAGTCCATGTCGGCCGGCAGACGCATCTCCTCGTCCCGCTTCAGTGTTTCGGCCTCCCTGCGCTGGCGCTCCTCATACTGGGCGTATATTGCGTCGGTCTTCAGCTGACGCTCTGTCGCTGCATCCCACGTCGGTAGGTCGAGGTCGATCGCGCGCAGGTCTGCAAGCTCGACGCCGCTGATTGCCAGCAGGTCGTTTCCGGAACGCCTGCGCCCATCTTTACCGATATTTATGCCTGCGTCTGAGAGTTCCTTCCCAGCATATTTTGGTGCTGACAGCGTCTTCTTCGCTTCGGACAGCTTAGCCATCTTGTCCAGGAACTGTTCCTTGCGTTGATCTCCGACGCACCCCAGCCGAAGGCCCACGGGAGTCAGCCGCTGATCGGCGTTGTCTGCACGCAATGATAACCGGTACTCGGCCCGAGAGGTAAACATCCGATACGGCTCCGTAGCGCCAAGCGAAGTCAAGTCGTCGACCATGACCCCGATGTAGGATTCCGATCGGCTGAAGGTAACCGGCTCCTCGCTCGCGGCATTCAGTCCGGCCAGCAGTCCCTGCGCTGCGGCCTCTTCATATCCTGTCGTCCCATTGATTTGACCGGCGAGATAAAGCCCGCGTATATCGCGCAGTTGCAGCGTCCGATCCAACGAGCGTGGATCTACGTAATCATACTCAACCGCATAACCGGGTTGCAGGATCTTGGCGCGCTCCAACCCCACAATAGAGTGGACATATTCAATTTGCACATCAAGCGGCAGGGACGTTGAAATGCCGTTCGGATAAACCGTGTCAGTATCCAAGCCTTCGGGCTCCAGGAAGATTTGGTGAGAGTCCTTATCCGCAAACCGATGAATTTTATCTTCAATTGAAGGGCAATAGCGCGGCCCCACGCCCTCGATCCGGCCTCCGTACATCGCCGAGCGCTGCAGATTGTTGCGAATAATGTCGTGAGTGCGAACGTTCGTATGCGTGACTCCGCAGCTGATTTGCCGCAAAGCTGGACCCGAGCTCATGAAGGACAGCAATTCGGGATCATCGTCACCCGGTTGTGTCCCCACGGCCGACCAGTCTATCGTTTTTCCGTCCAAACGCGGTGGGGTTCCCGTCTTCAGCCGTCCAAAGCGAACCCCAAGGCCGCGCACATCATCGGCCAGGCGATTTGATGCTGCATTACCCCAACGGCCTGCCGGTTTCTGCTCTTCTCCGACATGGATCAAGCCATTTAGGAAGGTTCCGGTGGTCAGAATTACTTTTGCACTCCGCAGAGTGTCATCCGCGAGATGAACCCCTTGTACGGCGCCGCCTGCCACCAGAAGCCCCGTGACTTCAGCAAAAATGACGGTAATGCCTTGATAGTTTCTGATCGCGTGGTTGGCCGCAGCGCGATATGCGTTCCGGTCAGCCTGCGTCCGTGGACCCTGAACGGCCGGCCCCTTCTTGCGATTCAACAATCTAAATTGAATGCCGGCCGCGTCGGCAAGTCGTCCCATCAGGCCGTCCAACGCATCGATCTCGCGCACCAGGTGACCTTTACCCAGCCCACCAATCGCCGGGTTGCATGACATCGTGCCGATGTCGCGTTCCGCCATGGTCACAAGCGCAACACGTCTGTTCAGACGTGCCGCCGCCGCCGCCGCCTCAACGCCTGCGTGACCACCGCCAATGACAATAACATCGAATTGTTTCACGTGAAACGCACCCTATTTTCCGACACAGAAGCTGCTGAATACCTGCCCAAGATAGTCTTCCACGTCGATTCTGCCAACCAGACGTTCAAGATTGCGGGTCGCCTCGCGCAGCATTTCCATTTTAACCTCCGGAGGCACCGATACTGGTATATCAAGCGCTGTCAGCGCGTCTGCTAGCGCGTCAGCCTGCCGGGCGTGGCTGGTGACTCCTAAACCCGATATGCGCTGCTGCAGGCGGTCGAATATCGCCTCTAACAGCTCATCGACGCCTTTTCCCGTCACGCTGGAAATCGCCTCCAAATCGCCGGATATGTCCGCACGCGTTTCGATAAACATGTCATCCGGCGCGACCAGATCCTCGACCTCCTCCGGCACCTTTCCCAGAAAGATGCGTAAATCAGCGTCAGCCGCGCGATCCCTTGTGCGCTGAATACCTATCACCTCCACCGTGTCGTCCGTCTGGCGGACGCCGGCCGTGTCCAGGAACGTTACCGGAAGACCGTGCAGGTCCGCTCGGAATTCCACAATGTCGCGTGTTGTTCCCGCCTGGTCTGTTACAATGGCGATGTCGCGCCGCGCGATCGCGTTCATCAGCGAAGACTTCCCGGCGTTAGGCGCACCTACAAGCGCGACTTCAAAACCGTTCCTCAGCCGCTCAGTCGCGGGAAAAGAGTCCAGCTGCTTCGAAATAGATGCGCGAACATCCGCGATCAAATCATCCAGCCCCTCCACGACGTCTTCAGGAATCTCCTCATCCGCAAAGTCAATCGAGGCTGTGATCAAGGCGCCCGCGGCGACAAGCGCCTGTCGCCACCCCTCAGCCAATCTGCCAAGCGCACCATTGCTTGTCTCGACCGCCAATTTACGCTGCGCCTCGGTCTCGGCCGACAAGAGATCTGAAAGTCCCTCAATCTCGGCCAGGTCCATGCGACCCGACAGAAATGCCCGCAGTGTGAACTCGCCAGCCTCGGCGTGCCGCAATCCATGCGCTTTCAGCGCCGCTCCCACCCGTTTGACGACGACGGGGGCGCCATGAAGCTGAAGTTCACAACTTTCTTCGCCTGTGAAGCTCGCGCCTTTGTCAAAGCGGATCACCAGCGCGTTGTCTATCGCATCATCGCCGTCGACAACCGGGCGATAATATCCGAACCGTGCTTGCGGCAATGACCCGCAGAGTATCTCGGTGACGCGCCTGGCATCCGGCCCGCTAATTCGGACGATGGAAACCCCGCCCCGTCCGGGCGGGGTCGCTTCTGCGAAGATAGTATCCACGACATATCACGCGTTCATTGATTCGAAGAAATCAGCGTTATTCTTGGTTTGCTTCAACTTTGAAATCAGGAACTCAACAGCGTCCGTGGTACCCATGGGATTCAGAATACGCCGCAGCAGATACGTCTTCTGCAGATCCTTGGAATCAACCAACAGTTCTTCTTTCCGCGTTCCAGACTTCAGAATGTCCATCGCCGGGAAGACCCGCTTGTCGGCAACCTTCCGGTCCAACACGATCTCGCTGTTGCCGGTACCTTTGAACTCTTCGAAAATGACCTCATCCATACGCGAACCGGTATCGATCAGCGCGGTCGCAATAATGGTCAGCGAGCCGCCCTCTTCGATATTACGCGCAGCACCAAAGAAGCGCTTTGGACGCTGCAGCGCATTCGCATCGACACCACCGGTAAGAACCTTACCCGATGATGGCACCACAGTGTTGAATGCCCTACCAAGCCTTGTGATCGAGTCCAAAAGGATCACAACATCTCGCTTGTGCTCAACCAATCGCTTGGCCTTTTCAATCACCATTTCCGAAACAGCAACGTGACGCGTTGCGGGTTCGTCAAAGGTGGAGCTGACCACTTCGCCACGAACGGAGCGCTGCATATCAGTCACCTCCTCCGGTCGTTCGTCGATCAGCAGGACGATCAGATAGCACTCTGGATGGTTCTTTTCGATGGAATGGGCGATGTTTTGCAGCAACACCGTCTTGCCGGTCCGCGGCGGCGCGACGATCAATGAACGCTGGCCCTTTCCGATCGGCGCAACCAGGTCGATAATCCGGGCGGAACGATCCTTGATGGTCGGATCGTCGATCTCCATCTTCAGTCGTTCATTCGGGTAAAGCGGGGTCAGGTTATCAAACGCAACCTTGTGACGCGCCGTTTCCGGATCTTCGAAATTGATCTTTTCGACCTTGGTCAGGGCAAAGTACCGCTCGTTTTCACCCGGCGCACGGATGACGCCCTCGACCGTGTCCCCCGTCCGCAACGAATGTTGGCGGATCATGTCGGGGCTGACATAGATATCGTCCGGTCCCGGCAGATAGTTCGCGCCAGTCGAGCGCAGGAACCCAAAGCCGTCCTGCACAACCTCCAGAACGCCGTCCCCGCCAATGTCATAACCGTCCTCGGCATGCTCTTTCAGGATCGAGAACATCATCTCGCCTTTACGCATGGTCGAGGCGTTCTCGATCTCCCACTCCTCGGCCATGGCCAGAAGATCCTTGGGGCTTTTCGCTTTAAGATCAGAGAGATTAAGGCGTTCTTCGCTCATTGCATCACCGCATCGCACCCCGGAACCGGGGCCAAACCTGTTTTATATGGAAAAAATCCGCACCGGACGGCCGGATCGTTGCGCGCCAACTACCCGAAGGCACGATTCGAGTCAATCTTCACCCGAGATGGCGCTGGCGATCAGAATTTCAATATGACCGACAGAACAATCAACGCCATCAGTAAAGTCGGAACCTCGTTCATCATGCGATAGGTCCGACCACTAAGTCCCTGGCCCTGCGCCAGCTGGCGACGCTGCCCTGCCAGCCACATATGAAACACTGTCATGGCCAGAACCGAAAACGCCTTTGTCCAGGGCCAGAGCATTGACCAATCCACGATGCCCGGCGTCAACACCAGGAAAAGCCCACAAATCCAGCTCGCGATCATTGCAGGGTTCATGATTAGCCGAAGCAGCTTCTCTTCCATGATCCTAAAGGTTGCTGCCGGCTCTTCGCCATCCTGCATCCGTTCGCTGTGATAGACGTAAAGCCTCGGCAGATAGAACAACCCGGCCATCCAGGCGATCACCGCCATGATGTGCAGCGCCTTTACCCAAAGATAGACAGTGCCCATAAGATCAGTCATGCGCCCGTCTTTAATCATATAAAAAGAAAGAAGAAAGATGATGTGGTAGTAAGCCCTGTGGATGGCAGGATAGGTGACACATCACAAAACCCTACACAGCAGAGGACAAATTCGATCCTAAATAAAATTATCAAATACAGTACCTTAGTCGAGTCCGTCTATGATATGCACAGACTGTGGAAAAACGAAGACCAACACTGAATCTGTGGATGACTGACCCTCGTTCCTGATTGGTTCGCTTGACTTGTCCCCAAGCCGAAACAGGCCATACCGAACCCACAGCCTTATCCACAGAACCATCCCGGCCGCGCCTCTGCGAAAGTTTGGATTTTTCTTCCAACACTGCATAACAACGGATATCCAGAACGATATGACAGCCGACCCAGAACAGCAGACCGTTCCGCCCACCAGGCATGCGCCCTTGGCAGGTGTCATCGGCTGGCCGATCGCACATTCCCGTTCGCCCCTTCTGCATCGCCATTGGCTTCGCCGCTATGACCTTGCCGGCGACTATATCGCGCTTCCGGTGCGCCCCGAAAACCTGACAGAGGTCTTGCATACGCTGCCGCATATGGGATTTGTCGGCGTCAATCTGACCATCCCTCATAAAGAAGCGGTGCTTCAGATCGCTGACATTGTCACTGATCGCGCAGCGCTGATCGGCGCGGCGAATACCCTGATCTTCCGCAGCGACGGGAAGATTCATGCGGATAACACCGACGGATATGGGTTCATTACGAACCTGCAGCAGCATGCACCCGACTGGCGCGCGGATCAGGGCGCGGCGGCTGTGATCGGCGCGGGCGGGGCTGCGCGCGCCGTTGTCGCCTCGCTTCTGGAAAGCGGCACGCCAGAGCTTCGGATAACCAATCGGACCAAACTGCGTGCGGAACAGATCAAGGCAGAGTTCGGCGCCAAGGTTGTCGTATACGACTGGGCCCAGATCGGTAACATGCTGGACGGCGCGCGCACGGTGGTCAATGCGACCTCAATGGGAATGTCTGGTAAGGCGGCGCTCAGACTGCCTTTTGATGCACTCAGTTCTGATTCACTCGTTACCGACCTCGTCTACACGCCACTCATGACGGATTTTCTGGTTGAGGCGCAGGCGCGCGGCTGTCAGATCGTCGATGGTCTGGGAATGTTGCTGCATCAGGCCACACCGGGTTTCGAACGATGGTTCGGAAAACGACCGGACGTCGATGACGCACTAAGACAGGCGGTGCTGTGACCTTTCGGCTTGGCCTTACCGGATCAATCGGAATGGGAAAAACGACCGCAGGCAAGATGTTCGTCCGGCGGGGCTTTCCACTGTGGGACGCGGATGCTGCAGTGCATCGTCTTTACGCACAAGGTGGGGCGGCCGTCGCGCCAGTCGCGGCCAGATTTCCGGCCGCTTTGGTCGATGGTGGCATCGACAGGTCTGCGCTTAAGTCAGCGCTGGCTGATGATCCGAACGGCCTGAAGAAGCTGGAGGAGATCGTTCACCCCCTGGTCGCCAAGGATCGCACCGCATTCATCGACGGTGCCCGTGAAGACGGCGCCCGGATCGTCGTGCTGGATATTCCGCTTCTGTTCGAAACCGGGGTGCAGAACCAGATGGACGGCGTCGCTGTTGTCTCGACAGATGCTGAGACGCAGCGGGCGCGTGTGCTTGCGCGTCCTGGAATGACAGAAGATGCGTTCGCGATGATCCAGTCACGACAGATGCCTGATGCCGAAAAGCGTGCATTGGCCGACTGGATCATCCCAAGCGACACCATCGCCTTGGCCGAATCCGCCGTCGATGCCATATGTGCTGAAATCCTGGGGGAACGACATGCGTGAAATTGTGCTGGATACGGAAACGACTGGCTTCGATCCAGCGACCGGTGATCGGCTGGTCGAAATTGGCGCGGTCGAACTTCTGAACCATCTGCCCACCGGTAACACGTTCCACAAATACGTTAACCCTGAACGCGACGTGCCCGATGATGCCGTCGCAATCCACGGGCTGACAAGTGAGTTTCTAAGCGACAAGCCTTTGTTTTCGCAGGTCGCATCGGAATTTCTGGCCTTTATTGGCAGCGATGCCAAGCTGGTGATTCACAATGCCAGCTTCGACATGAAATTCCTCAATGCAGAGCTTAAGCGCTGCGGGCATCCGACCCTACCCTGGGCGCGCGCACTGGACACACTTGCACTTGCACGAGAGAAGTTTCCCGGCGCGCAGAATTCGCTTGATGCCCTGTGTCGCCGCTTTGGCATCGACAATTCGGCCCGCACGCTGCACGGCGCGCTTCTGGACAGCGAAATTCTTGCAGATGTCTATCTGGAGCTGATTGGCGGACGCCAGCCGGATCTGGTTCTTGCTGCGCCGATATCGAAGGCAGAGGACGCTCAGCAACAAACCCGGCATCAAACGGGGATCGCGGTGCGATCACGGCCCAAAGCGCTGCCACCACGTGAAACCGCGCAGGAAAGGGACAGTCACCGGGAATTTGTCGCGAAAATGGGCGAAAAGGCTGTCTGGATGCGCTACGCGACGCCTTCAGACGGTTGAACTCGCGCGGTCTAACGCCGACACTTCCGGAAAATAACAGGCACTCCTATGGGCAGCATATTCGCACCGTTTCGCGACATCTGGAAATTCGCCATGTCACTGGGCGAACGAATGGACAAGATCCATATGGGCCTGATCGCGGCGGGCGTTGCCTTCTATGCGATGTTTGCCGTCTTTCCCGGTCTTGCAGCGATCATCGCCTTCTGGGGCGTCTGGTACGATCCCACGGTCATCCAGGATTACGTCCATGTGGCCGAGGAATTTGTTCCGCCAGAGGCAATGGACATTCTGCAAGCACAAGTCGATTCGCTGGTTTCCGGTGGTCGTACAAAGCTGGGCTGGACGACCTTCGTTTCCTTCTTCGTCGCGACAATCGCAGCGCGCGCGGGCGTGAATGCGCTGGTGCGGGGGTTGAACGCGGCTTATGGCGTGCGCGCGCATTCCACCGTTTTCGGCTTCATGTTGGCCTATATCCTGACATTGGCCATCGTCGGGATCGTGTTCGTCGGGCTGGTCACCATCGTTGTCGTGCCCATCATCATCAACCTTTTCCAGCTTGGACCGTTCAACGCCTGGTTGATCACGGCATTGCCATGGGGCGGAATGCTGCTGATCGTGATGATCGGGATCGGCATCTTGTATCGCTACGGCCCCAATGTACGCACGCCGCGCACCCCGATCTTTACTTGGGGTTCGCTTGTTGCGACGATTGCATGGGGCCTGGCGTCGCTGGCGTTCTCGGCCTATCTGGGCAGCTTCAACAGCTATAACCGCATTTATGGCTCGATCGGTGCGGTGGTGGCCTTGTTGATGTGGTTCTATCTGGCCGCATTTTCGGTCATGCTGGGTGCCGTGTTCAACGTGGAATTGCGTCGTATCCGCCGCGTCGCCGCCGCCCGAGAGGCGCGGCAATCTTTGCGGGACGAAGCAAATAATGCCAGCTAAAGCGGTGCGGTCTGGTAAAGCCTGACCTTTATTCCGCCATGCGCGACATAGGGGCCGGGTTCCCTGAACGGCAGCCCGGTCGCCCGTGCAAGCGCCGGTTCAGAAGTGACGATGCCGACACGCCAGCCGGAAAAGCGGCTGCGCAGCACCTCGCCCATTGTAGCATGAAGACCGAATAACGGTCCCTTGTTGCCAATCCGCGCGCCATAGGGGGGATTTATGATGACAAGTCCCGGCGGCCCGTCGGGAGGGACGGCGTCTGCAACCTGCCCCTGTGTGAAATCGCAACAAGGACCGACGCCAGCGCGTTCCGCGTTTGCAACGCTCATCCGGACGGCGCCCTGATCTCTGTCGGATCCGGTGAACCGCTGTCGGGGCGTCGTTGGCTGCGCAGCCGCTTTCATGGCCTGCCAGGCATTTGCGTCGAAGCTGGCGAAACTTTCAAAGGCAAATCTGCGATCTCGCCCCGGAAGCAACCCACAGGCGATTTCTGCTGCCTCTGTTACGAAGGTACCTGACCCGCACATCGGGTCGAACACAGGTTCCTGCCCGTCATAGCCGCATTCGCGCAGGAAGGCCGCAGCCATGGTTTCACGCATGGGCGCCTTTGCGACCGCAACCTTGTGGCCGCGCTTGTGCAGGCTTTCCCCCGACGAATCCAGGCTGATGACCGCCAGATCATCTTCGATACGCAATTTGACGGTGATCGCGGCATCCTTGTCGATCGGTGCGCCAAGCTCTTCCCGGATGGCGCGCTCGATCCGCTGGGCGGCGGCCCCGGCATGATAGATGCGCGACTTGCGGCTGGTGGCCTCGACGCGCACAGGCGTGTCGGGGCGCAGCACATCGCCCCACGGAAATTTACGCGCGCGCTTGTCCAGCTGCGCAAGATGCATGGCACGAAATTCGCCGACACGAACCAGAACGCGTGTTGTACAGCGCAGCGCCAGATTGGCACGCCATACATCTGGCCAGCCACCCTGCGTCTCCACGCCGCCGGCCACAATCACCGGGTCGCGAAAACCCTTGTTGCGTGCTTCATCGGCCAGCGGCTGTTCCAGCCCTGGCGTGGCGACAAGGAAAATCCCCAGTTCGCTCAGCTTGCTTCAAGCCCCTCGGTCGAGGCGAAGAACATCGCCTGACTGACGGCCGAACTGACCTGATCCTCTGTATAAGGCTTCGAGATCAGGAAGGCCGGCTCTGGCCGGTCGCCGGTCAGCAGACGTTCGGGGAAGGCGGTGATGAAGATCACCGGCATATCGCCAAGCGAGGCCAGCAATTCGTTCACGGCATCCACACCCGAAGATCCGTCAGCCAGCTGAATATCGGCAAGGATAAGGTCCGGGCGCTTTTCGTTGGCAAGCTGAACGGCAGCAGAATGCGTGCGTGCAATGCCGGTCACCTCGTGGCCAAGTGCCTGCACGATGCCCTTCAGGTCCATGGCGATGATGGTTTCATCTTCGATCACCATCACACGGCCACGCAGGGCGTTGCCCATCTCGCTCATGGCGGTCCGCAGCAATTCCTCGGTTTCTTCGGTCGAGACTTCCATGACCTGCGCAATTTCGTCGGGGCGAAGGCCTTCGATGGTGTTCAGCAGCAGCGCCTCGCGCGAATTCGGCGTCAGGGCCGACAGATGCGCCTGCGCCCGGCTGCCTCGCGCGCCGCCATCGGCGTCGGCTACGGGCTGGCCGCTGGATTGCCAGATGGCGTGAAAGGCACGGAACAGCCCTACGCGCACGCTGGTCCCGTCCATCACACTGCGATCGGCCAGAATGGCCTCCAGCGTGGCGGCTGCGTAATTGTCACCAGCCGTCTGGCTGCCCGTCAGGGCACGCGCATAGCGGCGCAGAAAGGGAAGCTCTTGACCAATGGACTTGGCAAGCTCGGCAGAAGACATGTAAACCTCAATCATCGCGGTTCCTCGTGGAACCAGTATCTGATCTAGCGGTTGAGCGGCATGCGCACAAGACAGTCGGGAATAATGAAAGTATGACGACCAAGCGGGAAGAGCGAAAAAAGGCGGCTCTGGAAAAGCAGATCGACGAGAATCTCAAGCGTGTTTACCAGCAGGACACCAGTGAGGAGGTTCCCGACCGTTTCCTCGACCTGCTGAAGCAACTGCGCGACCAGGAGTAACGAATGTCCGATACAGCGAAACGCTCCCAGGCGCAGATGTCTGGTGCATCGCCTCGTGACGAGTTGGTCGATCACCTGCCCGCGTTGCGCGCATTTGCGTTGTCACTTACCCGCGAAGGTGCGGCGGCCGACGATCTGGTGCAGGACACCATCGTCAAGGCCTGGACAAACATGGACAAATTCCAGGCGGGCACAAACCTGCGTGCCTGGCTGTTCACGATCCTGCGCAATACCTTCTATTCCGCGCGCCGTAAGACCAAGCGCGAAGTCTCGGATTCTGACGGCATTCATGCAGCCCGGCTGGCCACCCGCCCCGAACATGACGGGCGACTGGCCATGACCGATTTCCGTGCGGCCTTCGCGCAGCTTCCCGATGAACAGCGCGAGGCGCTGATCCTGGTGGGCGCTTCGGGCTTTTCTTACGAGGAAGCGGCGAACATGACCGGTGTGGCGATTGGAACCGTGAAATCGCGGGCCAATCGGGGCCGACGCCGTCTGGCCGAAATCCTGCAGCTGGAAGAAGGCGAGGAGCTGGAGATGACCGACCGTTCGACTTTGGCGGCGATGGCACTGAACACGCCCGTCATGCGCTGAACGGCGGTCTGGATGAGCCTGGCCGAGACGTTTCAATTTGCCAAAGGTCTCGGCTTTCGGCTTGCGGCCCTGCTGTCCGTGGCGATCCTGCCCATTGGGCTGATGTCGCTTATTCAGACGCTTTATCTTTCGGGCGAGGCAGAGCGTTCTGCCGAAACCGCGATCGTCGGACGCACTGGCGCCGCTGCTGCGGGGGAGCGCGCGCTGTTTCAAGGCGCGCTTGGTACCGCCGACGCGCTTGGTCCTGCCGTTCTTCGCGACCTGGCGAACCCCGAGGCCTGTTCGCAGATGCTGAAAAGCTTTGTCGAGCGTGGTGCGACCTATGTCTATGCGGGGTTTGTCCAGCTGGACGGTATGACCGTCTGCAATTCCGCCAACACGCGGCGCGATCTGACAGGCTTCGAAGCATACGAACATTTCATCGCCAATCCGACGACCATGGCCGTTCCAATGGAGCGCGGTGCGATCAGCGGGCAAGAGGTGGTGGTCGTCGCACAGCCGCTTTACCGGGATCGGGAATTGCTTGGCTACGTCGCAGTTTCGCTGTCGCAGCAATTGCTGCATTCAACACATAGTCAGATCTATGGCAGCGAGGGTGCGCGAACGGTCACTTTCAACACCGATGGAGAGATTTTGTCGGCCGATGAGGGTGTGACCGAAGAAATCAGCAACATTCTGCCGCGTGAGACGACGCTCAAGGAATTGATTTCGCAGGCAGAAACAACATTCACCGACACAACGGCTAGGGGCGAGCAACGGGTGTTTGCCGTCGTCTCTGTCGTGCCGGGGCTGATCTATGCGCTTGGCAGCTATAGCCCGACCGAGGCCGGCGTTCAGGGATACCGCGTCACCAAGCTGACAGCCGTGCTGTTCGCTATCGCGCTTTGGGCGGTCTCGCTTGGGGTTGCCTATTATGCCGTCTACCGGCTGGTGCTGCGCCATGTGCGCGAACTGCGCGGACAGATGCGGCGGTTCGCGGTCGGGGACCGCGCGGCACCGCCGCGTATCATGGAGGACGCGCCCACGGAAATTGCGGACGTGTCGCGGACATTCCACAACATGGTCCGAATTCTGAACCGGGACGAGGCCGCGCTGGAAGCGGCGATCGACGACAAGACGGTTCTGTTGAAGGAAGTGCATCACCGGGTGAAGAACAATCTTCAGCTGATTGCCTCGATCATATCGATGCAGGGCCGCGTGATCGAGGATGAGGACGCCAAGCGAACGCTTCGATCCGTGCAGGACCGGGTGGCCGCACTCGCCTCGATCTACAAGAATCTTTACCAGGCCGAGCATCTGGATTCCGTGAACGCCGACCGGCTGATGTCGGAAATCATAAATCAGATGGCACGGGCTTCGATCGGTCCTGACCGCCGCGTTGATATCGAGACAGAGCTTGCGCCCCTGGTCCTGCCGCCGGATCAGGCCGTGCCCCTGACCCTGCTGATGACCGAGGCGTTTACCAACGCTCTGAAATATGCGGGAATTCCAGAAGGACACAGCCGCCCCTGGGTTCGGGTAAACCTGACCCGTCACGACGGGGATATGGCCAGGCTGGAGGTCGCGAATTCGATCGGCGAACAGATGGAAGGCATCGAAGGGACTGGACTGGGCAGCCAGTTGATCGAGGCCTTTGCGATGCAGCTTGAGACAGAGGCAAAGATTACGGCGACGGAAAAGGAATACGTCTTCGAAATGGTCTTCCATATCGAAAAGATCATGCCGCTGCTGGCCGATGATCAAACTGTTGTGCTCACGTCCGCTGCGCGCGATGGCGCACGACACTAGCCGCGGGCTTTCCATCGCTGGCAGCAGCGGATAGTTTGCGCGCATTAATCAGGAGTAGGCATGAAACGCGAAAAGCTTGGCCATAGCGACGTAGACGTCAGTGCCTTCTGTCTGGGTACGATGACATTTGGCAACCAGACCGCCGAAGATGATGCACACAAGCAGATCGACCTGGCCCTGTCGAATGGGATCACCTTTCTGGACTGCGCCGAGATGTATCCCGTCAACCCCGTCCGTGCCGAAACCGCCGGCCGGTCCGAGGAAATCATCGGAAGCTGGATTGCCCGCACCGGGCGGCGCGATGAAATACA
Source organism: Paracoccus denitrificans (assembly GCA_005768755.1). Lineage (GTDB taxonomy): Bacteria > Pseudomonadota > Alphaproteobacteria > Rhodobacterales > Rhodobacteraceae > Paracoccus > Paracoccus denitrificans_B. The sequence goes on along the minus strand of VAFL01000006.1, from coordinate 202,742 downwards.
GGTTGCGACCAAGGTCACCGGAAACGGAAGCGTCGTTCGCGGGGGCGAGGGTTATGACGGAAAGATCATTTCCGGCACCATCGATTCATCCCTGAAGCGGCTGCAAACCGATGTGATCGACCTTTATCAACTGCATTGGCCGATGCGGGGCAGCTATGCGTTCCGTCAGAACTGGACATTCGACCCCTCCGGTCAAAGCCGCCAGCAGAATATCGACCACATGGGCGATGTGCTGCGCAGTCTTGCCGAGGCCGTGCAGGCTGGCAAGATCCGTGCGTTTGGCCTGTCGAACGATTCTGCCTGGGGGACGATGCGCTGGATCGACACCGCCGAACGGCTTGGTGCCCCGCGCGTGGCCTCGATCCAGAACGAATATTCGCTGCTTTACCGCGCCTACGACACCGATCTGGCCGAAGTTGCCGTGAATGAGGGCGTGACGCTTCTGTCCTATTCGCCTCTCGCGGCTGGTTTGCTGACCGGGAAGTATCAGGGTGGCACCGTCCCCGAGGCAAGTCGTGTGGCGGTGGACCTGGCAAATGACGGACCCGGCAACCTGGGCGGCCGCAAGACCGAAAGGGCGCATAAGGCAATCGACAGCTATCTGCAGCTGGCAAAAATGTCCGGCATCGATCCCATTCACATGGCGCTTGCCTGGCAGCGGACGCGGCCTTTCCCGGTGATCCCCATCCTTGGTGCGACATCTGCCGCGCAGCTTGAACAGCAATTGTCCGGCCTCGATGCGCAGATCACAGACGATGTGAAATCGGCCATAGACGACCTGAATCGCGCATGGCCGCTGCCATACTGACGCTGACCGGCGATGCCGACCTTACGACCGCCTTTGCACGGGCGCTTGCGCCCGAATTGCGGGCTGGCGACACGTTGTTGTTGGAAGGACCGGTCGGCGCAGGCAAGTCGCATTTCGCAAGGGCGCTGATCCGTGCCCGGCTGAACAGCCCAACCGAAGATGTGCCCAGCCCGACCTTTACGCTGGTTCAGACCTATGACGCTTCGCCGCCCGTCTGGCATGCCGACCTTTACCGGCTGTCCGATTCTGCCGAGATCGACGAACTGGGCATTCTTGATGCAATGCCCGATGCAATTATGCTGATCGAATGGCCGGACCGTATCGGGCCGGTTCCCGGTGCGCTGACGCTCAGCTTGCGGCCGCAGGATGATCCGGGCCTTCGGCAGATCGCGTTATCCGGCGACCCAGACTTATGGGCGCGCGCATCGCGCGCCGCAGCGCGTGCGCGCTTCACCCATAGCGCCGGCTGGGCTGATGCAGAGGTCAGCTTTCTGGCTGGCGATGCCTCGGCCCGGCGCTATTTCCGGCTGCGGCGCGGTGATGAAACGGCGGTGCTGATGGATGCAGATGCACCCACGCTGGCCACTTACGTTGCAATGACCGATTGGCTGCGAAGTCATGGCTTCCATGCGCCGCAGATCTTCGCCGCAGATTCCGCTGCTGGCCTGGCCCTGATCGAGGATTTCGGCGATGCCCAGATCGCGCGCGTGATCGAGGCCGAGCCGGCGCAGGCGGGCCCGCTATATGACCGGATTGCGCAGTTGCTGGCCCGGCTGGCCGGTCTTCCGCCAGCACCGGGCATCAAGGCATTGGACGGGCCCGAAATGGCCCGTCAGGTCGGAATGTTCGCGGACTGGTATCCCGGCGCCGTTGGCGCTGACGCCGACGCAGTGGCAGCAGCCGCCCAGATCGCGCCTGCAATCGAACAGTTGCACGCGCAGCTTTGCGCGGATCAGGCCCCGGTGACCGCCTTGCGCGATTTCCACGCCGAGAACATCATTCTCACCCCGGATAACCGCTTGGGACTGCTGGATTTTCAGGACGCTGTCGCGGCCCATCCGGCCTATGATCTGGTGTCTGTCCTTCATGACGCGCGCCGCGATATTCCGCCCGAGGTCGAGACGGCGGCGCTGAACCGCTTTCTGACGGACACGGGGCTTGATGCCGACCGTTTCCGCCCTGCTTTCGGCCTGGTCAGCGCGCAGCGCAATCTTCGCATCATGGGCATTTTCACCCGCCTGTGCGTCGCCGAAGGAAAGCCCCGCTATCTGGAGTTCATGCCGCATGTCTGGTCGCTGCTGACCCGCGCGCTGAAGGCGCCCGAACTGGCCGGGCTGGCCGCCCTTGTTCGGCGGATACCGCCACCCGATGCCGACAGGATCGAAAGGATAAAAGTGCAATGCCGCCGCTGATGATCTTTGCCGCCGGCAAAGGAACCCGCATGGCGCCCCTTACGGATCGGATGCCAAAGCCGCTGATTCCCGTCGCGGGACGCAATCTTCTGGACCGCGCGATCGAGATGGGGCGAGAGGCAGGGGCGAAGCGCATCGTGGTCAATACCCACTACCTTGGCCAGCAGATCCACGACCACCTCGACGGAAGCGATGTCGTGATCTCGGACGAGGGGGCGTTGCTTCTGGAAACCGGGGGTGGTTTGCGCAAGGCGCTTCCGCTGCTGGGGGACGGGCCTGTCATGACCTTGAATCCCGATGTGATCTGGACCGGGCCGAATCCTCTTTCTGCCTTGCTGGCCGCGTGGGACCCTCAACAGATGGATGCGCTGCTGATGGTGGTTCATCATGATCGTGCCCGAGGACGGGTCGGGCCGGGCGACTTCAGCCTGGACGACAGCGGCCGCATCACCCGCAAGGGCGATTGCGTCTACGCCGGCTGCCAGATCGTGAAACCCGATCTGCTTGCCGGGATTAAGGAAGATGTCTTCTCTCTCAACAGGTTGTGGGATCTGATGATTGCGGAAGGTCGTGCATATGGCATCGTCCATTCCGGCGGTTGGTGCGATCTTGGCCGGCCAGAGACGATCCCGATTGCCGAAGCGATGTTGGACGAAAATGTGGGCTGACTGGCAGAGCGGCACGTTCGGCCTGCCCCCCGGTGCGGATTTCTGCCGGGGCGTCGTTGACGGGTTGATGGCCCGGATGGCCGACAAGCCGCCAGAGGCGCTGGCAGCGGTGACGATTTATGTCAACGCAGGACGGACCATGATCAGTCTTCGTGCGGCGTTTGACGCCCATGCGGTGCAGCATGGCCCGATATTGCTGCCGCGCCTGCGATTGCTAACCGATCTGGGCGCAGACTTCCGCGGTCAACCAGCCTCTGCCCTGGCGCGGACATTGCAGCTTGGGCGGCTGGTCGATCACCTGATTGCGCGCGAACCGGGTCTTGGGGCCGGTCAGTCTGTGCCGCAACTTGCGGAATCACTGGCCCTTCTGATGGGTGAAATGCAGACCGAAGGTTGTGACGCGGCCAGCCTTGGCCAAATTGACGCGCGCGAACATGCGGCGCATTGGCAGCGTTCGCTGGCCTTCCTGCGTATCGCCGCGTCTTTCTATCTGACCGATCCGCCCGTTGATGCGCCTGCGCGACAACGGCGGCGGGCGGAAGAACTGGCCGAAAGCTGGGCCGCCGGGGTGGACCTGCCTGCCGCACCTGTGATCGCAGTGGGTTCGACCGGATCGCATGGCGGGACGCGCCTTTTCCTGCGGGCACTTTCGGCGCTGCCCTTGGGTGCGGTTGTCCTGCCCGGCTACGACTTCAGCCAACCTGATCACGTGTGGCCTACGCTTGCCGCTGGTGCGGACGATCATCCCCAGGCGCGGCTGGCGATGCTGCGGCAGGACGGCGTCAGGCCCTGGGTGAACACCCGAACCGAGGATCGCAACCGGCTGGTTTCACTGGCGCTGCGGCCTGCGCCCGTCACGGATCAGTGGATTGCCGAAGGCCCTGATCTTCCGAACCTTGCCGCGCCCACAGCCGCCATGACCCTGATCGAGGCCGATCAGCCGCAAGAGGAAGCCGACGCCATCGCCGTGCTGATCCGCGATGCGGTCGGGCGCGGCCAGCCTGTGCGCCTGTTCGCCGCAGACCGGGGTCTGGTTCGCCGCGTCGGCGCGGCGCTGGATCGTTGGGACCTGACCATCGACGACAGTGCGGGCGAACCGCTGGGCCTGTCGGCGCAGGGCCTTTTCCTGCGCCATGTCGCGGCCCTGTTCGGCCAGAAACTGTCCATCGACGCGCTGCTGGTGCTGTTGAAACATCCGGTTACCGCGACCGGCGCCGAGCATGGTGAATCACTTCGCCAGACGCGTGAGCTGGAGTTGGAGTTGCGCCGAAACGGTCCCGCATTTCCGGACGCGGCGTCACTGCGACAATGGGCGGACCGAGGCGATGACAAGCGCAAGATATGGGTTAACTGGCTTTCAGAGATACTCGATATCGTGAATGCTGCGGTGGAGGATCGGGCCCCGCGACCTGTGCCCGACCGCCTGGCAGGGCATCTGCATCTGGCGGGACTGCTGGCTGCAGGGCCTGGCGGAACGGTCGAGCAATCGCGACTATGGACCGATGCGGCGGGGCGTGCCGCTGACGCCGCGATGACGCATCTGGCCGATCATGCAGAACTTGCCCAGCCGATGGGGCCCCGCGATTATGGCGACCTGATCGACAATCGGCTGGCTGCGCAGGGTGTGCGCGCCCATGATCGCGGCCACCCCCTGATCCGCGCCTGCGGCCCCAGAGAGGCGCGGACCGAAGCAAACCTTTCGGACGGTGCCGTCGTCATTCTTGCAGGATTGAACGAAGGCGGCTGGCCACAATCGTTGCCGCCCGACCCGTGGTTGTCACGTGCCATGCGCGCCGAGGCCGGGTTGACCTTGCCCGAACGCCAGATCGGGCTGTCGGCGCATGATTTCCAGCAGGCGATCGCCGCGCCCGATGTGGTGCTAAGTCGCGCGCGACGCGACGCGGACGCCGAAACTATTCCGTCTCGCTGGCTGAACAGGCTGACCAACCTGATGGCGGGCTTGCCCGAACGGGGCGGACAGCAGGCGCTGGACGCCATGCGCGGCCGGGGCGCGCATTGGCTTGGCCTTGCGCGCAGGCTGGCGCAGCCGCGGTATTCAACCGATCCGGCCCCGCGTCCGGCCCCTGTACCGCCTGCGCCCGCCTTTGACGTGATCTCGGTCACTCAGGTTCGTACGCTGATCCGCGATCCCTATGCGATTTATGCCGATAAGGTGCTGGGCCTGCGGCCATTGGACCCATTGCGCCCCGAACCCGGCGCGCAGTTGCGCGGTCAGGTCCTTCATTCGGTGGCTGAGGCCCTGTTGACACCGCCACCCGACCCGGGGACCTCGCCCCAGGCCCTGCGTGCGCGGTTCTTGCAGATCACGCGCGACGTTCTGGCCCAGCAGGTGCCATGGCCGGCAGCGCGCGCCTTCTGGCAGGCCCGGATGGAAAAGATTGCCGATCAGATCACCCGCGATGAGTTTCGCCGCCTTCAACGGGGCCGGCCACTGGTGGTGGAGGCCACGCATCGCATGCCCGTGCCCGGCCTGAACCTGCACCTGACCGCCAAGCCTGACCGGATCGACCGGCTGGATGGGGGGCATCTGGCGCATGTCTACGACTACAAGTCCGGCACGCCGCCCACCGACAAGCAGATTGCCCATTTCGACAAGCAGCTGCTGCTGGAAGCTGCGATGGTCCAGATGGGGGCCTTTCCTGCACTGGGACAGCCTGCGGTAGAAGGGATAAGCTATATCCAGCTTGGCGGGGATGGTGCGACCATGTCGCGCAAGTTCTCGGCTGAGGCGGCGCAGGAAACATGGGCGAAATTCATTATTCTTTCGCGGCACTATCTGCAGCATGGTCAGGGCTTTACGGCCCGGCGCGCGCTTCAGAAGGCCGGGGATACCAGCGACTACGACCATCTGTCGCGCTATGGCGAATGGGGCGCGGGCGATCTGCCCGTGAAAATGCGGGTGGGCGATCATGGCCGGTAATCGCAACGATGACGCAACGCTGCGCCAGATCGCGGCCGCCGACCCGTCGCGCAGTACCTGGCTGACGGCAAATGCCGGCTCGGGCAAGACGCGGGTGCTGACCGACCGCGTGGCGCGACTGTTGCTGGACGGGACGCGCCCCGAGCGGGTTCTGTGTCTGACCTATACCAAGGCCGCCGCGACCGAGATGCAGAACCGTCTGCTGCAACGGCTGGGTGAATGGGCCATGCTGCCTGATGCGGCCCTGGCTGCGGCGCTGTCCGATCTGGGTGTGACCGGCACGCCTGATCTGGCTGCCGCGCGGCGCCTGTTCGCGCTGGCGATCGAGACACCGGGCGGCTTGAAGGTGCAGACCATTCACAGCTTCTGCGCGGCTTTGCTGCGCCGCTTTCCGCTGGAGGCCGGGGTCCCACACGGCTTTGCCGAACTCGACGACCGCTCTGCCATCCTGCTGCGTTCCGACGTGCTGGAGGAGATGGCCGAAGAAGGCCTGCCAGAGATCGACGACATTACCGCCATTCATTCGGGCGAGCGACTGGACAAGCTGCTGGCGCTTCTGACGACAGGTGATGACGGGGCCGGGGCTGCAGCCGCCCTTCGTGCCGAAAGCGGTCTGCCGGACGAACTGACCGAGGCCGATCTGCTGGCTCAGGTCTTCACCGGCACAGAAGGTGGCTGGATCGGCGACCTGTGCGTTCAGCTGATGCAGGGCAAGGTGTCGGATGGCGATCTTGCGGCGGCGCTGCATCGGATCGACTGGGACCGGCCCAGTCTTGCGGATCTTGCGGCACTTGAAAAGGCGCTGCTGTTTGGTCCGACAGCGGCGAACCCGTTCGGTCCCAAGATTGGCAAGCTTCCGACCAAGGACATCCGTCTTGGTTCCTGTGCGCCCTTCATGGATCAACTGGACAACCTGATGGCGCGCGTCGCACAGGCGCGGCCCCTGCGGATCGGGCTGGAATTCGTCAACCGTTCCGCCGCACTTCTGCGCTTTGGCGCGGCGTTCAACGCACGGTATCAGGCACGCAAGGTTGCCGCAGGCTGGCTGGATTTCGACGATCTCATCACGCGGGCAGGCGCGCTTCTGTCGGATGCGACCATGGCGCAATGGGTGCTGTTCCGGCTGGATGGTGGTATCGACCATATCCTTGTCGACGAGGCGCAGGACACCTCGCCCGAACAATGGCGCGTCATAGAAAACCTGGCTGCCGAGTTTACGGCAGGCGAAACCGACCGTCTGCGGACCTTGTTCGTCGTTGGTGATCCGAAACAATCGATCTATTCGTTTCAGGGTGCCGATATCGCAGTCTTCGAATCCCGCAGAGAGGAATTTTCGGCCGCTTTCACAGCTGTAAAGCAGCCGATGCAGCAACTCGATCTGGAATTTTCGTTCCGGTCTTCGCCTGCGATCCTGTCGGCGGTCGATGCGACCTTCGCGGGCGAGGCTGGGCGCGGATTGGGTCAGCACAGCCATCACCGCGCCTTTCTGTCCGACCGGCCCGGCCGTGTTGACCTGTGGCCACAGGTCACGCCCCCCGATACGCCCGAGGAAACCGCGTGGGAGGATCCGGTCGATCAGCTGCACCCCGATTCAGCACCCACACGTCTGGCCGAGGAGATTGCCCGTCAGGTCGCGATGATGCTGGACCCGGTGAACGGCGCTTCGATCACCACCCGAAAAGGCGTCCGGGCTGTGGATGCCGGCGATATCCTGATCCTTGTGCAAGGACGCCGGTCCGCACTGTTTGGCGAGATCATCCGCGCGCTGAAGGCGGCTGATCTGCCAGTGGCAGGTGCTGACAGGTTGAAGCTGGCTGCGGAACTGGCCGTTCAGGACATTCGCGCCATGCTGAATTTCCTTGCGACGCCCGAGGACAACCTGTCGCTGGCAGCACTTCTGCGCTCTCCACTCGTCGGGCTTGATGAAGATGCGTTGTTCCGTCTTGCCCATGGCCGCAAGCCAAAGGAATACCTGTGGATGCGCCTGCGCGAATCCGGTCATGACGATGCGCGTGCGCTTCTGATTGATATGATCGAGAATTCCAATCTTCGGCCGTTCGACCTGATCTCTCGGCTTCTGGGGCGTCACGGCGGGCGCGAAAAACTGCTGGCCCGGCTTGGGCCAGAGGCAGAGGATGGGATTGACGAGCTGCTGACGCAGGCACTGGCCTATGAACGGACCGAGGTTCCGTCACTGACGGGCTTTCTGGTCTGGCTATCCGCCGATGATGTCGAAGTAAGGCGACAGCCCGGATCGGGCGCGGGGCTTATTCGCGTGATGACGGTTCACGGCTCGAAAGGGCTTGAAAGCCCGATCGTCATCCTGCCCGATACGCATCAGCGCAAATCCTATCGCCCCCCCGAACTGCTTCGCCCGAAGGACGGCCCCGCGATGCTGACAGGCAGAACCGAGGCGCGGCCAGATTTCGCCCGCGATCATGTCGAGCATGCCGCGCGGCTTGATGCCGAAGAACGCAAGCGCCTGCTGTATGTCGCCATGACCCGCGCCGAAAGCTGGCTGATCGTGGCGGCAGCGGGTGATACGGGCGACGGCGAAGACAGCTGGTATTCCATGATCCAGGCGGGACTGCCCAACTCCGGCCTGCCAATGGAAACACTGGAAGGCGGGCTTGGCGCGGTTTCGCGCTACAGTTTCGGTGATTGGCCCGCGGCGGTCGCGCGGCCCCGGCTTGAGCCCGTGACGAAGCAGGACGCAGACTGGCTTTGGACCGCGCCGCCACCTGCCGCAAAGCGCAAATTGCCGGTCACAGCATCCGCGCTTGGGGGGGCGAAGGCGCTGCCGGGGCCGGACGGCGACGATCCCGAGGCAGCGATGCTGTTCGGCACCCGTCTGCATTTGCTGCTGGAACGTTTCCCGGCCATTGCGCGCGAAGACTGGCCGCAGCGGGGCCGCGATCTTCTGGCCGGGGCCGAGGGCGGCCTGCCGGACAGCGCCATGCTGACCCGTCTGCTGGACGAGGCGGCGCAGGTGCTGGAGGCGCCAGATCTGGCGCAGGTCTTTACGCCACCGGCCGGATCGGACGTGCTGGCAGAGGTTGAGCTGGCCATCTCTCTGCCGGGATTTGGACCGCTGCGCGGTATCATCGACCGGTTGATCGTCGCCCCCGACCAGGTCAGCGTGATCGACTACAAGACCAATGCGACCGTACCGGATGCGCCGGAAGCGACACCTGACGGCATCCTGCGCCAGATGGCTGCTTACCGCGCGGCGATCCGGGCAATTTATCCGGGGCGACAGGTTCAGGTCGGGGTCTTGTGGACGGCGACACGGCGGTTGATGTGGCTGCCCGAAGGGTTGCTTGATCGTGCGATGGCTGCCCTTGACCCGGCCGGGCAAGCTACCTAGCTGTTAAACGATCCCATAACGCCGGCTCAGCCCGGCTGCCATACAGGAGAGTCCGTCATGGCCACTCAACCCGTTACCGACGCGCAGTTCGATGCAGAGGTTATCAAGTCCGACACCCCTGTGATTGTCGACTTCTGGGCCGAATGGTGCGGACCCTGCAAACAGATCGGCCCCTCGCTGGAAGAACTTTCGGCCGAATATGATGGCAAGGTCAAGATCGTGAAGGTGAACGTGGACGAAAACCCCGAAAGCCCCGCCGCAATGGGCGTGCGCGGCATTCCGGCGCTGTTCATGTTCAAGGATGGCAAGGTCGTCTCGAACAAGATCGGTGCTGCGCCCAAAGCCGCGCTTAAGGCCTGGATCGACGAAAACGTCTGATCTGGCGCAGGAATCCTTATGAAGGGCGGCGGTCAGATAGGCCAGCCGCCCTTTTTCAATGCGTCCAGGATGCGCAGTTCTGCCGTGGGTGCCATCGCGTCAATCGCCTGCTCTCGCAGCATCCAGTACAGGTATTTCGCGTAATGCGTCTTGTGGTCGGGTGCGGCGTTCAGCGCGGCCTCTACCCCCATATCCGCCACATTCAGCGCGATATGGTGAAAGTCTATCTGGCCGAACAGCACGACAGGCCGCGTCAGCAGATAGGCATCCATCGCCACGGCGCTGTTCTGGGTCGCGACGTATTCCGCCCCGGCCAGAAGATCGCGACTGCTTCCGCCGATCGTCAGGTTGGGATAGCGCGCAGCCAGCGTATCAAGCGCGGCCAGTTCCTCGGGCTTGTAATCGCCATTCGGGTGCAGCGTTGCGATACAGGTCTTTTCGGTCCGGGCAACCGCCTCGACCATGGCCAGCGGGCTCATGGTCTGGAACGAGCGCGCCTTCAACAGATCCTGCTGCAGCGCAATCAGCACATGGGTCGGCGCAACTGGTGATATGCCGGGCAGGTATTGTGCGCGCAGGTTGTGAATGAAGTTTCGCGCCTCGTCCGTGTCGATCTGGTTGGGTCGGAATTCAGCCTTCGCGACGTCCCAACGCCAGCGCTGCGGCACCGTTTCGATATGCCAGAACGGATAGTAATAGGTCCGCCGGAAGATTTTGGTGCGCTTGTGTCGCGGGCCACTCATGTGGTGAAGCGCATAGACATAGCGTTCGGGGGCGGCGTCGGATTCGGGCGCAATCTCGCTGTGCCAGCCGCGGCTGGCGACGGCATCGCGCACACGCTCGATGAAGTTGAAGTGACCCGATCGCAGCCGATCAGTCATTTCCGGGTCAAGATGGATTCGAAGCGTTCTTTCGGGCATGTCGCAGGATAGGTTTGGCTTTGGTGGCCCGCAATGGCTTGCGGGTGGGAATTGCGGCACTTATCTGACCCTCAACACAGGAGATATTCATGGCGGAAGACAAGTTTCCCGGCTGGCATGGCACGACGATCCTTGCAGTGAAGCGTGGCGACAAGGTCGTCGTCGCTGGCGACGGGCAGGTCAGTGTCGGTCAGACGGTGATGAAAGGCACCGCCCGCAAGGTGCGGCGCCTGTCGCCGGGCGGTCGCGATGTCGTCGTGGGCTTTGCCGGTTCGACCGCGGATGCCTTCACCCTGCTGGAGCGTCTGGAAAAGAAGCTGGAAGCTGCACCCGGTCAGTTGCAGCGCGCCTGTGTCGAGCTGGCAAAGGACTGGCGCACCGACAAATATCTGCGCAATCTCGAAGCGATGCTTATCGTGACGGATGGGGCGCAGATCTATGTCGTGACCGGCGCCGGCGACGTGCTGGAGCCCGAACATGACGTTGCCGCCATCGGATCGGGCGGGAATTTCGCGCTGGCGGCGGCGCGCGGATTGCTGGCGACCGATCTGGGTGCCGAAGAAGTGGCCCGCAAGGCGATGGCTATCGCTTCGGATATCTGCGTCTACACCAATGGCAACCTCACGGTTGAGGTGATCGGTGGCTGATCTGGGTTTCACCCCAGTCACCGAAGACGACCTGCCCCTGCTGCGGCGCTGGCTGGCCACGCCACATTGGCGCGAATGGTGGGGTGATGACGACGCCGAAACCGCCCTGTGGCGCGACATGATTTCGGGCCGTGACAGCACGCGCCCCTTTCTGTTCCACCTCGATGGCGAACCCGTCGGCTATATCCAATACTGGTTCATCCGCGACGCGCGGGTCGAACCCTGGATCACCCAGGCGCCTTGGGTGGCTGAACTGCCCGATGACGCCATCGGCGTCGATCTGTCCATCGGGCCTGCTGACCTGCTTTCGCGGGGCATCGGCGCGCGGGCCTTGGCGGCATTCGTGGCGAAGCTGCGCCGCGACGGCCATCAGACCATCATCATTGACCCCGATCCCGCCAATGCGCGCGCCATCCGCGCCTATGAAAAGGCCGGATTCCGGCCAATCCCAGAATTCGAAGGCCGCTCGGGCGACTGCCTGTTGATGCGCCACCAAAAGGAAAGCGAAACCGCATGAGCGAACTTACCCCCCGTGAAATTGTCTCGGAACTGGACCGGTTCATCATTGGCCAGAAAGACGCAAAGCGCGCGGTGGCCGTGGCGCTGCGCAACCGTTGGCGGCGCAAGCAACTGGCCGACGACATCCGTGACGAGGTCTACCCCAAGAACATCCTGATGATCGGCCCGACCGGCGTCGGCAAGACCGAGATCAGCCGCCGGCTGGCGAAACTGGCGCAAGCGCCCTTCGTCAAGGTCGAGGCGACGAAGTTTACCGAAGTCGGCTATGTCGGTCGCGATGTCGAACAGATTATTCGCGATCTGACCGATGCCGCCATGATCGAAACCCGCGAACGCATGCGCGAGGCCGTGAAGGCAAGCGCCCACAAGGCTGCTGAAGACCGTGTCCTGTCGGTTCTTGCGGGCGAGGGCGCGCGCGACCAGACCCGCAACATGTTTCGCGAAAAGCTGAAACGCGGCGAGTTGGACGATACCATCATCGAAATCGAGGTGCAGGACAATTCCAACCCGCTGGGGATGATGGATATGCCAGGCGGCGCAGGCGGGATGGGGATGATGGACCTGTCCGGTCTGATGAAGGCGTTTGGCGGGCGCAAGACCAAGCGCAAGGTAACGGTCGCGGAAAGCTATGAACTACTGATCGCCGAGGAGGCAGACAAGCTGCTGGACGATGAGGCCGTAAAGGCCGCAGCGCTGGAAGCCGTGCAGCAGAACGGGATCGTCTTCATTGACGAGATCGACAAGGTGTCGGCCCGCGCCGAGGCCCGCGGTGCCGATGTCAGCCGTGAAGGCGTGCAGCGCGACCTGCTGCCACTGATCGAAGGCACGACTGTCAGCACGAAATACGGTCCGGTAAAGACGGACCATATCCTGTTCATCGCCTCTGGCGCCTTCCACGTGTCGAAACCATCGGACCTGCTGCCCGAATTGCAGGGGCGCCTGCCCATTCGCGTCGAATTGCGCGCCCTGACGGAAGAGGACTTCGTCCGAATCCTGACCGAGACCGACAATGCTCTGACCCGCCAGTATACGGCGCTTATGGGCACGGAAGGCATGAGCGTGACTTTTGCCGCAGACGGGATCGCCGCATTGGCCCGTATCGCGGCCGAGGTGAATGGCAGCGTCGAAAACATCGGCGCGCGGCGGCTTTACACCGTGATCGAACGCGTATTCGAGGAGCTTTCCTTCAGTGCCCCTGATCGCAGCGGCGAGGAAGTCACCATCGACGCGGCTTTTGTGGAAGAGCATCTGGGCGACCTGTCCCGTTCGGCCGATCTGTCGCGTTATGTTCTGTAGCCTGTTTCATGCGGCCGTCCCAGCTTCGGGCCGGTCGTCGTGGAACCGCCGGCGCTCGATCTTCGTTGTCTCGGCGAAATATTGAATGCGGACGCGGAGAAACAGATGCAGTTAAATATGTTCAATGGCCTGTTGATGATCATCGTCTTTGCGCTCGACGTCTGGGCCATTGCACAGATCATCAATTCGGGTGCCGAGAGATCCAGCAAGATCATCTGGGTGCTTATCGTTGCTTTCCTGCCGGTCGTCGGGCTGATTGCGTGGTATTTCGCCGGGCCGAAGTCTAATCTGCAATAGCCGTTACCGGCCGACCGTCAGCCGTCACGATGCTGAATTGCCTGCCATCTGGTTCAGTCGCTGGACGGGCAGGGCATCCGCTTCCGGGACCAGATTCTGGCTTGCCACTGGTTTGAAGCACGCCATGCGCTTGCCCCCCGGCAGCGCCGTTACGGTCCAGCTGAAGACGCCCTTGCCATCGGGGCCGAACAAGACGCCACGTTCGCCCTCGGCCAGTATTTCACGGCTGAGGGCATTTTCCAGTTCCTTCAGGCCTGGCGCTTCCGACCATTCCCCTTGCCAGACCTGCAATGCCTCAGACAGCCGTTCCGGCCCGGACCCCCATAGTGCTTGGTAGGGTGCATTGCACATCACGACCTGCCCGACAGCGTTGAAAACGATCAGCGCCTGTTCCAGACCGTCCAGAACCTGCGACCCCAGCGTAAGCTCGGCGCGGAATTTTCGGGTCAGCGTGATCTCTGACGTGATGTCGTCGAACAGGAATGCGACGGCACCGCCGGGATGTGGTCGTCCGGTGACGCGATAGGTCCGGCCGCCCGGCAATGACCAGGTTTCAACGTGATGCCCGGCCGAGGCAGCGGATTCCAGCGTTGTGATCTGCTTGCGCCAGCCCCGGTAATCGCGGGGCTCTGGCACCATGCGCAACTCTCGTAGCTGGTCAAGCACGCTGTACAGCGACGGTCGGCTGGTCAGAAAACCGGCCGACAGCCCGGTCAGGTCAATCAGCGCCGGGTTGAACAGTTGCAACTGACGTTCACGGTCGAATATCGCCAGGCCGATGGGCAGGTCCGCGAAGGTCTTGGTCAGGGTCTGCAGGAACTCACGAAGGCTTTGTTCGGCCTGAACCTCGGCGTCGGCGGGCAAGGCGAACGTCGTCGTGCCGCCTGCGTCGCTGCGGTCATGGCAGTCGAACCAGTGCACAGCCTCGCCGGTTTGCGTATACGCGCGGTGGACGCCACCAGCGTCACCCTTGACGCCATCGTTCGTAAGGATTTCGGGCAGCGGCAAGGACAGCGTATCACTGTTCACGGTCGCTGCGTGAAGATAGGCTGCGTTCGCCCAGACGACATTGCCTTGAAGATCGCGGCGCAGCATCAGCATCGGCGCGGATTCGACGATACCGCGCAACATGGCAATCTCCTCCTCCATTGCCTGTTGCGACAGGGAATCGACAATGATTGCAGAGGCTTCGGTGTCGGGACGCTCTAATATCAGCCGGACCGAACCATCGACGGCTTCCTTTGCCAGAAGTCGCATGCAAGAGGGCCCGCTGCCGGAATGCCCGGTCAGCGCGACCGATCCCCCTGTCCGGGCCAGGTTGTCCAGCAGCTCCAGATCGTCGAACCGATGCGCCAGCCAGGATTTGAAGGACGAGAGGCTGGTGCCAGAGCAGCCGGCCAGAATGCGTCGGGCAGGTGGTGTGGCGTCGACCAGCCGTTCGCCCTGATAAAGGAAGATACACGGTTCCAGCAGGTCGGGCGCAAGCAGCGCCGGTCTGTTGCGCCGTTCGGAAACGCGTACAGCCATCATTGCGATGAAAACGGATGCTGCGCCGCCCAACAGTGCCAGCAATATCGAAAGATCAGGAACCATGAATGACCAAACCAGCAGGAGCTTGGGAAATTTAAGTCACCAGATTGGTTAATAAGTGGTTAACGGCTAGGCGATATGCGGATTTTCCTGCAAAGCCGCACGATCATCGGCTGAAATGCGTGAAATCGGCCACAAGATCGACACCTCTGCACCACTGTTGCTATTGGCAAAGTTAAGTTTCGCACCGCTGCCTTCCAGAAGCGCCCGGGCGATGAACAATCCCAGCCCCATGCCTTCATAGCCGTTTCGCCGGTCGTTGCGCCGTCCGATCGGGAAAGGGTCCGACAGCTGCCCGAGCATCGCCGGCGGATAGCCCGGCCCATCATCGCTGATCACCAGGCGCAACTGCTGTGCGTCCCATTCGGCACGGATCGTGACCTGGCTGCGTGCGAAATCTACGCCGTTCTGGATGATGTTGCGCAGCCCGTGGATGATGCCGGGATCGCGCTGGATCGTCGGTTGGCGGGCTTCGTCCCGCAGCACGATCCTGATGCTGGCACCGCGCGCGGCGTGGGGTTCGGCGGCCTCCTCCAGCACGGTGCGCAGGGGTGCGGCATAAAGCTTCAGATCGTCTTTTCCGGCGCGACCCATGGACCGCATGATATCGCGGCATCGGTCAGCCGATTGGGTCAGGGTAGCCGCATCCTCGGCCAGATCGCTGCGGTCGGGCAGGGCCTCGGCCAATTCATCGCGCAATTCGGACGCAATCAGCTTTATGGTCGCAAGCGGGGTGCCCATCTCATGCGCGGCGGCGGCAACGACGCCGCCCAGATGCTGAAGCTTCTGTTCGCGTGCAAGGGCAATCTGGGTCGCAAAAAGCGCATCGGCGGTCGTTGCCAGTTCTTCGGACACCCTGCGGGCGTAAATCGCGAAAAACGCGACCCCGATCAGAATTGCCACCAGATGCGCGCCTTGCAGGATCGCGGGCATGGTCAGATCAAGCGAGGCGTGGCGCAGCGGCACGGCCAGCCAGGCCGACAGAAGTATCATCAGAACAGTGGCAAGCCCGATCAGCAATGTCTGGCGGTCGCCAAGCGCTGTCGCGGCGATGGTCACCGGGGCCAGCACCAGCAGCGCAAACGGATTGGAAAGCCCGCCGGTCAGGCCGATCAGGACCGAGATTTGCGCCAGATCGAAGACAAGCTGCGCTGTCGCCCCCCTTTGCGTTACCCGTGATGGCATGGCGGTCAGCCACAGGTTCAGCGCGACCCCGACCGCGACCGCCACAAGCGCGGGCAGGGTGGCGAACTGCACACCCATCAGAAGTGCCACGACAATTGCGGCAAGTTGTCCGCCAAGCGCGATCCAGCGCAGCAGCACCAGCGTCCGGCGGCGGATCGGTTCGGCGCGTCGTCTGGGATCTGTTATCAGCGTGGCGGCAAGTTGCATGCCCTGCGGCATTCTCGACCTCGTGATGCGGCAATCGGTCGTGTTGATATAAGCGTCGCGATGGGCGATCAATGCATCGAAACTGAATTCGGGATACTCATGAACGACAAGCAGCTTCTGATTATCGGGACGGTCGTGACGCTGGCGGTTTTGATCGGCGGTTCGGTCTGGATGTCGCGGGGCGACGACCAGACCGCAGAGGCCGAGCCTGACCCGTTTGCGGATTGTCGCACCAGCGTTGTGGCAGGCGGTTCGTCGGCACTTGGCGGGTCGTTTGAATTGACGGATGAAAACGGGACGCGGGTCACCGAAAAGGATGTTTTCACCAAGCCGACGCTTGTCTATTTCGGCTATTCCTACTGCTCGGATATCTGCCCTTTCGACAATTCCCGCAATGCCGAGGCACTGGACCTTCTGGATGAAGAGGGGATCGATGCGCAGGCTGTTTTCGTGACCGTCGATCCACGCCGCGACACGCCCGAGGTGATGGCCCATTATACCGACAACCTGCATGAAAACATGATCGGCCTGACCGGCTCGACCGAGGAGACGGCGGCTGCGGCAAAAGCGTGGCGTGTCGGCTTCAAGGTGCAGGACGACGGAAGCGACGACTACCCCGTCAGCCATACCACGATGACCTATCTGGTCCTTCCCAAACACGGCACCGTGGAATTCTTCAACCGCGATGTGACGCCGGAAGACATGGCGGCCCAGACTGCCTGCTTCGCCAAAGCCGGATGACGTATCGGCGATTTGATTCTGATAGGGCTTGCGCCTAGAAGGAGGAAAATCGCAGACGGAGACAGCAATGGCGGATACAGACCCGAAACTGGACCTGGGTCCGGATGCATCCCTGCTATTGGTCGATGATGACGAGATTTTCGTCAACCGCCTTTCCCGCGCGATGGAGCGGCGTGGTTTCCTGCCGCGGGTGACGCTTTCGGTCGCGGATGCAATTGCCGCAATCTGTCAGGCGCCGGCGGCTTTTGCGGTGGTCGATCTAAGGCTGGAAGACGGCAGCGGCCTGGATGTGGTAGAGGCCCTGCGCGAGGCGCGGCCGGATGCGCGCATTGTTGTGCTTACGGGCTATGGCGCGATTGCCACCGCAGTGGCGGCTGTAAAGCTGGGCGCGACGGATTATCTGTCAAAACCCGCAGATGCGAATGACATCGTATCCGCGCTTTTGCAAAGCGGCGAAATTCTTCCCCCTCCGCCTGAAAATCCCATGTCCGCTGATCGCGTGAAATGGGAACATATTCAGCGCGTTTATGAGCAATGCGACCGCAATGTCAGTGAAACTGCACGGCGTTTACATATGCACAGACGCACATTGCAGCGGATATTGGCGAAAAGAAGCCCACGCTGATCACTATCCATTTATATAGTTTGACAGCATCTTCGTAACTACCATATCCCATCAGTCTTTAACCCGAAAAGGAGAAGCTGATGCTGGATCTGGAAAATCTGTCTTTGAAAGAGTTGCGCGAATTGCGCACCAAGGTGGACCGTTCCATCGCGGATTTCGAAGACCGCAAGCGTCGCGCAGCCTTGGCCGCGGTCGAAGATGCCGCCCGTGAGCATGGCTATTCCCTGACAGAGCTTACTGGTGCCAAGATCGGCCGCCGTGGCGGCAAGATTGCACCAAAATACGCCAATCCTGAAGATGCGACCCAGACCTGGACCGGCCGTGGACGCCGCCCGCATTGGGTTCAATCGGCGCTGGATTCGGGAAAATCGCTGAACGACCTGGAAATCTGACCTGTATCAAACCCCAATCGCGATTTAGCCCGGTCAGTGAAACAGCCTAAATCGCTTCGATCAGGGTTTGGAAGCGATCCAGATAGGCCTTGCGCGCTTCGGCCGGCGGGCGAAGTGTTATGGTGAGACCCGCGCAATGTTCGGGCTTCGGGATTTTGAAAATGCTTCGGGCCTCGGCCTCGGAAAAACCGGCAATTTCGATTGCTTCAAGCCAGGCTGATACATAATCGGCCTGCTTGATACATCTTTTGATGATCGCGGGTGTTTTTGCAGGCAGGCCGAAACGTCGGTGAACCGCTTCGGCAATGCGCGCATCCATCTCGCCATATTCGGCGCCAAGCGCCCCTTTCACCGGGGAAATCATATCCCCCAGCACATATTCCGGTGCGTCATGCAGCAGTGCGGCCAATCGCCATTTCGGCTCTGCATCAGGTGCGATGCGACCGAAAGCCTGTTCAACAAGCAGCGAATGTTCGGCAACGGAATAGGGCCAGTCGCCGCGCGTCTGACCATTCCAGCGCGCGACAAAGGCCAGCCCATGCGCGATATCCTCGATCTCGATATCGAACGGGGTCGGGTCCAGAAGATCAAGCCTGCGGCCTGACAGCATCCGCTGCCAGGCGCGCTTTCTGCGTGGGGGCACCGGCAGTTACGAAATGGGGGCGTCGGCGGGACGTTCGGCCTGGGCGCGACGGGCCAGTTCCTGACGATAAAGCGCGACGAAATCCACCGGATCAAGATTGACAGGCGGGAAGCCACCGTCGCGGGTCACGTCGCTTATGACGCGACGGATGAACGGAAACAGCATGCGCGGGCATTCGATCATCAGGAAAGGATGAAGCTGGTCTTCGGGGACACCTTCGACCTGGAACACACCGCCATATTCCAGCTCGCACAGGAACAGATTGGCATCGTTGACGGTGTTCTTCGACGAGACCTTGAACTTGGTGATGACCTCATACTGGTTGTCCGCGGCCCGCTTGCGCGCATCCAGACTGACCTGAACGGCGATCTCGGGGCGGACTTCGGCGTTGTTCAGCCCCTTTTGTGCGACAATATTTTCAAAGGACAGATCGCGGATGAATTGCGCGAGGATCTGCATCCGCGGCGGTTGGGCAGCAGCAGGTTGTTCATCGGTTGCGCCGGTCGGCGTTTCATCGGTCATTTCGGGTCCTTTCGAAAATGGGTCGCAGGGTTTCTAGCACCCGCGCGCAGATGCCTCAACGCCTGCCGAAAGCTGCGCAATGCGCTTATTCGGGACGGGTCCAGCCCGACGGTTTGCGCGGGCCGCCGTTCCCTGGCGGGCTGTCGGGCTGCGCAATGTCATCGCGGGCGATATAGGGGTCGTCCTGAACGACGTAATCGCCGTCGATGACATCTTCATCGCTGCGACCGGGCCAGCCGTGACGGGGCTGGCGCGCGCCGTCGAAGCCGAAGCCGGACCGGGTCACCTTCACGTGACGTCCGGCGCGCCGCATCAGCCAGTCCCGAACGCCGGGAACAAGCAACAAAAGCCCGATCGTGTCGGTGAAAAAGCCCGGCGTCAGAAGCAGTGCGCCCGACAGAAGGATCATGGCACCATGGGCCAAGGGCCGCGTCGGATCGCTGAGCGTCTGAAAGGATTGCTGCAGATCGCCCAGTGCCCGCCGGCCCTGGCTGCGGATCATGATCATACCGATGAAGGCTGACAGCAGCACCAGTCCAATTGTCGGCCAAAGCCCGATAAGCCCGCCGACCTGGATGAAAAGCGCGATCTCGATAATCGGAATGAGAATGAACAAAATTAACAGCGGCATGGGACTCCTCGGGCGGCGCAGGCAACTGGACTTGGCCTCGCTCGATCCCTACATAAGAAGCAGGGTCAGAAATTCAAACCGCCCCGACCCTGCCAAAGGATGGAATATGTCGAACTCGCTCATTCAATTGCTTGTCCTGGCCGCAATTGCGGTTTTCCTGATCTTGCGGCTTCGCAATGTTCTCGGGACGCGTGACGGATTTGAGCCGAGTGCAAACGAAGACGCGCCGGTGCAGCGCCGGATGGAGGTGATCGAAGATGATCCCCGCATTTCCGACAGCGATCTGACCGACCATGTCGATGCCGAAAGCCCCGCTTATGCCGCATTGGTGGAAATGAAGCGGGTCGAGCCCTCTTTCTCGCTGACAGAATTTCTTGGCGGAGCAAAGCAGGCTTATGAAATGATCCTCGTTGCCTTCGAAAAGGGCGATATCAGCGAGGTGCGCGGCTTTCTGTCGCCCGAGGTTGCACAGGCCTTCGACGCCGCCATTGCTGCGCGTCAGAATTCCGGCCATACAACTGAAGTGCAGTTTCTTGGTACGCGCGAAACAGCGCTTTCGGCGGCCGAGTTCCACTCGCACAATGCCAGTGCCGAGCTTTCTGTTCGCTTTGTCGGCGAAATGATCGTTGCGACCCGCGACCCGACTGGGGCGGTCATTGACGGCGATGCCAAGACACCGCGCAAGCAGCGCGACACCTGGACGTTCGAGCGTCAGATGGGGGCCGCCGACCCGAACTGGCAGCTTGTCGCGACTGGTGGCTGATGAGCCGCCGGCGCGGACTTACGCCCGAAGACCGCGAGCTTTGGGCGCGCGTCGCCCGGACCGCAACGCCGCTGGAACCGAAGCGGCGTGAGGCACTTCCGGACATGTCACCGCCCGCACGGACTGCCGAAAAGCCCTTGCGCAAAGCGGGAGCAGTCATTCCCGCTGAATTCAGCATCGGACCGAAATCAGGCAAGCTGCGCAGCGCCGACATAGCCCCCAGCCCGGCTGAAGCCTTGGTTCGTCAACCGGTTCGCATGGATCACAAGACACATCGCCAGATGAGTCGCGGCAAGATGCGGCCCGAGGCGAAGCTTGATCTGCATGGCATGACCCTTGCGGAAGCGGGGCCGGAACTGACGCGCTTCGTCCTGTCGTGCCACGCGCGCGGGCATCGCCTGGTGCTGGTGATCACCGGCAAGGGCAGCCGCGACGGGATCGAGGGGCCGTTGCCTGTGCGGCGCGGCGCGCTGCGCCATCAGGTTCCTTACTGGCTGCACGCCGCACCTCTGTCCCACGTCGTCCAGCAGATCGCGCCGGCGCATCTGCGCCATGGCGGCACGGGTGCCTATTACGTCTATCTGCGCCGCTAGGCCTTTTTTGCCGGCAGGCTGTCCGCGAAGGCGATGGCGCGCGCAATCCATGCTTCCAGCGCGGCGTCATCTGCCACCCCGGCAGGGGCAACGGTAACAAAGGCGGCAGGGCTGCGGCCGCCGCCGATCCGCAGCGGCCCGACATCAGGGTCAATCGTGGCCGCCGAAGCGCCTTCCTTGCCCAGTCGCACCATCAGCCGGTCACCGGTGACGCCGCAGGCCATATTGCCGCCGCGCAGGAAGCAAAGAACCCCCATCATCGGCATTTCCTGCGCCCCGCCCATGCCGGCGAGCTGCGTGCGGACGCGGTCGGCCAGGGCGTGGTCATAGGACATTGCGGTTCCTTCCGTCGTTGACATCCCAATCCTGGGACACATCATAAAGCCGTGGCGCCACATGCATCGCCTGCAGACTCCGTCCAGATGAACGAGCGCCCAACCCGGTCGCGCACGGGCTTTGCGCGCCTTCCGCGTGCCGTTCAGGCTTCCTCATGTTCGCGCATGTGGTTGATCAGGCGGGAATAACCGGCCTCATGGGTGACCTCGATCAGCCAGTTGGCGATCAATTCGGGGTCGGTCACGCCGATATGCAGGCCCGGCCCGATCCCGCCGTCGGTGATCGCACCTGCCGCCAGCGCCAGCATCAGCGAATTCAACCGGAACCGGGCCGAGCCATTGCGCCCGCCCGAGGCATCCATCACCCACTCGCGATGCCAGCGGGTCTTGCCATTGGACTCGGCTCGCAGCGACACCGACAGCACGGCGCGGTCGGCCTCGCCGGCGATGAAAGGATGATCGCGCCACAGTTCGCGGGCAAGGGCGCGCAAGGCGGGGGCGTCCTTGCCGGTCTCGCGGATGCGGGCGAAGACGCCGGCCCAACCTGCGTTCCAGCCCTTCAGCCGGATTGCGCCGCGTTCGGCGGTGGCGATGGTCCAGTCGGGATCGAAGCCGTAAGCGTCCAGATAGGGCGCGACATCGTAATGCGGATAGACCTGATGGCGTTCGGGCGTCGGCAGGTTCAGGTCGTGATCGCGAATGACATCGAAGGGGAAATCGGCCCGCTGCGGCTTGCCGTCGCCGATCCAGGTCGTCGGCGTCGCCAATGCGTTGAGCAGCGACAGGGGCGAGGTATTGAATTTGTGCCGAAAATTGTCGGGATATTTCGGCATGCCGCCGCCATAGCAGGTGAAATGCAGCACGTCGTCCGGCTGCGCGGCCTGGCGGTAATGGTTCACCAGATCGCGGGCCATCAGATGCTCTATCCCCGGCACCATGCCCGCCTCGGCCAAGACGGTCAGGCCCTTTTCGGCGGCGTTGCGGCCGGCATTGCGCAGTTGTTCGGACATGTGCCAGCCCACCGCCAGATGCGCGCCGTGCGCCATGGCCAGCCGGGCAATGGCGACCTCGGTCGGGCGCGGGGCCACGATCACGTCGCCAGGCTGGATGGCGGCGCCAAGCGCGTCAAGATCAAAGCCGGTCTGAATCCCGGCGTCGATCCCCTCCAGCAGCTGGCCGTCGCGGGTCCAGACGCGGATGCGGCCCGGTTCCTTGCGGATCAGGCGCTGAAGCCCGAACAGCGCATCTGGCCCTGCCTGCACCCAATGGATTGTTGTCATGCGCTTTCCCTTCATTCCAAGGCGTCCTGCGGCAGATTATCGGTGATCTGGTTGTAATCGCCCTTATATGCCGTGGAAATGTGACGGTTCAGCACAATTCCGGTGGGCGTGTCGATAAAGCCCGGCAGGGCGGACGCTCACACCGGCAGGAATGTGGTTGATTTCAATTCTTCCATCGACAGCAGCGCCGTGACGTTGAAGATTTTCACTTCGGCGATCAGCGCCTGATAGAAGGCGTCATAGGCGCGGGCATCTGATACGCGCAGCTTCACGATATAATCGATCTCGCCCGCCAGCCGATGCGCTTCCAGCACTTCGGGGCGCGACTGCAGTGCGTCCAGGAATTTCTTCTGCCAACCCGCCTCGTGTTCGCTGGTGCGGATCAGCACGAAGAAACAGGTGCCAAGCCCGACCGCATCGGGATCCAGGATAACCGTCTGGCGGGTGATGACGCCGGCATCCTTCAGCTTGCGGATGCGGTTCCAGACCGGGGTCTTCGACGAACCGATCTTGCGGGCGATGTCGTCCAGCGACTGACTGGCGTCCTCCTGCAATTCGGTCAGGATTTTCCGGTCCAGCGCATCAAGCCGGAGTTTCTTTTCGCTGAGGTCTTCCATGGCGGCGTTTTGTCCTGTCTCGCGGCGTCATCGGAACAGTATTCCTTATTTACCCAAGATACTAGCGCAATCGCAGAAAAATATCCCATATACTACAAAGCAAAACCGGAGATTCGCCATGGCCCGCGCATTTGAGCCAGTCGTCATTTCAGCCAACGACCTTTTCGACGGCCGCGTCATCTATCTGACCGGCAAGGATGAATGGGTATCGCATCTGCGTCATGCAGAACTGATCACCGATGAAGAACAGGCCCGTCACCGCATGGCGCATGCGCTGGCGTTATCCGATCGTGCGGTGGGCGTGTTCCTGGCCCCGGCAAAGGCTGGTCCCGACGGTCCCGAACCCGGTCACCCGCGCGAGGCGTTTCGCGCATTTGGCCCGTCCAACTACTTCCACGGCAAGCAAGCAGAGGAAGCATAATGTATCAACATTCCGAATTCGACCGCGCCTTTGTCGTCGACCGCGCGGCGCGGTTCCGCGATCAGGTCAACCGCCGCATCTCTGGTGCGTTGACCGAAGAAGAATTCCGCCCCCTGCGGCTGATGAACGGCGTATACCTGCAATTGCACGCCTATATGCTGCGGATCGCAATTCCCTATGGCAGCATCAACCCCGATCAGATGCGCCAGTTGGCAATGATTGCCGACCGCTGGGATAAGGGTTACGGCCATTTTACGACCCGCCAGAACATCCAGTTCAACTGGCCCAAGCTGGTCGATATCCCCGATATGCTGGACGCGCTTGCCGATGTCGGGATGCATGCCATCCAGACCTCTGGCAACACGATCCGCAACGTGACCGCCGATCACTTCGCCGGGGCCGCGGCGGACGAAGTCGCGGACCCCCGCCCCTATGCGGAACTGATCCGGCAATGGTCCACCGACCACCCCGAATTCCAGTTTCTGCCCCGCAAGTTCAAGATCGCTGTTTCGGGCAGTCCCAATGACCGTGCCGTCGTCAAGTCGCACGATATTGGCCTGCGTATGCTGGAACAGGACGGCGTGACAGGGTTCGAGGTTTCGGTCGGTGGCGGCCTTGGCCGGACGCCTTTGGTCGGCAAGGTCATCAGCGACTTTGTCCCGGCCGTCGATCTGCTGCCTTATCTGGAATCGATCCTGTCGGCCTATAACACGGTCGGGCGGCGCGACAATAAATACAAGGCGCGTCTGAAAATTGCCGTGCAGGAACTGGGTATTGACCATATCCGTGAATTGGTCGACGCCCGCTTTGCCGAGATCCGGCCAACATTCGACGGCTCTGACCAGCAGATTCTGGCGCAGATCGCGGCCCAGTTCACCGCGCCCGACCTGGTTGAGGGGCGCAGTACCGCCGACTACGACGCCGCGCGCGAGGCCGACCCGATTTTCCGGTCGTGGAGCGATACGAACCTGCACGCCCACAAGAACCCGGACTACGCCATCGTCACCGTCTCGCTGAAAAAGCAAGGCGCGACGCCTGGTGATGCGACATCGGAACAGATGCGCCTTCTGGCCGATCTTGCCGAACAATATGGCCATTCCGATCTGCGCATCAGCCATGAACAGAATGTCGTTCTGCCCCATGTTCACAAGGCCGATCTGGCGGCGCTACATGGCGCGCTGAAGGCTGCCGATCTTGGTACGGCCAATCTGGGCCTGATCAGCGACATTATTGCCTGCCCCGGACTGGATTACTGCGCGCTTGCGACTGCGCGGTCGATCCCGATCGCCCAACAGATCGCGACCCGGTTTGACGAACTGAAGCTGGAACATGAAATCGGAGAGCTGAAGATCAAGATTTCCGGCTGCATCAACGCATGCGGGCATCACCATGTGGGGCACATCGGCATCCTCGGGCTGGATCGCGCGGGCGTGGAAAACTACCAGGTTACGCTTGGCGGTGACGCGACCGAGACCATGGCCGTGGGCGAGCGCGCCGGTCCCGGCTTTTCGAAGGATGAGATCATTCCAGCCATCGAACGGTTGGTCGATGGCTATCTGAACGTCCGTGAAGATGCCTCGGAAACCTTCATTCAGGCCTACCGCCGGCTTGGTGCCGAGCCGTTCAAGGCCGCGCTCTACCCCGAGAAGGAGGCCGCGTAATGGCGCAGGTCGTCACCATCCCGACACGGGCGGCGCGTATCGCCGCGCTGAATCAGCGCTACAAGCATCACGCGGCGATCCGTGTCCTGCGCGACGCGCTAAGCGACCCAGAGCTTGGGCGCGTTGCGATGGTGTCGTCCTTCGGGGCAGATTCTGTCGCGCTGCTGCACATGATATCGCTGATTGACCGGGATACGCCGGTTCTGTTCATCGATACGCAAATGCTGTTTCCGGAAACGCTTGCCTACCAGTCCGAGGTGGCGGCGAAGTTGGGGCTGACCGATATCCGCATCATCCGCGCCGCGCCTGTGGCGTTGGCGGCGCAGGATCCCGATGGCGACTTGCACAAGCGCGATACCGATGCCTGCTGTGACCTTCGCAAGACAGTGCCACTCAACAAGGCGCTGGCCGGATATGACAGCTGGATCACCGGGCGTAAGCGCTTCCAAGGCGCCAGCCGGGCCGATCTGGAATTCTTCGAAGCCGATCCGGCCGGCGATCGTATCAAGATCAATCCACTTGCGCATTGGACATCGCAGGATGTGATCGACTATATCGTCAACAACGACCTTCCGCGTCATCCACTGGTTGCGCAGGGCTATCCCTCGATCGGGTGCCAGCCCTGCACGAGCCCGGTGGCCGAGGGGGAAGATCCCCGCGCCGGCCGTTGGCGCGGGCAGGAAAAGACAGAATGTGGGATTCATTTCGTGAACGGAAAGATGCAGCGCGTCGTCCCGGCAGAGTTCGTGCCGCGGGAAGGCCAGCCAGTTATCGTGCGTGACAGCGGCTTCGGCCCCGACAATTTTGATGGCGAGGTGCTGGATCTGGCACCCGATGCCGATCTTGATGACCCGGCGGTGAATTTTCAGGATGCCGAGATGATCCGCATCGCCTTCCCCAGCTTCTCGGACGGGCGTGGCTTCACGCTGGCGCGGCGGCTGCGCGTGGCAGGCTTCAAGGGCAGGCTTCGCGCGCAGGGTCATGTCATCGCCGACCAGTTTCCGATGGCGCGTCGATCCGGTTTTGACGAGGTCGAGATCGACTTTGATCTGGCCCGGCGTCAGCCCTGGGAACTGTGGAAGCGGTCCTCCGAGGTTGCGCCTTCATACCTGACGCGTCTTGGCCGCAGCGCCTGATCGCGCCGCCACGTCACGCTTGCCCCCAGTCAGGTGGCGGGGATGATGGGACAAACCTTCAGGAGGAGTCCCCGATGTCCTTGCCGCCCGTTCTTTCGAATCTGCGCATACCGGTCATCGCATCGCCGATGTTCATCGTCTCGAACCCGGATCTGGTGATCGCGCAATGCAAGGCCGGGATCGTGGGCAGCTTTCCGGCGCTGAACGCCCGCGAAAAAGAGGGCGAGCCGATTCAGCTTGAACTCTGGCTGACGCGGATTTCCGAGGAACTGGATCGTCACAATCAGGAAAATCCCGATCATCCCGCCGCGCCTTTCGCCGTAAACCAGATCGTGCATCGGTCAAACGCGCGGCTGGAACGCGATATCGAGATCTGCGTAAAGCACAAGGTGCCCCTGTGGATCACATCGCTGGGCGCCCGGCCCGAGGTGAACGAAGCCGCCCATTCGGTCGGCGGCGTGGTCTTTCACGACATCATCAACAATACCTTCGCAAAGAAGGCGATCGAAAAAGGCGCGGATGGCCTTATCGCGGTCGCAGCCGGGGCAGGTGGCCACGCAGGGATGCAATCGCCCTTCGCGCTTGTTCAGGAAATCCGGCAGTGGTTCGATGGCCCGATTGCGCTGTCAGGATCGATAGCAACCGGGTGCGCGGTTCTGGCTGCGCAGGTCATGGGCGCCGATCTGGGCTATATCGGAAGCCCCTTCATCGCGACGAAGGAAGCGAACGCCGCGCCCGATTACAAGCAGATGATTGTCGATTCCGGGGCAGAGGATATCGTCTATTCGTCGCTGTTCACCGGCGTTCATGGCAACTACCTGAAGCCGTCCATTCGCAATGCGGGGCTGGACCCCGATAATCTGGAAGCTGCGGACGCAAGCAGCATGAATTTCGGTCAGGCCGCGGCCAAGCCCAAGGCGTGGAGCGCGATCTGGGGCGCCGGGCAGGGGATCGGCGCCATTGAACAGGTTCTACCTGCGGCGACCTATATTGACCGGCTGGCGCAGGAATATGACGCGGCCCGCCAGGCGCTGCGCTAGGCCCCGTCCAGCAGTTCGACTGCAGCGTCGTTGATGTCAGACAGGGGCCCGAAAAAGATCAGCGCCGGGGCGCTGCTGGGGCCTTCGTTGCGCAGCATATCTGCCAGCCCGGCAACGGTGCCCCGGCGCAATCGCTGGCCTTCCTGCGATACGGCTGCTGCGATCAGGGCGGGCGTATCGGCGGGCAGGCCGTGCGCGATCAGCCCGGCCGCCAGGTCAGGAAAGCTGCGCTGCCCCATGAAGATCACTGTGACCGCGCCGGGATCGGCAAGCGCCGCCCAGTTCAATCCCTGTGGCAGCTTGCCAGTGACGTCAGCGCCGGTCAGATATTGCACGCGCCTGGCCGTCAGGCGCCGCGTCAGGGGTAACCCGGCCGCGGCGGCGGCCGCGTTGACCGACGAAACGCCCGGCACGATCTCGAACGCCAGTCCTGCGCCGCGCACCGCTGCCAACTCCTCCTCCAGCCGGCCGAACATGCCGGCGTCGCCCGATTTCAGCCGGACAACGCGCTTGCCGGCCCGCGCATGGTCAAGGATCAGCCTGTTGACCGTGTCTTGCTTCGCGCTTGGCCGTCCGGCGCGTTTGCCAACCGGAATCAGTTGGGCCTGCGCGGCAAGAGCCAGGATCGGGCCAGAGGACAGGTCATCGAAAAGCACAACATCGGCGCTTGCCAGCCTGTCGGCGGCACGTCTGGTCAGAAGTTCCGGGTCGCCGGGACCTGATGATACGAATGATACGAAGCCGTTCATTGCTCATCGGTTAACCGATTTGCGCGCATTGGCAAGTGGTTGCAGGCTGTGCGACACTCATCGTAACGCCCCTGCTCAAATTTCGGAGTCCGAATGACGGATTTTCATCTGGACGATTTCCTGCCCTATCTGCTGAACAATGCATCCGAAGTCACCGGCCGCGCCTTTTCCACCCATTACCGCGCGCCGTATGGCATGTCGCGCGCGCAATGGCGGATCATGGCGCATCTGGGGCGGGGTCAGCCGATGACAGCAACGGATATCGGCGCGCGTGCGCATCTGGAGAAATCGAAGGTCTCGCGGGCTGTCGCCGCGCTGGAGCAGTCTGGTTATCTGACGCGCAGGCCTTCGGCGACGGATCGGCGCGCCGAGCTGCTGGAGCTGACAGAGGCCGGGCGGCGCGTCCACAGCGATCTTGCCGCCCGCGCCCTTCAGTTCCAGGACGAGCTTGCCATGCGGCTGGGAACGCAACAGTTTCAGGCGTTGACCGATTTATTGCGGGATCTGGCCAAGCCCTGACCGCGTAAACTTGCTTCGAATCTGTCATCGTGTTAGTTGCGTTTGCAACCGATTGTAGGGCGAGGGTGGTATGGCGAGTGTGGTGAAAAGCTGGATCGATGCGGCGAACGATCCCGATTGCGACTTTCCGATCCAGAACCTGCCTTACGGCGTTTTTTCCACTGCCAATGATGCACCGCGCTGCGGTATTGCCATCGGCGACCGCATCGTCGATCTGGCCGCCTGCGAGACGGAAGGCTTGCTGGACGCCGGCGGCACGTTCGTCGCCCCGCAACTGAATGATTTCATCGCACTTGGCCCTGCCAAGTGGCAGGAAATCCGGGACGCGGTGACTGCGCTTCTGGGGCAGGACGGCAACCGGAGCGTTCCCACGGTTGCCATGGCCGATGCCACGATGCACCTGCCCATTCGTGTCACCGAATACACCGACTTCTACGCGTCGCGAAATCACGCCTTCAACGTCGGCGCGCTTTTCCGTGGACCGGATAATGCGCTGCCGGCGCAATGGACGCATATGCCGATCGGCTATAACGGCCGTGCATCTTCCGTCGTCGTGTCCGGCACCGATGTCGTCCGACCGATGGGGCAGCTGAAGGCAGATAACGGCCCGATCTGGTCGCCCTGCAAGCGTCTTGATCTGGAATTGGAAATGGGGGCCATCGTCGGCCAGCCTTCGACCATGGGTGATCGCATCAGCGTTGAACAGGCTGAACAGATGATCTTCGGTTATGTCCTGCTGAACGACTGGTCTGCGCGCGACATTCAGGCCTGGGAATACCAGCCGCTTGGACCCTTTCAGTCGAAGGCTTTTGCGACGACCATCAGCCCATGGATCGTGACGCAAGCCGCGCTGGAGCCGTTCCGCAGCCACGGGGCAGACCGTCAGAACCCGCTATTGCCCTATCTGCACGAATCCCGCCCCGGTCTGTACGACATCACCCTGTCCTGGGCATTGAACGGCGACGTTCTTGGGCGCACCAATTACAACGTGATGTATTATTCCTCGGCCCAGCAACTGGCACATCATGCGTCCTCTGGTTGCCCGATGCGGGTGGGTGATCTGTTGGGCAGCGGCACGATTTCCGGTCCCACGCCAGATTCGACCGGCGCGCTGTTGGAAATGACCGAGGGCGGCAAGACGCCGGTTGAAACATCCGATGGACAACGGACCTTCATTCAGGACGGCGATACGATCACGCTGAACGGTTATGCGCAGGGCAATGGCTATCGCGTAGGCTTCGGGAATTGTACCGGCACCGTCCTGCCAGCAAAGGAGTAGATGATGACCAAGAAATTCGCCTCTGCCGGCGATATGGCCGAAAAGAAGATCAGCTTCACCGAGATCGGCGATGGCCTTTGGGCCTTCACCGCCGAGGGCGATCCGAATACCGGGGTCATCATCGGCGATGAATCCGTGATGATCATCGAGGCGCAGGCAACGCCGCGCCTGGCCCGCAAGGTGATCGAGAAGGTGCGCGAAGTCACCGACAAGCCGATCAGCCACCTGGTCATGACCCATTACCACGCCGTCCGCGTGCTGGGCGCCTCGGCCTATGGTGCGCCGACCGTCATCATGGGCGAAAAGGCCCGTGCCATGGTCGTCGAGCGCGGGCAGGAAGATTGGGACAGCGAATTCGAACGCTTCCCGCGGCTTTTCCAGGGGCATGAGGAAATCCCCGGCCTGACCTGGCCCACCACCACCTTCAACGACCGCATGACCGTCTATCTGGGCAAGCGTCGGGTCGACCTGATGCATCTGGGCCGGGCGCATACGGCGGGCGATATCGTCGCTTACGTCCCCGATGCGAATGTCATGTTCACCGGCGATATCGTCGAATATCACAGCGCCTGCTACTGCGGCGACGGCCATTTCACCGACTGGCCCGACACGCTGGAAGAAATCCGCGCCTTTGATCTGGACGCCATCGCGCCGGGTCGCGGGGATGCGCTTGTCGGGTCGGACATGGTGAACGCGGCGCTCGACAATACCGCTGATTTTGTCCGCTCGACCTTCCTGCCGGCGGCGCGCGTGGCGCAGGGTGGCGGCACGCTGAAACAGGCCTGGGACGCCGTGCGCGCGGCCTGCGACCCGAAATTCGGCGATTACGCGATCTATGAACATTGCCTGCCCTTCAACGTCGCCCGCGCCTATGATGAGGCGCTTGGCATCGACACGCCCCGCGTCTGGACCGCCGAACGCGACAAGGAAATGTGGGATCTGCTGCAAGGCTGACGTCAGCAACGGGAGGGGAGGCCCATGGCAGACGCGAAGATATTCGAGACCCCACTTTACCCCTATCAGCGCCACCCTGATCAGGATGCGCCGACGCCCGCGCGTCACCCGGTCGTCATCATCGGTGCCGGCCCAGTCGGACTGACAGCAGCGATTGATCTGGGAATGCACGGCGTGCCGGTGGTGGTTCTGGATGACAATGACCGCGTGTCAACCGGCAGCCGCGCGATCTGCTTCGCCAAGCGCGCGCTGGAGATCTTCGATCGCCTCGGCTGCGGGCAGGCGATGGTGGACAAGGGCGTCGTCTGGAACAAGGGCCGCGTCTTCATGGGAGAGCGCGAGGTCTATGATTTCAACCTTCTGCCCGAAGGCGGCCACCGCCGCCCCGCCTTCATCAACCTGCAGCAGTATCACGTCGAACATATGCTGCTGAACCGCCTGCGCGACTTGCAGGCGCAGGGCGCGCCGATCCAGTTGCGCGGCAAGTCCCGCGTTTCGGCCATCGGCCAGCACGATGACCATGCGACGGTGGAAATCGACACGCCCGAAGGCTCCTATGACCTGGAGGCGGAATGGCTGATCGCCTGCGACGGTGCCGGTTCGACCACGCGGCGGATGCTGGGCCTCGATTTCCTGGGCCGCGTGTTCGAGGACAATTTCCTGATCGCCGATGTGACCATGCAGGCCGATTTCCCGACCGAGCGCTGGTTCTGGTTCGACCCGCCCTTCAACCCCGGCCAATCGGCGCTGCTGCACAAGCAGCCCGATGGCGTCTGGCGCATCGACCTGCAACTGGGTTGGGACATCGACAAGGCCGAAGAAAAGCGCCCCGAGAACGTCATTCCCCGCATCAAGGCCATGCTGGGCGAGGACGTGGAATTCACCCTCGAATGGGTCAGCGTCTACACGTTCCAGTGCCGCCGGATGGAGCGTTTTCGCCACGGGCGCGTCATCTTCGCGGGCGACAGCGCCCATCAGGTCAGCCCCTTCGGCGCGCGCGGCGCGAACAGCGGTATCCAGGACGCCGACAACCTGTGCTGGAAGCTGAAACTGGTGCTGGAGGGCAACGCACCGGAAACCCTGCTGGACAGCTATGACGCCGAGCGCGTCCATGGGGCCGAGGAGAACATCCTCAACTCCACCCGCTCGACCGATTTCATCACCCCGAAATCGCAGATCAGCCGCATCTTCCGCGATGCCGCCCTTCATCTGTCCGAACGTCACGCCTTTGCGCGGCCCTTCGTGAATTCGGGCCGCTTGTCGGTGCCCTGCACGTATGACGGATCGGCGCTGAACACCCCCGACACGCTGCCCGAAGGCCCCGCCCGCACCCGCCCCGGCAGCCCCTGCCCGGATGCGGAAATAGAGGGCGGTTTCCTGCTGGACAGCCTTGGCGGCAGGTTTACCCTTCTGGCCATCGGAACGGACGCCGCGCCGGTCGAGGCCGGGGATATCCCCATGGACCTGATCGCCCTGCCGGCAGAGGGAACGCTGGCCGAGCGTTACGCCCCCGGCATCTACCTGATCCGCCCCGACCAGCACGTCGCCGCCCGCTGGCCCGGTTGCGATGCCGACGCCATCCGCACCGCCCTGTCTCGCGCCACAGGAAACACGCCATGAGCCTGAACCTGCAACCGAACCTGACCTCGCCCGACGACGCCTATGCGCTGCTGTTGGAGGCGCATGAGGGGCTGTCGAAGGCCGAGTCCGACGCGCTGAACGCGCGGCTGATCCTGATGCTGATGAACCACGTCGGGGATATGGATGTGCTGCAGCAGGCATTGGCGGCGGCGCGGGAATAGGGGCGAATATCCCGCCCCTATCACTACTCAGCCTTTCCGAAGTTCATTCGCGGCGGCTCGCGTTCCCTGATGAGCCTTTTCGGTCAAGATCTCCGCAATTCTGCCTTGGTTGATCCCAAGCTTGGCTGCGATGACGTGATTGTGGTCGCCAGTCCACTTCATCAACCAGACAGCAACTGCTTCCTCGGAGGTAAGGCTTGCTCGCCTTGCATGGATCTGATTAAGCTCAAACGAGCCGATATAGTCGGTGGCTTTTATCATATCTTTCCTTTCAAGGGCTATGACGATTTTAGGCGCAAGGTGGGTGCAACCATCTTGCGCCTTGCATATTACTGGCGAGCAATTAGCTGAGTCGAGTCGGATTCGATGGCATCCACAAGGATTCGTTAGGTTGACATAATGTGGTATTTCGAGTAAAGGCAGCCACAACAGATAGAGTAAAAGGCCCGGTCGGCAAATGGCGTCCATCTTAGCTTGGCTAGACGCTGGCCTGCTTTATCGAAAGTAGCGATGAGAGGCGTCTGCGACTTTTATCCTCCAATCAGCCAACTGCTCCGGTCAGCTAAAAGCGCATGTTAAAGCGAAAACAGCCCGCCAATTGGCGGGCTGTTTTCATTTCTCTGTCGGTATCGCTTACAGCGTCCGTTCGACCTCTTCGCGTTCGAAGATCTCGATGACATCGCCGGGGCGGATGTCGTCGTAGTTCTCGAACGCCATGCCGCATTCCTGGCCACTTTGCACTTCTTTCACTTCGTCCTTGAAGCGCTTCAGCGTTTTCAGCGTGCCTTCGTGGATCACCACGTTGTCGCGCAGCAGGCGGACGCCAGCAGAACGACGGGCCACGCCTTCGGTGACCAGACAGCCGGCAACCTTGCCGACGCCCGTGACCTTGAAGACTTCGCGGATCTCCGCATAGCCGATGAAGTTCTCGCGCACTTCGTTGGACAACAGGCCCGAGGCCGCAGCTTTGATGTCGTCCACCAGATCGTAGATGATCGAGTAATAACGTATCTCGACACCCTTCTGGTTGGCCGAATTGCGGGCCGGAGCGTTGGCGCGGACGTTGAAGCCGATGACCGGCGCGCCCGAGGCTTCGGCCAGACCGATATCGGATTCGGTGATCGCGCCGACGCCGTAATGCAGCACGCGGACGCGGACCTCATCATTGCCGACCTTTTCAAGGGCCTGCACGATCGCCTCGGCCGAACCCTGCACGTCGGCTTTCAGCACCACCGGCAGTTCGGACACGCTTTCATCGGCCTTGGCCTTGGCCATCAGCTGATCCAGCGTGATCGCGGCACCGGCGGCGGCGCGTTTGTCCTTGGCGGCGGCTTCGCGGTATTCGGCGATCTCGCGGGCCTGCGCTTCGGTCTCGACCACGTTCAGGACGTCGCCGGCTTCGGGCGTGCCGTTCAGGCCCAGAACCTCGACCGGGACCGAAGGACCGGCTTCCTCGACGCGCTCGCCCTGATCGTTGATCAGCGCGCGGACCTTGCCCCATTGTTCGCCGACGACGAAGATATCACCGCGACGGAGCGTGCCGTTCTGGACCAGAACAGTGGCCACGGGACCGCGACCCACATCCAGCTTCGCCTCGATCACGGCGCCCTGGGCGGCGCGGCCGGGATTGGCCTTCAGTTCCAGGATTTCCGCCTGCAGGGCGATGGCTTCCAGAAGGTTGTCCAGCCCCTGCCCTGTCTTGGCCGAGACTTCGACATCCTGCACGTCGCCGGACATTTCCTCGACCACGACCTCGTATTGCAGCAGGTCCGTGCGGACTTTCTGCGGATCGGCGTCAGGCTTGTCGACCTTGTTGATCGCCACGATCATCGGCACTTTCGCGGCCTTGGCGTGGTTGATCGCCTCGACCGTCTGCGGCATCACGGCGTCATCGGCCGCAACCACCAGCACCACGATATCGGTGACATTCGCACCACGCGCGCGCATGCTGGTAAAGGCCGCGTGGCCTGGCGTGTCGAGGAAGGACAGCACGGCCCCGCTATCGGTGGTCACCTGATAGGCACCGATATGCTGGGTGATGCCGCCGGCCTCGCCCGAGACGACGTTGGCGTGGCGAATCGCATCCAGAAGCGAGGTCTTGCCGTGGTCGACGTGACCCATGATCGTGATGATCGGCGGGCGCGCCTGCAGATCTTCGGGCTTGTCCTCGACCTGAGCGATGACCTGTTCCACATCGGCATCCGACACGCGGACGGCGCGGTGGCCGAATTCCTCGATCACCAGTTCGGCAGTGTCGGCGTCGATGGACTGGTTCATCGTCACCATCATGCCCATCTTCATCAGCGCCTTGACGACATCGGCGGCGCGTTCGGCCATCCGGTTTGCCAATTCGCTGACCACGATGGCTTCCGGCAGCTGCACTTCGCGCACCTGCTTTTCAGCCCGCGTGGATTGGCCCATGGCCTTCTGCTTGGCGCGTTCCTGCTTGCGCTTCATCGCAGCCATGCTGCGCTGGCGCCCGCCTTCACCCGACAGCGCGGCCGTCACCGACAGCTTGCCAGTGCGACGCGCATCGCGGTCGCCGGATTTGTTTCGGGCGTCGCGGTCATCTGTGCGGTTGTCGCGCTGTTCGCGGTCGGGCCGTGCGGGACGGGTGGCCACGCCCTTCGTCTCGGCGCGTGCTGCGGCGGCTTGTGCCGCGGCAGCATCGACCGGTGCCGCGTCCTTGGCGGCCGGCTTGCGGACCTCTTCCTTCTTCTGGGCGCGCAGCTTGGCCTCTTCGGCCTTGCGGGCGTCCTCTTCTTCCTTGGCCCGAAGCGCTTCTTCGCGCTCGCGGTCCTCACGCTCCTTCGCCTCGATCTCGGCGCGGCGGCGTTCACGTTCTTCCTCGCGGGCGCGTTCTTCCGCAGCGCGGGCCTCGGCTTCCTCTGCCTCGCGTGCCTTCGCGGCGGCAAGTGCCTTCAGCCGACGTTCCATCTCGGCGTCCGAGATCCCTGCTGGGCGCTTGGACGAGGCGGCGACAGCCCGCGCGGCGTTATCGGGCGTGACCGCACTTTGCGGCTTAGTCCCCGCTGCGCCGGGCTTCGGCACAACGACGCGCTTGCGCTTGGTTTCCACGACCACGCTTTTCGTGCGGCCATGGCTGAAACTTTGTTTGACCTGACCCGGACGGTTGCCGCCGAGGCCGAGGGGTTTCTTGCCGTCTGTATCACTCATCTGCGTCTTCATTCCTTCCCGGCCCGGATGGCCGATTGCCTCGCAGGCCATTCAGCCTGCCAGCGTCCCGGATAATCCTGTCTGCGAGTCCGCCTTTCGAAAGCGCGCTGTGTATGACATGATCGCGTCCGAAAGCCAAACCCAATTCTGATGCGGTGAGGCAGCCGAACCAGCGTGCCCCTTCCGGTGTCCAAAGCCTGCCCTTGCCGCGCTCGGACCCGTCCGAGGCTTGCAGCAGGATCTTTACCCGACCGGCCGCAAGCCAGTCTTTCACCTTTTCAAACCCGGCAATAGCGATGCCGGATTTTCGTGCAAGCGAGATCAGTTCGATCACGCGCTTTGCCAGACCTGTCTCGATCTGCTCGGCCAGGCCTTCGGGGGGCCTGGCTTGCGCCTTTGCACCGCGTGAAAAAGCACCCTTCGCAATTGCTCGATCAATAATCGCACGATCGGCAGTCAACCAGAAGCCTCGGCCAGGCAATTTTTCCGCCAGATCGGGGACGACAATGCCGTCGGGACCCAGCACGAAGCGGATAAGACCCGCTTTTGGCTGGACTTCGCCCGTCACAAGGCAACGGCGCTCCGTGCCCTCGTCTGATTTATCGCGCCCGCCTCGCGTCATGCCACCGGTTCCGGGGCATCACGCCCCAGCCTCCTCGGTTTCGGCTTCCTGATCGTCTTCCGACTTTTCCAGTTCGGTCGGGTCGACCCAGCCCAACATGACGCGTGCGGTCATCACCATGTCCTGCGCTGCTTCCAGGGTTACGCCAAAAGGCTCCAGCAGGCCGTCATCCTTGACGCGTTGCCCGTCGACCGTGGTCCAGCCGCCAGCGAGTTCCCAGTCGGCGCAGGTGGCAAAATCTTCCAGCGTCTTGACGCCGTCATTTGCCAGGGCTTCCACCATCTGGGGGGTCAGGCCTTCGAATTCAATAAGGCTGTCCTCGGCGCCAAGGCCGCGCGCATTCTCCAGCGCCGTGCGATTCGCGGCTTCGATCACGTCGCGGGCACGGGCCTGAAGCTCGTCGGCGGTCGATTCGTCCACACCGTCGATCGACAGAAGCTCGTCCTGATCGACGTAAGCGACTTCTTCTAGATTGGTGAAGCCTTCCGCGACCAGAAGCTGGGCGAAGAATTCGTCCAGGTCCAGGTTGTCCATGAACAGCTTGGTGCGGGCGTTGAATTCTGCCTGACGCCGCTTGGATTCTTCTTCCTCGGTCAGGATGTCGATGTCGAGGCCCGTCAGCTGGCTGGCCAGGCGCACGTTCTGGCCACGACGACCGATGGCAAGGCTAAGCTGTTCTTCGGGGACCACGACCTCGATCCGGGGCGCGTCTTCGTCGACGACGACCTTGCTGACCTCGGCGGGCTGCAGCGCGTTGACCAGGAACGTGGCCTGATCCTCGTTCCACGGGATGATGTCGATCTTTTCGCCCTGCAATTCGCCGACGACGGCCTGCACGCGGCTGCCGCGCATACCAACGCAGGCACCGACCGGGTCGATGGAGTTGTCATAGCTGATGACGGCGATCTTGGCGCGGCTGCCCGGATCGCGGGCAACGGCCTTGATCTCGATCACGCCGTCATAGATTTCCGGCACTTCCATCTTGAACAGTTCGGCCATGAATTGCGGATCGGTGCGCGACAGGAAGATCTGCGGGCCACGGGTTTCGCGGCGCACATCCTTCACATAGGCGCGGATGCGGTCGTTCGGGCGATAGCTTTCGCGGCCGATCTTTTCGTTGCGGCGCAGGATCGCTTCGCCACGGCCGACATCGACGATGATGTTGCCATATTCCTCGCGCTTGACGATGCCGTTGATGATCGAACCGGCGCGGTCCTTGAATTCATCATACTGACGATCACGCTCGGCCTCGCGGACGCGCTGCAGGATGACCTGCTTGGCCGATTGCGCGGCGATGCGGCCCAGTTCGACCGGGGGCACCTGTTCCTGGAACACGTCGCCGACCTGCGGACCGCCGGCGAAGTCTTCCAGCTTATCGCCCTCGCGGGTCCAGTAATTGGCCGGGTCGCGCTGGCGTTCGAAATAGGGCTTGGCCTGATCGGCGGTGAATTCGGCCTGATAGTTTTCCAGCAGCTCCTCGTCCACGACGGTACGCACGCGGGTGAAGGTGGCATTGCCGGTCTTGCGGTCGATGGACACGCGGATGTCCATTTCCGCGCCGTAGCGCGACTTGGCAGCACGGGCGAGGCTGTCTTCCATGGCTTCGATGACCAGCTCAGGCTCGATCATCTTTTCGCGGGCCACGGCCTCGGCGGTTTGCAGCAGCTCAAGCTGGTTGGCAGAGGTGATTGCCATCACTTACTCCTTCGTTGCGGCGTCGTCGTCGCCGTCTTCGGTTTGAACTTCGTCGAACATTGATTCGTCGAGATTGTCGATCTCGATCCCGGCTTCTTTCTTCTGGCGCAGCATTTCGGCGATCAATTCGTCCGTCAGCAGCAGCTTGGCATCAGCCAGCCAGTCGAAATTCAGCCCGATGGTCTGGGTTTCAGACCCGACCTCGATATTGATCAGCACGTCATCGCCTTCGACGCCCGCCAGCACGCCGGTAAAGCGTTTGCGCCCGTCGATCGGCTGATTGGTTTCCAGCTTGGCGTCATAGCCTTCAAAGGTTTCGAAATCCTTCAGGCGGGTCAGCGGGCGGTCGATGCCGGGGCTGGAAACCTCAAGATGGTATTTGTCTTCAATGGGATCTTCGACGTCCAGCGTGGCGCTGACCATGGTGGAAATCTCGGCACAGTCATCGACATTGATGCCGCCTTCGGGGCGGTCGGCCATGATCTGCAACGTCGCCATCTTGCCGCCCTGCAGGCGCAGGCGGACCAGCTCAAAGCCCATATCCTCGATCACGGGGATCAGGATTTCCGCCAGGCGGCGGTCGATGGCGGTCTTGGCGATCAGATCGTTCGACATATGCACATCCTGAAAATGAAAAACGGGCCCGCAGCGGACCCGTCACGCGTCTGGTGGCGCAGGGGGTGGAAGCCTGCACCGCTGTTGAAACGGGATATAGCGCCACCGGTCGGGGAATTCAAGCCGAATCGCGGTTGTCGCGCCAGATGCGCCAGTTCAGCGCGGCGGCGAGGCCGATCCAGGCGAAATAGGGGATCATCAGCAGGCCCGCGATCAGGTCGGTTTGCAGGAAGACGACCGTGGCAATCGCCAGCACGACCCACAGCGCGGCGATGACGATCATGCCCATTCCCATGCGCTTCGCCCCGAAGAAGATCGGCGTCCACAATGTGTTGAGCGCGATCTGCGTGGACCACAGCGCCAGCCCCGGCGCGGGGTTGTCGCTGATGGCAATGCGCGTCGCTGCGATGGCCGAGGCGACGTAAAGCGTGGTCCAGAC
The DNA here is from genome assembly GCA_005768755.1 of Paracoccus denitrificans. Classification (GTDB taxonomy): domain Bacteria; phylum Pseudomonadota; class Alphaproteobacteria; order Rhodobacterales; family Rhodobacteraceae; genus Paracoccus; species Paracoccus denitrificans_B. The sequence continues at coordinate 163,256 of VAFL01000006.1, read as the reverse complement.
AATCGGGAAGGCCTTTTTCGGCGGCGTCCAGTCGGGCTTTTTCAGCGATTGATACCATTCGCCGGGCAGGAAGGCGCTGCCGGTCGCGGCAGCGGCGGCGCAGGCGGACAGGAAGCACAGGAAATAGAAGGCGATCATGCGGGCTGGCCTTTCAGTTCATCCATCACCGCGACCAGTTCAGCGGCGATTCGCGGCTCGCTCAGCGCGTGGCCGGATGACGGGACCATGCGCAGCCGGCAATTGTGCCATCCTTCTGCCAGCGCCCAGGCGGCCTCGGGCGGGCAGACCATGTCATAACGTCCCTGCACGATCTGGCAGGGGATATGTGCGATCCGGTCGCGGTCGCGCAGCAGCTGGCCCTCGTCCAGAAAGCAGCTGTTGCGGAAATAGTGACTTTCCAGGCGCGCGAAGGCGCGGGCATAGGCGGGCGAAGCAGCACCGGGATTGGCGATGTCCATTCCCGCCAGCCCGTTCTCCCACATGATCCATGTGCGGGCGAATTGCCGCTCGATGGCCTCGTCGCCGGAAAACAGGCGACGGTGATAGGCCGCAATCATATCGCCACGCTCGGCTTCGGGGATGGGCGCGCAGAATTCCTGCCAGCGTTCCGGCCAGAAGCGGGCGGCGCCGCCGCCATAAAACCAGTCCAGCTCTGCCTGCATGCCCAGAAACACGCCGCGCAGGATCAGGCCGGAAACCGCTTGCGGATGGCTCTGCGCATAAGCCAGCGCCAGCGTGGCCCCCCAGCTTCCCCCGAAGACCAACCACTTGTCGATGCCAAGCTGGCGGCGGATCACCTCGATATCGGCGATCAGGTGCTGTGTCGTGTTCGCGGTGACGCTTGCCTGCGGGGTCGACAGCCCGCAGCCGCGCTGATCGAACAGGATCGCGCGGTAATGGGTGGGATCGAAAAAGCGCCGCATGAAGGGGCTGCAACCGCCGCCCGGCCCGCCATGCAGAACAACGACCGGTACGCCATCGGGATTGCCTGACTGTTCGACATGCAGAACATGGCCGTCCCCGACCTTGACCTTCTGCCGGTCGTAGGCGTCGATGTGCGGATAAAGGCGCGCTGCGCCGATTTGCCCTGCTGTGCGATCCATGATTTCCCTATATACGCCGTCGAGGCGACGCGAAAGGACAGAGCATGACAGACAGCCGCGACCCGTCCGAGATTGCCAAATTCGAGGCAATGGCCGCCGAATGGTGGGATCCGAAAGGCAAGTTCAAGCCGCTGCACATGATGAATCCGGTGCGCCTTGGCTATATCACCACGCAGATCGCCGCCGATTTCGGCCGCGACCTCAAGTCCCCGCGTCCGTTCGATGGGCTGCGACTGCTGGATATCGGCTGCGGCGGCGGGCTGTTGGCAGAGCCGATGGCGCGGCTTGGCGCGCAGGTCGTCGGCGCGGACGCTGCCCCGAAAAATATCGAGGTGGCGCGCATCCACGCCAATCAGGTCGGGCTGGAGATCGACTATCGCGCCGAAACCGCCGAGGCGCTGTTGGCCGAGGGAGAGCGTTTTGACGTGGTCCTGGCGATGGAAATCGTCGAACACGTTGCCGATCCGCCCGGATTTGTCCAAAGCTGCCACGATCTGCTGAAGCCTGGCGGCCTGCTGGTGATGTCGACGCTGAACCGCACCATGCGCAGCTTCGGCGCCGCAATCATCGGGGCGGAATGGGTGATGCGCTGGCTGCCGAAAGGCACGCATGAATGGTCGCGCTTCATCACCCCGGACGAACTGGCGTCGATGATGGAAAGCAGCGGCCTGCGCGTCGTCGACAGGAAAGGCATGACGTTCAATCCTGTCAGCTGGGACTGGTCGCTTTCGGATCGTGACCTGTCGGTCAATTATGCGGCTACGGGACGGCGCGCGGATTAAGCCGAACAAAGCCGCTTTTGCGAATCCGGAATGAATGTTAATCATTCTGACAGTTTTTTTCAAAGTGACGGGTTGTGAACAGCTATCGGTCTGACGAGATTTGGCAGTCTGATTATTTTCTTCCGCCCATGATCCCCGGCGCGGCCCCGCACCTGATTTCGCGCCAGATCACGGGGATCGAGCCTTGCCTTGATGGCGCGGACGTTCCGCGCGCACTTGCCGAGCCATTGTTTGGCGCACCGGATAATGTTCACTGCTATGCCCTGATAGACGGCGCGCGCGTCAGCGGTCTTGCCGAGACGCTGGAGACCGCGCAGCTGGATCACGCTTGCCTGTTTCTGGACGGTCCAGACGGTCCTGCCCCCGCTGCACCCTGGCTGGTCCGTTTGCGGCCAGAGGGGAAGTTCACGCGCAATCTGTTTCGACAGTCGCCGCTGGACTGGCATCTTTGGGGACAAGATAGCCTTGTCCTGCTGCGCTCATCGGCCACGATCCATGAACTTCTGACGCATTTTCGCCGTTTCACAAAGGTGCGCGACGAGCGTGGCCGGATGGTATTTTTCCGCTTCTGGGATCCGCTGGTGATCGCGCTTTATGGGACGGCGCGGCGCCATGATGCGATCCGGCTGGAACAGATTTTCGGGCTGGCGAACGGCAAGACGGTAGAATTCATTGCGCCCCTTGGCGCTGAAGATGCCGTTCATCTGGCGCTTTCGCCCGATTTTCAGCGCCAGTTCCCACGCCGTGCGTTCAGCTTCGATGCCGAGGATCAGGCGATCCTGCAGGAAATCGCGTTCAGCGCCTTTGCCCGGCAGTTGCTGCCCTGGCTGGCGGGCGCGTATCCACAACGGCTGAACGGGCGAAGCGCGCCCGCACAGCGGGCGATTGCGCGCCATGTCGTCGCCACCGGTCGCCGTGCGGGCCTGACAATGAAGCAGGATTTCGCTTTTCTGGCGCAAATGATGATGACGTCGGGCGGGTGGTTCTGGGACGATGACAGCGTGCCCGGCTTGCGCGCGTTGATGGCAGAGGCACCCTCACCCAAGGCCGAGGCCCTGGCAGCCGATTACGCCGTGTTGCAGCGGCAGACCCCGCAGGCAGAGCTTGCCGAACAGTGGGGCGCGCTGCGCGACTGGCTGGCGTCCTTGCCCGAAGATCAGGCCATCACGCCCGAAACCTTTCGGCAGATGACCTCTCGGTTCATGCCGCGCACAGCCGGGCAGATCGCAGGGGCCATTGCCTCCACCCGTGAGCGTCTGCGCAGCGAACAGCTGAGCCACCAACGGATTGAGGGCAAGGCCGTGGCATTGACTCTGCTGCTTGGTCCGCGGTTCTTTGAAGATGTGTTGTGGCCGTGGGCCATGCTGCCGCCGGAAAAGGCAATTCAGGCTGCGTGGCGCGAGGTTGTCGGTTGAATTTCTGAAAGTGGTTTGAACATGTTTGATTCCTCCAGCCCCGTTCCGCCCGCCGCCACGCAGGTCGCGGCAAATGCACCCAGCGGGCCCGTAACTGCGGCGGTGGATTGCTGCCCCGAAGCGGCCTGGTTCGATGTGTCGCGCAATGGCCCGGCCAGCTATTTCGGTTTCGACAATCTCAGCAACAAGGTCGCGCAGCCGGGTCAGGAATACTGGAATTCCGGCCCGCAGATTTCACTGCCGAGCAATAAGGAAACGCGCGACGGCGCGGTCTGGGTATCAGTCCCCGTCGGTGAAGAAACCGAACTGACCATCAATTTCAAGGGTGCCGCCGCCTGCATCGGCAACTGCACCTACGAGATCGAGCCCGCCACCGTAGCAGAGGTGGTGGCGCCGACGCCCACAGCCTCTGGCCTTGCCATCAAGATCAAGGGCGTACAGCCGGGCGAGGCCAGCCTGAAGGTGATGTGCAATGGAAAGCTGCGCGGCTATTTTCATATCTGGTGCCAGAAGATGGTCTTTCTGGATGTAAGCGTCGGGGTCATCCAGGTCACCAGCGCAAAGCATACACGGCACCAGATCATGCAGGGGCGTAATGAATATCTTTCGACGAAGCTTCCCCCGCTGCTATTGCCGCCGTTGCCGCCCAACCCGCCCTTTACAGTGGAAAATCTGGAAACGGCGCTGAATAATACCTTCATGCAGGCGCTTATCAGCTGCAGCGTCACCGATGTCGGGATCGTGGACTTCGATCAGTTGCCTGAAGCGCAGCGCAATGCCGCGCGCAATTTCGTTTTCGATGGACCCGAGCCTGTCTTCATGTCGTCTGGTTCGATGGATCCGCGGGTCGGGTTTGACAAAGCTGTGACAGATGCGGTCTATCGTTCGCTGAACGGGGTGGCCGGATTGGCGAACGCGCATCTTCCTGGCAAATTCCATTACCGGATCTGGTATCTGCGCCAACCTGACGTTCACAGTCTGGAAACAATCGGTGCCGCGCTGGAGACGCCATCGCGGGACGGCTTCATGTTCGCGACCGGCGAAAGCTATTATTCGGTCCTCGTGCATGAATTCGGCCATATGCTTGGACTGAAGCACGTCAACGAACCCAACAAGACGAACAAGGACCAGCTGCCCGACCACCTTCGGCTAAGCGACAAGAACGGCGCTGCGTGGCATCCGGACGACCCGACCAACGCGATGGGCTATAACAGCCCGTTCAATGTTGATCTTCTTTACAGTCAATGGAAAGCCTACGAGCGGGTGAAAACCCATGCGGGCCTATCGCCGGACGTGGGGAATTCGTGAGCGAGGATAGTCCACAGGCGGATGGGGTGGATGACCTTGGGTGCGGTTCCAGAAAGCCGCCCCCCCGCGCCGCAGAAAGATCGGCAGCGCCAGAATGACGCCCGCGACGAAGCCGCCAGCATGCGCCCAATAGGCGACGCTGTCCCCACCCATCAGTGAGAAGCCGCCGAAAATCTGCAGGATGAACCACACGCCCAACATGACCCAGGCGGGAATGGTGAAGATCTTGATGATGATGATAATGATCGCCAATACGTCGACGCGCGCCTTGGGGAACAGCAGAAGATAGCCGCCCATTACCCCGGCAATCGCGCCTGATGCGCCGACCATCGGAATGCCATCCTGGGGATTGGCCGCAATCTGCGCCCCCGCCGCCGCCAGCCCGCAAGCCAGATAGAAGATCAGGAAGCCAAGATGGCCCATCTGATCTTCCAGATTGTCACCGAATATCCACAGAAACAGCATGTTTCCGGCGATATGCAGCAGACCGGCATGCAGGAACATATGCGTCACCAGCCCCCACATATTCTGCCCGTTCACCACAGCGACGGGATACAGCGCCAACTGGTCCCACAGCGCGCCCATGTTGAACGCCCAGGGCATGGTCAGCAGAAACATCACCACATTGATGAAGATCAGGCCGATGGTGACATAGGGCGTCCGCTCGGACGGGTTGTGATCGCGGATCGGGAACATTCTGGTCCTGCTGTTTGTCGCGCGACGATGCCCGAGAGGCGGCGGCAAAGCAAGCGGGGGACTTGTCCGTGCTGATCGGGCAAGGCTAGGATCGCGCGACAGAATCGAGGTTATGACATGTCCACGCTGACCGATCGCAAGAATGCCGCAATTTCCCGTGGGGTGGGCATGACCACCCAGATCTACGCCGACCGGGCCGAGAATGCCGAGATCTGGGACAAGGACGGTAATCGCTATATCGACTTTGCCGCCGGGATCGCCGTGGTCAATACCGGCCACCGGCATCCGAAGGTCATGGAAGCCGTGAAAGCGCAACTCGATCGGTTCACCCACACCTGCCATCAGGTCGTGCCATACGAAAACTACGTCGAACTGGCCGAACGGCTGAACGACCTCGTGCCCGGAGACGGCCCGAAGAAGACGATTTTCGCGACAACCGGCGCCGAAGCGGTCGAAAACGCGGTCAAGATCGCGCGCCACTATACCGGCCGTCCGGCCGTTGTGTCCTTTGCAGGCGGCTTTCACGGGCGCACCTTCATGGGCATGGCGCTGACCGGCAAGGTTCAGCCCTATAAGGCGGGCTTTGGCCCGATGATGAACGATGTCTGGCACCTGCCCTTCCCGAACCCGCTGCATGGCGTGACCGAGGATGACGCGCTGGCCGCGCTCGACCGGCTGTTCAAGGCCGATCTTGAGCCGGGACGCGTCGCTGCGATCATTATCGAACCCGTGCAGGGCGAGGGCGGTTTCTACGAAACCCCGGCCAGCTTCCTGCAGAAACTGCGCGAGGTCTGCGATGCCCATTCGATCTTGCTGATCGCTGACGAGGTCCAGACCGGATTTGCCCGCACCGGCAAGCTGTTCGCGATGGAGCATGCAGGCGTCGCCGCCGACATCACCACCATGGCCAAGGGGTTGGGCGGCGGTCTGCCGATTTCCGCCGTCACCGGCCGGGCCGAGGTGATGGACAGCCCCGGCCCCGGCGGCCTTGGCGGCACCTATGCCGGCAACCCGCTTGGCGTCGCCGCCGCCCATGCCGTGCTGGACGTGATCGAGGAGGAACAGCTTTGCGACCGTGCCGAACGGCTGGGCCAGCGGCTGAAGCAGCGCCTGGCCGGGTTGCGCGACGCTGTGCCTGAGATCGTGGACATTCGTGGCCCCGGCTTCATGAACGCGGTCGAGTTCAACATCGCCGGCAGCGACAAGCCCAACCCGGATATGGCCAACCGCGTGCGTGAGGAGGCGCTGAAGCGCAACCTTATCCTGTTGACCTGCGGGGTTTATGGCAACGTGATCCGCTTCCTTGCGCCGCTGACCATCCAGGACGAGGTTTTCAGTGAGGCGCTGGATATTCTGGAAGACAGCGTCAAGGCCGCGCGGGCGTGACCCTGCCAAAAAGCGCCTGATATCAGTTTGTCGGACGGCCGATGAAAAGGGGTGGCGCGAAAGGCGGCAATTGCAGCCTGATCCTGCATGTCGGCTTGCCGAAGGCCGGAAGCTCTGCCTTGCAGACCGCATTGGGCCAAAGCCCCGATCTGGTCACCGCATCGGGGCAGCGGCTGCGCTATACGGTGCTGCGGCAGTCCGGTGGACGGCTCGGCATCATTGACGGACGCGATCTGACGCTTGCGACGCGCCGCTCGGCATTCGGCTATGCGACGTCACCGAACACGCTTCCCGCAGAGATCGACTCACCTGTCTTCGACAAGCTGCGCAAGGTGATGCATCAAGGCGAAAGGGACGGCGTCGTTCCGATCCTTTCCAGCGAGGGATGGGTCAGGCGGCCCGATTTGTTCGCGACGCACCTTGCGAGATGGGGCAATCCCAACGTCGAGGTGGTTGCCTTCCTGCGCCCGCCAGTCGAATGGTTCAACGCCTCGTTCTGGCAATGGGGCATCTGGAATGAGCCGGATATCGACCGCTGGCTTCAGCGTACCAATCAGCCATATGATTTCGGTCTTCACCTGCAGAAATGGGCAGAAATTCCCAATCTGCGGCTGCGCCTTGCGTCTGCCCGGCCGAACGTGGTGCAGAAGTTCGCCGACCTATTTGCACTGAACCTGCCCGGCGCATCAAGCAGCAACAGATATTCCCCGCCGGCGCTGCTTGGGTTTCTGCTGCGCAACCGGCAATTCCGACCGTCCGCCCACGACGCAGAGGCCGAGTTCATTTTTCAGCGTTGGTGCCCGCCGATGAAGACCCGCAGGCCATGGGCCTTGCAGCGCAGGCATGTCGAACAGCTGCTTCCCACCGTGACGGCCAACCGCGCGGCGCTGCAGCGGATCGCCACTGAAGCCGAGCAGGCAGATATCTTTGCCGATGCAGGATGGGATGTGGCGACCGGATGTCAGCAGGAAACGGATCAGGGTCTTTCGCCGCTGGATGACCGCGCAGAGCTGGCGATGCTTTTTGCTTCTCTGGTCGAGGGGGTGTCCCGTGCATCCCGCGCAGCGGGCATTACGCCACCGCAGCCGCCCAGGCGCCCGTCCGAAGACAGCGAAATTGCGCGATGGGACGACGCGCTCCGGCCGCTCATGCATGCGCTGCTGAGGGCGGATGCGGGTGTACGTGCTGCACTTTGGCCACGCGCCCGGCTGCATTTGGGCATGAGGCTGAGGCAGATCCGTCGCCGGGACTGACGCAGGCTGGCATATGCCGTCAGGCGGTGGTTCTTGACGATCCCGGCCGATTGGACCAAATAGGTTGCCTTGCCGCCGCGATTGCGGTCCAATCCGTTTTCGGGAAACGCCAGCGCCGATGGTTCGTCACCTTGGCCCCTACGCTTGACGCAACCCGACAAGCTTAAAGGTTACAGACATGGACCGGATCCTGCTTGATCCCCGCGCTTGGGGCGTGATGCTCGCCGCTATGCTGACGATCATGTCGAATGCGACCATTACGCCTGCCTTGCCGGGCCTTCAGGCCCTGTTTTCGGATAATCCGCGGGCCGAGTTGCTGACCCGCATGCTGATAACCGCGCCATCGCTGGCCGTGGCGGTGATTGCGCCCTTTGCCGGCGCGCTGACAGACCGGCTTGGTCGCCGCAAACCGTTGTTCGCCGGGTTGATAATCTATGCGCTGGCGGGAACTGCCGGGCTTTACCTGCATTCGCTGGAGGCGATTCTGGCCAGCCGTGTCGTGCTGGGCGTCGGCGTTGCTGCGATCATGACCGCCCAGGCTGCGCTGATCGGCGATTACTTCACCGGACCGGAACGCGGGCGGCTGATGGGTTACCAGATGGCAGCGGTGAACATGGGCGGGCTGGTCTTCGTCATGACCGCGGGTTTTCTGGCCCAACGCGACCCGCAACTGCCTTTCGCCATCTACGGATTTTCACTGATCCTGTTTCCGGTTCTGTGGCGTCTGCTGCCAGAGCCACCGCATGTCGATTACAGTGCGCCCGGTGCCGCTGCCGCCGATCCGGGAGAGCCAGGCTGGCCAGTGACCGTTGCGATCATGTCGACCGCTGCGGCACTGACCTTCATCATATTCTATTCGATTCCCACGCAGATGCCCTATTTTCTGGCCGAGATCGGCCTGACTGATGCCCATTACGCCGGAGAGGTGATGGGCGTCATGATGCTGTCAGCAGCCGTCATGGCCGTGGTGTCCGGCTGGGTTCGGCCCTATCTGGGTCGGATCGGAACGCCGGTTTCAGGATATTCCCTGCTGGCGTCAGGCTTTACGGCGCTTGCGACCGGGCACTCGCTTGCCATGTCGATGCTGGGCACGGCCCTGATCGGTGCCGGGCTTGGCCTGACCGTGCCGACTTTCATCATCACAGCGCTGAACGCCACGCCGGCCCATCGGCGCGGGCTGGTGTCGGGCTTTGTGACAGCGGCTTTTTTCCTGGGCCAGTTCCTGTCGCCCATCGCCAGCCAGCCGCTTGTCACGCGCTATGGCTATCAGCAGACCTTTGCGATTGCCGCAGTTGGCTGCGTGGTGCTGGCGGCCGTCCTGGCGCTGACGGTTCGCCGCCGACCCGCACCCGTGGACAAGCCCGGTCACGCGCACTAGCCTGCGCGCGAAATCCGAAGGAGACCGGCATGCCCGCGATCATCGACGTTGACCATCTGTCAAAACAATATGCGAATGGCCCCAAGGCACTGGACGATGTGTCGCTGGCGATTGACGAGGGCGAGATCGTGGCCCTGCTGGGGCCGAACGGTGCGGGCAAGACCACGCTGATCTCGATCATCTGCGGGCTGGTCGTGCCGACCGGCGGGACCGTGCGCGTCGGCGGCCACGACATTCGCAGTGACTGGCGGGCGGCGCGCAAGCTGATCGGGCTGGTGCCGCAGGAAATCACGCTGGAGCCGTTCGAGACGGTCATGAACTGCGTGCGGTTCACCCGTGGGCTTTACGGTGCGCCGCCTGATGACGCTTATCTGGAACGCGTGCTGCGCAGCCTGTCGCTTTGGGACAAGCGCGATGCGCAGACGCGTGAACTTTCCGGCGGAATGAAACGCCGCGTGCTGATCGCCAAGGCGCTGTCGCACGAACCGAAGGTTCTGTTTCTGGACGAACCGACAGCCGGCGTCGATGTCGCGTTGCGCCGCGAGATGTGGCAGGTCGTCGATCAGCTGCGCCGTGACGGTGTCACCATCATCCTGACGACCCACTACCTTGAAGAGGCCGAGGAAATGGCCGACCGCATCGGCGTCATCAACCACGGCAACCTGCTGCTGATGAAGCCCAAAGCCGAGTTGATGGGCGAATTTGGCAAGAAGCACCTGACCATCCACCTGTATGACCCGCTGCCCGCCTGCCCGCCCACTTTGGCAGAGCGCGGGCTGACGCTGTCTGCCGACGGGATGCGGCTTGGCTATGACTATGATACCCGGTCCGATCGGACGGGCATCGCCACGTTGCTGGCCGAGCTTGCGCGCCTTGAAATCCCTGTGCGCGATGTCGCAACCAAGCAATCCAGCCTTGAAGAGGTCTTCATGTCACTGGTGTCTGACGAAGCGAAAGAAGGTGCCGCATGATCAATACCGGCGCAATCAAGGCAATCTACCTGCACGAAATGCAGCGGTTCTTTCGCACGATCTGGCAGTCCATCGCCTCGCCTGTGCTGTCAACGGTCCTGTATTTCGTCGTTTTCGGTGCCGCGATTGGAGGACGCATCCAGTCGGTCGAAGGCATCGAATATGGTGCATTCATCGTTCCCGGCCTGATGATGCTGACGGTTCTGCAGCAATCCGTTTCGAACGGCTCGTTCGGGATCTATTTTCCGAAATTTTCCGGCACGATCTATGAATATCTCGTCGCCCCTGCCGGCTGGATCGAGGTTACGGCGGGTTTTGTCGGCGCGGCCGCGTCAAAGGCCATTCTGATCGCCTTCCTGATCCTCATTACCAGCTTCTTCTTCGTTGGCGTCCATATCGCCCATCCTTTCTGGATGGTTGCCTTCCTGTTTCTGACCGCATTCGCCTTTTCGCTTCTTGGATTCATCATCGGGCTTTGGGCGAAGAATTTCGAGCAGCTGCAGATTGTGCCGCTGATGGTGGTGACGCCGCTGGTATTTCTGGGCGGCGCCTTCTACTCGGCCTCGATGTTGCCCCCCTTCTGGGAAGCCGTCGCCAAGCTGAATCCGGTGCTTTACCTGATCTCGGGCTTTCGCTGGTCCTTCTTCGGTCTGGCCGATGTGCCGGTCGGCCTGTCGCTGTTTGCGGTCGGGTTGACGATCGCGGTCTGCATGTTCACGATCCGCTGGATATTCCTGACGGGCTGGCGGCTGCGCGAGTGAACCGCCCGCCCTATTTCGCCAGCGGGTCCTTGGAGCCAGGCGGACAGATCTTGGTCTGTGGGTCCAGCTTGACGTAATCGCGCGCGCTGATCTTTACCATGTCCATGCTGTAGCGCCATTCTTCGTTCCAGCGTTTCAGGATGCCGCCACGGTAATAGCTGGCCATGATCTCTGGCACATAGGGCGGGATGATATTGGTATTCGGGATGCGCGGGGCGTGAAAGCCGATGGTCGCACGCGGCCCCAGACATGCGTTGCGCATCGTGGTCAGGATGGTGCAGGCAGACCGGCAATAACCCCGGATCCAGACCTTCTGACCGGAATTCTCCAGACGCGCGCGGGTTTTGACCATCTCGACCACATTGCCGCCCCGGTCATGGTTCACAACGATATAGCCGCGGCCCTGAACGATGTCGGCCGTGGCAAGCGCCGGCGCCGCCAGCATCGTCAGAACAAGGCAAATCACGTATCTTATCATCGAAACAATCTGCGCCTGCGCCCGCGGTTTGAAAAGCCACGCTTGCGTGATCGCGTGGCCATACCATTGATAAAATTGCTACATATTCCCACCGAAGTTGCGGGCCAGACGCTTTAGCGCGGGTCCGTCGCGTGCATTCGTGCAAAGATCGCCGCACCGGTCAATTATTTCGGAGTAAAGAGATGGCAGGTAAGATTCTTTGGATTATTGTTGGTTGTCTGTCGATTCTGGCGGGCGTTTTTGCCCTGGCCAACCCGCTGGCAGCGACCCTCACTGCCGAGCAGGTAGCCGGTTGGGGCTTTCTGATCATCGGTATCCTGCAGATTTTCGCAGTGTTCCGGCAGGTAAGCTGGGGTGGACGGATCTGGGTGCTTCTGGTTGGCGTGCTGATGGTCCTTCTGGGCATCAACCTGCTTGCGAAGCCGCTGGAAGGGGTGCTGGCGCTGACCCTGACGATTGCCGCGCTGTTTCTGGTGGAAGGCATCTTCAAGATTGTCCTGTCTTTCTCGCTTCGGGGGACGGGGGCGTTCTGGCTGGTGCTGATCAGCGGCGCGATCTCGGTCATTCTGGCCGTAATGATCTTCGGCAACTTCCCGGCATCTGCGCTGTCGATCCTTGGCGTCCTGCTGGCAGTCGAGCTGATTTCGAACGGTGTTTCGATCATCGCCTTGTCGACGGTGCGCGAAGCCACCGCCTGAATGGCATGAAAAGATGGGGGCGCGGTGGCCACATTGCCGCCCGCCCCTTCATTTGCTCGCTTGATTTTGCGCCGGGGCGATCATAGGAGTCCCGCGATGAGCCAGAACCCGCCAATCATTCGCCCCGACCTTGCCCGCGCTTCGATCCCCGCCGACACGCGGCGCGATGGCCAGCCGACCATCGGCATGGTCAGCCTTGGCTGCCCGAAGGCATTGGTGGACAGCGAACGCATCCTGACCCGGCTGCGCGCCGAAGGCTATGCGATCAGCCCCGACTATGCGGGCGCAGATGCAGTGATCGTGAATACCTGCGGCTTTCTGGACAGCGCCAAGGCGGAATCGCTGGATGCCATTGGCGAGGCGCTGACCGCCAACGGTCGCGTCATCGTCACTGGCTGCCTTGGGGCAGAGCCGGATTACATCACCGGCGCCCATCCCAAGGTTCTGGCCGTCACCGGACCGCATCAATACGAACAGGTGCTTGATGCCGTGCATGGCGCCGTGCCGCCCGCGCCCGACCCGTTCGTCGATCTGCTGCCGGCGTCCTCGGTCAGCCTGACGCCGCGGCATTACAGCTATCTGAAGATATCGGAAGGCTGCAATCATCACTGCAAGTTCTGCATCATCCCCGATATGCGCGGCCGTCTTGTCAGCCGCCCCGCCCATGCGATCATCCGCGAGGCCGAAAAACTGGTCGAGGCCGGGGTCAAGGAACTGCTGGTCATTTCGCAGGATACCTCGGCTTATGGGGTGGATCTGAAACATGCCGAAGCGCGGGGGCACCGCGCCCATATCACCGATCTGGCGCGTGATCTGGGCAGCTTGGGCGCCTGGATCCGGCTGCATTACGTCTATCCCTACCCGCATGTCAGGAACCTGATCCCGCTGATGGCGGAAGGCTTGGTCCTGCCATATCTGGACATCCCCTTCCAGCACGCCCATCCCGATGTGCTGAAACGCATGGCGCGCCCCGCCGCTGCCGCGAAAACGCTGGACGAAATCGCCGCCTGGCGCAGCGATTGCCCGGATATCACGCTGCGCTCGACCTTCATCGTCGGTTATCCCGGCGAAACCGAGGCCGAATTCCAGACCCTGCTTGATTGGTTGGACGAGGCGCAGCTGGACCGCGTCGGCGCGTTCCAATACGAAAATGTCGCCGGCGCGCGGGCCAACGACCTGCCCGACCATGTGCCAGAGGAGGTCAAGCAGGACCGCTTCGACCGCTTCATGCAGAAGGCACAGGCGATTTCTGAGGCGAAGCTGGCCGCCAAGGTTGGCAGCCGTATCGACGTGATCGTTGATGAGGTCGATGAAGGCGGGGCCACCTGCCGCACCAAGGCAGATGCGCCCGAAATCGACGGCAACCTGTTCATTGACGAGGGGTATGAGGGCCTGAAGCCCGGCGATATCGTCACTGTGACGGTGGACGAGGCGGGCGAATACGACCTCTGGGGGCGGCTTCAGGCTTAAGCCCGGCCAGGCGGCATCAGGGGTCCGCCATGATCCTGCGCCAACTGCCGTGCAAGCTTGCGCGCAAAGCTTGGCGCCGGCCCGGACGATGGTTGCCCGGTGGCGGCGGAAGCAGTTGACAAGCCGGCCCGCGCCACGCCTCAATCGCCATGTTCACAACACGGGAGGCACTGTTTTGAAATTCTTTGCAATTACCGCCACGCTGGCCGCATTCGCAGCTCCGGCATTCGCCTATGACGAGCTGGTCCAGAAGCAGGAATTTACCCTGATCGACTTTCAGACACGCGGCGGCAAGACCGTTCCCGAAATGCGCCTTGGCTATGAGACCTACGGTACGCTGAACGAGGCCAAGGACAATGCGATCCTGATCACCCACTTCTTTTCCGGGAACTCGCACGCGGCGGGAAAATATGCTGAATCAGATGCCGCGCCCGGCTATTGGGATTCGATTATCGGTCCCGGCAAGCCGCTGGACACTGACAAGTATTTCATCATTGCCGCCGATACCCCGGTCAATCTGGGCGCAAAGAACCCGACTGTGATCACAACGGGGCCAGCCAGCACGAACCCCGCGACCGGCAAGCCCTGGGGGATGGACTTTCCGGTCATGACCATCGGTGATTTCGTCGATACCCAGCTTGGCCTGATGGATCAGTTGGGCATCCAGAAATGGCACGCTGTCATGGGGGCCTCGATGGGTGGCTTGCAGGCCTATGAATGGGCGGCGCGATATCCCGACCGGCTGGAGCGCGTGATCCCCGTCATTTCGTCCGGTTGGGCAGATGCCGACCTGATCGCCTGGCTGGATATCTGGGGCCAGCCGGTGCGGCTTGATCCGAACTGGAACGGCGGTGATTACTATGACGGCGCGCCCCCCGATGCGGGTCTGGCCGCCTCGATGAAGATCGTGTCGCTTCAGGCCGCCTCGGCTGACTGGGCGAATGGCAGCTTTGGCCGCCAATGGGCCAGTGAAGGCGCCGATCCGGCCGCCGATATGGCCAACGAGTTCGCTGTTGTCGGGACGTTGAATGCTGGCGGTGCGGCGCGGGCCGCAACTTCGGATGCGAACCATCTGCTGTATCTGATCCGCGCCAACCAGCTTTTCGTGGCAGGTCAGCCCGGCGAAGGCAGCCTGTATCAGGGGCTGTACGACATCGACGTGCCCGTCCTGATGGTCTATTCCGAAGGCGATATGGTCTTCCCGGCCAACGCCGTGCGCGAGACGGCGACGCTGATCGAATCCGACGGAACGAAGGTGCAAACCGTGCGCATCGACGGCGGCATGGGCCATCTGGACGGTGTGCTGCATATCGGGCAGGCCGGTGCACATATCACGAAGTTCCTGGCCGAATAGCGCTGCAGGATCACAAAAAAGCTGACCGTCCCGCCAGATGCGGGGCGGATCAATATCGGATTGCCCGGCAATCCATCGCCAAGCCTTTTCCTTTCGCCTTGCGTCCACTACATAGCAGCCAACAAATGCAGGCTTTTACGAACGGGGCAAGATCATGGCCAATTACGAATTCGTCTACCACATGGACGGCGTGTCCAAGACCTATCCCGGCGGCAAGAAGGTCTTTGAGAATATCCGCCTGAACTTCCTTCCCGGCGTCAAGATCGGCGTCGTCGGCGTCAACGGCGCCGGTAAATCGACGCTGCTGAAGATTATGGCCGGCATGGACAAGGATTTCACCGGCGAGGCCTGGGCCGCCAAGGGCGCCAAGGTCGGCTATTTGCCGCAGGAACCGCAGCTGGACGAAAGCCTGACCGTGCGTGAAAACGTCATGCTGGGCGTGGCCGAAAAGAAGGCCAAGCTGGACCGCTATAACGAGTTGGCGATGAACTACTCGGACGAAACGGCCGAGGAAATGGCCGCGCTTCAGGACGAAATCGACGCCGGCAACCTGTGGGATCTGGACAGCCAGATCGACGTCGCGATGGAGGCCCTGCGCTGCCCGCCTGACGATGCCGATGTATCCACCCTTTCGGGCGGTGAACGTCGCCGGGTGGCGCTGTGCAAGCTGCTGCTGGAAGCGCCGGACATGCTGCTGTTGGACGAACCGACCAACCATCTGGACGCCGAAACCATCGCCTGGCTGCAAAAGCACCTGATCGAATATCCGGGCACCATCCTGGTCGTGACCCACGACCGTTATTTCCTGGATGACATCACCGGCTGGATCCTTGAACTGGATCGCGGTCGCGGCATTCCGTATGAGGGCAACTATTCCGCATGGCTGGAACAGAAGGCCAAGCGGCTGGAACAGGAAGCCCGCGAGGACAAGGCCAAGCAGAAGACGCTGGAGCGCGAGCTGGAATGGATTCGCGCCGGCGCGAAGGCCCGTCAGGCGAAGCAGAAGGCCCGGATCAACGCCTATAATGAACTCGCTGGCCAGTCCGAGCGCGAAAAGCTGTCGCGCGCCCAGATCATTATCCCCAATGGCGAACGCCTTGGCGGCAAGGTGATCGAGGTCGAGGGCCTGAAAAAGGCCATGGGCGACAAGCTTCTGATCGAGGATCTGACCTTCTCGCTGCCGCCGGGCGGCATCGTCGGCGTGATCGGCCCCAACGGTGCCGGTAAATCTACGCTGTTCCGCATGCTGACCGGACAGGAAAAGCCCGATGCGGGCGAGCTGACCTATGGCGACACGGTCAACCTGTCCTATGTCGATCAGTCGCGCGATGCGTTGGGTGCGGACAAGACCGTCTGGGAAGAAATCAGCGGCGGGGCCGAACAGATCGTGCTGGGCGATGCGCAGATGAACAGCCGCGCCTATGCCAGCGCCTTCAACTTCAAGGGCGGGGACCAGCAGAAGAAGGTCGGCCAGCTTTCGGGGGGTGAACGCAACCGCGTCCACCTGGCCAAGCTGCTGAAGGCTGGCGGCAACGTCCTGCTGCTGGACGAACCGACCAACGATCTGGATGTGGAAACCCTCCAGGCACTGGAAGCGGCACTTGAAGACTTCGCCGGCTGCGCGGTCATCATCAGCCACGACCGCTTCTTCCTTGACCGGCTGTGTACCCACATCCTCGCATTCGAGGGCGACGCCCATGTCGAATGGTTCGAAGGCAATTTCGAAGATTACGAAGCCGACAAGATCCGCCGCCTTGGCCCCGATGCGGTCGAACCGAAGCGCGTGAAATACAAGAAGTTCACCCGCTGATCCGACATAAAGGGGCCGGCATCGAAGGTGTCGGCCCTTTATCTTGCGCGCGATCCGCCTGCAGTCTTGTTTCGCCCTAGCCTGCGGCCGGCCCGTCGCTTAGCCGTCCTGCCAGTCCATCTTCCGGCACCAGCCCGGCCAGCTTCGCGGGCAGGCTGCGATTGCCGACGGTGTGCCACTGATGCTGACGCAGCCGCCATTTCAGCGACTTGCCGCGACCAAGGGGTGCAAGCTCTGCCGCGGTCAGGCGGAACGGGCCGCCGGTGACGAATTCATAAGGGTGCAGGTAAATCTGCGGGTCAAACCCCGCCTGCTGCGCCTGTGCCATCAGGCGGCGACCAATGAAGGCCGGAAAAAGCTTCAGATAGCTTCCGCCAAGTTTCACTCGTCGCCCCGCAACCTTGCCTGCGAAAATCGGCAGGATCTGCAGACGGTCCAGTCGGGCGCGGTGGCGGAACGCCTCGATCTCGGCCAGATCGCCTGCGGGGAATGAGCTGTCATAGTCAAAAACCGCCTCGACCGCGCGATATTGTTCCGCGCCCTTTCGGTCGATTGCGAATTTCGGTGCGCGAAATCCACGAACGGGCTGGCCGGATGCGTCCTGCAGCACATCGCGGGCGCGGGCCAGCATGTCGCGAACAGTCGCGTTGTCCTGGCGGTTCATTTCGTCGTGGAAGTAATAGTGGCAGCACACTTCGTGCCCGTCAGCCGCGATGCGTGCGATCAGATCGGGTGCCTTTTCAGCGATGATCCCGGTGCAGAAGAAGGTTGCGCGCCGCCCGCCCGGTCCGCCATGGTCGGCAAGAAAGCGGTCGATGGCGTCATAGCTTTGCCACAGCGCATCCGTGCGCAGCGGCCCTGTCTTCCACAACCCCAGATCACGCTTCTGGTCATGGGCGACATCCTCGAAATCTATGCTCAGATGCAGACTCATGCCAGATCGGCCCGTTCCACGATATGATCGCCGATCACCAATGCGTCCACGCCGGATGCCGCGAAGGTCGCCAGTGCATGTTCGGGGGAATAGACGATCGGTTCCTGAATGTTGAACGAGGTGTTCAGCACCACAGGCACCCCGGTGATCTGGCCAAAACGCGAAATCAGCGCGTGATAGCGCTGATGCGCATCTGCCGCGACTGTATGCACGCGCGCTGTGCCATCTACATGGGTGATGGCAGGGACCTGATCGCCCTTCACGTCCGCCACAATGTTCATATAGGGGCTGTCCTGCGCGATCTGGAAGAAGTCGCCCGCCCCTTCTGCCGTGGTCGAAGGCGCGAAGGGGCGGAAAAGCTCTCTCTTCTTGATCTTGTCGTTCAGGGCATCGCGGATTTCGTCGCGGCGCGGATCAGCAAGGAACGACCGCGCGCCTAGCGCCCTTGGGCCGAATTCGGACCTGCCCTGAAACCACGCGATCAGCCGACCGTCAGCCAGCATATGTGCCGTACGCTCGACCAGTTCGGCCTCTGGCAGGGCGGCAGGCACGGTCTTGCAGCGCAAGGCCAACGCGTCGGCGATCTGGTCTGCGCTGTAATCGCGGCCCAGATAGGGGCTGCGAATGCTGGCCCGGTCCGCTGGCACCGTCAGCGCCGCCAGCGCCGCGCCGATGGCGCAACCGGCATCATGCGGCGCGGGTGGGATGATGATTTCGTCGAACAAGCCAGATTTAAGAAGCTGCCCGTTCGCCGTCACATTCAGCGCGCAGCCCCCCGACAAGACCAGCTTGCGCATTTCAGGATAGGCTTCGCGCGCCGGGGCCAGCACATGGGCAAGCGCTGCCTCGTATGCGGCCTGCACACTGGCGGCCAGATTGACATGCGCCTCGGTCGGGGTTTCGTCGGGCGCGCGGCGCGGCCCGAAAAGCGCCTCCAGCCGGGGGTCGAATTGCCCGCGCAGCGCGGCGTGGTAATCGCAGATCCGGATGTTCAGCTGATAGCGGCCATCCGGCTGCAACAGAAGGATTTCGTCAAGGATCGCATCGCGCCAGACCGGCTGTCCGTAGGGTGCCAGCCCCATCATCTTGTATTCGCCTTCCAGCATCTTGAAGCCAAGAAAGCCGGTGAAGGTGGAATAGTAATGGCCAAGCGAGTTCGGCCAGCGGTGCTGCGACAGCACCTTGCGTTGACCGCCAGTCAGGACGGTCAGAACGGTGGAATGCGCTTCCCCGCCACCGTCATAGGACAGCGAGACGCAATCGGGCCAGTCACGCATCGTTTCTGCATAAAGCTGATGCGACAGATGGTGGTCGATATAGCGCAGCTTCGCCTGCGTCGGGCCATGTCTGGCCGTCAGGATACGCTTCAGCCGGAACAGATCGCCCCAAGACCCATCGCGCGGCCCTTCGTTCTTGTCCTCGGGCGCGAACATGTCGCGGACACGGGCGGCTATGGCGCTGCGTGCCGAGCCGCTTGCCGCAGCCTTGCGCAGACTGCCGGCCATACGTGTACCCACACGCCACGGCTGCCAATAAACCGCTATCACCTCCACATCGGCCAGTGTGATCCCGGCGATGTCCAGCACCTCGTCGATGGCCAGATGCGGGAAACTGCCGTCATTCTTGACGCGGCTCAGCCGTTCCTGTTCGACCGCCGCGATCAATTGGCCGTCCCCGAAAAGCGCGGCTGCGCTGTTGTCCATTGTGGCAAGGCCAAGGGTGTATTGCATGATCCATCCTGTCGTTGTTGCGACTTAACGCAAATCTGCGGCTGCGGCGCAAGTGGGCGGCCGGGCGGGCAGGGTTGCAATGGCGGGCATTTGCCGCGAACAAAGGCGGGACTTTGGCGACATATGGGCGGGCCATGACAAACTGGCTGGATACAGGATGGGCGATGCGTCTGCGCGAGCAGTTGCGCAAGATGTGGGTGCGGGTCATCCTTTACAGTCTGGCAGGGGTCGTGCTGGCGGCACTTGCACCCTTTGTGGGTCCGTGGCTGCCCTATATCCCCAAGATTGACCTTGCGTCAGGGTCGGTCGGATCGCTTCTGAACATCATTGCGTCGTCGATGCTGGCAGTCACCACATTTTCGATGTCGATCATCGTCGGTGCTTACGGCTCTGCCACGTCGAACGCGACGCCCCGCGCCACGCGGCTGCTGGAAGAAGATCACACCGCACAGACAGCCGTGTCGATCTTCATCGGCTCATTCCTGTTTTCCATCGTGGGTATCATCGGCCTGTCGGCAGGGTTTTACCCGGACAAGGCGCGCATCCTGCTGTTCGTGGCAACGCTTGGCGATATCGTCCTGATTGCCTGGGCGCTGATCCGCTGGGTCAATCATCTGAACGAATTCGGCAGGATGAGCGATATCATCACCCGGATCGAGGAGGCGGCGAAACCATCTGCGCGCAAATACCGTGACCGTCCTGCACTTGGCGCTATCCCGCAAAAGGACGCCCTGCCTGACGGCCTGCCAATGGTGGCATCCGAGGAGGCCGGCTATGTTCGTTATATCGATATCGAGGACCTGCAAGCGATCGCCAAGCGCTGCGGCATCAAGGTTGAAATCCTGCGCATGCCCGGCAAATACGTCCATCAGAACGAGGCATTGCTGCGCCTGACCGGGCCGGTTGCCGAGGATGAGATTAACGCCCTGCGCCGCGCGTTTTCCCTGGGCGAGTCGCGCAGCTTTGACCAGGATCTGACTTATGGCATGACCGTCCTCAGCGAGGTGGCAAGCAAGGCGCTGTCGCCCGGCATCAATGATCCCGGCACCGCGATCGAGGTCCTGCGCGCCGGAACCCGCGTGCTTGAATTGCTGCACCAAAGGCGCGACAGCAAGGACGAGGTCACCTGTAACCTGGTCTTCGGCGCGCCCTTGGATGTGGTGAAGGTGTATTCCGTGTTTTTTGCACCTATTGCACGCGACGGCGCAGGTATTCTGGAGGTTCAGGAGACCTTGCAGGACTGTCTTGCCGCGGTCGCGCGCTTCGGCGACCGGGTCGCAGCCGAGAAAGAGGCGCGGCGGGCGCGCGAACGTTCGGCCGAGGCGTTCACGCAGGAATGGGAGCGCGAGGCACTGGATCAGGCATGGACGTGAAAAAGCAGCCACGAATGGCTGCTTTTCCCGTTTCCGGCGTCTTTTTTCGGATCAGAAGTGATAGGCCGCCCGGACCTGCACCAGATCAGTGTCCAGATCCAGCCCATCGACATCGTCGATATCGCTGAAGTCCTGCTTCGAATATTCTGCGCCGACGGTGAAGGCGTCGGTGACCTTGAAGTCGCCTCCGATACCATAGGTCACGTCGGTTTCGGAAATGTCGTAGCTGCCAGTGTCGGCTGACAATTTGGCGACGCCAAGGGTGACGTAAGGCAGGAAGCGGCCCATATCATAACCCGCGCGGGCACGCAGCCGCGTCAGGTCGCCATCATCTTCAATATCGTCGATGTCGAGCTTGTTGTAATCAAGTTCGCCACCCAGCACGAACTTGCCGAAGTCGTGCAAATAGCCGCCATGCAGACCGTAGGCGTCCTGGTCGGAATCAAGACCCGCGGTGTCGTTCAGCTCGAACGAGCCGGTGCCGTATTGCGCACCAGCGTAGAAGCCGGTCCAGTCCGAAGGATCAACTGCTACGACCGGCTCGACGACAACTGGCGCGGCTGGCTCGACAGGGGTCGTATAGCCGCCCGCAAAGGCAGTGGTGGCCAGAACGCTTGCAGCGACGGTGGAAAGAATGAGTTTCATGGTAAATCTCCAACAGAGAGTTTCGTCGTGTGAGCCAGAGTTATTGTTCCGTTTCCCTGCGTTCAAAGGCCTGGCGGCTGCGGGTCGCTGCTGCGTTGCAGCAATGCGACCACGCAAAGGTCATCGGCGGTGATTTTCGGATGGGCCAGGGCCGAGAGTGTTAGTAAAAACAGTGAGATAACCTATATCTGCCAATCGCGCGATCCGGGATTACCGTCTGATCCATGTCGGATTTGAAACAGGGTTCCCATCGCATATCGGCATTGCATTAGTCGCATGCCGCGCAGACGGAACTGAAGACGGCCGTAAATATCATCCTGCGTCGTGCTGCGCGGCAATATGTCTTGCATCGGCCAGTGCCTGCCGCAGCGTGGCGACAAGATAGTCCAGATCCGTACGCTCGTCTTACTCCAAAAAGAAAGGCTGCGCCGGGGCGCAACCATCAGGGCGTGATCTGCCGGGATCAGAAATCCCAGTCTTCATCCTCGGTCGCGACGGCCTTGCCGATCACGTAGCTGGAGCCGGAGCCCGAGAAGAAGTCATGATTTTCGTCTGAATTCGGCGACAGCGCGGCCAGGATCGCGGGCGAAACCTTGCAGGCCTCGGGCGGGAACAGGGCCTCGTATCCCAGGTTCTGCAGTGCCTTGTTGGCGTTGTAGTGCAGGAAGGTCTTCACGTCCTCGGTCAGGTTAACCGGATCGTAAAGGGTTTCGGTATATTTGGTTTCAATGTCGTAGAGATCAAAGAGGAGAGAGAATGCGAAATCCTTCAGCTCTGCCCGCTCTGACTCGCTGGCTTTTTCCAGTGCGCGCTGGAATTTATAGCCGATGTAATAGCCGTGTATTGCTTCATCCCGGATAATCAGGCGGATCAGGTCGGCGGTATTGGTCAGGCGCGCGCGCGATGACCAGTGCATCGGCAGGTAGAAGCCCGAATAGAACAGGAAGCTTTCCAGGAAGACGCTGGCGATCTTCTTTTTCAGCGGGTGGCTGGCCGCATCATATTCATCCACGATCAAGCGCGACTTGGCCTGAAGCTGCTCGTTCTCGGACGACCAACGGAAGGCCTCGTCCACTTCCGAGGTCTGGCACAGCGTCGAAAAGACACTGGAATAGCTGCGTGCGTGGACAGCTTCCATGAACGCGATATTGGTCAGAACGGCCTCTTCATGAGGCGTGATCGCGTCTGGCAGCAGCGCAGGCGCGCCGATGGTGTTCTGGATCGTGTCCAGCAGCGTCAGCCCGGTAAAGACGCGGATGGTCAGCGTCTGTTCGGCCGGTTTCAGCTGCGACCAGCTTTGAATGTCATTGGACAGCGGCACCTTCTCTGGCAGCCAGAAATTGGCGGTCAGACGGTTCCAGATCTCCAGATCCTTGTCGTCCTGAAGGCGGTTCCAGTTGACGGCGGCAGGGACCGCGCGGGCGGTTCTGACGGAATCTTTCATATTCTTGCCCCTCACAGCGTGCAGGAAACGCAGCCTTGAACCTCGGTCCCTTCAAGGGCGTTCTGGCGCAGGCGGATGTAATAGATGGTCTTGATGCCCTTCTTCCAGGCATAGATCTGGGCCTTGTTGATGTCGCGCGTGGTGGCGTCGGCCGGGAAGAACAGCGTCAGCGACAGGCCCTGATCGACATGCTGGGTCGCGGCGGCATAGGTGTCGATGATGGCTTCGGGGCCGATCTCGTACGCGTCGCGATAGAATTCCAGGTTGTCGTTGGTCATGTAGGGCGCGGGGTAGTAGACGCGGCCGATCTTGCCTTCCTTGCGGACCTCGATCTTCGCCGTGATCGGGTGGATCGAGGAGGTGGCATAGTTGATATAGCTGATCGAGCCGGTCGGCGGCACCGCCTGAAGGTTGCGGTTATACAGACCGTCAGTCATCACCGCGTCGCGCAGGGCGGCCCATTCTGCGCGCGTGGGGACGGGGATGCCGGCATCTGAGAACAGTTCGGTCACGCGTTCGGTTTCCGGCAGCCAGTCGCGGTCCACATACTTGTCGAAGAAGGTGCCATCGGCATATTTCGACTGCTCGAAGCCCACAAAGCTGCGCCCACGCTCTTTCGCCAATGCGTTCGAGGCGCGCAGCGCGTGATACAGCACCGTGGCGAAGTAGATATTGGTGAAGTCGATCCCTTCGGGCGATCCGTAATGGATCCGCTCGCGCGCCAGATAGCCGTGCAGGTTCATCTGGCCCAGCCCGATGGCGTGGCCCTCGTCATTGCCCTTGCGGATCGACGGGACCGAGTCGATGGCCGACATTTCAGACACCGCATTCAGCGCCCGGATGGCAGTGCCGACGGTCGCGGCCAGATCGCCGCTGTCCATCGCCTTGGCAATGTTCAGCGAGCCGAGATTGCACGAAATATCCGTGCCCATTTCGGCATAGGACAAGTCGTCGTTGAATTCCGACGCAGTGTTCACCTGCAGGATTTCGCTGCACAGGTTCGACATGGCGATGCGACCTGCAATCGGGTTCGCGGCGTTCACCGTGTCTTCGAACATGATATAGGGATAACCGGATTCGAACTGGATTTCCGCGATGGTCTGGAAGAACGCGCGGGCATTGATCTTCTTCTTGCGGATTTTCGGGTTGTCGACCATTTCGTGATACTTCTCGGTCACGGAAATATCCGAGAAGGGGACGCCATAAACCTTCTGCACGTCATGGGGCGAGAACAGGTACATATCCTCGTTCTTCTTCGCCAGTTCGAAAGTGATGTCGGGGATCACGACGCCAAGCGACAGAGTCTTGATGCGGATCTTTTCGTCCGCATTTTCGCGCTTGGTATCAAGGAAGCGAAGGATATCAGGGTGATGCGCGTTCAGGTAGACCGCGCCCGCGCCCTGCCGCGCACCCAGCTGGTTGGCATAGGAGAAGCTGTCTTCCAGCAGTTTCATCACCGGGATCACGCCCGAGGACTGGTTGGCGATCTGTTTGATCGGTGCGCCGTGTTCGCGAATGTTGGTCAGCATCAGGGCCACGCCACCGCCGCGCTTGCTGAGTTGCAAGGCCGAATTGATGCCGCGCCCGATCGATTCCATGTTGTCTTCGATGCGCAGCAGGAAGCAGGACACGAATTCGCCCCGCGCGCGTTTGCCGGCATTCAGGAAGGTCGGCGTCGCGGGCTGGAAACGGCCCTCGATGATTTCTTCCATCAGGCGCATGGCCAGATCTTCGTCACCGCGCGCCAGCGTCAGCGCGACCATGACCACGCGATCCTCATACCGCTCCAGAAAACGCTCGCCGTCCCAGGTTTTCAGCGTGTAGGAGGTGTAATATTTGAACGCGCCCAGGAAGGTCGGAAAGCGGAACTTCAGCGCGAAGGCCGCATCCCAGATCCTGCGCTGGAAATTCTTGGAATACTGGTCCAGCACGGCGGCGTCGTAATAGCCTTCGTCGACCAGATAGCCCAGCTTTTCATCAAGGCTGTGGAAGAAAACCGTGTTCTGGTTCACATGCTGCAAAAAATATTGCCGCGCCGCCTTCTTGTCTGCGTCGAACTGGATCTGGCCTGCATCATCATACAGGTTCAGCATCGCGTTCAGCGCGTGATAGTCCTTCGCCTCGGGCGCGGGACGGTTCAGGCGGTCATCAAGCATGTCTCTCTCCAGAATCGGTGAAGCCCTTGGGTCACCAGGGCGATGTCTTCGTCATTGCCGGCCAACTCGAACCGATAGAGCAGGGGCACGTTCAGCTTGTCGGCGACGCGGCGGCCGGCAAGCGCGTAATACTGTCCGAAATTGCGATTTCCGCTGGCGATCACACCGCGGATCAGCGCCCGTCGGGCGGGGTCGTTCAGGAAGCGGACGACCTGGGGGTGCACGGCACCGCGCCCTTGGCCGTCCGAATAGCTGGGCGTGATCAGCACATAAGGCTGATCGGGTTGCGGCATTGGCTGATCGGCATCAATCGGTATGCGCAGCGCATCCAACCCCAGTCGGGCGACGAATTTCGCCGTATTGCCCGAGCGGGAAGAAAAATAGACGAGCTGCGACATGTTCCCGAAGCCAATGCGAATGACCGCCCGTGATCAGGAAAGCTGACCGATCAGGTCCGGGCGAAAGCCCGACCAGTGCGAATCGCCGGCAATCACGACCGGAGCCTGACGATAACCCAGACCCGAGACATGCGCATAGGCGGTTTCGTCCTGTGTCAGGTCGACCACGTCGAATTCGATGCCGCGCGCTTGCAGCGCACGGGTGGTGGCGGTGCACTGGACGCAAGCCGGCTTGCTGTAAACGGTGATGCTCATTTGTCCCCATCCTTGTGTTCGGTGCGGGGGTGAAGCCCGCCGCCCAGAAAACGCACTTTTCCGGCTGGCGTGCCCATGGCCCCGCCACCATGGTTTGTTGATGCTCTGATCTTGGCCCCCGCGGGCATTCTGAAGGGCTTCCGCGCCCCTTTCTGTCCCGCTTAAAGACTGATTCCTGCGTTGCCAGAGCCTGACCATCTTGTGTCGAATCGGCCTTCTCTGTCAATATTTTGTATGACGGTTTGGCGAACTATCTAGGGCTTGACAGACTAGCAGGATTATGGCGGTCACAGCAGCGTGAGCGGGTAGCGGGCCTGCATAGCCAACCATGCTTGGCCCCGGCCGCCTTCTGCGTGTCCTCCGGGGCTGGAATCACCGATCGCCAATCGTGATATTGCTGCCATCCTGACGCAGCGGAACCGGATCGAGACCACAAGATGCGGGGCCGTTGCAGATGTCACCGCTTTGCGCGTCGAACTGCGCCTGGTGTGACGAACAGATGATCCGGGTCCCATCTGCCGACAGGATATTTGCGCTGCGGTAATCCAGTGGCAGATACTGATGCGGACACAGGTTCACAAAGCCACGCAGGCCTGCCGCATCACGGATGATCAGCAGCGGAAAACCGGAAAGGTCGAAGGCGCGAACGCCCTCGACCTCATCAATCGTGCAGACGACCGTGCCGGGGTCCGGCGCGGTCGAGATATCGCGCCAACTCATGCAGCGTCTTCGGGCTTCAGCACGCCGCGACGCATCTGGTCTTCCTCGATCGATTCGAACAGGGCGCGGAAATTGCCCTCGCCAAAGCCGTCATCGCCCTTGCGCTGGATGAATTCGAAGAAGATCGGCCCGATCACGGTTTTCGAGAAGATCTGCAACAGGATCCGCGTCGTGCCACCATCGACCACGCCTTCGCCGTCGATCAGGATGCCGTGCTTCTTCATCTTCTCCAGCGGCTCTTGATGGTCGGTGACGCGCTTGCGGGACATTTCATAATAGACATCCGGCGGGCCGGGCATGAATTCCAGCCCCTTGGCGGCAATCGCATCGGTCGAGGCATAGATATCCTCGGACGCAACAGCGATATGCTGGATGCCTTCGCCATTGTATTCGTTCAGATATTCCTCGATCTGGCTGTGTTCATCGGCCGATTCATTGATCGGGATGCGGATCTTGCCATCGGGCGAGGTCAGGGCGCGGGAAAACAGCCCGGTCTGCTTGCCCTTGATGTCGAAATACCGGATTTCGCGGAAATTGAAGGTCTGGTTATAGAACTTGTACCAGGTGTCCATGTTGCCGCGCACGACGTTATGGGTCAGGTGGTCGATGTAGTAGAAGCCGACGCCTTCGGGGCGCGGGTCTGCCTCGCCCAGCCAGTCATATTCGGCCTCCCAGGCGCTGCCGGTTTCGTCATACTTGTCGATGAAATACAGAAGGCTGCCGCCGATCCCCTTCACGGCGGGGAAATCCAGCACCTTGCCGGGGCCGGTATATTCCTCGGCACCCAGATCGACCGCGCGTTTCAGCGCATGCTGGGCATCGACCACACGCCACCCCATTGCGGGGGCGCAGGGGCCGTGATCGGTGATGAACTGGCTGGCATGACTGTCGGGTTCGGCATTCAGCACATAGTTGATGCCACCCTGACGATACAGCGTGACATTCCTGGTCTTATGCTTTGCAACCGGCGTGAAGCCCATCTTGCGGAAAAGCTGGTCAAGTTCATCCGGGTTCGGATGCGCAAATTCGACAAATTCGAAACCGTCCGTGCCGGCGGGGTTCGCGTCGCTGATTTCGGCTTTCGGGGCATTATGCGGGAAAGGGCCCATGTCATCCTCCTATTCGGCTTGGATCATCATGCCGCAAGCGCCCCTCACGAGGTTTGCATAATGACAGCTTTTCAACCATTGTTCGCATGATTTGTGCATGATTGGTGATAATATGAATGATAACACGCATGACAGCTTTGATCGCGCGATTCTTGCCGCATTGCAGCGTGACGGGGCGCTGACAAATGCGCAGCTGTCCGAGATCGTGCACCTGTCGCCGTCGCAATGTTCGCGCAGGCGGGCCGCGCTGGAAAAATCGGGCGCGATCCGCGGTTATACCGCGCGGCTGGATGGTCGGGCGTTGGGCTTTGGTATTCGCGCCTTCGCGCGGGTCAACCTGCGCAGTCATGGGGCCGTCGGCGACAAGGACTTCGCCAGCTTTGCCGCTGCCCAGCCAGAGGTCAGGGCGGCCCATTCCGTGTCCGGCGATGCGGACTATGTGCTGGAACTGCAGGTCCGCGATCTGGATGCCCTGGCGGACTTCATTCATGACCGTTTGCTGCAACACAGCCAGGTCACGCAGGTGCGTTCTGAAATTGTGCTGAAATCCGCCAAGGAAGACGGCGGATTGCCAATCTAGGGCACGGGCGCTGCCTCTGGCTGCGGATAGTCTTCCGGGGTCCGGTTGTGGTGACGCCACTGGCCGGGCTTCAGCCCGTATTCCGGCAGGAAGTCGCAAAGCTTGCGCGGGCTGTCCGTTTCGATATCGAAGATGAGGAACTGGTCCTTGCGGGTCGCGAAATGGACCTGAAGGGCAGCGTGGTGGGCGTGCCAGTCATGCAGCCAGATATCGCGCATTGCGCGGATGTCGCTGATCCCGGCCTGCACCATTGCCCTGCGCAAATAGCCGCCATTGAAGTGCCGGCAACGCGAGGTCAGCCAGTTATAGGGATCGCGCGTGTTCAGGATGAAGCGGCTGCCCGGATACTGACGATCCAGCAGCCGGAAATGACCGATGCCCGAAAGATAGTCGCGCTTGTCGCACATATCCATGTCGGAATAAGCTGTCGCATCACCGATCCCGGACAAAAGGGGCAGTCCCGCCGCCGCGTTCTGCGCGATTTTTTCGCCAAGGATGACACTCTTTCCATCCGCGTGATGATGTCGGTAGTGCGATGAAATCAGGCCCGCGCGGCGAAACATCTTGTGCAGACTGGTCGTCCCGCACTTGTTGAAGCCGATGACAAAAATCTTAGGAAGCATGATCACCCCAATTCAACCACAGATTGAAGTTGGGCGAGGCTTGGTTAAATTTCGGTTAACGGTCGCAGGAAAAGATCACATCAGGTCATAGATCAGCTTCAGCGCAAGGCCAGTCGATGTGGTGACCAGCAACGGCTTGATCAGCCGCGCACCAATCCGCATTGCCAGACGTGAACCGACCCACGCCCCGGCAACCTGCGCCGCACCCATGGCGAGCCCCGTCAGCCATAGCGGCTTTCCAACCAGCGCAAAGGCCACCAAGCCACCCAGGTTTGATGCCAGATTCAACAGTTTTGTATGCGCTGTGGCTTTCAGGATGCCATAACCTGCCAGCATGACGAAACTGAGCATGAAGAAGGCCCCGGTGCCTGGGCCAACCAGTCCGTCGTAAAAGCCGATCACGGGCACAACAAAGGCCGTGAACACCAGGGGCGAGATCCGTGCGGCGCGATCTGCATCGCTCAGCCCCGGTTTCAGCGCGAAAAAGGCGGCGATGGCAATCAGGATGACCGGCAGGGCATAACGCAGCGCCTGCGTCGGGATCAGGGTCACGCAGAACGCGCCCGCCAGTCCTGCCACAAAAGCCACCGATGCCGCGCCGATCTGGCGACGCGGGTCCACATGGCCTGCAGCAGCATAACTGATTGCAGCAGTCGCCGCGCCAAACACGCCCTGCACCTTGTTGGTCGCCAGGGCCTGCGCCGGCGGCAGGCCGGCCAGCATCAGCACCGGTACGGTAATAAGCCCGCCGCCACCGGCAATGGCATCGACAAAGCCCGCCACGAAGGCGGCACCGATAAGCATGATGACCAGGTCAAGGGACAGTTCGAACATGCGCGCTTGATCCTGCGCGGCGCGAGGGTTGTAAATAGCGAAAAGGAAAGGAGTTCGCCATGTTGTTGGACCGGATCGGAATGCATGTGCCAATCATTCAGGCGCCTATGGCGGGCGTGACAACGCCGGCTTTGGCGGCGGCGGTCGCGAATGCCGGTGGCCTCGGCTCGCTCGGGGTTGCGGCGCAGGATGCCGAACGGGCTGGCAAGGATATCCGGCAGGTGCGCGCGCTGACGGGCCAGCGCTTCAACGTCAATGTGTTCTGCCACCGCCCGCCACGCCGCGATGCGGCGAAAGAACAGGCGTGGCTGGACGGTCTTGCACCCGATTTCGCCCGTTTCGGCGCGGACCGGCCCGAAGCCCTCAGCGATGGTTATCGTCCCTTCGCGGACGACCCGGACATGCTGGCGATGTTGTTGGCAGAAAAACCTGGTGTTGTCAGCTTTCACTTTGGCCTGCCGCCCGACGATCAGATTGCCGCGCTGCGCGACAGTGGTGCAATCCTGCTGGGATCGGCGACGTGCAGGGCCGATGCCGAAAAGGCCAGGGCGGCGGGGCTGGACGGGATTGTTGCGCAGGGCTGGCAGGCAGGCGGGCACCGCGGCGTGACGGATACGGACGCGCAGGATGAGCGGTTGGAAACGCTCGACCTGCTGGCGGCGCTGAAGGATATCGGCCTGCCCCTGATTGCTGCGGGCGGGATCATGACGCGCGAGGATGTTCGGACAGTGCTGGCCGCAGGCGCGGTCGCCGCTCAATGCGGCACGGCCTTTCTGGTCGCCGATGAGGCCGGGACATCGCCCGCCCATCGCGCTGCTTTGGCCAGCGGTCGCACGCGAATGACGCGGGCCATATCTGGTCGGCCCGCGCGCGGGGTCGAAAACGTGATCTCTAGCCGCGATGGCAGCGCCGCGCCAGATTATCCGCTGCCCTATTCAGCGCTGAAGGCATTGCATGCGGTCGCGTCCGCTGCGGGGGAAAACGGCTATGGCCCCTTCTGGGCCGGGACCGGTTGCGCAAACGCACGGCAGGGCACGGCGGCCGAGATCGTCGGGCGACTGGCGCCCTAGGTCGGATCAGGGACGGGCGCCCACATCACTGCCTCGATCGACGGGGCAGCGGTTGCCAGCATGACCAGCCGGTCAAAGCCAAGCGCAATCCCGGAAGTCGGTGGCATCAGTGGAAGGGCCTGCAGCAGATCCTCGTCAAGGGGATAGGCTTCGCCGTAAATCCGTGCCTTCTCGGCCATATCGGCCTGAAAGCGGGCGCGCTGTTCGACCGGATCGGTCAATTCACCGAAGCCGTTCGCCAGTTCGACACCGCAGGCATAAAGCTCGAACCTTTCGGAGACGCGTGGACCGTCCGGGCTGCGTCGCGCCAGCGCCGCCTCGGGGACGGGATAGCGGTCCAGGATCGTGGGCGCGCCGTGACCCAGATGGGGTTCGACCCGTTCAGCCAGGGCGCGGGAAAACATGTCCGACCAGGTATCGTCGGCGCCATAGGCGATGCCCGCCTTGCCCAAGCCGGCGGCCAATCCGTCGCGGTCGGTCGTGCCGTCCGGTGCAATCGTCGCCAGCAGGTCGATCCCCGCATGTTCGGCAAAGGCCGAGGCCACGCTGATGTTTTCGGGACTGGCATAGGGATCGCAGACGGCATCGCGAAAGCGGAATTCATTCGCCCCGGCAGCCTTTGCTGCAAGCATCATGAAATCGGCGCAATCATCCATCAGAACCGTGTAGTCCTGCCCGGCGCGATACCATTCCAGCATGGTGAATTCCGGGTGATGCAGCGGCCCGCGTTCGCGGTTGCGCCAGACATGGGAAAAGGCAGCAATGCGCGTCTCTCCCGCTGCCAGCAGCTTTTTCATCGCGAACTCGGGCGAGGTATGCAGATACATCTGCCGGGCAACCCCGTCATTGCCGATCATACCGGTCGCAAAGCCGTGCAGGTGGGTTTCGTTGCCGGGGCTGATTGCCAGCGCGGCGGGATCGACTTCGATGAAGGCATTGGCATCCAGCCAGTCACGGATGGCGCGTTGAATGCGGTTTCTGGCCAACAGGGCGGGGCGACGGTCTGCATGTCGGTGGGGCTGCCACCATTGGGAATCGCTCATGGTTTCTCTGGCAATGCGGCGTTTCATGGGGTAGGGACGCAGGCAATGCGCTTACGCGCCACCCGGACAATTCGCAAGGAAACCCCAGATGAAAGTCATCGCCTCCAGCCTGCGCAAAGGCAATGTGGTCGAGATGGACGAGCGCCTTTACGTCGTTCTGAAGGCCGAAAACTTCCACCCCGGCAAGGGCACCCCCACCACCAGCGTTGATATGCGCCGCATTTCGGACGGGGTGAAGACGACCGAACGCTGGAAGACCACCGATCAGGTCGAAAAGGCCCATGTCGACGAGCGCAGCTATGACTATCTGTATAATGACGGCGAAGGCTATCATTTCATGGAGCCGGAGAGCTATGAGCAGGTCACGGCCCCGGAAGACGTGATCGGCGACCAGGCCGTATATCTGCAGGAAGGCATGCGGGTTTTCCTGCAGGTCTTCAACGGCGTTCCGATCGCGCTGGAATTGCCGCAGAAGATCACCGTCGAAGTGACCGAAACCGAGCCGGTCGTGAAAGGCCAGACGGCGTCGTCATCCTATAAGCCGGCGCAGGTGGATAACGGTCTGCGCGTGATGGTGCCGCCCCATATCGGCGTCGGCACCCGGATCGTCATCAACACGACCGACAACAGCTATGTCGAGCGCGCGAAGGACTGATCGCCTTTGAGCGTGTTCAATTGGAAAGGGCGCCCGGCGGGGCGCCCTTTTTCATATCCCGGCATCCAGGCCGGGAAAAAGGCGGAACAGGCATCGCCGGCCCCGCCGATCCGTCAATCTCAGGCGAGTTGCAGATTGCTGGCCGATTCGCGACCGTTGCGATCTTTTTCAACGTCGAAGGTCACAGCCTGACCGTCGTTCAGACCGGTCAGACCGGCGCGCTCGACCGCCGAGATGTGGACGAAAACGTCCTTGGATCCGGATTCCGGTGCGATAAAGCCGTAACCCTTGGTGGCGTTGAACCATTTCACGGTACCGTTAGCCATTTTGTCGTTCCTTTATTCATGCCGCTCACACAACGTAGCGGCCCGGCAAAGCTGAAGATCGAAAGCTGAGCCGAAAGGAACAGGGTCCGAAACATAGAGATGCGCCGCTTACATAGACCGGCCTGCACCAATTTGCGAGGGTTGCGGGTGATATTTATGCGGTTCGGCGCGAATGTGCCACATCTGCCAATCAGAGCGTTGCGAATTCGTCGCGCCCGTAACCCTGAATATACAGAAGTGCGGTCAGGTCTGCATGGTCGATGCGCACCTTTGCCTGCGCTGCGACAAGCGGCTTTGCATGCATCGCGACGCCGGTCCCGGCAAGTTTTATCATGCCCAGATCATTCGCGCCGTCACCGACCACGATGGCATCCTGCACCGTCAGCCCGCGCGCGGTCGTGATCTCCTCCAGCGCGTCGACCTTGGCGGCGCTGCCAAGGACGGGCAGGCCGACATGGCCGGTCAGCACGCCCTGATCCGCCAGCAGCGTGTTGGCACGGTGTTCGTCAAACCCCAATGTTTCAGCGATGCGGCTGGTAAAGGCCGTGAACCCGCCCGAAACAAGCGCCGTATAGGCCCCCTGTTCGCGCATGGTCGCGATCAGTTCCCGTCCGCCCGGGGCAAGGGTGATGCGTTCGTCAAGGACCTTCTGGATCACGCGCTCGTCCAGCCCGGCCAGAAGGCCCACCCGCTCGATCAGCGCTTCGTGGAAGTTCAGCTCTCCGTTCATGGCGCGGGCAGTGATGTCGGCGACGCGCGCACCGACGCCGGCTTCCGCGGCGAGTTCGTCGATGCACTCCTGCTGGATCATGGTCGAGTCCATGTCTGCCAAAAGCACGGACTTGCGACGGCCTTGGGTGGGCTGGATGACCAGATCGAATCCCGCCATCCGCGTGTCTTCGGCTATGGCATCGGCGTCATCGGGCAGGGCGTCGGTGGGAAATTCGGCGGCGATCCCGTCGGCCAGAACGATTGTCTGCTGACCGCCCAGCAGGTCGCGCAAGGCATCGACGCGCTCTTGCGTCAGGTCGGCGCGCTTGGGGGCGGCAAGAACGGTAACAGTGAACATGTTGGACCCTCAGGGCGTGATTTTCGCCGCCAGCGGTAGCGCATACCGCGCGCCGATGCCAGTCGGGGAACCGCATGCCGGGATGTGCGTTGTGGCGCGAAGCAATTGAAAGGAAACGCCGATGGCATTCTGGGATTTCGTCAAGGATTCAGGTAAATCGGTATTGGGCGAGGCCAAGGCGGCCGAAGCGCCCGCCGACGACAAAGCGGCCGAAAAGGCCGAAACCGACCGCAAGGTGAAGGCGCTGACCGCCGAGGTCAAGGCGCTTGGGCTCGACTCGGATGATGTTCACCTGACGCTGAAGGGCGACGTTGTGAAAGTCGAATCCAAGGGCGCCGACCGTGAGACGATGGAAAAGCTGATCCTCGCTGTCGGCAACATCAAGGGCATTGCGCGCGTCGAGGCCGATGTTCCGAAGGCGCCGGGTCGCGCATCGTCATCGGGTTCCGCCGCCCCGGCATCTGAAGAGCCGGTCTTCCACACCGTCAAGTCGGGCGAGACGCTTTCGGCGATCGCCAAGCAGTATCTTGGCGATGCGAACCGCTATAACGACATTTTCAAGGCAAACCAGCCGATTCTGTCTGACCCCGACAAGATCTATCCGGGTCAAAGCCTGCGCATTCCGCAATAAGCGGCGGCAAGTTTTCGACGCTGCGTCATTGACGCAGCGTCCTCGTGACACGGGGCGGCCGCCGGGCTTGCCCCGTGCTTCGATTCTGCCCCATTGTCTTTGCAAATGACACGGTCCGACCGGATCGAAGAAATTTGGGGGGAATATGAACAAGACTAGCCGTTTCGGCAGCATTGCCGATCGCGACGCGGTCGAGCAGCAGATGCCGTATGAGGCCCGCGACAACGCCCGGACCATTTACGAATTTCTCAGCAACACGGCCAGACGCTTCCCCGAGCTTCCGGCGGTATCCTTCCAGTTGCTGTCGGGGCCAAACGATCACGCCAAGACCCTCAGCTGGAGCGATCTGCTGGCGCGGGTGACGGAAACGGCAAACCTGTTTCGCAAGCTTGGGGTGGGGCCGACCGATACCGTTGCCTATCTTCTGCCCAATTCCATCGAGGTGCCGGTGGTGCTGCTGGCGGGCGCGACGGCCGGGATCGTCAATCCGATCAACCCGCTTCTTGAAGCCGAACATATCGCCGGCATCCTGCGCAGCACGAATGCAAAGGTGCTGGTGACGCTGAAATCCTTCCCCAAAAGCGATGTCGCGCAGAAAGCTGCCGCTGCCGTTGCAGCCGCACCCAATGTTCAGCACGTGATCGAGATCGACCTGAACCGGCACCTTACCGGAGTGAAGAAATTCATCGTGCCGCTGGTTCGGCCCAAGGTTGCGGCCAAGCATCACGCCAAGATCCACAATTTCGAGGCGGCGACCTCGGCAGAAAACCACAATCGGCTGGATTTCGACGATCCGAAGACCGACCGTGTCGCGGCCTATTTCCACACCGGCGGAACGACGGGGCTGCCGAAGGTCGCGCAGCATAAATATTCCGGCATGATCTATAACGGCTTTCTGGGCGGCACGCTGCTGTTCGATGAAAACGATGTCCTGCTTTGCCCCCTGCCGCTGTTCCACGTCTTTGCCGCCTATCCCATCCTGATGAGCTGTATCGCATCGGGGGCGCATATGGTCATGCCGACGCCCGCCGGTTACCGGGGTGATGGCGTGTTCGACAATTTCTGGAAGCTGATCGAGCGCTGGCAGGTTACCTTCCTGATTACCGTCCCGACGGCGATTTCGGCATTGATGCAGCGCCCAGTCGATGCGGATGTCTCCTCGCTGCGGACGGCGATTTCCGGCTCTGCCCCGCTGCCGGTCGAACTTTACAACCGCTTCAAGGCGGCGACCGGTGTCGAGATCGCCGAAGGATACGGTCTGACCGAGGCGACGTGCCTGGTGTCCTGCAACCCCGTCGACGGAATGAAGAAGGTGGGCTCTGTCGGGATTCCGCTGCCCTATACCCATGTCCGTATTCTTCGAAAAACCCCCGACGGGTTTTCGGAATGCGGCACGGACGAAGTTGGCGAGATCTGCGTGGCCAACCCCGGGGTGTTCGAAGGCTCTACCTATACCGAAGCTGACAAGAACCATGACCTGTTCGCCGAGGATCGTTTTCTTCGCACCGGCGATCTGGGTCGGTTGGATGCCGACGGTTACTTGTGGATCACGGGCCGCGCCAAGGACCTGATCATCCGCGGCGGTCACAATATCGACCCGGCCGAGATCGAGGATGCGCTGTTGTCTCATCCCGCCGTGTCCTTCGTCGGCGCCATCGGTCAGCCAGATGCGAGGGCGGGCGAACTGCCCTGCGCCTATGTCGAACTGGTCGCCGATGCGGCGATTACGAATGATGAATTGATGGAACATGCCCGCGCCAATATCCACGAACGCGCGGCAGTCCCGAAATATCTGGAAGTTCTGGACGAATTGCCGAAGACGGCGGTTGGCAAGATCTTCAAGCCCGACCTGCGCCGAATGGCGATCAAGCGCGTCTATGACGAGGCGCTGGCAGGCACCGGTGCAAGCGTTGCCGAAGTCGTCGAGGACAAGAAGCTGGGCCTGGTCGCGAGAATTGCGCGCGGCGAGAACATCGACGAGGCCGCTGTTGCGCAGAAGCTGGGCGAATTCACGAGACCCTGGGTCTGGGCCTGAACCTGCGCAAAGATCGGACCGCGCGGGGGGGGACTGACCCGCGCGGTCCGTGGCCTTACCCGCCCATCAGGCTGGGCAACCAGGTCATCAGGCCGGGGAAAGCCGTGCAGATCAGCAGCCCGATGAATTGCAGCGCGAAGAACGGCAGGATGCCGCGATAGACTGTGCCCATCCCGATATTCGGCGGAAGCGTGCTTTTGATGTAGAACAGCGTATAGCCGAAGGGCGGGCTGATATAGCCCATCTGGATGGTCAGCGCGAACAGCACCCCGAACCAGATCGGATCAAAGCCCAGATGCTGCACGATGGGCATGAAGACCGGGACTGTCAGCAGGATGATCCCGATCTCGTCCAGAACAGTGCCCAGAAAGACCAGAAGAAGCATCATCACTGCCAGAATGACGTAGCGGTTGACCTCCATCCCCTCGATCAGGGACAGCAGCGTGTCGGCCCCGCCGAGGCCGGTAAAGATCGCCACATAGGCCTTGGCCCCAAGGGTGATCCACAGGATCATTGCCGTTGCGGTCATCGTTTCCGTGCACGCGGCGCTGATGGTGCTGCGCGTCAACGTGCCGCGCAGGGCAGCTGCAAGTGCCGCACCCGCGACACCAACGGCCGCAGCCTCGGTTGGGGTGGCGATGCCGAAGAAGATCGAACCCAGAACCATCACGATAATAGCCGCCGGCAGGATCAGGGTTGTCAGCGAAGCCATCTTTTCGGCACGGGTCGCGCGCGGCGCATCGTCGTTCAGGGGCGCAAGCTCTGGCCGCAGCCGGCTGATGATGATGATATAGCCGATGTACAGGCCACCAAGCAGCAGACCCGGCACGATCCCCGCGATCAGCATCTTGCCGATGCTGACCTGCGCGGTGACCGAATAGACGATGGTCAGGACCGATGGCGGGATCAGGATGCCAAGCGTTCCCGAGGCACAGATGGTCCCCGTTGCCAGACGCGCATCGTAACCGCGACGCAGCATTTCCGGCAAAGCCAGCATCCCCATTGCCGTGACAGCGGCGCCTACGACGCCGGTCATCGCGGCCATCAGAATGCAGATGACCACTGTTCCGATCGCCAGCCCGCCGCGCAGCCGGCCGAACCACAGCTCCATCGCGCGGTACAGATCGCCGATGACGCCGGAACGCTGCAGCAAGACCGCCATGAAGATATACAAGGGAATGCCCAGCAAAGCCTCGGACTTCATGGTGTCGAAGATTTGCAGGATCAGTAGGACAAGCGCATTTGCGTCCCAGAAGATCACCGTGAACAGGACAGACAATCCGCCCAGCACGAAGGCAACGGGCAGGCCGGTCAGCAGGAACGCGGTCAAACCGCCGAACATCAGGACGAGGATCAGGGTCGATGACATCAGACCAACTCCTCCGGGTCGTGTTCGTGGCGGATAAGCGCTGAGGGATCGCCGAACAGAACGCGCAGCCACTCGGCAATGGCCTGCAGTCCCATCAGCAGCAAGGCAAGCGGGATCGCGATTTTTACCGGCCAGATCTGGGGGTTCCAGGTCGAGAACGAGGTTTCGCGATACTGGAAGCTGTCGATCGCGAAAGGCACCGCATAAAGCAGCAGGATGAAGCAGAAGGCGATGATGATCGGGTAGTTCATCATCTGAAATATCCGACGGGTCCGGGGCGAGGCGCCGCGTTCGATCAGATCCATGTTCACATGGCCGCGCGTATGCAGCAGATAGGGGCCGCCCAGCAGGAAATACGGCCCGAAGATCATCAGCGCCAATTCCATCGCCCAGGGCGAGGGCGCGTTGAAGACGTAGCGCATGACGACCGCGATCAGCATGAGTGGCACGATCACGAGCATGGCAAGCCCCGCCAGACGGAACAGGACCCGGTTCAGCCCGGTCACGACCCTGACATAGGTCGCGACCGGTGTCGGAAGGTCTGGATAATCCTGAGCCACGGGATCAGGACAGCAGGCCCAGATCGCGCATCTGCGCCATCTGCGATTCAAGGATTTTCACGGCCAGCGGATCTTCCTTGGTGGCCTCGCGCCAGCTTTCCGCCGACTTCGCGCGACCGGCGGTCACATCATCGGCCGACAGCTCGATCACCTCGACACCTGCCGCCTTGAATGCTTCCAGTGCGGAAGCGTCAGTTTTCGTCTTGTTGGCCTGATATGCGTCCGACACCTCTTTCGCGGCATCCGCAAGGGCTGTCTTGAAATCGTCGGGCAAGGCATCATGGGCGCGTGTGTTGGCGACATAGCTGGTTGCCGTGGTCGGCTGATGAACGCCCGGCAGGATGATGAACTTCGCAACTTCGGCCAGCCCGGCGTCCAGATTGGCCTGCAGGTCGCCGCGATCGGCGATGTCGATCAGACCCTTGTCGAGCGCCGAATAGACTTCCGCCGTCGGCAGCGGGCTGACGGCCACGCCAAAGGCGCTCATCACGGTCGAGGCGAGGCCGGTGAAGCGACCCTTTTTGCCCGACAGATCGGCCAATGTGCGGATTTCCACCTTGGAGTGTATGGGTTCCTGATCATAGACGGTTGGCGCAATGTAATGCAGGCCAGCGGGCCCGTAAGCTTCCCTCGCCATGTCGATGCCGCCGTGGTCGTAGAACCAGGAGGAATAATCTTCCGATTTCAGATAGCCGAAGGGAATCGTGCTGGTGAAGGCAAGTGCCGGGATCTTGCCGGCTGCATAGCCGTCGAAGGTCTTCATCAGTTCGAACGCGCCGCCGCGCACGGCATCGAAGGATTCGGCGGGTGGCACGATCTGACCAGCCGAAAACAGCGTCAGTTCAAACGCACCGCCGGTTTTTTCGCCAACCAGCTTCACGAACATCTCTTCGTATTCCTGGGGCGTGGTGCCGCCATCCCAAAGCGATTGCATTTTCCACGACACCTTGTCGGCACCCTGAGCGAGCGAGGGGGCAGCAAGGGCCGATGCGGCGACGGTTCCAAGGCCGGCGGCGACAAAGCCGCGGCGGGTCAGGCGAATGGTCATGATTTCCTCCCTACATGATCCGGTTTAAGGATGGGTTACTTGCGCAGCCCCTCCAGAATTTCCTTGGCGCGCTCGACGCGGACATCGTGATCAGCGGCCAGCTGGCGGGCGATTTCGTCAATCTCGGCACCTTCGGCACCCGCGACGATGGCGATATTGCGGGCATGCAGTGCCATATGGCCGCGCTGAATGCCCTCAGTCGCCAGCGCCCGCAGCGCCGCCATATTCTGCGCAAGGCCCACGACAACCGCAATCTGCGCAAGCTCTGCAGCGGACGTGACCCCGGCGATGCGCAGCGCGGTCGCCGCCATCGGATGGGTCTTCGTTGCGCCCCCGACGATGCCCACGGCCATGGGCATTTCCAGCGTGCCGACAAGATTGCCGTCCCTGTCCTTTTCCCATGACGTCAGCGACGTATAGCGGCCGTCACGCGCCGCCCAGGCATGTGCGCCCGCTTCGATCGCGCGCCAGTCATTGCCGGTCGCGACAATTACCGGGTCGATGCCGTTCATGATCCCCTTGTTATGGGTCGCGGCGCGGTAGGGGTCTACGACGGCAAGCGCCTGCGCGTCCAGTATCCCTTCGATCATCTCCGTGCCATCGGTCGTCTTGGTGGTCAGCGCATCCGGCGTCACGCGAACCCATGCCCGCGCCAGCCGCCGGTCAGCGAGGTTAGACAGAATCCGCAGCCGAGACGTTCCGCCAGCCAGCTCTGCCAGACGCGGGGCCAGATGTTCGGCCATCGTGTTGACCGTATTGGCGCCCATCGCGTCGCGCACATCAACCAGAAGATGAGCCACGACCATCGGGCCGCGCGGGCTGGATTCGAAGACATGCACCTCGATATCGCGGCAGCCGCCGCCAAGGCTGACCAGCACCTTGTCGCGGCCATTCGCGGCCTCGATCAGCTCCTCTCGCGCGGCCAGGATGCGCTGGCGGGCGCCATGGGGGTCCGTCACGTCAAGGATCTGGACCTGTGCGCGCATGATCGCGTCTGTGGTCGAGGCGTGAAAGCCGCCGCAATCGCGGGCGATCCGGGCCATGTAGCTGGCGGCGGCCACAACGGATGGCTCCTCGACTGCCATGGGGATCAGGCGGTCCTGTCCGTTGATCGTGAAGTTCGTGGCGACACCCATCGGGAGCTCGAACCGGCCGAAGACGTTTTCGATCATCCCGTCGGCGGTCTGCAAGGGCAGCGCGTTCGCGGCTTCCAGCCGGGCGCGGTCATCGGCGGACAGGCCGGCTGCATCGGCCACGGCAGCAAGCCGTTCGGCCGGGGTCATGGCGCGCATGTTCTCGATACGCGAATTGGTGGCATTCGCCGGATATGACATGGCTTCTCCTCCCCAGCAGCGGTGTCGGGGGCATTCAGCCCAAATCGTATCCTTGTTTCAAGGTACAATTCTGGTCAAACTTGCCCTTGCCGTACCAGACTTTCGATGGGGACAATTTGATGGGCGAACACGCAAACACCTTGGCGTCGCAGGTGTCGGCCGAGATTGAGGCCCGCATTCGCGCGGGTGGACTGGCGGTGGGGGCACGGCTGCCGTCGCTGCGGCAGGGCGCCCAGCAGTTCGGGGTCGCGAAAAACACCATGGTCGAAGCCTATGACCGGCTGGTTGCCAGGGGCGTGCTGTCAGTACGGCCCGGATCAGGCTTCTATGTTCGGCAGCAGTTTCCGGCCCCCGCCATTCCAGAGCGGCCGCATCTGCAGCAGGCAGTGGATGCTGCGACCCTGCTGTCTGAACAACTGGAAAGGCGATTTCGAACGCGTATTGGTGAGGGGCGTCCCCCCTCTGCATGGATCGAGGGCGTCGTGGCGACCCGTCATCTGCGGCAGGCCCTGGCAGGGCATGGCGGTAAGTCCGGCCAGCATTACGATGATCCCGCGGGCTATCTGCCCTTGCGTGAAACGCTGGCAGGAATGCTGGCCGAACGTGCGATCAAGGTGGACCCGACGAACATCGTGATGACCTTCGGCGGCAACCACGCCTTCGATCTGATCATTCGCCAGTTGGTGCGGCCGGGCGATCCTGTGCTGGTCGAAAGTCCAGGATATTACCCGCTTTTCGCCAAGCTCAAGCTGATCGGAGCACGCATGATTCCCGTCACGCGCACCCTGCGCGGACCGGAGCCTGCGATGCTGGATGCGGCAGCGAAAGCCAGTGGCGCGCGCGTGTTCTTTACCCAATCGCTTGCCCAGAACCCGACCGGTGGGTCGCTGGATCTGCCGACCGCCCATCAGATTCTGCGCGTGGCCGAGGAAAACGGCCTGACAATTGTCGAGGATGACATATTCGGCGACCTGTTGCCCGCAACTGCGCCCCGTTTGGCGGCGCTTGACGGTTCGCAAAGGGTTCTGCTGGTCGGCAGCTTCGCCAAGACCCTATCCGCAACGCTGCGCGTCGGATATGTCGCCGGTCCACCGCAGTTGCTGGGCGCTTTGCAGGCGATGAAGATGCTGACCGTCGTCAACAGCTGCGGCCATACCGAGCGGGTGGTCAATGCGACGCTGGCAGATGGTGCCTACAGGCGGCATCTGGGGCGGTTGCGACGGCGGATCATGGACAGCGCCGGGATTCTGTCGGCATGGGCCCGCGAACTGGGAATGGCGGTGCATGTCGATCCTGCAGGCGGCTATTATGCCTGGTTGCGCCTGCCTGACGGGGTCAGCGACAGTGATCTGGCAAGAAGAGCGGCGGAACGCGATATCTTCCTGGCCCCTGGTTCCATCTTCTATCCCGATGGTTCACCCGGACAGAGCCGCCATTTGCGGATGAACGTTGCCTATGCCGGCGATGCGCGCGTCCCCCGCTTTCTGGCCGAACAATGCTTTGGCTAAACGGCTGGCTACATGCATGGCGATGGCCTGATCGCTTCGGTCGGTGGGGTGGATGTCAGGGCTTGTAAGGGTGACATGCGGTGCCGTCGCACGTTAAGGCTTGGCGCAGAAATATCGGGCGGTGGCTGGCGGCAACCGACATCGTCGGCTATCTACGCAGGGAACGCTGGCAAGTCCCGGGGAAGTAAATGCCGCTAGATCGTCGCCCTGTCGCCTCTCTCTGGATCGGAGAAGAGCTGCAATACCTCAACCAGATCTGTCTGAAATCGCATCTGCTGCACGGTCATCCGGTCACGCTTTACTGCACGGACAAGCTGAAGAACGCACCTGACGGCGTCGAAGTCCGCCCCGCGTCCGAGATCATGGACATTGACATGCAACTGGTCGGCGATACGTCGGCATCGTTCCTGTCGAATGTCTTCCGCTACAAGATGATCCAGAAGACCGGCGCGATCTGGATCGACTGCGATGCCTTCTGTCACAAGCCGTTCCCCGATGACTGGGAATGGATCTTCGCGGGCCACGGGATGAGGGGCGCGTTGAACTGCGGCGTTGTCGGTTTGCCGCAGCAATGCGAGCTGATGGATCAGCTTCTGGATTATTATGACAACCTTCCCGACTATCCGGCGTGGTGGAACAAGAAGCAACGCAGGCAGATGGACAAGTTGCGCGACAAGGGCGATCTGTCCCACGGCGCGGCCATCTACAAGACCGAACGGACGGCCTTCGGCCCGCAGGCTTTCACCTGGTTCGCCCAGCAGACCGGCGATATCGAACGGGCAATGACCTCGGACGTGTTGTATCCGGTTCCGTTCCAGTTGAACGACATCTTCTATGACCCCCATGGGCGTGTCGAGGGATGGTTCACGGATGATACGGTCTCGGTCCATCTGTATACCAATGGCACGAAGCCCTATTGGCGAAAGAATCCGCCCCTGGCCAATTCCTACGCCGCCCGCATGTGCGAACTGGTCGGCATCGACCCTGCGCAGGCACTCGAAAGCTGATGCGGCGCGCGGCTGACGGGTAGGACGGGATGGATCTGAAACCGAATGTCAGCCGGCATGGCACGGTCATGGCCGTGTCGATGATGAAAGATGAGGCGCCCTTCCTGCTGGAGTGGTTTGCCCATCATCTGGCCGTCGGATTCACTGATATCCTTGTCTACACCAATGACTGTACCGATGGCACGGTCGAGATGTTGCAGCGGTTGGAGTCGCTGGGCCTTGGCCATCATCGCCCGAACGTCATTCCCGACGGTGTAAAGCCGCAACCGTCGGCCCTGAATCACGCGCAGGCCGAACCGCTTGTTCAGGCCGCCGATTGGGTGATGGTTTTCGATGCCGATGAGTTCCTGTCGATCAATCACCCCTCGGGCGATCTGGAAGGAATGCTGGATGACGCGGTCGCGCAAGGCGCGAACGGCATCGTCGTGACTTGGCGGATTTTCGGGTCGGGCGGTGTC
This sequence comes from Paracoccus denitrificans, assembly GCA_005768755.1. Taxonomy (GTDB): domain Bacteria; phylum Pseudomonadota; class Alphaproteobacteria; order Rhodobacterales; family Rhodobacteraceae; genus Paracoccus; species Paracoccus denitrificans_B. The sequence goes on along the minus strand of VAFL01000006.1, from coordinate 119,479 downwards.
GTCGACTGGTCGCGCGATCCGGTGACGGAACAATATACCCGTGCCGCGCCGCCCCTGTGGAACAAGGGCTGGGGCGTCAAGACGCTGTTCAAGTTCGACCCGGAATACTGGAAGCTGGGCATCCACCGCCCGTCGATCAAGAACAAGCACCTGAAGGACGGTTTTCCAGACACGGTGAAATGGCTGAACGGTTCGGGCCAGCCGATGGAAGATTACTTCAAATTCCGCGGCTGGCGCTCGATCCGGCGGACATTGGGGTATGATTGGGCGCAGATGAACCATTATGCGGTGAAGTCGATTGACAGCTATGCCGTGCGCCGCTTTCGCGGAAACGTGAACAACAAGAAAGACAAATATAACGCCGATTACTGGTCGCTTCAGGACCGCAACGAGGTCGCCGATACCCGAATATTGCGCCATTCCCCCCGTCGGGCCGCGATCATGGCGGAACTGCTGACCGATCCGGTCTTGTCACAGTTGCATTACGCGGCGCTGGAGCGGGTCGAGGCGCGTCTGGAAGAATACCGGGCCTCGGACGCGTATCAGGCGCTGAGAACCAGCCTGATCGCCGCTGGCGAAGTGCCGATCACCCAGGTCGAGGCCAAACCGCCGCAGGCACGCGACCCGGCGAAGATCGCAGCGCTCATGTCCGAGGTCGAGCGCAAGGCTGCCGACAGGACCGGGCGCTCCGCCAAGGAGGCGCCTGCTTCGGGATGGAATACGGGCGGGGCGCCGCTGTATCGAAGCGGTCCCATCCGCCTGTCGCCCGAAGACGGCGTCGAATGGGTTCCGTCGCAAGGGGTAAACCTGCCCTGTGATCCGCAATTGTTCTCGGAAGAGGCCGCAATGGCGGTGCTTGCCGGGAAATTCGATCGCCGACATGCGCGCAATATCACGGGCTATATGGACGGTGCCAGACGGGTGCTTGATCTTGGTGCCGGTATCGCCCTGCCGGCGATGATCGCGATGCGCGCAAGGCAGGACCTGACCCTCATTGTGCAGGATGGGCAGCCAGGCATGGCTGCTGCCGCGGCCCGTATCAGGAAGCATAACGGCCTGGAAAACACCGCCAGGTTTCGGTTCGTTGATGGTCCGCTGTTTCTGCCCGGCGACATGGGCGATCAGGCCCGTGGTCTGGCGGCATATCTGGGCGACAGCAAACCTGACGTGCTGCGCATATCGCATCGGGCGGGCATCAATGGCGCGCATCTTGCCGGGGTTGATCTGTCGGGTCTGTCGCGCGTCATCCTGCCCTTCGACAGCGCCGCAGAGGCCGAAGCCATGCGAAAGACCTTCGGGGCGGTCCTTTCAACGCACGGCTTCACGGAACAGGTCGATGCAGCCGGCGCCGGTTCGTTGCGATATGGTCGTGCGGCGGATAATGGTTAGAATGCGCGCGAAAATTTACCTCGAAGGGTTGCGAAGATGACGAATATTGCAGTGGCCGGGCTTGGCTATGTCGGACTGTCCAACGCGGTCCTGCTGGCCCAACACAACAAGGTCATGGCGCTGGATATCACGGCGGACCGGGTGGCCTTGGTCAATGACGGAAAATCACCGATCGAGGATCGCGAGATTTCGGACTACCTGGCCAGTCACGAGCTTGATCTTACCGCCACGCTGGACCCCGAGGAAGCATTTCGGGATGCGGATTACGTCGTCGTCTCAACGCCGACGAACTACGATGCGCGATCGAATCGCTTCGATACCTCCTCGGTCGAGACCGTCCTTGCCGAGATCCACCGTATCAATCCCAATGCCGTCGCGATCATTAAATCGACGATCCCGGTCGGCTTCGTGGATCGAATCCGGGCCGAAATGGGATGGGATAACGTGATATTCTCGCCCGAGTTTCTGCGCGAGGGAAAGGCACTTTACGACAACCTCTATCCGTCCCGTATCGTGATCGGCGAACGGTCCGACCGCGCCCGCCGTTTCGCTGACCTGCTGGCCGAAGGGGCGATCCGCAAGGACATGCCGGTTCTGTTCTGCGGCGCGGTCGAGGCAGAGGCGATCAAGCTGTTTTCGAATACATACCTTGCGCTGCGTGTGGCCTATTTCAACGAATTGGACAGCTATGCCATCGCGCATAACCTGAATTCGCGGGAAATCATCGACGGTGTCTGTCTGGACCCGCGTATCGGGGACTTCTACAATAATCCCAGCTTCGGCTATGGCGGCTACTGCCTGCCCAAGGACACCAAGCAATTGCTGGCGAATTACGACCGCGTGCCGCAGAATCTGATTTCGGCCATCGTGGAATCGAACCGCACGCGGAAGGATTTCGTCTCGGATCAGATCGTTGCGCGGCGACCGAAGGTGGTCGGGGTGTATCGCCTGGTCATGAAGGCCGGTTCGGACAATTTCCGCGACAGCTCGATTCAGGGAATCATGAAGCGCATCAAGGCCAAGGGGATCGAGGTCATCGTCTATGAGCCGGTCTTGCAGGATTCGCATTTCTTCAACAGCCGCGTCGTTCAGGATCTGGACGCGTTCAAGGCCGAAAGCGACGTGATCCTGGCGAACCGGCTGTCTGATGACATCCGCGACGTCTCTGGCAAGGTCTATACCCGCGACCTGTTCGGCGTCGATTAAGGGCGCGGAATGCGCATCCTGGCTGCCACGATCGTTCGTAATGAAGGCCCGTATCTGCTGGAGTGGATTGCCTGGCATCGTTTGCTGGGCGTGACGGATTTCCTGTTTCACTCCAACGATTGCGATGACGGGACAGACCTGCTGCTGGACGTGCTGGCGGGGCACGGGATCGTGCAGCACGAACCGCATCACCCCTTGCCAGGCAAGTCCGTCCAGTGGGGGGCATTGCGCGCCGCATGGCGCCATGACCTGCGCAAGGTGGCGGAATGGATGCTGATTTCCGATATCGACGAGTTCCCGGTCATCCATGCCGGTGCAGGCCGGATCGCGGATCTTCTGGCAAAGCTGCCCGATAGCAGTGATGCGGTGGCGCTGCCCTGGCGGCTGTTCGGTTCGGCAGGGCGGATCGCGATTTCGGGGCAGCCTGTCACTCAGGAATTCATCCGATCGGCGCCGTCGGAAATGCACTTCCCGGTCGCCGCGACCTTCTTCAAATCGTTGTTCCGGCCCGCTGCCTTCCGGGCCGCGGGTGTGCATAGGCCGCGACATCGCGACGGCATCGTGCCGCTTTGGGTCGATGGTTCCGGAAGGCCACTGCCGCCTGAGATCGCGACAAACGACAAGCGGCTGTCGTTGATCGGCACTGATGATGGTCGCAGATTGGTCGATCTGCACCATTATTCACTGCGATCCGCGCAAGGATTCATCGTGAAGGCTGATCGCGGACTGCCGAATCGATCTGTGAAGCGGATCGACCTCGGCTATTGGGCCGAGCGCAATTTCAACACCGAGGAGAACCGCGCGGCGCTGCGTTGGGGGCCCCAGCTAGCGGTGGAAACAGCCGCCTTGCGCGCGCTTCCCGGTGTCGCTGCGCTGGATCAAGCGGCGCTCGACTGGCACAGATCCCGCTTTGACGCGCTGTGCAGAACACCGGAAGCCTATGATCTTTACACCGATGTCCTGCTGTCGCAGGGCAGTGCGGCACTGCCCCTGCCTTTGCAGGATCAGCTGCTGCGCCAATTCTCGATGCTGCAGCGCAACGATTAGCCGCGACCGTCAGGTCCTGGCTGGCTCCGGTAACAGTTCCGCTGGCCTATGGCTGGATCGCAGGCTAAGGTCGGGCCACTATTGTGTAGCTTTTCGTATTTGTTGCAGGAGGTTTAATGAACGCTCCCTTCAAGCAGGCCGAACGTCTCGGCCGTCTTACCACGGCCCTCGGCACCGACGTGCTGGCGCTTTTGCGTTTTGATGGGACCGATCATCTGAATGATCTTTTTGAGTACCGGGTAGAGGCGCTGGCAACGCGCGACGATCTGGATTTCGATGCCTTGGTCGGCACCCATGCCTCGGTCGAGATCGAGGCGCATGAACAGATGCGACCCTTTGACGGGATAGTCACAAGCGCACGTTGGGCCGGGGTGGGCGAAAACGGACACCGCTATGAGCTGACACTGCGCCCGTGGTTCTGGCTGGCCGGAAAGCGCCGCAACCAGCGGATCTTCCACGACATGACCGTGATCGAGATCATCGAGGAATTGCTGTCCGACTATGCCTCGCTTGGCGATCCGGCGGTGGAATTTCAGCTGTCGCAGAATTATCCCAAGCTGGAATATACCGTGCAATATCGGGAATCCGACCTGGATTTCGCCCGCCGCCAGATGGAACGGCACGGCATCAGCTTCCATTTCCGCCACGCCGTCGGCAGCCACACCCTGGTGCTGACCGACGATGTGCTGGCCCATGAAGAGCTGGGTGCGCGCCCCTTCAAGCGTTACGACGGCCATCATCAGGCCAGGGAAGAACATTTCTGGGAATGGGCGCCCGAACGGAACCTGACCACCGGCGCCATTCGCCAGACCGACTACAACTTCAAGAAGCCCGATCAGGCGATGGAGACCGAGGAACTGGGCGATGCAGCCTATGCCGAAGGTCAGATCGAAAGCTTCGATTACCCGGGCGATTATCTGGACCAGGGTCCTGGGCGGATCGTCAGCGCGCTGCGCACAGCACAGGAGCGTGGCGCGGACCGCCGCAACCGGGCAATCGGTGATTGCGTCAGCCTGGGTTCGGGGATGCGCATTGTCCTTACGGGCGACACGATTCCGGGCACCGGCGACAGCTATCTGTGCCTGTCTGCAACGCATCATTTCGTATCCGAGGCATATGGCTCTGGCGATCCGGAACATGATGGCTATGCCTTCACCGGCCGGTATGTCCTGATGCCGGACACCGCGCCGATGGCGCCGCCACGCCGCACACGCGTGCCGGTCGTGCAGGGTCCGCAAACGGCTGAAGTCGTCGGCGAAGGGGAAATCGACTGCGACGAATACGGTCGCATTCTGGTGAAATTCCACTGGGATATCCACGAGAAATACTCGATGCGCTGCCGGGTCAGCCAGAACTGGGCCGGTAACGGATGGGGTGGAATGGTCATCCCGCGCATCGGGATGGAGGTCGTCGTCGACTACCTGGAAGGCAATCCGGACAAGCCGCTGGTGACGGGTTGCGTGTATAACGGCAAGAATGCCGTTCCCTACGATCTTCCGGCGAACAAGACCGTCTCGACCTTCAAGTCGGATACCCATCAGGGTGGCGGCTACAACGAATTCCGGTTCGAGGATCAGGCCGGGCGTGAAGAAGTGTTCATGCACGCCCAGAAAGACCACAACACGATCATCGAGAATGACGAGACGCATTCCATCGGCCATGACCGTTCCAAGTCGGTCGGCAATGACCAGCAGGAATCAATCGGCCACGACAAGACGATCAGTGTCGGCAATGACCATGTCGAAAGTATCGGCAATGACATGCAGTATAATGTCGGCCGTAATCAGCAGGAAAACTACGGCAAGGACCACATCCACCGCGTGGGCAATGTCCACAAGCAGTCGATCTATTCCGACCACCTCTATGAAACCGGGCGGAATTTCGAAGGCGAGGTTTTCGGCCGCTACACGCTTGATGTCGGGGAATCCATTACCAACAACACCAAGATCCACACGCTGATGGCTTTCCAGAAGATGCAGGTAAAAGGTCCGGGCGGCAAGATCACCATTGATTCCAGCGGCATCACGCTGGAGGCGCCGACGATCTGGCTGAAAGGCAATGTCATCATGGGTGGCACAGGCGGGGCGCAGGTGCCAACGCTGCAAATGGCAGCCCGCGAAGGCCTGCCGCTTTGCGAAGAATGCGCCAGCTTCGACGAGGAGAAAGCCTGATGCGGGTGATCGCCCGCGTGGGCGACAAGCACCTGTGCCCGCGCCACGGCTCGAACGAGATCGTGCAGGGCGGCAGCGGCGTCGTGGATGGGCGGGCCATTGCGCGTGTTGGCGACAAATGCGCCTGCGGTGGCGTTATCGTCGAAGGCGAACCCGGCGCGTTGTGCGATGGTCGCCCGGTCGCCTATTTTGGTGCCAAGACCAGCTGCGGCGGCATTATCGCTGATTGTCAGGGGACGGCGGTTTTTCGGTAAAACTGTCGCTGCTTTGCAAAGGGCCGGTCGCATTGCAGCCGGCCTTTTTCCTTGCTGATTCGGCCACGAATCGGAAGGCTGTTCAGCATTTCCTCTTTTACGAGAATTGTCTTTTTATGTTTACACCTAAAGATTGCATTAAACTGAATATATAAACCCCCATCAGGCGGTCGCGTCGGCCTGCTTATTTGGCGCGCGTATGGCCCCATCATATCGTCAGCTATCCGGCGGGCCATTTTCTTCAGTCGGCCGCCGGCGTTCGTTGTCCAGCAATTGCAGGGCCAGCCAAGCCATTGATTTCAAAAATTTCAGGTCCTCGATGTGCGATGGGGATGCCGCTTTTCGTAACTGGGTAAATCAATATCCCCCACGGTGAACTGCTGGCGCAGGATGGCAATTTAAATTGCCCAAAGCTTTTCCTTGAGAAATAGAATGTGCTGCGGCAAGGTTGAGAAAAGCCGCCTGTTCCAGCGTATCTCCGGTATGTGTGATTCCATTTTCCAATCTGAACTGCGGCCGCCGCATGATCTGACCATTGTGTTCGCGCATATGCGCGCAGCAGGGGCGGGGCGATCGTGACAGCCGCTCAGCAAAACGGCAGGGATCAGTACTCCACCCCCCAGACGCTTCTGCGCTTTCTGCTGGTGGGGCTGGGAAATACGGCTTTCGGTTATGCTGTTTACGCTGTTGCAGTCCTTGCCGGCCTTCCCGCCCAGGCCGCGCTTGTCTTGCAGTTCGTCCTTGGTGTGCTGTGGAATTATTCGATGCACGCGAGGCTCGTCTTCGTCGTTGATGGCTGGGGCCGCTTGCCGGCATATATCGGCGCCTACGTGCTGATCTACGCCGTCAATGCGCTGGCACTGCGCCTGCTGCTGGCGCAGCAGGTCGGACCGCTTATTGCTCAATTGCTGATCCTGCCGTTCGTGACGGTGCTGTCATGGTTTCTGATCGGCCGCGTCATGGGATTTCGTCACAGTCCACGGGTGGGGGAATGACCATGGCGCACAGCATCCTGGCCACACGGCGGCACAGCGCCCCCAGCCGCAGTGCATTGGTGGCCTGCCTGCTGGCCGGACTGATCGTGGTGGCAGCCCTTTACGGGCGGATCATGGGCTATGATCTTCGCCGGGACGAGACGATGTTCGTGCCGCCGGCGGCGCTGCTGGGCGATCAAGTTCTTTATGCGGACCTGTTTTACAACCACGTTCCGTATTCGGCCTGGCTGTTCCGTGCCATGCACCTGCTGTTGCCCTGGATGGGGCTGCTGGCGGTCGCGCGCCTGACCGTCTTCCTGTGCTGGCTGATGCTTCTGGGATCTGCGGCGTGGATCGGTTGGCGGCTGACCCGATCCGCGTTGGTTGCGGCGGTCGGGCCGGTCAGCCTGTTCACTGCGGATGTGCTTCTGGGCCAGACCGGAATGGCGGCGACGAACAACCTTCTGCCGCTGCCTTTTGCGATGTTGGGGCTTGGTCTTTTTGCGATTGCGATTGCCGAACAGCGGCAGAATTTCATCCAGCTTTTGTTTGCCGGTGTTCTGCTGTCGATCGCCGCAGGGATGAAGGCCAGCGCAATCGCCTTTGTGCCCGCAGTGGCCATCGGGTGTTTTCTGGTGCCCCGCCGTTTGACGCTTGCCGAACGGATGCGCGGCGTCGTCCTGCCCGTTGCACTTGGCGGCCTGATAGGTGCGGCGCCGCTGATCTGGTACGCTCTCAGCACGCCGGACCTCTTTTTCGCGCATATCCTGGAATATCACTCTGGCCCCCATGTCGCCTATTGGCAGGCCAATGCCGAAAGTGAACCGGATCTGGCGCTGACTGCGCCTGCAAAGCTGCAGCTGGGTTATTCGGTGTGGATGGTCGGGGCGACATTGCTGGCTGTGTTCCTTGCCATCCTCTCTCGTGTGGTGGCGGGTGGGAATGATGGCGATGCCTGGTCAAGCGGCGCTTTCGAAGCGGCGGGCGTTGTCGCTGCTTCCGTGGTGACGGCCGCGCTGTTGGCCTTCGTTCCGACGCCGGGCTTCCCGCAATATTATGCGGCCCCATTGATCGGTCCGCCGATTCTGATCGCGCTTCTGTGCCGGGCGATGCCGGTCGAGCGTTTTGACCTGATGCGCCCGGCGATCGCCACCGCGCTGGCGCTGATGGTTGTCTATGGCGGTCCGCGACTGGCGTTGGGGCTGAACGACCTGCGCAATCCCAGCCAGCTGACCACCGCCCGGATCGAACGAAGTGCCGGGCTGCTGCGTGACAGGCTGGCAGAGGCCGGGCTGGATCAGGCCGGTCCTGTTGCCACGCTTTCGCCGATCTATCCTTTGGCGGCAGGGCTGCCGATCTATTCCGAACTGTCGGCTGGTCCCTTCGCTTACCGCGTTGCCGAATATACCGAGCCCGAGCTGCGGGCGCATTACGCACTGGTGGGGGCCAGCGATCTACCCGCATTGCTGGACGCGACCCCGCCCGCGGGGATTCTGACCGGGTTCGATCCCGCGCTTGAAACACCATTCGAAGATTACGCCCGTGCGAACGGCTTCACCCTGGTCGAGATGCCAAAGATCAGCGACCGTTATGGAAGTGCCCGGCTCTGGCTGCGCGCTGCACCGGGCGACACAACCGATCTGACAGGAGAGAGACAATGAAGACGATCCTGCTTGCCGGCGGACTCGGCTCTCGATTGGCCGAGGAGACCGTGGCAATTCCGAAACCCATGGTCGAGGTGGGCGGTCGCCCGATCATCGCACGGGTGATGGATATCTACAGTCATTTCGGGCATAATGAATTCATCGTCGCGGGTGGATATAAATGCCTGATGCTCAAGCATTTTTTCGCCAACTATCATCTTATTGCGAATGACATCAGCGTCGATCTGGATACCGGGGACCTGCAGCTGCGACCGATCTCGGCTGGCGGCTGGAATGTCAGCGTGGTGGATACTGGCGCCCATACGATGACCAGCGGACGTATCCGGCGCCTGCGCGACTGGATCGGGGACGAGACCTTCATGGTCACCTATTCCGACGGGCTGGGGAACGTCGATATCGGCCGCCTGATCGAGTTCCACAAATCCCACGGTAAACTGGCAACCGTTACCGCCGTTCAGCCACCGGCGCGATTCGGCAACATGGAGTTGGGCGTGGGCGATCAGGTAAATGCTTTCACCGAAAAGGTCCGCCGCTACGAGACGTGGATCAACGGCGGCTTCTTCGTCTTCGAACCGGGCGTATTCGATTATTTTACCGACGACACAGAGCCGCTGGAACATGCGCCCATGGTGAAGCTGACGGGTGACGGGCAGTTGGTGGCGTTCAAGCATTTCGGCTTCTGGCATCCGATGGACACGATCCGTGACCGAAACGCACTGAACGAGGTCAGCGACCGAGAGCCGCCGCCCTGGCTTGATTTCGACAATGTCGCCCAAGATGCCCAGTCCGCTCCGCGGGCGGTCATCTGATGCAGGCAGACCGACAGCCCGGTCCGGACCCTTTCGGCGGCGCTTTTGCCGGGCGGCGCGTGCTGCTGACCGGTCATACGGGATTCAAAGGGGCGTGGCTTGCGCTTTGGCTGGACCGGCTGGGCGCAGTTGTGCGCGGCATCGCGCTTCCGCCCGCCACGCAGCCTGCGCTGTTCGATCTGGCGGGGGTGGGCGCATCCTGCGACAGCCGGTATGCCGATATCAACGATTCTACCGCGCTGGATGACGCCGCGCAGGGATTTGACCCTGAACTGGTCATACATATGGCAGCGCAGGCTATCGTCCGGGACAGCTATGACATGCCGGTCCAGACTTTCGCGACCAATGTAACCGGCACGGCAAATGTGCTGGAAGTTGCGCGCAAGGCACCGGGTTTGCGCGGCGTGATCGTGGTCACCAGCGACAAATGCTATGAAAACAATGAATGGGACTGGGGCTATCGCGAGATTGATCCGCTTGGCGGCTCGGACCCTTACAGCGCCTCGAAAGCTTGCACGGAGCTGGTCGCGCAGGCCTATCGACGGTCGTTCTTCGCGGCGGCAGATGGCCCGCAATTGGCTTCTGTGCGGGCAGGGAACGTGATCGGCGGCGGTGACTGGGCACCGCACAGGCTGATCCCAGATATCGTCCGCGCCACTGCGGCGGGCGAACAGGTCACTATCCGCAATCCCGCAAGCGTCAGACCCTGGCAGCACGTGATGGAGCCTCTTGCCGGCTATCTTACAGTCGCGGCCAGATTGCTGGTGGCTGATGCGCAATCAGCTGCCGGCGCATGGAATTTTGGTCCCGACAATGATGCGACACTGCCGGTTGGTCAGATCTGCCGTCATTTTGCCCGCGCCTGGGGGGCGGATGGCCCCAGCTTTTCCTTCGGATCCAGTCCGGACGCACCGCACGAGGCTGGCCTTCTGCGTCTGGACAGCACCAAGGCCCGGCTGCGTCTGGGCTGGCGTCCGCGCCTTGATATTGACGACGCGCTTCGCCTGTCGGCCCAATGGTACCGTGCCCACGCGATGGGGGCGGACATGCGCGCCCTGACGCTTTCCCAGATTTCCGAATACCAGGCGCTGATGGCGCCCGAATCCGCAACAGCAGAATAGGAGCTCAAGAAAATGCGCGTGAACTACGGACAGACCGTCCATGGCGAGGAAGAAATCGAGGCGGTGGTTCGCGTGCTGCGCAGCTCGACGCAAATGGGCAAGCACGTCCGCGAGATGCAGGACGGCGTGGCCGCGTTGTTCGACAAACGGCACGGGATCATGGTCAATTCGGGATCGTCGGCAAACTTCATCGCCGTGGCGCTGCTGGATCTTCCTGCCGGGTCAGAGGTCATTACGCCCGCGCTGACCTTCGCGACAACCGTAGCCCCGATTGTCCAGCATGGGCTGGTGCCCGCCTTCATCGACGCGGCCGAAGGCACCTATAATGCCGATGCCAGCCAGATCGAGGCGATGATTGGCCCCAAGACCAAGGCAATCATGATCCCTTCACTGATCGGAAACCTGCCTGACTGGCCCCGCATTCGCGAAATCGCACAGGAACACGGGCTGATCGTTGTCGAAGACAGTGCCGACACGCTTGGCGCGACCATCAAAGGTGTTTCGACGGGCGTGAACTCGGATATTTCGACCACCAGCTTCTACGGCAGCCATGTCATCAACGGTGCCGGAAACGGCGGGATGCTGTGCGTAAATGACGATGCACTGGCGCGCCGGGCGTTGCTGCTGCGCAGTTGGGGGCGGACCTCGTCGCTGTTCCAGGAAGGCAGCGAGGCGATTGAAAACCGGTTCAACGTGGAACTGGACGGCATTTCATATGACGCGAAGTTCCTGTTCGAGGAGTTGGGCTATAACCTTGAACCGTCCGAGGTCAGCGCCGCCTTCGGGCTGGTCCAACTGGGCAAGCTGGACCGCAACATCACTGCGCGCGAACAGAATTTCGCCCAGCATTTGAAGTTCTTCTCTGCCTACGAGGAATGGTTCATCCTGCCCCGGCAACTGCCTGACAGCCGCACCGGCTGGCTGGCTTTCCCGCTGACCATTCGTGAAGATGCGCCGTTCAACCGGCGCGAAATGCAGATCTGGATGGAAAAGCGCGAGATCCAGACACGCCCGGTCTTCACCGGCAACATCCTGCGCCAGCCGGCCATGAAGAAGGTGGAATCCCGCACGCGGCCCGATGGTTATCCTGTCGCCGACGCTGTCATGCGCGGCGGCATCCTTCTGGCCTGTCACCACGGGCTGGACCAACTTCAGATCGACCATATGCATGAAAGCTTCAGGGCGTTCGCTGCGCAGTTCGGAAGATAGGGGGAAGGGGACGATGACACCGCAATCACCTCTGCTGGATGCATGTCGCGCCTGCGGGTCGTCGGAACTTCTGCTGTTTCTGCCGATGGGGGACCACCCCCCGGCCAATATGTTCGTCCGGCCCGAGGATGCCGACAAGCCACAGCCCGCGTTTCCGCTGAATGCGCAGGCCTGTCTGGAGTGCGGACTGATCCAGGTCGCAGATCAGCTGCCCGAGGGCTTTTTTCGCCATTACCTGTATATCCCCTCGGGCGCGGTCACGATGCATGGTCATTTCGAGGGGTTGGCCCGTGTCCTGACGGAACGGGCGGCGGGCGGACTGATCGTCGATATCGGTTGCAATGACGGGCTGATGCTGGGCTTTGCCAATGGGCTGGGCGCGAAAACGCTGGGCATCGACCCGGCGGCCAATCTGGCCGCCAAGGCCGCAGAAATCGGGGTCGAGGTGCACATCGCCTATTTCGGCCCCGAAACCGCGCAGGAATTGCGTCAGCAGCGCGGGCCTGCGAAGGTGATTTCGACCACCAATACGCTGAACCATATCGGCGATCTGGTCAGTTTCATGCAGGGGATAACCCACCTTCTGGCCGATGATGGCTGGTTTGTGGTCGAGGTTCCGTGGGGCCGCGACATCATACAAAGTAACCAGTTCGACAATATCTACCATGAACATATGTCCGAACTCAGCCTGAAATCACTTGTGCGGCTGGCCGAGCGGACTGGCATGGCGGTCGTCGATGTCAGCTATCTTGCGGTGCATGGTGGGTCGATGCGGGTTTTCATGCGCAAGGCCGCTGCGGCAACTGCGCCATCGGATGATGTGGCAAAGATGCTGGCCGCCGAGGCAGAGGCCGGCATGGACGACGCGGCAGTATACAATGATTTCGCGACGCGCGCCCGGCAGGCAGGCGTGGATTTGCGCGCGCTGCTTTCCGATTTGAAAGCCCAAGGCAAGACCATTGCCGGTTACGGCGCGCCGGCCAAGGGTAATACCTTGCTGAATTTCTACCAGATCGGGCCAGACATGCTGGACTTTCTGGTCGACCGCAATCCGCTGAAACAGGGGATGTTGTCGCCGGGAATGCTGATCCCGATCTGCGATGTTTCTGCAATTGCCGATCGCAGACCCGATTATCTGTTGGTGCTGGCGTGGAATTTCTTCGACGAAATCCGATCTCAACTTGCCGGGTTCGAGGCCGCCGGCGGCCGCTTCATTCTTCCGATACCATTTCCGCATATGGTCGTCGCAGACGACAGAAGGACGGCATGATGACGCGAATCCTGATCACCGGCGGGACGGGCTTTATCGGCTCGCACCTGGTGCGGGACTGCCTGCGCCGCGGTGACGAGGTGACGGTCATCGCCCGACCCGACAGCGACACCTGGCGGCTGGATGGGATTCTGGATCGAATCACGGTCGAACGGCTGGAGCCGCGTGATGCGCAGGGCATGCGCTTACTTCTGGCGCGCGTGCAACCCGACCGCGTGTTTCTTCTGGCGGCGGCGACGCGATTTGATCAACGCGACGGGCTGCGCGACATGGACCGTGCGCTGCGCGCCAATGTCGAGCCGTTGCGGATCATGTTGGATGAACTTGCCGCCATGACTACACCACCGAAAGCGGTCATACGGTCCGGCACGCTGGCCGAAATCAGCACCGCGCGCCGCGAACCTGGCAGCATCTACGGCCTGTCTGTCCTGATGGGCACGCATCTGCTGCGGATATGGCGCGAATGGACAGGCGTGCCTTCGGTCACTGCGCGGCTTAGCCTGACCTATGGTGGCGATCAGTCCACCGACTTTTTTGTGCCCGGGGCCATCGCGGATGCGCTTTCCGGCGGGCTGGCGCCGCCAAACCGGCCCGATGCGATGCGTGACCTGCTGCATGTCGACGATGCCGTCGGCGCGCTGCAACTGATGGCAGAGCACGCGGCGACGCTGCCGGCTGTGGTGAACGTATCGACCGGGGCCCCGCACCGACTGGGCGATGTGGCGGCGCTTATCGCCGATATCGCCGGCCAGCCCATCAGCGCAGGTGCAGAACGCGCCGGCGCCGACGACATCGTGTCCGCCCCCCCGTCGCCAGAACTTGCGGCCCTTGGCTGGGCACCCCGTGTCACCTTGCAAGATGGGTTGGCGCAGGTGTTCGACTGGGAAAACGACCGCGCCTTTTCCAAATCAGCGAGGGCCGCGCAATGAGCCTGATTTCCATTGTCGTTCCCGCATATAACGAAGAACCGAATGTTCGCGAATGCTATGAACGAATCGCGGCGGTGGTGGACAAGCTGCCCGATGATCAGGCGGAAATCATCTTCACCGACAACCACTCTACCGACCGCACCTTCGCCATCCTGTCCGAGATCGCGAACGAGGATTCGCGGGTACGGGTGTTCCGGTTCTCGCGCAACGTCGGTTACCAGAACTCGGTCATGTATGCCTACAAGATGGCGCGGGGCGATTGCGCGATCCAGCTGGATTGCGACCTGCAGGACCCGCCCGAACTGATCCCGCAGATGCTGGATTTGTGGCGGCAGGGCAATCAGGTCGTCTATGGTATCCGCAGGAAGCTGCCAGACGGGCCGGTGGTCGCCGCGCTCAGGCGCGGGTTTTACTGGTTCATCGACCGCATCAGCCATGACGACCTGCCCCGCAACGCCGGCGAGTTCCGGCTGACTGACCGCCGCATTCTGGACCAGATCCGTGTCAGCGAAGACCGCTCGCCCTATATGCGCGGAATGATCAGTGCGATGGGGTTCAAGCAGGTCGGCTTCGATTATGACCGGGCCGCACGCACGGCGGGGGAATCGAAATTTCCGCTGCGGGCGATGATCTCGCTGGCTGTGGACGGGATGGTGAACCATTCGCTTGTTCCGCTGCGGCTCGCGTCAACGGTTTCGCTTTTCGCGGGCCTGATCACCTTTTTGATCCTGCTGTTCTACCTGATAGGCAAGTTGCTGTTCGGGCAGGAGTGGCCGCCGGGCTTTGCGACGCTTGTGATTCTGCTGCTCATGTCGATGACGCTGAATGCGATGTTTCTGGGCATTCTTGGCGAGTATATCGGGCGCATTTTCATGCAGACCAAGAACCTGAATGCCCCGGTTGTCGAGGCGACGCTGAACGTCGATGCCGAACCGGCCAAGGTGATATCGGAATCGCTTCGCGTCCCTGTCTCTCGCTGATTGACGCTGCTTTGATCGGCGGAGGGCTGACCTTTGCGGAAAAGCCGCCTATAGACAGACCAAAGCGGAGTTTTTGATGGCTATTCACCTGTATCAGAACGATTTGCCCGACGGGCTGGACCTTGGCCCCGTGGTCGCCATCGATACCGAGACCATGGGTCTTGATCCGCGCCGTGACCGGCTTTGCCTGGTGCAGTTGTCGTCAGGCGACGGGGATGCGCATCTTGTCCAGATCGCGAAAGGCCAGGACGCTGCGCCGAATCTGACCCGGATGCTGACCGATCCGGCCGTGGTGAAGCTGTTCCATTATGGCCGCTTTGACATCGGCGCGCTGGAGAACGCCTTTGGGGTTGTCACCGCGCCCGTCTGGTGCACCAAGATCGCGTCGAAGATGGTGCGCACCTATACGGATCGTCACGGGTTGAAATACCTGCTGCAGGCGTTGGCAGAGGTGGACATTTCCAAGCAGCAGCAGACCTCGGACTGGGGTGCGGAAGAACTCAGTCAGGCGCAGTTGGAATATGCGGCGTCGGATGTGCTGTATCTGCACAAGCTGAAGGATGCGCTGGAACAGTTGCTGATCCGCGAGAATCGCCTTGCACTTGCGCAGGCCTGTTTCGATTTTCTTCCCACCCGCGCCCGGCTTGACCTGTTGGGCTGGGGGGATGAAAACGATATCTTTCATCACTAGATCCCTGCGATGAGCGTTTATCTTGACACCGCCCGGCGGGTGATCGCCACCGAAAGCGAAGGCCTTGCGATGTTGTCGGCGGGTCTTGGCGACAGCTTTGACCGCGCAGTCGAGGTGATTTTGGCGGCGCGTGGCCGTGTCGTGGTTTCGGGCATGGGCAAATCGGGCCATATCGCGCGCAAGATCGCCGCGACCTTGGCCTCGACCGGGACACCATCCCAATTCGTCCACCCGGCCGAGGCCAGCCATGGCGATCTGGGCATGGTGGCCGAGGGCGATGTCGTCATCGTGCTGTCAAACTCGGGCGAAACGCCCGAGATCGCCGATATTGTCGCGCATACCCGGCGCTTCAGCATTCCGCTGATCGGTGTGGCCAGCCGCGAAGGTTCGACGCTTATCCGGCAATCGGATGTGGCGCTGATACTGCCCGCCGCGCCCGAGGCCTGCGGCAAGGGAATTGTACCCACGACTTCGACCACGATGACGCTTGCCCTTGGCGACGCGCTTGCGGTCGCGCTGATGGAGCATCGGAAGTTCACGCCCGAACATTTCCGCACCTTCCATCCCGGTGGCAAACTGGGCGCGCAACTGTCGCGTGTTGGCGATCTGATGCATGCCGACATGCCCCTGGTGGCCGAAGACACGCCGATGACGGATGCGCTTCTGGAAATCAGCCAGAAGGGTTATGGCGTGACCGGCGTGACCGGTGCGGCAGGTGAACTGGTCGGGATCATCACGGATGGTGACCTGCGCCGTCACATGCAGGGACTGCTGGATCACCGGGCCGCCGATGTGATGACCGCGAAGCCCCGCACCATTCGCCCCGAACAACTTGCCGAGGCGGCACTTGCGGAAATGCAGTCGCGCAAGATCACCTGCCTGTTTGCTGTCGAAGACGGGATGCCGCGCGGCATCCTGCATATCCATGACTGTCTGCGGGCAGGCATCGTTTGATGCGCTCTCGCGTGGTGGCATGGCTGCGGGTGCTGCTGCCGCTGGCGGCGCTTGCCATCCTTTCGACGCTTTTCCTGCTGCCGCAATCGCCCGATCCCGATGCGGCGATCCCCTATGCGGATGTCGATGCAGAGGCGCTTGCCCGCGATCCGCGCATGACCCGGCCCGAATTTTCTGGCGTTACCGAAAGTGGGGCGGCGGTAACATTGACCGCCGAGCGCGCCAGCCCTGCGCAATCAGAAGATGCCGAAGCAGATCAGTTGCGCATGACCTGGCGCGCGCCTGACGGATTGGCGGCCGATCTGACTGCGCCACATGGCAAGGTAGACGGCACCATGATCCGGTTGAATGGCGGCGTCAGGGTCACGCTGTCGGACGGCTGGGCGATGACCGTTCCCGTCCTGAATACGGACACCACCACTGGTGTGATGACCGGTGAGGGCGGCATGACCACCTTCGCGCCATTCGGTCGGATTGACGCCGACCGGATGGAAATGACACGCAATGCGGATGGGCAGCATGTTCTGAATTTATCAGGCGGCGTGCGTCTGGTATATCAACCCTGATCCGCCCGAAAAGGATAGAAGATGCAACGCATTGCCAGCCTTGCCCTGCTCGTCTTGACGATGGCCGCTGTGCCCGCTGTATCGCAGAGCGTCCCGTTTGGCGGCGTGCAGTCGGATACCTCTGCCGCTGTTGAGGTCGCGGCCGACAATATGGTCGTCAATCAGACCACCGGCCAGGCCGAGCTGACGGGCAGTGTCCTGATCGCGCAGGGCGAGATGCGGCTGTCGGCTGATCATGTGCTGGTGACATATGATGCGCAGGACAAAAGCCGGATCTCGACCCTCGATGCGACAGGCAATGTCACGCTGGTTCAGGGCAGCGACGCTGCCGAAGCAGAGCAAGGCGTTTACGAGGTCGCGACAGGTCTGGTGACGTTGACGGGCAATGTGCTGGTGACGCAGGGCGAAAACGTGATGTCCGGCGAAAAGATCGTGGTTAATCTTGCCGATGGCACCGCCCAGGCATCGGGCCGGGTGCGCACGACCCTGCAACCCGGCAGCACCCAATGACGGATCAGGGCGGCGATCACCGGCTTGTCGTGCGCAAGCTGCGGAAATCCTATCGCAAGCGCCCGGTCATCCGCGATGTGTCGATAGACCTTGCCCAGGGCGAGGTCGTGGCGCTGCTTGGGCCGAACGGTTCGGGCAAGACCACCTGCTTTTACTGCATCGCCGGGCTGGTCGCGCCCGATTCCGGGACCGTGGCAATCGACGGCGTTGATGTGACCGGCCTGCCGATGTTTCGCCGGGCACGGCTTGGCATCGGTTACCTGCCACAGGAAATGTCCATTTTTCGCGGGCTGACGGTCGAGCAGAACATCATGGCCGTGCTGGAGGTCGTGCAACCCGATTCGCATCGCCGACGCGATCGGCTGGAGGAACTGCTGGGCGAGTTTTCGATCGGCCATATCCGCAATGCTTCTGCAATGGCCCTGTCGGGGGGCGAAAGGCGGCGGGCCGAAATCGCGCGCTGTCTGGCCTCGAATCCCAGATACCTGCTGCTGGACGAGCCGTTTGCCGGCGTCGATCCGATTGCCGTGGGTGATATCCGCGCGCTTGTCCATGACCTGAAATCGCGCGGCATTGGCGTGCTGATCACCGATCACAACGTCCGCGAAACGCTGGGGATCGTGGATCGGGCCTATATCCTGCATGACGGACATGTCCTGATGTCGGGCACCACGGACGAGATCGTCGCCGATCCGCGCGTCCGCGAGGTGTATCTGGGCGCGGGCTTTACACTGGCGTGATCCCTTGAAGGTTGCACGGCCGTATGGCTGGCCGCGCCGGTCCTGCGCCCTGATCGTTGACAGAGGCACAGACCGGCAGCAGACTGATCCGGACCGGAGCAGCCCCGAAGCCGAAGGCCGGGGGCCCGGCAACGAAAGGAAATATCATGCGTTACCAGATCAGTGGAAAGCAGATCGATGTCGGAGATGCGCTGACACAGCACGTCGAGACAGAGCTGGGCGAAACCGTGGGCAAATATTCGCAGCGCCCGACCGAAGCCGTGGTCACATTCTCCAAAAAGGCGCATATGCTGGTTTGTGACGCGCTCGTTCATCTTTCCACAGGTCTGACCGTGCAGGCCAAGGGCGAAGATCCCGAAATCTATGCCGCGTTCGAATCAGCGCGTGAACGGATGGACAAGCAACTTCGCCGCTACAAGCGCAGGTTGAAAGACCATCATAAGGACAGGTCCGAGCCGGTTGAATACGGCGCCGCCGACTTGTATGTCCTGCCCGCCGACGAGGACGAATGGGAATCGAAGGACGCTGGCGGTCTGCAACCCGTCATCGTGGCCGAGATGGAGGCGCGCGTGCCGACCCTTTCGGTGGGCGATGCGGTGATGCAGATGGAACTGGCAGGGGTACCGCTTCTGGTATTCCGCAACGAGAAACATGGGGGCGTGAACGTCGTCCATCGTCGCGACGATGGAAATATCGGCTGGATCGACCCGCGCAATATCAGGTAATCACCGCGTGATCGCGGTGTACGGCCCCGGGCCTGGAGGTCCGGGGTAGCAGAAAGACGGATTGGAATGCAGCTCAGCACGATCGTCAAACCCGGCGCTGTTCGCGCCTATCCTCAGGTCAGTTCCAAGAAACGTTTGTTTCAGGACATCTCGGAACTGGCGGCCCAGCTGTACGGGCTGGATGCCAGCCAGACGCTGGATGCGCTTCAGGAACGCGAAAGCCTTGGCCCGACCGGTGTCGGCAACGGCGTGGCACTGCCGCATGCGCGGCTGCATACGCTGGATAATGTGGCAGGCATCTTCGTCAAGCTGGACAAACCGCTGGATTTCGATGCCGTCGATCGTCAGCCGGTTGACCTGATCTTTGCGTTGTTCGCGCCAAAAGGCAGCGGCGTCGACCATTTGAAGGCATTGGCATTGGTGTCGCGCACGCTTCGCGACGCCGATTTGCGGGCCAAGCTGCGCGCCAATTCCGATCCTGCGGCATTGCACGCCATTCTGACATCCGGGCAGGGCGCGCAGGCCGCCTGATTTTGACTTGAACCGATTCGGGTCTATAGTCGTTCCTCCCTGAGGAGGATTGTGTAATGAGCAAGACCATCACGGATCGAGAGCGCAGCACAGGCAATGGCCGTGTCCGCGCCTATGTTCAGCAAGACCGCGAGGCTGGGGTTCACCCTTCCGTCACTGCGCTGCATCGCCGTCCGCATGACCGCGACGGTGACGACAGTCGCAAACTCAGCGAATATGCGCGGATTGATCGCGGCCACGAGACCTGAGTGTCATTCCACCAGTTTCCAGACCTTGCGCATCAGGCCGGGCAGATCCTGCGCTGAAAATTCACCGCGCGGCAGCCAGAACCCGCGTTGCGGGTTCCCTGCCGCACGGGCGGTCATGACCTGCATCTCCAGTGCGAAATGGGTGAATATATGGGTCACATGGCCCAGTTGCTGCCAATCTGCGTCCAGCGGCGGTTCCTGATTGCTGCCGTCCCAATCTGTCGATGGAAAGGCAAGCGTGCCCCCTAGAAGTCCTTTCGGCGGAC
Organism: Paracoccus denitrificans; assembly: GCA_005768755.1. GTDB lineage: Bacteria > Pseudomonadota > Alphaproteobacteria > Rhodobacterales > Rhodobacteraceae > Paracoccus > Paracoccus denitrificans_B. Next base: position 99,225 of record VAFL01000006.1, on the reverse strand, counting down.
GGCGCTCGACCAGGATCTTGTCATCATTCAATGCGACCCACGCAGTTCCCTGACGCGTGGGTTTGGCGGGCTTCGGGGCGCGGCGCGGCAGCTCGGCGGCTATACCGGCTTTGACTGCCTTGCAGTGCGCAACGAGGGGGCAGATGGCGCAGGCCGGATTGCGCGGCGTGCAAATCGTCGCGCCCAGATCCATCATGGCTTGCGCAAAATCGCCGGGCCTTTCGTCGGGGGTCAATGTCGTGGCCAGCCGCGTCAGTGCCGGCTTGGCAGCGGGCAGGGGTGTCTCAACCGCGAAAAGCCGCGCGACCACCCGTTCCACATTTCCGTCCACCACGGTTTCCGGCCGATCGAACGCGATGGCTGCGATTGCAGCCGATGTATAGGGTCCGATACCCGGCAGGGCCTGCAACGCCGCCCGCTCATTCGGAAAGGTGCCGCCTGATGCGGCAACGGCCCGCGCGCAGGCAAGCAGATTACGCGCACGGGCGTAATAGCCAAGGCCTGCCCATTCCGCCATGACGCGGGCGTCGTCTGCGTCGGCCAGATGCCGAACGGTTGGCCACAAGTCGACAAAGCGTTCAAAATAGGCTTTGACCGCTGCCACAGTTGTCTGCTGCAGCATGATCTCGGACAGCCAGACGCGATAGGGATCTGCCTGGCGCCCGGCGCCGGGTGGTTCGCGCCAGGGCAGTATGCGGGCATGACGGTCGTACCAGCCCAGCAAATCGGCGGAAAGATCACGCATGGATCACGCGTTTTTTCGACAGGTTCACTGGCATCCCCGTGCTGGCTTGGTAAACTGTGCCCGTTCTAACCGCAGGTCGCCATATGTCACAGCCCCCCCGCCGCTTTCGCGGATTTCGGCAAGCCGCCAGTCTGGTGGCCGAGCCGATCCGCCATGCGGCCGAGGGGCGCGGCTTTGCAGTCGCCCGCCTGCTGACCAACTGGCGTGAAATCGTCGGCCCCGAAGTCGCCGCCCGGGCCCGGCCGGTCAAGATCGCCAGTAGCCGGGGCGGTTTCGGTGCCACGCTGACCGTGCTGACCACTGGCGCGGCCGCGCCACTGCTGGAAATGCAGCTTCCACAGATCCGCGACCGTGTGAATGCCTGTTACGGCTATAACGCTATTTCACGTATCGTGCTGACGCAGACATCGGCGACCGGCTTTTCCGAAGGCCGTGCGCAATTCGATCACGCCCCGGCCCTGACGCCGCGACAGCCCGATCCCGAAACCCGCCGCGCTGCCGAAGGACTGGCTGCTGGCATTACCGATCCCGCATTGCAGGCCGCTGTCACGCGGCTGGCCGTGCTGAAGTTGACCCGAGAGGGCAAAACCAACCGAAAGGCCCCCATATGAGCTTCGATCTTCGTTTCGACATTCGCCACATCCTGTCCGCCTCGCTGATCTCGGCGGCCATGGCGATGCCGGCGTTCGCGCAGGACGCCGCCGCGACCACTGAAGCACCCGCGGCCACCCCGGCACCTGCCACCGCCGAGGCCGCAACGACCGAGGCCGCGACCCCGGCACTGGTCGAAGATCTGTTTCTGGGCGATGAAAGCGCACCGCTGACGATCTATGAATATGCCAGCTTCACCTGCCCCCATTGCGCGGCCTTCCACAAGGACGTGTTCCCGCAGCTGAAGGCGGAATATATCGACACCGGCAAGGTCCGTTTCGCGCAACGTGACGTGTACTTCGATCAGGTCGGACTGTGGGCGGGCATCCTCGCGCGGTGCGACGATACGAAATATTACCCTGTCGCCGACATGCTGATGGATGAGCAGTCCGAATGGCTGGCCGCCGATAATGGCGAGGCGCTTGTTGCCAACCTGCGCAAGATCGGCACCAAGGCTGGCATGACGGCCGAGCAGATGGATGCCTGCTGGAACGATAGCGCCCGGGTGGAAAGCCTTGTCGCGACGTTCCAGAAGACGTCGACCGAGGACAATATCAGCGGCACCCCGACCTTCATGATCGGCGGAGAGCAAGTCCCGAACCAGGCGTGGGAAGATATGAAGGCCATCATCGACAGCAAGCTGGCAGAAGCCGAAGCAGCGACCCCCGCGAACTGATGACCCCTTTAGCCGGCCTGAAAGTTATCGAGCTGGCACGCATCCTGGCCGGCCCCTGGGCCGGTCAGATCCTTGCCGATCTGGGCGCGGAAGTCATCAAGGTAGAGGCCCCGGAAGGCGATGACACGCGCCGCTGGGGCCCTCCCTTTATTGAGCGGACGGCATCAGATGGACGTGGCGATCACACGGCCGCCTATTTCCACAGTGCCAATCGCGGGAAAAAATCCGTCACCGCCGATTTCCGAACGCCCGAAGGGCAGCGGCGTGTCCGTGACCTGATCGCGGATGCGGATATCGTGATCGAAAATTTCAAGGTCGGCGGGCTGGCCAAATACGGGCTGGATTATCCCAGTCTCGCCGCGCTCAACCCGCGCCTGATCTATTGTAGTATCACTGGTTTCGGGCAGACCGGACCTTACGCACAGCGCGCGGGCTACGACTATATCATACAGGGCATGTCGGGACTGATGAGTGTCACCGGCGAACCTGACGGTCAGCCACAGAAGGTCGGCGTGGCGGTCACGGATATCTTCACCGGCGTCTACGCGGCGACTGCGATTCTAGCAGCCGTCCAGCAGCGGCACAGCACCGGGCATGGTCAGCATATCGACATGGCGCTTCTGGATGTGGCGGTGGCTGTGATGGCAAACCAGTCGATGAATTATCTTGCGACCGGCACCGCGCCCACCCGCATGGGCAATGCCCACCCCAATCTGGTGCCTTATGCTGTCTTCGACTGTGCCGATGGCTGGATCATCATCGCAACAGGCAATGATGGGCAGTATCAGCGCCTTTGCGAGGTGTTGGGCCTGCCCGCGCTCGCGACGGCGCCCGACTATGCCACCAACGCCGCCCGCATCAGTAACCGAGAGGCGCTGAGCGCAGCTTTGCAGGCCGTTACGCGCGGCTGGTCACGCGACGACCTGCTTGCCGCACTGGAAGCGCGCGGGATTCCGGCAGGGCCGATAAATGACATGGCCGATGTCTTTGCTGATCCCCAGGTGATCGCACGCGGTCTGCGTATTGCACCCGGCGGCGTGCCCGGCGTGCGGCTGCCGGTGGTCTTTTCGGAAGCAGAGCTGGCGACCGGCGCGCCGTCGCCTGCGCTTGGTCAGGACGATCCGATCAACGGCTGAAACAGCCGGTCAAGCGGTGCCCAGTCGTCCAGTTCCAACCTGACGGGCAGGGCAAGCACGTTGCGCCGGAAATCCATGGGCAGGCGCATGGCGTCCTTTTCGGTTGTGACCATCTGGGCGCCGGCCTGCCGCGCCTCGGCTTCCAGACGCTGCAGCAGGGCTGGCGTGAAAGGTTGGTGATCGTCCAACGCCTCGGCGCGGACGACAACCGCGCCAAGTTCTCGCAGGGTTGCAAAGAATTTCTCGGGATGGCCGATGCCTGCGAAGGCCAGAACGCGATGCCCGGCCCAGTCAATCCCGGTCTGAAGCGGATGCAGCGCCCCCTTCAGGTGCGGCAGGTCCAGCATATGACCCCAGTTCTGGGAAAACCGGTCCTGCGCCGGCTGTGCACCGATCGAGATCAGCGCATTGGCGCGCGCCAGACCCGCCGCGATCGGTTCACGCAGTGGCCCGGCGGGAATGCACAAGCCATTGCCAAAGCCCTTGGCCGCATCGACCACGACAAGGGACAGGTCGTGATACAGTGACGGGTCCTGAAAGCCGTCATCCAGCAGGATCATCTGCGCCCCGTCCGCGACAGCGGCCCTTGCGCCATCCAAGCGGTTGTCCGCGACCCAGACCGGCGCAAAGGCCGACATCAGCAGGGGTTCGTCGCCGGCCTGAGCGGCGCTGTGCTGGCGTTCATTGACGCGGGTCGGTCGGGTGATGTTGCCGCCGTAACCCCGGCTGACGATCTGCACTGCAACACTCTGCGCCAAAAGGCGCTGCGCAAGCGCGATCACGGTCGGTGTCTTGCCGGTGCCGCCGGCATTGATATTTCCGACGCAGACAACCGGCACGTCAAACCTGGCACGCGCGCCTTGCGCCAGACGCCGCGCCGTTGCCCCCGCATAAACCGCACCAAGCGGACGCAGCATCTGCGCCGTCAGGGCGGGAGGGCGTCGGAACCAGAACGCGGGCGCACGGCGTGTCATGCAACCTCTCCCTGAATGGTGTTGCGGATGACCTGGGCGATGCGGGTGGCGACACCTGCGCCGCCGGTAGAAACCGACCAGGCATTGGTTGCCAGATGGGCGGCCTGATCGGGGGCCAGCAGCGTGACCACCGCCTGCGGCAAAGCGGCAGCATGATCGATCCGCCGGGCGGCGACTGCACCGTCAAGCTGCGCCCATTCGGCCGGGAAGCTGCCATCCTGGGGGCCGTGGATCATCGCCGATCCAAGGGACGCCGCTTCGAACGGATCGCGCGCAGCCTGGGTCGGACCGGCCAAGGTCGTGCCCATGAAGCACAACGGCGCAAGGCGATACCAAAGCCCCATCTCGAACGGGTCATCGACCATGTAGACGTTGACCTCTTCTGTCGGATCTTCGTCCAGACTGCGCTGCGCCACAACCAAACCGGCGTCCGCCATGGCCACGGCCATTGCCGCGCTCTCGTCGGGTTCTGCCGGCATCAGGATCAGCATTGCGCGATGACTATAGCTGAGCACGTGAAGATGCGCGGCGATCACGGCGGGTATCTCTGCCTCGTTGATCGTCGCAGCCAGCCACAGCTGGCGTCCTTCAAAGGCTTCGGACAGGGCGATACGCTCGGCCTCGTTATGCTTCAGCGGTTCTCGTGTGAGGGTGATTGGCCCGGTCATTTCGATCCGTTCCTCATCCGCACCCATATCGAGCGCGGCGTCGCAACTGGCCTGATCGGGCATCATCAGAAGCGTGAACCGGTCAAGAACAGAGCGTCGACCAAGTCCCGGCAGGTGCCAGCGGTGGCGCGGCGCGGTCAGCCGCGCTTCGGCCAGGAAAACCGGCACGCCATGCTCTGTCGCGGCGGCAATCAGATGGCGCGGCAGATCTGGACCGATCAGAAGCAGGGCGTCCGGGTTCATCCGTTGCAGATGGGCGGCCGCCTGTCCCGGGTCCGTCCCGAAATCAGGAATGGAAGATACGCCGCGCGTGCCGATATCCGCCGGATCGCCAAGGGCGCGGCTGACGACGATCTGCAACCCTGCCCGCCGCATCTGCACCAGCAGCTGGATCAGCGAAGGCGGCAGTGCCGTCGCATCCTGGGCAACCTGGTCATAGCCAGCACCAATCCGCATCCACACCAACGGACCATCCGCCGATGGCAGGGACAGCGCGGGCGCAGTTTCCGGCGTGCGGTCAGGTTTGGGCAGCAGGCGATGCAGCCAGCCAAGCCGCCCCCCTGCTGCCGCTGCCATCAGATACCCAATTCCGCAGTCGGGCTGGTTTCGCGGCCCTCATCCATCAGGCGATGCAGATGGGCGATGAAATAGCGGGTCTGCGCACTGTCGACGGTGCGCTGCGCCGCGCCCTTCCATGCCGCATGGGCCGATGCGTAATCTGGAAACACGCCGATCACGTCGATGGCCGAGGTGTCGCGGAATTCCGTTCCTTCCAGATCGGTCAGCTCGCCGCCGAAAACGAGGTGCAAACGCTGCTGCGTCATGGCAAAATCTCCTGCTGTCATGTCCTGGCGGAACCTAAGCCCCCGACGCGCGCTCTGCAATCACGCTGTCGGCCCTGTCCAGGGCGGCGGCGATCATCGCAGGCACTTCCGGAGAGTCCCCGATATGGGCAAGTCGCGTCCCGGTAAACCCAGCCGCGTCAAGCGCGTCTGGAATGTCGACCGTCACATGTTCCGCACGGGTGGCGAACAGGGGCAGCGCAATCGCACGTGGACCAAGGTCTTGCGCGGCATCGCGCAGAAATGGCGCTTCTTCGATGAAGCCCGTCACGACGCGACCGAAGCGGGGGCTCAGAATGTCGGCCATCCTGCGCGTGCCTTCGGCAGACGCACGCGCCCGCTGCGATCCATGCGCGATCAGCAAAAGCGTTGCCTGCTGCGCGTCCCATCCCGCAGCCTCGGCCGCCTCGCGCACGCTGCGCCTGCACAGATCCGGCAGGCCCGGATCAAGCCCGAAGGGTCGCAGCAGCGTAACGTCCTGCGCCCCGGCCTTTGCCAGGCGACGCGGCAATTCGGTTCCGGTAAACCAGCCCGCCGCCATGAACATCGGGTAGACCATCGCATCGGGGGCGTCACGCAGGGCGGTTTCCAGCGCATCGGGCTGGGCAAGTGTCGCGCCCAACACCTGCCGCCCGGATAGCGCCGCGACCGCGGCGGCAAGTGCCTCTGCCGCGTCCTGCTGCGGTTGGGGATCGGACGGCTGGCCATGGGCGACGATGATCGCGGGTCGGGTCATGCTGGCATCCGGCCTTTGAATTGTTTAGGTCAGGACCAGTCAATCACGCACAGGTCGCGATCTCAAGACGGAGGGGACGATGTCCGGCTGGGCCGAGCTTCTGGCGGCGTTCGCGGCGTTTCTGGCTGCCCATATTCTTCCCATGCGGCCCGGTTTGAAGGCAGGATTGATCCGGTGGCTGGGCCGGCCGGGATATCTGGCCGCATTCAGTCTGCTGTCGCTTGGTCTGCTGTACTGGTTGTTGATGGCCGCCGGCCGCGCACCCTATGTCGAACTTTGGCAGCACGCCCGATGGCAGCGCTGGCTGGTCAATATTGCCATGCCGCTGGCTGTTCTGTTGACAGTGTTCGCCGCCGGCGCGCCAAATCCCTTTGGCTTTGGCGGGACGACAACAGGGTTCAACCCTGATCGACCGGGCATCGTCGGGGTGACACGCCAGCCGCTGATGTGGGCCTTCGCGCTTTGGGCAGCGGCGCATCTGTTGGCGAATGGCGATCTGGCGCATCTGATCGTGTTCGGATCGCTGCTGATCTTTGCGCTGTCTGGTGTCTTCGCAGCCGAGGCACGGGCCCGCCGGGTATTACCCGATTTCGAGAGACTGGCCTTTCGGACCGCGCTCTGGCCAGGGGCGGCGCTGCTGAATGGGCGCTGGCGGCCTGCCGGTCCGCCTTCTATCCTGCGCCTTGGGACCGGCCTTCTGGTGTGGCTGGCGTTGCTTCACCTTCATCCGGTGCTGATCGGCGCATCGCCGCTGCCCTGAAGGCGGAAGCCCGCAGGCAGGGTGTCGCGGCCGTCAAGGACAAGATCGGCCGTGGCGCGCGCCAGCGCGGGGGCCATGCCAAAGCCGATCTTGAAGCCGCCATTCAGGACATACTGGCCCGGTCTGCCGGGCCACTGCCCCACCAATGGCGCGCGGGATTTCGCACGGGGGCGGATGCCTGCCCATCGCTGGATCACCTTCGCATTTGCCAATGCCGGACAGACGGCCCGCGCATTTGCGATCACATCATCCAGCAGCTCATCCGGTTCGGCGTGCAGAAAGCTGTTTTCCGAGGTGGAGCCGATCCCGACCGTGCCATCCCCATGCGGAACGATATGCAGACCCTCGGCATAGACCTGCGGCGCGTCTGCAGCGTCGAATGCCATAAGTGCGCTTTGACCTTTCACGCCCTGCCCGACGTTCCGGCCCAGATCAGCCCCAAGCCTGCCAAGACCGTCCGCGCCAGTTGCCCACACCGCAGGGCTGGCGATCTCGCCGATTTCGGGCTGCGGACCGATGACGATCTCACCGCCTGTGCTGCGGATAGCAGCCGCCAACGCCGCGCAGGCCTTTGCGGGCGACAGCCGCGCGGTCAGATCGTCACACAACCACCAGCCATCCGGGCTTACGGGGTCAAGGGGTCCATCGGGGCGGTCGCGGGTCAGCCACATCTTTGCCGAATCTGCCCAGAAACGCACGGCCCCCGTCATGCGGGCACGCAGCTTCGGCAGATCGTCATTGGCGACCGGCTGAACCCGACCGGTGCGGGCATATCCGGCATCAAGACCGCCAGCCTGCGCCACCTCATCCCAGAACCGGGCCGCTGACAGCAGGCTTTCCAGCTGGAACTGCTTTTTCTCGTTCCAGCTTTCCGGCGCGTGGGGTGCAAGCGCACCAACCGTGCCGCCAGATGATCCTGCGCCGATGCCACTGGCTTCGATCACGCGGACATGATGCCCGCGCCGCGCGATCTCCCACGCCAGTGACAGGCCTGCGATGCCTGCGCCAATCACGCTGATGCTTGCCATTGCCTTAGCCTTCCGCCAGTTCTTGCGCCTGTAAGGAGTTAGCGCCGATGACCAGCAAGGACCAGCCACCGGAACTGCAATGGCGCGAGGGCGGCGTCCCTGTATCGACGCGATTCGATGACCCGTATTTCAGCCTCGCAGGTGGACTGGCCGAGACGCGGCACGTCTTTCTGGCAGGGAATGACCTGCCTGCGCGGCTTCGTCCCGGCTTTCATGTCGCAGAATTGGGCTTTGGCACGGGTTTGAACCTGCTGGCGCTTGCGGAAATGGCCCAAGTGCCGATCCGCTTCACCAGCTTCGAGGCGTTTCCAATGGACGCTGCGCAACTGGAGCGCGCGCATTGTGCTTTCCCGGAGCTGGGCGATCTGTCGGCGGCCTTGCGTCAGGGCTATGCCAGCCGTCATTTCCGGGTTGGCCTGGTTGATGCAGAGCTGATTCTGGGTGATGCACGCGACACGGTTTCAGCCTGGCAGGGTGCCGCGGATGCCTGGTTTCTGGATGGCTTTTCGCCGGCCCGCAACCCAGAACTTTGGGGCGCACCCCTGATGGGAGAGGTTGGCGCCCATACGGTCCCCGGCGGCAGTTTTGCCACCTATTCAGCCGCGGGTCATGTCCGGCGCGCGCTGGAAGCGGCAGGATTCGCTGTCATGCGCGCGCCCGGTTATGCCGGAAAACGACATATGAGCCGGGGTCGCAGGCTTTAGCCGCCGCTGCCGTCAATTGACGCGGCATCTTGCGGGCGCGGAATGGGGCGCGTTGCGGCAGGGGTGACGGACGCCGGAATTGCCAGCTCTGCCTCGGCAAAGGCGGCGGCTTCCGGCGACAGTGCGTCACCTTCGCGCGGGGGGCGGCGCGATGCGGTCAAAACCTCTGCCAGCGTCTGGCGGGGTTTTGGTGGCGGTGGAACGAAGCCGTCGCCAGTCAAATCCTTCGTTGGTGTCGGCGCGACCGGATGACCCGCGATCCGCGCGCGATAGATCGGCAACGCCTCGGTCACGCGCATGACGTAGTTGCGCGTTTCGTCGAATGGAATCATCTCGACCCAATCGACGGGGTCGGTCTCGGTCCGGATGTCGCCGAAACGCTCGGTCCATTGGCGGGACCGGCCCGGCCCGGCGTTGTAACCCGCAGCGACCAATGCTGATGACGGCCCGAAGCGGTCGCGCAGCGCCTGCAGATACGCTGTGCCCAGCTGTGCGTTGTAATACGGGTCCGATGTCAGCGCCGCGCGGTCGTAGTCCAGACCAAGCCTGCGGGCCATGTCCTGCGCTGTTCCCGGCATCAGCTGCATCAGTCCAAGCGCCCCGACATGGGATTGTGCCGCGTGGTTGAATTCCGATTCCTGGCGCGAGATGGACATCACCAGTTCCGGCGGAAGGTTCAGCCGCTCATGCTCGATCCCGGTCAGCGGAAAATAAGCCGCCGGATAGACCGCGCCCTGTCCGGCCGCACGCTTGGCCAGACGCAGCGCATGCCAGGGATAACGCATTTCCAGCGTCAGGCGGGCCATGCGGGCGATGTCCTCGGGCGGGGCGGTTTCTGCGAGGTGCAGGAAAAACCGCTGACCCAGATCCGGCTGGCCGGCCCCGAAGGCAAAGACCCCGGCCTGGAAAACGTCATTCTCTCGCAAGGGACTGCGCCGCCATTGCGGCAAGGCGGCCTCGGCCCGGCCTGGGATCGACAGCGCAGGATCAGGCGGTGCGCCGATCCGTTCGGCGGCAAGCTGGCCATAATAAGCCGTCTGCATCGTCGCGGCCTTCGCGAAGGCGGCCTGTGCCGCGTCCGTATTCCCCGCAGCCTCTTCCGCCCGGCCCTGCCAATACAGTGCGCGCGACAGGCTGATGACACTGGTTGTCCCATCGGCCAGATGCCGGAAGTGGTTCAGCGCACGGCCGGGCGCGCCACCCCGCAGGGCGGCATAGCCCGCCAGGAATTCCAGATCGGCATAGGTTTCGGTTCCCGGTTCCAGGTGATGCGGACTGGCAATGGCCTCTGCTGCTGGCCAGTCACCATCGCGCAGCGAAGCGCGGGCATAATCGGCGCGGGCCGACGCCCAGACCTCGGGACGGCGAAGTGTTTCGGCCGAGGCGGACTGCTCTGCCATAAGCTGGCGGGCCAGATCGGGCAGCTTGGCCTGAACGCGCCACTGAAAGCGGTCCATGGCCAGACCGGGATCGATGCGCTGCGCCTCGGGCAGCGCAAGTATCAGGTCGTCCACGCCGCTGCGGCCGGATTGGGTGGCGATCCGCGCCTCGGCCAGCGGACGCGCGGCGGGGGTCATCCGCGAAAGGCCAGCCTGCGCGGCCTGCCATTCCTGCTGATCCAGCAAAGCAAAGACGCGCGTGTCATGAAGATCGGCGACATCGCTGGCATTGCCGGCCAGAAACGCGGCCTCTTCGGCCGCGGTCATTGGCATCGTGGTCCAGATCCGGCGTGCCTGGGCCTTGGCAGCTTCGGCATCCTGGCCCTTCAACGCGGCCACATGGGCGGTCGCGCCGGCGCCGGTCAGCGGATCGTGTCCGGCAAACCAGTCCAGCACATGTCCGGCGGGGGTCGCCGTCGTGATCTTCGCCTCGCCCCGTTGATACAGCAGGTCCATGCCCGGCCAATCGGCATGTTCGCGTGCGAAGGCAAGGTAGGCCGGAAAATCCCCTTCCCCGGCGCGAAGCGCGTGCCATTCGACCAGCCGTTCGGCCATTGCGCCTGATTTCGCGGCCGAGGCACGGGCCACGGACCAGTTCTTGGACGCGGCTGCCGTCAGGGCGGTCGCCATGTCTGGAAGCGCTTCAGCTTGCGCGGGCGCCGCAAAGGCCACCGCCAGCAGCCCTGCGCACAGCATGTTTCGGAAAGGATACATCATCGCGCCCAATCTGTGGCGAAGCAGCGCTGCCTGCAATTCACAACCTTGGCAATTGCCGCGGCTGCGTCTAGTGTCCCGCCAGTTTTCCAACCTTCATGCAACAGGAGCGTGTCATGTTCAAAGGGTCTTTGCCCGCACTGATCACACCGTTCGACCCGGACGGCGAGCTGGATCTGGACACGCTGAAGAAATTCGTCGAATGGCAGATCGAACAGGGCAGCAGTGGGCTGGTCCCCTGCGGAACCACCGGCGAATCCCCGACGCTCAGCCATGATGAACATCGCCGCGTCGTGGAAGAGGTCATTCGCATCGCCGATGGCCGCGTGCCGGTGATCGCAGGCGCGGGCTCGAACTCTACGCGAGAGGCGATCGGGCTGGTCCAGCACGCCGAAAGCGTTGGCGCTGCCGGCGCTCTGGTGGTGACGCCATATTACAACAAGCCCACGCAGGCCGGCATGATCGCACATTACACCGCGATCCATGACGCCACAGGGGTGCCGATCGTGATCTATAACATCCCTGGCCGTTCGGTCGTGGACATGTCGCCTGAAACGATGGGAGAGCTTGCCAAGCTGGACCGTATCGTCGGCGTCAAGGATGCGACCGGGAAGCTGGAACGTGTCAGCATGCAGCGCATCACCTGCGGGCCGGATTTTATCCAGCTTTCAGGCAATGACGACACGGCACTGGCCTTCAACGCGAATGGCGGTGTCGGCTGTATCAGCGTGACGGCCAATGTCGCGCCGAAGCTGTGTGCGGAATTCCAGGCAGCGACATTGGCAGGCGAATACGGCAGGGCGCTGGAGCTGCAGGACAAGTTGATGCCGCTGCATGTCGCGATCTTCCTGGAACCCGGGCTTGTCGGTGCGAAATACGCGCTGTCGAAGCTGGGCATCGGCAATGAACGCGTGCGCCTGCCGCTGGTTGGGCTGACCCAATCGACCAAGACGCGGATTGACGATGCCATGCGTCATGCCGGGCTGATATGATCAGCAGGGCAGCAAACGTATAAAAAGGCGCCGCAAGGGCGCCTTTTTTCGTTTCCGGGTCGGACTTGGCGGCAGGGGCTAGTCCCCCTCGTTGATCAACCGCGAATCGGCACCGTCATCCATCAGACTGGGCGAATCGGACAATGTTGCCCAACCGGTGCCTGCACCGGTCGGCGGAAGTTCTTCCTTGCTCCACTGGCGGAAGATATTGACCTTGGCGATCATCAGGCCAGTCACGGGCGCGGTCAGGAAAACGAACAAGGTGATCATCAGCTCGTGCCAGCTGAGATGCGACTTGAACCAGGCGAGGTAGATCATCGACGCGATCAGAACAGCACCGACGCCAAGTGTTGCCGCCTTGGTCGGTGCATGAAGGCGGGTCATCGGCTCGGGCAGTTTGACCAGCCCGTATGATCCGACGAAGCCGAAAATGCCGCTGATCACCAGCAGTGCCGTGACGATGATTTCAAAGATAAGATCCATCCCGCCCCCCTTATTCGATGATATTGCCGCGAAGCATGAACTTCGCATAGGCCACAGTTGATACGAAACCGAACATGGCAAACAGCAGCGTCGCCTCGAAATACATGGCCGAGCCCTGGCGGATGCCGAAAAGCGTCAGCAACGCAATCATGTTGATCGCCATCGTATCCAGCGCCAGAATGCGGTCCGGCACGCCGGGCGCGATCACCACTCTGTAAAGATTGAACAGAAGTGCGATGCCGTAGCACGCGAAGGCGAACAGAAGGGCATATTCGATCATGAGAAGATCTCCTTCAGGCGCGATTCGTAGCGGGTCTTGATATCGGCGACCACGCTGTCGGGATCAGGGGCGTGCAGGCAGTGGACCAGAAGCGCGTGGCCGCATTCCGACAGGTCGCAACTGACCGTGCCGGGAGTCAGTGTGATCGTGCCGGCAAGCACGGTGATCGCCTCGGGCGAACGGAGGTCAAGCGGCACCACGATCCAGGCCGGGCGCAGATCGCGATTGGACTTGAACAGGACGATCATCGCAACCTGGATATTCGCCACAATGATGTCCCAGAAGACAACCATCGTGTAAGAGGCCAGCTTTGCCCCCGACTTCAACATCGGGCGATGCGGCCAGTATGGCGCGATGAATGCGGGGATCAGGATCGACAGGATCATCCCGAACAGCAGCGAACCCCAGCGGAAATCGTTGACCAGCATCAGCCAAGTCAGGACAAGCAGCACCGAAAGGTAGGGATGGGGGAACATGCGCCGCATCATTTCGCGCCCTCCTGCCGTTCAAGAACGGATTCGACGTAAAGTCCCGGCTCGAACAGTTGCTCGGCAACGCTGTCGGTCATTTGCAGGACAGGACGGGCAAAGACCGTCAACAGGACCAGTCCGAACAGCAGTATTCCAGTCGCGACGAATGTCATCGCGGGCGAGACAGCATCGCCGATATCCTGAATGTGCTCATCCGGTTCCAGCTTCGGCGGGATCGGGCCTTCGGGCCGGGCCTTGTCCTCGGCCTTGGCCTGCATCTCGATGCGTTGCAGCTGGAAAGGCAGCCAGAACATGGTAGAGCCGGCGCGACCGAAACCGACGATCGCGAAAAGCGAGGTGATCAGGATCGTCGACCAGATGCCGACCCACCACGGATCGGGCCGGGTCACGTCCAGCACCAGCAGCTTGCCGATGAAGCCGGACAAGGGCGGCATCCCGGCGATGGCGATGGCGGTGATGAAGAACATCGCTGCGATCAGCCCGCTGTCGCGGATTTTCGGGCGCAGGGTCAGCCACAGCTCTCCTCCGCGGCGGGCAGCGACCATGTCGGCGATCAGGAACAGGGCTGCGGCCGACAGGGTTGAATGGATCGTGTAATAGAGTGCCGCCGAGATTGATGCAGGCGTGAACATGGATACGGCGATCACCAATGTCCCGATCGAGGCGACTGCTGACATGCCCGCGACCCGGCCCAGATGGCGCCCGCCCAAAACGCCAATCTGCCCCACCACAAGCGTAATCAGTGCCGCCGGCAGCAGCATGTCGGCGATAATGCTTTCGACCAGCGAATCGCCGGGGAAGACAAGCGTATAAAAGCGGATGATCGCGTAAATTCCGACCTTCGACATGATCGCGAACAGTGCCGATACCGGGCCAGGCGCATTTGCGTAAGTCGAAGGCAACCAGAAATGAAGCGGCACAAGCGCGGCCTTGATTGCGAATACCAGCATCAGCAGCACGGCGCCGGTGCGCAGCAATGCCGTATCCTGCGGCTGCATCTGGGAAACCTTGACGGCCATATCGGCCATGTTCAGCGTGCCTGTCACCGCGTAAAGGGTGCCAAGCGCAGCCAGAAACAAGGTCGAGCCGAGAAGGTTGATGATGACATATTGCACGCCGGCCCGCAGGCGAAGCGGCCCGCCGCCATGGATCATCAACCCGTAGGAAGCGATCAACAGCACCTCGAAGAAGACGAACAGGTTGAAGGCGTCTCCGGTCAGGAAGGCCCCCATGACACCCATCATCTGGAACTGCCAAAGCGCGTGGAAGTGCCATCCCTTGCGGTCCCAACCCGAGCCGATGCCGTAAAGCTGGACGACCAGCCCCAGGAACGCCGCCAACACCAGCATCATCGCCGCCAGGCGGTCGAGCATCAGCACGATCCCGAAGGGGGCCAGCCAGTTGCCAAGGCGATAGACGAAGACCTCGCCGCCGCTGGCGTAATAGGCCAGATACAGGGCGACGCCCAGCAAAAGCACCGATCCGGCGGTGGAAAAGACGCGCTGCAACAACATGTCATGGCGCATCCACAGGATGATCAGGCCGCCGATCAGGGCCGGAAGGACAACGGGGGCAATGATAAAGTGGCTCATTCGGTGTCGTCCCCGGTTTCACGCCGGTCGGATTCGGGCATGTCGATGTAATCGTCCCCGCCTTCGACATAGGCGCCAAGCGCCAGCAGCACGACGACCGCCGTCATCCCGAAGGAAATCACGATGGCGGTCAGCGTCAGCGCCTGCGGCAGCGGGTCGGTGTAATCCGTCCACGGCGCATGACCGTGCAGGATCGGCGGTTTGTCCACGGCCAGCCGGCCGGTTGCGACCAGAAACAGGTTTATCGCGTAGGACAGCATTGTCATGCCGATAACAGTCGGGAAGGTCCGAAGACGCAGCACCAGGTAGATGCCGGCGGCGGACATGGCGCCAATGGCGATTGCGACAATGGCCTCCATCAGACGGGCCTCCCGGATTTTGGCGTGTCGTGTCGTGACGGATCGATATCCATCGGTTCGCGGTTGACCGGCTCTCCGGCGCGGCGCGCGATCCGCGAAAGCGAATTCAGCGCCAGCATGACCGCGCCCAGAACGCACAGGAATACGCCCAGATCGAAGGCCATCGCCGTCGCCAGCTCGAACTCCTCCAGGAAGGGCAGCTTCACATAGGTATAGTTCGAGGTCAGGAACGGCTGACCCCACAGCCATGCCCCAATCCCGGTCGCGGCGGCGACGACGACGCCCGCGCCGATCATGGCGTGGAAGGGGAAGCGCTGGCGTTCCTGCGCCCATGCAAAGCCCGAGGCCATATATTGCATCAGAAGCGAGATCGCGACGATCAGGCCGGCGACAAAGCCACCGCCCGGCTGGTTGTGGCCGCGCAGGAAGATGAACAGACCGACCGTCAGAGAGATCGGCAGGATCAGCCGGGTGGCCACCACCAGAAGCATGGGATGACGGTCGCCTGCGCGCCGCTGATCGCTGCGCCAGTTCGACAGCCGCCGTGACGACCGGCCTTTCAGCAGCGTCTCGGTCATCGCGTAGATGACAAGGGCCGCAATGCCAAGCACGGTGATCTCGCCAAAGGTATCATAGCCCCGGAAGTCCACCAGCGTGACATTGACGACATTGTCACCGCCGCCAAGCGAATGGCTGTTTTCCAGGTGGTACCTGGCGATCGTCTCGAACGCGAAATCGCGGCGCATGATGGCATAGGCCAGCCCGCCAAAGCCCAGCCCGACCGCCGTAGCGATCAGCGCATCGGCACCGCGGCGCAGCCCGCCCGTTTCGACCCAGGTGCGCTTGGGAAGAAAGTTCAGCGCCAGCAGCATCAGCATGACAGTCACCACCTCGACCGAGATCTGCGTCAGGGCAAGATCGGGCGCCGACAGATAGACGAACCCACAAGACACGATCAGCCCGACAATGCCGATCAGAACCAGTGCCAGCAGGCGATTCCGGTGGAAGGCGACCATACAGCCGCAGGCAACGATCAAAAGGATGAACCCAACCAGGGCAACAGGCTCGACCGGCAGCATCTCGCGGGTCATCGGTCCGACATCGCCGGTGGCCCATGCAAATGCGCCGGCCATGACGACGGTGATCGCCATCATGCTGGCACCACGCGCCAGCCTGCCGTCATGCAGCGCATCGTTGATGGTCTGCGCCCAACGCGCGACACGCCGGATCACGGAATCGAACATGGTTTTCGCCTCGGGTCGCGGCGTCGCGTCCCAAAGCGCCTGCAGAGGCTTGTGGAAAAATACCAGCAGCGCCCCGCCGACAGTGGCAATGGCGGATGTGATCAGGGCGGTGTTCACCCCGTGCCACAGCGCCAGATGGGGATGCGTCGAAAGCCCTGTGACCGCATTCGCCGAAGCCGTCACAAGCCAGCCCACCATGGTCATCGGCATCAGCCCGATCAGCACGACCAGAACGATCAGCAGGCTAGGGCTAAGCCACAGGCCCGGACCCGGATCATGCGGGTGATGAGGATAGCTTTCGCGTTCGGGTCCCAGAAACACCTGCGTGATGAAGCGAAAGGAATAACCGACCGAGAAGGTTGCCGCGATGCCGGCCACGATCAGGAAAAGCTGATGATAACCGCCCCAGACGGTATGTGCGGCCTCCTCCAGCATCATCTCTTTCGACATGAAGCCGTTCAGGGGCGGAATGCCGGCCATCGACAGCGCGGCGATGGTGCCGATCGTAAAGGTGATCGGCATCAGCTTGCGCAACCCGCCCAACAGCCGGATCGACCGTGTTCCCGCCTCGTGATCGACGATGCCGGCGGTCATGAACAGCGCCGCCTTGAACGTCGCATGGTTGACGATGTGGAAGACTGCGGCAATTGCGCCTGCCTCGGTCCCCAGCCCCAGAAGCATGGTGATCATGCCCAGCTGACTGACGGTCGAGAAAGCCAGCAGCGCCTTCAGATCATCTTTGAACAGCGCAATCACCGCGCCAATCAACATCGTGACAAGGCCCGTTGTCGCCACGATATAGAACCATTCAGGCGTTCCGGACAGCACCGGCCACAGCCGCGCCATCAGGAAAAGGCCCGCCTTGACCATGGTTGCACTGTGCAGATAGGCCGAAACCGGCGTCGGTGCCGCCATCGCATGGGGCAGCCAGAAGTGGAACGGGAACTGCGCAGACTTCGTGAAGGCGCCCGCCAGGATCAGAAGCAATGCGGGCAGATACCAGGGCGAGGCCTGAATGGCCTCCTTCGCCTGCAAGATCTCTCCGATATTATAGCTTCCGGCGATATTGCCGAGGATCAGCATCCCCGCGATCATCGCCAGACCGCCTGCACCGGTCACGGTCAGCGCCATGCGCGCACCCTGCCGGCCTTCCGGCAGATGCTTCCAATAGCCGATCAGCAGGAAGGACGACAGCGACGTCATTTCCCAGAAGATCAGCAGAAGAAGGATATTGTCGGAAAGCACAATGCCCAGCATCGCGCCCTGAAACAGCATCAGATAGGTGTAGAACTGCCCGACCGGATCATCCTTGTCCAAATAATAGCGCGCATAAAGGATGATCAGCAGCCCGATCCCCAGGATCAGGATGCCGAACAACAGTGACAGCCCATCAATGCGAAAGCTTGCATCCAGCCCGATCTGCGGCAGCCAGCTGATGCTGGTCATGACCACGCCACCGGCCAGGACAGTGGGAATGTGCAGGCACAATCCGATCAGTGCCAGGGCTGTTGCCGTGGCGCAGGCGCTTGCTGCGACATTACGCCCCGAACGGATCAACAATCCGGGCAGAAGGGCGCCCAAGAAGGGCAGCGCTGCAATCAGGGCTGGCGACATCTGTCCTCCGCAATAGATGTTTCAATCGTGTGTCAGGGATGGCGGGGCCAGTGTCAAGCAAGCCCCATTGATCGCGCGGCATGAGAATCGTTGTCCACGCACGGTCACGGGATGCCCCTTTCACGATGTTCGCGTTTCGTGCTAGCCTTCGGAAAACAAACGAATGAGGGCAGGGCATGAGGGTTTTGGGCATCGATCCCGGTTTGCAGAACATGGGCTGGGGCGTGATCGAGCTGGACGGCCCACGGCTGCGACATATTGCCAATGGTGTCGTGCATTCCGACAAGGGAGAGTTGGGCGCGCGATTGCTGCGCCTCTATCGCGGTCTTTGCGCGGTCATCATCGCCCATGCACCAACCGCCGCCGCGGTCGAGCAGACCTTTGTCAACAAGGATGCGGTCGGTACGCTGAAACTGGGTCAGGCGCGTGGCATCGCCCTGCTGGCCCCGGCCGAGGCCGGGCTGGAAATCGGTGAATATGCCCCGAATGCGGTGAAAAAGGCGGTCGTGGGCGTGGGTCATGCCGGAAAAGAGCAGGTACAGCACATGGTCAGACATCAGCTTCCCGGCGTCCGTTTCGAAAGCGCCGATGCCGCAGATGCGCTGGCGATCGCCATCTGTCACGCCCATCACCTGCAATCGCAGGCGATCCGCATCAAGGTGCGGGCGTGATCGGGCGTATCGCAGGCGTGATCCTGCACCGGGCCCCTGATCACGTCATGATCGACGTGCGCGGGGTGGGCTACATCATCCATGTCAGCGAACGCACGGCCTCGGGCCTGCCGCCGGTGGGTCAGGCTGCGGCGTTGTATACAGACCTGCTGGTGCGCGAGGATCTGCTGCAACTGTTCGGCTTCCCGACGCTGCTGGAAAAGGAATGGCACAAGCTCCTGACCTCGGTTCAGGGAATCGGCGCCAAGGCCTCGCTGGCGATTCTGGGAACGCTGGGGGCCGAAGGTTTGGGCCGGGCGATTGCGCTTGGCGACTGGTCGTCGGTCCGCAAAGCGCCCGGCGTCGGCCCGAAACTGGCACAGCGCGTGGTGCTGGAACTGAAGGACAAGGCGCCCTCGGTGATGGCCATGGGCGGGGCGCTGACGGTGGATGCGGGCGCATCCGTGATCGAGACCGACGCGCCCGCGGCTTCTGCCCCCGCGCCGTTGGCGCCGGCCGCGTCCGGCAATGCCGCCGCCCAGTCCGAGGCGCTGTCGGCGCTGACCAATCTTGGCTATAACCCGTCCGAGGCAGCAAGCGCCGTGGCCCAAGCGGCAGCCGCCGACCCCGCCGCCGCGATGCCGGCGCTGATCCGCGCGGCCCTGCGCTCGCTTGCGCCGAAGGAATAAGGAAGATCCCCGATGGCCGCCCCCGATCCGACCCTTCGCCCTGACCCCCTGCCCGAGGACGAACCCGGCCGTGCCCTGCGCCCGCAGGCGCTGTCCGAATTCGTCGGGCAGGCCGAGGCACGGGCCAACCTGTCCGTCTTCATCGAAAGCGCCCGGCGAAGGGCCGAGGCGATGGATCACACGCTGTTTCACGGCCCGCCCGGCCTTGGCAAGACGACGCTGGCGCAGATCATGGCGCGCGAGTTGGGGGTGAATTTCAAGATGACCTCTGGCCCGGTTCTGGCGCGGGCCGGCGATCTTGCGGCGATTCTGACCAATCTCGAAGCCCGCGACGTGCTGTTCATCGACGAGATCCACCGCATGAATCCGGCGGTCGAGGAGGTGCTTTACCCCGCGATGGAGGATTTCGAGCTGGACCTGATGATCGGCGAAGGCCCTGCCGCGCGGACCGTGAGGATTGAATTGCAGCCCTTCACGCTGGTTGGCGCGACGACGCGGCTTGGCCTCTTGACCACGCCCCTGCGCGACCGTTTCGGCATTCCCACACGGCTGCAATTCTATACCGTCGATGAATTGGACCTGATTGTCCGGCGCGGCGCGCGGCTGCTGGGATACGATTCCGACCCCAAGGGCACCCGCGAGATCGCCCGACGTGCCCGCGGCACCCCGCGCATCGCCGGCCGCCTGCTGCGCCGCGTCGCCGATTTTGCACTGGTCGAAGGCGATGGCCGCATCTCGCGGGCCATTGCCGACAGCGCGCTGACCCGGCTGGGCGTGGACGATCTGGGTCTGGACGGTGCCGACCGCCGCTATCTTGGCCTGATTGCGGAAAACTATGGCGGCGGGCCGGTGGGCGTGGAAACCCTGTCGGCGGCCTTGTCTGAAAGCCGCGACGCGATCGAGGAGGTGATCGAGCCCTACCTGTTGCAACAGGGCCTGATCGCACGGACACCCCGGGGGCGGATGCTGGCGACGAAGGGCTGGCGGCATCTTGGACTGGACGCCCCGAAAGCGCCGCAGCAGGCTGGCTTGTTCGGGGAATAGCGCACTTCAACCAGCGGTGATGCCAATTGGCGGGCCGTTCCCGATCCGCGCATGGTTGTGGGTGCTTGTCGCGGGCCGCATGATCGGCTTTCCTTGACCCCTAAGATCGGGGGGGAAGAATGGATATCGAGCAACGCATCCGCGACAGTTTCGGAAAACAGACGATGATGCAGACGCTGGGGGCACAGCTTGCCAGCGTGGCAGAGGGGCAGGTAGTGATCACAGCGCCGATCCTGCCCACCAGCCTGCAGCAGCAAGGGGCGGGTCATGCCGGGCTGGCCTTTTCCATCGGCGATTCGGCGGCTGGCTATTCGGCCCTGACAACCATGCCCGCGGATGCCGAGGTGATGACAGTCGAGATGAAGATCAATCTGATGGCGCCCGCGCTTGGCGACCGCCTGGTGGCCGAGGGTCGGGTGATCCGCGCCGGCCGCCGTATCGTGGTGGTCGCCGCGGATGTGTTTGCGGAACTGAATGGCGCCCGCAAGCATGTCGCCATGCTGCAGGGCACCATGATCCCGGTTTAGGCGCGCTCCAGCAGCGCCTCCCCGCCGGAAATCGAACACTGGCCGGGCGCTTCCTCGATATTCATGGCGGTGATCGTGCCGTCCTCGACCAGCATCGCGTAACGCTTGGATCGGCCCAGCAGACCTGCCGGTGGTGCGTCAAAGTTCATCCCCATGGCTTTGGTGAACGAACCGTCGGCATCGCCAAGGAAAGTCAGCCCGGCCTTGTCGGCCCCGGTCGATTCCGACCACGCGCCCATGACGAAGGGGTCATTCACGCTGACGCAGACGATCCGGTCGACGCCTTTGGCGCGAAACTGGTCTGCCGTCTTGATGAAGCTTGGCACATGCGCAGTGGTGCAGGTGCCGGTGAACGCACCGGGCAGGGCGAAGATCGCCACGCGCCCCGTGGTGTAATCGGCCAGATCGACCTCGGCCGGGCCATTTTCGGTCATTTGCAGCAGCTTGCCGCCCGGCAGTTTGTCGCCTTCACCAAGAGCCATGATGCGCTTCCTTCTGTTGAGAGATGGCCGCAGCCTAGCCCAAGCGCGTCTTGGGGGCAAAGGGGGTCAGCCTGCGGCGATTTCGTCCAGGAATGCCTGCGCGAAACGGTCCAGCCGTGCCACGTCGATGATCCGCGCCAGCGCGTCGCGGCTGGCGGGCCGGGTTTCGGCGATGCGCTTGAGTTGGCTGGTCGAGCAGCTGAGCGGCTTTTCGGTGCCATCCTCGCCACGCGTCAGTCGCATCTGGGTCTCGGCCAGCCGGTCGAACAGCGCGCCCGAATCGCGCCCGGCAAGCGCGCGGCGGGCCGGGTGCATCGCCGGCGTATCCCCCGCGATGACTGACAGAAAGGCATCGCCATAACTGTCCAGCTTCTTCGCGCCGACGCCGTTGATGCGGGCCATCTCGTCCAGATTCTGCGGACGGCGTTCGGCCATTTCCTGCAGGGTGCGGTCGGGGAAGATGACATAGGCCGGGACGCGTGCGGCCTCGGCAAGTGCGCGGCGTTTGGCCTTCAGCGCAGAAAACAGCGGCGCGTCTTCCTCGGCCACCTGCATCTTGGGGGTGAAGGCCGGCTTGGCGCGCTTGACCGTATCTTCACGCAGGATCACCTGCACTTCGCCGCGCAGGATCGGATGGGCGTCTTCGGTGATATGCAGCGCGCCGTGGCGGGCCGGATCGGGGCGGCACAGGTCGCGGCCCATCATTTGCCGGATGATGGCCTGCCATTGATGCCTGGACCAGTCCTTGCCGACGCCGTAGGTCGGAAGGCGGTCATGGCCGCGCTCGCGTATCTTTTCGGTCTCGTTTCCGGTCAGGATGTCGATGATGTGGCCGGCACCGAACCATTCACCGCTGCGCAACATGGCCGAAAGCGCCATCTGCACCGGCTTCGTTGCATCGAAGGTGGCGGGCGGCGTGTCGCACAGGTCGCAATTGCCGCAAGCTTCGGACGCGTCGCCGAAATAGGCCAGCAATTGCACGCGGCGGCAGGCGGTGGCCTCTGCCAGTCCCAGCAGCGCATTCAGCCGCGTGTGATCGGCCTGTTTGCGGTCCGTTTCGGCCAGACCCTCGTCGATCTGGGCGCGGCGCATCCTGATGTCGTCGGGACCGTACAGCGTCAGTGTCTCGGCCGGCAGACCGTCGCGACCGGCGCGGCCGATTTCCTGATAATAGGCCTCGATGGATTTCGGCAGATCGGCATGGGCGACCCAGCGGATATCGGGCTTGTCGATGCCCATGCCGAAGGCCACGGTGGCGGCGACGATCAGGCCATCTTCGCGCTGGAAACGGGCCTCGGCCTCGCGCCGGGCATCGGCCTCCATCCCGCCGTGGTAATGCAGTGCCGGGTGGCCCGCAGCGTTCAGCGCCGTGGCCAGCGTTTCGGTCTTGGCGCGGCTACCGCAATAGACGATGCCGGACTGGCCGGGACGGGCGGCGACGAAATCCATGATCTGCCTGCGCGGACTGTCCTTGGGTTGAAAGGCCAGATGGATATTCGGGCGGTCGAAGCCGCGCAGGAAGGTGACGGGGTCGCGTCCGTCGAACAGGCGGTTGACGATTTCGGCGCGGGTTTCGGCATCCGCCGTGGCGGTGAAGGCGGAAACCGGCACGTTCAGCGCCCGCTTCAGATCGCCGATGCGCAGGTAGTCTGGGCGGAAGTCATGGCCCCATTGGCTGACGCAATGCGCCTCATCCACGGCGATTGCGGTGACCCCGGCGCGGCGCAACATTGGCAGCGTTCCACCCGATGCCAGCCGCTCGGGCGCCATGTAAAGGATCTTCAGCGTGCCTGCGCGCAACGCGGCGAAGATGTCGTCCGTTTCGGCTTCGGTATTGCCAGAGGTCAGCGCACCGGCGGCAACACCCGCTTCGCGCAGCGCCCGCACCTGGTCGCGCATGAGTGCGATCAGCGGCGAGATCACCACCGTCACGCCTTCGCGCAGTAGCGCGGGCAGCTGATAACACAGCGATTTGCCGCCGCCAGTCGGCATGATCGCCAGCACGTCGCAACCCTTGGTCACAGCATCGATGATGTCCTGCTGGCCGGCACGAAAGCCATCAAATCCCCAGATGTCGCGCAGATGTTGTGTTGCAATATCCTTCATGCCGCAAGTTCTAGCCGGTCGAGCCAGTCATGGACAAGCGCCCGCATCAGCGGAAACTGGTGATCAAGCGGAAATTCGTGACTTGCGCCATCCAGCACGGCGATGGTCGCGCGTGGCCACTCGGCAAAACGCGACAAGGCGTCCCGCCAGCCGACATTGTCGTCCTGCCGCGCGGCAAGGATCAGTGCTGGCCGGTCAAAACTCGTCAGGTTGCGGCGCAGGTCGTAGCGATTTCGATCTTCGCGCAGCGGCGACAAGGCGGAAAGATTCGCGCGCTTCATCGCAGGGGCGACGCGTTCGCGCAGCTTCCGATAAAGGCCGCGCCTCCAGACAGGGTGGCGCATCAGCGGATCGCCGGGTTGTGCGCCGGCGTCAAGCGGCGTGACCGTGTCGATATCGCGGTGGTCATCGGGCCCGTGCACCAGTGGCACACGCAGCAGCAGACCGCGCACATAATCCGGCAGGCGGGCAGCGATCCCGCAGGCGATCAGCGCCCCGGCCGAGCTGCCGGACAGAAGGAACCGCTGACCATGCGTCAAGCGCGCGATTTCAGCGGCAAGAAGGTCCGCATAACCGTCCAGATCGTGCGGAACGCCTGCACTCGCACTTTCGCCCATACCGGGCAGGTCGACATAGATGCGACGAAACCCACGATCGGCAAAGGCCGCATCATAGGTTGCGGCCTCGTCCCGATGATCCATCATCCAGCCGTGAATGAAGACAACAGGCGGACCTGTTCCTTCCGACCTGGTCCACAGCCTGTCCGACATCAGTAGCCGTAGAAGAAGCCCGCGTTGTTCTGCAGCGCCATGCGGATGATGATGATGATGATGAAGACCACCAGCGGCGCAAGATCAAGCCCGCCCGTATTGGGCAGCAGCCTGCGAACGGGGGCATAGATCGGCTCCAGCAGCCGGGTCAGACCGTCCCAAAGCGAGGCGACAAGGGGTTGGCGCAGGTTGAGAACCTGAAAATTGATCAGCCACGACATGATGATATGCGTAATCATCAGGAACCACAGGACACTGAGGATCAGGTCGATTGCTTGGTACAGTGTCACCATCTGTTCTTACCCTTCGATCAGAATGCGCATCATGCGGCGAAGCGGCTCGGCGGCACCCCAAAGAAGCTGGTCGCCGACGGTGAAGGCGCCGACATATTCCGGCCCCATGGCCAGTTTGCGAATGCGCCCGACCGGGATCGTCAGCGTGCCCGTCACGGCCACCGGCGTCAGGTCGCGCATCGAGGCTTCTTTTTCGTTCGGGACGACTTTCACCCAAGGGTTATCCTCGGCGATGATCGCCTCGATCTCGTCCACGGGCACATCGCCGTTCAGCTTGAAGGTCAGGGCCTGGCTGTGGCAGCGCATCGCGCCGATGCGGATGCAGAAGCCATCGACCGGGATCGCCGCCTCGGTCGAGCCGCCAAGCGCATCGGGGCCAAGACCAAGGATCTTGTTCGTCTCGGCCATGCCCTTCCATTCTTCCTTGGACATGCCATTGCCCAGATCCTTGTCGATCCACGGGATCAGGCTGCCGCCCAGCACGGCGCCGAACTGCGCGGCATCGTCCGTGCCCAGCATCGACTGCTGGCGCGCCAGCACCTTGCGATCGATTTCCAGGATCGCCGATTTCGGATCGTCCAGCAGGTCGCGGACCTCGGCATTCAGGGTGCCGTATTGGGTCAGCAGCTCGCGCATGTGCTTGGCACCGCCGCCGGATGCCGCCTGATAGGTCTGTGTCGACATCCATTCGACCAGCCCGGCCTTGTACAGCGCGCCGACCCCCATCAGCATGCAGCTGACGGTGCAGTTGCCGCCGACCCAGTTGCGGTTGCCCGCGGCCATGGCTTGGTCGATCTGCGGGCGGTTGACCGGGTCCAGCACGATCAAGGCGTCATCGGCCATGCGCAGCGTCGAGGCCGCGTCGATCCAGTGCCCGTCCCAGCCGGTCGCGCGCAGCTTGGCGAAGATTTCCGATGTATAGTCGCCGCCCTGGCAGGTGATGATCGCGTCGCAGCTTTTCAGCGCGTCCAGATCATAGGCGTCGGCCAGCGGTTCGTCGCCTTTGGGGGCACGGCCACCGGCGTTGGATGTCGAGAAGAAGACCGGCTCGATCAGGTCGAAGTCGCCCTCCGCCTGCATCCGGTCCATCAGGACCGATCCGACCATGCCCCGCCAGCCGATCAGACCGACCCGCGGCGTATCCTTCATCGCCATTGCCATCACTCCGCGTAAATTCCTGCACTGACCTAAGGCAGCGGCGCTGCGCGCGCAAGGTTTCGCTGCGTTCGCCGCATGACGTTTCGCGACGTCCTGGTTGACACGGCGGGGCGCACTGCTAGGCCCTGCGCAACAGGAGGCCTGCCGATGTATCCGCTGATCCGCTTTGCCAAGGAATTGATCAAGTTCAGGAACGCGCCGAAGCTCGGGCCGCTGGACGCGCATGTCTCGACCCATATGTGCTGGCCCTGGGATCTGGACCCCTGGATCGAACTGAATAACGGCCGCACCTTGACCCTGTATGATCTTGGCCGCATCCCGCTGGCAGTTCGTACGGGACTGAGTGATATTCTGCGCGAAAAGAAATGGGGCATCACCGTCGCCGGCAATACGACGCGCTATCGCCGACGCATCAAGATGTTCAATCGCTTCACCATGGTGTCGCGCATGATCGGCTGGGATCACCGCTTTTTCTATATCGAACAGTCGATGTGGCGAAATGGCGAATGCTGCAACAACATGTTGCTGCGCATGGCCTGCACCGGGCCGAAGGGGATCGTCACACCGGATGAGTTCTTCGCCGCGCAAGGTGGTGATCCGCAATCGCCTGAATTGCCCGAATGGGTGCAGACCTGGATCGACGCCGAGGCCCGCCGTCCCTGGCCACCCGTCATCCCGCCAGAGGCACAGGCCGCCATTCGCGCCTAAAGCAGCAGATCGGCAACCGTTCGGCCGTCGCGTGGCAGGTTCTTGAAGGTTTCCAGCCCGTCGAACAGGTCCAGCGGAATCGAACGGATTATCTGCTGATCCTCGGACAGTCGCAGGTTCACAGCCATGCGGCGGCGGCCATCTTCCTTGCTGAGCACGCTGCGCCATGCCAGCAGGCAACCGCATCCCGGACAGAAACGAAACTCCAGCCAGCCGGCATCAGCCTTGTAGACTTGGGTGATGCCATTCAGATGGGTGTCCTCGCCGTCGTGGCCGTAAATCCACAACACGCCGTAGCGGCGGCAGATGGTGCAGTTGCACAAGGTCGCGCCGTCCGGCCAGACGTCGAATTGCCAGTCCGCGGCCCCGCAGTGACAGCTTCCTTTCAGCATGGGTGACCCTTTCTTCATGTGCCCGATCCTGGCACGGCGCCTGAGGCCATGAAAAGACGGTTGCCAACCGTGCGCCGATCAGGGTTATTTCAGCCCAGTGATACATGAAGGACAGCATTTGGACCGTAAACGTATATGGGGCTGGTGGTTTTTCGACTGGGCCGGTCAGCCGTACCACACGCTGCTCGTTTCCTTCATATTTTCGATCTATTATTCCGAAGTTGCCAAGCGCGAATTCATCTCTCGGGGGTTGGATGCGACGCAGGCAGGGGTGCAGGCGCAGGCGCTTTGGGGCGATGGGTTGGCGATCGGCGGCGTGCTGATCGCGATCCTTGCGCCGATCCTTGGGGCGGTGGCGGATTCGACCGGGCGGCGATTGCCGTGGGTCTGGTTCTTTTCCGGGCTGATCGTGACAGGTGCGTCGGGTCTGTGGTGGCTGACCCCGGATGATCCCAACCTGTGGTTGGCGGTGTTCTTCTTCGGCCTTGGTCTTGTCGGGATCGAGATGGCGACCATCTTCACCAACGCCTTGCTGCCCGGCCTTGCCCCACGGGACGAACTCGGCCGGATCTCGGGTTCGGGCTTCGCCTTTGGCTACCTGGGAGGCTTGGTCGCGCTGGCGATCATGCTGGTCTTCTTCGCCGAAGGGCAGCACGGCACGACGATGGCCGGCATGGCCCCGGCCTTCGGACTGGACCCAGCACTGAGAGAGGGCACCCGTTTCGTCGGTCCCTTCACCGCGATCTGGTATGTTCTGTTCATGGTTCCCTTTGCGCTTTGGGTACGCGATGCGCCCGGGGCAGGACGTCCGCTTCGGTTCCGCCGGGCGATGGCCGATCTGGGGCGGCTGATTGCAAGCCTGCCATCGCGGCGCAGCCTGTTAAGCTGGCTCATCTCCTCGATGCTGTCACGCGACGCGCTGAACGGCCTTTACCTGTTCGGCGGGGTGTATGCTGGTACGGTGCTTGGCTGGTCGGTGCTGATGTCGGGGGCTTTCGGCATATTCAGTGCGCTTTCTGCAGCGGTCATTTCCTGGCTGGGCGGGAAGGCGGACCGGCGGCATGGCCCCAAGCCGGTCATCGTTGCCGCCATCCTGATGCTGACAGCGGTGTGCATCATCGTGGTCGGCATGGACCGCAACAGCATGTTCGGGATACCGTTGACGGCAGGATCGAAGCTGCCGGACATCGTCTTTTTCCTGTGCGGCGGACTGATCGGCGGGGCGGGCGGCGCGATGCAGTCATCCTCTCGGACGCTGACGGTGCGTCATACTTCACAGGAACGCGCGACCGAAATCTTCGGGCTTTACGCCTTGTCGGGCAAGGCCACGGCCTTTCTGGCGCCATTCTTCATTGCAAGGGTAACCGAGATCAGCGGCAGTCAAAGGATCGGCGTGTCTCCGCTGATCGTGATGTTCCTTCTGGCGCTAATCTTGTTACACTGGGTCAACAAGAACGGAGAGACAGAGCAGTGATCCGCAAATTCATTTTGACCGTGGCCGCTATGGCCGGGCTTGCCATGCCTGCAATTGCAGATCCTCTGGCGAAGGACGTCTTTGGCGGTGCGCCGGGACCGACCGGGGGCGCCGGTGTTGCCATTGGCAGCTATTCCAAAGGCTGCGTGTCCGGTGCCGTGCAATTGCCGGAAACCGGGCCGACATGGCAGGCGATGCGGCTGTCGCGCAATCGTAACTGGGCCCATCCGGAGATGGTGAAATTCGTTGTCGGTCTGTCGCAAGCGGCCACCAAGATGGGTTGGCGCGGCCTGTATGTCGGTGACATGAGCCAGATGCGCGGCGGGCCGATGGTCAGTGGCCATGCAAGCCACCAGCTTGGCCTGGACGCCGATATCTGGATGCTGCCACCATCGTCGCTGAACCTATCGCGGGCTGATCGCGAAAACATCTCGTCGATCACGGTCGTGGCGAAAAACGGGCTGGGTGTGAACGGAAACTGGTCGGGTTCACATGCAGCGATCATTCAGTCGGCGGCAATGGACCCCCGTGTCGATCGCATCTTTCTTGATGCGGCGATCAAGGTCGCCATGTGCGACGCCAATCGCGACCGTGGCACATGGCTGCAAAAGCTGCGCCCGACGCCCAACCACGATTATCACTTCCATGTCCGGCTGCACTGCCCGGCAGGCAGTCCGAACTGTTCCAACCCTGCATCGCCCGTCGCGGCGCTGTCGGGCAATGACAATGGTTGCGGTGCCGCGCGTCAGGAACTGGCCTATCGGGCCAATCCTTCGACACGGCCAAAGGGCACGTCCAACCCGAACTACCGTCACCCGCGTTCCTTCCGGCTAAGCGAGATGCCGCGTCAATGTCAGGCCGTCGCCACCGCCCGCTGATCCTGGCGTTCCTGCTTTCGGTCCTGGCCCTGCCATCCTATGGCAAGGCCAGCCTGGAATATGTGGGAACCTATGTCTGGTCGCTGCCCGAAGCTGACTTCGGCGGCTTCTCGGGCCTTGAGATCAGCCAGGACGGGTCCGAGTTCCACGCCATATCCGATCGGGCACAGATCAGGTGGGGCCGGATCGACCGCGACGCCGCAGGTCGCATTCGCGGCATGTCAATGTCGGGCCGTGCGCGGCTGCAGGACAGCAAGGGCGTCTTCCTGGAACCCGGCTGGCAGGGTGACAGCGAAGGCCTTGCGCTTGATCCGGCCGGAGGCTTCTGGGTCAGTTTCGAAGGGCTGGACCGGGTTGCGCGATACGACGACCCCGACAGCGCCGCGATCCGCATCCCCATTCCCGATGAATTCGAGGCACTGCCCATCAATCGCGGGTTTGAAGCACTTGCCGTCGACGGCGCGGGCAGCCTGTTTACCGTTCCTGAACTGATCGCCGAAGGCGCTGACAGCTTTCCGGTCTGGCGCTATCGCGATGGCGTCTGGGACCAGCCCTTCCGCTTGCCCGGGAATGGCAAATGGCAGGCGGTGGGCGCCGATATCGGCCCGGATGGACGGCTTTATCTGCTGGAGCGCTATTTTCGCGGATTGCTGGGCTTTCAATCCCGTATCCGAAGCTTCGCCCTGGCCGATGATGGCGTCAGCGACGAAGAGGTCCTGCTGGAAAGCTCGACCCTGCAATACGACAATCTCGAAGGGATATCCGCATGGAGCGACGGCGCCGGCATCCGCATCACAATGATATCGGACGATAATTTCCTGCCCATCCAGCGCACGGAGCTGGTCGAATACCGCCTTGTCAACTGACCTGCACAAGCCCTGGACCGTCAGACATCAGCAATTGCCTATTCTTTCATGGCTTCAAGGCGCTTTGCCGCCACAACAAGACAAGGGCTGTCATTCCTCGCCCAGACGGTAAAGCCTGACTTCACCAGGCAGCTGTGAGGACTGATCAGGCGTGCCGAAACATCCCGGAAACATGCTGCCGATATACAGCTAGCAGGAAGCCATACTGCGCGTCACTTCGCGACCACTCAAGCGCGGGCTCGGATGGCGCTGGCGATGGCGCGACAACGGTGCAGGCAGCAAATGCCGACAACAAGATCCGAAATTTCAACATGAAACCACCCGCCACCCAGGAACGCCCTGGATCAGTGTGAATTTTCCACGCAGCGTGAGCAACTACTTTTGCTGCGCCGAGGATTGACAGCAATCGGCGCAGGTTCTAGGGGACGGGCGTCCCGATCATCGGGGCCGAGTTGTTCCGCGACCTTGTAAAACGGAAATTACATGACCCGCTTTCTTCCTGGCGTCATCGCCATGGCCATCATCGTGGTGGCCTCGAATATCCTTGTACAATACCATCTTGGCGCCTGGCTGACCTGGGGCGCGATCACCTATCCCTTCGCGTTCCTTGTGACGGATGTGATGAATCGTGTTTATGGCCCATCCTCTGCCCGGCGCGTCGTACTGGCCGGATTCGTGGTGGGCGTTGCCTGTTCCATGATCGCCGCCGGCATGGACAAGACCACGCTGCGAATCGCCATTGCCTCGGGGACGGCGTTCCTGCTGGCGCAGCTGCTGGATATCGGCGTGTTCAACGCGCTGCGTGCCAATGGCGGCTGGTGGAAGGCACCGCTTCTGTCGTCCTTCTTCGGATCGGCGCTGGATACGGCGCTGTTCTTCTCGATCGCCTTTGCTGCGCAGTTCAGTTTTATCGATCCGACCGACAATGTGGGCTGGGCGAATGAGCTTGTGCCGCTGCTGGGTGTCGGACCGGATGCGCCGGTCTGGGCATCGCTGGCGACAGCCGACTGGATGATGAAAATGACGCTTGCTTTGCTGGCATTGGTGCCCTTCCGCATCATCGTCCGCAATATATTGCGTCAGCGCGCCGCATTTTGAGTTGACTTATCCACAGCCTGTGGCACCCTTTCCTTACGTGGCAACATATTGAAAGGAGGTGGTCCAGTGTCGAGAGTGATATTGGAGAGAGGTGTTGGGACAGTCAGGGGGGCCGCGGCCTGAGGGCAAACCTAAGGGTTCAGAACTCTGACTGGGACGGACGGATCTTCGATCCCTAACCGGACCATCTCCGTAGATCTCGCGGGTCGTCGCCGAAAGGCGCGGCCCGTTCTTCGTTTTGGCGTCGCTGCTTCACGGTTGCTTAGGATATTTGCGCTATCCGGGTGCCATGCGGAAGCCAGCAAGACCAAGCCAGATCGAAAATGCGCCGGTGTCGAAGCGGCGCCGTCTGGTCATGGTGGTTGATGATAATCCCCAACAGCGCCAACAGCTGCGTAACCAGCTGACTCGCTCTGACTACGAGGTGGTGGAGGCCGCAAGCGCCGCCGAAGCGCTGGAACTCTGCCGCATGCGCAGTCCGGATTTCATACTGTCAGACTGGCTGATGACTGGGATGACCGGCCCCGAACTTTGCCGTGCGGTACGCGCACTGCCGGGCGAGGGCTATATCTACTTCATTCTGCTGACGTCCAAGGCCGGGCCTGATGACATTGCGTTCGGCCTGGAAAGCGGTGCGGATGATTTCCTGACCATACCGATCACCCCGGCTGAGCTTCTGGCCCGGCTGCGCGCTGCCGAACGCATCATGCAGCTGAAGGACCAGTCACAGCAGGCGAACAGGCAGCTGACAAGGGCGCTGGAATCCCTGCGGAAGGTTCAGGCCGCGATGGAGCGTGATCTGAACGAGGCGCGTCGATTGCAGCAGGGACTTATTGGTGATCGACAGGCCAGGTTCGGCCAGTTCTCGGTGTCGAACATCTTGCGACCCGCCGGCCATGTCGGTGGTGACCTGACAGGCAGCTTTGCGATCAATGCCCGGCGCTTCGGTGTCTTCGCGATTGATGTCTCGGGCCATGGTGTGGCGGCGGCGCTGCTGACAGCACGGCTTGCCACGCAGTTCTCGGCGTCGCTCGATCAGAATGCGGTGTTGTTCATTGACGACTACGGTCTTTACGAATCGCGCCCGCCCGCAGTTCTGGCGCGTTATCTGAATCACCTGATGCTGGCTGACCTGCGCACCGACAGCTACTTTACAATGGTCTATGCGGTGATCGATCAGGTGACCGGGGAGGTCCGCATGGTGCAGGCCGGTCATCCGCATCCCTTGGTTCAGCGCGCCGATGGCGGGATCGAGGTGCTTGGCAGGGGTGGGCTGCCGATCGGCGTCGTCGAACATGCCGAATACGAGGAAATCACATTGCAGCTTCGGCCGGGTGACCGGCTGCTGATCGCCTCGGATGGGCTTTGGGATGCAACCGACCAAACTGGCAGGATGCTCGGTCTGGACGGGCTGGGAACGATCATGAAAACCAACAGCGCAACGACCGGAATCGGCTTGGTCGAGGCGATGGTCTGGTCCGTGCTCGCTTATGCCGGCGGCAAGCAGGACGACGACATGTCTGCCGTTCTTATCGAACATCGCGGCACGACCACTTGAATCCATCGCATTCGGCGGGAACGCAGGGTGGATGGTGATTGTTCAGACATGTGTCAACCATGACTGAACCATCGGCCGCCTTTCCCCACCTTATGCAATCCGCGCGATTGCCATCATCGTGCCCGGGAACAGTGCTCTTTTTCCACCCATGCAGACATGCGTCCACCAGATCACGCGGCGATACTGCGGGGTCAGTGGGCAGTCGTCTGTTTCAGGGCGGTCAGCGCGACCTCTGCCCTGGCGCGGTGCTTTGCGATGGCGGCCTCCTTCACCGGACCATAGCCGCGCATCTGCATCGGGGCTTCCAGGATCTCGCGGATCTGGGCCAGCTGATCAGGCCGTGTCATTGCCGGCAACTGCTGCAGCAGGTCTTCATACCAGCCGATCAACGCGCGCTCCTCGCGCCGTTCCGACATCCAGCCGAAAGGATCAACCGCCGTACCGCGCAACGCCTTCCCGCGCGCCAGCAGGCGCAGCCCGGGGGTAAGCCAGCTTCCGAAGCGGCGCTTTACCGGACGGCCGCGGGCGTCGCGCCGGGCGGGCAGGAAGGGCGGCGCGAGGTTATAGACGACGTGCCCCCCATCCCAGTCGTTCGCCAGCCGCTTGGTGAATTCGGGCGCGGTCAGCAGGCGGGCGACCTCATATTCGTCCTTGTAGGCCATCAGACGGAACAAGGATTGTGCGGCCAGCCGCGTCAGATCTGCTGCCTCTGGCAGAGGATCCAGCGCCGCCTGGAATGCCGCAATTTGCGTGCTGAAGCGCGCGGCATAGTCGGCGTTCTGATAGGATGTGAGTTCAGCGGTCAGGCGATCGAGCAGTTGGTCCAGTGTTTCGGCGGCGGGTTCATCGTCGCTCAGCGGCAGTCTGTCGGGGGCGGCGGCAAGTATCCGGCCAAGATGAAAGGCGCGCTGATTGGCGGCGATGGCGGTGCCGTTCAGGATAATCGCCTGTTGCAGCGCCAACAGGCCGACCGGCACCAGACCGGCCTGCCAAGCGTAGCCCAGCATCATGACATTGGCGAAAACACTGTCTCCCAGCAGGCGCAGCGCGATCCGGTTGGCATCCAGGCCATGCACGTTGTCGTGGCCGACGGCAGCCCGGATCGACTCCACACGGGTCGGGACCCGCAGATCGGCGTCACGGTTCAACACCAGATCGCCCGTCGGCATTTCGGCCAGGTTCAGCACCACGCGCGTGCCCGGCCGATACATGACGGACGCCTTTGGCGCCGAGGCGACGACCACATCGCAGCCGATCACCGCATCGGCCGAACCGCTTTCAATGCGCAGTTGATTGATCTGCTCGGGTTCTGCGGCCAGCCGGACATATCCAAGAACCGTGCCGAATTTCTGCGCGAATCCGGTGAAATCCAGCACGCTTGCGCCTTTGCCTTCAAGATGCGCGGCCATGGTAATCAGCGCGCCGACAGTAACGACGCCGGTGCCGCCGACGCCGCCGACCAGCAGGTCATAGGGTTCGTCGACGGTGGGCAGAACCGGTTCGGGCAGGTCGGCCAACAGTGCATCCATGTCCAGATCGGCGACCTGGGGCTTCTTGCGTGTGGCGCCCTCGATGGTGACGAAACTGGGGCAGAAGCCGCCGAGGCAGGAAAAATCCTTGTTGCAGCTGCTTTGATTGATCTTGCGTTTGCGGCCGAACGGGGTCTCGACAGGTTCGACAGACAGGCAGTTAGACGCAATCGAACAGTCGCCGCACCCCTCGCAGACGCGGTTGTTGATGACGACGGCCTTCGCCGGGTCTTCCATCAGGCCGCGTTTGCGTCTGCGGCGCTTTTCTGTGGCGCAGGTCTGTTCATAGATCAGGACGGTGACGCCAGGAATTTCACGCAGTTCTCGCTGAATACTGTCCAGCCGGTCGCGGTGGTCGAAGCTGGTCGCATCGGGGAATTCGGCTCGGTCGAATTTTTCGGGCATGTCGCTGACGACCGCAATACGGTCCACGCCTTCGGCGCGGCAGGCTTGCGCGATGGCGGCGGGGCTGACGGGACCGTCGACGGGCTGACCGCCGGTCATGGCGACGGCGTCGTTATACAGGATCTTGTAAGTGATATTCGCCTTCGCGGCCACTGCCTGCCGGATCGCCAGCGAGCCGGAATGATACCAGGTCCCTTCGCCCAGGTTCTGGAAGATGTGCTTGCCGCCGTTGAAGGCCTGACGCGCAATCCACGGCACGCCTTCGCCGCCCATCTGCGCATAGCCGACGGTTTCGCGGTCCATCCAGCTTGCCATGACGTGACAGCCGATGCCCGAGGCCGCCATGCTGCCATCGGGCAGCTTGGTCGAGGTGTTGTGCGGGCAGCCCGAACAGAAATAAGGCGTCCGCGTCGCGCCGGCGACATTCATCGTCAGATCCGGCACTTGCGCCAGTGCGGCCGCGCGGGCGGGCAGGTTTTCCTGCGGGAAATGGCGGTGCAGCCGGTCAGCGATGATCGGGGCCAGCAGGCGCGGCGACAGCTCGCCCGAGAAGGGGATCAGCGCGGCGCCGGTTTCGTCATGCTTGCCGACCATGGCCGTGGGTTTGTCGCCAGGCCAGTCATAGAAATGCTCCTTGAACTGGCTTTCGATGATACCGCGCTTTTCCTCGACGATCAGCACCTCGTCCTTGTTGCGCACGAAACGCAGCGCGTCGCGCCGGGCCAGCGGCCAAACCATGCCGACCTTGTAGATGTCGATGCCTAGCCTGCGGCATTCCGACTCGTCCAGGCCCAGCAGGCGCAGGGCCTCCATCAGGTCCAGATGGCCCTTGCCGGTGGTGACGATGCCATAGCGGGCGTCGCGCACGTCATAGATGCGCCGGTCGATGGGATTGGCGTCCACGAAGGCCTCGACCGCGCGCAGCTTGTGGGTCAGCCGGGTCTCGATTTCCGGGCTGGGCAGGTCGGCGGGCCGGACATGCAGCCCCCCCGGCGGCGGATCGAAGGGCGGGATGGTGAAGACGCGGTCTTCCGGCAACTCGACCGAGGCGCCGGATTCGACGGTTTCCGAGATCGCCTTGAAGCCGACCCAGGTCCCCGAAAAGCGTGACAGGGCATAGCCGTATTCGCCGAAGGACATGTATTCCGCGACCGATGCCGGGTTCAGCACCGGCATGAACCAGGACATGAAGGCCACGTCCGACTGGTGCGGCATCGACGAGGACACACAGCCATGATCGTCGCCCGCGACCACCAGCACGCCGCCCTTGGGCGCACTGCCATACGCGTTGCCGTGATGCAGCGCGTCGCCGGATCGGTCGACACCGGGCCCTTTGCCATACCACATCGCAAAGACGCCCTCGACCCGTGCGTCAGGGTCCAGCGTCGCCTGCTGAGAGCCGAGGACAGCGGTCGCACCAAGATCCTCGTTCACCGCCGGCAGAAAGGTTATGTCATTCGCCGCCAGCCGCTTTTTTGCGCGCCATAGTTCCTGATCGACGCCCCCAAGGGGTGAGCCGCGATAGCCTGAAACATAGCCGGCTGTGTTCAGTCCTGCTGCCCGGTCGCGCCGGGCCTGATCCAGCAGGATGCGCACCAGAGCCTGTGTTCCAGTCAGAAAGACGCGGCCGCTTTCGGCATCATAACGGTCTTCAAGTGCGTAGCTTTGCGGAGTCTGTTGATCCAGCATGGCAAGCCCTCCCATTTGTTATGGTCAGAATAATGCGAAAATCGTGGTAAATTTGGTCAAATTCAGCGTAATCTTCGCCCATAAACGGAAAATTATGCCGGATAAGATGGTATGCCTGAAAAGACTGACCTGACGCACGCTGACCGCATGATTCTGCGCGAGTTGCAGCAGGATTGCCGCCTTTCCAACGCTCAACTGGCGGAACGGGTCGGTCTTTCGGCCTCCGCATGTTGGCGCCGGGTTCGAACGCTGGAGGAGGAGGGTGTGATCGCGGGCTACGCTGCGGCGGTCGATCCTGATAACGCGGGGCTGGCATTCCACGCCATCGTGCACGTCCGGCTGGCACGACATGACCGGTCTGCAGTTCAGCGCGTCATGACCGAGTTGAGCATCCGCCCCGAGGTCGTCGAATGTTTCGCGACCACCGGGCAATACGATTACCACCTGCGTGTGCTTTGCGCCGATATGACCGCGTATCGGCATTTTCTGGATGATTTCCTGTTCCGCTTGCCGGCCATCGAAAGCGCTCAGACCAATGTCGTTTTGGAATCCCTCAAGCGCCGCAGCGTCGTTCCAGTCTGATCTTCCGGGATAGTCTGGGATCGGCGGAAGCCGCCAATTTGCGCAACTAGACTTTTAAGTTGGACACGTGTCCAAAATTTTGATACGAATGATTGAAAGGGGCGAATATATGCGGAACGCGGCACAGAAGCTTGATACCGGCACGCAGATCCTTGAGGTTGCGGAAGAACTGTTCTCTGAACGGGGCTTCTCGGCTGTGTCGCTGCGCGAGATCGCGCGGCAGGCGGGCGTTGTCGTGTCCAACGTCACCTATCACCATGGTGACAAGATCGGCGTTCTCGCGGCGATTTACGATCGGCACACCCGCCCGATGAATGCCCGACGCCTGGAATTGCTGGGCGAGGCAACGCGGATGTCGGACCCTTCCGACCGGCTGACGGCAGTGCTGCGCGCCTATCTTCTGCCAGCATTCAGTTCATCGTCCGATCTGTCCGGGGGTGGTCGGCGCTTTACACGGATGCGGGCGCTTTTGTCGGCCGAAGGCGATCCGGCCGCGCAGAAGATCATCGCGGGCGCCTTCGACGATACAAGTGGCGCCTTCATCGACGCGATTGCGCAGTGCCTTCCCGGCGCGCCGCGCGTCGCGATCATCTGGCGCGCGCATTTCCTGCTGGGTGCGCTTTACTACACGCTCATCAATCCAGAGCGAATCCATCGACTGTCCGGCGGCGCGATCGCTGCCGAGGATAGCGAAGCGGCTGTCGCGGAATTGGTCGCGGCCACGCATGCCAGCCTTTGGGCGCTGCAGCGGGCCACGGCGGACGCCGACGAATAGATCATAAAACCAAGGGAGGAAGACCATGAAATTCAAAGCGACCGTCGTCGCCACATTGTTGGCGGCTGGACTGGCCTTGCCGGCAGCTGCGCAAGAACGCGTGTCCATCGGGACAGGCGGAACGGGCGGGCTGTTCTATATCATTGGCGCAGGCATCGCGGACGTCATCAACAATCATCTGGAAGGCTTTACGGCCCGCGCCGAAGTCACTGGCGCCTCGGTCGAGAACGTCCGGCGCGTGGCCGAGGGTCAGCTGAGCCTCGGGCTGGCATCGTCCTCGACCCTGTTCGAAGCGAAGAATGGCCAGGGTCCCTTTGACGGAAGCCCGCTGCCTGTCGCTGGTGTCGCGTATCTTTACCCTGCCGTGTTGCAGATCGCGACGACCGGCGAAACGGGGATCGCCACGCTTGAGGATCTGGGCGGCAAGCGCGTGGCGCTTGGACCGCCGGGTTCGAACTCTGCTGTGCTGGCGCAGCGCCTTCTGGAGGCATATGGCGTTTTCGATCCATCAAACGCCCAGTTCCTGTCTTACACCGAAGGCGTCACCGCGCTGACCAACGGTCAGGTGGATGCGGCGGTGGTGCTGGCCGGTGCGCCGACCGCTGCGTTGATCGATCTTGATGCACAGGAAGACATGGTGCTGCTGTCGCTGGACCCGGCAAAGGTCGAACAGCTGTTTGCCGATTATCCCTACTACCAGCCTTATGAAATTGCCGCCGGAACCTATTCTGATCAGACATCGCCGGTGGTTGCCATCAATGACCCGGCAACGCTGATGGTGGCAGAAGCGACCGATGCGGGGCTGGTTCAGCAACTGACAGGCGCGGTTTTCGACAATCTGGCCGAACTGGCGCAAGTCCATCCGCAGGCGGCCGAGATCTCGCTGGAAAATGGGCCGAACACGCCGATCCCGCTGCATCCGGGTGCGCAGGCCTATTTCGACAGCAAGAAGTGACGAAGGCGCAGGGGGAGATCCCATCATGAACAAGATATTGGACAGGATCGGGCTTTCCCCCCAACCGGGCCATAGCGACACCGAACGCGTTTTCGCATCGCTTTATTTTGCGGCCCTGGCCGTGGCTGTCACAGGGCTGGTGATTTACGGCGCGTATTTCGGTCTGATTACGGCGTTGATTCTGCGTGCGATGTTCTTTTCGCTTGTGGCATCGGCGGGATTGGTGGCGATCGGCTTCACGCGGGATCGGGCATGGGTTCGCGCAATCTTCTATGCGCTGGCGCTGATTGTGCTGGTGCCCGGCTTTCACATCCGCGCCAGCTATATGGACATCGTCATGCGTGGCGCGATGTCGACCCAGCCCGATCTGTGGATCTTCGTCGGTCTCATGGCGGCGCTGTTCCTTCTGGTGCGCAATACGGTCGGCTGGCCACTGGTCGCGATGATGGCCGTGGCGCTGGCTTACGCCTGGTTCGGCTATCTCATTCCCGGCCAATATGGCCATTCCGGCTATGATCTGCGTCGGCTGACCTCGACCCTGATGCTGTCGACCGAGGGCGTCTACGGCGTTCCGATGGGTGTGGCCGTCGAATACATCTTCCTTTTCTCGCTTCTGGGCGGGCTTTTGATGAAAATTGGAACCGGAGAGGTTTTCGTGGACATCGCACGCGGGCTGACCGGCCGGACGCGCGGCGGGCCCGGCCTTTCAGCGGCGCTGTCATCGACCCTGCTGGGAACCATCAACGGCAGCGCGGTGGCCAATGTCGTCACCACCGGCACCTTTACGATCCCGCTGATGAAGCGTTCCGGATACAGCGCAACGCTGGCCGGCGCGATCGAAGCGGCGGCGTCTTCCGCCGGGCAGATCCTTCCGCCGGTCATGGGCGCGGCCGCGTTTCTGATGGCCGAGATCATTGGCGTGCCCTATGCGCAGATCGCGCTTGCGGCACTGATCCCGGGCCTGCTTTACGTCGTTGCGCTGATGATCGCTGTCTGGCTGGAAGCGGGCCGGCTGGGTCTGGAACGCGACAGCGGTGCGGGCTGGGAACTGCTGCGTCAGACCATGATGCAGCGCGGCTATCTGCTGCTGCCGCTGATTGCGCTGATTGTTCTGATGTTCGCCGGTTTCACGCCGACGCGGGCGGCCGTGCTGTGCCTTGTGGCCGGGCTTGTCGTGTCCGTCTTCCGGGCCGACACCCGGATCGGGCCGATCGGACTTGTGGAGGTCTGCAAGGACACGCTGGTGTCGGTCATGCCGATCATTGCAGCGGTGGCTGCGGCGGGGGTGGTGATCGGGGTTCTGAACCTGACCGGGCTTGGCCTGATGCTTTCGGGGCTGATCCTTGATCTTGGGGGCGAAAACATCTGGACGATCCTGCTGCTGACGGCTGTCGTGTCGTTCTTTCTGGGCATGGGTCTTCCAACATCGGCTGCTTATCTGCTGCTGGCGGTCTTGATTGCGCCCGCGCTGACCCAGTTGGGGCTTCCCGCTATCTCGGCGCATATGTTCATCTTCTATTTCGGTCTCGTCTCGGCGATCACGCCACCTGTGGCGCTGGCAGCCTATGCCGCCGCCTCGATCTCTGGTGCGGATGCCAATGCGACCGCGGTCGAGGCGATCCGGCTGGGCTTTGTCAAACTGCTGGTGCCCTTCCTGTTCGTGACAATGCCGGGCCTGCTGATGATCGGATCTGTCTTCGAAATCGCCCTGTCGGCAATCCTGGCGGTGGTGGCACTGTCGTCGCTGACGGTGGCGTTCGCCGGCTGGTTCATGCGCCCGCTATCGGCGACAGAGCGTGGCGCCATGATCGTGTCGGCCCTGCTGCTTCTTTGGCCCGACGCGGTCACAGCCACGCACCCCGCGACGCTGGCCGCGCGCCTGATCGGTCTGGCCGGGCTTGTTCTGATCTTCCGCCGCGCGCTGGCGGCCCGTGCAATCCAGACCCGAGGCCAAGAATGACATCCCCGAACCTGCCCTTTCATCCCAATCCCTCGAAGCCGAAGCTGGTGCTGCCAAAGGGGTCATGCGATGCGCACTGTCATGTTTTCGGCCCCGCCGCGCGTTTTCCTTTCGCGCCGTCACGGACCTACACCCCGGTCGATGCCCCGTGGGAAACGCTGGCAGAGCTTCACGAATTGCTGGGGCTGGACCGCACGGTCCTGGTTCAGGCAAGCTGCCACGGCACCGACAACTCGGCCATGTTGGATGCCATTGCGAAATCCAACGGCACCTGCCGGGGCGTGGCCATGGTCGGGCGCGACGTATCGGATGACGAATTGCAGCGCCTGCACGATGGCGGTGTGCGCGGCATCCGGTTCAACTTCGTCACCCATCTGGGGCAGGATGCAGATCTGGATAGCGTGCGCGAACTGGCAGCGCGGATAGCGCCACTTGGCTGGCATGCCGTCGTCCATTTCGAGGCGGACCGGCTGGAAACCCTTGCGCCCGCACTGAAATCGCTGCCGGTGCCGATGGTGATCGACCATATGGGCCGGATCGACGTCACCGCAGGGCTGGATCAGCCCGCATACGTGATGCTGCTTGATCTGATGCAGGACCCGCGCTTCTGGATCAAGGTTAGCGGGTCCGAGCGGTTGACCAGGCAGGGCCCACCCTATGCAGATGCGGCAGTCTTCGGGCGCGATCTTGTAAAACGCTTCCCCGACAGAACGCTGTGGGGCACCGATTGGCCGCATCCGAATATCAAGAAGGACATGCCCGACGACGGTGCGCTTGTCGATCTTCTGGCCAGCATCGCGCCCGATGATGCGGCGCTGAAACGGCTTCTGGTGGACAACCCGACGCGGCTCTATTGGCCGGAGCTTGTCTAGCCGACCGCGCGGCGGAACCCGAATGCGCAGCCGATCGTCCAGACGAGGTTAAACAGAAGGTTGCTGAAAGCGGCGCCCTCGACGCCGAAGTAATGGACGAGGGGCAGGAAGGACGCGGCGAAAAACAGTGTTGATCCCAGTGTGACTGTAACCAGCAGCTTGTCCTTGCCCATCGACAACAGCGCCGGATTCAGTGCCACGCCCGAGGCGAAGATGATGGACGAGACCAGCAGAATGTTCATCACCGGTCCTGCGCCTTCATATTGCGGTCCGAAGACAAACCGTATGATCGGCTCGACATTCAGCATGACCGGGACGGCGACGATCAGCTGCAGGATCAGAATGGCAACGGAAACGATCATGATCAGCCGGTTGAACTCGGCCCGCTTTCCCTGTTCCCACAGACGCGCGAGTTCGGGATAGATGGCCTGACGGACGGGACCGGCCAGTTTCGACACGCGGTTCATGACGCGTTTGCCCAGCTGATACATACCCACGGCCGTGGGGTTGGTCAGCGCGCCAAGCGCGAGCACGTCGAAGCGGTTGGCAGATTGGCGCAGGATCACGTTGAAATTGGAATTCCACATGAAACGCAGGATGCCGGGGTTCTCGCGGATAGCCGCCAGCCCGTGCGCCGACATCAGATTGTCATGGCCGCGGCGGCGCATTTCCCGCATCGCGAAGATGAAGCACAACGTGCCGTCCAGCAGGCTTTGAACCAGCATGATAAGCAGGAACGCCCACAGGCCCATACCCATCTGCCACGCAGCCAGGCTGAGCAGGAAGCGGATCACGGATGACACCATATCGATGCGGGCCAGAACGTCGAAGCGGTCATAGATCCGAAGAACTGCAGTGGCAGTTGGCCGGAACGAGATAAACAGACCGCAGGCGAATACCGCGATATAGATCGGCCCGCTATCGGCGGGCAGACCAATCCAGCTTGCCAGAAAATAGCCCAGAATGATGCACACAGAACCGGAAAGCAGCCCGCCTGCTGCGTCGATCATGACAGACAGCTTGATCAGGCGCAGAAAGGCGGCCTTGTCGCCGCGCTCCTCTGCCTGGATGGCATAGCGCATGACCGCCTGCCATGGTTCGATTCGCAGGATCAGGTCCACGATGCGGACAAACGATTCAACCAGTGCGAGTATGCCCAGATTGGCAGGGCCAAGCGCGCGGGCGGTTATGAACAGTGTGGCCACCGCCGCCAGCGAAATGAACAGCTGACCGGCGAAGGTCCAGCTCATGTTTCGCGACATTCGCGCCCAGAGCGAGCGTCGCGAACGTTCATCCATCTATGCGGTCCTCAGGACAGGTTTTGGGACTGAAGTGGTCCTTTTGGACAATCGACAAAATCCGTTGCATGGCATCTAATAAGCGGGGCTTTCGCAGTTTGATATATGATCTGCCGACCGCAGACATGTGATGAGTTAAAGGTATGTTACTTCACATCGGATATCACAAGGCGGCCTCTACCGTCTTGCAAGATCAGATCTTTTTTTCAGCCGATGGTTGCTTTATTGCGCCATCGACCGAGCCGCGGCACAAACTGATCGAAAGGTTCGTCCTTCCGCAACCGATGTCTTTCGATCCAGAGACTGCGCGCGCGCACTACCTGGATCTGATCGATCAAGCCCGCGCCACCGGCCGCACCTTCGTGCTGTCACATGAGCGTTTTTCCGGCTATCCTCCAGCCGGGGGTTTTGACAGCAGCATCATTGCATCCCGGCTTAACCGCAGTTTCCCCGAGGCACGCATTCTGATCGTTGTACGCGAGCAACTTGCCAGTATCTACTCGATGTACATGCAATACGTCACCGATGGCGGCGGCATGTCGCTGCAAGAATATCTGCAGCCGCCGAAACGATATTTCAAACGGCTTCCGAGTTTCACCGCAGAGTTCTACCGCTATCACCGTCTGGTAGAACGCTATCGCGATCTTTTCGGTGCTGAGCGCGTTCTCTGCCTGCCGTTCGAGCTTTTGATCACCGACCCGGCAGAGTTCCAGTCGCGCATCTACGCCTTTGCGGGCCAGCCTTTCCGAAACACGGCGCTGCACAGCGAGAATCGGGGGCGTTCGCCCTCGTTCCAGTTCGCGCAGCGGCTGGTGAACCGGCATTTCGGCTATAGTGAGCTGAACAGGGTCAAGCACTACACGCCCGAGCAATTGCCGCGCTGGTTCGGTTCGGTGTCGCGGGTCTGGACGAAAGGGCTGTTCGGGCGGCTGGACAAGTCGCTGGAACATCGCATGAAGTCGCGCCTGCAACGAGAGTTTGGCGACGCATTCGCGGAATCCAATGCGAAACTGTCGCAGATGATGGATTACGATATTGCAGGTTTGGGGTATCAATATCCACAGGGGCAGGCATTGGTTGCGTGACTGCATGGCCCGGTGGACATAAGTTCGATGATGTGAATGCAGTCTGGCAATGATGGGGAAA
This sequence comes from Paracoccus denitrificans, assembly GCA_005768755.1. Taxonomy (GTDB): domain Bacteria; phylum Pseudomonadota; class Alphaproteobacteria; order Rhodobacterales; family Rhodobacteraceae; genus Paracoccus; species Paracoccus denitrificans_B. The sequence goes on along the minus strand of VAFL01000006.1, from coordinate 55,193 downwards.
GAATGCGGGTTTTGGTAACGGGTGCGGCCGGTTTTATCGGCTTTCATTTATCTACGCTGCTGCTGGCCGAAGGTCACGACGTCATTGGCCTGGACAGCCATAATGACTACTATGATCCCGCGCTGAAATCCGCCCGCGAAAGCCGGCTGGTCGACAGGCCCGGCTATACATCGATACGCGGCAAGGTCGAACAGCCGGGATTGCTGATGGATCTGTTTGCCCGGCATAAGCCGGATGCGGTGGTCCATCTGGCTGCGCAGGCCGGCGTCCGCTATTCGATCGACAATCCGCGCGCCTATGTCGAGGCCAATCTCGTGGGCACGTTCGAACTGTTGGAAGCGGCGCGCGCCCATCCGCCCAGGCATCTGCTACTGGCATCGACCAGTTCGGTCTACGGCGCCAATACCGAAATGCCCTATCGCGAGACGGATAAGGTCGACACCCAGATGTCGTTCTATGCCGCGACCAAGAAATCGAACGAGGCGATGGCGCACAGCTATGCCCATCTTTACGGCATTCCGACAACGATGTTCCGCTTTTTCACGGTTTACGGGCCCTGGGGGCGGCCGGATATGGCGCCTTACCTGTTCACCTCTGCCATATTCGAGGATCGGCCGATCAAGGTCTTCAACCATGGCGATATGCGGCGCGACTTTACCTATGTCAGCGATCTGGTCCGGGCGATCCGGCTGCTGATCGACGCCGCACCCGTGCGCCCCGCCAGCCCGGACGAGATCGCAGTAGGCGACAGCCTGTCGCCTGTGGCGCCCTGGCGGGTGGTCAATATCGGCAATGGTGATTCCGTGCAGCTGATGGATTTCATCGCGGCCATCGAATCGGCCTCGAACCGTAAGGCGATCAAGAACATGATGGACATGCAGGCGGGCGACGTGCCGGCAACCTGGGCCGATACGGCGCTGCTCAGGCGGCTGACAGGCTATGCGCCGCAAACCTCGGTCCGGGACGGCGTCCGCGCCTATGTCGACTGGTTTCGCGACTATTACGGCATCGGCGCATGAACGGGGCAGACATCCCGGTGCTGATCTCTTCCGCGGGTCGGCGCGGGGCACTTGTGCGCCTGTTCCAGCGGGCCGGGTCCGCTATCGGTCAGGTCGTCGTGCATGGCTGCGACATGCAGCCCGACCTGTCCGCCGGTTGTCAGATCGCCGATCATGCCCACAAGGTGCCACGTTGCAGCGATCCCGGATTCATCGACCGGATCGAGGAGATCGTTCTGCGCCACGGCATCCGACTGATCGTTCCGACCATCGACACAGAACTTGCTGCCTATGCCGGGGCCGCTGCACGGCTGGCCGAGGCGGGCGCGCATGTGCATGTCTCGCCGTCAGCGGTGATCGCCGCCGTCCGTGACAAGCTGGCGACGATGCAGCTTCTCGGCAAGGCGGGCGTGTCCGTCCCCGACAGCTGTACCGAGGAGGATCTGCGTGCCGATCCTTCCCGCCTTGGCTGGCCCGTCTTCGGCAAGCCCGTCGGTGGCAGCGCCAGCCGTGGCCTTGCCGTCTATCACAACCCTGATCAGCTGCCTGACCGCTTCGCCGAACCGATGATGTTTCAACCGGTGTTGTCCGGCGCGGAATATACGGTGAACATATTCATCGACCGCAACCACCAATTGCGCTGTGTGGTGCCGCATCTGCGCATCCAGACCCGCGCCGGAGAGGTTGAGAAGGGCCGGACAGAGCGTCGCGCCGACTTGCGCAAACTGGCCGAGGGGATACACGCTGCATTGCCCGATGCGTGCGGGGTCTTGTGTTTTCAGGTCATCGACGATCCGAAACACGGCCCTTCAGTGATCGAGATCAACGCCCGTTTCGGCGGCGGCTATCCCCTTGCCCATCATGCCGGCGCGAATTTTGCCGACTGGCTGATCCAGGAGGTCGCGGGCAAGCCATGCGGCGCAAACGACGATTGGCGCGACGCCGTGACAATGCTGCGTTATGACGATGCCGTCTTTGCAGGCTGAGCGCATCGTCTTCGACCTTGATGACACGCTGTATCTGGAACGTGATTTTGCGTTCAGCGGCTTTGCCGCGGTCGGGCGATTCATCGCGGACAGGCATGGGATCAACGGCTTTGGCGCAGTCTGCGCCGATCTGTTCGACACCGAACACCGCCGCGCCATCTTCGATGAGGCGCTACGCAGATCTGGGTTGCAGAACCGCCAGAACGTGCCGGAACTGGTCGCGATCTATCGGGGTCATGTGCCCAGCATTACCTTGTGCCAGGATGCCGCGCGCTATCTTTCCGGTCGCGGCCGGTTCGGGCTGATCACCGACGGACCCGAGGCCATGCAGCGTGCGAAGATCGCGGCGCTTGGTCTGGCGCCTTTTCTGGACCAGATCATACCGACAGGGCAATGGCCTCAGGGCTACGGCAAACCCCATCCCCGCGCCTATCAGCAGATTGCCCGGGCGGCGGCGGGGCGGACATGCGTCTATGTCGCTGATAATGCTGCAAAGGATTTCCTGACGCCGAACCGGATGGGATGGATAACTGTCCAGATCTTGCGCGCGGATCGCGTTCATGACGGCAGCCCGCCTGATGCCGCGCACGCCGCGCAGGCTGTGATTGAAAACCTCGATCAGCTTGATGCAGTGCTAGCGGCGCGCCGGGCATAGCGCGGCTGTCGCGCTGCCCCGTCGATCAGGCTGTCCCATTGCGCCATGACCTGTGCGGGGTTCAATTGCGAGGCCATGAGATGCGCCGATTGTCCAAGTCGCGCCCGCAGACCGCGGTCCGTCGCGACGCGCCTCATCGCGTCCGTCATTGCCGCGATATCGCCGTCCGGGACCAGCAGGCCGTTCTGTCCATCGCGGATCAGATCGGCGATGCTGTAACGGCAGTCGAACCCGATCGCGGGCAAGCCAGAGCACGTCGCTTCCGCCAGAACATTGCTGAACCCTTCATAGCGAGAGCTGACGACCAGAACATCGCCGGCACCCAGCCATTCGGCGGCTGACCCGGCAAGCCCGGCCAGGCGGACCCGCCCCGCCAGTCCAAGCGCCGCGATCCGGGCCTGCAGCGTGTCATGCAAATGCCCCGTGCCGAAGATGTCCAGACTGGCGGGCAAATCGGGTGGCAGTCCTGCAAATGCGTCTATCAGACGCTCGAAACCCTTTTGCCTGACCAGACGTCCCACCGCGACGAAGCGGCAGCGATCAGCGGGCGCGGCATGTGTGAAGGGGACCGGCAGGCAGGGGTTGGGGATGATATCGGCGCGGCTTTGCTGGCTGGGCGGAAGATCAGCGGCCGCATCGGCAGTCTGCATGGCGATACCGGCGGCATGCGGCATCAGCCGAATCTGCAACTTGCGCCAGAACCGGGCCGACTGGGCACCAGGATTGTTCCGCTCCGATATGACGACCGGTATCCCCGTGCCGGTGGCGGCGATCAGCGTCATGCAGTTGACCTTGGTCAGAAAGCTGACGATCAGATCGGGACGCAATTGCCGGATCAATCGACCAACCGCCAGCGCCCGGCGCGGCTGCAACAATCGCCCGCGCCGTGCGTTGGCCTGTTCGGCCAGAACATGAAGCGTGACGCCCGTGGGATAGGGAAAGAAGGAGCCGCCTTCTGGCATGACCATTCCGGCAACATGAACTTCGTCACCTTGTTCATGCCGATGCCTCGCCAGTGCCGCCATCACCTTTTCGGCCCCGCCGGCGTGAAAGCCTGCCTGTATCATCAGAATGCGCATCTTCGTCCGCCCGGTCTATTCAGCCGCTTTGACACTTGCCGAGCGTTCGAACTGAAGCCAGGGCGGCGTGACGGCCATGCAATGCCCGCTCAGCATACGGCGATCCCTGATCGTGTCCACAGGGTGCCAGAAGCCGTAATGGCGAAACGCCATCAATTCGCCGTCCTGGGCCAGCTGTGACAATGGTGCGCCTTCAAGCGGCTCCTGATCGTCGACAAGATAGTCGAAAACGGTAGGCTCGAACACGAAGAAGCCGCCGTTGATCCAGCTGTCGGCGCTGCGCAGCGTCGGGGTAAAGCCGGTGACGCGGCTGTTCATCATCTCTACCCCACCGGAACGCGCGGGCGGACGAACCGCGGTCATACTGGCCAGTTTGCCGTGATCTTGATGAAATTCCATCAAGGCGCTGATATCGACATTACCCAACGCGTCGCCGTAAGCGACCATGAAGGTCTCATCACCGATCCAGTCGCGCAGCAGCCGCACCCTGCCGCTGTCCGAAGTGTAAAGCCCCGTATCCACGACCGACACTTCCCAGCCGGCGCCGTGTGTGGGACGCAGCTTGATCTTGCTGCTATCCAGCGAGACATGGATGTCATTCGCCATCAGATGATAATTCGCGAAGAATTGTTTGACAGCTACCGACTGATGTCCGGTGGCGACGATGAAATCCGTATGACCGAACCTGGCATAGATCTCCATCACCCGGGTCAGGACGGGGCGGCCGCCGATATCGGCCATCGCCTTGGGCATTGACGTGCTGTCCTCGGTCAGAAATCCATCATTGCTGCCCGCAAGCAGGATCGTCTTCATGTCCTGTCCTTTCGTCATCACGCCACTCAGGGATCGGTTCGGGCCCGGTTGCGCGACAGTTTCATGCAGCAACCTCGGCAGAGGTCGCGCGATCGGATCGTTGTGCAGGGGGCGTCTCGCGCTCCAGGCCCATTTCGGTCAGAAGCAGCCGGTTGACCAGATGAACGTCGTTGTTTTCGCAAACGCGCGCCCGCGCCTGCGCGCCCATGACCTCTGCCAGTTCGGGTTCATCCAGAAAGCGGCGCATCGCACCGGCTAGGGCCTCAACATCGCCCATCGGGACCACGAAACCGCCAATCCCCTGGCCCACTGTTTCGCCGCAGCCGGGTGCGTCGGTGGTGATGACGGCGCGTCCGCAGGACATGGCTTCCAGAATGGTTCGCGGCACGCCTTCGCGCAGGCGGGTGGGAAGGACTAGGACATGAGCGTCGGCCAGATACGGACGGACATCGCGCGTCGCGCCGTGCCAGACCAGATCCCCGTCGGCCTGCCAGGCCTTCAAAGTGTCCGCGTCGATGGCGTCAGGGTTGCTGTCGGTAGGGCCAAGCAACTCCAACCCGAAACTGCGGCCTTCTGCCCGAAGAATGCGCGAAGCGGCGACCAGATCTTCGATTCCCTTGCTGCGCAGCATGCGGGCGATGAACAGGAATACCGGCCTTCCCGCCGGCAAAGGCGTGGGCGCAAAGCGCGCGGTATCGGCGCCCGATCCGGGCACGGCAACCATGCGCGCATCGACCGGAATCATTCCGAAACGGCGCAGATCGTTCAGATCGGCGGCATTGTAATAGAACCCCAGTCGAATCCTGCGTAACGCGCGCCGGTGCAGCCCGATGGCGATGCGGCGGACGAGGCGGCGCTTGCCGCGGGGCATTGGCTCGGAGAAGGCATAGCCGAGGCCTGTGAACAAGGGGTGGCAACGCACATTGCCTTCCAGTCTTGCGGCCAGGCTGCCCCAGACAATCGGCTTCATCGTGTAGGGCACGATCACATCGGGGCGCCGGTCGCGGATCAACTTGCGCAGCGCCGACAAGGATTGAAGGTCACTGACCGGGTTCAGTCCGGTGCGGTGCATCGGAACGCTGAGCGGTTCGATGCCCTCGGCGCGAAGCGCTGCCTCGGTTTCGGGGTCGAAGTCGGGGGCGGCGGCCAATACACGATGACCGTTGGCCATCATACGCCGCATCAGATCCAGTCGGAAGTTCACCAATGACCACGCGAGGCCAGCGATGAGAAGTATCGTCAGCCGCCTCGGCGCCGGGTCTGCCATGCTGGCGCCGAGAGCGGCCTTGCTGCCGGGGGTCATGCGAAGGCCTTCCCTCTTCGGTTCGCCTCCAACTGCAGCATGGGGGGCGCTGCCGGCTGGAATTTCGGCAGCGGGAATGGATGGATGGTCAGGTCGTTTGTGCTTGGACCAAGGGGCCCTTGCCTGCCATTGCGGACAGGTGCGGCCAGATCGGATTCGCCGAAGCCGGGCACCAGTTCAGCAAGGCCGCGACGCACGGCGGCCGCATCGCCGCTGCGTGCCGACCGCTCCAGCCGAAGCAGGGCCGCACGCAGGCGCGGGATCGGCACGGGATGCGGGATGGCGCAGGTCACGCCGGCAAAGCCAGCGGGTTGAACGACCTCGTCGCGGTCGAACAGTTCCTCGAACAGCTTTTCGCCGGGCCGGATTCCGATGAATTCGATCGCGATGTCATCCCCGGGCACCTTTCCGGACATGCGGATCATCCGTTCGGCCATGTCCACGATGCGCACCGGCTGCCCCATATCCAGCACGAAGATCCGGCCGTTGTCGTCCTTGGCGCGCAGCCCCTGCGCGGCCGCCACGAGCGTCAGCTCGACTGCCTCGCGGATGGTCATGAAATACCGTTCCATATCGGGATGGGTCACGGTCAGGGGACCGCCACGCGCAATCTGTTCCTGAAAAAGCGGAATGAGCGACCCGGATGAGCCGAGCACATTCCCGAACCGCACGGCAAAGAAGCGCGTGTCGCAGCCCAGATCACGGGTAATAAGATCTTGCGCCTGGCAGTAGAATTCCGCGACGCGTTTTGTTGCACCCATGATATTCGTGGTGTTCACCGCCTTGTCGGTCGAGACCTGCACAAAGGCCTTCACGCCGACGGAGCGGGCGGCGTCGCAGACATTGCGCGTGCCGATGACATTCGTCAGCACACCCTCGCAGGGATTGGCCTCGACCAGGGGGACATGTTTCAGCGCGGCTGCGTTGAAAACCATGTCCGGGCGATGTTCTTCGAAGATTGCCTGAAGATGCACCCGGTCCCGGATGCAGCACAGATGAAGCTTGCGCGGAACATGCGGGAAATGCCGGGCCAGCATCCGGTCAACCTGATAGGCGTTGAGTTCGCAGTTCTCGATCAGCACCAGTTCAGCCGGCTGAAGTGAAGCGACCTGACGCACCAGCTCACTCCCGATCGAGCCGCCTGCGCCGGTCACCAGCACGCGCTGCCCGCGATAGGTCTGGCGCAGAAGTTGCAACTCGACAGATTTCTGCGGCCTGGTCAGGACATCTTCAGGGTCGATTGACACAAGGTTCTTCGATGAGAATCCAGCGGGCTGCTGTTCGGTCAGGTTTGGCAAGGACCGCACCTTGATCCCTTGTGCCTCGGCCCAGTCACGCAGAACGGTGATACCGTCATTGTCGAAATTGGTCACTGTTTCGGTCAGCAAAAGCACGCGCGGCAGCCGGTCGGCATCCATCAGCCGGTCGATGATCGGCCGCGGTTCGCGGATAGAGCCGAGGATAGGGACGGAATGAAACAGCAGGTCAGTGCTATCCATGGAATCGTCGATGATCCCGATCACCTCATAGGGCGAAAGGCCCTGATGCACGGCCCGCAGAAACAGGTCGCTGGTGGCGCCCAGACCAACCAGAACCACCGGCTCTGCCGCGCCTGAAACCGGCTTGCGGCGATTGCGCCGGGTGGATTCGCGCTGCACCGCGATCCCGCGGGTGCAAACGAAACCCAGCAGCATAAGGATAAGCATGATCGGATAGGTGGTCATCGGAACTGCATCGTGCAGGCCCGAGCCCTGAGCGACGATTGCATAACCGATCACCGCGATCACCGAAGCCGGTGCCGTCAGAAACAGGCCCGGAAGCGTGGTCGAGTGGCGATGACGCCGATACAGCTTTGCACCCAGCAGGATCGGCATTGTGATCCCAGTCGCCAGAAGCATGGACAGGAAAACCACTGTGGCATCCTGCGCTGACACCGCCGCCCCGGCGGCCAGCAGGATCGAAATCGCCCCCGAAAGCGCCACAACGACGGCATCGCAGGCGAGAAGTTTGCGGTTCGCGCGAACCTCTTTCTTGATCTTGGTGAGCTTGTGATGGGCGCGCCCATTATTACGCCACAACATACTTTTTACATCAGTCATCATTACAACACCCATCACGGCCTCGGGTTCGACCGGTTATCGCCGACGCCAGATTTTGTATCTCCCCATCAGCATGATGCCACGCCAACTGCTTACGTCACCCGTCAGTTCAGATAGGTGGAAAAAATAACATTTAATGGCCTTTCTTGACCGCTTCTGCAAATTAAGTGTGGGTTTACGTGTCAGATAGTGCTGGATTTAATCGGGTTTCGCGGACAGTTCCATTCGGGGTAATTCAACCTCAGGAAGAATTGGATCAACTTAATTCTTGTAGCAGTGCGTGATGGTTTGCATTTTAAACGGATTTCTGTTGCGCTGAATATGGCGACGAATCGCCGAGTGCAATATGCGATCTGAATTGATCTTGACAGGCTAAGGCTGATTCGATCTCCAGATGGAGAAATCCTCTCCGGTCAGCTTTTGCAGCGCATCGATGTCTGCTGAATAATATTCAGTCACCGCCTTCTTAAGGCCGGGATCAAACGACGGGTAGGTTTCCTTGCGCGCGACCAGTCCGCGCAGTTTGCGCATCGGCAACGTATTGCGAACCGGATCAAGAATCGGCCGGAACGGTGCCAGTATCCGGCGCAAGGGCCGGGGCACCGTAGCTGTGCGGGCATCCTTGACGCGCCCGGCAAGCGGCGGCGCCAGACTGTCTGATAAACCGAGATGCGCCGCAAATCGATCCAGCTGATCCTGCGGGCTGGTCAATATGTCCTCGTATCGCAGGATCAGGATCTGATCCGCGTCAAACAGGTCGTAGAATCGGGCGAGATGCTTCGCATAGCTGCCATCCGCCAGAAAGCGTTCGTCGCGGGCGCGTTGCGGGTCGAGGTGGCGCATAATATCGCGACCAACCGATCCGCGCCTCAGAAGCATCAGATAGTCTGAATAGGCACGCTCGACCGGGTTGCGCAGTTGAAAGATCAGCCGCACATCCGGAACATGGTGCCGAATGCGGCCCGCCGCCGCAGGCTCGGTCAGATAGCTGTTAGATTTCTCGCCCAGCAGAACGTCAGGCCCGGCCGTGCCAAGCTCGGCCAAATAGCTGTCGATACCTTCGTCATAGCGCCGCGAAAAGAAATGCGGCTCGTGACTGGGCATCTGGATACGTGACGATTGCGTCAGCGACTGCTGCAACCATGTTGTCGCTGATTTCGCGGCACCGGCAATAATGAAATCGGGAAAGCGGTGATCTTGCATATCGGTTCAGTCCGGCGTGTCGGTGGCCTGCGCATCGAGCGGCAGTAGAACGTCCAGCGTATCGCCGGGGCGCAATGGAGTGTCCGGATCGACCTTTCGGGTTTCACTGTCGCGGGTCAGGTTGAAGTCCGGTTGCGGGCGGGCAGGGTCTGCCGTTTCAGCCGCACCATAAGCGAGTTCAGTCTGCAGCAGCTGCCGTGCCGTATCGGCACGGATTGTTGCGGCGGGAATTTCCCCCTCCAGCTCGGTCAGGCGGCGCAGCCGGTCAGCGACGGCATCCGTGGTGATGGTGTCGCCATCCAGCGTGGCCTGATTCAGCTGGGTGTCCAGCAGCAGCAAGGCGGTTTCCAGGTCCAGCCGTTTGGTTTCCAGATCGGTCAGTGCGGTCTCAAGTGATGTGACCCGCGCGTTCACCGCCAGACCGCGTTCGTTCAGCGTCGTGATGCCGGCAAGCTCCTCTCGGGTATTGGCGATCTGCTGATCACGAAGCTGCAATTGCTGGTTCAGACGCTGGCCCTTCTCCTCCAGCATGTTGCGCAGTGTCGCATAACTGTCGATGCGGACCTGACGTGCGGTTCGGTCGGCATCCTGCAATTGGTCCTGCGCACCATCAGCCGGCGTCGATGGGGCGGCGTCCGAGGTTTCGCCCGAAAGCTCTGCCAGTTCCTGCTGGATACGGGCCTGTTCCGTGTTCAAGGCACGCAAGGCCTGCTCGGCTGCGGCCAATTCGCCGGTCAGTGCGATCATCTGGGCGGGGCCGCGTGCCGCGGGGCTGCGATACATCCCGCCCGCCAACGCCATGGCCTGCCGGGCGGTCAGCCCAGGCCGGAATGGTACGGCGCCCTGCGTGTTGACATCGCCCAGCACATAGACGGGCAAGCTGTCGATCAATTCGACCGACAACTGTGGCGCGTCTTCAAGCCCTGCGCGCAGGCGCAGCAGGTTGCCGATTTCGTCGCGCAGATCGGCGGTGGTTCGTCCCACGGCCTGGAGAGTGCCGGCCAATGGCAGCTGCAACTCGCCATCGGCGCTGATCGTATATTCGCCCGAGAGACCCTGCCAGGCGGTGGGATTGTTCAGCTGATAGTCCCAGGTGATGACGCGAATCATCAGCCCGTCCTGGGCATGCAGGCTGTAAGGTTCGGCTGCGGCACCGGTCGACAGGGCAAGCCAGGCGCAAAGCATCGTTCCGGCCGCTGCGCGCATTCTCATCAGATATCCCCTGCCAGTTCAGCAAGCCAGGTTTCCACGGCGGAAAGGCCATCGCCATCTGCATCCTGCCAAGGATCATCGGGCTGATCGGGGTCCAGCCCGTCGCGCCCGGCTTCCCATTCGTCGGGCAGCATGTCGCCGTCGCTGTCGTCCGGGGCGGTAGCGGGGGCAATCTCGGGCCAGCCACCGATATCCTGCGGATGGTTGATCACGCGGCCCTCGCAATTCGCCAGTCCTTTCAGCACCTTCTTGTCCAATTCGTCGCGGTGGCGTCTGTCGGGCATTGCGTCACCGACATTCTTTGGCAGCAGTGCCAGCAGATCGTTCACCGGCATCGGGGTCATGGTCAGGTCTATCGGATCGTCACTTTGCAACGATTCCGCAATCGGATCGAGGATCGGCAACTGCGCGTCACCTACGCAGTCACCTGCCGCGTTGCCATGGGCCCAGACTGTCACTTCATTGCCCGAGGTGCGGTCAATCAACTCGACCGCGGCGCCTGCGCGGTCGTTGGTCGAAGGGCCGGTCAGCGCCAGATTGCCGACATAGGCGATCCGCGCATCTCCCAGAAGGTCGTAGAACTCTCCGAATTGGCTGATCGGGTCGTAGAAGATGTTGTTGACCACCTCGACCGGGCCAAGGCTGGTTGCCTTGACGTCGGGATTGCGGTCGCGGTGATGAGCGAAAAGATTGCGCAAAAGGCTGATGCGTCCGCATTCGTTCTCGGCCGGTTCACCCTCGTCCGAACAGATCAGCGCGCCTTTGGAATGGCGGCCATCGGGATGATTCGAACGGTCCAGGCTATAGGCCAGGATACTGTCAGCCAGGGTGATGTCCGACGCTTTCGAGCGTGAAACGTGGACGGAAAACGTCTCATCCGAGGCGAACATCAGGGACAGATTGCCCAGATAGACGCGTTGCGCATTTTCAATCGTCAACGCGTCGATCGTGGAAGACTTGCGCTTCGACGGACCCGGCCGCAGCTTCAAGAAGCGCAGCACGACGTCATCTGCATCCGCGACGATCATTGGCGCATGCGTGGACTCGTCGTTGCGCAGCTGGATACCGCCGCCAGGCGCGGTCTGTCCGGCCACATAAACGTCCGACCGGACCATCAGCGGCTCGCGCAGGTGTATGGTGCCTGCGACCTGAAAGATACAAATGCGGGGCCCATCACGTTCGACGCAATCACGCAGACTGCCCGGCCCACGGTCTTCCAGCGTGGTCACCGCGATCATCGCACCACCGCGCCAGGCTGTCGCGCCCGCCCCATAGCCTTCGGCCCCCGGAAAAGCCACGTCCTGTGCCCATGACCCGCCGGCCGGCAGCATCATGCTCAGTACCAGGCCCAGCACGCCCGCAATTTTCGCATCAATAATACGCATTGCTGCCGCCAAGGTTCAGTTGGCGATAGCGACGCGGCTCGATATCGTTGACCACTGTGCCGGCAAGGGACACGCCGCTGTCCTCCAACCGCTCGACACCCTGACGCAAGGCATTTTCGGGTGTCTTTCCCGAACGCACGACGATCAGTGTCGAATCGGCCAGCGTCCCCAGTCGCGCAGCATCCGCAAGCCCAAGCGCCGGCGGGGTATCAAGCACGATCAGGTCATAATTTTCCAGCATTCTGGGAAGAACGGTCTGGCTGAAATCGCTGACGACAGCGGGTGTGAGCCGCGTTTCCTGGTCGAAAGCGATGAAATCGAAATCGCATTCAGCACTGACGGGCATCCGGGCTTCTTCGACGGACATTTCCCCTTGGGTCATATCCATCAGCGACGCGGGATCACCATCGGCACCGACGATCCGGCTGGCACCGGTGCGGCGGCTGTCGAAATCTATCAATTTGCCTTCGTGGGGCAGGGCCGAGGTGATCATCACGACGCGCGGCGTCGCTTCGCGGCCATTTTGGCCGAACCAGACCGTCAGAAGCGAACGCATCGCCTCGGTGAAACCGGAACGTGGAAAGTTGTGAACGAATGCGATCGGCCGCAGACGGCGCATCAGACCACGACGCGGAATGCGAGGCAGGTTACCCAGATTCGGCAACTGGCTGACATGGGTGGCCTGTGCGCCGTTCCAGATCTGCCGGCTCATGGTGCTGCGCAGCAGGGCAAGGATAAAGCCAAGGATGACGCCTGCCGGCAAGGCCATCGCCATGGTGGTCGGGATATTCGGGCGGAACGGAACCAGCGGCACCTCGGCGACAGTGATCTGCCGGGCATCCGCATCAACGTGGTCCAGCTGCGGTTCCAGCTGATTCAGCCGCTCGACGGCCGTTTCATAGCGGGTGTTCATCAGCTCGATCCCGAGATTCCGCCGGGCAAGCTGCAGCTCACTGAGCGTGCGCGATGACAGCTGAGCATCAAGGTTTTCCAGATCTGCCTGCAGACGTTGGCGTTCGGCGCTGTTACCTTCGTTGCGGCTGTCCATCACCTCGATCACCGAAGCAGTATGAGAGCGTTCGCGCCGCAGCTTGCCCGACAGTTCCGCGTCGTCCAGTTGATTATCGCGAATGAAAGCCGCGAGATCCATCTGACCCTGCGTCAGCTCCTCGCCGATCGATTCGATCTGTTCGCGCAGATAATTGACCGAGCGTTCAATCACCTCGGTCTGGTCGTCAACCGATGCGTTCACGAAGGCCTTCACGACCGCATTGGCGATATCTGCCGAACGCTGAGGCGAGGTCGACTCCGCAATCACCGAGATGACCAGGCTTTCGCCCGAACGCTCCAACTCGTAAGAGCCGAGGATCTTGTCCACGACCTCGCGCTTGCGCTCGGGGCTGCCGATCGGGGCGTTGCCGTCGCTTTCAGGCAGAAAGGTCGGGTCCTTGAACAGGTCCAGCCCATCGGCCACCCGTTCGACGAAGTTACGAGAGCGCAGACGGTCCAGTTCGGTTTCCACACGCGCGCGTGTCAGATCGTACACTTCCATCTGCGTATCGACCTGGCTGATGCGCACTTCGGACGTGGTGAGGGCCATCGCTGATTCGGCCCGGTACATCGGGGTCTGTCGCTGCAGGTAGAAAAAGGTTCCACCCATGACGATGATGACGACCAGCAATATCAGCCAGATATTGCGTCGCAAAAGCTGGACGAATTCCTCGCTGTCCAGACGTTCCGTCCGGGGCGCGCCTTGACGCATTGCGACACGAGGGGATCTGGGCGGACTGTTCATAACTGCCACGCGTGCTGCATCCACGCGAAATTGCGACCATCAACCGGCCGTGAATGAAACAAGGCCGAATATGCAACCTGAAATTGAATCATCTACTCATTATTGGTTTGGAACATGGTCACAAGCGCAGCCTAGTGTAGAAACGCCGCCTTGCAAATCAATTCTTGAAATAGATCGGGCCATATCGCAACATGGTCCTGCTGATAGTTGGATAATTGCATTCTCATGCATTAACTAATGAGGTCAGCATGTTACGTATGCGGTGTGGCTGAATTGGCGGGTTGGTTTCGTGTCACGATCTCTGGAGTTGTCTTTTGCTTTATTGATGTGTTTGGTATCCGTACCTTTTCAACTTATTGTTGCATTAATAATTTATCTTCAACTTGGATCGCCAATTATCTTTCGTCAGAGACGGGCCGGTTTGAATGGCCGGGAAATTCTGATCGGAAAGTTTCGTACCATGACGGATCAGCGCGATTCGCAGGGCGAATTGCTGGCCGATGAACTTCGGCAAACAAGGTTGACCAAGCTGATCCGCGCCTTGCGTCTTGATGAACTTCCGCAGCTTTTTTTTGTGCTTCTTGGTCAGATGGCGCTTGTCGGGCCGCGGCCGCTGCTGCCCCAGACACTTGCTGAATTCGGTGCGCTTGGCGTGCAGCGCAATTCCGTTCGGCCGGGCCTGACAGGCTGGTCGCAGGTCAATGGCAACACCCGGCTCAGCAATACCGAAAAGCTCGCCATGGATCTGTGGTACGTCGCGCATCGCAGTTTTCTGCTGGACATGCGCGTGCTGGCGGAAACCCTGCTGGTGCCCCTGCGCGGAGAGATCCGCGATGACAGCCGGTTGCGACAGGCGACCGAATGGGCCAGCCGAAACTACGGCGCATCGTTAGAGGTCAACCAATGAAAGCCGTGTTCATCGGTGCTGTCGAAGGCTCTGCCAAAGCGCTTGGCGCGATATGTGATGCTGGCCATGCGCCAGATCTGGTCGTATCGCTGCCGCTGGAAAAGGCGGCCAACCACTCTGATTTCTTCGATCTCGGACCCATTGCAGAGTCGCGCGGAATTCCGATTCTCCGGGTGGCGCGCAGCGACGATTCCGCGTTGATGGCGACGCTGCGGGACATGGCACCCGACCTGATCATGATCATCGGTTGGTCGCAGCTTGTCGGGCCCGAAATGCTGGCACTTCCGCGCATTGGGGTATTGGGGTTTCATCCCGCCCCCCTGCCGAAGATGCGGGGTCGGGCAGTCATTCCGTGGCAGATTCTGACGGGACAGGAACAGGGCGGTGCGACGCTTTTCTGGGTCGCTGAAGGTGTCGATGACGGCGACATTGCAGCCCAGTCGGTTTTTGACATCGATCCAGCGACCATTGATGCGCGCGGGCTTTATGATCGCGCGGTGGATGAAATTGTGCGTCTTTTGCCCGCGCTGTTGACTGATCTTGCCGCGGGCAAGCGTCCGGCGCAGTCTCAGGACGACAGTCGTGCAACCATCTGTGCGCGCCGCCGTCCCGAGGATGGCGAAATCGACTGGTCCCGTCCCGCAACGGAAATCGAGCGGTTGATCCGTGCGGTCGGCCCCCCTTATCCCGGCGCTTCGACCCGCGACGCGAAAGGTGCCGTGTTAACCATCACTTCGGCCCGCATTGATGCGCGCGTCGGCCGCTATATCGGCCTGCCCGGGCAGGTGCAGGATATCGACGGCCGCAATATCACCGTCATGTGCGGCGACGGATGCTGCGTCGAACTGACCGGCTGGAGCGGGCCAGAGCGGCTGGCACGCCATTCGATATTGGGGAAGAACTGATGGTTGATGGGCTGAAAGACTATGGCCCCGTTCTGGTGGTCGCCCCGCATCCTGATGACGAGGTTCTGGGCGTCGGTGGCACGATCGCGCGGCTGAGCGACGCAGGGGCAGACGTGCATGTCGCCATTGTCACAACTGGCCGCGCGCCGCGTTTCGCGGCTGAACAGGTGGCGGGCGTCCGGGCTGAAGCTGCCGGAGCCCATGCCGTGCTGGGGGTCACGCAGACACATTACCTTGATTGCCCGGCGGCAGAGCTTGGGGAATACGCCCATACCGAATTGAACCGCGCGATCTCGGACGTGGTGCGGCAGACCGATGCGCGCACGATTTTCGCGCCTCATCCGGGCGATATTCACCTGGACCACCAGCTTAGCTTCCTGTCCGCGCTCGTCTCTGCGCGGCCTCATCAGCACGATTATCCGACCCGCATATTCGCGTACGAGACGCTGTCCGAAACCAACTGGAACGCGCCGTATCTGACGCCGGGCTTCCTGCCCAACCTGTTCATCGACATCTCAGATACCCTGCAGCGCAAACTTGACGCGTTTGCCTGTTTCGAAAGTCAGCAGAAGGCCCCGCCCCACGAACGTTCGGTCGCGACGCTGACGGCGCTTGCGACGCTGCGGGGTGCGACTGTGCATCGCCGCGCGGCCGAGGGTTTCGTCACCATCCGGATAGTGGAATAAACCATGCAGCGACCCCAGACTTGGCCGGTTTTCGACGACGAACAAATTTCCGCAGTCAGCGATGTGCTGCGCTCTGGCAAGGTGAACGCCTGGACGGGCCCGGATGTCCGCGCGTTCGAAGATGAATTTGCCGCCCATTGTGGAACAGAGCATGCAATCGCGATGGCAAACGGTTCGTTGACGCTGGATGCGGCGCTGCGCGCGCTGGATCTGGCGGAAGGGGACGAGGTGATCGTCAGCCCGCGCAGTTTCGTCGTTTCGGCCAGCTGCGTCCTGTTGGCCGGCGGGCGGCCGGTCTTTGCGGATGTCGATCCTGACAGCGGCAATATCACACCGGAAACCATCGCCCCCCTGATAACATCGCGCACGCGGGGGATCATTCCTGTCCATCTGGGGGGATGGCCATGCGACATGGTCGGGATCATGGCCCTTGCCGATGCAAATGGCCTGTGGGTGATCGAAGATTGTGCACAGTCCCATGGTGCGCGGATTGGCGACCGTATTCTGGGCGGCTTCGGCACAGTTGGGTCCTATTCCTTCTGCCAGGACAAGATCATGTCGACTGGTGGCGAAGGTGGCATGATCGTGACCAACGACGATGCGCTTTACGACCGGATGTGGAGCTTCAAGGATCATGGCAAGGATCGCGCCCTTGTGTTTGCGCCTGATCCTGCGCCGGGATTTCGCTGGCTTCATGCAGCCGGACCAGGCACCAACCTGCGCATGACGGGCCCGTCTGCAGCCATAGGTCGGGTGCAATTGCGGCGCCTTCCGGAATGGCAGGCCATGCGTAGCGCGAACGCGGCACGGCTGACCCGCGCCCTTGGCCAGTCGTCGGCATTGCGTGTCCCGCAACCGCCCGCAGCCGTGACCCCGGCATGGTATCGCTTCTATGCCTATCTGCGCCCCGAAGCCGTTGCGACAGGTTGGGACCGCGACCGCATCCTGGCCGAGGTTGCGGCACGTGGCGTCACCATCTTTTCGGGCAGCTGTTCGGAAATATATCGCGAAGCCATCTTCGCCGATCCCGCCAACCGTCCACCGGCACCGCTTCCTGTCGCGGCTGAACTGGGCGAAACCTCTCTGGCCTTTCTCGTCGACCCGACCTGGACCGAGGCGGAGCTGGATCAGGTAAGCGCAACCTTGCTTGAGGTTCTCTCAGATGCCGCCGGGTGAGCAGGGTTCGAATGGCGCGGCGATTGCCGCCGACACTGAGCTTGACCAGCCCGATGGCGCTGAACGTGATACGGCGCGGCGAATCATGGTCTGCACCGCTGATCCCGCGCTGAGTGATCTGCTGCTTGGCGGGTTTCGCCAGCGTGGCTATCGCGCGCTTGGTGCGGCCAACTCCGACAGCGCCCTGTTCCAGCTTGCCGTGGCGCCGCCTGATGCCATGTTGTGCGATCAGGCCCTACCCGGGCACGAGGGCATGGCATTGATGCAGCTGATCCGGCGCGAACGGGAAGATCTGGCCGAAATGCCGATCATCGTCATGTCGGAGTTCGGCGATCGCGCGGATATTATCGCAGGCAAACAGGCCGGCGCTGATGACTTCATCGTCATGCCCGTAGATCTGGAGCTTCTGGTTGCCTCTGTCGAGGCACAGATCCGTCTGGCCGCCCGCATGCGGGCCGCCCTTTGGACGCATCCCGCCAAAACGAACGGACGCGGCCGTCTGGTTGCCTATCACGCGCTGCTGGACCGTCTGTCTTTCGGCGTGATCATATTCGATTCGCATGGCAATCCGATCTTCAGCAACCATGCGGCCAAGCAGTTGACGCGGGCCAACGCGGCGACCGTGCGCGGCTGGGTCATGCGCCATTCCGGTCAATCCACGCGCGACAGTGGCGATCAACCAAGATCGGGTGGTGCTGTTCTTGATTTCAGGATGATCCCGGTCGGCGTCTCTCGGTCGAACGCGGCTCAGCACCTGTTCGTCGCGGTGCTGCAGTTGACCGAGGGGGATGGCACCGAGGCGGTGCTGGCTGCGATGATATTCCCGTCAAGCCATGGCGGCACATTGGGCTGGGATCTGGTCAGCGAAGCCATCGGCCTGACCCCGACAGAGCTGCGTCTGGCGGGTTTTCTGGCCGAAGGGCTGCGTCTTGATCAGATCGGCGACCTGATGGGAATCGCCAAGCCCACGGTGAATTATCATCTGCGCAATATTTACCAGAAAAGCGGCTCGACCCGGCAATCCGACCTTATCAACATGCTGCGTGCGGTTCATCTGGTCCAGAAATCCGGGTCAGGCCGCGGCTGATCGCGCAGCCCTAGGGCTGCGCCGCACCAGCCAACTGCGCGTAGATGCGGGAAATCTGACGAACATGCACCTCCTGGCCGTAGTTTGCCAGGACATGGGCGCGCGCTGTATCGACCACTTTCTGCATTTGTGCAGGGTCGGTTGCCAGCGCGATGACCGGCGCGACAAAGGCGTGGGGGTCCTCTGGCGGCACCAGAAAGCCGTTCATCCCGTCAGTAATCGCTTCAGGGTTGCCGCCATGTTCGGTTGCGATGACCAGTGTGCCCAGGTGCATTGCCTCAATCAGGGTGCGTCCGAAAGGTTCGTTGATCGCGGTAACCAGATAGAAGTCGACCCCGGCCATGTAGTCTTGGATAGGGTTGCGAAAGCCCATCATGTGAATCCGGTCAGTGATGCCGCGCGCTGCTGCCATATCCAGGCATTGCTGGCGCTGAGTCGGGTCAGCCTCGTCACTTCCGCCGAACAGAAGGCCGTGTACAGGGCGGTCCGGGATAGCCTGCTGGATTTCGGCGACGGCCTCGACGAAGCGGACCGGCTTCTTGCGTTCCACCAGGGTGCCGAACCAGCCCAGAAGCAGCGTATCCTGCGGCAAACTCAGCTGTTCAAGGATCATCTGGCGTGCGGCGGCGTTGTCGGGCAGCGGGGCCGAGAAGTCGAACGGGCTGCGCACAATGTCGTAGCGTCCGGCAATCGGGCGCACGGGCTTCACCGGAAGCGCGAATTGAGAGACGCTGACAATTCGGCTGGCCGTGAGCGGCGCCAGTTTGTTGATCCCGAAGGCGCGCGGGTCCTGGCGGTGGTGCCACAGATGCTTGCGCCCCGACAGCCGCGTGGGGATCGACCAGTTGGTATGCAGACGCCCTTCGTTGGTGTGAACGATCTGGGGATTGATCCGCCGCATTTCCTTCATCAGCCGCGGGACGAGGCGCAGGAAATAGCCTGCCGGCCGGATGTCGCCCTCGCGCGGATAGTTGGGGGTGCGCATCAGGGGCAGATCCGGCACCACTTCGATTGCAAGACCCATATCGCGGAAGTATTCCCCGACCGCGCCCGCCTGCCGGTGGATCAGAATCCGGGGTTCAAACCGGTCAGGGTCCAGCCCCCTGATCAACCCGAGTGCAGAGACGTGGCTGCCGCCAAGTCCTGTATCGCCGGCGAACGGATAGAGGATGCGGATCCTGTCCATGGTCAGAACTCATTAAACGGCGGTGGCGCCAAGTCACTAGAATGACAATATCTTTACCACGCAAAGGCTGCATCACAAAGCGTCTTGCCGCAAGCGCTTGCGCGGAACATAATTGTCGTGCCGCCTGTGGAAAGCGCCCGAAAAGATGAGAACGCTTGCCCTTCCCGAAGGACCGCTTCACGACGCGCCCGTAACTGCGGGGCGGGTGTGGCGGCTGGATCTGGTTCTGGTCTGCATCACCGTGTTCCTGTCGCCGCTGAATTACCTGCGCGCGAGCTTTGGCTACATTACGCTTGGCGATGCCTTCGCGATGCTGACATTGCTGCTCATGCTGGTCCAGAAGCGTTTGCCTTTATACCCGTTCGGCAATGCGACTGCTGGCTGGCTGATCGGTGTTCTGATGATGACCGGTGGCCTGATCCTTGGATCGGCGATGAACGGCAACCTGGTGAACGGGCTGGTCGTTGTCGGGCAATACTGCTTTTCGTTGCTGCTGCTTCCGGTTCTTGTCCTGCAGCGCGACCGTGACGAAGTGATTTTGCTGATCAAGGTCTTCGTCCTGTCGATGATCGTGGTCATGCTGCACGGCGCTTATGCCGTATCCTACACGCCCGAAGACCTTCGCTTCGTCAGCCGTAATGGTCGTCTCGCCGGTCTGGTCGAGCGTGAAAATGCCACGGCGGCATTGGCTGCGATGTCGATCACCTTCACGCTTTGGCTGTATTTTGTTGGCGAGATTCGTGGCTGGTTGTTGCCCTTTTTGCTGGCGCCGCTGGCCTGGGGCCTGTTGCTGACAGGATCGAATTCGGGATTCATGCTGGCGGCAATCGGGATTATCTGTCTGGCGCTGTTCAGCGGTGCGCTCGGCGTGCTGCTGCGACTGGTGATTGCGGTGGCGGTGCTGGGTGTTGTCGTACACCTGTGGGGCCATCTGTTCCTGCCCGAAATCTTTCTGGAACGCGTCTTCGGCGCGCTGGAATCCGGCGATGTCAGTGAGGCAGGGACATTCGATGATCGCGTGGCCCTGATGCGCGAAGCTTTCGCCCTGACCCGCAATACCATTCTGCTGGGCCTTGGCGCGGATCAGTATCGCGTTATCAGCGCCTATGACGCGCCGGTGCATAATGCGTACCTGCTGCTTCTGGCCGAGGGCGGTCTGGTCAGCCTGATGGGGCATTTCGTGTTGGTGATGACCGCCATCTATCTGGCATTTCCGGTCTGGCACCGTCAGGAAACACGGTGGTTCGGTGTGCTGACGCTGACCATCGTGACCATGTTCGCCTTTGCGCAGATGGGTATCACGCATTATTACGGGCGGTTCTGGATCATGCCCTGGCTTCTGGCAATCTCCGCCAGCGTCGCTGCGGGAATGGTGCGCGCGCGTTAGCAGATTGTGATCAAAGGCACGAAAATGCCGGGCGAAAGCCGCCCGGCATGACTGACTGAAGACTGCGCCGATCAGAACGGGCTGTCAGGGAAGTAATACTGTTCCGCGTTTTCCGGGGTGATCAACTGGCTGCTGATGATGTAGCGCCCGGTCATTGGTGCATTCGACACGAAATTAAGCGCGGTCATCTCGATCGCCGAGGAGATCAGCGCCGGCGGATACGTCACGTTCACCGGAAGTTGCGGATCGGATTCCATGATCCGGCTGATGATTTCCTTCATGCCGGCACCGCCAACGACGACCATTTCCTCGCCGCGGCCCGCTTGGGCGATGGCTTCCAGCACACCGATGGCCATATCGTCATCGGCGGCCCAGACGGCGTCGATTTCCGGGTATTTGGCCAGATAGTCCTGCATCACGTTGAAGGCGTCGTCACGGTTCCAGTTGCCGTGCTGCATGTCCAGGATTTCCTTGTCCGAACCGTCAAGCGCGGCCTGGAACGCCTCGACCCGTTCATTGTCCAGCGTGGTCGGGATGCCGCGCAGCACGACGATCTTGGCGCCAGCATCCAGGTTGTCGCGGAAATATTCGCCCGCGACGCGGCCGAAGGCAGCATTATCGCCGGCGACATACAGATCCTCGATCCCTTCTTCTGACAGGCCACGGTCGACGACGGTGACGAATTTTCCTGCGTCCTTCACCTGCTTGACCGGATCGGTCAGCGGCTCGGATTCAAAGGGCAGCACCACCAGACCGTCGATATTGCGCGTCGCCAGCATATCTTCGATATCCGAGACCTGCTTGCCCACATCACCCGCCGTCGTCAGGACGAATTCAAGGTTCGGATAGGTGGCGCTCAGCCGGTCGATGGTGTCCTGCGCGTGCCAGTTCAGCCCGCCCATGAAGCCATGCGTGGCCGATGGGATCGAGATCCCGATCACCTTCTTTTCGGCATCCTGCGCCATGGCCACCCCGGCCACCAGCGACAGCGCGGCCGCAGCCAGCGGCAGTTTCAGCATATTGCGACGGATCATTTTGGTCCTCCCCAGTTCGCCGCTACTCGGCGGCGCGTTTTTCCCGCTGCAAGACCACAGCAAGGACGATGATGACGCCCTGAATCGCCCCGTTCAGATACGGGCTGACCAGATCCGTCAAATTAAGAATGTTGTCGATCATTGACAGGATCAGCACGCCGACCACGGTGCCCCAGACCCGGCCACGCCCGCCTTTCAGAGCGGTGCCCCCGATGATGACGGCGGCAATCGCCTCCAGCTCCCACAGCACGCCGGTAGAGCCCGAGGCAGACCCAAGGCGCGGGACGTAAAGAATGGTTGCAAGGCCGACAAGTGCCCCAAGCAGTACATAGGTCAGCAGCCTGACGCGCTGCACATCAATTGCGGAATAGCGCGCAACCCGGTCGTTTGAGCCGATGGCTTCGACGTGGCGGCCAAAGCGGGTATGGCGCATCGCCAGCTCACCCAGGATCGTGACCACAACCAATGTGATGATCGGCCAGGTGATCCATCCGATCCCACCAAAATAGACCGGCCGATAGATTGCGCGCAGCCCGGAATCCAGACTGAGCGTGCCGCCATCGGCCAGCCAGGTCACAAGGCTGCGGAAAATGCCCATCGTGCCAAGTGTGACGATGAACGGTTCTATTCGCGCCTTGGTTATCAACAGGCCATTCACGCAGCCGGCAAGAACCCCGCCCAGCAGGGCCGCGCCCATACCAAGGATGATGGTGCCCCAATTCTCGCCGATGCTGGGCACCAGGGCGTTCATCGTCATGATCGAGATGCCCGCCAGAAATGCCGCCATTGACCCGACTGACAGGTCAAGCCCGCCTTGCGTGATCACAAACGTCATGCCCACCGCAATCAACCCGATAAAGGCCGACCGGGCGAGCACGTTGGACAGGTTCGCCGGTGCCAGAAACGCCGAATTCTGACTTGCGCCAAAAATGAACAGCACGATGAGTGCGATCAGCGGCCCCAGCACGTGCAGGTCTAGACGTTTCACGCGACTTCCTCCTCTCGTTCCAGCCCCATGGCGAGGCGGACGATATTTTCTTCCGTAATGGCAGCGCCTTCGACTTCGCCGGCAATGCGACCCATGCGCATGACCAGCACCCGGTCGGACAGCCCGATCACTTCGGGCAGTTCAGACGAAATCACGATCACCGCCTTGCCCTGCAGGGCAAGGTCCCGGATGAAATGATAGATCTGCTGCTTGGTGCCGATGTCGATGCCGCGG
This sequence comes from Paracoccus denitrificans, assembly GCA_005768755.1. GTDB lineage: Bacteria > Pseudomonadota > Alphaproteobacteria > Rhodobacterales > Rhodobacteraceae > Paracoccus > Paracoccus denitrificans_B. Next base: position 32,075 of record VAFL01000006.1, on the reverse strand, counting down.
GTGGGTTCGTCGATGATGACGATCTCGGGTTCGGTCAACATGGTCTTGGCAAGCAGCAGCTTCTGTTGGTTCCCCCCCGACAGCGCGCCCGCATTCATGTCGTCCGATGCCGCGCGGATGTCGAATTCCTTGCGGGCGCGGGCCATTTCCGCCGCCTCGCGCTTGCGGTCGATGAGAAAGCCGAAACGATCCAGCGCCGCCAGCGTCAGGTTCGGGGTCAGCGGCTTGTCCAGCAGCAGGCCGGATTCCTTGCGGTCTTCGGTAAGATAGGCAATGCCGGCGGCTGCCGCGTCCTGCGTGCTGCGGATCTGGACCGGGCGGCCGTGAACGAAGATCTTGCCCGTTGCAGGACGCAGCCCGACAATGCCCTCGGCCAGTTCCGTCCGGCCCGAACCGACCAGACCCGCGATGCCCAGCACTTCGCCCTTGTGCAATGTCAGCGAGACATCGCTGACCAGTGCACGCAGGCTAAGCCCTTCGATGCGCAGCAATTCCTCATCACCGGGGCTACCCTTGGCTGGAAAGATATCAGCCAGTTCTCGCCCGACCATCGCCGTTGCCATGCCGTCTTCCGACAGTTCGCCGCGTTTGGCCTGACGTGCCACTGAACCGTCGCGCAGAACGGTGATGCGGTCGGCCAGATGGCTGACCTCGTCCAGGCGATGCGAACAGAACATCAGCGCCACACCTTCGGAACGCAGCCGCTCGACCTGCGCATAAAGGGCGCCCACTTCCCGATGGGTCAGCGCAGCGGAAGGTTCGTCCATGATCAGCACGCGGGCATTGCGCGACAGAGCCTTGGCGATTTCCACCATCTGGCGGTCTGGCACCGACAGATCACGGATCATCGCATCCGGGCTGATCGTGGTGTCCAGCCGGGCAAGAAGATCCGACGTGGCGCTGCGCATTGCGGCATGATCCAGCCTTGGTCCGCGCGTGATTTCACGGCCCAGAAAGATATTGGCGGCGACCGTCAGATCAGGGGCGAGATTGAACTCCTGATGAATGACGACAACGCCCTGCGCCTCGGCCTCGGGGCCGCTTCGGAAGCTGGCGGGCTGGCCGTCCAGCAGCACTTGGCCCGATGTCGGCGCCAGATAACCGCCCAGGATCTTCATGATCGTCGATTTTCCGGCCCCGTTTTCCCCGATCAGGGCCAGTACCTCGCCCGCGTTCAGCGCCAGATCGACGCCGTGCAGCACTTCAACAGGGCCAAAGCTTTTGGTGACATTGGACAGGGCCAGCACAGCTGTCATGGCGCCACCTTTACCCATGCGCCGTCATTGGCGGCCGATTGCTGTGCGGCGGCAATGAAAGCCATGCCTGACAGCCCGTCGCGGATGCCCGGAATGCGGTCCAGATGCGTCGTGTCACCCCGGATCACGCCGGCGATGTCCTTGTAAAGATTGGCGAAGGCTTCAAGATAACCTTCTGGATGCCCCGAAGGCGTGCGATAGGATTGACTGCGGTCCCGCGCGCGGGTCAGGCGCTGCGACTGGCCGTCCTTGGCCGTGACGATTAGCGCCTCCGCATCCTGCAATCGCCATTCGAGGCTGCCTTCGGTGCCGAACAGGCGCAGCGACAGACCACCTTCCTGCCCGGCTGCGACCTGACTGACCCAGATCCCGCCCTTCGCGCCACTGTCATAGCGCAGTGCGATCCGCGCATCATCATCGACGCGGCGCCCCGCGACCATGCTGGACAGATCGGCAGACAGACTGGCCGGGGTCTGGCCAGTCACGAATTCGGCCAGTTGCCAGGCATGAGTGCCGATATCACCAATTGCACCGGCACCCGACTGGGCCGGATCAGTGCGCCAGTCGGCCTGCTTGCTGCGGGTGTCTTCCGACAGCCAGCCTTGCAGATATTCGGCCTGCACCAGCCGCAACTTGCCGATCGCGCCGTCAGCGACCATGGCGCGGGCTTCGCGGACCATCGGATGGGCGCAGTAGTTATGCGTCAGAAAGAAGCGCGCCTTGCTGCGCGCGACGACGTCGGCCAGCTTCGCCGCATCTTCCTGCGTGGCGGTCAGCGGCTTGTCGCAGATGACGTTTATGCCTGCCTCCAGAAATGCGATGGAGACGGGCGCATGCAGATGGTTCGGCGTCACGACAGACACGGCGCGGATACCATCGGGACGGGCGGCTTCGGCCTGGGCCATTTCGCAGTAATCCGAATAGCCGCGCTCGATTCCAAGCGCCTCGGCCGAGGCGCGCGCCTTTTCCGGTTTGGATGACAGTGCCCCCGCCACCAACCTGAATTCGCCATCCATGCGGGCGGCGATGCGGTGAATCGCGCCGATGAAGGCACCATCGCCGCCGCCGACCATTCCAAGGGGAATCGGCGCGCTCATGCGTCAAGCCCCAGGGCGCGGCGATTGGCGACGGGATCGGCATTCTGCGCCGCGAAATCGTCGAATGCGTGTGGTGTCGTGCGGATGATATGCGTCTTCACGAACTCAGCCCCTTCGCGCGCGCCATCTTCGGGATGCTTCAGCGCGCATTCCCATTCCACGACTGCCCATCCGGCGAAGTCGTATTGCGTCAGTTTCGAAAAAATCTGCCCGAAATCGACTTGTCCGTCGCCCGGGCTGCGGAAACGTCCGGCGCGGTCGACCCAGTTCTGGAACCCGCCATAAACGCCCTGCCGACCGGTTGGCCGGAACTCGGCATCCTTGACGTGGAACATCTTTATGCGGTCGTGATAGATGTCGATATGCTGGATATAGTCCAACTGCTGAAGCAGGTAATGTGACGGGTCATACAGCATGTTCGCGCGGGCATGGTTGCTTACGCGATCCAGGAACATCTCGAATGTCACGCCGTCATGCAGATCCTCGCCGGGATGGATTTCATAGCAGACATCAATCCCGTTTTCCTCGGCCAGATCCAGCAGCGGGCGCCAGCGGGTGGCCTGCGCGTCGAAGGCGGCGTTAATCAGGCCCGGCGCACGTTGCGGCCAAGGGTAAAGATATGGCCATGCCAGCGCGCCCGAAAAGGTTGCCATGGCGTTCAGGCCCAGAAGACTGCTGGCGCGGATAGTTTTTGCAACCTGATCCAACGCCCATTCCTGCCGCGCCTTGGGATTTCCGTGCAGTGCGGGTGGGGCGAACGCGTCGAAAGCTTCGTCATAGGCGGGATGAACGGCGACAAGCTGGCCCTGAATATGGCTGGACAGTTCCGTCACCTCGACACCGTTCTGGCGCGCGGTGCCCAGAAACTCGTCTCGATAATCCTGCGAGGTCGTGGCCAGATCCAGGTCGAACAGCCGCGAATCGTTGCTGGGCACCTGCACCCCGGCATATCCCAGTGATCCCGCCCAACGGGTAATGCTGTCCCAGCTGTTGAACGGTGCCGCATCCCCGGCGAACTGCGCCAGAAACAGGCCCGGCCCCTTGATGGTGCGCATGACGCTCCTCCCTCTCGGCTTATGCATACATGGAATGTAATCGTTTGCAAACTGCATTCATGCGAGTTGCAAACGATTTCACCTTCGCGCAAGCTGGCGGCTGAAAAGGACTTCCCATGACCGATCAGGCGCCGTCGACCAATGTCAAGCTGTCCGATGTTGCACGTCACGCCGGCGTATCGGCGGCGACGGTCAGCCGTGTGTTGTCGCGCCCGGAAATGGTGACAGAACCGACCCGCATCGCCGTAATGGAAGCCGTGGCTGCCACCGGATACCGCGTCAATCTGGCCGCCCGCAACCTGCGCAAGCAGCGCACCGGGGCCATCGTCGCCCTTGTCCCGCATCTGAGCAACCCGTTCTTCGCCCGGATTCTGGCGGGAATGGGGCAGGAACTCAGCGCTGCGGGCTATGACCTGCTGGTCGGCGACACGATGGAAGAAGGTGGCCGTCACCGGGCCTTGCGGCGCTTTCTGGACCCGTCGCGCGCCGATGGGATTGTCCTGCTGGATGGACAGGTGACGGAAGCAGACCTTGCCGCGCTTCCTGCTGCGCCGCCCCTTATCACGGCATGCGAATGGATAAAGGGGGCGGCGCTTCCGCGTGTGGTTCTGGACAATGCATCAGGCACTGAAATGGCCACCCGCCATCTGCTGGGGCTGGGACATCGCAGGATCGGATGGATCGGCGGGCCGGAAAGCAATGTTCTGCACGGTACACGACTGGATGGGGTCGGTCGCGCATTGGGCCATGTCCCTCGCGGCTATCGTGGTGACTTCACGTTGCGGGCGGGTGCGCAAGCTGCTGGCGAATGGCTGGCCGAGGATCCTGCGACGCGGCCCACAGGCATCGTCGCTTTCAGCGACGAATCGGCCGCAGGTTTCATGGGCGCCCTTCAACGCCGTGGCGTGCGGATCCCGGCAGAGGTTTCGGTCGTAGGTTTTGACGGCATCGACTGGGTGGCGCATTTACCCGTCCCGTTGACGACGGTCAGGCAGCCAAAGCTGGATCTGGGGCGTGCCGCTGCGCGGACATTGCTGGACCATATGCGCGGGGCGGCGCAGCTTTCGACAATTTTGCAGCCGGAACTCGTAATCCGCGATTCAACGGGACGAGTGCCCGCGTGAGTTCGGTAACCGACGCGCAAATGGCGGCTTCCGGGCTGATGCTGCGATGCGTCACCCGTTCAGGCGGATCGCGTAAATCCAGAACTCGATAAGGGGGCGCGGCCTCGACGACCGGGTGAACTTGTCCGCCGATCTCGTCCGCCAACGCAACGGCGTCGGGCTCGCTATCACTCATTGCGCCGCCGTCGGCGATGGGGGCGGGGACGTGCAAGCTGGCACCAGCCTGAAATGGCCGGTCAGGGTCGCCGTTGACCTTAGCGCCTGCCTCTGCGGCGTGACCACAAAACAGCGCCGACAGCAAGCGCGGCAGCGCCGTACATCACATGTCGCGAGGTTATCCCAAGCCGGGCCACCGCGCTGCTTCGATAGCGCGGGTCGAAGAAACGCGTGTCAGCCAACAGCGCGCCAATCAGACTTTCCTTGCGGGGCAGGATCGGGCGCAAACCCCGCCCTGTCGGAGGATTCAGCGCCTCGATGGCGGCTATGACGCTGCCTTGACGGTCGATTTCGTCGCTGACCTGCTGCAGATCGCGCCCCAGATGTTCGGCGATCAGGCCATCGCGAATGCCGCGGATAACCTGCTGCTCGTCGGTATCGCCGGCAGACAGCGCGACATCGCATTCGGTATCGAACCCCATCGAGCGCCGGTCGATATTGCTGGAGCCGACGCGCAGCATGTTGTTGTCGATAAATGACAGCTTGGCATGAACATAAATGCCAGAGCCGCTGGAATCTGCAGGATGGAAAATTCGAAAGCGGTCATGGGGGTCGGCTGCGGACAGCATGCGGATAAACCGGCTGCGCGTGACGTGCATCGCCTCATCCTCGACCATCATCTGCGCCGCCAGCGGGTTTATAACGACAACTTCCGGACCATCGGGCTCCTGCAGGCGTGCCATGATGGCCTGCGCGATCTCATCGCTTGAGAAATACTGGGATTCCAGATAAATACAGTCCTTCGCAGCCGCTATGGAATCAAGGTAGAGTGTCTCGATCTCGTTGATGATCGGATGTTTGCGGGTCGGTGGCTCTGTCCGGGCGATGGCGATGTCAACATCGCGAAAGTCAGGCTTGATGCTGTCGGGCCAGCGGTTGAAGCCGGGTGTGAAGGCCTCGTCCATCTCGGCACCCTGGGCGCGTTCCCACCGCATGCGGCAAAGACGGCTTAATTCTGCCGCAGCCTCGCCCGAAATGACCGAGGTCGCGTCGTGCCAGGGCTGTGCGATCTCGCCGTCCTTCAGGCGACGCAACGGGTCATCGGGGGCGTGATCACGCCGGTCCCAGCGGCCGTCTGTCACGTCGATACCGCCGCAGAACGCCAGCGAATCGTCGACGACCACGATCTTCTGGTGATGACTTGCCCCGATCGGGTGGCAACCGTCGAAACCGAGGTGAATCTGGTCGGGCGACAGAAGCTTGATCTTCGCGGTCGGCATCAGACGACCCGGTGCGATCAGCGCGCCGCCGCTCCATTTCAGCAGATAGATTTCCAGATCCGGGCGGCTGTCCACCAGCGAATCCAGGAACGGTCCGATCTGGTTCGGGAAACCATCGGGGGCATTTCCGTCAGCATCGCCCTCTCCGGGTAGCATCTCGATTTCGAAATCAAAATCCCAGCCGACTAAGATGACCAGACGTTCGGCTTTCAGCAGCGCCTCGCGTAGCGCCCGAAAATAACTTTCGCCGTCGATGATCAACCCGAAGCTTTCGCCCTTTGCCACGCGCCAACAGTTGCGTTCCGGGGTGAAGTTGATGCGATTCATGTGCAGGCCTGTCCGAACTGTTTCCGCTTCCGAACGACTCATTCCGGATCCCGGTTCCAGAATGCGACCATGCAATCGGCGCAGATCCGCAAATTAACTTTTGTTTGCTTGATCGGTTTGATATATCGCAGCATCTGATAGCACGTAATCAAGCTTGGCACCTTAAACACTCATCAGGTCGGCATGACGACCGGGCGGGTCAGACACATGAACTTGGGCAAATGCTGGGCCTGGCACCCGAGGGATCGGCGACGCCCATCGGAATTTACCGCGGGTCACTGGACTGGATGCCCGATTGGCTGGTGCCGCTGATCGGGCGGTTCCTTCACCTGGAGGTCTGGATATTCGCGCTGGCGCTTCTGTTGATTGTTCCGATTCTGGCCAGCTTTGCGCTTGACTGGGCATTCGGCGGTGATGCGACTGCAACGGATGATTATCTTTAGCCAGTCGAGATGCGGCAGGCCAATAACAGAAAAGCCGCTGCATCACACAGCGGCTTTTCTTGTTTTGGTGCCCAGGAGAGGACTCGAACCTCCACGCCTTGCGGCACACGGACCTGAACCGTGCGCGTCTACCAATTCCGCCACCTGGGCCGGTGTCGTGGGGCGGGAATTAGCCTTGGCTTCACAGGGTGTCAACGGGCATTTCACAAAAACTTCGCGATCGCAGAAAGAATGGGCGCGGGGCAGAGCTTGCCCGGCCCGGTCCGGCGCGCTATCAGCAGATGATATGGCACGAAAAGGGGCAGCTGATGTCTAAGATCGTCACGATTTATGGCGGTTCGGGGTTTCTCGGGCGACAGATTGCGCGCCGGATGGCCAAACAGGGCTGGCGCGTCCGTGTCGCGGTTCGCCGTCCATCCGAAGCCTTGTTCGTGCGCTCCTCCGGCGCTGTAGGGCAGGTCGAGCCGGTGCCCTGCAATATTCGCGACGATCTGTCCGTGCGCGCCGCGATGTCGGACGCAGATGTCGTGGTCAATTGCGTGGGCATCATGGTGAACGAGGGCAAGAACAGGTTCGCGCCGGTCCACGCCGAAGGCGCGGCGCGGATCGGCCGGATCGCGAACGAGATGGGCATCACGCGCGTCATCCATATTTCTGCCATCGGCGCAGATCCTGAAGCCGCAAGTGAGTATCTGGCCAGCAAAGGTCAGGGGGAAGCAGAGCTTCTGAAAGTGCGTCCAGATGCCATCATCCTGCGTCCTTCCGTGATGTTCGGCGCACATGGCGGTGTCTATGATCGTTTCGCCGGGACGGGCATGGGCTGGTTGATGCCAATCACAGGCGGCAAGTCGAGGATGCAGCCGGTTCACGTCGAGGACGTGGCAGAGGCAGTCGAAAAGGCCGTGCTGGGCGATGCGGCGCCCGGGATCTACGAACTGGGCGGGCCTGATGTTAAAACTGTGCGCGAAATTGCGGATGAGACGCTGGCTTCGATCATGCGGCGACGGGCCGTGGTTAACCTGCCTTTCTGGTTGGCGCGCGTCACGGCTGGTGTGTTCGACATTGCCTCGATGCTGACGGGTGGGCTTTTTACCAACCGAATTCTGACCCGCGATCAGGTGAAGATGCTGCGCGATGACAACGTCGTGTCCGCGGATGCAAAGGGCTTTGCCGATCTGGGCATCAAGCCGATGGCCGCCGAGGCGGTCATTGACGAATATCTGTGGCGCTTCCGCCCGAACGGGCAATATGCCGAAATGACGGCCTCAGCCAAGAACATGCGCGCCCGCTGATTCTGCGGTCCTGACGCAATCGGGGGATATCCGGCTTGCCTTATCTGAATGACGTGCTCTTCGGTATTATCGAGGGCATCACCGAATTTCTGCCGATCTCCAGCACGGGCCACCTGCTTCTGGCGCAGCATTGGCTGGGCGCGCGGTCGGATATGTACGTTGTCGTCATCCAGGCCGGTGCGATCCTTGCTGTCACGCTGATCTACTGGAAGCGCCTGGTCGCGTTGGCGACGGGCTGGCGCGATGTGGAAAACCGGGATTACCTTGCCAAGCTGATGACAGCTTTTCTGGTCACGGCGGTTCTTGGGCTTGTCGTCGACAAGATGGGTTTTCAACTGCCAGAGACGATCACACCCATTGCCTGGGCCCTTGTGATCGGCGGCATCTGGATGATGGTGGCCGAACACTTCGCTGAAAAGCTGCCTGACAGCGCCCGGATCACATGGCGTGTGGCCTTGGCGGTGGGCATTGCGCAAGTGGTGGCGGGCGTGTTTCCGGGTACGTCACGGTCAGCGACAACGATTTTCGTGGCCATGTTGCTGGGCACGTCGAACCGTGCAGCCGCGACCGAATTCGCCTTTCTGGTTGGTATCCCGACCATGTACGCCGCCAGCGGTTACAAGCTGCTGGAGAATCTGACCGGCGGCAGCGGGGCCGAAGATTGGGTGGGGCTAGGCGTGGCATTCATCGCCTCGACGGTGACGGCCTTCATTTCGGTCAAATGGCTGCTGAAATATATCCAGACCCACCGGTTCACCGCTTTTGCAATCTACCGAATTATCTTCGGGGTCTTGCTGCTTGGACTGGTCTGGGGCGGTCTTATCCACTGAAGCATGCTATGATGGCGCAGCAATGCGCGGGAATCGGTCGCCTGAGAGCATGTCGCAGGCCCTTGGTTTCCTGAGATTTCACTATGTAGGTATAGTTTACTGACCTAGTTATTAAGATTTTCTCGCTGAATCTCGGCGTGGCGGCTCAGAAAACGACAAATAGGTCAGTATGTATGCCTTTTATTCGCTTTCGCGCAAGCATAGTAGGGAATCGAGATAGAGGGGCGAAGCGATATGGCCACGCAAAAAATGCTGAAATTTGTCACCATCGGGCGCGAGATGCCCGAGAAGCGCTCGGCAGAGCAGCGCAGTGAGGATTTTCACGAGATTTACCGTGAATTCGCCGATGCGAAGGCGAAGGAACAGGCCAGCCGCTGCAGCCAATGTGGCGTGCCATATTGTCAGTCGCATTGCCCGCTGCATAACAATATCCCCGATTGGCTGCGCCTGACGGCAGAAGGCCGCACGCGCGAGGCCTATCTGGTCAGCCAGCAGACCAACACTTTCCCCGAAATCTGCGGCCGCATCTGTCCGCAGGATCGCCTGTGCGAAGGCAATTGTGTCATCGAACAGTCGGGACACGGCACCGTCACCATTGGCGCGATCGAGAAATACATCACCGATACGGCCTGGGAAGAAGGCTGGGTCGAAGGTATATCGCCCGCACAAGAGCGCGCGGAATCCATCGGGATCATCGGTGCCGGTCCCGGCGGGCTTGCAGCGGCCGACCGTCTGCGTCGCATGGGCTTTCAGGTGACGGTATATGACCGTCACGACCGTTCCGGCGGGTTGATGATCTACGGCATTCCGGGTTTCAAGCTTGAGAAGGAAATCGTCGAGCGTCGCAACACCCAGCTGGAACAGGGCGGGGTCGAGTTTGTGCTGAACTGCAATATCGGCGAGGATCTGAGCTTTGATGCGATCCGCGGCAAGCACGATGCTGTGCTGATCGCCACCGGTGTCTACAAGACCCGCGATCTGGATATCGACAACGCCGATGCGCATGGTGTGATCCGCGCATTGGATTACCTGACGGCCTCGAACAGGATCGACCTGGGTGATGAAATCCCCGATTACGAGGATGGAGAGCTGGACGCACGCGGCAAGCGCGTCGTGGTGATCGGTGGGGGCGACACAGCCATGGATTGCGTGCGCACGGCGATCCGTCAGGGCGCGAAATCGGTCAAATGCCTGTATCGCCGCGACCGTGCCAATATGCCGGGAAGTCAGCGCGAAGTGCAGAATGCCGAAGAAGAGGGCGTTGATTTCGTATGGCTTTCCGCGCCCGGCGCTTTCGTCGGCGCGGCCGAGGGCGAAACCGGGGCAGAAACCAGTATCAATGCGGAACACGCCCCGATTTCGGCCGTACGCATCCAGAAGATGCGGCTTGGAAAGCCAGATGTTTCAGGGCGGCAAAGCCCCGAACTGATCGAGGGCGCAGATTACGATGAACCGGCCGAGATGGTCATCAAGGCACTGGGCTTCGAACCCGAGGAATTGCCCAGGCTGTGGGGCGTCGACGGTCTGGAAGTGACCCGCTGGGGGACGATCAAGGCGGACTTCCGCACCCACCAGACCAGCCTTTCGGGCGTCTTCGCGGTCGGCGACATCGTGCGCGGCGCTTCGCTTGTGGTCTGGGCGATCCGCGACGGGCGAGAAGCGGCCGACAGCATCGCCGAATTTCTTGGCAACGCCGCGCAGGTCGCGGCAGAGTGAGGGGTCATGGCCGCACACTGCGTACCCAACCGATACAGAGCACGTCCCCAATCTGTCACGACGTCGGCTTCGGGCCTTGATATTGCCGCATTCGCCGCGATTTTCGGGGCAGCTGTTCTGATCTTCTCGCCTGCCCGTGCCGGAACCTTCATGCCGCCGCAGGGGTGCGAACTGAAAATGACGGTGCAGCTTCGCGGATGCGTCGCGGCGCAGGAATTCGTCTGCAGCGGCGACGCGCCCGGAGATCAATGGGTGACGTATTTCGATCAGGAAGGGCCACGACACAGCTCTCGGATCGATGCCGAGACGCGCTGGATGGAATCGATCAATTTGCGTGACGGTATTGTCGATATGCTGGAGCCTGAGGCGAAGGACCATGCTTCGTTTTCGACGCTGCTTCGGACCGGACATGACGATTTCGATTTCTGGACGCGCTCGAATACCGGCGAACGGCTGCGCAATGTCGGTGAGGACCGGCTGACAGGCGAAACGACGGTGATTGACGGGGTGCCCCTGCAACTGACCGAGTTTCAGTTGAAGGTGTTTTCCGAAAGCGGCGAGCTTCTGATCGATTCAAAGGGTCAGCAATTCGTCAATGCCGATCACGGCCGGTTCTACGGCGGCGTCGAGGAGCGGAGCGACTGGACGGGCGAGCACCAGAAGACCGATGACAGCCCCGTCACCTTTGCCATGCCGGGCGAAGCCGGGTTCGGTTCAACGGATCCGGTTTTCGATTGCGACATGCAGATGGTGATGGAATTTACCCACAGTGTTCCTGACCTGCCCCTTTGATAAGCCCGGCGATGAACGTCATGCGCTGCAGGCACCGAAACATAGCCATCCGGCCGGCCCCACAAGCCGCCGCCCGAACCGCGAAAGAGGTCTGAAATGAAAGACTGGCAAGCCAAAGAAGAAGCCCGCCGCGCCTGGATGGCGCAGAACAGCCTTTACCGCGAAGAGGATGAGCATTCGTCCTGCGGGGTCGGCTTCGTGGTGTCGCTGGACGGCTCGCCCTCGCGGCAGGTCGTGCAGAACGGCATCGACGCGCTGAAGGCGGTCTGGCATCGCGGCGCGGTCGATGCCGATGGCAAGACGGGTGATGGGGCGGGCATTCATGTCCAGATCCCGGTGCCATTCTTTTATGACCAGATCCGTCGCACCGGGCACGAGCCCGATCAGGAAAAGCTGATCGCGGTCGGGCAGGTTTTCCTGCCGCGCACCGATTTCGGCGCGCAGGAGCGTTGCCGGACCATCGTGGAATCCGAGGTGATCCGCATGGGTCACTATATCTATGGCTGGCGCCATGTGCCGGTGAATACCGCCGTTCTGGGCGAGAAAGCCAATGCCACCCGCCCCGAGATCGAGCAGATCCTGATCCGCAACGAGAAGGGCCTGTCCCAGGTCGAGTTCGAGCGCGAGCTGTATATCATCCGCCGCCGGATCGAGCGCGCCGCCCTGCAGGCCGGCGTGCAGGGCTTGTATTTCTGTTCGCTGTCCTGCCGGTCGATCATCTACAAAGGCATGATGCTGGCCGAACAGGTTGCGGAATTCTACCCCGACCTGAAGGACCCGCGTTTCGAAAGCGCCTTCGCGATCTATCACCAGCGCTATTCGACCAATACCTTCCCGCAATGGTGGCTGGCCCAGCCCTTCCGGATGCTGGCCCATAACGGTGAGATCAACACGCTGAAGGGCAACATGAACTGGATGCGCAGCCATGAGATCCGCATGGCCTCGGGCGCGTTCGGGGAAATGGCCGACGACATCAAGCCGATCATTCCGGGCGGGTCGTCCGACAGCGCCGCGCTGGATGCGGTTTTCGAGGTGATGGTGCGGTCCGGCCGGTCTGCGCCAATGACCAAGACCATGCTGGTGCCGGAAAGCTGGTCGAAGACCGTGACCGACATGCCGAAAGCCTGGGCCGACATGTATGCCTATTGCAACGCCGTGATGGAGCCGTGGGACGGCCCGGCGGCGCTGGCGATGACCGATGGCCGCTGGGTCTGCGGCGGTCTGGACCGCAACGGATTGCGCCCGATGCGCTATGTCGTGACGGGTGACGGGCTGCTGATGGGCGGTTCCGAAGCCGGGATGGTCCCGGTCGATGAGGCGACGGTCGTCGAGAAGGGCGCGCTCGGTCCGGGTCAGATGATCTGCGTCGATATGGAAGAGGGCAAGCTCTACCACGATGCCGAGATCAAGGACCGGCTGGCCGCGTCGCAGCCCTTCGGCGAGTGGATCGAGAAGGTGGCGCAGCTTTCCGAGCAGATGCGCGACCTGCCCGAGGGCACGACCCTGAAGGGCGAGGACCTGCGCCGCCGCCAGATCGCTGCCGGCTATACGCTGGAGGAACTGGAAAACGTGCTGGCCCCGATGGCCGAGGACGGGAAGGAGGCGCTGGCATCCATGGGGGATGACACGCCGCCTGCGGTGCTGTCGAACCAGTATCGCCCGCTGTCGCATTTCTTCCGCCAGAATTTCAGCCAGGTGACCAACCCGCCGATCGACAGCCTGCGTGAAACACGGGTGATGTCGCTGAAGACGCGTTTCGGCAACCTCAAGAACGTGCTCGACGAATCCAGCGCGCAGACCGAGATCCTGCTGCTGGAAACGCCCTTCGTCGCGAACCGCGAATTCGTCGAGATGATGCGCATGTTCGGCGATGCCGCGACGCGGATCGACTGCACCTTCCCGAAAGGGGCGGGCCCCGATGCGCTGGGCGAGGCGCTTGCCCGCATCCGCAACGAGGCCGAGGACGCCGTGCGCTCTGGTGCGGGTCATCTGGTGCTGACCGACGAGGCGGTCAGCGCGGATCGCATCGGGATGCCGATGATCCTTGCCACCAGTGCGATCCACAGCTGGCTGACCCGCAAGGGGCTGCGCACCTTCTGTTCGCTGAACGTGCGTTCGGGCGAATGCATCGACCCGCATTACTTTGCCGTGCTGATCGGCTGCGGGGCGACGACGGTGAACCCATACCTCGCGCAGGACAGCGTGGCCGACCGCATCGACCGGGGCCTGCTGGAAGGCAGCCTGATCGACAACATGCGCCGCTATCGCGATGCCATCGACCAGGGTCTGTTGAAGATCATGGCGAAGATGGGGATTTCGGTGCTGTCATCCTATCGTGGCGGCCTGAACTTCGAAGCGGTGGGCCTGTCGCGTGCGCTGGTGAACGAATATTTCCCGGGAATGCACAGCCGGATCTCGGGCATCGGCCTGCACGGTATCCAGCACAAGCTGGAGGATGTGCATACACGCGGCTTTGACGGCAATGCGGATGAATTGCTGCCGGTCGGTGGCTTCTACAAGCTGCGCCGCTCGGGTGAGAAGCACGCCTGGGAAGCCAATACCATGCGCCTGCTGCAACTCGCCTGCGAAAAGGCCAGCTATGATGTCTGGAAGCAGTATTCCAAGACCATGCGGGCCAATCCGCCGATCCATATCCGCGACCTGCTGGACATCAAGCCGCTTGGCAAGCCGGTGCCCATCGAGGAAGTGGAATCGATCACCAGCATCCGCAAGCGTTTCGTGACGCCCGGCATGTCGCTGGGGGCGCTGTCGCCCGAGGCGCATATGACGCTGAACATCGCCATGAACCGCATCGGCGCGAAGTCCGACAGCGGCGAGGGCGGCGAGGACCCGGCGCACAGCCAGCCGCTGCCGAATGGCGATAATCCATGCGCGAAAGTGAAGCAGGTGGCATCAGGTCGCTTCGGTGTCACCGCCGAATATCTGAACTCCTGTGAAGAACTGGAAATCAAGGTCGCCCAGGGCGCGAAACCGGGTGAGGGCGGGCAGCTTCCTGGCATGAAGGTCACGGCGCTGATCGCGCGTCTGCGGCATTCGACGCCGGGGGTGACGTTGATCTCGCCGCCGCCGCACCATGATATCTACAGTATCGAGGATCTGGCGCAGCTGATCTATGATCTGAAGCAGATCAACCCGCGCGCGAAGATCACCGTGAAGCTGGTGGCGTCCTCGGGCGTCGGCACCATCGCGGCGGGCGTGGCCAAGGCCAAGGCGGATATCATCCTGATCTCGGGCCATAACGGCGGCACCGGTGCCAGCCCGGCGACCAGCATCAAGTTCGCCGGTCTGCCCTGGGAGATGGGCCTGACCGAGGCGCATCAGGTTCTGGCGATGAACAACCTGCGTGAACGCGTGACGCTGCGCACCGATGGTGGGCTGCGGACCGGGCGCGACGTGGTCATGGCGGCGATGATGGGGGCCGAGGAATACGGCATCGGCACCGCTGCCCTGATCGCGATGGGCTGCATCATGGTGCGTCAGTGCCAGTCGAACACCTGCCCGGTGGGCGTGTGTACGCAGGACGAAAAGCTGCGGGCGATGTTCAACGGCAGCGCCGACAAGGTGGTCAACCTGATCACCTTCTATGCGACCGAGGTGCGCGAAGTTCTGGCAAGCATCGGCGCACGCAGCATCGATGAGGTGATTGGGCGGGCGGATCTGTTGACGCAGGTCAGCCGTGGCTCTGCGCATCTGGATGATCTGGACCTGAACCCGCTGCTGATCACTGTCGATGGCGCGGACAAGATCGTCTATGACCGGACCAAGCCGCGCAACGCGGTGCTGGACACGCTGGACAGCGAAATTATCCGCGATGCCGAGCGTTTCTTCAGCGCCGGCGAAAAGATGCAATTGCATTACGCGGTTCGCAACACGCTGCGCACCATCGGCACGCGGACGTCCAGCATGATCGTTCAGACCTTCGGGATGCGGAACAATCTGCAACCCGATCACCTGACGGTTCGCCTGACCGGCAGCGCCGGGCAGTCGCTGGGGGCGTTCGCTGCACCGGGCCTGAAAATCGAGGTGTCGGGCGATGCCAACGACTATGTCGGCAAGGGCCTGTCGGGTGGCACGATCGTCGTGCGCCCGCCGATGGTCAGCCCCCTTGTGGCGGCCGATAACGTCATCATCGGCAACACCGTGCTGTACGGCGCGACCGACGGCTACCTGTTCGCCGCTGGCCGCGCGGGTGAACGGTTCGGGGTCCGTAACAGCGGCGCGACCGTGGTGATCGAAGGCTGCGGCACGAACGGTTGCGAATACATGACCGGCGGCGTCGCCGTGATCCTGGGCCGGATCGGTGCCAATTTCGGCGCCGGGATGACCGGGGGCATGGCCTATCTGTATGACCCGGAAGGGCTGGCGCCGAATTACATGAACATGGAATCGCTGGTGACCTGCCCGGTCACGGTGGCCCATTGGGAAGACCAGCTGAAATCCCTGATCGAGCGGCATGTCGCGGAAACCAATTCCGTCAAGGCCCGCGAGATCCTGGACAACTGGGACACCGAGAAGGCGAATTTCCTGCAGGTCTGCCCGAAGGAAATGCTGCCCTTGCTGGAACACCCTATTGCCGACACCGGCGATCTGGCGGCGATGCCGGCGGAATAAGACGGGAAGCGGGGGTCATCGGGCCCCCGTTTTCATTTTGCCTTGCCGTCGGGCCGGTTCACAAAATTGTGGCTGTCCGCGCACGGCGTCAGTGGATATCCGAACGGAACCCACAGAACCCGGAGCCTGCCCATGCGCATCGCCTTGCCCGCCCTGCTGCTGTGCCTGCCTGCCATGGCGGCCCATGCGGAAAGCAAGACCTTCACCCGCACCTATGCCTGCCCGAACGACATGGCGTTTCAGGCGGCGTTCATCAATGCCGGCGATGAGTCGTTTGCCGTCGTCACCTCGGACGGGCATCTGGTGCCGCTGACGATTGCGGTATCCGGGTCGGGCGCGCGCTATGTCAGCGCCGATGGCGCGGTAGAATTGTGGACCAAGGGGCCTGCGGCGACGCTTGGGGTTCGTGGCGAGAACGGGGATGTGATGCAGACCGAGGAGTGCCGCGAGATGGAGCCGGGCACACTGCCAGGCTAAGCCCGGTGATAGGGCGCGCCTGACATGATGCTGGCGGCGCGGTAAAGCTGTTCGGCCAGCATGACCCGGACCAGCATATGCGGCCAGACCATGCGGCCAAAGCTGATCTGCCAGTCGGCACGGGTGCGCAGGGACGGGTCCAGCCCGTCCGCCCCGCCGATCACGAAGCAGATATCGCGGCCCTGATCGCGCAGGCCCGCGATGCGCGCGGCGAATTCGGGAGAGGTCGGCTGATCGCCGCGTTCGTCCATCATCGCGACAAATGCGCCCGCAGGGATTGCGCGCTCGATCAGTGGGGTTTCTCCGGCCATGCCGGTGCCGCGCTTGTCCTCGACCTCGACCACCTGCACAGGCGGCAGGCCAAGGCCGCGTCCGGTCTTGGCGAAACGGTCGAGATAGTCGTCGATCAGCGTCAGTTCGGGCGATTTCCGCAGCCGGCCGACGGCAAGAAGGGTGATGCGCATGGGGGCGTTCTGGGGCGTATAGTCGCGGGCGTCAAGCGGCGGGCGTGACGGTGCCGGCTTTCGCGCCAAGGGTGGCTCAGAGGCAAATTGCAATCCCGCTGCCTGAGGCAATAGCGGCTTTCACACGCTTAGATCGGATAATGATCGAAGAAGGTTCGTATCGCTTGAGGGCATTCCGCAAGATGTGTCTCAAGCAGGAAATGGCCGCCGTCCATTTCATGTACATCTACGTTATCCAGTTCCTTGCGATATTCCGCAATCTCCTCGATTTCGAAGTATGTATCGCGCTTTCCCCACAACACCAGTGTCGGGGGCTGATGGGACGCGTGAAACTTTGTGATCTCAGGAAAGCGGTCGATATGGCTTTGGTAGTCGCAGAACAACTGAAAATAGATATCCTTGCGGTTTTCATCCTGCATCCGTGCCCAATCCAACTCCCAAAGCTCTGGCGGAACTCTCTGGGCAAGGTTCTGGGACAAACCGCTGGTATATTCCGATCGGACCCCTTCCCTGTTCATCCAGATACCAAGGGCGGCCCGGTTCTCGGCTGTCGGGTTCTTCCAGTACCGGCGTGGCGTATCCCAATCGGCGCCGAGGCCGGCTTCGTGGGCGCTTCCATTCTGAACGATGAGCCGGCGGACGGCATCCGGTCTTGCCAGAGCGAGGCAATAGCCAAACGCAACACCCCAATCGTGCATGTAGAGGTCAAATGTCTCGACGCCTTTGGCATCGAGAAAGCTTTCGATCACCTTCGCCAGCCGTTGGAACGTGTACGCGAACTCGTTGGGAGAAGGCGCGCTCGACCCGCCAAATCCCGGCATGTCAGGTGCCAGGACATGGTTGGTATCCGCGATGCGGGGCATGAGGTTGCGAAAACAGAATGATGAGCTTGGATATCCATGCAGCAAAACGAGCGCATGGCGGGACGGTTCGCCCGCTTCCCTGTATCGAATCTTCAGATCGTCCAAGGCGATCTCTTTGTGCAGGACCATTGTTTCAGGTTTTTCTAATGACATCTTTCGTTCTCCCTTCGGACAACGTGTCGCGGGGCGCGGCGCAGTCGGGCTTCCAGACGGGCCCAAGTGACCTCGCCGTCTAACGCCCGAATAGCCCGGCGCAGGACACCACTCAAAGCGAAGACAGAAGCGGGTCGCTGCTCCTCACGTTCGTCTCAACGGATTCTAACCTCTATAATGGTTACACAATCATCAGCTTGAGTGTCAACCACTATACAGGTTAGGATGCGGTATGGCATACGCGAACGGTCACCCGATCAGAATCGTCGGTGGGCGCTTGGCCCTCGATCTGGTCAACACAGCGGACTGGTCAGCCGAGGGCGATATTGTGCATGAAAAGGTCGAAAGCCTTGATGACCTTACGGTCTGGTTGCAGGCACTTGGCCTTCCTGAAGTTGAGCAGCCACCAAGCGCGGAAATCTTCCGGTTGTTTCGTGCGGAGCTAAGACAGTTTCTGCGGTCTGCAGATCGGCCGAACCAGTTGAAGCTGCAACGCGAGCTGGAAAGCCTCAGGGGAAATGCCGGCATTGGTCGACAAACGCTGACCGGACTGGCTGTCATGTCGGCATTTTCCATCGTCGCGGATCCGCGTGAGCTTGGCCGTATCAAGACCTGCCCCGCGGAAGACTGCGGCTGGATGTTCGTGGACGAAACCAGAAACAGCCGGCGGACATGGTGCCTGATGGAGACCTGCGGAAACCGTGCAAAGGCCGCGCGACACTACCAAAGGGCTAGACGAAAAAGGAAAGACGCGTGATCGGCTGCACATCGAATGCAGACCGCCGCGCAAGGTCGGCTTCGTCCCGCAAAGCCGCCGGATAACGACCTTTCGTATCCGGCAGCCCGTTCTGGCTTAATGTACGTCGGCCCGCAGCGCTTTCAGCTGGTCGGTGGGCATCCACATCTTTTCCAGCTGATAGAACTCGCGTACTTCCGGGCGGAAGACGTGGACGACGACATCGTCGGTGTCGATCAGCACCCAGTCGCCGGCGTCCTTGCCCTCGATCCGGGCGGTGCGGCCGGTGGCGTCCTTCAGACGCTGGGCAAGCTTTTCGGCGATGGTGGCGACCTGTCGGGCGTTGCGCCCGGATGCGATGACCATGTGATCGGCCATGGCAGAACGGCCGCGAAGATCGATCGTCACGACATCCTCTGCCTTGTCATCGTCAAGAGAGGTCAGGATGCGCTGCAGGATCTCATCGCTGCTCAGATCTTGCGGCGCGGCGGTCACATTCGGCTGGTCTGCCGATTGGACGTGATTGGACAGGGGTATATCCTCCGGTCATCGCGCCTGATCGCCCCGGCGCCGGGCTGCTTTCAATATAGCACTGTCGGGCGCATTCTCAATCGCCTGCGATGAATTTCGGCGCTGTGTCGCCGTTGTCGCCCAGTAGTCTTACCTCGCGTTGCGGGAATGGAATGTTGATATCGTTCTCTTTGAAGGCGTCCCAAAGTGCCAGATAGACCTGCCCGCGCACATTGGTCAGGCCACCTTGCGAGTCCGAGATCCAGAAGCGCAGCACGAAATCGACCGAGCTGTCGCCGAAACCGGTGATCCAGCAAACCGGCGTCCGTTGCGCCAGAACCCGCTTGACGGTCATGGCGGCGTTGATCGCGACCTTGGACACCTTGTGCGGATCGTCCCTGTATGAGGTGCCGAAATGCACGTCCAGGCGGACGAATTCGTTTGTGTGTGACCAGTTCACCACCTGGTTGGTGACCAGGTCTTCGTTCGGGATCAGGTATTCCTTGCCATCACGCGTGACCACGCTGACATAGCGCGCGCCCAGTGCGTCAATCCAGCCGAACGTGTCGCCAAGACTGATGACGTCGCCGGGTTTGACCGACTTGTCCAGCAGGATGATCACGCCTGACACAAGGTTCGACACGACTTTCTGCAACCCGAAGCCGATGCCGACGCCGACCGCGCCAGAGAAAACCGCAAGGCCGGTCAGGTCGACCCCGATCGATCGCAGGCCGATGATGATCGCCAACGTGAACAGCACGATCTGCAGAAGTTTGGCGACCAGCACGCGCATTGTTGGTGAAAGGTCGGCGGATTCGCCCAGTTTGCGCGAAACTGCCGCGGTGATAAGGCGCGCCCCGGCAATCAGGGCCGCCATGACCGCATGCGCCTGCAGCACCGTCAGCGCGGACAGCCGCACCGAGCCGAGGCGCAAGGCGATGCTGTCCAGAAGCTGCGCAGCTTCTGGCGTCATGCCCAGCAGGTAAAGGACGGCCCAGATCCACGCCCCCCATTTGACGATGCGCCGCGCCAGGGCGTTCGCGATCAGCCGCGACAGGAAGGCGATTGCAAGCACCGCGCTGGCAATCGTGGCCGCTTGCCTGATCACCTGGCTGAGCGAGGGCCAGGTAACCTGCTCCATTACCAGCACGACAATCCAGGCCATGATGGTGAACAGGATCAGCCGAAGCCGCCGGTCGATCATCAGACCAATGCGCAACCGCCATTTGGGCCAGCCTTCGCGGCTGCGCAGCCACCGGCGCAGCCTTGGCGACAGGAAACGCGCCAGAAAATACGCGATCACCATCAGCGCCAGCACCGCTGCCACCTGATTCAGCCGATGCGGCAGAAACAGGTTGCGCACGAACTGGTCAAGCTGCTGCCAGAAGCCGCCCGCTGCGGAAATGATCTGTTCGGATGTCGCCGCGTTCTCGTTCTCCATGTTTCGATTAGACAGCCGGTGCCATGTCTGGGCAAGTGCGCGCTGGCAACAGGCTTGCAAAAATCGCTTGCCAGACGCACGGCTCGCGGCTACCGGTGAGGCAGGAATACGGGAGACACTGGCCGCGAGGTCAGGGCCGAAGGAGCAACCGCCCCGGTAAACTCTCAGGCGACAGGGACCGGTTCCGCATAAACTCTGAAGAGAGGCCGGAAGGCCCGCCGAAGGATGACGATCTCAGGCGCCCGTGAACGGGCAGGGACAGAGGGGGCAGCCAGACACGCGCTTTCGCGCGAAGGAGGATGCCTGTGACCGATTTGAAACGCACGCCGCTTTACGACCTGCATGTCTCGCTTGGCGGCAAGATGGTGCCCTTTGCCGGCTGGGAGATGCCGGTCCAATACCCGATGGGTGTGATGGGCGAGCATCTGCACACGCGCGAGAAGGCCGGGCTGTTCGATGTCAGCCATATGGGGCAGGTGCTGGTCCGTGGGGCTGATGCGGCCGAAGTGCTGGAAAGCGTGATCCCGGCGAATATCGTGGGACTGGCCGAGGGGCGGCAGCGCTACGGCATCTTCACCAATGACGCGGGCGGGATTCTGGACGACCTGATGATCGCGAACCGGGGCGACCACCTGTTCCTTGTCGTCAATGCCGCCTGCGCCGATCAGGACATCGCGCTGCTTCAGGGGCTGGAGAGGATCGAGGTCGAGCCGGTGACCGACCGCGCGCTTCTGGCGCTGCAGGGACCAGAGGCGGCGCGGGTGCTGTCGGCGATCGTCCCCGAGGTCGGGACGCTGAAATTCATGGATGTCGCGATCCTTCACTGGGACGATGCCGAGATCTGGGCCTCACGCTCTGGCTATACCGGCGAGGACGGGTTCGAGATTTCCGTGCCGTCGGCGCGGGCCCGCGAATTCGCCGAGGCGCTGCTCGCCGACGAAGCGGTCGCGCCGATCGGGCTTGGCGCGCGCGATTCGCTGCGGCTCGAGGCCGGGATGCCGCTTTACGGGCATGACATGGATGCGGGCGTGACGCCGGGCGCGGCGGCACTTGGCTGGTCGATCCCGAAGATCCGGCGCGCCGGTGGCGAACGCGAGGGCGGCTTTCCCGGCGCCGATGTGATCCTGCCGGAACTGGCTGACGGTTCGGCGAATGTTCGCACTGGCCTGCGTCCCGAAGGGCGCGCGCCGATCCGCGAAGGTGTCTCGATCTTCGATGCGGCCGAAAACGGCGCGGAAATCGGCAAGGTCTGCTCGGGCGGTTTCGGGCCTTCGGTCGGCGGCCCGGTCGCCATGGCGATCCTGCCGGCGACGCTTGCGCCCGGCGATACCGTCTGGGCGGAATTGCGCGGCAAGCGGATTCCGGTGACAGTCGCCGAACTGCCCTTCATCAAACCTGACTACAAGCGCTGAGGAGCGTCCCCATGCTGAAATACACCGAAGATCACGAATGGCTGCAATCCGATGGCGAGGAGGTCGTCGTCGGCATCACCACCCATGCCAGCGAGCAACTGGGCGACGTGGTTTTCGTCGAACTGCCCGAGATTGGCCGCGAAGTGAGCGCTGGCGAGGAAATCGTCGTGATCGAATCCGTCAAGGCGGCCTCTGACATCGTCGCGCCGATTGCCGGCGTCATCACGGCCGTCAACGAGGATCTGCCGGACAATCCCGGCGCGGTGAATGACGATCCGATGAAGGCCTGGTTCTTCCGCATCAAGCCCGCAGACGGCGAGAGCATCGACGGTTTCATGGACGAAGCCGCGTATAACGCGCTGATCGGCTGAAGCCTGGTCGGGGGGCCACCCAGCCCCCGAGCTGTTTCGCACCAAAGAAAGCGGGCCGGTCCCGCTCGCCGGAGATGAAGTTCCCATGACCCGCTGGAATCCCACCGACTACAATCCCGATGATTTCGCCAATCGCCGCCATATCGGGCCGTCACCTTCCGAGATGGCCGAAATGCTGGCGGCTGTGGGTGCGGACAGTCTGGATCAGCTGATCGAACAGACCGTGCCGGGTTCCATCCGGCAGGATGAGGCTTTGGGATGGGAACCCCTGTCCGAGGCCGCACTGATCGAAAAGATGCGCGGTGTCGCGGCGAAGAACCGGGTGATGACCAGCCTGATCGGGCAGGGCTATTACGGCACCGTCACGCCGCCTGCGATCCAGCGGAATATCCTCGAAAACCCGGCCTGGTATACCGCCTATACCCCCTACCAGCCCGAGATCGCGCAGGGCCGGTTGGAGGCGCTGCTGAACTATCAGACCATGGTTTCGGACCTGACCGGGCTGCCGGTCGCGAATGCGTCCCTGCTGGACGAGGCGACGGCGGCGGCGGAAGCCATGGCCATGGCGCAGCGCGTCGCGAAATCCAAGGCGAAGGCGTTCTTCGTCAGCGAGAACCTGCATCCGCAGACGATTTCGGTGATCGAAACCCGTGCGCAGCCGCTGGGGATCGAGATCATCAAGGGCCAGCCGGAGGATCTGGACCCGTCGCAGGTCTTTGGCGCGATTTTCCAGTATCCGGGCACGTTCGGGCATATCCGCGACCTGACCGCAGAATGTGAGGCCTTGCACGCCGCGAATGCCGTGGCCGTGGTGGCGACCGACCTGCTGGCGCTGTGCCTGCTGCGCGAACCGGGGGCGATGGGCGCGGATATCTGCGTCGGCTCGAGCCAGCGGTTCGGGGTGCCGATGGGGTATGGCGGGCCGCATGCGGGCTTCATGTCCTGCCGCGACGAATTCAAGCGCGCCATGCCGGGGCGGATTGTCGGTGTGTCCATCGATGCGAAGGGCAACAAGGCCTACCGGCTGGCTTTGCAGACGCGCGAGCAGCATATCCGGCGGGAAAAGGCCACGTCGAATGTCTGCACGGCGCAGGCTTTGCTGGCGGTGATGGCGTCATTCTATGCGGTCTTCCACGGGCCGGTGGGCCTGCGGGCGATTGCGCAGCGGGTGCATCTGAATGCGGTGACGATTGCGAACGCGCTGCGTGCCGCCGGGGCCGAGGTCGCACCGGATGCGTTCTTCGACACGATCACCGTGCGTGTGGGTGTGGGCCAGTTGGGCATTCTGGCCGCTGCCCGCAACCACGGCATCAACCTGCGCAAGATCGGGCGCGACCGGGTCGGGATTTCGGTCGATGAAACCACCGATGCCAGCGTGATCGCCCGGTTGCTGGATGCCTTCGGGATCACCGATCCGGCAGAGCCGGCGGTGGCCCCGGCGATCCCCGACGATCTGCTGCGCGACAGCGATTACCTGGCCCATCCGGTCTTTCACATGAACCGGGCCGAATCCGAGATGATGCGCTATATGCGCCGCCTCTCGGACCGCGATCTGGCGCTTGATCGGGCGATGATCCCTCTCGGGTCCTGCACGATGAAGCTGAATGCTGCGGCCGAAATGATGCCGATCACCTGGCCGGAATTCGGTGCGCTGCATCCCTTTGCGCCGGCCGATCAGGCGGCGGGCTATGCCGAGATGCTGGAGGATCTGACGCAGAAACTGTGCACGATCACAGGCTATGACGCGTTTTCCATGCAGCCGAACAGCGGCGCGCAGGGCGAATATGCGGGGCTGCTGACCATTCAGGCTTACCATCGTGCGAATGGCGACGATCAGCGCGACGTTTGCCTCGTGCCGTCAAGCGCGCATGGGACCAACCCGGCATCGGCGCAGATGTGCGGGATGAAGGTCGTGGTGGTGAAATCCGCGCCGAATGGCGATATCGACCTGGAAGATTTCTCCGACAAGGCCAAGGCGGCGGGCGACAAGCTGGCGGCGGTGATGATCACCTATCCTTCGACGCATGGCGTGTTCGAGGATACCGTGCGCGAGGTCTGCAAGATCACCCATGACCATGGCGGGCAGGTCTATATCGACGGCGCGAATATGAACGCGCTTGTCGGGCTGGTGAAGCCGGGCGAGATCGGCGGCGATGTCAGCCACCTGAACCTGCACAAGACCTTCGCGATTCCGCATGGCGGTGGCGGTCCGGGCATGGGGCCGATCGGCGTGAAGGCGCATCTGGCGCCGTATCTGCCGGGTGATCCCCAAACCGGCGAGGGTGCGGTCAGCGCCGCGCCGTTCGGCTCAGCCTCGATCCTGCTGATTTCCTGGGCCTATATCCTGATGATGGGCGGGGCCGGGCTGACGCAGGCGACGCGGGTGGCGATCCTGAACGCCAACTATATCGCCAGCCGTCTGGCGGGGGCCTATCCGATCCTGTTCATGGGCAATCGGGGCCGTGTGGCGCATGAATGCATCATCGACACGCGCCCCTTCGCGGAACATGGCGTGACCGTGGACGACATCGCCAAGCGTCTGATCGACAACGGCTTCCACGCGCCGACGATGAGCTGGCCTGTCTCTGGCACCCTGATGGTCGAGCCGACCGAGTCGGAGACGAAGGCCGAGATCGACCGCTTCGTCACAGCCATGCTGGCCATCCGCGAGGAGATCCAGGCTGTGGCGAACGGAGATATTTCGGCCGAGGCCAGCCCCCTTCGCCACGCCCCGCATACGGTCGAGGATCTGGTCGCGGATTGGGACCGCGAATACAGCCGCGAACAGGGCTGCTTCCCCGCGGGCGCGTTCCGCGTGGACAAGTACTGGCCGCCTGTCGGGCGCGTCGACAACGTCCATGGCGACCGCAACCTGATCTGCACCTGCCCGCCGGTCGAGGATTATGACGAGGCGGCAGAATGATCGAAGTACGCGGCAACCGCTGCCTGGGCGATCAGTTCGCCGGGATCAAGTGACCCCTGTGATAGCGGCGAAAAATCGAATGCGTGGCACTCGCGAAATGGCGCAGTTCCCCGACCGTGTCGGGTGGCGGCGCATCGTGCAATCCAGAACCCAGGATCGCAGCGAACCGTTTCAGCACGAACAATAGCATGTCGTCGTTCAGCATTTCGTAAGGTATGCCGAGTACATGATGGTTTCCGGGACGATGGCAGAACATGAAACTCTGCGACCGCGAGTCCTGAAGGTACAGATCGAAGCAGGAATCGGGGCTGGCGTCCAGCCAGGACGTCAGCTCCTCAACATCGGACGTGGAAAGCAGGATCTGCTGTTTCGCGTCGTCCATGACCTCGAAATTCGCCGGGACGATTGTCAGGCCGAAGCGGTCCTGCAAGTGCGGCAGGTTGTTGGGATGCCGTTTGCACAGGAAGAAAAAGTAGCAGTCCTCATAAAATCCCGCCGATCCCATGTGCCTATTTCACCTTGGGCCGGAACGCCTCGATCCTTGTGGGGTCGGTGTCGATCCGGGCTGCGCCGAGCAGGTCGAGGCAATAGGGGACGGCGGCGAAGACCGCGTTCAGGCAGGTGGCGATGGCGGAGGGTTTTCCTGGGAGCGTGATTATCAATGTTTTTCCGACACTTACGGCGGTTTGCCGCGACAGGATCGCGGTCGGGACCTCCAGCAGGGACGCGCGGCGCATTTCTTCGCCGAAGCCGGGATACTCGCGTTCTGCGACGTCGCTGACGGCCTCGGGCGTCAGGTCGCGGGGGGCGGGCCCGGTGCCGCCGGTGACAAGGATCAGGTCGGCGAATTCGGCCAGTTCGCGCAGCTTCGCGGCAGTGCCCTCGCGTCCGTCGGGGACGATGGCGCGGGTGATTTCCATAGGGGAAACAATGGTTTCGCGCAGCCATGCCTCGGCGCCGGGGCCGCCCTTGTCTTCATATACCCCTGACGCGGCGCGGTCCGAGACGGTGAGGATGGCGATGCGGGCGGGGCGGGTTGGTTCACTCATGCCGCGCAGTCTGACTGGCGCGACGGCGAAGCGCAACGGGGTGCGCGCGCAGGGTGTTGCGCGGCGGCGGTGTGAGGCGGGGTTCGGCCTGCAAATGCCGGGATTTTGGGGTGCACAGAGCGTACACTGCGCGTACACAGGCTGTACATATCGCGTACATACGGATTTTGGCCGTGGGTCGTGCGTGGGTCGTGGGGATTTGGTGGCTTCGCCTGGGCGAACTGGCTGGCTGTGACAGAGGGCAGAGGGTGACTGCGGGATATTCTCCGCTGCCGTGTGGGGCTCAGGCCGCTTATTGGATGGGAAGCGGTCATTCGCTATGTCCTGGAGGAACGGCAGCGATGCTCAGCGTAGCGGACACGACTCTCGGCCAACTGTTCATGCGGCACATGGCCATCCGGCCCTTAGCGGCCTTTTTGGTTCGCTCGCTCAGCGCCGACCTGCCTCGCTAGAGCCCGACGTACGTAATTGCAGCACAACCACAGGGGCGAGGTGGTGATGGGACGAAACGGACGTTTGTCAAGGATGGCCAACAAAGAGCTTCATTCGCGCTGGAAGGCGTTGTAGTGGTGAGGGAAATGGACAAGGTGAAGCATGCTTGAGAAGATCTCAATCCAACGGTTCAAGTCTATCCGCGAGAAAGAGCTCACGCTTGGGCGAGTAAATATTTTCATTGGACCCAACGGCGCAGGTAAATCCAATTTCCTCGAAGCTATAGGTTTGGCGTCCGCCTGCCTTTCAAAAGGATTAGATAATCCAGAACTGGCACGCAAAGGCATACGGCAATCTCCACCCGCACTGATTAAGTCTGCGCATAAGGGGCTAAGAATTCCTCAAACGCTTGAGATCAACGCGTCCCTTTCTGGGGGAGTTGAGTATAAGTGCAACTTAACAGCCCGTGATGGTGATGCCAGCTTAAGATTTCACTCTGAAAGTTCGTCTTTCAATGGTGAAAGCCAATTTGGAAGAAGTGGAAACGGCGATCGGGCGCAAGGAAGAAATCTACCGCGACGTGCAGACAAAGTCCGCGGACTGTGGGATCAGATAAAAGCCAGCTTTCCGTTTGAAACTGAGTATTTTAATACGCTCGATGAGTTCGCAGACTTTAGAATATACTCGCCTCAAACCGATTACCTGCGGGGTACTAGGTTGGGTCAAGCATATGATAACCCCATTGGCCTTCATGGGGAGGGGCTTGCAAAGGCTGTATCTCAAGTAATATCCCAATTCCTGGGCGAGTATGATAGTGTCTCTGAAAATCCTATTGACCCTAAAGTTGTTCGCGACTTTACGAAATTGACGCTGGATCTTGCGTTTCTGCCAGGTTGGACACGATCTTTCATGGTGGGGAAGATAGATCAAAAGTTGGTGTCTCAAAGCATTGATCAATCCTCGGGAGATATCTTATATTTTTACGACCGCTACATGGAAGAGAAGCGGAATACCCTTTCCGCCTATGACAGCAGCGAGGGAACGCTTTTTCTTTTATTCATGGCGGTGATTATGTGTCATGCTGCTGCTCCGCGAATCTTCGCCATCGACAATGTTGATAGTGCGCTAAATCCAAAGTTAACTTGCACACTTATCGAAGCACTTGTTCGGCTTACCAAAAAAGTTAATGCTGAGTCTATTCCTGTCGGGGCAAAACAGGTCTTTATGACCAGTCACAATCCAACTTCCATAGATGCTTTTGACATCTTTGATGAAGACCAGCGTGTATTTGTTGTGTATCGTGACAAGAAGGGTCACTCGCAATGCGACCGCCTTGCGCCAGCTAAGGGAATGAGTCGAGAGCAGTGGGCAGAGAGGACCAACGGACGAACTCTTTCTCAGCTATGGGTTGCGGATCAAATTCCTCACATTAATGGACTCAAGGAGTCTAACCTTAATAGAGTTGAAATTTGATGATTCGAATAGGAGTTATTTGTGAGGGCCAAACTGACTTTGTGGCAATCAAAATTTTCTTGGAGCGGGAGCTTGTCCGCTTAGGGAAACACGTCACGTTTGACATGATACAGCCGGCCTATGATAACTCTTTACCATCAGGGTGGCCGCAGGTATTGCTTTGGCTTGAGGGCAATGAATTGCCTTTCAGGTCTGCGCTCTATCTAAAAGGCGAATCTCTCTTTGAAATCGAAGATGAGGAAGCTAAATTTGACGCGCTTCTCTTCCAGATAGATTCTGATATTATCGGCCATAGTAGCTTCGAAACTTTTATAAGAAAGAGGGCAATTTCATATGCTCCACCAAAAAATAATATAGATCGAGGTAATGTCATCCGGCACGTATTGCTCTCGATCGGTGGGCACGCATCCGATGCTGCCTCCTTGAGTCACAAAGAGGTAATGGCGCCCATCGTTGAGAGCTCTGAGGCGTGGATATTGGCGGCTGAGAACGTTGCCAGCAACCCCGAATATCTTATCGGGCAGCCGCTCATTAATGCGTTCGGCGCGCTTGTGGCTCGGTCCAGCGGCCAAGCTCCCAAGGCGAATTATAGCAATATAAATAAGACTACGAAGACTAGGAAGCGGATTTGCAATCAAATTGCGAAAACTTCTAGCCCTGCTGGGCGGTCCCACCACTATGACGAGGTTGTAAAGAAAATAGTTAGTTTATGACCTTGGATGTAGCGTCAAGCCGTACCCGCCGCCCAGAGGTGGCTTGAGGGCATCCGGTTTCGGGGCATTGTGCCGGAACACAATGGACGAGTGACTACTTCGCCCCTCCGCCGCACCTGCCATGCTGCCGTTCCTCCAACACTACTTTCCGCCGTTAGTGCCTGCGCCAGGAGTCATGCTGCGCCTTGCGCAAATGTCGGAACAGGGCTGCAGACCGGTCATCCCCTGCGCCTGGTACGAACGTCCGCGCAGGGCCGTTACCTCCTCAAACCCGCCCATTCCTTGCCGCAATCAGCTTCAACCGCAGCGCATTCAGCCGAATGAAGCCCGCCGCGTCCTTCTGGTCGTAGGCTCCGGCGTCGTCCTCGAAGGTGACGTGGGCCTCGGAGTAGAGGGAGTGGTCGGACCAGCGGCCGACGGTGTGGGCGCTGCCTTTGTAGAGCTTCAGGCGCACGGTGCCGGTGACGTGTTCCTGGGATTTGTCGATGGCGGCTTGCAGCATCTCGCGCTCAGGCGAGAACCAGAAGCCGTTATAGATCAGCTCGGCATAGCGGGGCATGAGGCTGTCTTTCAGATGGCCTGCGCCTGCGTCCAGCGTGATCTGTTCGATGCCGCGATGGGCCTCCAGCAGGATGGTGCCGCCGGGGGTTTCGTAGATGCCGCGGGATTTCATGCCGACGAAGCGGTTTTCGACGAAATCAAGACGGCCGATGCCGTGCTTGCGACCGTATTCGTTCAGCTCGGTCAGGATGGTCGCGGGGGACATTTGCTGGCCGTTGATGGCGACGGCGTCGCCGCGTTCAAAGGTGATCTCGATATGTTCGGGCTGATCGGGCGCGTCCTCGGGGTTGACGGTGCGCTGATAGACGTAATCGGGGGCCTCGACCGCGGGGTCTTCCAGCGCCTTGCCCTCGCTGCTGGTGTGCAGCAGGTTGGCATCGACGCTGAACGGGGCCTCGCCGCGCTTGTCCTTGGCGATGGGGATCTGGTTCTGCTCGGCGAATTCGATCAGCCTGGTACGGCTGGAGAGGTTCCATTCGCGCCAGGGGGCGATGACGCGGATATTGGGGTCGAGCGCGTAGCAGGAAAGTTCGAACCGGACCTGGTCGTTGCCTTTGCCGGTGGCGCCGTGGGCGACGGCGTCGGCGCCGTGTTGGCGGGCGATTTCCACCAGGCGCTTGGAGATCAGCGGGCGTGCGATCGAGGTGCCGAGGAGGTAGAGGCCCTCATAGACCGCGTTGGCGCGGAACATCGGGAAGACGAAATCGCGGACGAATTCCTCGCGCAGGTCGTCGATATGGATGTTTTCGGGCTTGATGCCCAGCAGTTCGGCCTTGGCGCGCGCCGGTTCCAGTTCCTCGCCCTGGCCCAGATCGGCGGTGAAGGTAATCACCTCGCAGCCATATTCGGTCTGCAGCCATTTCAGGATGATCGAGGTGTCGAGGCCCCCCGAATAGGCGAGCACGACTTTCTTGGGCGCGGTCATGGGCGAGTCCTTTCTGATTTGCGCCTTGGATTATGCGCTTTTAAGGCACCTCACAAGTGCCGCGCGGTCAGATCAGGAACTGGGCCAGCAATTCGTCGCGGGTGATGTCCTGATACGTGAAGCCGCCCTCTGTCAGCCGCGACATGAGCGCGGTCAGATTGGCCGGATCCGAGGTTTCGATGCCGATCAGGACCGAACCGAAGTTGCGGGCCGACTTCTTCAGGTATTCGAAGCGCGCGATGTCGTCATCGGGGCCCAGCAGCATCAGGAAATCGCGCAGCGCGCCGGGGCGCTGCGGCAGGCGCAGGATGAAATATTTCTTCAGGCCGGCGAAGCGTTGGGCGCGTTCCTTGACCTCGGGCAGGCGTTCGAAGTCGAAATTGCCGCCCGAACAGATGCAGACGACGCGCTTGCCCGCCAACTGCCCGCGTTCGGCCAGATCCTGCAGCACGTCGACGGCCAATGCGCCCGCCGGTTCCAGCACGATGCCTTCGACATTCAGCATGTCGAGGATGGTGATGCTCAGCCGGTCCTCGGGTGCGGTCAGCACCTGATCGGGCGAGAAATGGCGCAGATGCGAAAAGGGCAGGTCGCCGATGCGTGCGACCGCCGCCCCGTCGACAAAACTGTCGACGGCCGGCAGCGTGACCTGCGCGCCGGTTTCCAGCGCACCTTTCAGGCTGGCGCCGCCGCGCGGCTCGGCAAAGACGAACTGCGTGCCCGGCGCGGCTTCGGCGAGATAGCGGGTGACGCCAGCCGAAAGTCCGCCGCCGCCCACGGGCAGGACGACCAGATCGGGTGCGCCGGGCAATTGTTCCAGTATTTCCAGCGCAACGGTGGCCTGCCCCTCGATCACGTCTTCGGCGTCGAAGGGCGACAGGAAGGCCGCGCCATGTTCGGCGGAAAAGGCCTGCGCGGCGGCCAGCGTCTGGTCGAAATAGTCGCCGGTCAGCACGATCTCGATACTGTCGCCGCCGAAGATGCGGGTCTTGGCAATCTTCTGCTGCGGCGTTGTCACCGGCATGAAGATGGTGCCGCGCGCCCCGAAATGGCGGCAGGCGAAGGCCACGCCCTGCGCGTGATTTCCGGCGCTCGCGCACACGAAATGCCGGGTGCTGCCGGCGTCGATGGCCTTGCGCATGGCATTGAACGCCCCCCGCAGCTTATAGCTGCGCACCGGCGTCAGATCCTCTCGCTTCAGCCAGATCTCGGTCCCGTAGCGGGCCGAAAGGTGGTCGTTCAGCTGCAACGGCGTGGCCGGAAACAGATCGCGCAGCGCGGTTTCGGCACTGGCTACGGAGGTGGTGAAATCAGTCATGCGGACACCTGTTGGATACGGCAACAGGGGTCGCATGATGGGGGGGGGAGGTCAATGTGGGGGTGATTTCGTAGAAGGCCGCGATACGGGACGAAGTGAGCTTTCTCTGCGGCCTCACCAATAGCTGAAACAAGAAATTCAGTGAGGTGACGTGACCCCACATTTCCCAAGTAAGGCGCTGATTTCGCTGTCCTGACCATTATATTTCCTATATAAAACATGGTGTTGAAGGCTGCGAGGGGCGCGTTTCATGG
>VAFL01000036.1 GCA_005768755.1 Paracoccus denitrificans | reverse complement strand
TCCGCCGCGCCACCACCGGCACCAACCTCCGCTAACCTAGCCCCGCGACCCGGGGAACTTCACCGAGCAACTCTGGGGAAAACCGATGAGCGCCATCAAGCTCATGGCCATGGAACTCAGCACCGTCGGGCACCGGGTGTAGGAGAGCCGTGCGCTGGCGAACTGCGTCGTACCCGTCGGCAACAAGTTCCCAGGCGGCTTCATTGGCGACGGCAGCGCCGATGAAGTAGGTGTCCTGGTCGTAGGACTCATCGATGTAGGCAATCAGCACGCTGCCTATCTTGCCAGCGGTCTGCGACGCCGGCTCGCGCACTGGACCCGAGTGGACGCCCCCTTGAACACCGCCACGCTCAGCGCGGTCGACGCCGCCTGCGTCCATCCGCGCGCGGCGGTGCTGGGCCTCGCGCGTGCGCTCGCGAGCCGAGGAGAGTCCCTCACGGTGATTCGCTCGACGCCCGAGGGTCACGGCGAGCACGATCACGGCGACGACGACGAGCAGGCCGATGCCGTAGAACACGACGAGAGGGGACATGAGGGGACGTCATGGTTTCGAGGCTACTCAGCGCGCGGGCGGCGGGGATGCGGGGTCGGTCCGTGGAGCTTCGGAGGGATCGACGCACGGCCCACCTACTGGGAGATCTCGAGCTCGATACGGTCGAGCAGTGACTCGAGCGACAACTCGAACTCCTCGGCGCCGTGGTTCTCGCTCAGCATCGGGCGCAGTCGCAGCACCTCGCTGCCCGGGGAGAGCTGGATGCGCCCGTCCCGGTTGGGCACGTCCGCGTCCCCCTCGTCGAGTGGTTCCTCCGGCGGCGAGACCCCGTCGCCGCGCGCGGCCGCCTCGAGAAGCAGCTGGCCCAGCAGGAAGCTCGTGAAGGAGCGATACGCGCCGACCTTCTGCTCGTCGCTGAAGCCGAACTCGCCGAGCGTCGTGAGGAAGTCCTCGACCACCTCGAGGCTGCGCAGCGGCGGCCGCAGCCACGGGGCGGCAGGATGCCGGGTCGCGACGAGCGGGAAGGCGAGCGGGTGCTCGAGAGCTAGATCACGCACGATGTGCGCGAGGGTTTGCAGATACTGCTGCCAGCTCGTCGGGCGCGCGTTCGCGAGCTCGGCCGTGACGCCCTCGAGCAAGCACACGACGATGCCCTCGAGAAGATCCTCACGACCCGTGACGTAGCGGTACAGCGACATGGCCTCGACGCCGAGCTCCTGACCGAGGCCGCGCATCGTGAGCGCGCGAGAACCTTCTCGATCGACCACGCGCAGCGCCTCCTTGATGACCGTGTCGCGGTCGAGCCGCCGACCGCTCCTGCGGGATTCCGTGCCCTCTGCCGTGCTGTCCATGGAGCCAGTGTCCAGTCCTCGCTGATTCGATGCCACCCCGACCTCGCGGTACATCGTTAACCTTACGCTGTAAGGACGCGATTGAGAGGATGGATGATGTCACCACAGACGACCCACGACCACGAGAACCCGGCTGACGCCCCCGACCCCGAGGACGACCGCAAGCCCGACAGCCCGGCGGAGATCACGGCTCCGTCCTGGAAGTACGTGCTGCGCACGACCGTGCGGGAGTTCTCGGCCGACGGGTGCACGGACCTTGCGTCGGGGCTCACCTACCGCACCGTGCTCTCGATGTTCCCCGCGCTCGTGGCGCTCGTCTCGATCCTCAGCCTCTTCGGCCAGAGCGGATCGTTGACCTCGATCCTCGATCAGGCTGAGGGCATCATCCCGGCCGACACGTGGCAGACGATCCGGCCCGCTCTCGAGTCCGTCCTGACCGCTCCCGCCCCCGGTCTGGGCCTGGTCATCGGCCTCCTCGCGGCCCTCTGGTCCGCCTCGAGCTACATCAAGGCCTTCGGGCGCGCGATGAACCAGATCTACGACGTCCCCGAGGGGCGCGGTGCGATCAAGCTAACCGTGCAGATGTACCTGCTGACCGCAGTCGTGCTCGTGCTCGGCGCGGTGGGCCTCATGATCGTCGTGCTGTCCGGCCCCGTCGCCGAGGCCGTCGGCGGCGCGATCGGGCTGGGCTCGACGGCGATCACCGTGTGGAACGTCGGGAAGTGGGTGGTGCTCGCGGCGATCGTGGTGATCGTTGTCGCGCTGCTCTACTACGCGACGCCCAACGTCCGCCAGCCGAAGATGCGCTGGATCAGCCTGGGCGCCCTGATCGCGATCATCGTCGCTGTGCTCGCGAGCCTCGCGTTCTTCTTCTACGTCTCCAACTTCGGCAACTACAACAAGACGTACGGTGCCCTGGCCGGGGTGATCATCCTGCTGCTCTGGCTCTACATCATCAACGCGATCCTGCTGTTCGGCGCGGAGGTCGACAGCGAGGTCGAGCGGGGCCGCGAGCTGCAGGCGGGCATGCCAGCCGAGGAGACACTCCAGCTGCCGGCCCGCGACACCAAGGCCAGCGACAAGCGCGAGCGGAAGTTCGCCGAGGACGTAGAGCGGGCGCGCCGTCTGCGGGAGACCGCGGGCCGCAGCCAGGAGAAGGACGACACGGACGAGTGACCCTCGCGCACCACGGCGAGTGAACGAGGAACGCCCCTGAGCCCGGCCGGGCTCAGGGGCGTTCCTCGTGGGGCGCGGATCAGGTCGTCAGTTGCCGGGCCATTCTCCGAACACGCGCTGGAACCCTCGCGCACCTCCGCGGTCGACGAGCGCCTTGACGAAGGCGAAGATCGCACCCTGCAGCGCGGCTGCGAGAAGTACCTGGCCGAGGTTGAAGTCTGACTTCAACGCTTTGGGGGCTTCGTTGCTCCTGGACTGTGGGGTGAGGAGCTTCCACGCCTGCTTAAAGATGACCCCGGCGATCGCTCCGCTCAGTAGGCCGCCGAGCATGCCGATTGGGCGGTAGAGGATCTTGGCGGGAGTGCTGGTGGACTCATTCTTGGACATGCGATGCCTTTCGTTGTCGACGGGGTTCCCGTGGCCTCAGCGGCGGGCCGCGTGGATGATCAGGTAGATCCCGAGGGCGACCCCGGCACCGGCCACGGAGGCGGCGATCCAACCGTTGCGATTGAGCTGACCGTCGTCGTCGGTGACCGCGTCGCGGGCCGCCGAGAACTGTTGTGCGGCTCGATCCTTCACGTCGTCGAGCTGCCGACGGGCTCGTTCGGTGGCCTGGCCGACCTGCTGCTTGGCCTGCGCCTTGACGTCAAAGGCCGAGGTCAGCTGCTCAACGGTCTCGCCGAGCTCCTCACGGGTACGGGCGATATCGGCCTCGATCTGCTCGGGCGAAGCGTCGCCGTCGGGCTCGGGGTGCTGGGGATCAGGCATGGTCATGGTGGGTCTGTCCTTTCACTTCGGCGATGTCTTCCTGGACGCTGTCGATCGTGCGCTCGGGGGTGAGAGAAAGGTCCTGGACCTTCTTCTTGCCGACGAGGGCCGCGATGGCCGCCGCGATGAACAGGACGGCCGTGACGATCAGTGCTGCCGCCCATGCCGGGAGCACGAGGGCGAGGGCGATGATGGCGGTCGCGATGAGCGCCGCGAAGCCGTAGGCGGCGAGGACGCCGCCGGCGCCGAGGAGCCCGGCGCCGACCCCGCCCTGCTTAGCCGTGGCGGTCATCTCGGCGCGCGCGAGCTTTAACTCATCGCGCACGAGGCGCGAGGTCTGCTCCGACAGACGGCTGATGAGTTCGGCCGGCGATGGCTGGGATGAGGATTCCGGGTGGCTCATGGGGACTCTCTTTCTCTCGGACGAGGCGAGCGGCTCCAAGGACGCCCGTTCCACGATGAGTTCCGGATCGCCGGGACGTACGCCCGAGGATCACGCCGGGCAACGACGAACCGTCCGCACATCGGGGGGACGAGAGCCCCGGACGGCCTAACCCACCGGGGATGATGCGTTCAACCTTACAACGTAGGGGGTGAGCAGCCGAGGCGTTGACGGCTCCTGGCGACGCGCTCGGGGCACACCCCGACCGGGTTCCGCGCGCCGTGTTTACATTGTAAGCTCACGGCGATACGGTGGCCGGACCCGGCATTCGGGAAGGCAGACCGTCCGGCCAGAGGCCGGTGATGAGCAAGGAAGCGAGATATCGCATGGGCGATGACAAGAACGATCTCCAGGCGCTCGAGAACGCCACCGTCTACGACAGCGAGAACAAGAAGATTGGGTCCGTCGGACAGGTCTACGTCGATAACGAAACCGGGCGACCGACGTTTGTGACGGTCAACACGGGTCTCTTCGGCACGCGCGAGACCTTCGTGCCCGTCGATGCCGCCCGCCCCGCCGACGGCGACCTGGTGGTGCCCTTCACGAAGGACTTCATCAAGGACGCCCCCAGCGTCGAGGCCGACGGCCAGATCTCGCCCCAGGAGGAGCAGGAACTGTTCCGCTACTACCAGAACGGTGGCGGCACCACCGACCGCACCGCTCCGGCGCCCACGGCTGACACCGCCGGTCGGGACGAACGCCGCGACGATTCTCGCGCCCAGGCGGGACGCACCGCCGCGGGTGACGGGGTCGAGGACGACAGCCAGATGGTCGCCCACGAGGAGCGGCTGCGCGTCGACACGCATCAGCAGGAGGCCGGACGGGCGCGGCTGCGCAAGCGCGTCCGCACCGAGGTCCAGAACATCGAGGTCCCCGTCCGGCGCGAGGAGCTCGTCGTCGAGCGCGAGGCGATCGACCCCGACTCGGCGGATGCGCGCTCCACCGGGTCGATCGACGAGTCCGCCAACGAGGAGGAGGTCGTCACCCTCAAGGAGGAGCGGCCCGTCGTCCAGAAGGAGACCGTCGCCACCGAGAAGGTGAAAGTGGGCAAGCGCACCGTGCAGGAGACTGAGACCGTGAGCGCGGACCTGCGCAAGGAAGAGATTGACGTCGATCGGGACACCGATCCCCGCGGGCGCTGACAACCCCCCGCTTCGACGGCTCCCGGGGTCGAAAGGCCCCGGGAGCCGTCGCACGTGCGGCCTGTGAAGATCTCGCCTGCTGGTGATCACAGCTTGAGCATCAGCGCGATCAGGTCGGCTAAGAAGCCCGGATCGTTTTTGTCGGCGTTGTCAATGATGGGGTCGTTGGCGATGTGGTTCCCGAACAGCCCAATGAACCGCAGCCCCTGGTCCTCGGCCACCACGGAGCGGAGGACCCGGTCGTCCGGGCTAACGTCCATCAGCGACAGACTGACACCGGGCCGCACGCGGTCCGCGAGCGAGGCGACATCGGGGGCGCCGATGGGCCGGTCGCGCAGCACGAAGTGGCACAGGACCAAGCTTAGGGACTGAATCGCCTCTAAGAACGAAAATCAGGGCGGGAGGGACTCACTCTAGTGCGCATAATTAAGATTATGCGCACTAGACGGGGTGTTGTCGCGGCCAAGCGGCGGCTGCGGCCTAGCGTGGCGGGATGAGCGAACTCTTCGTCGATGCGGCCCGGGACTGGATCGCGGAACGCCGCGCCGTCGGACGGACCATCAGTGCCGAGACGGCCAAGGCCTACCGCGGGGATATCGCTTCGTGGCAGCGCTACCTAGAGGCCCAAACGGGCGCCGCTGTCAGGGTGCAGGACCTCACGAGCCCCGTCATCAAGGCCGCACTGGCCGAGATGAACAACGCTGGCCTCGCGCCGGCCAGCCGCCGCCGCCTGGTGACCACGCTGCGCGGGCTATGTCGGTACCTCGTCCTCGAGTCCCGGCTACCCACCGACCCTACGGCCGCGATCCAGGCGCCCCGCGCCCCCGCGCGCCTGCCCGTGGCGTTCACCGACGGCCAGATCTCCGCCCTCCTGGAGACAGCGAAGAAGGAAGACCCCCAGGCCCGCCCAGCAGCGCCGCTGCTGGACATCGCGATCGTGCTGATCCTCGCAGCCGGAGGACTTCGTGCCAGCGAAGCCGCCGGCCTGCGGGCCCTCGACTACCGGCCCGGTGATGAGCCCTCGCTCCGCGTCGTCGGCAAAGGACGCAAAGCCCGTACCGTGCCGCTGGATCCTGGCGTCGCCGCGCAGATCGACACCTACCTGCCCTGGCGCGCCGAGCGGCTACCCGGGCAGAGCGACTCCTCTCCCCTGCTCGTCCGCCCAGATGGCCGAGCGCTGACCCGCGACACGATCTCCTACCGCGTCAACCGCCTCTACGCCCGGGCCGGTATCACCAAGCCCGAGGGCGAAGCAGCTCACGCTCTGCGCCACACCTACGCCGTCTCCATGGTGGACGTCGGTGTCCCGATCTCCGAGGTGCAACAGCTGCTGGGTCACGAAAGCATCGCCACCACAGGCATCTACCTCAAAGCCTCAGCCGCCCACCTCAGAGCTGCCTCCGCCGCCCCCTCAGCCGCCCGCCTGCTTGCCAGCAAGCTGACATGACAGCTCCGCGGTAGAAGAGCCTTCCTGGATGCGGCGAAGGAGGCCAGCGATGGTGTCGCTGGCCTCCTTCGCTGCGTCCCCGGGTCAGTGCGCCGCGGCGTATGCCTCGCGGATCTCTTTCGGGATACGCCCGCGTTCGCTGACCTGGTAGCCATTCTCGTTCGCCCAGACGCGAACCTTGCCGGCGTCGCTTGGAGAGCTTGCGCTCTGGGTGCCACTGATACGCCGACCACCGACCCGGCGGGCTTTGCTGGCCCACTCGCCGAGCTGCTCACGCAGCCGCTGGGCGTTGTCATCGTTGAGGTCGATCTCGTAGGCAACGCCATCCAAGGCGAAGTTCACCGTGCCGGTGGCGTCCGAACCGTCAATATCGTCGGTGAGGATAACTCGAGTCTTACGCGCCATTTTGTGCTCCCTGCATAGTGCTGGACTGAATAGCGCGATAGTAGCGAAAGGATCTCCAAGGATCCTGCTTACTGCTCCGTTCTAGACTCTCTCCATCGACCCGACGGAGGTTCAGTAATGTGCGGAAGATTTACGCTGGTATTCGGTCTGAGAACTATGCGCCAGATGCAATCGGAGGCGGATCCGATCGGTGACTGCTGCAGCGCCTCGTCAACCTTGGCCGCGCGCGGCGCTGGGTGCCTCCCAGTTCAGGGAGCAGCGATTGCATTCCGTGGGAGCTCTACGATCTGAGCCAGAACGCCACTCAGTTCTTCGACAGCCTGAGGGTGGCCGACGAGAACGAGTTCCTTGCTCTCATCGCGGAGCACTGCTGCGCCTGCCTCTTCGGCGATCAAGCAACCTCCGACGAGGTCCCAGATCTCGTTACGATAGGCGACCAGAGCGCCGACTCGGCCTACGGCCAAGAGCCCCCAATCGGCTGATGGGGCCCACGAACGCAGAACCCGCTTGCTCGATCGCTCCAGAGCATCGAACAGCCTGTTGCGCAGGGTGTCATCGAACGTAACTCCGTAGCCTTGGGTGTAGGAGATAGTAAGGCGGCGGAGGTCTTCAGTGGTCGTGAGAGTCAGTTGGTGCGAATCTCCGGAATCGTTCCGGAGCATGTACGCTCCTTCGCCCTTAATAGCCCAGTAGGTGCGGCGACGGGGGGAGTCGTGCACGACGGCGACCAGCGGCTCATCCCCAAGGCAGAGCGTTATGCACACTCCGTAGACGTCGATGCCGAGAACGTAGTTGTGGGTGCCGTCAAGCGGGTCGATCAGCCAGTTGTATTCAGCTGTGGGTCCTGCGCCCTGCTGTCCATCCTCTTCGCCGAGGATCCCGTGGTCGGGGTAGCGCTCCGCAATGCTCGAGACGATCATCCGTTCTGCCTCGCGATCCACGTGCGTCACCAAGTCGGCGGCGTCCCCCTTGGCTTCGACGCGGGCCGAGTCTTGCTCGGACACGGCGAGATCTCCCGCCCCTTGAGCGAGAGAGATGGCGAGTTCGGCGGCGCTGCGAAGATCCATCAGGGGACCATATAGCGGCGAGCAGGCTGAGAGGCATCCGACCCGCAGGGCAAGGGGTGGGCGTGGCGTATGTCAGCACTTCTGCCGCTGTGTATGCATCATTGTTGCGGTAGATGCAATACTGGGTCGATGGCCCAGGACTCGCATGGCGTCTCGCCACTTCAGCAGCTCCGCAACGTGCGGGCGCTGGACGAGGGGCGATTCGTGTTCGAGGCGATGCTCTCCGGGTGGGGTGATCAGCAGAGCAGCCGGGGCTTGGCCGAGCGGACCATCGGGAGTCGCGAGCTCGTCGTCCGGAGGTTCGAGGAGTTCGCCGGCCGGTACCCGTGGGAGTGGTCACCGGGCGACTTGGAGGACTTCACGACGCGGGCGAAGTCTCGGCAGAGCCCGGCGACGCCCTCGACGATCCGGGGATATCACTCCATCATCCGCCTGTTCTGCGACTACCTCACCGATCCTCGGTATCGGTGGGCAGTCGACTGCGAAGAGCGCTTCGGAACCGCACCGCAGCAGATCTGCCACGAGTGGAACACGCTCGCGCACCTGGTCGACTATGAAGGCCGCCCACAACGGCGAGCACTCACCTACGACGAGCTCGAGCAGCTCTTCGCGGTGGCTGACCGCCGAGTTGAGACGATCCTTCAGCACGGCAGGAAGGGAGCACTCGCCGCGCTGCGCGACTCTCAAATCTTCAAGACCATCTACGCCTACGGACTGCGCAGGGCCGAGGCCGTCGGTCTCGACGTAGCCGATCTACGGCCCAACGGCGCGGCCCCGCGGTTCGGACGCTTCGGGGCGGTCGACGTGCGCTGGGGCAAGGGCTCTCACGGCTCGGGACCGCGTCGCCGTTCGGTGCTCACCCTCCCCGAGCTGGACTGGATCACGGAAGGGTTGGCCCAATGGGTCGACCAGGCCCGACCCCGCTTCACTGCTGACTTGTCGGGACCGCTATGGCCGACTGAGCGAGGTACGCGCGTCTCGCTGCGCTACATCGACCTGCGCTTCGCACAGCTCCGCGACGAAGCGGAGCTGCCGCCGGAGCTCAGCGTCCACACCCTGCGCCACACGTACGTCACCAACCTCATCGAGTGGGGATACGCCGAGAAGTTCGTGCAGGACCAAGTCGGGCACGCCTACGCCTCGACCACCGCCATCTACACGTCTGTCGGTGACGACTTCAAGAACCGCATGATCAACCAAGCCCTCTCCCGGATCTATGGAGGACCCGATGCCGAACACCCCCAACTCTGACGCCCCGATCACCTGGAACCTGCGCCCATTGATGGCTGCGGCCGGGATGTTCCAGACGACAGATCTGATCGCACCACTGCGCGCTCAGGGAGTGCAGCTCTCCCGCGAGCAAGTGTTCCGGTTGGTGACGAAGACTCCCGAGAGACTGAACGTCGAAGTGTTCGCCGCCCTCTGCCGGATCCTCGAGTGCACACCCAATGATCTCATCGAGGTCCCGAAGATCCAGAGTGTGCGTCCTCGCCGAGCTGCTGGCGCTCCAGAGGCCTCCGGACCGGCGATCGGCGAGCTGCGCCCCATTCCTGCCAAGCTGCGCCGCCCGCACGAATGACCCCGCCCGGGACCACACGTGGCCACCAGGTCGGCTGCGACAGATGTGCTCGTCATGTCGCCGCCCGTTACTCGATCCTCGAGCAGCGCATCTGCAACGCCTGCTACTCACGACTCCGCCGGCATCCGGACATCTGTCCCGGGTGCGCTCAGATCAAGGTCCTGGCCTTCTACGACTCGGAGCGACGCATCGTCTGCGCGACCTGCGCCGGAGTGCCGTCTAGGTTCGCGTGCATCACCTGCGGAAGCGAGGAACAGCTCACCGGATCTCAGTGCGGCACCTGCCGACTGACCGAGCGCCTCCGTGACGTCCTCGCAGACAAGGCCGGGGCGATCCATCCCGGCCTCGCCACCCTGTATGACCACCTGCTGACGGCACGCGACCCGCGCGCGGTGGTGCGATGGCTGCGCCGGGAACCGGTCGGGGCGACGCTTCGCGCCATGGCCGCCGGCGAACTTCCGATCAGGCACTCCACGCTCGATGCTCTCCCGCTCTCGCCTCGCGTGCGGTACCTGCGCCGCATGCTCATCAGCGCCGGAACACTCCCGGCCATCGACGTACTGCTCAACGACCTCGAGAACCACGCCGCCGCCTTTATCGCCGGCCTTCCCAAGGAGCACGGCGCCATCACCGGCCAGTACTACCACTGGGAGCTGCTCCGGAAGATCAGACAGCGATCCGCCAACCGCGCCATGACCCCCAGTAGCTACAGCACCCGCTCCACCGAGCTGCGCCAGATCGCTGACTTTTTCGCCTGGCTCGACACCAACGAGCTCTCTCTGCCATCGCTAGACCAGGCTTCCATCGACCGCTTCTTCGCCCACCATCACTCCCAGGGGGCAGTTGGCACGTTCCTGAACTGGGCGATACGGCGAGGCCTGACAAGTTCAGCGGAGATCCCTGGACGGAAGCTAGCCCGGCCGCGCCCCCCGGTCCCTGACGACGTCATCTGGAACAAGGTCGACCAGCTCGTCGATGACGAATCTGTTCCGCTCGGAAGTCGCGTCATCGGCCTGCTCGTCCTCGTGTTCGCCCAGCGGATCTCCGACTGCGTCCGCCTGTGCCGCTCGGACGTCACCGACGGCCAAACGGTGAGGATCGCGCTGGGGCGGACCCCGCTCACCCTTCCAAGCCCCATCGCCGTGCTGTTGCGCCGTCACCTCGAGGAGCTTGGCGCCAGGCGACCCTATATCGGCGGCGGGCCGGAATGGCTCTTTCCGGGAGCGTCACCTCACCACCACATCAGCGAAGCCAGCGTCGCCCTCCACCTCGTCCCGCACCAGATCCATGCCCGCGAGATCCAGCAGGCCCGGATCGATTATCTTGTCCAGCAGGTTCCTGCCAGCATCGTCGCCGACACCCTCGGCATAAACATCAACACCGCCATCAGGCACGCCGCACGTATGAATTCGACATGGGGCTCGTACCCCGAACTGCGAGCGAATCGACCGGATCTGTAGTACATGACCAACCAGCCGTCTACTCGCTGGAGAGGATCAAACCAGTGCGACCAGGACATGGGAAGACGCGGTGGATGTGGTGACCCGACTGCCCGACATCAGTGGGGCTCGGCCGGTATCGCTTGCGCTTGGTGAAGTAGAGCTCGGAGGATATGCATGGTGGGGCGACGACGTCGCCCCTGCGATTCTGCTGCTGCACGGCTGGGGAGAGGATGCCTCGACCATGGCGCCGGTCGCTCTTCAGGTTCGTTCGCGCTCCTGGCACGCCGTCAGCATCTCCCTGCGGGGATGGTCGGGTTCAAGCGGTGTTGACGACTATGGGCTCAGCGCTTCCAAGGACATCGGTCGTGTTCTCGCCTGGATCAAGCGACAACCGCGGGTCTCGTCGATCATGGTGCTGGGATTCTCAATGGGCGGGCTCATGGCGA
Source organism: Paracoccus denitrificans (assembly GCA_005768755.1). GTDB lineage: Bacteria > Pseudomonadota > Alphaproteobacteria > Rhodobacterales > Rhodobacteraceae > Paracoccus > Paracoccus denitrificans_B. The sequence goes on along the minus strand of VAFL01000036.1, from coordinate 1,269 downwards.
CTCTGGCCGCCGCGGACCAACCGCAGGGCGAGCTCGCCGGGGTGACTGTCGTGAGTGCTCCCAGCGACCTCATCTCGTTCCATCGTGACACCGCCTTCGGCGGCGTGCGCCGATACCTGGACGCCACATTGCAGGCCGACCAGTGGCACGATTCGTCCCCTCTGAGCCACGCTCAGCGGCTTCCCCATCCGATGCTCGTCGTCACTGGAGCGGAAGACTCGATGACTCCGCCCGAGCAGGGGAAGCGGTTGGCGGAGGCTGTACCGACTGCGAATCTCCTGGAGATCACGGATGGGGCACCATCCCTCGACGCAGGACTGGGAGCGAATACTGACGGAATCGGCGCAGGCGTTCGACCTATGAATCGTGCTGATCGGTCCTCCTCTGAGCCGTACATCAGCACTTGGTGCTGCAATACGACAGGATGAGCGCATGCCAAATGCTCCCGTCGTCATCCGTCCCGCTACGACCGATGACGCCCTCGGCTGTGCGAACGTCCATCACACATCGTGGGTCGAGACGTACTCGGGGTTGCTTCCAGAATCCCACTGGGAATCCGACACCATCGAGCGGCGTACCGAAAACTGGAAGCGCTGGCTCGAAAGAGGCGCGGGAGTGTCCGTGGCCGAGGTCGCGGGGCAGGTGGTCGGGATCGCCTTGGGTGGCCCCGGGCGAAAGATCGGTGATCACGAGCCTGTGCGTGATCGAGAGCTGTACTCCCTCTACGTGCTGGCGGAGCACCACGGGACCGGTGTCGGCCAGGCGCTGCTCGAGGCGGTCATGCCGCCCGGTGTGCCCGCCCAGTTATGGGTCGCTGAGCTCAATCCGCGGGCGCGCCGGTTCTACGAGCGCAACGGGTTCCACCCCGACGGTGCCCGTTACGTCGACGAGACGCTGGACCTCGCCGAAGTACGGCACGTCCGCTGACCCTCAACGGCGGAGCGATCCATCGAAAGGGGCTCTTCAGAGTTGAGTGTGGGGTGAGGCGTCGAGGCCGCCGGTGATGAGGAGCATTCGGAGGCGGTAGTGCTCGAAGTTCCGGAATCCACGGGCAATACGGCGGCCGAGCTCGATGATCCCGTTGACGGCCTCGGTGCCGCCGTTGCTCGCGCCTTCGGTGTCGAAGTAGGCCAGGAACGCCGTCTCCCAGCGTCGCAGGGTCTTGCCCAGCCTCGCGATCTCGGGGATCGGACAGCTGGGCAGCGTGTCGATGAGCCGCTGGGCGAGTCGACGTCCCTGCGCGGGCGTGGGCTGGTGGAACACGTCTCG
>VAFL01000019.1 GCA_005768755.1 Paracoccus denitrificans | reverse complement strand
GCGCGACGGCGGCCCGCAGGCGATCCGCTGGATCGGCACCCGGCACCTGGACGCGGCAACACTGGCGGACAATCCGAAGCTGCGCCCGGTCCGCATCCGTGCCGGTGCGCTTGGCGAGGGGCTGCCACAGGCCGATCTGATCGTCTCGCCCCAGCACCGGATGCTGGTGCGCTCCCGGATCGCGCTGAAGATGTTCGGCGCGATGGAGGTGCTGGTCGCCGCCCGTCAGCTTTGCCAGATCGAAGGCATCGACGTGGCCGATGATCTGGACAGCGTGACTTACGTCCATTTCCTGTTCGACGCCCATCAGATCGTCTGGGCCAATGGCGCGGAATCGGAATCGCTGTTCAGCGGGGTCGAGGCGCTGCGCTCGGTCGGGCCTGCCGCCGTGGCCGAAATCTTTGCGATCTTCCCGGAATTGCGCGACAGGACCGAACTGCCCCCGTCCGCCCGCGAACTCGTTTCCGGTCGGTTGGGTCGCAATCTGGTGGTACGGCACTGCCAGAACAGGAAACCGCTGATCGCCTGAACGGTCGCAAGACCATCGCGAAGGCCGGGGATGATTCCCGGCCTTTTGCATTGCGAAGCCGAAGGTTTTCGGCCATCAACAGCGCCGTGCGGCCCCGTAGCTCAACTGGATAGAGCACGGACCTTCTAAGTCTGGGGTTGAGGGTTCAAGTCCTTCCGGGGTCGCCAGCGCGCATCGCCTTCTGCGCGCGGAGATATTCTGGCCATGCCGCCGCAACTGTGGCCCGCGTCACGCGATCACGCAAAGCTGCAGATGTTTGTTGAAATATTTCTGCTTTTTGTCTTCACTGAACTCAGTGTGTTTTGCCGGGAATAGTGTGATGTTGGCGAGTGGTGAAGATTGTCTGGAAATCCTGCGCTGTCCGCGAAGTGGCGACGCACTTGCACATGACGGGCCCGACCGGCTGCGAACGTCGTCGGGGCAGGTCTATCCGATCCTGCATGGCAAGCCGGTTCTCGTCGATTTCAGCGACTCGGTGCTGGACGAGGATGCGGTCATGGCGACCAAGGCACATAGTCAGATCACGCGAAAGAACTACAACGGCGTGACGGCGCGGATCAAACGCCTTGTATCGCCGGAAAAGAAGGCCACAGCGCGCAACGTCGCCCGCCTTGTTTCTGATCTGGAAAAGCTTGACCGGCCTGCGCGGCTGCTGGTGATCGGCGGCGGCAGTGTCGGGCAGGGGATGGCGCCAATCTACGACCATCCCGGGATCGAGATCTTCGCTTTCGACATCTACGACACGCCGAATGTTCAGTTCATCGCCGATGGCCATCATCTGCCGCTGGCCGATGACGTCTTTGATGCGGTCATCATTCAGGCAGTTCTGGAACATGTCCTGCAGCCCGCTCAGGTCGTGGCCGAGATCTGGCGCGTGCTTCGCCCCGGTGGCCTGGTTTATGCCGAAACCCCCTTCATGCAGCAGGTCCACGAAGGCCCTTATGATTTCACCCGCTTCACGGAAAGCGGGCATCGCTATCTTTTTCGAGATTTCGAAGTGCTCGGTTCCGGCGCCAGCGGGGGGCCGGGCGTTCAGTTCATGTGGTCGGTCGATTATCTGGCGCGCAGTCTGTTCCGATCGCGCAAGGCCGGGAAGGCCGCGAAACTTGCCTTCTTCTGGACGCAATATCTGGACCGGATCATCCCCGACGATTATGCGCAGGACGCCGCCAGCGGCGTGTTTTTGTATGGCCGCAAGGCAGATCGGCCGATCGAACCGCGCGAGATCATCAGTTACTACAAGGGCGCGCAGTAGCGCCTAGGGGATCTGGCGAGCCGCCGCATGTTCGGCATCGATGCTTTGTTCAACGCCGGTTTCCACCATCGTTCGCGTCGCGTCCACGGTGGCATAGGTCCAGAAAATCCGCATCAGCGCATCGCTTTCATTCAGGAAGCGATGTGGAACATTTGCCGGAATCCAGGTCGTATCACCCGCAGTGAGGGCGTGACGCACGCCGTCGATTTCGGCAATGGCGTCGCCTTCCAGGATCATGACGCTTTCCTCGCAATTGTGAAAGTGAACGCCGATCTTCGCTCCCGGATCGAAGGCTGTGATGCCATTGATCATGCTGGTCGAGCCGCATTTGCGCGAGACGAGCGGGATGGTGCGCGCGCCATTGCCGCGATCATTTACGGGCAGGCTGCCCGGGCGAAGTATGGCGGGTTGCGTGGTCATGTCTGGCCTTTCGGTTGCCGGGCGGCGGGACTGCGCGTGACCTGTTCGGGGCGCAGAAAATCAAAGTCGCATCCCTGATCCGCCTGAAGAACGGAATCGAGGAACAGTTTCTTGTAACCGCGTTCTGCGGCGGGTGCAGCGGATTGTGCAACCTCCGCGCGCCGGCTGTCCAATGTCGCTGCGTCCACTTCCAGTTCCAGCATGCGCGCGGCCACGTCAAGCGTGATGAAATCGCCGGTGCGCACCAAACCCAGCGGGCCGCCGACGGCGCTTTCGGGCGTGGCGTGAAGCACGATGGTGCCGCTGGCCGTGCCGCTCATCCTGGCGTCGGAAATGCGCACCATGTCTTTCACGCCCTGTTGTGCCAGCTTTCGGGGAATCGGCATGTAGCCCGCTTCTGGCATGCCCGGCGCACCCTTCGGCCCGGCGTTCTGCAGGACCAGGACATCTTCGGGCTGGACGTCCAGATCGGGATCGTCAACGCGATTTGCCATATCCGCGACCGAGGAGAAAACGACCGCCCGGCCGCGATGTTTCAGAAGCGCCGGGCTGGCGGCGGACTGCTTGATGATCGCGCCGCCGGGGCACAGGTTGCCGCGCAGCACCGCGATGCCGCCTTCGGCATAGACCGGCTTGTCGCGCGGCGCGACGATCTTCTGCGGCCAGGGGGCAGGACCTGCGTCCAGTTCTTCGCCAAGGGTGCGCCCGGTGACGGTAAGGCAATCAAGGTGCAGCTTGTCGCGCAATTCGCGCAGGATCGGTGCAAGGCCGCCCGCGTCATGCAGATCTGCCATGTAATACTGACCCGACGGTTTCAGATCCACCAGAACTGGCACGTCGCGCCCGATCCGGTCGAAGGCATCAAGGTCGATCTCTACCCCCATGCGGCCGGCAATCGCGGTCAGGTGGATGATCCCGTTGGTCGAGCCGCCTGTCGCCAGCAGCACTGTCAAAGCGTTCTCGAACGCTTTTGGCGTCATGATCCGATCAGGTGTGCGGCGCGCGGCGGCCATGTCCATCGCACATGCGCCGGTCGCTTCGGCGATCCTGCGGCGGTCTGCGGAAACGGCGGGTGCGGCCGCGCCGCCAGGCAGCATCATTCCAAGCGCTTCAGTGACAAGTGCCATGGTGCTGGCGGTGCCCATGACCCCGCAGGTGCCGGCACCGGGGACAAGCTGGCTGTTCACGTCGTTGATTTCATTGGCGTCGATCTCGGCGGCGCGATAGCGGCCCCAGAAGCGCCGGCAATCGGTGCAGGCGCCAACCCTTTCGCCACGGTGACTGCCCGTCAGCATCGGGCCGGTCACCAGCTGGATCGTCGGGATATTGGCACTGGCGGCACCCATCAGCTGTGCAGGCACGGTCTTGTCGCAGCCACCGATGACCACGACCGCGTCCATCGGCTGGGCGCGCAGCATTTCCTCGGTATCGATGGACATCAGGTTGCGCAGATACATGCTTGTGGGATGGGCGAAAGATTCGTGGATCGAGATCGTCGGGAAGGGCACCGGCAATCCACCCGACAGCATCACCCCACGCTTCACTGCCTCGATCAGGTCGGGGACATTGGCGTGACAGGCGTTATAGCCGCTGGACGTATCGGCAATCCCGATGATCGGACGGTCAAGCGCGTCGTCACTGTAACCCATCCCCTTGATGAACGCCTTGCGCAGGAACAATGAGAACTCGGCATCACCGTAGCTGGTAAGCCCTTTGCGCATCCCCTGATTTTCGTCGGTCATGATATTCCCGCAGTTGTTCTGTACGGTTCACAAAACGTTGCGTCGACTATTTTGTCAACAAAAGATTTGACAAAATAGTCGACGCAACTATTCATATTGGCAGGGCGAGCTTTCGCCCAACCAAAGGGAGGAAGAACATGCGACCGAATATGACAGGTGTGGCAGGCGTTTCATGCATGCTGGCAATGGTTGCCGGGGCAGGCGGTGCGCTGGCGCAGGACGTGACCTACAGCGGCGGCGACAAGGTAACGGTGCTGATGGGCTTTGCGCCGGGTGGTGGGTCTGACACGCTGGCGCAGCTGGTTCAGCCGCTTCTGGCCGAGGAACTGGGCGGTGTCAGCTTCGTCAATCAATATCAGCCGGGGGCCACCGGTGCGATTGCCTGGACCCAGCTGGCCAAGCAGGTGAAGCCCGACGGGCAGACGATCAGCATCACCAACACCCCGATGCTGATGACGAACTACATCATGAATGATGCGATTACCTATTCGATCGACGAGTTGGACCCGATTGCAAATATCGTGACCGATCCTGGCATCGTCGTCGTAAACCCCGACAGCAAATTCACAGACTTCAATCAACTGGTCGAGGAAGCGAAAGCCAATCCCGGCACCGTGACGGTCGGCAACTCTGGCGTTGGCGGGGATGATTTCTTCACGTCGATCCTGCTTGAACAGAATGCCGGCGTTCAATTCCAGAAAGTGCCGTTCAAGGGTGACGGTCCGTCCTGGACGGCGGCGATGGGCGGCAAGATCGACGCCAGCTTCAACAATGTCGGGATCACCTACCCGCAGATCGCCGAAGGCAACCTGCGTCCTCTGGTGGTCTTTGCCGAGGAACGTTTGGCCGAGTTGCCGGACGTTCCGACCGCCAAAGAGTTGGGCTTTGATATCGTGTCAGGCTCGTCACGTGGTTACAGCGCGCCGAAAGGTCTGCCGGCCGAGGCGAAGCAGCAGTTGGTCGACGCCATGACACGCGTGGTTGAACGGCCAGAGTTCAAGGAAGCTGCCGCCAAGCAGGCGATGAATGTCGATTTTATCGCAGGCGATGATTATGCGGCCTTCCTGAAGGCGCAGGAAGAAGAGTTTCGTGGCGTCTGGGACTCGGTCAAGGACGATTACGAGGCGACAAAGTGATGCCATCGGCCCGCGGCATGAGATCGCGGGCCATCACACCTGTTGAAACAGCCTATTCCAGGAGCCAGAGATGGGACGGATATTCGTCGTCACCTGCGTCATTCTTGCTGCCGCTTTCATGTGGATAGAGGCGGGCAGCTACCCTGATGCGGCGCGCCGGCTGCCGCAACTGATCGCGGGCGTGGTCATTCTGCTTGGCCTGATCGCGATCCTTCAGACCGGCTTTCGTCTGGCGCGAGCCAATCAATCTGGCGAGGGCGCGATGTTCACCGCGCCCGATCCACAGAATCTGCTGATTGGCATTGGGTTCGCGGTGCTGATTGCGATTTATATCTGGGCCATTCCGCGCTTGGGTTATCTGCCGTCCACGGTACTGATGTTGCTGATCCCACTGGCTGCGCTGCGTCCGGTCGGATGGGCAGGCATCGCGGTGACCTTGCTGGCCGTGGTCAGTGTGATCTGGGGAATATTCATATGGTTCCTCGGTCTGCCTATCCCCCTGTTCCCCGGCGCCTGAGGAGAAGATCATGAATGAGTCCTTCATCTGGGTTGGCCTGGCTAACGTCTTCCAGCCATATAACTTTCTGGCCATTCTGGCCGGCACGCTGATCGGTGTGGTCATCGGTGCCATGCCGGGCCTGTCGGCCACCATGGCGATCGCGTTGCTGCTGCCGCTGACCTTCACGATGGAACCCGCGACCGGCATCTCCATGCTTGCCTCGCTTTATCTGGCGGCAATGTATGGCGGTTCGGTCGCGGCGATCCTGTTGCGGACGCCTGGTACACCCGCGGCGGCCGCAACCGTGATTGACGGCTATCCGATGGCGCAGCGCGGAGAGGCCAGCCGGGCCCTTGGGCTGTCGCTGACCGCCTCGCTGATCGGGGGCGTCATCTCGGCCATCGTGCTGCTGACCATCGCGCCCCTGCTGGGACGGATCGTGCTGAATTTCGGCCCTGTCGAGATTGCGGCCATTGCTGTTCTGGGCATCACGATCATCGGCTCGCTTTCGCAGGGTTCAACTGCGCTTGGCCTTCTGGCGGGTGCTCTTGGCCTTTTGCTGGGCACTGTCGGCATGGACCCGACCACGGGAACGCCGCGCTTTGCCTTTGACAACCTGAACCTTTTTGGCGGTGTTCCCTTCACAGTGGCGCTGATCGGCCTTTTTTCGATCCCGCAGGCCATCCGGCTAATGCTGCGCCCGGCCGAGCAAGGGGCCGAGCGGATTTCGAAGCTGGGCGACAGGATGCTTCCCACCTGGCGCCAGTTTCGCGAACTGCTGCCCAACAGCCTGCGTTCGTCGGTGATCGGTGTGCTGACCGGGCTGATCCCCGGCACCGGCGGCGATACCGCGTCGTGGTTTGCCTATAACGAGGCGCGACGTTTTTCGCGCAACAAGGCAGAGTTCGGTCACGGCGCGCCCGCAGGCGTCGTCGCGCCAGAGGCCGCGAACAATGCGGTTGTCGGCGGCGCCTTGGTGCCCACGATCGCACTTGGCATTCCCGGATCGTCAGCGACGGCGGTCTTGATGGGCGGGCTGATGGTGCACGGTATTCTTCCCGGTCCGACCTTGATGAGCGATTACGGCGACGTCACCTATACGCTGCTTTGGGCGGTTCTGTTCGCCAATGTGGCGCTGTTCATCGTGGGGCTGATGTTCACGCGCGTCTGCGTCGCGGTGACGCGGATCCCGAACCGTGTCGTGGGGCCGGTGATCGTGGTCATGTCGGTCATCGGCGCATTCGCGATCAACAACTCGATGTTCGATGTCTGGTTGATGTTCGTCTTCGGCTTGCTTGGCTATATCTTTGACGAGGTCGGCATTCCGACGCCGCCGTTGGTCATCGGGCTGATCCTCGGGCCGGTGCTGGACAGCAGTCTGCAGCAAAGTCTGCTGATCGGGCAGGGAAGCTGGCTGATCTTCCTGCAAAGCCCGATATCGGCCGTTCTGCTGATCATGGCGCTGCTGTCGCTGCTGCAGTCCACGCCGCTGTTTCCGGCCCTGTTCCGGCGCTTTCGGAAAGCCCGGCCTGAAGGCACACCCGGCGAATTACCCGGTAGCCGCGAGTAATTGGTGCAGATGGAACAAGAAAAGCCCCGACCGAAAGGTCGGGGCTTTATCGTGGCAGGCGCTGTGGCCTTACAGGCCGCAATCAGGATCACGCTTGCGCAGCCGTGCCAGCAACCGGTCAAGTTCAGCGCGTGCTTGCTGCCCCAGCTTTGGTCCGGGTGCGCGCAGGGCAGGCGTGGCAATGGCACCACGCCGGGCCAGCACCTCCTTGCGGATGGCAAGACCAATGCCGGACTGATGTTCATAGCGCAGCAACGGCAGATGCGCGTCGAAGATGTCAGCGGCCGCCTCGGGATCGGTTGGCGATAGATCGACGACCCGCCGCAGCATCTCGGGGAAGGCATAGCCCGTCATCGCCCCGTCCGCGCCGCGCCCCATTTCCAGATCCAGGAACAACGCGCCGTTGCCGCACAGGATGGACAAAGGACGCATCTTGCCATCGGCTTGCCAGTTGCGGATGGCAGTGATCTTTTCCAGCCCCGGCCAGTCTTCATGTTTCAACATGACGCAATTGTCGTGGGCTTCGACCACGCGGCGGATCACGTCATTGGACATCAGCACGCCTGTCGCGGTCGGGTGGTCCTGCAGCACCCAGGGCGTATCCGCACCAATGGCGGCAACTGCTGCGGCGAACCAGCCGGCGATCTGGGCGTCCGTGCGCATACTGGACGGGGGTGTCATCATCACGCCCGCCGCGCCGAGTTCCATGGCCTTGTCCGAAAGATCTGTCATCGCCGCCATGCCGGGGGCAGAGACACCGACCACGACCGGCAGACCACCCGCCGCGCCGATCACCTCGCGCACGACGGTCAGGCTTTCGTCGGGGCGTAATTTCTGTGCCTCGCCCATGATGCCGAGAATGGTGATCCCGTCGACCTTGCGGTCCCGGAACCACGCGGTCATGCGGGCAAGAGAAGCGACATCCAGCGCGCCGTCTTCGGCGAAGGGCGTCGGGGCAATCGCGAAGACGCCCTTGGTTTCAGCGGAAATCATGGCAAAATCCTTTCAGATGCTGGGAATATAGCCGCCGTCGATGCGGATTTGCGATCCCGTCACATAACCCGCACGGTCCGAGGCGAGGAAGGTCACCATATCCGCGTATTCGCGCGGCTCGCCGTAGCGCCCCATCGGAATCATCGCCAGGCTGTCGGCACGCACCTCTTCCACACTGCGGCCCTCTCGTTCGGCCTTCTTCGTGTCCAGGAAGCTGATGCGATCCGTGGCAATACGACCCGGCATGACGATATTGCAGGTCACGCCGTCGCGGCCGACCTCGCTTGCAACGGTCTTCGACCAGCCCACCAGCGACATGCGCAGCACGTTCGAGATGCCGAGATTGGGAATCGGCGCAACGACACCCGAGCTTGTCGAGACAATGATCCGGCCCCAGCCGCGCGACCGCATGCCCGGCAGAACGCGATCTGCGGTCGCCATGACGGACAGGATCATGCTGTCAAAGAATTTGCGCCAGGCTTCCGGCGATTGGCCCGAGGCCGTGCCGGGCGGCGGACCGCCGGTGATGGCCACCAGAATATCGACCGCACCTATGGCATCTTCGACAGCGGCAACCCTGTCATCGAGGGCTGCGATATCGGCAAGGTCCCATTGAAGTGCGGTGGCCTGACCACCCGTCTTGCCGATGTCACAGACGACCGTTTCCGCTGCCGCCTGATCCAGATCGGCCACGGCAACATTCGCGCCCTCTGCTGCCAGCGTGCGGGCAATTTCGCTGCCCAAGCCACCGCCGCCGCCAAGTACAAGCGCGCTGCGGCCTTTCAAGCCAAGGTCCATGCGCAAACTCCTTTCGTGATTGTCAGGAACTCAGCTAAACGCAATTCCTAAACGGAAAAATACGTATATCCTGCATTCAGAACGAAGGAATAATTGGTTTTGGATATCGACAATCTCAGCACATTTCTGATCGTTGCACGACAGGGCTCCATGGCGGCGGCCGGGCGGGAGTTGGGGCTGACCGCCAATGCCGTCGCGCTGCGGATGCGCGCGCTTGAGCAGGAATTCGGTGCGCCGCTTGTCAGTCGCGCAGGGCGCCGCGTCGTGCCGACAGAAGCCGGGCATCGGGTCCTGGACCGCTTGCCCGGTATTCTGTCGGAGATTGGCGCGCTGAAGGCCACCGTGCACAGTGACGAGATCGCCGGAGAATTGCGGGTGGGGGCCATCGCCACCGCATTGACCGGGCTGTTTCCGCCACTGTTGCAGACGCTGACCGTACGATATCCGCGACTGAAGCTGCATCTGGAACCGGGATCGTCAGCCCAGCTTTATGAACGCGTCGACAGGGGCTTGCTGGATATGGCTGCCATCGTCGCACCCGACTTTGCGATGCCGAAGTCGCTTCAGTTCACCGGATTGCGGCGCGAACCATTGATCCTGCTGGCCCCGGACAGCGAAACGCTGCGCGACCCGCTGGAGATTCTGCAAGCAAGGCCCGTGATCGTCTATGATCGCAATCAATGGGGCGGTCGACTGGCCTGGAACTGGCTGAAACAGACTGGCATTGCGCTTCGCACAGACTACGAACTGGATGCGCTGGATGCGATTGCGGTGATGGTTGATCGCGGTCTTGGCGTGGCTGTGGTGCCAGACTGGTGCGAACCGCGTCCGGCTGGTCTGCACCTGCAGACCCTGCACCTTCCAGATCCCGTTCCGTCGCGTGTCATTGGACTGCTGCGCGGGCAGGGCGGGCCCAAGGCCCGTCTGGTCGGCGCGCTTGGCGAAATTGCCAGGGGGATCTGGTCGATCTGATCACGCCCTGCGGCGATGCATCTCGATATAATATTCGCGCGAGGGCTGAAGATGCTGGACGCAAAGCGCCGCAAGCACCTCGTGGTCGGTCTGCTTCAGTGCCTCGATGATCTGGAAATGCTCATCGCGCGAACGGGCAAGGAAAGTGGGATTGGTCGAGGTCGAGAACCGCACGAGGTTGGCGCGTTGCGCCATCTGGTCGATGCTGCCAGACAGAAACCGGTTGCCGCATTGGGCGAAGATCTTTTCGTGAAACGCTTTATTGGCACGGATGACGCCCTGCATATCCATCCGGTCCACGGCGTCGGCATATGTCTGCGCCAAAGCCTCGATCTCGGCCAGTGCCGCGCCGGTCAGGGGCAGGGGGATCAGCCGCGCAGCCTGACCTTCCAGAAGATCGCGCATCTGATACAGCTCGTTCACCTCGTCGATGCTGTATTCCGCAACCACGACACCCCGACCCGAGGCGCGCAGGACAAGACCCGCCTGCTCAAGCTCTGCCAGGACCTGCCGCACGAGATGGCGGCTGATTTCGAAGCGTTGCGAAAGCTGATCCTCGACCAGACGTTCACGGGGGTAAAGCCTGCCAAGAACGATGTCTTCTTCCAGAAGCCGGATGACTTCCTGAATCCTGTCTCCGGATGTGGCAATCGCACCCACGGCAACCTCAACTCAATCTATCTGCGCAACCACGTTTATCGCGTGACTAGCATGTGTGCCGGGCCATTCCAATAATCGACGGTCAGCCGAGAGATAACAGCGCCGCGCAGGTGTAGCAACAAAATTGTCAACAAAACCGTTGACGAAAATACGGCGATGTGCTTCTGTCTGCGATGACAGAAATTCAATGCGCAGGAATGGCGTGATGAGCAGTGCGGAAGCCAGCGATCCCCAACAGACAACACGTCCCGATGCGGCACAGGTTCCGGCAGAGGTGCCGCAACTTGGCGCAGGCGGCACGCAGTTTCGCGCGCATCGCCCCGTGCGCAAGCACGCCGATCTGCTGGCACTCGATGATTTTGAGCGCCATGCGAAGCGGCGCGTGCCGGGAATGATCCATCAGTATATCGCCGGGGCGGTCGAAACCGGTGCCTCGCGCCGTCGTGCGGCGGAAGCTTACGGCGAATACCGCCTGATGCCGCAGATGTTTCGCGATGTCTCGGGCCGCGACCTCCGGGTCGATCTGTTCGACAAGACCTGGGCGGCCCCTTTCGGGATCGCGCCGCTTGGCGGCGCGGCCTTCGTGGCATATCGCGCTGATATTGAACTGGCGCGGGCGGCGAAGCAGGCCAATATCCCGATGATCCTCAGCGCATCGTCGCTGATCAAACTGGAAGATGTCCAGGCAGCCAACGAAGATGCGTGGTTCCAGGCCTATCTTGCCGGCGATCAGTCGCGCATCGACCGGATGGTCGACCGGGTCGCCGCAGCCGGCTTCAAGACGCTGGTGGTGACCGGCGACACGCCCGTCATGGGTAATCGCGAACATAACATACGCAGCGGCTTCAACATGCCGATCAGGATCACGCCCAGTGTCGCGCTGCAATGTGCCATGTCTCCGCGCTGGCTGATTGGTGTTGTCGGGCGCACGCTGGCCTTCCACGGCAATCCCCATTTCGAGAATATGGATGCCGAGCAGGGGCCGCCCATGCTGTCATCCAGACAACGCAACACGACCGCCCGCGATGAACTGTCCTGGGCGCATGTCGAGGCGATCAGGCGGCGCTGGCGGGGCAACCTTGTCATAAAGGGAATCGTCTCGCCCAAGGATGCGCGCCGCGCGCGCGATTGCGGTGCGGATGGGGTGATCCTTTCGAACCACGGTGGCCGGCAGCTTGATTGCACGGTGGCGCCACTTGATACCTTGCCCCAGATCGCGGCTGAAAAGGGGCAGATGAAAGTGATGATCGACAGCGGAATAAGACGCGGGACCGATGTGCTGAAGGCCATGTCACTCGGCGCGGATTTCGTCTTTCTGGGCCGCCCTTTCCTTTATGCGACGGTCATCGGTGGCGCGGCCACCGTCAGCCACGCCATCGACCTTCTTGGGAACGAGATCAATCGCGACATGGCCCTGATCGGGGTGCGCAATCTGTCCGAACTTGGACCTGAATACCTGGTTAGGCAGGGCGCATGACCGCCAGCTTCCGTCTTAGCGCGCATCTGGGCTATCTGTTCAATGAAATGCCGCTGCTGGATCGTTTCGCGGCGGCCCGAAGCGCCGGTTTCGACGGCGTCGAATATCCAGCGCCCTATGTTATCCCGCCCGATGACCTGCGCCGGCTGTTGCAGCGGGCCGGGCTGCCCTATGTCCAGTTTGGCCTGACGAATGGCGACGCATCGAAGGGCGAAAAGGGGATCGGAATATTTCCCGACCGGCGCGCTGAATTCCGCGCGGCGCTGGATCAGGGATTGTCCTATGCCGAAGTGACCGGCACAACCATGCTTCACGCCATGGCAGGTATATTGCCCCGGGCGATGCGACGGCCCGAGCATCGCGCCTGCTATGTCGAGAACCTGTCGCTTGCCGCAACCGAGGCCAAAAAGCGTGGCATAACCATCATTGTCGAAGCGATGAGTCCGTCGGCCGTGCCGGATTACTTCATGGCCTCGCCGGCCGAGGCACGCGAACTCATCGACGAGGCGGGGAATGACAATCTGGGATTGCTGCTGGATGTTTTCCATTGCGCGGCAATCGGCGCCAATCCCGTGCAGGAAATCGCGGCCCAGTCAGGCAGCCTTGCCCATGTCCATGTGGCTGATTACCCCGACCGCCACGAACCCGGCAGTGCAAACATCGATTTTGATGCCGTTCTGGCTGCGCTGCGCGACGCCGGCTATTCGGGCTTCATCGGCGGCGAATACAGCCCGGCAGGCGAAACCGCGGCGGGGCTAGGCTGGCTGGAAAGATTTCGATCCGCGAAGGAGGACCCCAATGCAGTTTGAACTGATGAGCACGCTGGCCGTCGAAAAGGCGTTCAAATCCGAGATCCTGCCAGGTTGGACTGCAGCGGGAAACCCGCTTGCCGTCAGTTGGGACCCGACGACCAAACTGGTCGAGGCGATTGAAGCTGGCGCGCGGGCGGATGTGCTGGTCCTGATCGACGCGCCGATGGCGAAAATGGTCGAAAACGGGATCATACGCGCCGACAGCGTGACCCCCATCGCTCAGGCCCGCATCGGTCTTGGAAAACGCGCCGGCAGCGAAATGCCGGATATCTCCACAGCGGAGTGCTTTCGGCAGGCCTTGCTTGACACACCATCCATTGCCTATTCGCTTGGCGGCGCAAGCGGGATCTATTTCGGATCGTTGATCGAACGGATGGGGATTGCTGATCAGATCAAGGCCAAGGCGGTGACGATTCCGGCCGGCTTCACCGCCGAAAAGGTCATCGCCGGAGAGGCAGACATGGCCGTCCAGCAGATCAGCGAATTGATGTCGGTCGACGGGATCGAGGTCGTTGGTCCTTTTCCCGACGAATATCAGGTTGCGACGGATTTCTCAGTCGCGATCTTCGCGGAGGCGCGTAATCCCGACGTGGCACAGGAGTTTTTGCGCCACCTCACAAGCGACGCATCCCGGCAGGCCTATGCGCGCGGCGGTCTGGTGCCGCGCTTCTGACGCGTTCCTCAGGACAGGAAAGAATTCATGCCAACATCTCGCCCGCGCATCGTGCTGCTGCATGCCACACCCGTCGCCATGGACCCGATCAGAACGGCAATGGCGCGTCACTGGCCGGAAGCGGAAGCCGTAAACCTGCTGGATGACGGGCTGACGATCGACAGGGCACGCGAAGGCGAGGCATTGTCTGAAAGCCTGACCGGGCGTTTCGTCGATCTCGGCCAATATGCCTATCGCATGGGCGCAAACGGAATTCTGGTCACCTGTTCGGCCTTTGGGCCGGCCATCGACGCGCTGGCGGCCGATCTGCCCGTGCCCGTCCTGAAGCCCAATGAGGCGATGTTTCGAGAGGCAATTGCCGCCGGCCAGCGGATCGGGATGCTTGCCACCTTCGCGCCCGCAGTCGCGACCATGGATGCGGAGTTTCGTGACTTCGTGGCCGAGACCGGACAGCAGGCGATGCTGGACACCATCGTCGTCGATGACGCCATTGACCTTTTGCGCGGCGGTGATGCCGACAGTCACAACCGGCTGGTTGCGGCGCAAGCGCACAGGTTCGCGGATCATGATGCGGTGATGCTGGCGCATTTCTCGACCTCGCGCGCGGCCGAGGCGGTGCGCGCCGTGCTGAAGCGCCCGGTTCTTTCCGCGCCGGACGCTGCCGTCCAACGGATGCGGACACTGGTCGGGGCTTGATCGGGCGCAACACGGATAGGGTTCGCGCAAATCTGTCTTTGACATTGGGGCGTTGGGGTTATACTGCACCGGATCGGCTGTTCTGGTTGTGTCGGATATCTGGCACGTGGAGGCAGGATCGGGCCGTCAAACCCGGCCCTCGGGCCCATCCAGGCTGACCAATGACCCATGATAATATCGCCGCGCCCCTGGCTGCGGCACTGGCCGAACGAGGCTATGAAAATCTGACCGCCGTCCAGCAGGCCATGCTGAATCCCGAAGCGCCGGGCCGCGACCTGCTGGTTTCGGCGCAGACCGGATCGGGCAAGACCGTCGCGTTCGGCATCGCCGCCGCCTCGGACGTGCTGAACCCCGATGGTACGCTGCCGCAGGGCAATGCGCCGCTGGCGCTTGTCGTCGCACCGACGCGCGAACTGGCCCTGCAGGTCGCCGCCGAACTGGGGTGGCTGTACGCAGCAACCGGCGCCCAGATCGCCACCTGTGTCGGCGGCATGGACTATCGCACCGAACGGCGCGCGCTTGCCCGCGCGCCTGCCATCGTCGTCGGCACGCCGGGCAGGTTGCGCGATCATATCGAGCGCGGCTCTCTGGATCTGGCAGAATTGCGCGTTGCGGTGCTGGACGAAGCGGACGAGATGCTGGATCTGGGCTTTCGCGAGGATCTTGAATTTATCCTGCAATCCGCACCCGAGGCGCGCCGGACGCTGATGTTCTCGGCCACGGTTCCGCCAGCGATTGAAAAGCTCGCCCGCGATTTTCAGCGCGATGCATTGCGTCTTGCCACACAGGGCGAGGCGCGCCAGCACGGTGACATCACCTATCGCGCCCTTTCCGTCGCCGTTCGGGATCGGGAAAACGCAATCCTCAACCTTCTGCGCTTTTACGAGGCGCGCACGGCGATCGTCTTCGTCAAGACCCGCGCCGAAGTGAACCATCTGCTGGCCCGCATGGCCAATCGCGGCTTGCGTGTCGTGGCCCTTTCGGGCGAATTGTCGCAGCAGGAACGCACCCATGCACTTCAGGCGTTGCGTGACGGGCGCGCGCAGGTTTGTATCGCCACCGACGTTGCCGCGCGCGGGATCGACCTGCCGGGGCTGGAACTGGTGATCCATGCCGATCTGCCGACCAATTCCGAAACGCTGCTGCACCGGTCCGGCCGGACTGGGCGGGCAGGGGCCAAGGGCGTCTCGGCCCTGATCGTGCCGCCCTCTGCCCAGAAAAAAGCGCAACGCCTTCTGCAGGGCGCAAAGGTTGTCGCCGAATGGGGGAATGCGCCGACGGCCGAGGAAGTCAGCGCGCGCGACGATGTGCGCATGATGGATCACCCCGCGCTGTCGACCGCTTTGGATGACATGGCAATTGCGCATGATCTGCTGGCCAAGGTCGGTCCCGAACAGGTGGCCGCGGCTTTCGTACAGCTGTGGCGCGAAGGTCGTCCTGCGCCCGAAGAGATTACCGAGATTGCGGCCCGCCCGGATTCGGCGCCCAGACAGGCGCGCGAATTCGGCCCTTCGGTGTGGTTCGAACTGTCGGTCGGCCATTCCGGTCGCGCGGAAGCCCGCTGGCTGCTGCCCAAGATATGCGAGGCCGGGGGCATTACCCGCAACTCCATCGGCGCCATCCGGGTGCGTGAACATGAATCCTTCGTTCAGATCGCGACGGCCGATGCGGCCAAATTCGGTGAGGCAATCGAAATCGAGCCCGGCCTGATGATGCTTCGCATGAAGGGCGAACCCGTGTTGGATCGTCCTGCGGATGGCAAGCGCCCGGCGGGTGCGCCGCGAAAATCCGCCGCGCGTCCGACGCGGATCCCGCGCGAACCCGAGGCGCGACCGCGCCAGATGCGCGATGCGCCCGCACCCGAGGCAGCCCCGCAGGACAAGCGCGCAGCATCAGGCCCCAAGCCCGCCCGCGCCAAGACCGCTGGCAAGCCTGCACCCAAATGGTCGCCCGTGGATGAGGTCCCGCGTCATGATGCGCCCCGCCAGGAAGGACGGCAGGGCGATGGCGATCTGCCCACCAAAAAGCCGCGCTGGAAGAAGTCGCCGGATGGCCCCAAGGGCAAGTCCGCAGCAGCAAAATATGCGCGGACGGGGGCAAGTGGCGGTAAACCTGCCGCCAAGGCGGGTGCGAAGCCCGGCAGCAAGACGGCCGGCAAGACTTACGCACCGAAAAAGCCGGGTGCGAAAGGCACATCGGCGACGCGTGGCCCGCGTGGCGGCAGCGCACCACCACGCCGCCCCAAGGGCTGATCGCGGAAATAATCCGCCTTTACGAACAGCAAGAAGGGCGGGGGACAAATATCCTCCGCCCATCCGTTTGATGAAACCGGGCGCTGTTTCACAGCGCCCGGTCGATCGCGTCAGTTCGATGCTGTCTGCAACAACTCGGTGATCCGGCGCACCGAGGCGCGACGATTCTCGCGCAGATCGCCTTCCTGATTGACGAGCAGAAATTCCTCGCCATATCCCTGAACCACCATGTTCTCGGGCGGGACGTCGAAATATTCCGTCAGTGCCAGCGCAACCGATTCCGCACGGCGGTCAGACAGGGCAAGGTTCGCCGCGTCGGGACCTACCGTATCGGTGTAACCCTCGATCATGAACATCTCGCCGGGGTTTTCGGCAATGGTATCGCGGATCACGTTGCCCAATGCCGAAAGCTGTTCGGCCTGATCGGACTTGATCGCGGCAGAGCCGGTATCGAAAGTGATCGAGTCGATATTGACCGGTGCCACAAGCGAACGGACCTGTGCGATGTCACGGATCTGCGACAGCGTGAAGCGGCGGTCGGCAGCCGAGGCCGTCATCAATGCCTCGCGCAGCTGTGCCTCATCCATCTGGCTGGCGGTGGCAGTGCTGGTCGCGGCCGGCGCAGGAAGGTTCGCGATATCGACCGGCTGGGCGGCGGTATCGTCGATCAGATCCTGAGAGCGTCCGTCCGCCGTCACCAATGTGCGGCGCAACACCCGCAGGTCCGCATCGCGGATCGTCACCACCTGACTGCCGTCTTCGCGGTTTACGATGGTGCGTGAGGATCCGTCATTGAAGTTCTCGGTCGTCACGGTCGAACCCGGTTGGCGCAGCAGCGCCACCTCATCCTTGATCACCTGCTGGCTGCCATCTGCACGCGTCACGACAACCCGATCAGGAGAGCTGAGCGCAACCTCGCGGTTATTGGCCAGCATGGAGCCGACTGCGACACCGCCCAGACCAAGAAGCACAGCCTTGGCCAGATCGCGCTTGTCGTCATCGTCGTCGTCATCATTGTCGCTGGCGTCCTGCGTCGCAGCCGCGCCTTCCAGCGCATCGCTCAGGTTGGTCGCGAAGTCCTCGGACGAGGAGCGCGAATTTTCCTCGGTCACGGTTTCCTCGGTCACTTCGGCCTCGCCCGGATCGCCACTCAATGCGGCTGCGACGGGGGCTTCGCCGCCTGCGGCGGCTTCCTTGGCGGCTTCGGTTTCCTTGGCGTTTTCTTCCGGCGCGGCTTCAGCCGTTTCCGGTTCCGGCTTTGCCTCTGCATCGGCACTGGCCTCTGCCTCGGGGGTCGCGGCTTCGGCGCCGGCAGTCGCCTCCTCTCCGGCGGCCTTCTTCTCTTCGGCTTCCAGGGCCGCTTTCAGATCGTCAGCGTCCGAAGGTGCGTTCACGATTGCCGGTTCGCCCGATTGCTGCGCGGCAGGGTCGGAATTCGGCTCGGTCGCCATGACTTCGGCGGCGGTCGCATCGTCCGAATTGGGTGCAACTTCGGCGTCCTGTGCAGGTGCCGCTTCATCTTCCGCCGGAGCTTCTGCAGTCGCATCTGCTGCGGGCGCGGCGTCTTCGGCTTCAGCCTCTTCGGCCTCAAGCGCTGCTTTCAGATCTTCAGCATCGCTCGGTGCTTCGACAACGGCCGGGGCTTCTGATGCCGGGGCTTCTTCGGCTGGCGCTTCGTTTGCAGCCGCCGCATTCGTGTCGGTCGCGGCCGCCTGGTCGGGTGCCTCTGCGGCGGGTTCCTCTGCGGCGGGTGATTCCTCGGCGGGCTCCTCGGCAGGGTCTGGCTCTGCGGGGGCTTCTTCTGCGGCTGGGGCTTCGGCCTCTGCCGGTTCCTCAGCGGCCGCCTCTGGTTCGTCAGCCGGCTCAGCCTCGGCAGCGGGGGCCGGTGCGCAGGGCGCGGCAGAGCCGTCGGCGCAAGTTTCGGCGGCCGGGGCCTCTGCGGGTGCCTCGGTCTGTGCCATGGCAAGATGAGGTGCCATCAACGACAGGCAAGCTGCGATGGCGGTGGTGTTGTGAATGATACGGCGCATGTCTGCTCCTCCATGTGCCCGTTTGGGCGCGGTTCTATCGTGCACAAAACCAATCGGTCCGCTTTGAGGTTCCAAACAACTCCGTGAACGGCGCGCTACTGCCGCTTCTGGCCGGGCAAGGGACCGCCGTCCCGCACTTCTCGACTGACCGGTCTCGCGCTATGCTTGGCACTTGTCGGTGAAGAGAGAAGACATATGGCTGCGGAAAACGGGTTGGTCATGGCGCTTTGGCAAGGCGAAAGCGTGGCAGGCGATGCCGATCACGCGTTCACACGGATCGCGCAGGCGACAGGTGCAGCGGGCATGGCGGGTGCCGACGTGATCACCTTTCCGGAACTGATGACCAGCGGATACAACCGCGATGATCTGACCGACCATGCAATGACCATGGCGGAACTCGCCGGACGACTGGCCCCGATTGCCCGCGATGCCGGCTGCGCCATCGTCACCGGCTATCCCGAGCGGTTGGATCATGGTGTCGCCAACGCGGCGATCTGCGTCGCCGCCGATGGAACGGTGCTGGCCAATCATCGCAAGATACAGCTGTTCGGCCCCGATGAGGCGCGGAAGTTCCGCCCCGGTGATGCCTACACGTCCTTCATGCTGTGCGGGCGGCGCGCCGCGATGCTGATCTGCTATGATGTCGAATTCGCGCCGCATGTTGCAGCACTGAAGGGGCAGGGGGTGGAAATGATCCTTGTCCCCACCGCAAACATGCATCCCTTTGCACATATCGGCCAGCATGTCATTCCTGCCATGGCCGCCAACCACGCGCTAAGTATCGTCTACGCCAATTACTGTGGTGCCGAGGGCGATCTGTCTTATTTCGGCGGCTCCTCGATCACGTCTGCGGATGGACATGTGCTGGCGCGTGCTGGCGACGCGCCGTGCCTGTTGATTTCGCATTTGCCCGCGCATCCCGATCCGGCGACGCTGTCAACGCAATTGCGCGACTTGCGTCAGATCGCCGGATAAGGCAGGCGGGAATGCAAACAGACCAGGCCACGGGCCTGATGGTCGTCGCGGACGGATGCCAATCGGCCCGCCCCGCGCGGCACCGAACGAAGGAGAGGGAATGAGCGCGCACCGCTTCAACCAGCCGCTTGGCGGCAACACCATGCCGCGCACGGGCGGGCCGGCCACGATGATGCGCCTGCCATCTGCGGATACGGCGGCCGGACTGGATGCCTGCTTTATCGGCATTCCGATGGATATCGGCACCTCGAACCGTCCTGGCACTCGGTTGGGCCCGCGCCAGATCCGCGATGAAAGCCGTATGATCCGACCTTATAACATGGCAACTGGCGCGGCACCTTTCGAACATCTGCAGGTCGCCGATATCGGCGATGTGCCGATCAACCTGTTCGATCTGAAGAAGTCGGTCGAGATCATTGCCGATCATTATCGCGGCGTGCTGTCCTTTGGCGCGATCCCGCTGACACTTGGCGGTGATCACACGCTGACCTGGCCGATCCTGCGCGCCATGGCCGAAAAGCACGGTCCCGTGGCGCTGATCCATGTCGACGCCCATTCCGATACGAATGAGGACATGTTTGGCGAAAAAGCCGCCCATGGTTGTCCCTTTCGCCGCGCATGGGAAGAAGGCGCGTTGCAGAATGACAAGGTCTTTCAGATCGGTCTGCGTGGAACGGGCTACAGCAAGGACGATTTCGATTGGGGCCGCGACAAGGGGTGGACCTGCATTCAGGCCGAGGAATGCTGGCACAAGTCCCTGACGCCGCTTATGGCCGATATCCGGGCGCAGATCGGCGATGCGCCGGTATACCTCAGCTATGATATCGACAGTCTCGATCCGGCGTTTGCACCCGGCACCGGCACGGTAGAGGTCGGTGGGCTGACCACCATGCAGGGGCTTGAGATCATTCGCGGCACCGCCGGACTGAACCTTGTTGGCTGCGATCTGGTCGAGGTCGCGCCGCCTTATGACATGGCCGGAAATACCGCCGTGATTGCGGCGAATTTCCTTTACGAAATGCTTTGCGCGCTTCCGGGCGTCCCGCAAGGCCGATAAACACTTGGAAAAAGGGGAGCAATAAAATGAAAAGACGTGAACTTCTGAAGGCCGGCGCGGCTGGTGCGGCAGTGTTGTCCATGCCCGCGATCCTGCGCGCGCAGGATGCGGCGCTGAAGGTCGGGACCTATGGCGGCTACTTCCAGGAAAGCTTCGACAAGCACATCTATCCCGATTTCACTGCCGCCACCGGCATCAACGTCGAAAGCATCGGCGAGCCGACCGGAGAGGCCTGGCTGGTCCAGCTTCAGCAAGCCGCCCGTGCGCGGCAGGCACCTGCCGATGTGTCGATGATGGCGCAGGTGGGCCGCATCAAGGGCGAACGGTCAGAGTTGTGGGCAAAACTTGATGAAGCAAAGATGCCCAATGTCGCCAATCTGCCCGATCATTTCGTGCACCGCTACGAGGATGGCAGCCTGAATGGCACCGGCGCGGTCAGTTGGTATATCACCCTTGTCACGAACAGCGACGCTTTCACCGAAGCCCCGACCTCGTGGCAGGCGTTCTGGGACAGCGCCAATGCCGACAAGATCGGGTTGATGTCGCTGGCCTCGAACTCTTTCCTGTTGGAGATCACGGCAACGACCTTCTTCGACGGCACTGATATCCTTGCGACCGAGGAGGGCATCCAGCAGGTGCTGACCAAGCTGGCAGAGGTGAAGCCGAATGTCCGCCTTTGGTGGCGTGATGAAGGGCAGTTCCAGCAGGCGCTTGAAACCGGCGAGATCCCGATGGGGCAATACTATCACGATGTAACCGGGCTGGCCGCGTCGCAGGGCAAGCCCGTGCGGTCGACATTCCCGGATGAAGGCGCCGTTCTGGACAGTGGGTCATGGGTGGTATCGCGCGCGTCGCAGATGCTGGATCAGGCGCAGGTCTTCATTGACTACATGGCCCAGCCAGCCATTCAGGCGACGCTGTCGCGCATGGTCGGCACCGCGCCCACCGTGGCGCGTGACCTGACCGATCTGACGGATGAGGAATTTGCCGCCGTATCATCGGACAAGACCCCGATCCTGCCGAAATATGACATCTATGTCGATCGCGGCGACTGGATCAACCAGCAATGGTCCGAGCAGATCACCGGCTAAGCCCTTTGGCGCGGCGGCAAGACCTGCCGCCGCGCGCATCAATCAAGTGAGGGTCTGATGACCGAATTGCGGATCGACGGGCTGTCGAAGAATTTCGGCACGTTCAAGGCGCTCGACAATGTTTCGATCGATATTCCGAATGGCAGGTTCGTCTGTCTCCTGGGGCCGTCGGGCTGTGGGAAGACGACGCTTCTGCGCGTGATTGCCGGTCTGGAAACGCCTACCAACGGACGGGTGTTCGTGGGCGGCGAAGACCAGACCGATCTGGCCACGCACAAGCGCGGCATGGGCATGGTGTTCCAGTCGCTGGCGCTGTTCCCGCATCTGAACGTCGCCGACAACATCACTTATCCGCTGGCGATCCGCGGGCTTGGCAAGGCGGAACGGGCGGCGCGTGCAGCGGAACTGTTGGATCTTGTCCAGTTGTCTGGCATGGGCGCGCGCCGCATTCACCAACTGTCCGGCGGCCAGCGTCAGCGCGTCGCGATCGCGCGGGGCCTTGCCATCAATCCGCAGGTCTTCCTGCTGGATGAACCGCTTTCGGCGCTGGATGCCTCGCTGCGCGAGCACATGCAGATCGAGTTGCGACAGATCCAGCAAAGCCTGGGCGTCACCACGATCGTCGTAACCCACGATCAGAAAGAGGCGCTGACCATGGCCGATCTGGTCATCGTCATGAAAGACGGCGTCATCCAGCAGGCGGGCGCCCCGATGGAGGTGTATCACAATCCGGCCAATGCCTTTGTGGCGGGCTTTATCGGCACCACCAACCTGATCCCATGCACCGTCGCAGACGGTGTGATCACGGCGCTTGGTCACGACATGACCGTGGCCGAAGGCGACCGGGTCGGCGTAAGCGCGGGACCGGCGCAACTTTCGGTGCGCCCCGATCACGTGATGATCGGCGCCCCGGATCAGGGTATCCCCGCCCAGGTCACATTCCTGCGCGATCTGGGTGAAAGCCGTCAGGCGATCTTGCGGGCAGGCGATCACGACATCACCGCGAACCTTCCGCAGGATGGCCCGACCGATCTGCGTGCGGGCGACCGTGTCGGGCTAAGCTTCCGGTCCGGTCAGCGGGTTGTCGTCCAATGACCGCGATCGTTCCCGAAACCGCGACCCCGCGCTGGCTGGGCCTGTGGCCGGCAGCGATGCTGGGGCTGTTCTTCCTTGTTCCCTTTGGCATCATGCTGGCGGTTTCCGTCGCCCATCGCGATCCCAGTGGCTTTTATGAATGGGGGTTTGAGCTGGACAGCTATGCCCGCTTCATGACCGGCTTCTTCGCCAAGGTCATGGCAGTCTCGCTTGGCGTTTCGCTGACGGCGGCAGTGATCTGCGTGGTGATTGCCTTTCCCTTCACGGTCTTTCTGGCAAGCATGAGCAACCGCATCCAGACTGTCGTGTTGGTCGTGCTGCTGTCCGTGCTGGCCCTGTCCGAGGTCATTATCGGCTTTGCGCTTTCGACCCTGCTTTCGCAGACTGCGGGCATCAGCAATCTGTTCGTCTGGCTGGGCCTGACGGACGCGCCCCAGGCCTATACGCCGTCGCTTTTCGCGCTGATCGCGGGGCTGTGCTATATCGGCTTTCCCTTCGCCGTGCTGGTGCTTTATCCGCCCGTTTCCCGGCTTGATCCCGAGATTGTCGAGGCTGCGCGCGTCATGGGCGCATCCGGTCCGCGCGCATTTTTCGGTGTGATCCTGCCCAATCTGCGCGGTGCCATCACTGGCGCCTTCATTCTGGTCTTCGTTTTCACCCTTGGGTCCTATCTGCTGCCGCAGCTTCTGGGACGGTCCGAGGACTGGACCCTGTCGGTCCACATTACCGATCAGGCGGTCTATCAGTCGAACCTGCCATTTGCCGCCGCCATGTCGGTCTTCCTGATGCTGGTGGCATTGGCGCTTGTGGGACTTGCGTCTCTGGCTGGACGGGATAGGGGGGCCGCAGCATGAGCAGGGCGTTGAAACTGGTCTATATCGCCACCGTTCTGGCGCTGTTGGTCCTGCCGCTGATCGTGGTCGCGGCGGTATCGCTGAACGGGCCGCAAACGCTGCGTTTTCCCCCGGTCGAGCCGTCGCTGCACTGGTACGCCCGTCTGTTCTCGGACCCGGAATGGCTGGTGCCGCTGCGCCATTCGTTGACCATTGCAGTTTCTGCGGCGGCGCTTTCGGTCGCCATCGCGCTGCCACTGGCGCTGTTCGTGTGGGAGCGGAGGGGGCCCGTCGCCCAATTACTGACGGGCATGGGGCTTGCGCCTTTTGCGTTGCCGCCCGTGATCTCGGCACTTGGGTTCATGATCTTCTGGATGACATTCGGCGGTTATGGCCAGATCTGGGCCACGATCATCTCGCACGGGATTTTTCTGGTCACACTGCCCCTTGTGACGATCTCACTGGGCCTGCGCGGGATCGACCGCGCACTGATCGAATCCGCCCGTGTCATGGGTGCGAACCGGTGGGTCGTGATGCGCACGGTTATCCTGCCACTGCTGTTGCCCTATATCGTATCTGGCTATGCTTTCGCCTTCGTCCTCAGCCTTAACGAATATATCATCGCTTACATGGTTGCGGGGTTTACGGTGGAAACACTGCCGGTCAAGATTTTCAACGCATTGCGTTATGGATACACGCCGATCCTTGCCGTGGTCTCGGTTCTGTTTGTGGCATTGTCGGCGCTGATCTTTGGCTTGATCGGGGGCTTTGGAAATCTGCCCCGATTGATGGGGGCAGAGCGCAGCCAGCAGGGCTGACAGGCGGCGAAGCGAACGCCCGCCGCCTGTGCCAAAGCTATTGCGTTGGTCGACTGGACGGCGCCCAATCGGAGGGGGCCGACAGGACCAAGTCGCGCAGGTCGCCAAATTCAGCGGCCCCCGGAATTGCGTCCTGACCTTTCATAACCGCCGTCGCGAAGGCGACCATTCGATCTTGCATATAGGCGATGTTTTCAGCCCCATATTCCACTTCGGAATGCGGGCCGCGAACGACCACCAGTTCTTTCGGCGCACTGGCGCGGTCATAAAGGTCCAGCGTGCCCTCAAGCCCGCCGGAAACATCCCACAGTCCGCGACCAATGAAGGTCGCAGGCCATTCGCCGATATGCTCCATGATCTCGCTGGTTGGCAGATAGGCAATATGACGGTCGCTGCGGAACGCGCCTTCGCGGATGACTCGCGCCGGGGCATAGCCGGGGCCCTTGGCGAATTCAGCAAGCAGCATGGCGGCCTTTATACTCACATCGGGCCTCGGTCCGCATTCGGTTGTTGCGGCATCGAAGCTGCAATCGCCGACGAAGGCATCGTGCATCGCGAAGGCCACCACCATGGAGCCCTGGGATGGTCCCGCAAGGATCAGCGGTATCTCGGACGATGGCCGACCCCCAAGCAACACACCCGCCGCATCCGAGCCCGCCAACAGCGTGCCGTCGGGGGCCAGAAGCCGCAGCCCTTCGCCACTGTCGAATTCCTGCAATGCGGTGAACAGGTCGCGCGCCATCAATGCGTTGTTGCTGGCATTCAGCCCGCCCGAGATCCCATGCCCGCGCTTGTCCAGTGTCAGCACGTCGAAGCCCGCGCGGTTCAGCGCAAGAAGATAGCCACGCCAAGCCGGCGTGCCCCATTTCTCTGAACGCTCGGTCGGATAGGTGACGTCTTCATAAATGCCGGTTTCGGCATTGCGGGTGAACAGCACATCGTCGGGATGCTGCATCGCGGTGGTTTCGATCGTGCGTCCCGCGATCATGATGACAAGGGCACGCTCGGTCTCTCCGGCTGCGTTTTCCACGCCAGCGCCCTCGATGTACCAGCCGCGCAGGCCCCATGTCTTGTCGGCGGGAACGTCCATGAATTCGTGTTCGTTCGGTTCCGACGCAACGGTAACCTCGACCGTATAGGTGCGGTCTTCGACCTCGGCGATCGCCTCGTTATAGGGTGCGGCACCAAAATAGGCCGGTCGGCGAATCCGGGTCAGATCGACATCATCGGCCAGCGGGTCGATCAGGCCGTTCGGATCGACTGCACCGGTGTTTCTGAAGACATTCTCGCCACCCTGGCCGCTGATGATTTCGGCCTGTGCATCAAGACAGGCGGGACCTTCGGCCTTGCACGCTTCCCAGGCATCGCGGACCTTCTGATCGGTAAATTCCTCGATATAGAAATCGCCCTGATTGCCTTCTAGCGGCAGAAGCCCGGTCGGTGTGAAAGGAATGCAGGTTTCGGCGCCATTTTCGGTGACCAGATAGCCGGGCCAGGCCTCATCCTTTGAAACGCGTGGAATTTCGGCGTGGCATTCGACTTCAGGGGCTGTCGGGCTGACATCCGCGGCCAGCGAGTGCGAGGGCAGCAGCGTCGCACCCATGCAGCAGAACAGTGTTCGGATATTGGTCTTCAAGGTTTGCCTCCCCCGTTGTGGACAACGTGCAGCCTAGGCCGGCGGCTTCGGCTGTCAATGAAGTGATGGCGCTGTTAGGCGAAGGATCAACCCCTGCGTCGGGCGGTTGGCGAGATGCCGAATTTTGCGGCATAGGCGCGCGAAAAATGCGCAGCGCTGCCAAATCCCGTAAGCAGAGAGATGTCCAGCATTGAAAGCCCGCTTTGCAGGATCAACTCATCGGCCTTCTTCAATCGCATGTGCCGATAGAAGGCCGATAACGGTTGGCCCAGTTCGGCATTGAACAACCGGCCAAGCTGACGTTGGCTGGACCCGACGGCGCGTGCGATGTCGGATGGTGAAAGCGGATCGGCCAGATTGGCGAACATCAGATCAACGGCGCGGACCAGCGTCGGATGACGCAGACCGAAACGCGCGGCGGTCGGGGACAGCTGCGGCTCGTCTGCCAGGCGCGGGCGGGTGTGAATGAACCAGTCCGCGACCTCACGCGCGAAGGTCGGGCCATGGTCGCGCGCTATATTGGCGCACATCATGTCGAGGGCGGCGATCCCGCCTGCGCAGCTGTGCCGGTCACGGTCGATGACGAATAACGCGCGCTCGATCAGCAGGTTGGGCATCAGCTCTGACAGGGCGTCGATATGCGCCCAGTGCAACGTGAAGCGCCGCCCCTCCATCAGTCCGGCCCGTGCAAGGATTGCGGCACCGCCTGAAATGCCGCCAAGCGGAATGCGCCATTTCTGCGCAAGTGTGCGCAGCGCCCGCATCAATTCGGTGTCGCGGTGCTGGATCGGGTTTCCACCTGCCACGATCAGCGCAAGGTCCAGCTGTCTGGCCTGCGAAACCGGTTCCGTCTGAAACCCACCGCCCGAGGTCGACGCGACAAAGCCGCCGGACGTCGACAGGTGGCGCACATCATACAGGACGCGCCCGGCCAGCAGGTTCGCGGCGCGCAGCGGCTCGACCGCAGCGGCCATCGACATCAGCGAATAGCCGGGGACAAGGATGAAGCCGATACGAATGGGCGTGGGCATGGGTAGACAATGCAAGCTGGACGGACGTGACTTTACCCGAATGTCCGTGGCGGACAAGATCATGGCCAGCAAGATCAAGTGCGTCCCTGAATCCGCGCTATCTTGATGCAGGCCGTCGTCAGATCAGGGGGCATCCTTGCGATATTCAGGTTTCAGGGTCGTTGCCGAAGCCCTGCGTGGCCACAAAGGCTGGAAGCCACTTTGGCGCAATCCCGATCCCCAGCCAGCTTATGATTATGTCATCGTCGGCGGCGGCGGGCATGGGCTGGCAACGGCCTATTATCTTGCGAAAGCGTTTCGACAGTCGCGGATCGCAGTGCTGGAGAAGGGGTGGCTTGGTTCGGGCAATATCGGTCGCAACACGACGATTATCCGATCCAATTACCTGCTGCCGGGAAACCAGCCTTTCTATGAATTCTCCATGACGCTGTGGGAGAGCCTGGAGCAGGAGCTGAACTTCAACGCCATGGTCAGCCAGCGCGGCATCCTGAACCTGATCCACACGGACGCACAGCGCGACGCGGCGCGCAGGCGTGGCAATGCGATGATCCTCGCCGGGGCAGATGCCGAATTGCTTGATCAGGCCGGGGTGCGCGCCATGTATCCCTGGCTTAACTTCGACAATGCCCGTTTTCCCATCAAGGGCGGCGTGTTGCAGCGCCGCGCCGGAACTGCGCGCCATGACGGCGTGGCCTGGGGCTATGCGCGTGGCGCGGATCGTGCCGGGGTGGATCTGATCCAGAATTGCGAGGTCACTGGCATCCGGATCGAAAACAACCGTGTTCGCGGGGTCGATACGACGCGCGGATATATCGGTGCGCGCAAGCTTGGGGTGGCGGTCGCGGGCTCCTCGGGGCAGGTGATGGCGATGGCGGGGATGCGGCTGCCCATCGAAAGCCATGTCCTTCAGGCCTTCGTGACCGAGGGACTGAAGCCGGTGATCGACGGCGTCATCACATTTGGCGCCGGTCATTTCTATATCAGCCAATCCGACAAGGGCGGGTTGGTCTTCGGCGGCGATATCGACGGCTACAATTCCTACGCGCAGCGCGGAAATCTGGCCACGATCGAGGATGTGGCCCAGGGCGGGCTGGCCTTGATGCCGATGATCGGGCGGGCGCGGCTGCTGCGGCTGTGGGGCGGGATCATGGACATGTCGATGGACGGCTCTCCCATCATCGACCGGACACCGGTCGATGGGCTCTATCTGAATGCCGGCTGGTGCTATGGCGGGTTCAAGGCGACGCCTGCCAGCGGCTATGCCTTTGCGCATCTGATCGCCACCGACAGCCCCCATGACACCACGCGGCTGATGCGGCTGGACCGGTTCGCGCGCGGCTATCCCATCGACGAAAAGGGCGTGGGCGCCACGCCGAACCTGCATTGAGGACGACATGCTGATCCCGCACCCGCTTCTTGGCCTTCGCGATGCGTCTGAATTTACCTGTCTGGGCGATGCGTCGCTGCTTGATCGCCCCGATGGCATGGCGCCGGACGCGGCGGACCGCTTCCATGAATATGTGCATCTGCGCGACAACCCCGCTGGCCTGCACAAAGAGCTTTGGTTTCATGAACAAGGGGACCACAGCTGGCTGGTGGTGACGCGCAACACGGTCACCCACGAGATCGTTGGCGCCGAACTGGCCCGCAACCTGAAGGGTCAGTCACGATGAGCCGCCTTTCTGGCGGCCTGATCGACCGCAGCAGCGGCTTGAGTTTCGGCTTTAACGGCCGAACCCTTCAGGGACATCCGGGCGATACGCTGGCATCCGCCCTGCTGGCCAATGATGTCCTGCTGGTCGGGCGCAGCTTCAAGTATCATCGCCCGCGCGGCATCCTGACCGCCGGCTCGGAAGAGCCGAACGCCCTGGTCGAACTGCACGACGGCGCGCGGCTGGAACCGAATACGCGTGCAACCGTAACAGAACTGTTCGATGGCCTGCAGGCCCGCAGCCAGAACCATCTGGGTCCGCTGAACCGTGACCTGCTGGCCGTCAACGATCTGTTGTCGCCGTTCCTGTCCGCCGGCTTCTATTACAAGACCTTCATGTGGCCGAAGGCATTCTGGGAAAAGCTGTATGAGCCGCTGATCCGCCGCGCGGCCGGGCTTGGTCGCTTGTCGGGTCTGCCCGATCCCGACGATTACGATGCGGGGTTTCGCCATTGCGACCTGCTGGTGATCGGGGCCGGCCCGGCGGGACTTTCGGCGGCCCTGACGGCGGCACGGTCAGGCGCAAATGTCATTCTGGCCGATGAGGACTTTCGGCTGGGCGGCAGGCTTCTGGCAGAACGCGATCCGCTGGAAATGCCGGCGACGGACTGGATCGCCGGGTTGGAAGACGAATTTTCCGGCTTGCCCAACCTGCGCGTGATGCGCCGCACGACCATCTGGGGCGCTTTCGATCATGGTGTCTACGGCGCGGTGGAACGGGTCGCGGATCATTTCGGCAATCCTGCTGGTCGCCCGCGCCAGACCTTGTGGCGGATCACTGCCAAACGCGCGATCCTGGCCGCTGGCGCGACCGAGCGTCATATCCCGTTTGCCGATAACGACCGGCCCGGCATCATGCTGTCGGGTGCCATGCGGACCTTCGCGAACCGCTATGCCGTCAGCCCCGCGGATCGCGTGGCGATTTTCACGAATAATGATGACGGGCATCGGACAGCGCGGGATCTGGCCGCCAAGGGCATCGACATCGCGGCCGTCATCGACACCCGTGCCGATGTGCCGGAAAGCGGTTTTCGGGTGATCGCGGGCGGTCGTGTGACGGGCAGCCGCGGCCGCCTGGCGCTGCGTCGGATCGAGGTGCAGACGGATACGTCCCGCGAATGGATCGATTGTGGCGCGCTCGGTGTCGCGGGCGGCTGGAACCCGAACATACAGATCGCATCCCATCACAGGGGGCGTCCGGTCTGGGATCAGTCGCGGCACATCTTTCTGGCTGGCAAGAACGGCCCGCCGGGTCTTGAATGTGCCGGCGCGGCGGCGGGGGAAGGGACAACGGCGCAGGCATTGGTTTCCGGCGCGCACGCGGCAATCACCGCACTTCAGGATCTGGGGATTACGGCCCGCTTTCCGGATCTACCCCGGGCAGAGGACATGTCCACTGACCCACAGCCGTTCTGGCATGTGCCCGGCCGCAGGCGCGCCTGGGTCGATTTTCAGAACGACGTTACCGTCAAGGACATCATGCTAGCGCATCAGGAAAACATGCGCCCGGTGGAGCACGTGAAACGCTGGACGACGCTTGGAATGGCCACGGATCAGGGCAAGACCTCGAATGTGACGACCATTGCGCTGATGGCCTCAATGACCGGGCAGGGCATGGGTGAAACCGGGACCACGATTTTCCGTCCGCCTTACACGCCAGTCGCTTTGTCCACGCTTGGCGGTGGCGACACCGGCACCCATTTTCGGCCCACGCGCCTGACCCCCAGCCATCAGTTCGCCACGGCGCAGGGCGCGGTCTTCACAGAGGCCGGGCCGTGGATACGCGCGCAATATTTTCCGCGCCCAGGCCAAAACCACTGGCGCGAAACGGTTGACCGGGAAGTTTTGGCGGTGCGGGCCGGCGTCGGCGTCTGCGATGTGACCACGCTTGGCAAGATCGACGTACAGGGGCGCGACGCCAGCGCATTTCTTGATCGGGTCTATGCCAACGGGATGGCAAGCCTGCAGCAGGGGCGGGTGCGCTATGGGCTGATGCTGCGAGAGGATGGCTTTGTCTGGGACGATGGCACCTGTGCCCGTCTGGGTGACACCCACTATGTCGTGACCACAACGACCGCCAATGCCGGCGCTATCTATCGGCATCTGGAGTTTTGCCG
The DNA here is from genome assembly GCA_005768755.1 of Paracoccus denitrificans. GTDB lineage: Bacteria > Pseudomonadota > Alphaproteobacteria > Rhodobacterales > Rhodobacteraceae > Paracoccus > Paracoccus denitrificans_B. The sequence continues at coordinate 26,127 of VAFL01000019.1, read as the reverse complement.
CCAATGCCTGTGGCCAGAGCTGGATGTGCATCTGATCTCGACCACGGATGCCTGGGCGCAACTGGCAGTCGCCGGACCCCGTTCGCGGGCATTGCTGCAACGCATCGTCGACGGATTTGATTTGTCCAATGCGTCATTTCCCTTCATGTCCTGCGCCCCGCTGACAGTGTGCGGAGGGCTGCGCGCGCGGCTGTTCAGGATCTCATTTTCGGGCGAGCTGGCCTATGAAATCGCCGTACCGGCGCGTTATTGCAACGCATTGATGACGCGGTTGATCGAACTGGGCACCGATCTGGGCGTCACACCTTACGGGACCGAGGCGCTAGGCGTCCTGCGCATCGAAAAAGGTCATGCGGCCGGAAATGAAATAAATGGTCAGACGACCGCCCGGATGCTGGGTCTGGGTCGGATGGTCAGCACGAAGAAGGATTGCATTGGCGCGGTGATGTCGCGACGCGATGGCCTGGTGAATGACACCCGCCTGCTGGTCGGGCTGCAACCCGTCGTCCCTGCCGATCCGGTCACAGCCGGGGCCCACCTGTTCACGGAGGGCCTGCCACAAGACACGCTTAACGATCAGGGCTGGATCAGCTCGGCTTGTTATTCACCCCATGTCGGCAGTGCCATAGGCTTGGGCTTTCTGGAAAATGGCGCGGACAGACTGGGTGAGATGATCGTGGCTGCGAACCCGTTGCAGCAGCAGGTCACACGCCTTCGCGTGGTTTCGCCCCAATTCATCGACCCGGACGGAGGACGCTTGCGTGACTGATCTTTCGCCCCTTTGCGCCCTGGGCTCGGCCAGCGGGCGTTGCGTGCGATTTGGCAAGATGACCCTGTCGGAAAATCCCCGACTTGGCCTTGCTTCGTTGTCAATTGGCAAGGGCCATGTTCCTGTGCGCCCCGGTCTGGACCTGCCGGGGCCGGGGCAATGGGTCGAGGGTAAGGGAGTTGCTGCATTCTGGATCGGGCCTGATCAATGGATGGTGGAATTTCCAGATCAGGCGGGTCGTGATGTCGCCGCCATGCTTGCGCAGGACGCGCCGGGTTGCGCCGTGACCGAGCAGACAGACGGCTTTGTCGCGTTCGATCTGGAGGGACCGGAAATCGATCTGCTGGCGGTGCTGGAGAAACTGGTGAATATCGATATCAGCGCCTTCGCGCCCGGTTCGGTGACACGGACCGGATTGCACCACATGTCTGTTTTCGTGATCCGCCGACGGACGGACCGGATCAGTTTTCTGGGAATCCGCTCGGCCGCGGGATCACTTTGGGAGGCATTGGCCGCAGCCGCGACGCGGCGCGCGGTTGTGCCGGACTGAATCATTCATGATCCGCCTTGAACGCCGATCCGGCTGACACGCCGGCTGGTCGACAGGGTACAAATTGCGAACCGTTTTGTTAGGGCGATGCAGGATCAGAGATGTCGCAAAAGCAATGAAAATGTCGTTTGGTAGGCCCGGAGGGATTTGAACCCCCAACCAAGGCGTTATGAGCGCCCTGCTCTAACCGTTGAGCTACAGGCCCATCCGACAACAGAGTGAGTAGTCACCAGCCAGCCGATGGTCAAGCGCCGCCGCGCCGAATCGGCATCGGAAGATCTGGCCGTGGCCTTATTCGCTGAACTCGTCAGCCGATGTCTGCGGCATGTCGTCGACCCTTGAACGTTGCTGGCCAGTCGATCCTGACGATGTGGGGCAACTGTCAGGAGGCCAATCGCGCACCGATCAGAGATTTGCCAGAGTGCCGGATTGCCTGCGCGACGACCCTGCGTTATCGGGGGGCAACGTCACGAAAGGGATGGCAATGGTCCAGGGCAAGAACGGTCTTTCCTATGCGGATGCGGGCGTCGACATCGATGCTGGCAATGAACTGGTTGAGCGGATCAAGCCGGCTGCAGCTGCGACGAAGCGGCCCGGCGTCATGTCGGGTCTTGGCGGTTTCGGTGCCCTGTTCGATGTGAAGGCCGCGGGATATCGCGATCCTGTGCTGGTTGCCGCGACCGACGGCGTGGGTACCAAGCTGCGCATCGGCATCGACACGGGGGAACTGGACGGACTGGGGATCGATCTGGTCGCGATGTGTGTCAACGATCTGGTCTGCCAGGGTGCTGAACCACTGTTTTTCCTGGATTACTTTGCCACCGGAAAGCTGTCGGTGGACGAGGGGGCACGCGTCATCAACGGCATAGCCGAAGGTTGCCGCCGCTCTGGTTGCGCGCTGATTGGCGGCGAAACGGCAGAAATGCCCGGCATGTATCATGACGGCGATTTTGATCTGGCCGGCTTTGCCGTCGGCGCGGTCGAGCGCGGCGCCGAGCTGCCGCGGGGCGTGTCGAAGGGTGATGTGCTGCTGGGCCTCGCTTCAGACGGCGTGCATTCAAACGGTTATTCGCTGGTGCGCAAGGTGGTCGAGGCATCGGGGCTGAACTGGGCCGATGCGGCCCCTTTCGCAGATGGGCCACTTGGCCGCGCGCTTCTGGTCCCGACGCGGCTTTATGTCATGCCGGTTCTTGCGGCGATCCGTGCGGGCGGGGTGCATGGGCTGGCCCATATCACGGGCGGCGGTCTGACAGAGAACCTGCCGCGCATCCTGCCTGATGGGCTGGGCGCGGATATCGACCTTTCCAGTTGGTCCCTGCCGCAGGTCTTCAAATGGCTGGCCCGGGCCGGTGGCATCACCACGCCGGAAATGCTGAAGACCTTCAACAGCGGCATCGGCATGGTGCTTGTGGTGGCTGCTGAAAAGGCCGACGATCTGGCGCGTCTTTTGACCGAGGCGGGTGAAACCGTGTCCCGACTGGGGGAAGTCACCGAAGGAGCGGGTATCCGCTATCGTGGCGAACTGGCGTGAAGCGCGCGGCCATCCTGATCTCGGGCGGGGGATCGAACATGGTGAAGCTGGTCGAAAGCATGACCGGCGATCACCCCGCGCGCCCGGTTCTGGTCGGCTCGAACGATCCGGCGGCCGGTGGACTTTCGAAGGCCAGGGCCATGGGCGTGCCGGTCTTCGCCGTCGATCACCGTATCCACGGCGAAGACCGGGCGGCTTTCGAGGCCGAGCTGATCAGCCATCTGGACGCGGTCAGGCCCGACATCATTCTGCTGGCCGGTTTCATGCGCATCCTGACTTCGGATTTCGTGCGACATTACGAGGGGCGAATGCTGAACATACATCCCTCTCTGCTGCCGAAATATCCCGGACTGCACACGCATGCCCGTGCGATCGAGGCGGGCGACAGCGAAGCTGGTGCTACGGTTCACGAAGTGACAGCCGATCTGGATGCGGGACCGATCCTTGGTCAGGTAAAAGTGCCGGTGCGGTCAGGTGACACACCTGACTCGCTTGCCGCACGCGTGCTTGTGCAGGAGCATCGTCTTTATCCCGCCGTGCTGCGCCGGTTTGCGGACGGTGACCGGCGCAGACTCGATCTTTGAGGCAGGCGATCAGGGGCCGTTGAACGTCGCGTCATTTTCCGGCAGGCTTCCCATGTCGAGCCCGGGGGAAGCCAGATGAGAAATCCGCCCAAAGTCGGTCTTTTCGTGACGTGCCTTGTCGATGCCATGCGCCCGCAGGTCGCATGGGCGACGCTGAAGCTGCTGCAGGATGCCGGTTGCGATGTAACGGTGCCGCGCGCCCAGACCTGTTGCGGCCAGCCTGCCGGCAACAGCGGCGACAAGCATGGCGCGATGCTGCTGGCACGTCAGGTCATCACCGCGTTTGAAGAATTTGATTACCTGGTCGGGCCATCGGGGTCCTGCATCGGCCAGATCCGGTCCTATCCCAGCCTGTTTGCGGATGCAGACTGGCGAAGGCGTGCAACAGATCTGGCAGCCAAGTCATTTGAAATAGTCGGTTTTTTGCACGACGTGATTGGTTGGTCACCCGATGGTGTCCGGCTGGAGGGCACGGCCACCTATCATGACAGCTGTTCGGGATTGCGCGAGTTGGGGATCCAGACGCAGCCGCGCGCGCTTCTGGAGGACGTCGAGGGGCTGGAGATGCGCCCGCTTGAGGGTGCAAATGTCTGCTGCGGTTTCGGGGGCACGTTCTGCGTGAAATATCCCGAGATATCGACCGCCATCGTCAGCGAGAAGACGGCCAATATCGCAGCCACGGGCGCCGATCTTCTGCTGGCGGGCGATCTTGGTTGTCTGATGAACATGGCCGGTCGCCTGCACCGGGAAGGGGCAACAACCCGCTGTTACCATGTCGCCGAGGTGCTGGCAGGCATGGCTGACGCGCCGGCAATCGGGGAAGATGCGAAATGAGTGCGCCACAATCCGCCGAAAGTTTCAAGAAACGCGCCCATGACGCTTTGGCGGATCCAAACCTGAAGACCGCCATAGACCGCACCACGGGCACCGCCGAAACAAAGCGCGCGGCAGCAGTCGGTGCCTTTCCGGAGTTCCAGGCAGCCAGGGCGCGCGGCGCGGCGATCAAGGATCACGTCATCGCCAATCTTGATCACTACCTTATCGAATTTGAACGCAACGCGACCCAAGCCGGTGCGCGGGTCCACTGGGCGCGTGACGCTGCCGAGGCCGCAGCGATTGTGACCGGGATCTGCAAGGACGCCGACGCAAAACTCGTCACCCGCGCCAAATCCATGCTGGGAGAGGAGATCGGCCTGCCGCATGCATTGGAAGATGCTGGGATCGAGCGGGTCGAGACGGATCTGGCTGAACATATCATCCAGCTCGCCCATGAACGACCCAGCCATATCATCTGGCCTGCCATGCACCGCACCCGCGAAGACGTGGCCGAACTGTTCTTCAAGGATCACCATCCACCGCCCGATGCCGATGATCCGGCGTCGATGGTTGCCTCGGCCCGAAGGGTCCTGCGCGAGAAGTTCATGGCCGCCGATGTGGGTATCTCGGGCGCGAATTTCCTGATTGCGGATACGGGCGCGACCTGCACGGTCACGAACGAAGGTAATGCCGAGTTGTCAACGACACCGCCGCGCGTCCATATCGTCACGGCCGGGATCGAAAAGCTTGTCCCTTCGACCGGTCACGCGATGGCGCTGCTGCGGTTGCTGGTGCGATCTGCAACCGGCGGCGAGGTCACCCAATACACGACCTTTCATTGCGGACCCAAGCGGCCCGGCGATGCTGACGGGCCCGAGGAAATGCACATCGTGCTGGTCGATAACGGGCGAAGCCGCATGGTGGGCGACGAATTCCGACAGATGCTGCGCTGCATCCGCTGCGGGGCATGCATGAACCATTGCGTCGTCTATCGTCAGATTGGCGGGCATGCCTATGGCGGCACATATCCCGGACCGATGGGGGCGGTGCTGACGCCCGTGCTGGACGGGCTGGCGAAAAGCAGTGACCTGCCGCATGCCTGCACGATGAATGGCCGGTGCGAGGAGGTCTGCCCGGTCCGCATCCCGCTGAAGACCCTGTTGAAGGCGTGGCGAGTCCGGTCATGGGACAGCCAGCAGGTCGTCGGCCCGATCCGGATGGGGCTGGGGGTCTGGGGCTTCGCGGCGCGAAGGCCTTGGCTTTATCACCTCGGCACGCGGCTGGCGCTGCCGGTGATGCGTCTGTTCGGGCGGGGTGGCTGGATCAGGCGGATGCCCCTGGCTGGCGGTTGGACGGATACCCGCGATCTGCCCGCACCGGCGGCAAGAAGCTTCATGTCTCAGCATCGCAAATATGGAAATGGTGGCCCGGAATGAGTGCGCGCGAAGACATTCTAGCGGCGGTGCAGAAGGGGCTGACACAGGGGCAGGGCGGCACCCTGCCGCGCCGCAGCGCCCAGGAAATCAGCGCCGATGCCGGCGCGCTGCTTGCCAATCTTGATGAGATAAGGCCGATGCTGGCGGACCCTGATCCGGTCTCGGCGTTCATTGCCAAATGCGCAAATCCCGCGCTTGGCGTGACGCTGGATCTGGTGACGGGTTGGGACGCGGTTCCGCAGGCCGCGCGCGCCTATCTGGATCAGCACCAATTGCCGCACCGGCTGGCCGTCAGCGCGGATCCGCGCCTGCTAGGGCTGCACGTTGCCGGGATCGAGACACACAGCCCCTGCGCCCCGGATGAGACTGCTGCGATCAGTGTGGCGGGATGGGGCATTGCCGAAACCGGATCGGTGGTGATCCATTCCGCACCCGATCAGCCGATCCTGAACGCCATGCTGCCGCGTCATTGGCTGGTCGTTGTCGAAGCAAGGAAAATTCTGCCGTTTCTTGACGATTACGCGCCCTATGCCGCGATGCGCCCGCGCAATTCCGTCCTGATCACCGGCTCCTCCGGGACGACGGATATCGAAGGATATTTCGTACGCGGCGCGCATGGGCCCGGGTTTGTCCATGTTTTGCTGCTAGGTCACTGATCCGGCGCCAATCCGCCCTGCCACCAGACTGTCACAGATCTGTCTTGCGGCAATGATAGGTGCCGTTTACTCATCGGTGCGAATGACAGCACCGGCCCCGGCCCGGACGGCCGGCGGTTGCGGTAAGGAAAGGCAGCTTCATGCGTATTGCGGTTCTTGGTGGCGACGGATTTGTCGGCTGGCCGACCTCACTTCACCTGTCCGGCCTCGGGCACGAGGTCCATATCATCGACAATCTTTCGCGTCGCTGGATCGACGCTGAACTGGGCGTGCAGTCGCTGACGCCCATGGATTCCATCCAGGAACGCTGCCGGATCTGGAAGCAGGAAAGCGGCAACCCGATCCAGTTCCACCTGCTCGACCTGTCAGCCGAGTTCGAGCGCCTGAAGCAATGGTTCATCGACGTAAAGCCCGACGCCGTGATCCATTTCGCCGAACAGCGCGCCGCGCCCTATTCGATGAAGTCTGATCGCCACAAGGTCTACACGGTCAACAATAACACCAATGCGACACATAACGTGCTGGCCGCCTTGGTTGAAACCGGGATTGACGCGCATCTGGTCCATCTGGGGACGATGGGCGTCTACGGCTATTCCTCGGTCGGCGCACCCATCCCCGAGGGCTATCTGGATATCGAGATCGATACGCCCACGGGCAAGAAATCCCAGCAGGTGCTGTATCCGACGCGACCGGGCTCGGTCTATCACATGACCAAATCCCTCGATCAGATCATGTTCCAGTTCTATGCTCAGAATGACGGGCTGCGCATCACGGATCTGCATCAGGGCATCGTCTGGGGGACCCATACCGATCAGACCCGGCGGCATGAACAACTGATCAACCGTTTCGATTATGATGGCGATTACGGCACCGTCCTGAACCGCTTTCTTATTCAGGCAGCCATCGATTATCCGCTGACCGTGCATGGATCAGGCGGGCAGACCCGTGCCTTCATTCACATTCAGGACTGCGTGCGCTGTATCGAACTGGCGCTGTCGGATGCCCCTGCGGCGGGCGAGCGCGTCAAGATATTCAATCAGATGACCGAAACCCACCGCGTGCGCGATCTGGCTGCGCTTGTCGCGCGGTTAACCGGCGCGAAGGTCATGAACCTGCCCAACCCGCGCAAGGAAGCCGACGAAAACGACCTGATCGTAAAGAACGACCAGTTTCTGGCACTTGGCCTGAACCCGATCACGCTGGAGGACGGGCTTCTGGGCGAGGTGATGGAGGTCGCGAAGAAATTCGCCCATCGCATCGACCGCAGCCGCGTGCCGGCGGTATCGGCATGGACAAAGGACATCGCGGCCAAGGTCGATCACGACCCCGAAGCGCATTTGGACGACGCAAAATAGGGCCGGTCAGACGCCGTCGCGTGGCGGGCGGGGCTTGTAGACGGGCAAGCTCCACCCCCAGATCAGCGTGCCGGCGCGCAGCAGGAAGGTTGCCAGCCCGCCACCGATCAATGCGGCGGGGCGCGGCGGGCCCATCATATCCAGCATCAGCGCGATGACCGCGCCGCCAAAGGCGCAGGTCAGGTAAAGTTCGCTGCCTTTCAGGATCAGCGGCACTTCGTTGCCGACCACGTCCCGCATCAGCCCGCCCATCGTGCCAGTAATGACCCCGGCCATGACGATGATGACCGGGCCAAATTCGCCCGCCATGGCAACGCCGACGCCCGCCGGGACCGCCACGCCAAGCGCAATCGCGTCCAGCCATAGCAGCCAGCGATAGCGGCTTTCCAGAAGATGGGCGGTCCAGAAGACCAGAACGGCAGCACCGGCGGCGATGACGATCAGCTCGGGCTGGGCGACCCAGAAGACCGGCGCGCGCCCCAGCACCAGATCGCGCAGCGTGCCGCCACCAACGGCGGTCAGCGATGCCATGAAGATGAAGCCGATGATATCAAGCTGCTGGCGCGAGGCGACAAGCGCGCCGGTCAGCGCAAAGACCAGGACAGATCCGTAATCAAGCGCCCAGATATAGGCGCTGATCGTATCCAATACTTCGTTATGCATTGCCGGCCCCTGAAACGTTCCAGGTGGGGCTGTGCCATGAAACCGTCTTTCGTGAAAGTCCCGATACGCCCGGGAAAATGCCCGGCCGAGTGGCGTGCCGGGCAATTCCGTGGTGCAAGTCAGGCCGCGTTATTCAGCCGGAACAGTCGCGGCATCCGGCGCGGCAAAGGTCTTGACCGTGATGTCGCGGCGATCCGGTCCGGTCTTGTAATGGGTGGCATAGATCATCGCGCCCACGAAGGTCAGACCGCCGACAAGGTTGCCCAGCACGGTCGGGATCTCGTTCCAGATCAGATAGTCCGCGATGGTGAATTCACCGCCCAGCATCAGGCCCGAGGGGAACAGGAACATGTTCACGATCGAATGTTCGAACCCCATGTAGAAAAAGACCATGATCGGCATCCACATGGCGATGACCTTGCCGGACACGGATGTCGACATCATCGCGCCGATCACCCCGGTCGAGACCATCCAGTTGCACATGACCGCCCGCACGAACAGCGTCAGCATCCCCGCCGCGCCGTGGGCGGCGTAGCCAAGTGTCCGCCCCTCGCCGATATGGCCGATCTTCTGGCCGACCTCGTTCGGAGCCTCGGAAAAGCCGAAGGTGACGATGATGGCCATGAACAGCGCCACCGTCATCGCGCCCAGGAAGTTGCCGGTGAAGACCAGCCCCCAGTTGCGCAGCACGCCGTTCAAGGTGACGCCCCGGCGCTTGTCCAGCAGCGCCAGGGGCACAAGGGTAAAGACCCCGGTCAGCAGATCGAAACCCATCAGATACAGCATGCAGAAGCCGACCGGGAACAGCAGCGCGCCGATCAACGGGTCGCCGGTATTGACAGTGACGGTGACCGCAAAGGCCGCCGCAAGCGCAAGGATCGCGCCGGCCATGTAGGCGCGGATGATCGTGTCGCGGGTGGACATGAAAACCTTGGATTCGCCCGCATCGATCATCTTCGTGGCGAAGTCTTTCGGGGTGACATATGACATGGGTTCGCTCCTTCTCAGGCGGCCTGACGGCGGGCAATGATTTCGGAACCGACCAAGACGCGGCCGTTTTCGATCCTTGCGGGATAGGTGGTGACGCTGCCTTCATCCGCACCCTGGGCTGCGCCGGTGTTCAGGTCGAACACCCAGTTATGCAGCGGGCAGGTGATGGTGTGGCCGGCAACGATGCCTTCGGACAGCGGCCCGCCCTTGTGGGGGCAGCGGTCATCCAGCGCGAAGACCCGGTCGTCATGGGTGCGGAACAGCGCCACGCAGCCGGTGCGGGTGCGGATCAGTCGCGCGCCCTGCGGGGGGATGTCGTCCAATGCGGCGATGTCGATCCAGTTGGTCATTCTGCGGCCTCCAGTCGGAAATCGGCCAGCGGCGAGAATTCGTCGCGGGCGCCGGGTTTGGCGTGTTCGGCCCATGGGTCGCGGCGATAGACCGACTGGCTGAGTTCGAAGCGTTCGTTCAAGGCGCGCCGGTTTTCCGCATCGGAAAGATGTTCCTTCACCCAGTCGAGCCCGACTTTCGCGGTCCATTTCCACGCCCGGTCCAGATAGCGCGCATTCTCGCGGTAAAGCTGGATGAAGGCGGCGGTCCATTCGACGGCCTCGTCTTCGGTGGCGACGGTGGCAAGCGCCTCGGTCTCCTTGACCTCCATCCCCGCCGCGCCGGACACGCTGATCTGATAGCCGCTGTCCACGCAGACGATGCCGACATCCTTGCAGGTGGCTTCCGCGCAGTTGCGCGGGCAGCCGGATACGCCCAGCTTGACCTTGTGCGGTGTCCACGACCCCCAAAGCAGTTTCTCCAGCCTTATGCCGAGGCCGGTCGAGTCCTGCGTGCCAAAGCGGCAGAACTCCTTGCCGACGCAGGTCTTCACCGTCCGCAGCCCCTTGGAATAGGCGTGGCCACTGACCATGCCCGCGTCGTTCAGGTCGGCCCACATGGCGGGCAGGTCCTCCTTGCGGACGCCCAGCAGGTCGATGCGCTGACCGCCGGTGACCTTGACCATGGGGACGTTGTATTTCTCGGCCGCGTCGGCGATGGCACGCAATTCGGCGGGCGTGGTGACGCCGCCCCACATGCGCGGGACCACCGAATAGGTGCCGTCCTTCTGGATATTGGCGTGATTGCGTTCATTCACGAAACGCGCCTGCCGGTCGTCTCGGTAATCCAGCGGCCAGTCGGCAAGCAGATAGAAGTTCAGCGCCGGGCGGCATTTCGCGCAGCCGTCAGGCGTCGTCCAGCCGCATTCCTGCATGACGGCAGGCATGGATTTCAGGCCCTTGGCCTTGATAAGCCGCCGCACATCTTCATGCGTCAGATCGGTGCAGCCACACATGCAGTCCTTGGTCTGGACCTCGCCCCCCAATGTCAGGGCCATTACCTGCTGGACAAGACCGGTGCAGGTCCCGCAGGACGCGCTTGCCTTGGTCGTGGCGCGCACCTTGTCGAGGCTGTCTGCGCCCCCCAGCACCGCATCCATGATCTTGCCCTTGCAGACGCCGTTGCAGCCGCAGATCTCTGCGTCAGGCGGCAATGCTGCAACGGCCGCCATAGGGTCCACGGAACCCCCGCCCTGAAAGGCCGGGCCGAAGATCAGTGTCTCGCGCATTTCTGACACATCGGTCTGGTCCTTGATCAGCCCGAAGAACCAGTTGCCGTCTGCCGTGTCGCCATACATGACCGCGCCGACCAGACGGTCACCTTCCAGCACCAGGCGCTTGTAGATGCCCCGGCCCGGATCGCGGAAAACGATATCCTCGCGCCCTTCGCCGTCAGCGAAGTCGCCGGCGCTGAACAGGTCGCAGCCGGTGACCTTCAGCTTGGTCGCGGTCTGGACCGGCTGGAAGGCGGCAGGCTGCCCCAGCAGTTCTGCCGCCAGCACCTTCGCCTGATCGTAAAGCGGGGCGACAAGGCCAAACAATTGCTTGTCATGTTCGACGCATTCGCCAAGTGCGTAGATCGATGGATCGCTGGTGCGCAACTGGTCGTTCACGGTGATGCCGCGCTCGACCTCGATGCCGGCATCATTGGCGAGGCGGGTTTCCGGGCGGATGCCCACCGCCATCACCACCAGATCGGCGCCGTAGACGGTGCCATCTTCCAACAGCACGGCCTCGGCCCGTTCCTCGCCCATGATCGCCTTGGTGGCGCCCTTGCAATGGACCTTGATACCGCGCGCCTCCAGCGCCTTTTGCAGCAGATACCCGGCCGAAGGGTCCAACTGGCGCTCCATCAGGTGGCCCATGATGTGGATCACGGTCACCTTCATGCCGCGCATCTGAAGTCCGGCGGCGGCTTCAAGGCCCAGAAGGCCGCCGCCGATCACCACAGCCTCGGCGCCCGGTTTGGCCGCCGCGATCATGGTATTGGTGTCGTCAAGGTCGCGGTAAGCGATGACGCCCGGCAGATCGCGCCCGACGACGGGGATCATGAAGGGCGCGGACCCGGTGGCGATGACCAGCTTGTCATAGGCCAGATCGCCATGCTGGCCAGTGACGACCTTGGCCTTGCGGTCGATCTTGACGATATGTTCGCCGAAGCGCGTGGTGATGCCGCGTTCCGCATACCAGGTGTCGTCATGCGTGACGATTTCCTCGTAAGTCTTTTCGCCCGACAAAACCGGCGACAGCATGATGCGGTTATAGTTTCCGCGCGGCTCGGCGTTGAACAGGGTGATGTCATAGGGGGCTTGCGCGTCGGTCAGGACTTCGAGCATTCGGCCCGAGGCCATACCGGCGCCAATGACGACAAGGCGTTCCTTGTGTGCGGTCATCATACAGCTTCCTTCTTGTGGGCTTTTTCTTTGTCATCGACAGTCACATTGATCGGGTCGCGCCCATCAATGCGCGCCGTCACAACCATGGCGCGGGGCCGGATGTTCGACGTGCATGGGGCGGCGTGGTGCGGGATCGTTCGGGACATATCGCTTCTTCAGATGTGAAAAAGCCGCCGAAACACCTGCCGCGGGAGAAGGGGGGAGGAGCGCGGCGGGGTTCGGCGGCTTTGCCGTTTTGCCCGGACATTCGGGCGAGAGGGGTCTTCGCTGGAACTGCGGTGTTCCTGCCTTCAGACTGCGCGGCCTTGGCCGGGCCTGTCATGCGATTGCGGCAATATTCCCGCTGCGATGCGGCATTCTGATCAAAACTGCCTCAACTGAGTGCAGAAAGATCAAAATTGCGCCCATCGAAAAACGCGTTTCGGCCCAGAAGGACGGCACCACGATTCGCACCGGCCAGGATCGGTGTTGCATTCGCGCCTTCGACCTTGGCAGAGGCCGCAGGCAAAACGGCATCGCCTGCCAAATGTTGCCTGAACAGGTCCGGGCGCCAGCATTCGGCAGCGCGCCTTGCACTTTCGACTGGGTCAAGGCCATTGCGGCGTGCCAGATGCCAGCCGATCCAGGCCGCCTGAGAGCGCCAGGGAAAATTTGCCGCGCCGGCGTGAAACTCGACAAAGCCGGGACTGTCGACCGCGGCGGCATTCAGCGCCGGGACGAGGTGACCGGACATTGCGCGCTCGATCAACTCGGCATCGACATTCAGCGCGTTGGAGCGCGCCAGCAGGTCGGATGCGGTGGACCAGCTGCCCGGCTGTGCCAGCCACTGGCAGCAGCGCCAGATGGCGCGCAGGATCTGACCGGCCAGATCGCCGTGATCTTCTGCCCAGCCCTTGCGCATGACCAGGACCTTTTCGGGCGCGGCACTCCAGATTGCGGTGCCCGGCAAAAGCAGCACGGCATGCCCGCGCATCACGGCATGTGAGCCCCAGGGTTCACCCACGCAGAACGCCTCGATCTCGCCGGCGGCCAGTGCGTCTGCCGTAAGCGACGGGGGAACCGTGACGGCGGACAGGCGCACCGCGCCGTCCAGCCACAGATGCAACAATTCGTGATGCATGGAAAAGGGGAAAGGCACACCGCAGCGCAGGCCATCGGGGCGGGTGCGACGCATGGCCTCGCGCAGGGCCGTCGCGTCGGTGAAATCCGCGTGCATGCCGTTCATCCGCAGTTCCTCCGCCAGCGCGGGCGACACGCCGATCACCTGACCGCCAAGCGACAAGACCATGGGTGCATCGAACTGAACCGGCACGCCGCCCAGACCCAAACGCCCCGCGACGGGGATAACCGAAAGCATCTGCGCTGCATCGACGCGACCAAGCGCAACCATGTCGCGCAACTGTGACCAGCTTTGCGCCGGGTGCAGGCGAAAATGCAGCCGCTCCTCGGCAGCGAAGCCAAGTTCTTCGGCCAGGATCAAAGGGGCCGCGTCCAGCAGCGGGACATAGCCGAAATCGACCGTCGTGGTCATTTCAGCACCTCGGCCGCGGTCACGATCGCGCGCGCAATGTCCGCGATCTTTCGGCCCTTTTCCATGGCGTTGCGGCGCATCAGGGCATAGGCCTCGTCTTCGGAAATGCCGCGCGCCCGCATGACGATGCCTTTCGCGCGGTCGATCTGTTTGCGATCCTCCAGCGCCGCGCGCGTCGCGCTGAGTTCGCTGCGCATCTTCTGCAGCAAGTTGAACCTTGCGATGGCGGCATCGACCACCGGGCCGATCCGTGCAGGTGCAAGGCCATCGACGACGTAGGCCGCAACACCCGCTTCGATCATGGCGCGGGTCATGGCACTGTCCGAGCGGTTGATGAAGACCGCAACCGGGCGCTCCATGGGACCAGAGGCGAGTGTCAATTCCTCCATTTCGTCGCGCGCGGCATTGTCGGCGTCGATCAGGACCAGATCGGGGTTCAGCGCCGAAATACGCCGCGCAAGCCCTTGACCGGGCGGAACCACCGTAAATCTGGTGTCTGGAATTCCGTCCAACCCGTCGCAGATGGTCCGCGCGCGTTCGGGGTCGCTGTCGACAATAATGATGGAAAGAGGCGTGGCCATTCCTGCACCGCGATTGCTGAGCCCTGAGATCGAGGCATGCGGGCAAGGGCCAGGATGGTCAATCCAGCGCGGCCATTCGTGCTGCAATGCAGCACGAATGTTCACGGGTCGTGCACTGGTGTGGCAGATTGCCAGAAAAACAGGCAGTCCGCGCGCGGGTTCAGGTGGTCACGTCGGGCGCGTCGCGGCCTGTATGCTGGCGAATCCGGGCGATCTCCTCGGCCGCCTGCACGACCGGGGCCAGGGCGTCGTCGACCGGCATGTCAAGCTTGCCATCCGCGGATTGATACCGTTCCAGATAGACCCGCAGCGTTGCCCCTTCAGTACCCGTTCCCGACAGCCGCATGACGATACGCGACCCATCGGTGAAGGCGATACGTATGCCCTGGTTTTTCGAGGTCGAGCCGTCGACCGGGTCTAGATAGGCGAAATCATCGGCGCTTTCGACGGTCAGCCCGGCAAATTCCTGACCCGGCAGATCGCCCAGCATTCCGCGCAGCCGATCCACAAGCGCATTGGCATCATCGCTGGGAACGGCCTCGTAATCGTGTCGCGAGTAATAGTTGCGCCCGTATTCGGCCCAGTGCGCGTCCATGATCTCTGCCACTGACTGCTTTCGCGCGGCCAGAATGTTCAGCCACAGCAGCACGGCCCACAGCCCGTCTTTCTCGCGGACATGGTCAGAACCGGTGCCGGCCGATTCCTCTCCGCAAAGCGTGGCTTTGCCAGCATCCAGAAGATTGCCGAAGAATTTCCAGCCCGTCGGTGTTTCATAGCTGCCGATCCCGGCCTTTTCGGCGACCAGATCGGCGGCCCGTGACGTCGGCATCGAGCGGGCAACCCCGGCAAGGCCACTGGCATAGCCGGGCGCAAGATGAGCGTTCGCCGCCAGCACCGCCAGACTGTCCGAAGGCGTGACATAGGCGCCGCGACCGACGATCATGTTACGGTCGCCATCGCCATCGGACGCTGCCCCGAAATCGGGAGCGTTCGGTCCGGTCATGACCTCCATCAGCTCATGCGCCCAGACCGGGTTCGGATCGGGGTGACCGCCGCCGAAATCGGGCAGGGGCTTGGCGTTGACCACACTGCCGGACTTTGCGCCAAGGCGGTTTTCAAGGATCTCGCGCGCATAGGGGCCGGTGACGGCGTGCATGGCGTCGAAGCGCAGGCGGAATCCTCCAGCAAGCAGTGCCCGGATCGCATCGAAATCGAAAAGCGTTTCCATGAGTGCGGCGTAATCGGTGACGGGATCGACGATCTCGATCTCCATCTCTCCCAAGGTTGCGCGACCGGGTTGGGACAGATCCACGTCCTGCGATTCCATGATCCGATACTCGGTCAGTTCCTTCGTGCGCGCGAAGATCTTGTCGGTCACGCCTTCCGGCGCGGGGCCGCCATTCGCGCCGTTGAACTTCAGACCGAAATCTTCACTTTCGCCGCCGGGATTGTGGCTTGCGGACATGATGAAGCCGCCATCCGCACCACGCTGACGGATCAGGTTGGAGGCTGCGGGCGTCGACAGAATCGCGCCGGTGCCCACGATCACCTTTTCAGCGCCCTGAGCCGCGCACATGCGCAGAATTACCTGGGCCGCGCGGTCATTGAAGAAGCGCCCATCGCCGCCAAGGACCAATGTCTTGCCCTTGACGCCGCCTATGGCGTCGATGATCGATTGTACGAAATTCTCCAGATAATGCTTCTGCATGAAGACGCGGGTCTTCTTGCGAAGGCCCGATGTTCCGGGCTTCTGACCCTCGATGGGTGTGGTCGGGACGGTATTGATGGTCATGTGCGGCCCCCCTCTGGCACAAATACAGCTATGGAATCGGCGGCGACTTCGGCAACCGTTCCGTCTTCGGCGCGATCCTGCGCGATCGGCTGCGAAGTGTCGAGAACCCGCATCCACCCACCTTCCGGTAATGCAGGCAGCGCCATCTGGACCGCAGCGGCGCCGCCATTGACTGCGATGTATGCGGCATCAGCGGCATGTTCAGCGCGTTCGGGCGAATTCGCGGCCATTCGCAGTTCCAGCCCAAGGGCGCGCAGCCCCGGTTGTTGCCAGTCGCTGTCCGAAGGCTCGGCCCCGCCGGGAAGATGCCAGATCAGATCGCGGCCACCTTCGGGGATGGGCAGTGAATGCAGGAAACGGCGCTGATGAAGGACCGGATGAGACAGCCGCAATGCGATGAGGCGGGACGTGAAATCCGCAAGTGCCTGATCGGGCGTGTCCCAGTTGATCCAGCCAGTCTGATTGTCCTGGCAATAGGCGTTGTTGTTTCCATCCTGCGAATTGCCGATCTCGTCACCGGCCAGCAGCATGGGCGTGCCCTGGGACAGGAACATCGTGGCAAGCAGATTACGCCTGCGCCGGGCGCGGGCATCGAGGATGGCGGGATCATCCGTCGCACCCTCATGACCCATATTGTCCGAGTAGTTTTCGTTATGCCCGTCGCGATTGCCTTCGTGGTTGGGAAGGTTGTGCTTCTGATTGAAACTGGTCAGATCTGCCAGCGTAAAGCCGTCATGCGCCGTGATGAAATTGACCGTCGCCTGCGGCGCACGGCCGGAATGATCGAAAACCGGGGCAGAGCCGGTGACCCGTTCCGCCAGATCGGCAATGTTTGCGTCGCCGCGCCAGAAGCGGCGGGTGCCGTCGCGAAAACGGTCATTCCATTCCAGGAAAGGGGGCGGGAACGCGCCCAGTTGATATCCGCCCGGTCCGACATCCCACGGTTCTGCGATCAGGCGGATATTGGCAAGCACCGGGTCCTGCCTGAGCGCCGATAAAAACCGGCCATCGCGCTGAAATCCTGCAGGCTCTCGGCCCAGCACCGTGGCGAGATCAAAGCGGAAACCGTCGACGCCCATATGCTCGACCCAGTAACGCAGCGAATCCAGCACCATGCGCAAGACCATCGGATGGGCGCAATCGACCGTGTTTCCGGTGCCCGTATCATTGACGTAATAGCGCGGATTATCGGCCATCAGACGGTAATAGCTGGCATTGTCCAGTCCACGGAATGACAGGGTCGGGCCCAGCTCATTCCCTTCGGCGGTGTGGTTGTAGACAACGTCCAGGATCACCTCGATCCCTGCGCCGTGCAGGCGGGTGACCATGTCACGAAATTCGGCCGGGTCGCCATGCAGGGTATATCCGGTTTCCGGCGCGAAGAAGGCCAGCGTATTATAACCCCAGTAATTCGTAAGCCCCTTGCGCAGCAGAAAGGCCTCATTGGCATGCGCCTGGACCGGCAACAGTTCCAGCGTGGTGATGCCAAGCCGCGTCAGATGTTCGATCACGGCATCCGACGCAAGCCCCGCAAATCGTCCGCGAACGGCTTCCGGCACGCCGGGATGGGCGGCAGTCAAGCCCTTGGGATGGGCTTCGTAGATGACCACGCGGTCACGCGCCACGCGCCTGTCGCGCGGCAGGGGGGCCGGGTCGGCGGTGACGATGCCTTTCGGCACGAAAGGCGCTGAATCGCGGTGATCGATCGACATGTCGGCCTGCGCGGCGCGTGGGTCATATCCAAGCAGCGCATCGTCGTGGATCAGCGGCCCTGTCAGCCGCCGCACATAGGGATCAATCAGAAGCTTCGCGGGGTTGAAGCGGTGACCCAGCTGCGGCTCATAGGGGCCGTGGGCACGCAGGCCGTAGACAGCGCCTTCCGGCAATCCGGGAATGAAGCCGTGCCAGATGTCGCCAAGCCGGTCGGGCAGGGCAAGGCGCTGGATCTCGTGCGCGCCGTCCGGCGTGTAAAGGCAGATCTCGATCTTTTCCGCATGCGATGAGAACACGCCGAAACTGACGCCATCGCCAATAGGATGCGCGCCCAGCCGGTCGGCGCTGCCGGCTTCAATCGAGTAGGTCTGTTTAGTCATGGGTTCGTCAGCGTCCGGTCAGCTTTTCATAGAGCGCCGCATAATCGCGGGCCGAGGCGTCCCATCCCACCGGATGGGCCATCGCCCGTGCGACCATCCGCTGCCAGATTTCCGGTTGCGCGTAAAGGCTTGACGCCTTCTGAAGCGAAAGGTTCAGGGCATCCGCCCTGACTGGTGCGAATTGCAGCCCGGTTGCCACACAATCGCGCAAAGCCGCAACATTGGCGTCGATCACCGAATCCGCAAGCCCGCCCGTGCGCGCGACCAAAGGCAAGGTGCCGTAAGCCAGCCCATACATTTGCGTCAGGCCGCTGGGTTCGAAGCGCGACGGCACCAGCACCACGTCGCCGCCCGCAAACATCCTGTGCGACAGCGCCTCGTCATAGCCGATATGCACAGCGATCCGCCCGGGCCAGCGGGCAGCGGCCCGCAGGAATCCTTCCTGAAGATCGGGCTCACCAGTGCCAAGCACAGCAAGCTGGCCACCGCGCGCGACAAGGCCCGGCAATGCATCCAGAAGCAGATCCAGACCCTTCTGGCGCGTCAGCCGACTGACCACGATGAACAAGGGGCCGCCTTCCCGATCAAGTCCAAATTCCCCGCGCAGGGCGGCGGCGCAGACGGCTTTGCCTGCCATCTTGCCGGATGAATAATTTTCGGCGATCAGCAGATCTGTTGCCGGGTTCCAAACCGCCAGATCGACGCCGTTCAGGATGCCCGACAGCACGGCCGCGCGGTCGCGGATCACGCCCTCCAACCCAAAGCCGAACTCCGGCGTCGTCAGCTCGGCGGCATAGGTCGGTGAGACGGTCGAGATCGCGCTGGCAAAGATCAGCCCCGCTTTCAGCGCACTGATCTGCCCCCAGTATTCATATCCCTGCAGGTTGAAACCGGAAGGCGGCAAGCGCAACTCATCCACCGCGCGGGCGGGTGCGATGCCCTGAAAAGCCACGTTGTGAATCGTCATGATCGATGGCGTGTCACGCGCCCAAAGCGGCGCAAATCCCGCCTGCCAGTCATGGCAATGCAGCAGGTCCGGCCTCCATCCATCCGACAGCCCATCGCGCGCAATGGAGGCGGCAGCCCAGCTGAGTGCGGCGAAGCGGCGCGGATTGTCGGACCAGTCGGCGCCTGTTTCGTCAAGATACGGAGAGCCCGCGCGATCGAAAAGATGCGGTGCATCAAGCAACAGCAGATCCAGCCCCGCCGCTGTCCCGGCAATTACCCGCGCGGGGCCACCGAACAGATCGGGATCCGACCATAGAGTGACGGTGCCATCCAGCTTGTCCACCAACCCGCGATAGGCCGGGATGAGGGTGCGAAACTGCCACCCGAGTGGGGCAAGCGCGCCGGGCAGCGCACCCACCACATCGGCCAGCCCGCCGGTCTTTACAAGGGGCGCGCATTCCGAGGCAACTGACAACACCCGACCGCTTGACGCTGCTGTGGCGATCTGAGCCGGGACAGATGCCGGGTCTTCCCGCGCTTTGCTGCTGGCCGCTTTGGCCGCGCCGGCGGCGGTTTTCGATGCAGCCGGCGCCGCGCTCATTCCGACGCCGCCTTTCGGTCCAGCATGGCCTGCGTGATCAGTGTCACGCCGCCATCGCTGACCCGGAACCACTTCGCATCCTCGGCCGCGTCTTCGCCCACGATCAGTCCTTCGGGGATCTCGACCCCGCGGTCGATGACGACATTGCTCAGTTCGGCGTGACGGCCGATAGTGACGTAAGGCAGCGCGACCACCGCCTTCAGGGTCGAATAACTGTTGGCGCTTACCCCTGTAAAAAGAAGCGAGTTTCGCACCTCGGACCCGGAAATGATGCAACCACCGGATACCATCGAACTGATCGCATGTCCGCGCCGGTCCTCGTCGTCGTGGATGAATTTTGCGGGCGGCACGATCTCTCCATAGGTCCAGATGGGCCAGTCGCGGTCGTAAAGGTCCAGTTCGGGCGAGAAATCGGTCAGGTCGATATTCGCTTTCCAGAAGGCGTCAATCGTACCGACATCACGCCAATAAGCGGGGGCGTCCGGGCTGGAACGCACGCAGCTTTCGGTGAACCGATGCGCCACGGCTTTGCCGTTCTTCACGATCTCGGGGATCAGGTCATTTCCGAAATCATGGCTGGAATTCGGGTCGGCCGCGTCTTTCAGCAGCAGCTCGCGCAGGAACTTCCAGTCGAAGACATAAATCCCCATCGAAGCGAGGGTAGAATTCGGGTCATCTGGCATGCCCGGCGGATCGGCTGGTTTTTCAAGAAAAGAGATGATGCGCCCGCTGGCATCGACATCCATCACCCCGAAGGCCGAGGCTTCTTCGCGCGGGACGGTCAGGCAGCCGATGGTTACATCGGCGCCACTGTCGACATGCTGTTGCAGCATGATTTCGTAATCCATCTTGTAGATGTGATCACCGGCCAGAACGATCAGGTAATCGACATGATAGCTGTCGATGATGGCGATGTTCTGGGCCACCGCATCGGCGGTGCCGCGATACCAGTTTTCCTCGTCCATCTGCTGGGATGCGGGCAGAATGTCCAGGAATTCGTTGCGTTCGGACCGGAAGAAGGACCAGCCGCGGTTCAAGTGGCGGATCAGGCTGTGGGCCTTGTATTGGGTCGCCACGGCCATCTTGCGGATGCCGGAATTCAGCGCGTTCGACAGCGCGAAGTCGATGATGCGCGACTTGCCGCCAAAATAGACGGCAGGCTTTGCGCGCCGGTCGGTCAGCTCCTTCAGGCGCGAGCCGCGTCCGCCTGCCAGAACGTAAGCCATGGCGCGCGATGAAAGGCGTTGTGGTCTTTGCAATGTCATGGGTTTCCTCCCCCCAAAGGTAAAGTCGTCAAACGGCTTCATAAACCAGTACGGATAGCGGCGGCAGGTCGATCAGGGCCGACTGGTCGTAACCCTGCCATTCGTCGCCATCTGCGGTGATCACGTTCGATGTCGCCATGTTCGAGCCGCCATAGGTCCCGGCGTCGCTGTTCAGGCGCAGCTTCCACTTGCCGTCGCGCGGCAGGCCAAGCCGCCAACCATGACGCGGCACCGGCGTGAAGTTGCAGATCACCGCGACCGGCGCGTCGCCTTCCTCGCCATAGCGGGCATAGGCCAGCACGGATTCCTGCGCTGCCCCCCCTTCGATCCAGCCAAAGCCCTCGGTCGCGTTGTCGCGGCGATGCAATGCCGGCAGTTCCCGGTAAAGGTGGTTCAGGTCGCGGATCAGCGTCTGGATGCCCTTGTGACGCGGGTCGTCCAGCAGATGCCAGTCAAGCGAGGCGTTGTGGTTCCATTCCTTCCACTGTGCGAATTCGCAGCCCATGAACAGAAGCTTCTTGCCCGGATGGGTCCACATGAAGGCGTAATAGGCGCGCAGGTTCGCGAATTTCTGCCAGACATCGCCGGGCATCTTCTCGATCATGGATCCCTTGCCATGCACCACTTCGTCATGGCTGATCGGAAGGATGAAATTTTCGGAAAACGCATAGACCAGCCCGAAGGTCAGCTGGTTGTGATGATGCGCGCGGTGGACGGGTTCACGCTTGATGTAGTCCAGCGTGTCGTTCATCCAGCCCATGTTCCACTTGAAGCCGAAGCCAAGCCCGCCGGTATCGACGGGGCGCGACACGCCGGGAAAAGCGGTCGATTCCTCGGCCACGGTCATGATGCCCGGAACCTCGCCATAAGCCACGGTATTGACGCCGCGCAGGAAGTCGATGGCCTCCAGGTTCTCGCGCCCGCCATGGATATTGGGCACCCATTCGCCATCCTTGCGCGAATAATCCCGATACAGCATCGAGGCGACCGCATCGACTCGCAGCCCGTCGATGTGATATTCCTGCAGCCAATACAGCGCATTGGCGGTCAGGTAGTTCGACACCTCGCGCCGGCCGTAGTTGTAGATCAGGGTGTTCCAGTCCTGATGGAAGCCTTCGCGCGGATCGGCATGTTCGTAAAGTGCTGTGCCATCGAAGCGCGCAAGCCCATGCGGGTCGGACGGGAAATGGCCCGGCACCCAGTCCAGCAAGACGCCGATGCCGGCCTCATGCGCGGCCTCGATCAGGGCGCGGAATTCTTCAGGCGTGCCGAAGCGGATGGTGGGCGCATACATCCCCACCGGCTGGTAGCCCCATGACCCATCGAACGGAAATTCCGAGATCGGCATCAGTTCAAGATGGGTAAAGCCCATCTCGACGACATAGGGGACCAGGTCGCGGGCATGTTCCAGATAGGATAATGGCCGATCGCCGTCCTCGGCCACGCACCGCCAGCTTCCCAGGTGGACCTCATAGATGGAAATCGGGGCGGTGACGTTCTGTGCGCCGGCGCGGCTGTCCATCCAGTTGCCGTCCTGCCAGTCATATTCCGCGATCTGGCGCACGACCGAGGCAGTGGCCGGCGGATGTTCGGCACCGAAACCGACCGGATCGGCTTTCTGGGGCAGGGGTTCGCCATGGGCGCCAGTGATGGCGAATTTATAGGATGCGCCATCGCCGATATTGGGGATGAAAATTTCCCACACCCCGGTCGAGCCACGTCGCCGCATTCCATGCCGGCGGGCATCCCAATTATTGAAATCGCCCAACACCGCAACCCGGCGCGCATTGGGCGCCCAGACAGCAAAATGGGTGCCCTCGACGCCTTGATGGGTCATCACATGCGCGCCCAGAACGCGCCACAAGCGCCGATGCGTGCCTTCGCCGATCAGGTGTTCGTCGATCTGACCCAGGACCGGACTGAAGCGATAGGCGTCTTCATATTCCCACTCAGCATCCCCGTCCGTCCCGCGCAGCAGATAGGCCGTGGGATCGGGCATGAAGCCCACGAACAGGCCCGGCACATCCTCGAACGGGTCCATCGGATAGATGCCGCCGATGGTGGCAAGCGACATTTCCGTCGCACCGGGATCCAGCGCCACGACCCGCCAGCCATCGCCTTGCGGATGGGGGCCCAGCAGCGCGAAGGGATCGGCCTCCCGGCCGTCGACAAGGGCGCGCGCACGTTCGGCCGGCAGGACCGGCGCGCTTGCCGCGTCGTCCTCAGCCTGCCATGCGTCCGGATTGTCTTGCTGATTGCTCATTGCCTGCCCCCCCAATCTTCCAGATCCGGTCCATGTAATCACGAACCGAGCGGTCGGACGAAAACCAGCCCATCCGTGCCGTGTTCAATGCGGCCATCCGATTCCAGTCCCCCTTGTCCCCATAAGAGGCATCAATGGACTTCTGTGTCGATTGGTAATCCGCGAAATCCGAGCAGACCAGGTAGGTGTCCCAATTTGTCAGGATATCCACCAGCCGGCCATAGCGCGCCGGATCGCCACCGAATGTACCAAGCGCGATCAGGCTGATCGCGCGCGACAGCGAGGGGCAATCCGCGATCGCCTTGCGGGCATGATCGGGGACCTGGCGACGGGCTTCGACCTCGGGCGTGGTCATGCCGAAAAGGAAGAAGTTTTCCGGGCCGACATGTTCGCGGATCTCGACATTGGCACCGTCCAGCGTGCCGATGGTCAGCGCGCCGTTCATGGACAGTTTCATGTTGCCGGTGCCGGACGCTTCCTTGCCCGCGGTGGAAATCTGTTCGGACAGGTCCGCGGCCGGTATCAGCCGCACCGCCATCGAGACGTTGTAATTCGGCGGATAGACGACCATCAGCCGCCCCTTCATCAGCGGATCGCTGTTCACGACCGCAGCGACGTCATTGATGAGGTTGATGATTTCCTTCGCGACAGCGTAGCCGGGTGCGGCCTTGCCCCCGAAAATCTTGACCCGAGGCTGCCAGTTCGCATCAGGGCTTTGCCGGATTTCGTCCCATCGGGCGATGGTTTCCAGCACGTTCAGAAGCTGGCGCTTGTATTCGTGGATGCGCTTGATCTGCACATCGAACAGCGCATCGGGATCGGGCGTCAGATCCAGCACATCGCCCAGCCAGTTCGACAGTTCCACCTTGTTGTCGCGCTTGGCCGCCGCATAGCGATCCAGCCAGCCTGCATCGGTGACATGGGGCTCCAGCCTCGACAGATCCTCCAGGTGATCGACCCATTCTTCCGAACCCAGCGTTTCCGTGATCAGCCCCGACAGCGCCCGGTTAGACGAATAGAGCCAGCGGCGCGGCGTGACCCCGTTGGTTACGTTCTGGATGCGGTCGGGATGCAGGATGTTCAGGTCGTGGAAGACCGATTCCCTCATCAGATCCGTATGCAGGGCAGATACCCCGTTGACATGGCCGGACTGCATGAAAGCCAGCGTGCCCATATGGACCTGACCGTCGTGGATCGCAGAAAGCTCCCACGGGCGCTTCGGGTTGCGGCGCTTGTGATGGTCGTCGATGCGTTCGACCAGATCCATGTGACGCGGCAGGATCTTGCGGAACAGCCCTTCAGACCAGGTTTCCAGCGCCTCCGGCAGCAGGGTGTGATTGGTGTAGTTAAGGACGCGCACGGCCATGTCGGCGGCGTCGTCGAAGGTCTGGCCGAAATCGTCGATCAGCACGCGGACAAGTTCCGGCCCGGCGATGGCGGGGTGGGTGTCGTTCATCTGGATCGCCACCCGGTCGGGCAGCTTGGCGATGCTTTCGCCTTCGGATGCGAAGCGGCGCATGATGTCGCGCACCGAGGCAGCGGTGAAGAAATATTCCTGCTTCAGGCGCAGTTCCTTGCCGGCTTCGGTCGAATCGTCGGGATAAAGCACGCGGCTGATCGTCCGGGCCAGCGATTCGGCGGCACCGGCGGCGACATATTCGCCCCGGTTGAAGCGCGCCAGGTCGAATTCCGCGACCGGCTTGCCGGACCACAGCCGCAGCGTATTGGCCCACTGCCCGCGCCATCCGATGATCGGCATGTCGTAGGCGGCGGCGATTACGCTTTCTTCGGGGTGCCAGATCTTTTTCGGGCCATCGCCCTCGATCCAGCCGCCGAAGCCTATTTCGTAAGCGGCTTCCGGGCGCTCGAACTCCCACGGGTTGCGCGCCTTCAGCCAGCTGTCGGCGGTTTCCACCTGCCGGCCATGATCGAAGCGCTGCCGGAACAGCCCGTGTTCATAGCGCAGCCCGTAGCCATAGGCAGGACAGCCCACCGTTGCCATGGATTCCATGTAGCAGGCCGCCAGACGCCCCAAGCCGCCATTGCCAAGCGCGGCTTCGGGTTCGTCGTGGATCACCTCGTCATACGTGACGCCGAAACCCTGCAGGGCCTCACGCGCGGCATCGTCAAGGCCAAGGTTGACGACCGAATCCTCCAACAACCTGCCGATCAGAAATTCCATCGACAGGTAATGGATACGCTTCAGCTTGCGATCATAGGTCGCACGCGTCGAGGCAAACCACGGCTCCACGATCCGGTCGCGTATGGCCAGCGACAATGCGACGCGCCAGTCATGGACCGAGGCATGGGCCTCGTCCTTGCCAATCGAATAGATCAGGTGATCACGGATGGACTGGCCCAGTTCCTTGGGGTTGGCGCTTGTCGCTGGTTCGGACATCATTGCGTTCCATATGTCTGAAATGTTAGCGGCATCATACGGCGGGGACTGCGCCCTGCACAATGGTCCGAAATCAGCCGAGGAGAGTTCGCATGACAATCGATATAATCTCTTCCGGTTTCGGCCGCTTCGTTCCCATCTTCAATCCTCCGTTTCCTAACTATTGCGGCGGACCACTTCAGTGGGGGAGGATCACAAGCGCATTCGGCAGAGCGAACGGCCTGCCCCAAGATGGGCAGCTCATGGCCCTGATTAGGGGCGGTCACGCTTCTGCGACGCGCATCCTGAATCCACAGAGCAACAACCGGCACTTCTATTTGACGGAACGCGACGCTGCTGAATTCTGCCGCCGGTTCATGACCTTGAAGTTAATCGCCGAATCCTATGGCGTTCACTGGCGAACGGCGCGAAAGCAATTGGAACCTGCATTCCCCAGGTGGCGTGTCGTTTGAGGTGAAGATCGCCTGTATCCGATCGCTAGACAAGGATTTTCTGCCGCAAGCGGCACCTGCGGTCGCGC
>VAFL01000096.1 GCA_005768755.1 Paracoccus denitrificans | reverse complement strand
TGACGTGACCCCCTGAAACTCCTCCAGGAATAGCTAGAGTCCGCCCCTTGAAAGGACGGACAGAATGAAGCGATCACGGTTCACAGAAGAGCAGATCATCGGGATCCTGCGCGAGCAGGAGGCCGGTGTTCCGGTGGCGGACCTGTGCAGGAAGCACGGGCTGAGCTCGCCGACCTTCTACAAGTGGAAGGCCAGGTATGGCGGCATGGACGTGTCGGAGGCCCGGCGGCTGAAGGCGCTGGAAGACGAGAACGCCAAGCTGAAGCGGATGCTGGCGGACTCGATGCTGGACAACGTCGCGCTGAAGGATCTGCTGGGAAAAAAGTGGTGACGCCCGCTGCGGGCCTGCCGGGTGCTGGGCGTTGATCGGACGAGCGTGCGCTATCAGGCGACGCGACCGGACGACAGCGTCCTGCGGGATCGACTGAAGGCCCTTGCGCAGGAGCGGCGGCGGTTCGGCTATCGCCGCCTGCACGTGATGCTTCGGCGCGAGGGGCATGCGGTCAACAAGAAGCGGGTCCAGCGGATCTACCGCGAGGAAAAGCTGACAGTGCGCCGGCGCGGCGGGCGCAAACGCGCGATGGGCACAAGGCGGCCGCTGGAGATTCCCCTGTTCGCGAACCAGCGCTGGTCGCTGGACTTCGTGTCCGATCAGATGACCGACGGGCGGCGCTTCCGCATCCTGACGGTGATCGACAACTGCACGCGGGAATGCCTCGGCCTCGTCGCCGACACCTCGCTGTCAGGCCGTCGGGTGGCGCGCGAGCTAGACGCCATCATCCTGCGACGCGGGCGACCCGAGACGATCATCAGCGACAACGGCACGGAGTACACGTCCAACGCCATCCTGGCCTGGGCCGACGACGCCGGCGTGGGTTGGCATTACATCGCGCCCGGCAAGCCTCAGCAGAACGGCTTCAACGAGAGCTTCAATGGCCGCCTGCGCGACGAGCTGCTGAACGAGACGCTGTTCCGATCCCTGCCGCACGCCCGGGCCGTCCTCGAAATCTGGCGGCGCGACTACAACGAAACCCGGCCGCACTCGAAGCTGGGATGGCTGACGCCGCAGGCTTACGCAGATGCGCTCAACGGACAGATCGGCCGGTCCGCTGCGCTGGTTGAAGGCTGCGCTGACCGGCCTCTTGCCAACCCCACCAACCC
>VAFL01000052.1 GCA_005768755.1 Paracoccus denitrificans | reverse complement strand
GTTCCGGGGGAAGTATGATTGCAAAGTTGAAACTTAAAGGAATTGACGGAAGGGCACCACCAGGAGTGGAGCCTGCGGCTTAATTTGACTCAACACGGGAAACCTCACCAGGCCCGGACACCGGAAAGATTGACAGATTGAGAGCTCTTTCTTGATTCGGTGGGTGGTGGTGCATGGCCGTTCTTAGTTGGTGGAGCGATCTGTCTGGTTAATTCCGATAACGAACGAGACTCTGTCCTGCTAACTAGGCGGGTAAACCCGGATCGGCGGTGGGCGCGGCGCGGGCGGTTTCGGCCGTCCGCGTTCGCGTCTCCGTCGGTTCGGCCCGGTATCCCCGAACGCGTTCGCCCGTCGTCCACGGCGGTCGTCGGGCGCGGCCGCGCCATCCGCGTCCCGGCGTGCGGCGGGCGTGTGTCGGCCGGGGGGCAACCTCCGGTCGGCGCGCGTCAGTCGTGCGTCGGGCTCCGCGGTGAAGCGCGCCGCGTTCGCGGCCGTCGCCGGCGGATCACGATACGTTACTAGGGCTACCGCCGGCTCCCAGGAGCTTAAACTCTTCTTAGAGGGACAGGCGGCGGACGAAAATAGCCGCACGAGACTGAGCGATAACAGGTCTGTGATGCCCTTAGATGTTCTGGGCCGCACGCGCGCTACACTGAAGGAATCAGCGTGTGTTAACATTCCTGGGCCGACAGGCTTCCGGGTAACCCGCTGAACCTCCTTCGTGCTTAGGGATCGTGGCTTGCAATTTTTCCACGTGAACGAGGAATTCCCAGTAAGCGCGAGTCATCAGCTCGCGTTGATTACGTCCCTGCCCTTTGTACACGGGAAGATGACCGAACTCGGCCGTTTAGAGGAAGTAAAAGTCGTAACAAGGTTTCCGTAGGTGAACCTGCGGAAGGATCATTAGAGACGGGCCCGCGGCGCCGGCGTACACGCGCCGGTCTCGCGCGCGCCTCATCCGACCGCGTGGCCGCGAGCGCTCGCCCGACTCACGTCGACGACCGCCCGCGCGCTGCGACCCCCGACCGAGCGTCGACCGAAAGATGGTTACCGTCGAAAGACCAGTCGCCCGCCCGCGCGACCGACCGGTCGCGCCCGCGGCGACGAACAGTTTCGTCGCATAACGAAAAACAAAATAAAAACACCCGACCCCGAACGGCGGATCACTTGGCTCGTGGATCGATGAAGACCGCAGCTATCTGCGCGTCGAACGCACATTGCGGCCTCGGTGACCCGCGGGTCCCGGGCCACGCCTGTCTGAGGGTCGTATACCGGATACTCGGCCAGACCGATGCGCCGCCGGCAAGCCGGCGCGCGCGCGACCGACCGACCGTCCCGTCGCCGCCCGACCCGCAACCCGGGGACGGCGGCGGCGACGACGACGGCGAACAGCGCGCGCGCTCGCCCCGGCGGCGCGAGATTGGCGGCTCGACCGGCGCTCCAGGGCGCCGGTCGTCCGCCCAAGTTGTGACGGCAAACAGTCACGGGTTCTCGCGCCGTACAACGGCACGTCCCCGTCCGCCCGCCGCGCGAGAGCGCGGCCGGGTCGGCTGAGAGCGTTCGTCTCGTCCGCGGTTCAACACCCGGCGAGACGCGGCGCCTCTCCGGCTTCCGAGAAGCGGACGCGGACCGTGACCGGGACGGAGCGCGGACCGCAGACCGCCGCCGTGCGAGTCGTTCGCCGACCGCACACACATACGTTCCGACCTCAGATCAGGCGGGACTACCCGCCGGATTTAAGCATATTAATAAGCGGAGGAAAAGAAAACAACCGTGATTCCCCCAGTAGCGGCGAGCGAACAGGGAAAAGCCCATCGCCGAATCCCGCCGCGCACTTTTGTGTCGCGGCACGTATGGGAGTTGTGGCGTACGGGCCGGCCTCGTTGCCGGGGCGCACGTGACGGTCCAAGTCTCCCTTGAACGGGGCCATGGCCCGCAGATGGTGCCAGGCCAGTAGAGGCCGTCACAGCGTTCCGGGATCGGACCGCGCCTTCGAGTCGGGTTGCTTGAGAGTGCAGCCCGAAGCGGGTGGTAAACTCCATCTAAGGCTAAATACGGCCACGAGACCGATAGTGGACAAGTACCGTGAGGGAAAGTTGAAAAGAACTTTGAAGAGAGAGTTCATAAGAACGTGAAACCGTTCGGGTGTAAACGGACAGAGCCCGCGAGTCCCCGCCGGGCGAATTCACGGTCGGTCCGTAAAACGGCCGGCCGGATCTTTCGCTCGGCCAGCGGACGTCGCGACTCGTTGGGCGCCGGCCGAAGGGCCCGGGTGGCGGTTCGTCGCGGCGGTCGCGTCTCGGCGTGACCGTTCGCGCCGAACCCCGGTGCTCCTGGTCGGCTCGCCCGACGGCAAGAACCGTCGACGCGGCCCCGTCGCAGGCGGGGCTCCGTCGGTCGGCGACGAGTTTCGGGCTACTTTCCGACCCGTCTTGAAACACGGACCAAGGAGTCTAACGTGTGCGCGAGTCAACGGTGTATCTTATGAAAAACCACGTTTGGCGCAATGAAAGTGAACCGTTTACGGTGCGGACGATGGCCTAGCGACCGAACCCACCGGCGTTCAAAGTCGCGCTGGTCCGCAGTCCGGGGGCGTCTCCGCCAGGCCGGCTTCGGCCGTCCGGGGGCGCACCCTTAGCGCACACGTTGGTACCCGAAAGATGGTGAACTATGCCTGGCCAGGATGAAGTCAGGGGAAACCCTGATGGAGGTCCGCAGCGATTCTGACGTGCAAATCGATCGTCTGAGCTGGGTATAGGGGCGAAAGACTAATCGAACCATCTAGTAGCTGGTTCCATCCGAAGTTTCCCTCAGGATAGCTGGCGCCGATGTGTCCCGCCCGTTCGCGGGCGTCAGGACGCCGGTGGGACTCCGCGCTGTACGGCGCGGTAACAACACGCTCGTAACACGGAGGATGTCTCATACGGTAAAGCGAATGATTAGAGGACATTGGGGCCGAAACGACCTCAACCTATTCTCAAACTATAAATGGGTGAGATCGCCGGCTTTACCTGGTACACCGCGTGAACCGCGTGCGAAGCCGGCGACGGAACCCTAGGCGCTTAGTGGGCCATTTTTGGTAAGCAGAACTGGCGCTGCGGGATGAACCGAACGCCGAGTTAAGGCGCCGAAATCGACGCGTATTCAGAGACCATGAAAGGCGTTGGTTGCTGATGACAGCAGGACGGTGGCCATGGAAGTCGGAATCCGCTAAGGAGTGTGTAACAACTCACCTGCCGAAGCAACTAGCTCTGAAAATGGATGGCGCTGGAGCGTCGTGCCTATACTCGGCCGTCGGCGGCACAGTGGGGCCGGTCGTCGCTCGCGGCGGCCGGTCCCGGCAAGCCCCGACGAGTAGGATGGCGCGGCGGTGTGCGTCGAAGGGCAGGTCGCGAGACCGCCTGGAGCCGCCGTCGGTGCAGATCTTGGTGGTAGTAGCAAATACTCGAGAGGGGCCCTCGGGGGCTGCCGTGGAGAAGGGTTTCTTGTGAACAGCCGTTGTCCAAGAGTCAGTCGATCCTAAGCCCGGGGAGAGATCCTCGTACCACGGGCGAAGGCGTTTTCGAATCGCCCATGGGGCGAGAGGGAATCCGGTCCGTATTCCGGAACCCGACGCGGAACCGCTCCCTAGTGTTCGGGGCTCTTTTGTCTCGTCCGGGCGACCGGAATGAACTCGAAGAAGCCGCCGGGGGGTCCGGGAAGAGTTCTCTTTTCTCTGTGAGCGTTGTACGTCCCTGGAATCCTCTAGCCGGGCGATAGGGACGCGAGCGCGAAGAGCACCGCTCGTTGCGGCGGTGTCCGTGACCCCCACGCGGACCTTGAAAATTCGAGAGAGGGCCACGCGGAGTCTTCGCGTCGGTTCGTACCGATATCCGCAGCAGGTCTCCGAGGTGAGCAGCCTCTAGCCGCATAGAATAATGTAGGTAAGGGAAGTCGGCAAAACCGATCCGTAACTTCGGGATAAGGATTGGCTCTGAGGAGCGTGGCGGATCGGGTTCGGGTCGTCGTAGAAGCGTAGGCGGTGCTGGCGACACCCCGGCCGTCGCCCGTGCGCCCGGTCTCCGGACCGGGAGCCTCGAGGCGGTCGCGGGCCCGTCGCCGTCCGCCGACCGTGGAACCACCGAGCTTCGGTCGCTGGCCGCGGCGCGGCTGGCCGTCCGCCCCGGCGTCGGTTCGCCGTCGCCGGGCGGTCCGGCCGCCGCGCCGTCGGCCGCGTAGCCGGATCGACCGCCATGTAACGGTCAACTCAGAACTGGCACGGACCAGGGGAATCCGACTGTCTAATTAAAACAAAGCATCGCGATGGCCCGGGACGGGTGTTGACGCGATGTGATTTCTGCCCAGTGCTCTGAATGTCAACGTGAAGAAATTCAAGCAAGCGCGGGTAAACGGCAGGAGTAACTATGACTCTTTTAAGGTAGCCAAATGCCTCGTCATCTAATTAGTGACGCGCATGAATGGATTAACGAGATTCTCACTGTCCCTATCTACTATCTAGCGAAACCACAGCCAAGGGAACGGGCTTGGAAAAATCAGCGGGGAAAGAAGACCCTGTTGAGCTTGACTCTAATCTGGCATTGTTCGGAGACATGCCGAGGTGTAGCATA
>VAFL01000051.1 GCA_005768755.1 Paracoccus denitrificans | reverse complement strand
AATCGAATCGAATGGAAAAGAATCGAATTGTATGGAAACGAATCGAAAAGAATCTAATTGAGTAGAAAAGAATCAAATCAAATTTAATGGAATCGAAAAGAACCGAATAGCATCGAATTGAATCGAATCGAAAAGAATCGAAACGAATTGAATCGAAAAGCATTGAGTCGAATCAAATCGAAAAGAATCGAATCGTATCAAATTGAAAAGAATCGAATCGATCTGAAAAGAATTGAATCGAATCGAAAAGAATCAAATTGAAACGAAAAGAATCAAATCGAATAGCAAAGAATCGAATCGAAACGAATCGATTTGAAAAGAGCCGAATCGAATCGAATTGAATGAAATATTCGAATCGAATCGAAAAGAATCTAATCTAATGAAATCCAAAAGAATCAAATCGAAACAAATAGAATCAAACCGAATGGAATTGAATCGAAAAGAGTCGATTCGAATCAAATTGGAATGAAAAGAATTGAATCGAATCGAATAAAAAACAAGTGAATCGAATAGAATAGAAAAGAAGAGAATCGAAACGAAAAGAATCAAATTGAATCGAAAGGAATCGAATCGAAAAGAATCGAATCAAAGAGAAAAGACTCGAATCGAATGGAAAAGAATAGAATCAAAAAGAATCGAATTGAAACAAAAAGAATCGAATTGAATTGAATCGAAAAGAATCGAATGGAATCGAATCGAAAAGAATCGAATTGAATTAAATCGAAGAGAATCGAATCGAATTGAATTGAATCGAAGAGAATCGAATCGAATAGAAAAGAATCAAATCGAAATGAATCGATTTGAAACGAAAAGAATCGAATCGAATCAAATTGAATGAAAAGAATTGAATCGAATCAAAAAGAATTGAATCAAAAAGAATCAAACCGAAACAAAAAGAATCAAACCGAATTGAAAAGAATCTAACTGAATAGAATCGAAAAGAATCGACGTACCGAATCGAATCCAATCGAAAAAAATCTAATCGTATCAAATCGAATCGAAAAGAATTGAAATGAATAGAATAGAAAAGATTCGAATCGAATCAAAAACAATCAAATCGAGTAATATCGAATCGAAAAGAATCGAATCGAAAAGAATCGAATCGAATGGAAAAGAATTGAATTGAATCAAAAAGAATTGATTCAAATCAAAAAGAATCGAATCGATTCGAATCGAAAAGACTCGAATCGAAAAGAATCGAATCGAATCAAAAAGGATCGAATCGCAAAGAACCGAATCTAAAGAAAAGGAATCGAATCGAATCGAAACGAATAGAATCGAAAAGAATCGATTTGAATCGAAATGAAAAGAATCGTATCGAATCAAATCGAAAAAAATCAAATGGAATCGAATCGAATCGTATCGAAAAGAATCAAATCAAATGAAAAGAATCGAATCGAATAGAAAAGAATCGAATTGATTGGAATCGACTCGAAAACAATCTAATTGAATTGAAAGGAATCGAATCAAATTTAATGGAATCGACAAGAATCGTATCAAATCAAAAAGATCGAATCGAAATGAATCAATTCGAAAAGAATCAAATCGAATCGAATCGAAAAGAATCGAATCGAAAAGAATTGAATTGAAAAGAATCGAATTGAATCGAATTGAAAAGACTCGAATCGAATTAAAAGAATCGAATCGAATCGAAAAGAATCGAATCGAATCGGAAAGAATTGAATTGGAATGAATCGATTTGAATCGAATTGAAAAGAATCGAATCGAAAAAATCGAATCGAAAAGAACTGAGTTGAGTTGAATCGAATCGAAAAGATTCGAATCGAATCGTGTCGAATCAAAAAGATGGAATCGAAACGAATCGAATCGAATCGAATCGAAAAGAATCGAATAGATAGCAAAGAATCAAATCGAATAGAAAAGAATTTGAATCGAATTGAAACGATTCGAAAAAATCGAAACTAATCGAATCATCGAATGGAAAAGAATCGAATCGAATCAAAAAGAATCGAAACGAACTGAATCGAAAGAATCGAATCGAACAGAATCGAAAAGAATTGAATCGTAATGTAACAAATCGAATCCAAATGATCGAATCAAGCCAAGTCGAAAAGAATTGAATCGAAAAGAATCGAATCAAAATGAAAAGAATCGAATAGAATCGAATTGAAAAGAATCGAATTGAACCGAATCAAATAGAATAGAATCGAACAGAATTGAATCGAATGAAAAGAATCTTATCGAATCGATTCGAAAAGAATTGAATCGAATCGAATGGAGAAGAATCAAATCAAATGGAATCGAAAAGAATCGAATCAAAGAGAATCTAATCGAAACGAAAAGAATCAATCGAATCGAAAAGAATCGAATCGAAACGAAAAGTGTCGAATCGAATCGAATCGAAAAGAATCGAATCGAACCGAAAAGAATCAAATCGAATCGAAAAGAATCGAATTGAATTGAATCGTAATGAAAAGAATCGAATCGAATCGAAAGAATCAAATCGAATCGAAAACAATTGAATCGAATGCAATCAAATCGAAAAGAATCGAATCGAATTGAAAAGAATCAAATCGAATTGATTGAATCGAAAAGAATCGAATCGAATCGAATCGCATCGAATCGAAAATAATAGAATTGAATAAAAATAATCGAATCGAATTGAGAATAATTGGAATTGAATTGAATCGATAATCGAATCGAAACTAATCGAATCGAATCAAATCGATTCGAAAAAATCGAATCAGATTGCAACGAATCGAATCATATTGAATTGATTTGAATTGAAATGAATCGAATCTAATCAAATCAAAAAGAATCGAATCCAAAGAATCGAATTGTAGAAAATCAAATCAAAAAAAAGAATCGAATCGAATTGATTCGCATCGAAAAGAATCGAATCGTATCGAATCGAAAAGAATCGAATCTATTCGAATCGAATGGAATTGAATCAAAAAGAATCGAATCGAATTGAAACGAAAAGAATCGAATAGATTCGAATTGGAACAAATCGAAAAAAATCAAAACGAATCAAATCACATCGAGTGGAAAAGAATCGAATCAAATAGAAAAGAATCGAATTGAATCGAACTGAATCGAAAAGAATCGAATAGATCAAATCAAAAAGAATCGAATCGATTCGAGATGAACCGAGTAGAATCGAGTCGAAGTGAAAAGAATTGAATCGAATCGAATCGAAAAGAATCTAATCGAAACGAAAAGAATCGAATCGAAGAGAATCTAATCGAAATGAAAAGAATCAAATCGAATCGAAAAGAATCGAATCGAAACGAAAACTGTCGAATCGAATCGAATCGAAAAGAATCGAGTTGAATAGAAAAGAATCGAATCGAATAAAATCGATAAGATTTGAATCAAATCCAATAGAATCGAAAAGATTCGAATCGAATTGAAAAGAAACGAACCGAAGTGAAAAGAATCGAATCGAATCGAAAGAATCAAATCGAAAAAAAA
>VAFL01000001.1 GCA_005768755.1 Paracoccus denitrificans | reverse complement strand
GTGATCGCTGCCGTCAGCGTCGTCTTGCCGTGGTCAACGTGACCAATCGTCCCGATGTTGACGTGCGGTTTCGTCCGTTCAAACTTAGCTTTTGCCATGGGGCGTAGCTCCTAATGAGTCAGATTGCGTGAGTGGCGGGGCCCGGAAGCCCCGCCCTGCCCTTGTCAGGCGTATTTCTTCTGGATCTCGTCCGAGATGTTCTGCGGCACGGCATCGTAATGGTCGAACTGCATCGTGAACACTGCGCGGCCCGAAGACATCGAGCGCAGGTTGTTGATGTAGCCGAACATGTTGGCCAGCGGCACGAAGGCGTCGATGACGTTCGCATTGCCGCGGGCATCCTGGCCGCGAACCATGCCCCGACGCGAGGTCAGGTCGCCGATGATCGAACCGGTATATTCTTCCGGCGTGACCACTTCGACTTTCATGATCGGCTCCAGCAGTTTTGCGCCGGCCTTGCGCAGACCTTCACGCATCCCTGCACGGGCAGCGATTTCAAACGCCAGCACCGAGGAGTCCACATCGTGGAACGCGCCGTCGATCAGCGCGACCTTGAAGTCGATCACCGGGAAGCCGGCCAGCGGGCCCGAATCCATGACGGACTTGAT
Organism: Paracoccus denitrificans; assembly: GCA_005768755.1. GTDB lineage: Bacteria > Pseudomonadota > Alphaproteobacteria > Rhodobacterales > Rhodobacteraceae > Paracoccus > Paracoccus denitrificans_B. The sequence continues at coordinate 476,261 of VAFL01000001.1, read as the reverse complement.
ACCTTTTTCGACGCCGGGGATGTATTCCTTCGGCACCGCACCACCCACGATTTTCGATTCGAACGAATAACCTTCGCCCGGCTCGGTCGGGGTGATGACCAGCTTGACGCGCGCGAACTGACCGGTACCACCGGACTGTTTCTTGTGCGTATAGTCGATCTCGGCCTCGTTCGAGATGGTCTCGCGGTAGGCCACCTGCGGGGCACCGATATTCGCCTCGACCTTGAACTCGCGCTTCATGCGGTCGACCAGGATGTCGAGGTGAAGTTCGCCCATGCCCTTCATGATGGTCTGACCCGATTCCAGATCGGTTTCGACACGGAAGGACGGGTCTTCGGCTGCCAGGCGCTGAAGGGCAAGGCCCATCTTTTCCTGGTCGGCCTTCGACTTCGGTTCCACGGCAATCTCGATCACCGGTTCGGGGAAGGTCATGGTTTCCAGAACCACCGGCTTGGCGGGATCGCACAGCGTGTCACCCGTGGTGGTTTCCTTCAGACCCGCCAACGCGATGATATCGCCGGCAAACGCTTCCTCGATCTCCTGACGGTCGATGGCATGCATGACCATCATCCGGCCAACACGCTCGTTCTTGCCCTTGGTCGAGTTCAACATCGAGTCGCCCTTGCCGATCTTGCCCGAATAGATCCGGGTAAAGGTCAGCGAGCCGACGAACTTGTCGTTCATGATCTTGAACGCCAGAGCCGAGAAGGGCTCGTCATCGTTGGCCGTGCGCGAGATGTTGCGCTCTTCCGTTTCGTCATCCGGCGAGAAGCCCATATAGGCAGGCACGTCCAGCGGCGAAGGCAGGAAGTCGATAACGGCGTTAAGAAGCGGCTGCACGCCCTTGTTCTTGAACGCAGAACCAGCCATGACCGGGAAGAAGGTCAGCGACAGCGTGCCCTTGCGGATCAGCTTGCGCAGCGTTTCTTCGTCCGGCTCATTGCCTTCCAGATACTGCTCCATCGCATCGTCGTCCATCTCGACGGCGAGTTCGATCATGTTGGCGCGCCATTCGTCGGCCTGATCCTGAAGCTCGGCACGGATCGGCTGACGAACCCAGCTTGCGCCAAGATCTTCACCCTTCCAGACCCATTCTTCCATCTTGATCAGGTCGATCATGCCTTCCAGCTGATCCTCGGCGCCGATCGGCAGGGCGATCGGGCACGGGGTGCCGCCGGTGCGTTCCTTGATCATCTTCACACAGTTGAAGAAGTCGGCGCCGATCTTGTCCATCTTGTTGACGAAGACGATCCGCGGAACCTTGTAGCGGTCTGCCTGACGCCACACGGTTTCGGTCTGCGGTTCAACACCTGCGTTGGCGTCGAGCAGACAGATCGCACCATCCAGAACCGCCAGCGAACGTTCGACTTCAATGGTGAAGTCGACGTGGCCGGGGGTGTCGATGATGTTGAAGCGGAACTTCGTGTCCGAGGTGCCATCAGCGGTCGGATCTTCCTGACGCTGCCAGAACGTCGTCGTGGCAGCAGAGGTGATCGTGATGCCGCGCTCGGCTTCCTGTTCCATCCAGTCCATCGTCGCGGCGCCGTCATGGACTTCGCCGATCTTGTGGGACTTGCCGGTGTAGAACAGAATACGCTCGGTCGTCGTGGTCTTGCCGGCATCGATGTGGGCCATGATGCCGAAGTTGCGATAACGCTGAAGCGGATATTCGCGTGCCATATTGGGCCTTCCTTCCGGTTACCAGCGGTAGTGGCTGAACGCCTTGTTGGCGTCTGCCATCTTGTGCGTATCTTCGCGCTTCTTGACGGCGGTGCCGCGGCCGTTGACGGCATCGGCCAGCTCGCCCGCAAGGCGCTCTTCCATGGTGTTTTCGTTGCGGTTTTTCGCAGCGGTGATCAGCCAGCGGATTGCCAGCGCCTCGCGGCGGGTCGGACGAACTTCAACCGGAACCTGGTAGGTGGCACCACCGACGCGGCGCGAACGCACTTCGACAGAGGGTTTCACATTTTCCAGCGCTTCGTGGAAGATTTCGACCGGCTCACGCTTCAGCTTCGACTCGGCACGCTCCAGCGCGCTGTAGACGATGCGTTCGGCGACGGATTTCTTGCCGTCAACCATCAGGTTGTTCATGAATTTCGTGAGGACGCGATCGCCATACTTGGCGTCGGGCAACACTTCGCGCTTCTCAGCGGCGTGACGACGTGACATCTGTGTCTCTCCTTATTTCGGACGCTTCGCGCCGTATTTCGAACGACGCTGACGACGATCCTTGACGCCCTGGGTATCCAGCACACCGCGCAGGATGTGGTAACGGACACCCGGAAGGTCTTTCACACGACCGCCACGGATCAGCACGACGCTGTGTTCCTGAAGGTTGTGCTTTTCGCCCGGGATGTAGGAGATGACTTCGAACCCGTTCGTCAGGCGCACCTTGGCGACCTTACGCATAGCGGAGTTCGGTTTCTTCGGCGTCGTGGTATAGACGCGGGTGCAGACGCCGCGCTTCTGCGGGCATCCTTGAAGGTGCTGCGACTTCGAGCGCTGCACTTTCGGCTGCCGCGGCTTGCGGATCAGCTGTTGGATCGTAGGCATTCGGTTCCCCGTTTTGCTCTGTCAATACTCGCAGCCGTCGGCTGCGCCACTTCTCGACGGCCAGTTGCGCGAATCGCAAAAAGCCAAAGCCCTTCCGTTCCCATGCGGGGGCGGAGGGGCTATCCAGTGAATACAGGCACTTGGCCTTAATTCGACCATATGGTTCTGGACCCTGAAGGAGAAGAACCCTTCAGATTGGGCGGGCTATAGGCGGATTCGGCTTGGCTGTCAACAACGCGACCCCTTGGAAAGCAGGGTGCCGAGGCAATTGATATGGTGCACGAAACCCCGCTCCGCAAGGTCTGCGCAGCGCGCATTTGAACGCTCTTCCCGGGCCCGGATGTCGCGCCGGTCGATGGTGATCCACGTAAAGGCGATCCGGCCTGCGACCCGCCATTCGTCAACGCGGAAACGGAACCGAAGGACGTGCGGCGTCAAAGTTCGCGCCGCCAATCCCCTGGCAAATCTTCATCAGCCGTAAAACCCAGTATCCACTACTGCTGCCCGGATATCCGTTGCCGTGCCGGCGAGATCAGCGTGGAAAAGCGATTTCGGCGCGCAGGCCGCCCAGCTTTTCGCTGCGCCCCAGGCGAAGCTGACCGCCCAGCATGCGCGCGGTATCGGCGGCGATGGCAAGTCCCAGCCCTGCCCCCTCGCCCTTGTTGCGGGACCGGCCCGGATCCAGTCGAGTGAACGGGCGCAAGGCTTCCTCGATCCGGTCATCCGGGATGCCGGGGCCGTCATCCTCGACCACGATACGGACTGTGCGCGGGGTCGCTGCAAGCTGTATCCGCGTCGTCTCGGCGTAGCGGGCCGCATTACCCACGAGATTCTCGATCGCGCGGCGCAGAATGTCGGGCCTGAAGGTGGCGGTTTCGCTGTCACTGACATCTGGCGCAACAAGTTCGATCCGCTGACCGGCACGCGCTGCATCGTCAATGATCCGCTCGATGAATGGCAGAAGCGCCAGTGTCTCTGCCGCGGCCCCGTCCTGGGCTGCGTCGCGGGCAAAGGCCAGAAACGCATTGATCATGTGCGACATCTCGTCGAGGTCGCGGCGCATTGCGGCGATTTCCTCGGCATCGGGCTCAATATCAGGCGACAGCATGGACAGCGAAAGCTGCAAGCGCGTCAGCGGCGTGCGCAGGTCGTGGCTTATCCCGCTCAGCATCATGCCGCGTTGCTCGGCCAGACGCTCCAACCTGCTTCGCATGTCAAGAAAGGCGGTGCCAGCGCTGCGGATCTCGGTCGCGCCACCTGGACGATAGACCGTGACGCGGCCGCGACCGTAATCCTCGGCGGCAAGGGCCAGCTTGCGGATCGGGCGCAATTGATTGCGCAGAAATATCCCCGCGATCACCGTCATCAATGCGGCTGTGAACCCCAGCAGCACAAGCAACTGATGAGGGTTCGACGCGCTGACGCGGACACGCGGGAATGTCAGCGCGTATGGACCATGCGGCCCTTCCAGCGCCAATCTGACCTGCTTCAGGTCGCCAAGCTCCACAACCCGCAATTCCGGTATCTGCGAGCGTAATTCATCCTCCACGATCCGCCCTGAGATATCGTAAAACACGCGGCTTTCCGCCGCCGGACCGCCCGGCACCTCCAGCAAAAGGCCCAGATTGTCCGCCACCCACCGCGCCGATTCAAGCGCAGCCTGCGGATCGCCTTGCTGGTCCAGGCTTCGGGCGACGAACGCGATCTCTCCCGCGACGCTTCGGGTCATCTGACGGGTCACATCTTCGAAATGGCGCTGAAGGAATGTAATCGTAACCACCAGAACCATGGTAAAGACCGGCAGCAGCAGGATCAGCACGGCGCGCCCGTAAAGCCCGCGCGGCATCAACCGCTTCAGCCAACCGAAATCTGCCCGGATTTGCATGGCGCCCCTTTTCTTGCAGCGATAAGTTAATCATGGAAAGCGCCAAGGAAAACCCGCGACGATGCTGACGACGATCCTAGCCCCAAATCCCTCTCTTCTGACCGGGCCGGGCACCAACACGTTCCTGCTGGGCAGCGCCGAGGTTGCGGTCATCGATCCCGGCCCGGCGATTGCCGCGCACCACGACGCCATAATGGCCGCGGTAGCCGGGCGCATCACCCATATTCTTGTCACCCATGCCCATCTGGACCATTCCGAAGGCGCGGCCGCTCTGTCGAAAACCACGGGCGCGCCGGTCCTTGCGTTCGGCACCGCCGATGAGGGCCGCTCGCTTCTGATGCAGTCGCTTGCCGCCGGCACCATGGGCGGAGAGGGCCGCGACAACTCATTTCGCCCTGACCAGATCCTGCGCGACGGCGATAGAATCAATTCCGCGGAGTGGTCGCTGCAAGCCGTTCACACGCCCGGTCATATGGGGAACCACCTGTCTTTCCTGTGGGATGATCAGTTGTTCTGTGGTGACATTCTGCTCGGCTGGTCCTCGACGCTCATCTCACCGCCCGACGGCGATCTGGTCGATTATTTTCGCAGTCTGGACCGCATCGCCGCACTGTCCCCCCGTCGTCTGTTGCCAGCCCATGGCGACCCGATCGCGGATCCGCAGCGCCGCATCGCAGAGCTGCGCGCCCATCGCCGCAACCGAAGTGCCGAGATCATGCGCGCATTACGTGACCGCCCCGCCGATGCGGCCACGCTGGCGCAACGCATCTATGACATCCCGCCGCAACTTTTGCCCGCCGCCGCCCGCAACGTCCTTGCCCACCTGATCGCCCTGGCCGAGCTTGGCGCATTGAATGCGACGGCACCGATTACGGCAGAAACAGAATTTTCACTGGCATGAAATTTTTGCGACGAACCCTCTGGACGGCCCGGAAATCGGCGGCTATATCACGCCCGTGTTCCGGCGTAGCTCAGCGGTAGAGCAGTTGACTGTTAATCAATTGGTCGTAGGTTCGATCCCTACCGCCGGAGCCAATCAACCACTTGGTTGCAAAGCAAAAAAGGCGATCCTTCGGGATCGCCTTTTCGATTTTCAAACGATTTTGCATCAAGTGCGCGGCGTCAGTGTATTCCAATTGCCCTGCCGTGACTGCGACTTAGCGGCAATCGCCTGCGCCGCGCCCCTGCCCATAGATGAACGCACTTTCAAGAAGAAGCTCGGCATTCCTAACAGCACTCATTGTTGCCGATCTTCGTTTCGTGACGGCTCATGTCGGCGCTTTCCGGCTTTCTTCGGCGTGTCTTTTGCGCATGCCATCGCGGATCAGCGCCTTGATCAGGGCGACTCCCATCAGCGCCATCACGACCGAGAAGGGCAGCGCGCCGATGATCATCGCCGTATTGATCGCATCAAGCCCACCAGCCGCCAGAAGTCCGCCGATGACGAGCGTCATGATCAGACCCCAGGTCAGGATATGAATCCGCGCTTTCGGCCCTTCGTCACCCCCTGCCGAGATCGTATTGATGACCAGCACCGCCGAATCCGCCGAGGTTACCAGATAGGTCATCAACAACACGACGAGCACCCCGGACATCAGCTTCGCCAATGCGGGCGAAAGGATATAGTTCACGATCTCAAACAGCTGGGAACTGATCCCCGCGCCAGCGATCTGATCCCCCGCGCCGCCATTCAAGGTCAGGTCTATTGCGGTTCCTCCTGCAAAGGAAAACCAGACGCAGTGAATCAGGGTCGGCACGATCATTGCGCCAAGCACATATTCGCGGATAGTCCGTCCTCTGGATATCCGGGCAAGGAACAGGCCCACAAAGGGTGCGAACGCGATCCACCAGGCCCAATAGAAGATCGTCCATGCGCCCTGCCACTCGGCAAGCTGCGTTGCAACGCTGCCCTCGACCCCGTCGGGTCGCCAGACCGTCAGCACCATGGCTGGCAAGGCGATGATGTAGTCCCAGATACCCACGAACAAAGAGCGCAGGGCGAACATTGTCGAGCCGAAAATTAGCAGAAAGGCAAGAACGAAGAACGACAAACCCATGTTGATGTTGGACAGCCACTTGATGCCCTTTCCGACCCCGGACAGCGCCGACAGCGTCGACAGCCCCATCACGACGATCAGTGCCAGCAGCATGGCAGCCAATGTCGGCTCGCCCTCGGCATTCATCAGCCAGTCCATTCCGGTGATATTGTGAATTCCGGCGGCAAACTGCGCCACCCCATAGCCAAGCGTCACCGCGACACCCAGGACGGTGGCGATGACCGAAACAATGTCGATGACATGACCCAGCGTCCCCTCAAGCGAGCGCCCGAAAAGCGGCGTCAGCGCCGAACGGATTGTCAGCGGCAGGCCGCGGACATAGGCAAAAAATGCCAGCGCCAGGCCAATCATGCCATAACAGCCCCAAGCCGAAAGACCCCAGTGGAACAGCGACCACTTCATCGCATCACGGACACTTTCCGGCGAGGATGCAGCCGCTTCACCCATGATGATCTCGGGGTTGGATGCAAAATGATAAAGCGGCTCTGCCGTCGAATAGGTCAGCATGCCGATGCCCGTGCCGGCACCGATCATCATGGCGATCCATGAAAAGCTGGAAAACTCGGGGCGGCTGTCGGCCGGGCCCAGACGGATGCGGCCAGTCGCGGGCCAAAGCGCCAATGCGACGCAGACCACAAGATAGAAGGCCATGACATACATGTACCAGGTGCCGGTATTGGCATCGATCGTCGACCTGATGCTGGTCAGCACGGAACCCGCGCTTTCCGGAACAACAATCGCCCAAAGGATCAGAATCCCGATCAGGCTTTTCGATCCTAGAGCCACAGCCTTCGAGAAACCTTCATAAAAGCCGTTCTGCTCGGTCGGGATATCAAGGTCTTTGATTGGTGGTTTGATAGACGTCATGTTGTCCCCCTGACGTTCATTTTCAGCGCATGACAAACGGATCCGGGATCGGATCGTCACTTGTCCGCAGCCAGACCGTTTTGACGGTCGTGTAATCCAATGCGGCCGCCAGCCCGCCTTCGCGCCCATGCCCGGACAGGCCGTGCCCGCCAAAGGGCGCGATTGGACTGACAGCGCGATAGGTGTTCACCCAGACGATCCCGGCGCGGATCATCCTGATCATCCGATGCGCGCGCGTCAGGTCGCGGGTAAACAGGCCCGACGCCAGCCCGTACTGCGTGGAATTTGCAATCTCGATCGCCTCGGCCTCGGTATCGAAGCCGACGACGGACAGGACCGGGCCAAAGAATTCCTGCGTGATGCAGGGTGCCTGTGGCACATCCGAGCAGTCGAGGATGGTCGGCGGGAAAAAGAAGCCTTCGCGGTCCAGGGCAGAACCGCCCGTGATCAGCTTTGCACCCTGTGCGACGGACGCCGCGATGAGGGATTGCGCATGATCGCTTTGGCGCGAGGTGCACAGCGGACCAACCTCGGTCGCCATGTCATTGGGCGCACCGATGACGACCGCTTCGGCCTTTTCACGAAGGCGCGCCAGAAAGGCGTCCTTGATCGAATTATGCACAACCAGCCGTGAGCCTGCGACGCAACTTTGTCCAGTGGCGGCGAATATGCCCGAGACCTGGGCATTCACCGCGCTTTCTATATCGGCATCTTCAAAGACGATGAACGGCGATTTCCCCCCAAGTTCCAGCGACGTTGAGGCAAGATTTTCTGCCGAGTTGCGCACGATATGGCGCGCAGTCGCCGGGCCACCCGTGAAGGCGACATGCGCAACCTTGGGATGGCTGGTCAGAACCGAACCGCATTGCGCGCCAAACCCGGTGATGACGTTCAGAACACCCTTCGGAAATCCGGCCTGATCAAAGATGCGGGCAAATTCCAGAAGCGGCGCCGGTGCCTCTTCGGATGCTTTCAGGACCATGGTGCAGCCCGCCGCCAAGGCGGGGCCGATCTTGACCGCTGACAGGAAAAGCTGAGAGTTCCACGGCACGATGGCTGCCACGACGCCGATTGGCTCGCGCCGCAGCCAGACCTCCATATCGGGCTTGTCGATCGGCAGATGCGCGCCTTCGATCTTGTCGGCGAGCCCGGCGTAATAGCGGTAATACTCGGCCACATAGGCGATCTGGGCACTTGTCTCGCGGATGATCTTGCCGGTGTCGCGCGTCTCCAGCTCTGCCAGCCGGGGCGCTTGCTCCGCGACCAGTTCCGCCAGTTTCAGCAGCAATCTACCGCGCTGGCTGGCCGTCATGCCGGCCCATTCGGGGCTGCGGAAGGCGCGGTCGGCGGCATCGACGGCGCGATCCACATCATCACGCCGCGCCTCTGGCATCAGGGCCCAGGGCTTTCCGGTCGCAGGATCGAGACTTTCGAACTGCGCGGAGCCGTCCGAAAACTCCCCGTCGATATACTGCTGGAAGCGTTGCATCGCGACCTCCTAACCGAACGCTGGCATGACCTCGGAAATGAACCGTTCAAGCGAGGCCTTCTTGCGGTCAAAGGGCATGCTGGAATCAATCCAGAACGCATATTCATCATAGCCAAGCTTTTCGTAATGCTTCAGCCGCCTGATGACGGTTTCCGGCTCTCCTATGACCAGATCCCGCTCCATCGCCTCGGGCGAATAGAACGGATGGCCGGCTATTTCTTCGTCGCTCAGTGGCGCGATCAGGCCCTGATTGATCTCGCGCTTGTTCATGAACCACGCGCCGAAATAGTTGTAGAACCGGTTGAGTTCTTCGGCGGCCTGCTTCACGTCCGCGGCGCTGTCGGCAACATAGGTGTGCAGAAGCAGCATGATTTTCGGGCGCGGTTTGTCCGCGAACTTCTGGCAGGCCGCGTTGAACGTATCAATCAACAGCGAAATCTCTTCCTCGCCCTTCCACAGTGGCGTGACCTGAACATTGCAACCTTGCGCAACGGCAAATTCGTGGCTGTTCGGATCACGGGCCGCGACCCAGATCGGCGGGCCATCCTGTTGCAGTGGCTGTGGCGCCGATGTGGTCTTGGGGAAGGACCAGAACTCGCCTTCATGGGCGTAGTCACCCTTCCACAGCGCCTTTACGGCGGGAACCAGCTCTCTCATCCGCTGACCGGCGCCCCAGGCATCCAGCCCGGGCAGCATCCGTTCGTATTCGAAATTATACGCGCCGCGTGCGATGCCCAGATCCAGACGGCCATCGGTGATGATGTCAGTCATGGCCGCCTCTCCGGCCAATCGGATCGGATGCCAGAATGGCGCGATGACGGTGCCGGTACCAAGTCGAACATTCTTTGTATGACGCGCGACATCGACCAGGCTGATGAACGGGTTCGGTGCAATGGTGAAGTTCATGCCATGATGTTCACCAGTCCAGATCGCGTGCATGCCGCCCTCATCCGCGATGCGGCACAATGCCAGAAACTCGTCATACAGCTGGCGCTGGTTCTGATCCGCCGAGATACGCTCCATATGCGCGAAAAGTGAAAATTTCATGGTGCTACCTCCCTGCGGTAATGGTGCGAACGTGCCCGCTTTGCTGATTGCCGTAGTAGATGCCGAAATTTCCAATCCGGCTTTCCTCGCGGAAGCGATGCAGCATCGTGCGCGTCGCCGGATCAGTCACCCGTTGCAGATTTTCATCCGAAAGATCGGTGAACGCGCCAAGCGTCGGCTGACCGTCCTCGGCTGCACATTGGAAGGTGATATGCTGACTTTTGCGGTCCGAATCCTCGTAGACCGAATAGATGAAGCCCGGCTCTGCCGTCATACCGGTGCTGGACACGACAGCCTGCAGCGTCTGGGATACGCCGTCCTTGCCGACCCGACCTTCCGGCAGGACAAGGCCGTCCTTCGCCTCGACCAGAAGAACCTTGCCGTCAAGCTGGACAAGCACCGACACAATCATGTCGTGATGCGGTTCCAACGCGGCAAGTTCGGCGGCAGGCGTCACATAGGCGCCACGCGCATATCCCAGTCCAGGCGCCGCGTTGGCTTCAAACCCTTCGACCTTTCCGATCAGAATGATGTGATCGCCGGCCTCAACCGTCTTGAACATCGAGCAGTCGAACCAGGCCGACACGCCATCGATCACCGGCCCGCCGTTCGGCCCGTCCCGCCAGTCCACGGTGGCAAAGCGATCTTCGACCGGGCGCGCGAACGTGTTCGACACATGCTTTTGCGCTTCGGACAGAATGTTCACGGCAAAACCGTCGGCAGAGGTGAATGCCTGATAATTGCTGGAGCTGTTTGCCAGACACACGAGAACCAGCGGCGGGTCCAACGACACAGAGCTGAAGGAGTTCGCGGTAAAGCCGATAGGCGTCCCGTCAGCGGTCTTGGCGGTGACCACGGTCACGCCTGTCATGAATGTGCCGAACGCATTGCGCAGCTCGCGCGGATCATATTGCGTCATGACGTCTCCTCCACGTCGACTTCGGTATCCAGCCATCTGCGAAGCTCAGTGTTTACAGCTTCCGCAGCGGTCAGGTTGACCATGTGGCGATGCCCCTTCACCACAACGGCACGGCCCTGCGGCGCAGCGTCGGCCATCGCACGCGACATTGCGGGGGTGGAATTCGGATCATGTTCACCGGTCAGGGCCAGCAGCGGGCATCTGATCGACGCAAATCCATCGGCAAAGGTGCTGTCGCCTTTTGCAAAGGCACTGTAGGCGGTAGCATATCCGGCGGGATCGACGGCCCGCAGCCAGCCTTCCACCTGCGCGCGCGCAGCTTCATCCGCCCGGCCATCGCCAAACCAGCGATTGAGCGGCGTGGCCGTGTCGTAATCGCCCTGCCGGATGGCTTCGGCGCGCGCCTCGACCGCTGCGCGTTTTTCGGGATCGCGGCGATAGACGCCATTCAGCAATGCCACGCGCGCGACCATTTCGGGATGGCTGACCGCAAAACCGCCCGCGATCAGCGCCCCCATCGAATGCCCAGCCAGATTGACGCGCGGCAGGCCAAGCCCCTGCAGAACCGCGCGCAGCCACTGCACATAATCTTCAAGCGTGCTGTCATTCGCCAGCGGATCGCTGCCGCCATGGCCCGGCATATCCAGAGCAAAGACGTGATGTGTCTTCGACAGCTCGCGGACTTGCGGCTTCCACGCGGCGGATTGCATGCCGACACCGTGGATAAGAACCAATGGCTCGCCACGACCTGCTTCGACGTAGGAAACGGTTCCGTAAGGATCAGACAGCTGCAGGGTTTTCAACGTCATGGCCCAGCTCTTTCAGATCCTGATAGCGATCGCCGATCCGGTGATGCGGCCGCCCGCCGATCGACGCGCCAAGTGCGACGACGATTTCATCTGCGGCGGGCGCATCCGCGACAGACAGCTGGATGGTCAGATAGTGGCTGCGCTTGCCGCCGTCATTCTTGTCCATCAGCGGGATCAGCAGCGGCGCATTGGCCGGACCGCGCGTGTTGCAGAATGCCAGATAGGATTTTGCGCCCACAGCTTCGCGATAGTGATTTCCGAAACGCAGGGTGTGGATCAGCGCCGAGGCATGCTCGACTTCTCCATCCGTGCCGACGATGGCCGATTTGCCATAGCCTTCGACCTTGTCGCCGCCACCCGCCGCATCGAGGATCATTTTCGTCAGCAGTTCGCCCAGGCCCGGCGCGCAATCGAGAATGCCGGGCCGCAGATCTTCAACAAAACCCTGCCCCGCCCAAGGGTTTTTAATCACGGCAACCGCCGCAAACATCTTCAGCGGCACGGGCGCGGCTTTGCCCCCCTCGATCAGAGTTTCTTCAACATGAAGCAATGTCTTGCGGATTTCGGCGGGCATGAAGACCTCCCCTTGGATCGAATCGACTTACGCTATTATCGTATACCGTCATACAATCTTATAATCAACCTTGTCGGCTCGGGCCCGATTTGCTAGTCGGAGAGGATGGACAATAGCGGACTCAGCAGGATCGATTTGCAGCCCACGACATTGCGCGATGTCGTGCTTGACCGCATACGCGATGCTATCATCGATGGCGTATTCAAGCCCGGGGACCGGCTGGTCGAACGGGTCTTGTGTGAACAACTGGGCGTAAGCCGCACCGTCGTGCGCGAAACGCTGCGCTATCTGGACGCCGAAGGTCTGGTTGAACATGTCCCCCATAAGGGACCGGTGGTCGCCAGCATGAGCTGGGACGAGGCACGACAGATCTATGACATTCGGCGCAAACTTGAGACCGACGCCGCGATGTCATGCGCGCAAAACATGACGCCCGAGTTGGAGCAGCAGTTGCGCGCGGCACTGTCCGAGATCGAAGCCGCAAGCATCACCAAACAGCCGGGCACCCTTTTCAAGGCATCGACAAGGTTTTACGGCGTGATCTTTCAGGGCGCAGGTCACACGATCGCGTGGGAGGTGGTCCAGCGTCTGAACGGCAGAATATCGCGACTGCGGATCATGACCCTGACCAGCACCGATCGCGAGGTCACGGGACCGGAACATATGCGCATGATCTGTGATGCGATCATCGCCCGTGATCCGGACGCGGCGCTTCGCGCCGTGGAAAGGCATCTTGCCGATGCGAAGGCAATCGCCAAGAAACTTCTCGATCAGGAAGCGGTCACGGCATGACATCATCCGCCAAGGCCTACTGGATCGCCCGCGTCACCGTTACCGACCCCGAGGCTTATGCAAGCTATCAGGCACTCGCGCCGAAAGCCTTCGCCAAGTATCGCGCAAGATTTCTTGCGCGTGGTGGCCAAGCGATCACCTGCGAAGGTCAGGAATGGCAGCGGCAGGTGGTGATAGAATTCGACAGTCTCGATGACGCCCGCGCATGCTACAATTCCCCCGAATACCATGCCGCGCGTGAAAAGCGCAAAGACGCCTGCCACGCAGAAATCTTTATCGTCGAGGGAATTTGACGTCGGGGCCGTTCCTGATCCATCAGCAGAAGATCCATGACATGAGCACATTTGACGAAGACCTTTTCCTGAAGGGGCTGGAACAGCGCAAGGCCACGCTTGGCCCCGAATATGTCGAAGGCAATCTTGCCAGTGCAGACGATTTCACGCGTCCGTTTCAGGAAGCCATGACCGCGTGGTGCTGGGGGTTCGGATGGGGCGACGATGTGATCGACGCAAAGACCCGTTCAATGATGAACCTCGCCATGATTGGCGCCTTGGGAAAGATGCATGAATGGGAGCTCCACTGCCGCGGCGCGATCAGAAATGGCGTCACGCCCGAGGAGATCCGCGCCATCATCCATGTTGTCGGGATCTATTGCGGCGTTCCGCAGGCACTCGAATGCTTTCGCGCAGCGCGGAAGGTTCTGGATGAGACGGACGCGCACATGAACCCAGCGCGATAGCGTCTGCGAGGTCGGACAGTTCAATCATATGTTCCTGACAGACCGGTCATGAACCAAAGGCTGTCCAGGTTCCGCAGGGGCGCCAGCTATCCGCAGCCCAAGATTGGCGAAAGCGCAGGCAGTTCTGCAAGATCGTGCCCCAGAATCGAAAGCGTCGCCTGTTGATCGGCGGTGACCGAGGCCTACATCTTTACGCTGTCGCGGCTGTCGGAAAAGGTGCGGCCAAGAAGAAACCGTCGTTCTTTCAGCGCCTGTGGCGCCGTCATTCCATCGGCGATCAAAGCGGTCAGTATCACACCGTTCACGCGGCCCAGAACCGTGAACAGTCGCGTGGTGGAAGCGCCTTGCGCACCGCCCAATGTCCTGCCTTCCAGATCGGCGGGGGTCGCGGTGCCGGTTTCTATCTTCGAGGCAACTCTGGAAGGCAGCATGTTCCACAGCGCATAAACCATCACCGGCATTTCATCCGGGCGGGTCGCGGTGTTCTGGATGTTGGCGTTGATATCGCCCAAACGTGCATCGTAGGAGCCCATATACCGGTCCCGACCCGCAGGCGCAGATCCTGAAGGATGACTGAAGCCGCCCCTTCAGGCAGACGTGCAAGCGTCACTGCCCGGCAGAAGGCTGCCAAACTGTCCGGCATGATACAGCAGCGGCGCGGCGGCGGGGTCGCGGTCCAGATGCCGGACATGGCCCAGCAGAAGAACATGATCGCCAGCCTCGATCTGCTGCACGACATCCGCGACGAGCACTGCTGCAGCATTGCGCAGAATGGGCAGGCCATGACGGTCCTGGAACAGATCCGTCAGCATTCCATCCGCGCGGCCCGCGAAATGCAGGGCGTGGCGGCGCATATCCTCTGACAGGATATTGACCGCATAACGCCCCGATTCCCGGATCCTGGCCAGCGCCTTCGCGCCCTGCCCGATTGAAATGCAGATCAGTGGCGGATCAAGCGAGACTGACATGAACGCGCTCAGCGTCATACCGTGATCGCCTTCGGCGGTGCGGGTCGTAATGACATTGACGCCGGTTGCGAAACGGCCGCAGCAGTCGCGCAGATCGCGCGGATCGACTGTGCCCGGTGCGGCGATGTCATACATGGTCAATGACTTCCTGACGGCGGCCTCAGGCCGACAGTTCCTGCCGGACGATCGCTGCCCCGGCGCCAAGTGCTGCCAGCTTGCCGCGTGCCACCTGCCGCGACAGCGGTGCCATGCCGCAATTGGTGCAGGGGTAAAGCTTGCCCGCGTCGACGAATTCAAGCGCCTTGCGCAGGACATCGGCGACCTGTTCGGGCGTCTCGATGGCCTTATTCGCGACGTCAATTGCGCCGACCATCACCTTCTTGCCGCGAATGAGTGCGATCAGGTCCATCGGCACATGCGAGTTCTGGCATTCAAGTGACACCATGCCGATATTCGATTTCTGCAGCTTGGGAAAAACCTGTTCATACTGGCGCCATTCGGCCCCCAGCGTTTTCTTCCAGTCGGTATTGGCCTTGATGCCGTAGCCATAGCAGATATGGACCGCCGTTTCGCAATTCAGACCTTCGATGGCGCGTTCCAGCGTGGCGATGCCCCAATCGTTCACTTCATCGAAAAACACGTTGAAGGCAGGCTCGTCGAACTGGATGATATCCACGCCCGCCGCCTCAAGCTCTTTCGCTTCCTGGTTCAGGATCGTCGCGAATTCCCAGGCCAGCTTTTCGCGGCTTTTGTAATGGGCGTCATAAAGCGTGTCGATCATGGTCATCGGACCGGGCAGCGCCCATTTGATCGGTGCGTCTGTCTGGGCGCGCAGGAACTTCGCGTCCTCGACGAAGACCGGTTTTTCGCGGGCGACTGCGCTGACCACGGTCGGCACGCTGGCATCGTAACGGTCGCGGATCCGCACGGTTTCGCGCTTTTCAAAGTCGACGCCAGACAGGTGCTCGATGAAGGTGGTCACGAAATGCTGGCGGGTCTGTTCGCCGTCGCTGACGATGTCGATACCGGCGCGCTGCTGTTCGGACAGGATTACGCGCAGCGCGTCCTGCTTGGCCTCGATCAGTTCATCACCCTGCAATTTCCAGGGCGACCACAGTTTTTCAGGTTCGGCCAGCCAGACAGGTTTCGGCAGGCTGCCAGCAGTTGCGGTGGGAAGCAGTTTATTCATGTCAGTTCACTTCTTCATTTCTTGTCAGACAGCGACTTGCGCGGACCATTCGTCCAGAAACGCGCGGCGAGGTTTGATGAAGTGTTCTTCTGCAAACTTCCCCTGCTCGATCGCAAGACGGTTGCGTTCGTCGCGGTCATAGGTGACGCGCGTCAGCGAATAATCCTGATGCTTCAGGCTGGGCCTGTAGCTTTCGCCCGCGACCGAGTTGGCGTTATAGATTTCTGGCCGGTAGATCTTCTGGAAGGCCTCCATCGTGCTGATCGTCGCGATCAGTTCCAGATTGGTATAGTCGTTCAGCAGGTCACCGACGAAGAAGAAGGCCAGCGGTGCCACGCTGCGGGGCGGCATGAAATAGCGAACCTGCAGGCCCATCTTGTGGAAATACTGTTCCGTCAGCGAGGATTCGTTCGGCGCGTATTCGACGCCCAGCACGGGATGGGTATTGGCCGTCCGCAGATAGATCTTGCGATCCGACACGCTAAGACAGATGACCGGCGGCTTGCCGAACTGCGCCTTGAACGCATCCGAGGCGACGAAGGCCTTGAAGATCCGCCCATGCAAATCGCCGAAGTCGTCCGGCACGCTGAAGCCCGCGCGGTCCTTGTTATGTTCGGACAGACGCACGCTGAAATCGTAATCGCGGACATAGGACGAGAAGTTGTTTCCGACGAGGCCATCAATGCGTGCCCCGGTCTTGCGATCCACGACCGTCGGCTTCAGGATTTCGATGGCAGGGAAGGTATCGCCCCCGCCATCCAGTTCCAGTTCAACTGAAATGATGTCCAGTTCGACCGCATAGCGATCGCCTTGCGGATTGTCCCACCGTGCCAGATCGTTGAAACGATTGTCGATCATCCTCAAGGCGTTGGACAGGTTTTCCTGACGACGCTCACCGCGGGCGAGATTGGCGAAATTGGTCGTCAGCCGGGTGCTGTCGGCGGGCGAATAGGATTCGTCGAAGCGAAGCTCCTTGATCTTGAAAGCGAATGTATCGGTCATTTGTCCGGTGCCCGTTGATGTCGGTTTGCTTTTCACATCGCGACCGTGATGAAATGGCACGATGTGATCGATGTCCGCTGTATGGACCACGCGAAGCATGAAGAAAAATGACTTCTATTCGCGACTTCATGAATTTCTGTCATGTGGATCTGACCACGGCAACCCGCCACCGGAAGCTGTCGCCTAAACGCGGACCTTGCCGGCCAGATCAATGAAGCCTTCCAGATAGCTGGCAGTTTCGCCCGTCCGATGGCCCAGATGGATGGATTTCGGGATACCTTCGCCGATGCGCACACCTGTCACGCCCTTGACCCCGCGCAGCAGCCAGTCCGGTGTCGCGCTGACTGCCCGGCCCGACGCCACCAGCCGCAGCATCAGATCGGTGGTTTCCACCGTGCGGTGACGATGCGGCAGCGCGTTCGCGGGGACCAGAAAGCGCGTATAGATATCCAGTCTTTCGCGGGGAACCGGATAGGTTATCAGCGTCTCGGCCGCCAGATCGCCGGGCGAGACATGCGTCTGACGCGCCAGCGGGTGGCTTTCTGCCACCGCCAGCACCATCTCGTAATCGAAAACGGGTTGGTAGTTCACGCCGGGGCGCTGAATTGGATCGGGGGTAACGAGGATGTCGATTTCATGCCCAAGAAGCGCTGTAAGCCCGCCGAACTGAAATGCTGTCGTGACGTCCAGATCGACATCGGGCCATTCCGCCAGAAAAGGATCAACGACGCGCATCAGCCAGTCCTGACAGGGGTGACATTCCATCCCGACACGGATCGCACCGCGCCGCCCGCGCGCGTAATCCTCCAGCACGGATGCACCATGTTCCAATTGCGGCAGGACGCGCTGTGCCAGCCCCAGCAGGTATTCGCCCGCCGGCGTCAGGCGCAGCTTGCGGCCTTCGCGTTCCCACAGCTTGACGCCGTGGCGATCTTCGAAACGGCGGATCGCGTGACTGACAGCGGATTGGGTCAGGAAAAGCTGATCGGCGGCCTCAGTCAGGCTGCCGGTCCTGTCGATTTCGCGCAAGATGGCCAGAGGCTGGATATCGATCATCAATTATGACCCGCTGTCATGTGTTACATGACTTACCCCTGCCGGGCCTCATGATCAACCAGTCCGCGGACCATCCAAGGGCGCAGGCCCCGGTCCTTTGCCCGTCATTCTCTGGACACTCGTGCTTTGCTCCAGGCGCTGAACCCACCGTCAGACGACCGCTTCCTCAGGCAGGCGTTTCACCGGACTTTTCCACGATCCGCCACCATTCGGCCAGGGTCGCGACCTCGTAAAACAGGCTGAAATCGATCTTCAGGCCGGCGGCCTCCCACTTCATCAGCATGTCCATGACGCGGATCGAATCCAGTCCGAGATCGAACAGGTTGTCGTCATCGCCGATTTCGCTGGCGTCCATGTCTATCGCATTTGCGATATCTGCCCGCATGCGGTCTTTGGTAATCATGTTTCCTCTTTCAGCAGACGGTCACGCAGTTCGGAACGCAACGACTTGCGGCTGATCTTGCCCACGCCGGTGGTTGGAAATGCGTCGATGAAAACGATCTGATCCGGCACCTTGAACGGCGCAATCTCTCTCGAGCGCATGAAGGCGCGTATGTCCGCTGCGCGGGGCGTCTGGCCCTGATCCGGGATGACGATTGCACAGCTTTTTTCCCCCAGATGAGGATCCGGCAGTGAAATCACCACCGCATCGAAGATCTGCGGATGCGCCTGCAGATGGTTTTCGACCTCTTCGGCAGAAATCTTCTCGCCCGCGCGGTTGATGTGATCGCCCGCCCTGCCATGCACTTCCAGATAGCCGCCGGGCAGCCTGCGCACGATATCGCCGGTCCGGTAAAAACCGTCCGGCGTAAACGATCGCGCATTGGCGCCCGGATCGTTGTGATAGGCGCGTATCGTATAGGGACCGCGCGTCAGCAGGTGGCCAGGCTGACCATCGGGAACCGGCGTGCCGTCATCGTCCAGAACCAGCACCTCGTCATCGGGGCTGATCGGACGGCCCTGCGTGTTGATGACAAGATCGTCCGGATCGTCCAGCCGGGTATAGTTCACCAGCCCTTCGGCCATCCCGAAGACCTGCTGCAACTGGCAACCCAGCCCCGGCCCGATGCGGGCTGCGATTTCAGGTGTCAGCTTTGCACCGCCAACCAGCAGCACGCGCAGACTGGACAGGTCGGCCTGCGTCCGTTCCGCAGCCTGCAGCCAGCCAAGCGCCAGCGGTGGCACCAGCCCGGTCACAGTCACACCATGCTTTTCGATCAATGCGAAGGCGAAAAGCGGCGATGGATTCGGACACATCACAACCGTGCCGCCAGCATATAGCGTGCCGAAATAGCCCGGACTGCTCATCGGGAAGTTATGCGCAGCGGGCAAAGCCACCATGAACACACTGTCTGGCCCCAGCCCGCAGATCTCGGCACTGGCGCGGCAGGAATAAAGGTAGTCGTCATGCGTGCGTGGGATCAGCTTGGACAAGCCTGTGCTGCCGCCTGATATCTGCAGAAAGGCCACATCCGAAGGCGATGGATCGGGCGGCAACTCTGCGGTATCGGGCAGATCTTGCAGCGCCGTGAAATCGCCGCCCTCGCCGATGACAAAGACGGCCAGATCATCGGCAACGCGGGCCGCCATCTGGCGATAATCGAACCCTTCGAAGCGATCGGCGATAATCAAGGCGGACGCGTCCGAACGCGCGATGAAATGGCCGATTTCGGTTTCGCGATGCGCGGGCAGCGCGAAGACAGGGATCAGCTGGGCCAAAAAAAGCCCGAAGACGACGGGCAGGAAATCCGGGATATTCGGCAGCTGCAGAACAACCCGCGCACCCGGCTGCAGACCTGCGGCAATGAGCCTTCGTCCATGCGCCTCTGCCTCGGACAGCAGCATGGCATAGGTCAGATCCCGCGTGCCCGTGACCGCCAGCTGCTGCGGGTGCTGTGCCGCACGCTGTCGCAACATCTGGCCGAACGTTTCGCCCCGCCACCAACCGCGCTCGCGATAGCGTCGGGCGAAATCCTCGGGCCAGATCTGTTTCGGCAGGCCGGTCATCGCTGATCGATGCCTGCGATCAGATCAAGCGCCTGCCATTCGGGGACCGAAGCCCCGGCCATCCGGGAAACGGGTCGCACAAAGCGCATTCTGTGTCCTTTCGCGTTGCAGCCTGTCTTCCGGCTTGGTTAAAGCACAGGATCAGACAAAAACAGTCGGAAAATAGGGATGCGTCGATTTCTGGTCAATTTCAGCCACGGGCTGCACGCGCTGGCGCTTGCGGCGGCGGTCTGCCGACATCGCTTGCCGGGCGGCATGCAGGTCGGACGATCATGACTGCAGCCTCTTTTCACAACGACAGTGCTGCCAAATCTGACGGTTATTCTGATTGCGGGCTGATCTGATATGTTGATTTCACGCAGACTGATAATGGCAGGCGGAATAGTGTCTATTGCAACAGCAGGGCGGGCGCAGCCGCAGTTCGACCCGATCACACTTCGGCTTTTTGACATGCCGCAAACCGCGCATCTGCTGGACGACCAACTGGTCGATCTGGACGATGGCAGCCGCTATCGCCTGTTTCGCGCCATCCCGAAAGCGGCACCACCCCCGACGGGCTGGCCAGTGCTGTGGCTGACGGATGGCAACGCCTATTTCGACCGCATGACGTCCGATCTGCTGGCACGCTTTCCGGGGCTGATGATCGTGGGCGTCGGCTATGATACCGATCTGCCCTTCCTTGGCAGCGCGCGGGCAAGGGATTACACGCCCCCGCCCCTGCGTCCCGATCCGAAAAGGCCCGAACGCGTTGTCGGCGGCGCGGATACGTTCCTGCAGCGCATCGAAGGGCAGTTGCGCGATCTGGCCGAGGGAAACGTGCACACCGATCCTCGGCGGCGCACACTGGCCGGGCATTCCTATGGCGGACTGTTCGCCATCTATGCACGCGGTCACGAAAGCAGCTTCAACCGCTTCTGTGCGGCCAGCCCATCGTTCTGGCTGGAGCCCGACCTGCCACCGCAAGGCAGCCATCCCCTGACCATCTTCGTCGGCGATCAGGAACGGGAGCGTCGTCGCGCCGTCGATCCCGACAGCCCCGCCTTTCAGGTGCCGGTCCAGACACAGGAATATGTCGATCAGGCGCGGGCCGAGGGCCAGGACATAGACCTGCGGATCCTGCCCGGCATGCAGCACGGTGCGACGCTGGCCGGGGCGCTGCCCGACATCTTCGCCATTGCAGGCAGATGAAACAGGCGCCGCTGCAATCGCGCGACGCCTGCAAGGACGTGCAGCCTATTTCGCGACGATCCGCGTGACGCTGCCCGCAGCGTCATCGTCGTCACGCGCGCCGTACATGGTCAGGGCATAGATGGTTCCCTGCCCGTCCGTCACGATGTGATT
Organism: Paracoccus denitrificans; assembly: GCA_005768755.1. Lineage (GTDB taxonomy): Bacteria > Pseudomonadota > Alphaproteobacteria > Rhodobacterales > Rhodobacteraceae > Paracoccus > Paracoccus denitrificans_B. The sequence continues at coordinate 454,967 of VAFL01000001.1, read as the reverse complement.
CCCGGCATCGCCAAGCGGAAGGTTCGCGACAATCGCCCCATCCGCATCGGTCACGGTGACGGTTCCCTCAGCCCGCGTCACGGCATAGGCCTGCTTCGTCGTCGGGTCGAACACGACGCTCAGCGCGCCGGCGCCGATATTGGTGTTCGCGACCACCTCACCCGCTTCGTCCAGAACGACCAGATTGTCGCTGTTCTGGCTGACGACATACAGCCGCCCCGTCGCTGCGTCGCGCGCGACTGCTGATGCGCCGTCGGCCTCTGGCACCTCGAACGCGCCGGACTCGCCGGTGTTTACATCGACCCAGCCGACAAACGGCGTTTCACGGCTGGAGGAATACAGCCGGCCATTTTCGGCATCTAGGATCAGCGACATCGACGCGAAGACCTCTCGTCCCTCGGTCGTGTTGAAATACAGCGGGTCGAGTTCTTCAAAGCTTTCGGTGTCGAAGACATGCACCTTGCCAGTCAGTGCCGCGTTCACATAGGCGCGGTTATTGGCCGCGTCGATCACCACGTCACGCGGGTGACCCACAATACCTTCGTCGAAGACCTTCACCGGCTTCAGATCCGCCGCACCATAAACGACAACCGTGTCGTTCATGGTGTCGGTCGTCCAGACATTGTCATGCGCCGCATCGAAGCCGACGCCGAACGTGCCCATCGGCTCTCCCGCGGCGTTGTTCGGGATCTCTGCCTGTGCTTCTTCGGTCAGGCTTGCCGCATCATAGGGGGCCAGCCCCGGCCCGTTTTCGCCCCGCGCCGAGGCGACGAAAAGCTTGCCGTCATCCGACAGCGCAAGCTGATAGGCGCGATCATTGGTCGCGACCGTGGTCAGTTCAAACGCATCCTCGCCCGACAGCGGCACGTCCTGCGACAGCTTCAGGTCGATCAGCGCGGTCCCCGCCGGATTGGCCGCAATCACGGTCAGCGGGTGCAGGCCCGTTTCGGCATCGGCGGGGGTGTCGAATTCGACCTTAAAGGCACCTTCGGGGTCAACCGTGACAGGTTCCGGCGTCAGCAGTTCGGTCCCGTGCAGGACCTGGATTGTCTGACCGGGCGACAGCCGGCTTCCGGTGATCTGGGTCGTTTCACCGGGCTTCACCGGCGCATCGCGCGACCCTGCGCGAATGGTTCCTTCGATGGTATCAGGTCCCGCTGCCCAGCTTTGCGCAGCGACACCCGAAGCAGAGGCAAGCAGCAAAGCCATAACGGTCAGGCCGCATTTCATCGACATCTTCATGATTTTCATCCTTTGAGAGGTTGCCGCCTGCCAGTTCGGGTAGGTCTATGCCGGGGCGGCCAATGCCGCCCCGAATCCTTTATTCCTTAAGCCGGATGCGCCAGATGCTGCCGCCCTCGTCGCTGTCCTGCCCCGCGGATTTGTTGACCGCATAGACGTTGCCGCGCCCATCCGCGCGCAACTGGTTTGGCTGATAGCCGGCATCAAGATTGGCGACGATCTGCCCTGAGGTATCGACCACGGTGATGGTCTGCGCGGCGCGGTTCGACACGAAGGCAAGCCGCGATTGCGGTTCAAACGCGACGTTCAGCGCGCCTGCCCCGACTTCGACATCATGCAGAACCTCGCCGCTTTCCGCATCGACGATCAGCAGGTTGTCGGTTTCCTGCGACGCGACGAAGATCAGGCCGTCCTGCGGGTCATAGGCAACGCCGGATGCCCGCCGCGCACCCGGCAGCGCGATCACCCGAACCTCGCCGCTTTCCAGGTCGACCATCGCGGCCTCGGGCGTAGACAGGCTGACCGTGACCAGCTTTCCGCCTTCCGGGTCCAGATCAAGGCTCATGACCGAAAATTCCTCGCCCCGCACTTCGCTGGGAATCTCGATCGGGTCCAGTTCTTCCAGCGTCGCCGTGTCGAAAACGCGGATCGCATTGGTGAAGGTGGCGCTGACATAGGCGCGGCCCCGGCCTTCATCGACCAGCACGTCGCGGGCATGTTCGACCAGGTCGGGCGCGAACTGCTTCACCAGCGACAGATCGTCCTGTTTGTAAACGGCAATGGTGTTCTGGCGGGTGTTGGTGACCCAGACATTGCCATTCGCGTCATCGACGCCGACGCCGTAGACGGCAAATACACCGCCTTCGCGGCCATCAGCGCGCGCGGGGGCCGCGGCGGGATTGACCTGCGCGATGGTTTCCAGCGTATCGGCATTCACCTTGGTCAGCGCCGAGTCCTTGACCGGCGGACGCCCGACTGCCGAGGTCACATAGGCCGCGTCCGACGCTTCGCTGTAGATCACCTGATACAGGCCGCGCGCGACGGGGGCCTGCGTGATCTCGAACCTGTCGGCACCAGAGACCGGGACATCGGGCGAGATCTTCATATCAACGACGGTCGCGGCGGCAGGATTTTCGCCAATGACGACGATCGGCTGCAGACCGGTCACAGCTTCGGCATCGACAGCGATTTCATGGCTGAACTCACCCTCATCATCGACGGTGATGGGAGCGTCGGCGTTCAGAACGGTGCTGCCGCGCATCAGGGTAATCTGCTGACCCGGCACCAGCCCCTCACCGGAAATCACCGCAGAACCACCAGCATAAAGTGCGGCACCCTCCGCCGCCTCGGCCCCGACGCGTCCGGTGAAGCCGTCGCTTGTCGCGGTGAAAACGGTGTCCGCCACGACTGGCCCACCGGCGATCAGCATCGACAGCAAGGAAACACCAAGCAGTTGGCGCGCGAGCATCGGGTGTTGTTTCTTCATCGTCCGTTCCTTCACCAAAGTCATTCCGAAATCGGTCCGCCCTTTGACAGAGCGGGCATTTACGACAGCAGCACTATATTTCCGATAATAATTGTCAAGTAATTCCGTCGTATTCCTGCATGCAGGCGTTCAGAATTTCCGCAATCTTTTCCGACGCGGAAACAGCTGTCATCTGTGCGTGCATGAACGGCACCGAGTATTGCGCGACATCGCCCGCATAGGCGTCCCACATTCCGGCATGAAGCGAAGTTCCTTCATGATCCAGCGCTGCGGCGATATGGATCAGCCGGGCATTCTGGCGGCGATGGCGATGCCCGCGCACCAGCCTGTTGGTATCGGTCACGACGCGGATAACACCGTCCAGAACGGCGCCAGGAAGCGCGCCCAAAGCCGTATCGCTTTGCTGAAGGAATGCTGTCACCTTCTCTCGGCTATCCAGATCACGGTGCGCTTCGGGATCGAAACCGGCGATGGCCAGCAGCGCACGCAGGGCCGCAATCGGATCGGGTTCCGGTTCGTCCCGCCAGGCATCGGCAGGATAGCTGTCAAGCGCCGCGACCATTCCGACCGAAATCGCCCGCTCCTCCAGCTCTGCCGCCATGGCCTGCGCGATGATCCCGCCGACAGACCAACCCGCCAGATGCACCGGACCGGGGCCCGCCTTGTCACGGACCAGCCCGACATAGTCGCGCGCCAGCGCGTCAAGACTGTCAGGCAGCGGCCGCGTCAGGTCCAACCCCGGATGTTGGATCCCCCAGACGTGGCGGCCGGGTGCAACAAGCCGGGCCAGGTGGCGATAGCCCCATGACAGCCCGCCCGCCGGATGGATCAGGAACAGGGGCGGTGCGTTCGGGTCGCCGTCCGCCAGCAGCAGCAGCGCCCCCAGCCCATCGCTGACCGCGCCCTGCGAAAGGGCCGCCGCCATTCCTTCAAGGACAGGGTTTTCGAAGATCGCGCCAAGGCCGATGTCGTGTCCGGTTTCTTCTGCGATGCGCAGCGACAGACGAACGGCGGACAGTGAATCCCCGCCTGCATCGAAGAAATCCGTCAGAACCGACACGGGGGCCTGCAGATGCAGGATTTCTGCGTAAAGCCCGGCCAGCAGCCGCTCGGCCGCAGTTTCGGCTGTCCTGCCAGCGGTTTCGAACTGCGGTGCGGGCAGTTCCTTGCGGTCCAGCTTGCCGTTCGTGGTCATGGGCATGGCGTCCAGAACAACCTCGGCCGAGGGCAGCATATATCCGGGCAAGGACGCCGACAGATGCGCTGTAAGCTGCCCTGCCTGATAGCGGTCCGAGGGCACCAGATAGGTGACAAGACGCTTGTCGCCGGCGTGATCCTCGCGGGCAATGACGACGGCCTCTTGCGCCAGGCCGGTGGCCATGATGGCTGCCTCGATCTCTCCCAACTCGATCCGCAGGCCGCGAATTTTTACCTGATGGTCGGATCGGCCAAGAAACACCGCCGCCCCGTCATGGCGCAGGCGGGCCAGATCGCCGGTTGCGTAAAGCCTGACGCCCGGCTGTTGCGGGTCGTCGACAAACCGTTCTCGCGTCAGATCATCGCGGCCCAGATAGCCGCGCGCCAGCTGGCAACCGCCAAGATAAAGATTGCCCGCAAGTCCCGGTGGAACAGGTCGCATCCGGTCATCCAGGACCGCCAGCCGCGTGTTCCAGACCGGCCAGCCGATGGGCACAGGGTTCGATCGATCCTCGGGGCCCGCAGGCCAGAAGCTGACATCGACGGCGGCTTCGGTCGGGCCGTAAAGGTTGTGCAGTTCGGCCCTGATGCGTGTGTGGAAACGGTCTCGCAGATCGGCCGTCAGTTCCTCTCCCGAACAGAAGACACGGGAAAGCGCCAGCCCTGCGCTTGCGGGCGATGCAAGGAAGGCCGACAGCATCGAGGGCACGAAATGCAGCGTGGTAATCCGGTGTCGACGGATCAGCGCGGCCAGTTCGGTCGGGTCGCGATGGGCGTCAGGGGGTGCCATGACCAGATGACCACCGGTCACGAGCGGCAAGAAGAACTCCCACACCGACACATCGAAACTGGCCGGCGTTTTCTGCAGGATCCGGTCGTCCGGGCCAAAGCCGTATTGTGCGGCCATCCATGCCAGCCGGTTCACGATGGCACGGTGTTCGATGGCCACGCCTTTGGGCGCACCGGTCGAACCCGATGTAAAAATCACATAGGCCAGATCGCCGGGTGCGACCGCAGGCAGCGTGTCGTCGGCTTCCTGCGACCAGTCATCCGTCAGCAGGATATGTCCCTGCGCTGGCAGCGACCCAGCGATATCCGCGCTTGTCAGCACTGCCACTGGCTGTGCCTGCGCGATAATACCCGCGATCCGGTCGGGCGGATGGTCCGGGTCAAGCGGAAGGTATGCCGCGCCCGCACGCAAGACCGCCAGCAGCGCGATAGGCAGTTCCAGTGACCGCTTCAGCGCCACCGCCACGATCCGGTCCGCACCCGCACCCAATCGCCGAAGCTGCTGCGCCAGGGCCGCACTGCGGGCGTCAAGTTCGGCATAGCTTAACGTCCTGTCATCGAAGCTGAGCGCGGGCGCGTCCGGGCTGGTCTGCATTTGCGCGTCAATCATCGAAGCCAGCGTCGTCTCGGGCACGGCGTGGCGGGCCGCATCGGTCACGCGGTCCAGGGCGGAAATCTCTGCCGCCGATGCTGTCGGCACCGTGGCAAGCGTCGGTGCGGAGAGCGCGGCATCCAGAAACGCGACCAAACGGTCGGAATGGCCCCGGACATCGTGCGGGGCATACAGGTCCGGGTTCGCATCGACCTCGAACAGAACGCCTGCATCTGGATCGCCGCGGAAGGTCAGTGTCAGATCATCGACCGCACCCGCGCCGAGGATATGCAAAGCCACATCGAGTCCCGCGAATTTTGGCGGCCTGTCGAAAGGCTGCACATTGACCAATGGGCCGTAAAGTCGCCGCGATCCGCCGATCAGACCCAGTTCGCGGCGAAGAAATTCGCTGCGATACTGCCCATAGCGGCGGGCCTGTCGCATGTCGCGCACCAGATCGGCCAGCCATTCGGCAGTTGTCCGGTCTTCGTCTGGCGTGACCAGTTGCGGCAGCACATTCATCGCCATGCAGGGCGTGCGGGCCAGCGGCCGCCCCAAGCGCGCCATGAACGGCAATCCGACCACCACCTGCCCACCTGTCCAACGCGCAAGATAGGCAGAACTCAGTCCGGTCAGCACATCCGGCCAGCCGAGCTTGTGCCGTGTCGAGAATTCCTGCAGCCGGACAAGCAGTTCCGGCGGTAGCCACTGGCTTTCTCGCAGAAAGCCATGGGCGCTGACGGCCCTTCCGGGCGCAGGCCCCGAAACCTCGGGCAGATCCGCAAGACGGCTGTGCCACCAATCACGCGCGACCTGGCGGCGATCTGATCCGCGCCAGGCAACTTCATCTTCAATGGCGACATCGAAGGGCGCGAAAGGCACCGGCTCGGGTCCATCACCCGTCAATGCGTCGTAATGTTCGCCGATCCTGTTGGTGATCAGGACAAATCCGTAACCATCCGTCGCCAGATGATGGATGCGTTCATACAAAAGGTGCCGCTGCGCGCCAAGAATGAACAGCGTGAAGGCTGCGACAGGTTCCTCGGCCAAGTTCAGCGGACGATCGCTGTCGGCGTGCATCAGCGCCAACGCCTTGGACTGCGGGTCTTCCTCTGCCGACAGATCGATGACCGAGGGGACAATCGGCGCCGGATCCAGCCACTGCACCGGCGCCGCGCCCAGGTCTTTGAACCGCAAGCGAAGCGCCGCAGATTCAGCGGTCGTGCGGCTGACAGCCGCAAGCAGAGCGTCGCGGTCCAGTGGGCCGTTCAGTTCAAGGTACTGTCCGGTATTCAGAATCGGATTTCCCACATCAAGCGCCTGCGCATACCACAGGCCTTCTTGCGCTTCGGTCAGCGGGAACGTCTCAGGAGGTGTATTCATGTGGGTTAATTTCAGACAATTGCCGCGTCGGGTGACATCGCCTGGAACTGGTTGCCCGATCCAACGCGGAAAATCCAATCAAAATAGTCAAATATTCGTCAACTGCGCTTAACCGCCGCGCGATATGGGTTAGAACGACCGAAACAGATCCGCCAGCATTTTGGCCAGAATGACGGAACATTGCCCGATGAACGAGACATTGCCACTTCGCGACAGCAGTTTTGCCTATGGGCGTATCAGCAGGTTGCTGCACTGGACCATTGCCGCATTGGTCCTGCTGCAGTTCACCGGCATGGGGCTGAAGCTTTGGCTTGGTCGCGAATCCGAACTGGCAGGCTTCATGGTCGGATTGCACCAACCGACAGGCACCATCCTGTTCGTGCTGATCGTCATTCGGGTCATCTGGGCGCTTCTCAATCGCGCCAACCGCCCCCACCACGGAGGAGGCGCCTTCGGCCTTGCCGCCAGCGCCGGTCATTTCCTGCTTTATGTCATGATGGTCTTCGTTCCCTTCGCGGCCCTTGCCCGCGCCTGGGGGTCTGATCGTGGCTTTGCCCCCTTCGGATTTCAGATCTTCGCACCGCAGACGCAGGAGGTCGCATGGACACAGGCCATCGGCGGCTGGCACGGCGAGGTGGCCTGGGCCTTCGGACTGGTGATCCTTGGTCATATCCTGATGGTCGGCGTGCATGAAACCATGTGGCGCGATGGGACGCTTGCCAAAATGGCCGGCAGGTTGCGCCGAAACCCCGCCTGACCGCGACCTAGTTGAGGCAAAGAAGCTTGCGCAGACGCGCATCCCCCGACCCCCTGTTCAGGTCTGACAAAACTTCTTTACTGACCCGGATGCCGGAGCCTATGGCAGGCGCGGCAAGCGCGGGAACATCCGCGCCGCGGGTTGCCTGCTGCAGCAGCAGACGGTTCAACCGCCGGGCGGATCGGACATCGGGCCGGCTGATGAAAGGGTGTGCAATGCCCGCCCACATCGCCACCTGAAGCGACTGGTTCAACAGACCCGGCCGCCCGGCGAAGGGGTCGATCTTCTCCAGCACATCGAAACTGGCGGGCCCTTTGTGCAATGCAGTCAGAAGCGGGCCGAAGATGCGTTCGTCAGCATCGACCGGGCCGATGGATGTATCAAAGACCAATGCGGCGGGTGGCGGCGCCGATGGCAGGATGGTCCAGGTTACGTCGCGAAGGCGCGCCAGATGCGCCACGTCATCCTGACCGCCCTCTGCTGACCGGAACAGATCATAGCGCTGCGCCTGATTGCGCGCGATATCCTTCAAGGTTTCACGCAAGCGACGCTCGGTGATCGGGGCGATGATACTTGCCGCCTGGGCCGGCAGCGATACGGCGTCGATATTCTCGATAGGTGTCGCGCTGCCGCACCAGCCAAGTCCATGCGTCGCAAATAAATGGTCGACGTCCTGAAACGACAGCGGGCTGAAATTCGGGTTCATGTATTCATGCGCGATATAGCCGGGTGTCTCGCGCAGCAGGTTGTCCAACGTCTGGCTCGCATGGGGGTGAAGCTGGAAGAATCCGGCCTTCGCGTCGCGCATTGCGGTCAAAAGGCGCAGCCCCTCGCCGACAGGATCAGAATGACCGGAGAGCGCACGGAAGACGGCGTGAAAGGCGCGGAACGCAGCGCCGCCCGGATCGCTCATATACTGGATCGCCGCCACGCCCTCTGGCGTCAGATGCCCGGCTGCGAAGCTGGCGATGGCGGCACGAACATCGTCACCGACCCAGGACATAAGTCCATGCGTGACGATATAGTCAAAACGGCCAAAGCCGGTATCAGCGCGGATATCGGCGCAACGAAAGCTGACATTTTCAAGCCCGGACGCCTCGGCAAGTGCCTCTGCTGCCGAGATATGGCCGGGATTGATATCAATGCCCGTGAACCTCATCGATGGATTGGCCGCCGCCATGATGGCAGCGGTAAAGCCGCGCCCGCATCCTATCTCGCACCACTCCGCACCAGCGACCGGCGCAAAGCCGAGCGCTGTCAGAACCGCATCAAGCCAGATCGGCGATTGTTCAGGATGGAAGACCGGCGGGTATTCATGATCCACAAGATAGTCGGTCATCTCATATCCGTATCGAAGTCAGTGTCGCCCGACATTCATCGGACGACACGTTGAAGTTGCGGCAGTCAGATCAGAACGTTCTGCTCAGCCCGACATAGAAGGCGCGGCCAGGTTCGTTGAAGGTTTCAGATCCTTCATCGGTGCGCTTGATTTCCTTGTCGAACAGGTTGGTGACACCGGCATTCACATAGGATGCCTCGTTCAGATCCCATTTGGCCCCCAGATTGAACAGGGTATAACCGCCGCGCACGATCAGATCCTCGTCAACGGCATCAACATTGGTGCTGAGCGTGCGGACGATCGTCGGGATCGGCCCGTAATGGGTCATGGACAGAGTCACCAGAAGATCGTCCTGCGCTTGCCAGTCCAGTTCGGCATTGATCGTGTAATCGGGCACGAGGCTCAGCGGGTTGCCGGTGCGCTTATCCTTGGATTCGATCATGTAGGTCGCGTTGGCGTTGAAGGTGAAGGCGTCCGCGATCGGGGTCGAAAAGTTGCCTTCCAGACCGCTGACCACGGCCTCGGGCGTATTGCGCCACTCGAAGATCGAGCCCCCCGTTTCTGGGTCGACGGCGCCGTCGATCACGTCCGCTGCGATGCGGTTCTTGTAGTCGTTGTGGAAATAGGTCAGCGAGGCATTGATGCTGTTTGCCCCCGCATAGGCGACCCCGATTTCCTTGTTCACGCTGTGCTCAGGCTCCAGATCCGGGTTGCCCTTGATGCGGCATGGACCGTTATAGCCGGCGGGGCATCCCCTGCCCATCGTGTTATAGTAATAGTTCGGGTTAAGCTGGAACAGGTTGGGTGCCTTGAAAGCGCGCGCGACACCGACTTTCATCGACCATTCGTCGTTGAAATCATAGGTCGCGTTCAGGCTTGGCGACATGTTGCTGCCGAACTTGTCGCTGTGATCATAGCGCAGGCCGGGGGTCAGCGTCAGGCGGTCGGTCGCCAGGATATTCGCCTCGGTATAGACGCCCCAGATGGTCTGGCGCTTGGAATCTGCCGTCTGGAATTCGTCGCGGTCATCGGCATTGGTAATCGTGGACGGGATCGAGGTGTCGATTTCCTCGCGGCGAACCTCGGCCCCGACGGTATAGGTGACCTCGCGCCCGCCGATCTGGCTGTAGAAGTCCCATTCGCTTTTGGCAGAGATGGTTTCATATTCGGTGCCGATATAGGCGATGTCATCGGATTCGCCGTCGCCATCGGTATCGGCGCACAGCTGCAGGTCGCCCTCGCCACTTCCCGACAACCCTTCGCAAACCCGATTGTCGCGCGTCTTTTCCCACTGCAGATAGCTTTCTGAAGCGCCAAAGCTGTATTCGCCCGTATGCGTCAGCGACAAGACCTGCCGGCGGGTCGTGTTGGTCTCCTCGCCAATTGGGATATAGACCACATTGTCATCGTCATCGGTCAGGTCTTCGATGACGCCGCCGCCGCTGCCTTCTTCACCGGCATAGATATTGCCCTGCCGCGAATAGGTGAAGTCCAGGTCGACACGGTTCGAATCGTCCGGCTCCCAGCTCAGTAAGGCACCGAAGTCCTTGTTGCGCACGCCCTCGGTGCCCGCGGCAAGACCGTCGTTGATGTCGGGATCATCGCCGTCTGTCTTGTTCAGGCTGCCGTAGACCCGATAGCTGAACTGTTCGTTGATCGGACCGGCGATCATTGCATTCAGGCGGCGGGTAACGCCTTCCTTGTCGCTTTGCGGCACGTCGAAATGCATGCTGACTGTCCCGGTCATCGTATCGGGGCGTTTGGTGATGATGTTCACCACGCCGCCGGCCGAGCCGGAGCCATAGCGTGCAGCCGATGGGCCACGCAGAACCTCGATCCGTTCGATCAGTTCAGGCGGCACCCAGTTGGAATCGCCACGCGTGTTCCGCTCGCCCTGCCGGCCCATCCGAATTGCATTGCGCGACGTCACCGGCTTGCCGTCGATCAGGATCAGCACATTTTCCGGACCCATGCCGCGAATGTCGATCTGGCGCTGGTTTCCGCGCTGACCGGATGCGCTGTTTCCGGTAAGGTTAACACCCGGCATCTTGCGGACGACTTCCGAGACGTCGTTTTTAACCGGCTGCTTTTCCATATCTTCTTCGGTGATGACCGAGGCACCAAGCGCCTGCTTCACCTGCTCTTCAGCAGTCAGGACCAATGTGTCCAGAACGATCGTATCTGGATCGGCCGCCACATCCTGCGCGAAAGCCGGCCAGCATGTCGTGGCCAGCAACAACCCCGTAACCGTGGTCCTTACAACAGAAATGCATCGCTTGTTCGCCATCATTTTTCACACCTGTGCTGCACAAGAGCAGGACTGGCTGAGTGGCTTGTCCGATCACTTGAAGTAAATCCTGATCAAATCTGTATGCTATTTCCGTGATGGAATGCGAGTCGTCGGCAAGGAACACTGCGTCAGCGTTGCAAACCTGCAACATCCGAGCTGCTGAAAATGTCTGACCGCAAATTTCCAGCGGCCGGCCCTGCCCTTCGGCAGTGAAAGACGGAACGCCGTTAATGGCGCGCGACAGGATCGCCAGGAATCGGTATCAACCGTGTTTGGCCATCCAGCCTCGTCGCATGATTATTGCGTTGGGGCATACTATGGATAATCATGGATACTCATCACTATTGGAATTCAATTCTGATACTGGGGCACTCATGAACAACGAAACCAGAATTGCCGTTGTCGGTGCTGGCCTGATCGGTCAAACCCATATCGAAACCATCGCACGCACGCCGCAGGCAGTACTTGCGGCCATTGTCGAGCCATCCGAGCAAGGCACTGAAATTGCGAAGAATTTTCAGACGCCGCTTTATCGCGATCTCGGCGCGATGATCGCTGCAGGCGGCATCGATGGTGCAATCGTCGCGACGCCGAATTCCACACATCTTCCGGTCGCCGAAGCGCTGCTGAACGCCGGCATCCCGGTCCTGCTGGAAAAGCCGGTTGCACAGAGCCTTGAGGCGGCAGCACGTCTGGTCTCGGTAACGCGGTCGAATGATGCGCCGCTGCTTGTGGGTCATCACCGCCGCCACAACCCGCTGATCAAGGCAGCGCGGCAGGCGATATCGCAAGGCGCCATCGGTGATCTTGTTGTCGCAAACGTCGTGACGACCCTGATGAAGCCCGATCCCTACTTCGATACCGCGTGGCGACGCAGCGCCGGATCAGGCGGACCGCTGCTGATCAACCTGATCCACGAGGTCGATCTGATCCGGCATTTCTTCGGCGAGGTTGCCGAGGCGCAGGCCCAGGTCGCGAACACCCGCCGCGGCCTCGAGGTCGAGGAAAGCGCCGCTGTAAGCCTTCGGCTGGAATCGGGGGCTTTGGTCGGCATGACGATTTCCGACGCTGCATCAGGTCCTTGGGCATGGGATCTGACAGCGGGCGAAAATCCGACCCGTTTCCCATCGCATCCGGTCTCGGCACATCACTATGCGGGCAGCGCAGGGGGCCTGTCGCTTCCGGACCTGACGCTTTGGCGGCACCCTGGGGCACCTGACTGGATGACGGAAATGGTGCCAAGTAAACTGCCCGTCGATCCTGCGGACCCTTACATCGCCCAGCTTAAGCATTTCATCGACGTGATCGCGGGCCGGGACGTGCCGCTGATCACAGCCGCCGATGGGTCGGCCAATATGGCCTGTATCGAGGCAATTCTTGAAGCCGCCAGAACCGGGCGGACGACCCGCGTCGATCTGTCATCGCTGGAAGGCTAGCTCCGTTGCCTGTCGGCACCAAGCTGACTGATATTCAAATACGGAACAAGAAGTCCATCAAGACAGCACAAAGGGCGCGTACCTGCTTAGCATGAAGTTGCCCGCGCTTGGGCTGTCATAACTGGCGCAAGGCCGACGACCGGGTTGCGCCATGATCCAAGCGGCATGCAGGGCGTGACCCCGCATCGCGCCACGCCCGGCAGCGGGCTGGCATCAAGGTTCCTCGCTCGGCATCGGACCTGATCGAGAGACCGGGCAAATCCCGCAAGGCAGGATATGCCATGGGCATCGACAGCTTCACGCCGGGCATGGCGGCAATGGCCGCACCGGCCGTTTCGCCGAATGGTGGCGCGACGCTTGAAAAGGGTGATTCGCCGCGCGGGTCGGTCACGCACACGTATAAATTGCCCGACGGTATCCGAAAGCATGTATGGCAAGAATTAATAAACAGATCATTTCGTACAAAAATTCTACTATAGAGATTACGTATGGCCTACTATGTTGATTTATTTACACAACTTTTCTTTATCTGGAACTGTTCCTATTCCGGAAATTTATTAATAGGGTGCACGGGAACGCGGCGTCACACCGTTCGTGGCGCCAGAATCCACGGCTCCTGACGAAGGAGGGTACTGCAGCGCGCTTTTGTGTCCTTAGTCCATGACGGACCTTAGCTGGGGGGCGCTATTCGCAAACGAGCAGCTGGACGGACTTGACCGTCAGCATCAGTCATCAACGTACAAGATTTTGCAGAGGCCGAAGCAAGCCAGCCGTGGCAATCGAAGCAATGGCGATCCCAGGCTTCAGGGGCTCTGCAATGCACGAAGTTTTTTAAACGACCCTTTACCCGGGCCTACGCGCCCCACCTTGTCACTGAAGAAGGAAAGCGACTGAAATGGAAAAAATTCTCGCAATTGGCGGCCTTGCCACCACAGCCATGATTGCTGTTTCGGGCGCGGCGCTTGCCGATCATCCGCCCTACCCCGTTGATCCGGTGCCGGAACTCAGCGCGACCGGCGGCATTGTCGGCTTTGCCGCAATCTGTGCCGTGATGCTGCTTGTCAGAGAGCGCCGCCGCGCCCGCTGATCACCACATGTTGAGTTAGGCCCGTAACACGCGAAGGCCGCTCGTAACGGCCGCAGCCTTATAGCGCTGCGGCCGACCAGAAATCTTATTGGCAACTCGCCTGTCAGGATCGCAGCACCCGCTTCGATCCCCGGGAGAGATTTGTCATGCGAATAACGAATTTTCATACCTTTTATAATGAGGAGTTGGCTATGCCCGATAAGGTATCAGAAATTTCTCTTAATCAGTCTGACTACGAAGTTAACTATCAAAGCTCACACGTCTATCGTGACTACGGCAAACGCGTGCTGGACATCGCGATCAGCCTGGTCCTGCTGCCGTTCATCCTGCCGCTTGTCGCCCTTCTGGCGCTTTTCGTTGCGCGTGATGGCGCGTCACCCATTTACGCGCATGAACGCGTCGGCCGGGGCGGTCGCAGGTTTCGCTGCTACAAACTGCGCAGCATGGTCGCCAATTCGGCAGAGGTCCTTGAGGACCTGCTTGCCACCGATCAGGACGCGCGCAAGGAGTGGGAACAGGACAGGAAGCTAAGCGAAGATCCACGCGTTACGCGTCTGGGCAATTTCATGCGTCGCACAAGCCTTGATGAACTGCCGCAGTTCTTCAACGTGCTGCGCGGAGATATGAGCCTTGTCGGCCCCCGCCCCGTGACTGCCGCTGAACTTCCAAGATACGGACGCAATCTGCATCATTATCTTTCGCTGCGCCCCGGACTCAGCGGCGAATGGCAGGTCAGCGGCCGCAACGAAGTCAGCTATGCACAGCGTGTGCAGATGGACGCAAACTACGAACGCAACCTGAATTTCGGTCGTGATTTCCGGATCATTGCGATGACGGCAATGGTTCTGGTCAGGAAGACCGGGAAATAGATCCTTCAGAAGATCAAGGCACCGTATGGCTGTGACCGGCAATACACAAATGGCAGATGCCCGACCGGATTCGGTCGGGCGCTTGCGTGTGGGCGTGATTTGCGGCTTGGTCGCTGCGCAGCTTCTGGCGCTTGTTCTGGTTTTTCAGTTCGGCATGCGTCTTGAATGCCATCAGGTTGCCAGCGGAAATACCTGCCTGTTTTTGCGCAATAGTGTCGCGCGTGCCATTGCTGTGGCAACCGTTCTGATCCTGATACTGCCAATTCGTGGTGCGGCATTCATTCCGCTGATTTCTGGCACGGACCGCCGACTGTTTCACCTGCTCTGGACGCCTCTGCAGATAACTGGCTTCTTTCTGATGCTGCTGCCAGCGATCCTGATTGATGATTTTGCAGCCAGCTTCGACAGCGTCATGTGGTTCTGGCTGATCGGTGCCGCGACTTGCGTGACGGCAACCCTGGCGTGGCTGGCGCCGGCCAGTGCCTGGCGCGCCACCCTGGGCGGATTGGGCGTGGCGCCAATTGTCTGCCTGCTGGCTGCACTGGCGCTGCCAGAGTTGCTGTCGTTTAGCGATGGCATGTGGCAACTGCCCGCCCTGTCGGATTTCACCTTTGCCCGCGTGGTGGACGTGATCTCTTTATTTCCGGGAGAGGTCACGATCGACGCCCCTGCGAAGATTGTCGGGCTGGACAACTTCCTTGTGCTGATCGCCGACGAATGTTCTGGAACGCAGGGCATGGTTCTGGTCACGGTCATCCTGACCGCCTATCTCTATCTTTACCGCCAGGATCTGCGCTTTCCCCAGGCCCTGCTGCTGATCGTGATTGGCCTCATCGGCAGCGCCATCTTCAATATCCTGCGGATCTCTGTCCTGCTGTGGATCGGGGCCAACCACTCGAGAGAGCTGGCACTGAACGGCTTTCACTCTCACGCTGGCTGGCTGATCCTGACGCTGCTTGTCATTGGATTGATCTGGATCTCCCGCGGGATTCCCTGGTTTTTCCGGACCGAGGCCGGACCCGTGGCAACCTCCCGCCCGGTGCCGCTGCGTTCCGATCCGGCGGCCGCGCTGCTTTTGCCTTTTGCCGTGTTCATGCTGGCCGAGTTGTTCGTCCAGACGTTTTACGCAAGCCCCGCCCTGGGATACCCGCTGAAGATCGCGGCGATTGCGGCCACTGTGCTTTATCTTCAGGTCAAACCGGAAGATGACGCCCAAGGTCCCGGTCCTTTTGCAGTGACCTCTGGTCTGTTGGTCGGCATCTTTTGGCTGATCACGGCACCGGCTGCTGACAGCGCTGCCAATCTGGCGCTAAGAAGCCAGTTGAATACGCTTGGTCCGGCAGCACTTGCCATCTGGGCAGCAATTCGCGTCATCGGCACGGTCGTTGTGATCCCGATCGTGGAAGAGCGTTTCTTCCGTGGCTATCTGCTGGATCGCCTGTCGGGGCCTGAACTGCCGCGCCTGATCCTGGCCATCATTGCAAGCTCGGTCCTGTTCGGCTTGATGCATCAGCGCTGGCTGGCCGGGTTTCTGGCAGGGGTGGTTTTCGCCGTGATCTATCTGCGGCGCCGCCGGCTGAACGACGCCGTGTGGTCCCATATCGCGGCAAATGCGATGATCGCCGCGATGGCGGTCGCGACGGGAAACTGGGCACTGATCTGAGGTCTCATGACGAACGCATCGGCAAAGACGGGCTCCTATCGCAGCGTGCGCACTGTCGCCACCGTAATGGGTGCCCGTGTGTTCGGGGCGATGCTTGGATTGCTGTTCACAGTCCTGCTGGCGCGGTTGATGACACCGGCAGAAATGGGACGTGCCATGACAGCGATGTCATTGGGTCTGCTGTTGCCGATCATCGCCACCGGAAGCGCCGAGGCCGGATCGGCGCGTTTCGTCACGCAGGCGCTTCAGCGACAGGACCTTGCCGCTGCCCGCGGCTTCTTGCGCATGAACTGGCAGGTGGCGGCAATATGTGCGCCCCTACTTCTGGCGGTGGGCACAATCTTCGTACTGACGTTTCGGGGCGATGTGCAGCCCGAAACACTGCTGCTGGCAATTCTGGGCGCGTCGATACTGGGACTGGTCCGCATCGGTTCCGCGCATGCGATGGGATTTTCGCGTGTCATATTGGCGACCCTTCCGCAGACATTTCTGCGCCAGATGCTGATGCTTGTTCTTGTCGGGGGCTTCTGGCTGACGACCCGCCAATCGCCGACCGCAAGCGGGATCATGGTTGCGTTTGTCCTTTCGGCCATGATCATCGTCGTCATTCAGCAGCTTGCGCTGCGGAAATCCTATGCGCTTGTGAAAATGACCGCACATGACAGCGCCGCGCGCAAGCCCTGGCTGCAATACGGGCTCCAGATGGGGGCGGCGCTGCTGTTCGTGGAGTATGGCAAGGACATCACCATTCTGTGCTCCGCCCTCAGCCTGCAGCCCGATGACGTGGCAAGGCTGTCGGTCGCGCTGTCGCTTGTCGGGTTTGCGCGCTTCGGCCTGGTCGCTGTCAACCAGACCACGACACCTGATATGTCGCGCGCGCTGGCGTCGGGCGACATGGCGCGTCTGATTGCAATCACCGATCACTCTAATCTCAGCAAGCTGGGCGTCGCCCTTGTCGCCCTTGTCGTGTTCGTGCTGTTCGGCAAGACGATACTCGGCGTCTATAACGATCATTTCGCCAGCGTCTGGTGGCTGCTTCCCATTCTGATGTCGGAAACGCTGGCGATGGCGTTGCTTGGTCCATCCAGCAACGTCCTGTCGCTGTCGGGCAACCAGCGCATTTTGATGTGGGTTTCTGTCGCACTGGTGCCGTTTCTTGCCTGCTTCGTCGCGGTGGGCGCAGCGGTGGCTGGCCTTGGCGGGGCTGCGTTCGGCGCCATGATGGCCTGGGTCGCTTTCCACACGACGCTGGCCCTGGCAATGCGGCGCAGAATGGGGCTGAACCTGACATTTGGCGGAACCCTTTCGCGAATGATGCGCGGCCGCGGGCGGGTGACGCCATGATCGTGGATCAGCAGCGTATCATCGTCGCAATACCCGCCCTGAATGAGGAGCGGTCGATTGCGGCCTGTCTTGAATCCTTGGGTGTCGGTCAACCGGACCTGGAAAAGGTCCGTTTCGTTGTTGCTGATGGCGGCAGCACTGATCGCACGAAAGAAATCGTGGCCGGAATTGCTGATCAGAATGCAAATCTCCAGCTAGTGGACAATCCGGCAAAACTGCAATCGGCGGGCGTGAATAAGGTTGCCGAAATGGCCGAGGCGTCGCGCGACATCCTGATCCGCGCGGATGCGCATGCAACCTATCCCGCAGGCTATGTCATCAACCTTGCCAGGACACTTGTTGAAACGCAGGCGGACTCGGTCGTGGTGCCTATGGATTCGACAGGCGCGACCTGCTTTGCCAGGGCGGCGGCCTGGATCGTCGATACCAGGCTGGGGTCGGGCGGATCGGCCCATCGCGGTGGTGCAGCGTCCGGTTGGGTCGATCATGGACACCACGCCGCGATGCGTTTGCAGAAATTTCGCGAAGTCGGCGGATATGACGCCCGCTTTTCGCATAATGAAGATGCCGAACTTGACCACCGCATCGTGCAGGCGGGCGGCCGGATCTGGCTGGATGCGGGTATCCGGCTGGATTACCAGATGCGCCGCACACCCGGTGCGCTTTGCAGGCAGTACTGGAACTACGGGCGGGGCCGCGCGCGGACAGTCATCAAGCACCGCCTGCGCCCGCGCATGCGCCAGCTGATCCCTGTCGTCAATCTGGTCCTGTTGGCTGTCAGCCTGTTGATCCTGCCTTTTTCGTCGCTTGGGTGGGTCTGGCCGCTGATCTACGCCGCCGTTCTGATCGCTGCGTCGGTCTGGATGGTCCTGGGCCATCGCAGCGCCTGCGGGCTGTGGGCCGGTGTCGCGCTGGCGATCATGCACAATGCCTGGGGTGCGGGGTTCCTTCATGGCCTGTTCACGCAAAGGAATGTTCGATGACCGAAGCGTTGACCGAGATCATGATCTGCACCTTTCGCCGGCCGCATCTTGGCGAAACGCTGGCGTCGCTTTCCAGACAGAAGGATGCTGGCCCGTTCAGCGTCATCGTGGCAGACAATGACGATGTTCCATCTGCCCGTGACAAGGTCGCGACCATGTCAGGAGATCTGCCCTACCCCGTCACCTATATCCACGCGCCAGCGCGCAATATTTCGATCGCGCGCAATGCCTGCCTCGATGCTGCGACGGCAGATTTCGTGGCCTTTCTTGATGATGACGAAATTGCGGCACCTGACTGGCTTTCGCGCCTGCGTCAAAAGCAGCGCCAGACCGGCGCAGATGCGATCTTCGGGCCGGCCCTTGCGGTATATGGCGCGCAAGCCCCTGCATGGATGGTCGATCAGGACCATCATTCGAACATTCCCAAACGGCGCGGGGAAATCGTCGAAACAGGCCATAGCTGTAATGCTCTGCTGGCCTGGGCAGGAAAGCCCTGGACAAGCGAACGCTTCGATCTGTCGCGCGGCAAGACCGGCGGAGAGGATACCGAGTTTTTCTTTCGCCTGCGCCAGATGGGCGCGCATTTCGAAATCGCCGAAGACGCAATCGTGACAGAGGATGTGGCGCCAAATCGCCTGAACGCAGAGTGGCTGACGAAACGCCAGTTTCGCGCGGGCCAAAGCTATGCCGTTTCGGCAAATGGTCATGTCGCACGCATGAAGCTGCTTTCCACCGCTGCGGGAAAGTGGGGCTATTGCCGCGCGCGTTCGGCGCTGGCGCGGGATGAAGCCAGCCGCATGTTCTGGACAGTCCGCGCTGCGCTGCATCGCGGCGTATGCGCCGGCCTTCTGCGCCTGCCTGAGGCAGAGCTATACGGCAGTTCACCATGACGGAACTGGCTTGGAAAGGAAATGGTCCGCGGATCGCGGTATTTGGTTTCGATATCACCGAAGCCTCGCAGATCCGTCGTATCCGCAGCCTGATCGAGGCAGGCTGTGACGTCATTTCTTTTGCGCAGCGCCGCGAGGAGATCGGCGATGATCGCAGCCCCGAATGGCCGCATGTCGATCTGGGCAGGGTCGGTCACCACGGATATGCAAGGCGGGCCGGAATGATCGGCAAGGGGATCGCCACAGCCGCCAGATACTGGAGGGTGATTGCCGATGCGGATCTGATCATCGGCCGCAATATCGACCTCGCCCTTATCGCGTTGGGGGCCAGACGTGCCGCAAGCATCCGCGCGCGCCGACGCCCTGCACCCTTTGTATATGAGGTGCTGGACATACACAGTCTGTTCACGCGCAACGATAAGGTCGCGCAGATCATGAAGGCGGCCGAGAAGCGTGTTCTTGCATCGTCAGATGCGCTTGTCATTTCGTCGCCGGCGTTCAGCTCTGAATATTTTGGGCCGGTGCAGGGCTGGAACGGCAAGACCATTCTGATCGAAAACAAGCTGTATCTGGGCAATGCGCCGAAGCTGCGCGACCGGCGCCCCAAGGCGCGCCCTGCCCCGGGGCCGGTCCTGCGCCTTGGCCTGGTCGGATCGATCCGCTGCGCGCCATCACTGAAAATCCTGTCCGACGCTGCCGAACGTTTGGGCGATCAGGTGGAAATACGGCTGCACGGCAACGTCCACAGACATGCCGTCCCGGATTTTGACTCCATTTTGCAGGCCCATGCCAATATCACCTATCTGGGGCCCTACGCCTACCCCGAGGGGTTGCTGGAATGCTACGAAGACTGTGATCTGGTCTGGGCACAGGATCTTTGGCAACGCGGCACCAACAGCGACTGGCTTTTGCCCAACCGCATCTACGAAGCCAGCTGGGCGGGCTGTCCGCAAATTGCCGTGGCCGGCACACAAACCGGTCGGCGCGTGGAAGATGATGGCCTTGGTTTCGTCATCGCCGAACCCACCGGCGAAGCGCTGTGCGACCTTCTTCAGGATCTTGCCCCGCAAGACATAAAGCAGGTCTCCGACTCGCTGCTGTCGCGCGAAGCCGCTGACTTCGTTCAATCGCCCGCAGATCTTGCCGAGCTTGTTTCCATCGCCCGCAAAGGGGATGACAGATGACCGGACCCGAAAAAGACGACAAGCGGATCGATACACTGACCGGCCTTCGCGGCGCGGCGGTGCTGGTGGTGTTCATCGCGCATTGCGCCAATGCAGGCTATCTGCCGCGTCCGCTTGGGGCTTCAGCGGGACAGCTTGGCGTGATGATCTTCTTTGTGCTCAGCGGGTTTCTGATGGGCATGCTTTACCTTGGTCGTCCACCAACCGGGGTCGCGATCAGGCAATATTTCGCAGCGCGGCTGGGACGGGTTCTGCCGCTGTTCTACGTCATCGTCGTGCTTTCCATCATTGCGACGATTGCCGGAATACCTTGGCCATACCCGATGCCAGACCTGGCAACGATCGCCCGGAACGCCTTTCTTGTTCAGGGAACTTCCGCACTTTGGGCGGTGCCGGTCGAGGTTCAGTTCTATCTCATTTTCGCCATCGGCTGGTGGCTCAGCTACCGTCGTGGCACGTTCTCGCTGGCGGCTGCCATGTCGTTCGGGCTGGTAGTTGCTGCACTGTCGGCCATGCAGATACTTGCCTTTCACGCCCACCTCGTCCCGGTCGAGACCGTGTTCTATTATGCCCCCTATTTTCTGACTGGTGTGGCTATTTCCATAATCCGCGCACCGCTGACAATCTGGCTTGAGCCGTCAGGACGGGCCCGGCTTCTGGGCTGGATCGCGATAGCGGGACTGATCCTGTCAATTCCATCGCTCAGGCGCGCGTTGGATGCCAGCGTTCCGGTCTGGGCGGACCCCATCGCTTTCCTTGCGATCGGTGCGGCTTTTCTGGCCGCGATGCGCGGGGCGGGCCCGTTTGCACTTTTGGCCAGACCGCTTCCGGTCTTTCTGGGAGAGCTTTCTTACAGCATCTACCTGACACACATGATCTTTCTGACCTGGGCCGAACATTGGATCGGAATTCGTGGCGGGATTGCAGGTCTGGCGATCTCGGTCGCGGTGTTCCTGGTGACCGTTGGCGTCGCGCGCCTGAGCCGCGGGCCCGAGCAAGCGGCGCTCGCACGCGCCAAGCGTGCGGCAAGGCCGGCGAAGCACCGGGCGGGTGATCACGCTCAGCTGAGGCCGTCAAAATGACGGCGCAGCGTCATGTTCATCTGGTCCGGTTCATGGATACAGGATTTGCCGCGGCGGTGTTCATGCTGTCGTCGGACGCGTTCATGTTCCTCGGCCTCCACTCTCCGCTCTGGCTTTTATGCTACGGTTACTGCCTGCTTCGTCTGAGCATGCATTTTCGCCTGGCATTGCAGGCTTTGGCCGAAAACTGGGTCTTTCTTCTATTCCCGGCCATTTCACTTTTTTCGATCCTCTGGTCGGCGCAACCGTCGGGCACAATCCGGTTTTCGGTCCAGTTGGCGATGACTGTTCTGATGGCGGTATTCATCGGTCAGACCATGCAGCCACGCAGAATCCTGCTGATCTTCGGCGGTGTGATGACCGTCGCCATGCTGGCATCCCTGATGAACATCTCTGGGATATTCCCCCGCGCCTATGATCATCGCGGTTATTTTCAGGGCATATTCATATCTAAGAATGCCCTTGGTCATCGGGCGGTGCTGTTTGCGATCACCTGTGTTTTCGCAGCATTTATCCTGCCCCGGGTCCCCCTGCGCCTGCGATTCATGTACATCGTGATGCTGGCATTTACCGCGTTCATGGTTTCAATATCGGGATCGGCGACATCCATGCTGCTATGTGTGGTGGCACCGCTGGCTGCGCTTGCGCTTTGGGTCGCAATGGGATGGCGCGATGCCTGGCTGGCATTGTTGGGCATGATCGCACTGGCAATTGCAGTGACGGCCGGGCTTGTGGGGCTTCTGCGCATCGATCCGATGAATGAAGTCCTGAACCTCGTTGGTCGGGACGCATCCCTGACCGGGCGCACGGTCCTGTGGGACTTCGGCTGGCGTTACTATCTGCAGGAGCCTTGGCTTGGCTATGGCGCGAACGGCTTCTGGACCGACCCGCGCTTTGCCAATTCCATCATCGCCCTTCAGACCCGATACGGGGACGGTGTCGTCGGGTTTCACAACCTGACGGTCGAACTGCTGGTCATGCTGGGACCGGTGGGGCTTGTTGCGCATTACAGCCAGATCATCGTTGCCTTGCGCCGGGCATTCTTTCACGCCCGAAACCATGCCGACCCCGTTGCCGTCTGGGCGATCGCAATCATTATCGCTAATTTCGCGATGGCACAGCTGGGGGCCCAGCTTTACCAGCCTCATGCCATACCTTTGATCCTGATTGTCGCATTGGGTGTCAGCTTCGGGCCGGTACCGTCTGTCAGTCCCCGCCGGCATTGGATAACATCCGGGCGTAGCGCGCGGGCTGGCCGCCCCACTGCCCGGTACGCGCTTTTGCCGGAACAAGGATAAGTCATGCGTCAGGACAATCTCAGCGCCTTTGATCGCGACTGGACACCGCCAGAGTTCTCGACCCTGCTACGCCGCGCCACGCGCGCGCTGATGCGCAATCTCTGGCTGCTGGTGCTGTCGATGGTTGCGTTTGCGGCGCTTGGCGCCTTCTGGGCCAGTTCGCAGCCACAGGTTTACACTGCGTCATCGGCCATCATGATCGACCCACGGCTTACCAGCACAAGCAGCGGGTCACCGACGCCGACCATTTTTCAGGCAGACGCGCTGATCGTCGATTCCGAAATCGAGGTGCTGACATCCGATCGCCTGCTGCGGCGTGTTCTGACCCGGCTTGAAAACCAGCAGATGATGCCGGAACCCCAAACCGATGAAGGCGAAGATACCGAAGCACCAACGACCGAAGACTGGATCGCCTGGCTGGAACGGCAGCTGCTGGTCGAACGGGTCGGCAATACATTCGTCATCAGCGTCAGCTTTACGGCGACAGATCCGCAGCTTGCCGCAACCATCGCAAACCTGGTTTCCGACGAATATCTGGTTTCTCAGCAGGCGGACACGCGCGGCCGGGTCGAGGATGCGACCCGGTTCCTGACAACGGAAATCGACCGGCTGGCCAAGCAATCCAGTCAGGCCGAGGCCGCGGTCCAGCAGTTCCTGGTAGAGCACGACGTCCCCCGCGACGGAACGCTGGGACTGGTCGGGCTGGAGATCACGTCGATTGAAGAAGAAATCGTACGGGTGCAGTCTGACATGCGTGAAAGCCGTACCCGCCTTGACCAGATAGATGTCGATCTTCAGCGTCTGGAAAGCGGCAACGGCGTCGGCGAGTTGCTGTCGGTCGATTCCGGCACCCCAACACTTGCCAGACTGTTCGAGCAGTTGAAGAACGAACAGGCACAGGGTCAGGTTCTTCGGGGCGATGGCGTCGGAAGCGCGCAGGTGGTCGTGGACCGATTGACCGATCAGCTTCGCGAAGAACTGCAGCAATTACGCTCGGCCCGGCAATCCGAGATCGAGGTCGCAAGCGCTTCGCTTGCCGCGCTCGAGGAGCAACACGATCAATTGCAGCAGGATGCATCCCGGATCGCGGCAGAACAGATCGAGTTGGGCAACCTTCAGCGTACCGCTGAATCGATCGAAAGCCAGCAGCGCAGAATGCTGGATCAATTGCAGCAAAGCCAAAGCCAGGACCTGTTCATCGTGGGCGCCGCGCGCATCATCGACGACGCGGTCGCCCCGTCCGAGCCATCTAACCTGTCTCTGTTCCGCTCGACCGTCGTGGCGGCAATCGCAGGTCTTTTCCTGGCAGTCGCAATCGCATTTTTCCGTGAGCAAGCGGATGACCGCATCCGCACGCCGGAAGACGTGCGCGATTCCCTGCACGCGGCATATCTCGGCTCTTTGCCGAACCAGCGGATAAAGCCTTCCTCATCGCCTGCCAAAAAGGCAGCAAAGCAAACGGCTGGTCGCCAGATGTCTGTCGATACATTGCGCAGAACAGCGGTCAGTCTGTCCGGTCAGGGGCCAACACTGATCAGTTCACCTGATGATCAACGCTCTCGCGCCGATTTCAGCTATCTGTTGGGCCGCTTTCTGGCTGATCACGGCGCGAATGTCCTGCTGATCGACGGTGATGCCCGCAGCCGCATGTTGACACGGCTGCTGGACCTGGCGCCGCAAAGCCATCAACCCGTCACGCTTTCCGAAGGGTTGAGCATCGTCGCAGCACCGCCGGATGCTGCTCTGAACCCCAGCGCGCACAGTCAGGCAATCCGCGATATCGTCGGGCAGACTGCGGCCGACTATGTTCTGATCGACGGTCCGGCCCTGACAGATCCGGTCGAGGAACTGATCCAGGCGGCAGATATATCACGCGTTCTGTTGACGCTGCCATTCGGACAGCAATCAAGATCGAACCTGTCGCAGCTGCTGGAACAAAGGCCGATGGTCACGGATCGGTTGGCAGGCGCGATAATGACCGACGCCTCTGCCAGGCGGCTTCGCCGCATCGATCCGATCACCCGCCACACCCACAAAACAAGCTGAGCGATAATCAGATGGCCAACCCTTTCCGCATGCCGCCACGCACGCTTAGACGTGCCCGTATCTATGCAGGGCGAACGCGCGCGCTTGCGGGCGGGTTGAAGAAGCCGTGCCTGTTCATGCATATGCCGAAATGCGGTGGCACATCTTTGTCCGAGGCCCTTTATGCGACTGTACCTTTGGGCCAGAACGTCGCCGTCATCGACGCATTGTCCACGCGTCGCGCCGCTGCGATCGCAGCATTCGATCGCAATGACGTGGCAACCTGCCATGAGGACCTTGAACATGGCGACCTGACCTTCGCATTACGCGAGCAACTGCTGCTGACACACATGGCCGCGGGCGCGCGCCTGATACATGGCCATGTTCTGTATTCCGATGCCGCCATGCGGCATTTCGGCGATGACTACAGTCTCGTCACCCTGTTGAGGGAACCGGTCGCAAGGGCGATTTCCAACTTTGCCATGATGGCCGGCAACGGTTTCGTCGAGCCTGACGTGGACGCTTGGCTTGATGGCCCCGTCGGTCGCAGCCACGCGACTGTTTTTCTGCGCTATCTCAGCGGCCAGAACGTTGTCAGCCCCGCCGATGAGGGCAGCGCGCTCGATCTCGCAAAAAGGCGGCTGGAAAAGTTCAGCGTCGTGGGATTCCTGGACGATCTGCCTCAGTTTCTTGACAGCTTCACCCACCAGTTTGGGACGCGACCGCGTATCCACCGCTACAATCAGGCGGCATGGCCCAAAATTCAATTGAACGCGGCTCAGCGCACACGGCTTGAAGCGGCATGTGCGGCCGACACGAGCATATACGAATTCGCGCGTGCCCATTTCTGGAAGGATGCCGCAGCATGACACGACCCAACGCCATCGGGATCGGCGCGCAGAAATGCGCGTCGTCCTTCATTCACGCGGTTCTGGGCAGCCATCCGCAAGCGGACGTCGCGACTGACAAGGAACTGGATTTTTTCAGCTATTATTTCGACCACGGTTATCGCTGGTATGAAACGCATTTCGAGGGGATGAACTGCGATATCCGATTTGAGGCATCCCCTTCTTATTTTCACGATCCCCGCGCACCGCAGCGTGTACACGACTTCGATCCGGGCATGCGCATCGTCTGCCTGCTTCGTGACCCGGTCGAGCGGGCGTTTTCCAACCACCTTCACGAATTGATCAAGGGGCATATACCTGCGTCGACGAGTTTCGAAGACGGCCTCGCGAATAATCCGTCCTATACAGAGCAGGGCATGTATGCCGACCATCTTCATCGATGGTTTTCCTGCTTCGACAAGGACCAGATCCTTGTCTTGCTGGCAGAGGACGTTCGCCGCGACACAGCGGCCCAGGCTGCCCGCGTTTACGAATTCCTGGGGATCGAACAGGATTTTTCTACCAACCTGCTTTCCGAACGCCGAAACGTCAGCGATCGGGCAAGGTTCGGCTGGCTGCGCGCCACGCTGCGCGCCCAGGGCCAGGCCATGCGGCGCATGGGACTGGAAGAGCAGCTGGCGGCGCTGAAAAAAGTCACCCCATTCCGGCAATTGCTTAAAATGAACAGCGTCGATGTGCGTGATGAAATCCCACCGATGCGGGCCGAGACCAGGCAGCGACTGACGGAAACATTCGCCGACCAGATCATCGAGACTGAAAACCTGTCAGGACGCGATCTGTCGCTGTGGCCCAGCCATCCCGATCACGGAACGCAATAAGACTACGCTCTGCGCAAGAAGTCTTGAATGAACGCCTGACGTCTACACTCTGCCACGATCAACGGCGCGATTGTGGTCACGCCCGCAGGCGTTCGGGGCGTCGATCAGTCGGGCCGCAAACAATCCCGGCCCTCCGCAATTGGCCAGCCCCGGACGCCGTCGGCCGAAAGGCCCATAATTTCAAGGTCGAGGATTGATCCCGGAACGGGCCGCGTCCCGCGCGCGGTCCATTTCCTGTAGACCCGAACTGAATTTTCATATCCTCTGCGACCATGAACCAACGCGCCCGCAAGACTGACGAGACCCGCGAAGAGGCTTCTCCGATCGAACTGTTCTTCGATCTGGTTTTCGTCTTCGCCTTCATTCAGCTGTCGCACCATCTGGCCGCGCATCTGAACTGGCACGGGCTGGCGGAAACCGCGATCATGCTGGTCGCCGTGCTGACGGTTTGGTCGGGGACAAGCTGGTCGGCCACGATCATCCGTGATGACCGCGCGCGCCCGACCCTTGCTGTATTGCTGATCATGGTTCTGGGGCTGATGATGAACGCAGCCATCGCGCATGCGTTCGACAAGCATGCCTGGGCCTTCATCATTCCGCTGTTGCTGATCGAGGTCGGGCGGACGCTGTGGACCATCGCCTTCGCGCCGGATACCGATTACCGCAACCATTACCTGCGAACGCTGATGTGGACCCTGTTCTGTGCGGTGTTGTGGATCATCGGGGCGATGCTGGGCCCGGATGGGCGGCTGTTGTTCTGGGGCGTCGCCACCATCACCGCTTTTGCGGGGATCTGGACCGGCCATCCCTTGCCCGGCAACCACCTGCATTCCGCGCAGATGCCCTTTGACGCGCAGCATTTTCTGGAACGCTGTTCGCTGTTTCTGCTGATCGCGCTTGGCGAAACGGTGATCTCGACCGGCTTCGCCCTGTCAGAGGCCGGGCTGAGCGCGCGCACGATCTTTGCCGGCGTCTGCGCATTCCTGGGCACCACCGCGATGTGGGCGATCATCTTCGGCGTGAACCTGGACATTTCCGAAGAGCATCTGGAGAAGGAAACGGATCAGGTCCGCATCGGTCGGGCCGCGGTCAATTCCGTCATCCTGATGGTGGCGGGACTGATCCTTAGCGCCGTTGCCAACCAGGTGCTGATCTCTGACACTTACGGGGATGCGCCGATGTCTCATCTGCTGCCGCTGATCGCGGGGCCGGTGGTATTTCTGTTGGGACACTATTCCTATATGCGGCTTATGCCGGATTTCCGCGCCCAAAGACATGTGCTTGGTATCATCGCGCTCGTCGCTTCGGGGTTGCTGGCCATGTATCTACACGCACTGACGGGTATGGCACTGGTCAGCGCGGTCATGGTGTTGATCGCGCTGTTCGACCGGACCAAGCTTTCCGATCTTTCGAATTCGAACTGATCAGTCTTTCCACCGCAGCGCGTCGATCAGAAGGCGGAATGCTGGCGTGACCTGCCGCCTGCTGGGATAGTAAAGATAGTAACCCGCAAAGGGCGGGCACCAGTCCGCCAGCACCCGGATCAAGCGGCCGTCCTCGACATAGGGCGCCAGATGATCCGAGGGCAGGCAGACCAGCCCACGCCCGGCAAGCGCCGCGTCCAGCACCAGCCCGGAATCGCTGCACGTGAACTGTCCATCGACGCGGACATTCAGCGGGCGGCCATCCTTCTCGAACTCCCAGACATACAGCCCACCCAGCGTCAGCATGCGGATGTTGATGCAGTTGTGGCTGGTCAGATCATAGGGGGTTTCGGGCTTTGGATAGGCGCGGAAATACTCGGGCGTGGCCGCCACCATCATTTCCAGTTCTGGTCCGATGCGAACCCCGATCATGTCCTTGTCGACGCTTTCGCCCAAGCGCACGCCCGCATCGAAGCCGTCCTTCGCGATATCGGTGAAACGCGAATCCACGCTGATTTCGATCTTCACATCCGGGTTTTCGGCCATGATCCGGTTGACGGCCGGCATCAGCAGGCTCATTGCCGCGATCCTGCTGCAGGTCAGGCGGATCGTGCCTGCCGGATGGCTGCGCATTTCGTCCATGGTCACCAGTTGCGCCTCGATCTCGTCAAAGGCCGGGCGCAGGGTCTGTGCCAACCGCTCGCCAGCCTCTGTCGGGGATACGGATCGGGTTGTCCGCGTCAGCAGACGCACGTCCAGCCGTTCTTCCAGCCGCCGCACGACAGTGCTGACAGCACTTTGCGACGTGCCAAGCCGGGCGGCCGCACGGGTAAAGCTGCGCTCCTCGGCCACGGCCAGAAATGCCATCAGATCGCCCATTTCCTCGCGCCGCATTCATATCCCCTGAAGATAAAGCCAAACTGAATCTAGCATTTCAACAGCCAGACAACAGGTCCTATTTTCTCGGCAAGCTAATAGGAGGCCCAGATGCCCGCATCGCGTGTCGTTGCCATATTCGCCTTTCTGCTTGGTCTTGCAGGCGCTGTGCAGGCGCAGCAGCCCGAGACTTTCACCAACAGTCTTGGCATCACCTTCGTGCAGGTTCCCGCCGGCAGCTTTCAGATGGGGTCGCCCGACAGCGATCCCGAAGCCCGCAGCATGGAACAGCCGCAGCACGAGGTGACCATTTCCCGGCCTCTCTGGGTCGCGACGACCGAGGTGACGCAGGCCGAATGGGAACAGCTGATGGGCGAGAACCCCTATGTCCGCGACCGCTCTAACCCCTATTATGACCGTCCCGGCATGGCGGAACGCATCACCCGGCCGGATCATCCCGCGACAGTCAGCTGGAACGACGCACAGGAGTTCATCGACGCCCTGAACGCGGCTGAGGACGGGCCGGATTACCGCCTGCCGACCGAAGCCGAATGGGAATATTTCGCCCGTGCCGGCACCACGACCCGGCACTATTTCGGCGATGACAGCGCGCAGCTTGGCGAACATGCATGGTTTGGCGAGGGCTTTGCCGAAGGCGGTCATCATCCGGTTGGTCAGAAGACGCAGAACCCCTGGGGCCTTTATGACATTCACGGCAATGTCTGGGAATGGGTACAGGACTGGTATGGGGCGGA
Organism: Paracoccus denitrificans; assembly: GCA_005768755.1. Lineage (GTDB taxonomy): Bacteria > Pseudomonadota > Alphaproteobacteria > Rhodobacterales > Rhodobacteraceae > Paracoccus > Paracoccus denitrificans_B. The sequence continues at coordinate 425,250 of VAFL01000001.1, read as the reverse complement.
CTACTATGCCGAAAGCCCTGCCACCAATCCGCAAGGCCCCGAAAGCGGCGCGGAACGCGTCGTACGCGGGGGGAGTTGGCATTCGACAGGCGACGGCTGGCGCAGCGCTTCGCGGCGCGACTATGACCCGGATTATCGCGGCATCAGCATCGGCTTTCGTCTGGTCCGCGATGTTGAATGACGGAGATAACCATGAAAATTACCCGTAATGGCACTGAACCCTCGGCCCAAGGCCCCGCGGATTACTTCACCGGCACTGTCCGCATAGACGCGCCCTTCAAGACCGAAGCCCCGGCGCGGGCCGGCGGTGCGACTGTCACATTCGAACCGGGCGCCCGGACCGCGTGGCACACGCATCCGCTGGGCCAGACACTGATCGTGACGAACGGCAAGGGCCGCGTACAGCGTGAAGGTGGCCCCGTCGAAGACATCGGCCCCGGCGACATCGTCTGGTTTCCCCCCGGCGAAAAGCACTGGCACGGCGCCGCACCCGACACCGCGATGAGCCATATCGCCATCGCTGAGGCCGATGAAAGCGGCAGCGTGGTCACCTGGATGGAAAAGGTCAGCGACGCCGATTACGGCGCCTGAAGTATTCAAGGAAGGAATTGAAGATGTATGCAACCGTGATGCACGGCCCCGGCGATGTGCGTTATGAACAGGTCGAGGACCCGAAGATCCTGAAACCCACTGACGCGATCATCAAGCTTGCCGCCACCTGCATCTGCGGGTCGGATCTGTGGCCCTATCGCGGCATTTCGGAACAGGATGGCCCCGCCCATATGGGCCACGAATATTGCGGCACCGTGGTCGAGGTCGGCAGCGAAGTGCGCAATATCAAGCCCGGCCAGTTCGTCGTCGGCAGCTTCGTGCTGTCCGACAACAGCTGCCCGCATTGCGATTTCGGGTTTCAATCCTCGTGTGTGCAGCGCGAGTTCATGACCGGCGCGCAGGCCCCCTATGCCCGCGTGCCACTGGCCGACGGCACGCTGGTCGCGACGAATGAAATGCCCGATGCGGACATGATCCCGCACATGCTGGCGACCTCGGACGTGCTGGGCACGGGATGGTATGCCGCAGATGCCGCGCAGGTCCGCGAGGGCGGCACCGCGGTCGTCGTTGGTGACGGCGCGGTCGGGCTGATGGGCGTGCTGGCCGCGTCGCAGATGGGCGCGGGCCGTGTGATCGTCATGTCGCGCCACAAGGAACGGCAGAAGCTGGCGCTGGAATATGGTGCCACCGACATCGTCGAGGAACGTGGCGAGGACGGGATCGCCCGCATCATGGACCTGACCAACGGCGTTGGCGCCGAGTCGGTGCTGGAATGCGTCGGCATGGAGGAATCCATGAGCCAAGCCATGGGCGTCTGCCGCCCCGGCGGCACCATCGGCTATGTCGGCGTCCCGCATGGCGTCAGTTTCGACGGGCAGCAGCTGTTCTTCGGTCAGAAGCGGATGCTGGGCGGCCCCGCCCCCGTGCGCCGCTTTCTGCCCGACCTGATGGACCGCGTGCTTGCGGGCAGGATCGAACCCGGCAAGGTCTTCGATCTGGTCCTGCCCATCGCCGAGGTGGCCGAGGGCTACAAGGCCATGGACGAGCGCCGTGCGATCAAGACCATGCTGCGGGTCGAGGAATAAGGAGATCTGAAATGACCGAAGTGACTGTTGTCGTCGGCGCAGGTTCGATCGGGCAGGCCATCGCCCGCCGGGTCAGCAGCGGCCGCCATGTCGTTCTGGCCGATCTGAAACAGGAAAATGCGGATCGCGCAGCCGAGGTGCTGGAACTGGCCGGTTTCGAAAACACCGCCGCGACCGTCGATGTTTCCGACCGCAAGTCGGTGCAGGAACTGGTGAAGCTGGCGACCGGCATCGGCGATGTGAAGGCACTGATCCAGGCGGCAGGGGTTTCGCCTTCGCAGGCGCCGGTCGAGACGATCCTGAAGGTCGATCTTTACGGCACCTCGATGTTGCTGGAGGAATTTGGCAAGGTCATCTCGCCGGGTGGGTCGGGCGTCGTGATCTCATCGCAATCCGGCTATCGCATGCCCGCACTGACGGCGGAGCAGGACGAACAGTTGGCCACCACCCCGGCCGACGACCTGCTGGATCTGGATTTCGTCAAGGCAGTGGATGATACGCTTCTGGCCTATCAGATGTCGAAACGCTGCAATTCCCTGCGGGTCCGGGGCGAGGCGATCAACTGGGGCAAGCGCGGCGCAAGGATCAACGCGATCAGCCCCGGCATCATCATAACGCCACTGGCGCATGACGAATTGAACGGCGAACGCGCCGATTTCTACCGCGACATGCTGACAAGGATGCCCGCGGGCCGCGCCGGCACGCCGGACGAGGTCGCAGCCCTTGCCGCGCTGATCATGGGGCCAGAGGGCGGCTATATCACCGGCAGCGATTTCCTGATCGACGGCGGCGCCACGGCGAATTTCTTCCATGGGCCAGAGGCGAAAACGTCATGACCGGTCCGTGATCATATCCCGTGGCAGGAGTGACCGCCATCCGGACGCCTCTGCCATGACTATTGGCCGACAACCCCTATGGCGCGAAACTCATCATCAAACATGCTGATCGTGGCCTTGTGACCAGCAATGATCTTGCCGAAATCATTGCCAAGCCCAAGCGCCCGCGCCGGGTTGATGGTCGCCATCTGCAGCGCAATGACCGGATCGATGCCCGTAAGCCGGACCAGAGTCTGTAGGGATTCGTCCATGCCGATATGCGCCCCGGCAAGCGTTCCATCAGGTCCGGTCAGCCGTCCGCCGGCAAGTTGAATGGTTTTCCCGCCCAGTTGGAAATCCGTAGCAGTCCCCGCGAGTGTCAACATCGCATCAGTGACAAGACACAAACGATTCTGCGCCGCGCGCACCGAGAGATTGAGCGCCTCGCGTCCGATATGATGTCCGTCGGCTATGAGGCCTGCAAAAAGGCGATCACCGCCCAGCACCTCGGAGACGATACCGGACACGCGGCTTTGTGGACCCGGCATCGCGTTCCAAAGATGCGTCACGCCGCGCATCGCAGCCAGGTGTTCGGCCCCGGCCTCGGAATGGCCGGCAAACAGAATGATCCCGGCATCCGAAAGGCGCGCCAGATCTGCAGGACGCTGGCATTCCGGTGCCAGCGTCAGAAGCATGATGCCCGGAAAATCCTTTGCTTCACGCACCAATACCGCCACATCGGATACATCAAGGGGACGGATCGCCGAACTATCGTGGATGCCCGGCCGCGCAGGCGACAGGAACGGACCCTCCAGATGCACGCCGATAATTCCGGGAACGCCTGCCTCGATCGCCTGCCGGACCGCAGATATTGCGCGAAGATATGCCTGTTCATGCGCTGTGATGAAGGTTGGCAGGATATGCGCCGTTCCCCCCTTGCGTGCGCCCTGTGCGATTGTTGCAACCGCTTCGGCGGTCGGTTCGAAATTGAACTGAACATCCGCGGCGCCATTGATCTGCATGTCGATCAGGCCCGGCGCAACGATCGCCGCCTGAATATCAGCACGAATGCGGTCCGCAGCACAGGCTGCCCGCACTGCTGTCACCTTGCCATTCTGAACCACCACGGCCTGGTCACGCTGAAACGCCGGCGTCACGCCGTCATAAAGTCGTTCCGCCAGAATGAGTTGCTCAGCCAAGGCAGGCCTCCTCTCCATCAGGGTGGACGTGGTTGTAGTAGTCTTTCAGCTTCAGTTCAGCTGCTGCTTCGCGATCAAGAACGATCGTCGCCCGCGGATGCAACTGCAATGCCGAGGCAGGACAGATCGCCGCGACAGGACCTTCGATCATGGCCGCAACCGCGCCGGCCTTGGCGCCGCCGGTGGCAAGCAAAAGGCATTCGTTCGCCGAAAGGATCGTGCCGACCCCCATGGTGATCGCGTATTGCGGCAGGTTTTCGTCAGCCTCGAAATAGGGTCTGTTCGCGCGGCGGGTGCTTTCGGTCAACGTCTTTATCCGGGTGGGAGAGGCAAGCGAGGACGTGGGTTCATTGAAACCGATATGTCCGTTGCGGCCAATCCCAAGCAATTGCAAGGATATGCCGCCAGCCCTGGCGATCCTTGCTTCATACTCTTCTGCCTCAGCTGCCGGATCCGGCGCATCGCCGCGCGGCAGATGGGCGCGGGCGGGATCGATATCGACATGATCGAACAACGCCTCGCGCATGTAGGCGTGATAGGAAGCCGGGTGTTCGGGCGAAAGACCGACATATTCGTCCAGATTGAATGTCGTAACGGACGCGAAGCTTAACCCCTCTGCGTGCAATCCGATCAGCCGTCGGTAAAGCGGCAACATAGTGCCGCCGGTGGCCAGTCCCAATACGGTGGTGGCACGGTTGTCCAGATGGTCGGCAATATGATCAGCGGCACGGGCAATCGCGGCTTCTTCATCCTTGCAGATCAAGACTTTCATGGCAGTTCCCCTTTCGCCAGCAATGCACCCAGCAACGCGCTGTCATGGCCAAGCATTGCCCTTACTACAGGCACCCTGAACAACTCGGGCTCTTGCTGAATGCGCGCGGTGACACCGGAAAGATAGCCCTCGGCCAATCCGACACTGCCACCCAATGCAATACGGTCCAACCCGAAGATTGCTGTCAGATCACCGCACAATCGTGCAACGGCGGCGATGGACCGGTCGATGGCCGCATGGCCATTTTCGGTACGCAGTTCGAATGCCGACCGTGCGTCGGGTGTCCCTGCGACCAAGGCAATTGCACGACCTGATGCCACGCTTTCGACGGTGCCGCGTCGGCCAGAACCGCAGATCTCCCGACCAAAGGGCGACGACATGAAGCCCAGATGTCCTGCCAATCCGTTCCGGCTTTGAAGAAGCTTTCCGTCCAGCACGATCCCGCCCCCGACCCCGGTGGAGACGGTGAGATAGGCGAAATGCGCCGAACCCTGACCCGCACCCAGGGCGGCTTCGGCCAATGATGCCGCGGCGGCATCGTTCATCGCGGTGACTGACTGTCCGAAGGTTTCGCGCAATTGCTGCAGCAAAGGCGCACCGCCGATCGCCGATAACGTGTCAGCGTTCACCGCCCGCCAGCACCCGTCCGCATCGACACGGCCGGCAACGGCGACACCAAGGCGTTGGCCGCTTTGGTAGCCAAGACTTTCCAGCAGTCGGCCCATCTGGGCGATCTGCCCTTCCAGCCCCGCCCGTCTGTCCGTCGGCACCTGTTCGCGTTGGGTGATACACCCGTCTTCGATCCGGGCGGCCGCCATCTTCGTGCCGCCCAGGTCAACAGCAAAACCTGTGATCATCGCGCACTCCTGACGGAGCCGGCAAACCAGTCCGTCATGACCTCCAGCCGTGTCAATGCACTGCCAACGGTGACAGCGTCGGCGCCCGATCGCATGGCTTCGGCAGCAAGCTGCGGGGTGTTGAACCGCCCTTCCGCCATCGTGAAGCCGCCAAGGCGACGGAAACTGCGCAGCAATGCGAAATCCGGTCTGTGATCGCCTGTCGCGGTTTCAGCGGTATAGCCAGACAGGGTCGTGCCGACGATCTTCGCCCCGCCAGCAAGCGCGGATTGCGCATCTGCCTTTGTCGCGCAATCGGCCATCGCAATGGCGCCGCCGTCAAGAATGGCTGCAAGAATATCGCCGCGCGCGTCAGTTCTTGGGCGCGGGGTTGCATCATAGGCCACGATATCGGCCCCTGCCTCGATCAGTGCCCGAACATCAGGGACGGACACTGTAATTCTGACCGGACTGTCATCCAGGTCGGTCTTGACGATACCAATGATCGGAACATCGACCAAAGGACGCACGGCACGCAGATTTGCGATACCTTCGATCCGCAGCCCCGCCGCACCACCAGCAACGGCGGCCTGCGCCATTGCCGCGACAATATCGGGGCGATCCATCGGCCCGCGATCAACGGGCTGGCACGAGACGACCAGCCCGCCCTGCAATCTGTCCAGCATGTTCAATCCATCAAGCTCGGCAAGCCGGTGGCCAGGATGGGGAACACGCAGACAAGCAGCAGCACGACCAGCGGCGGGATCAGCCAGGGCAGGATAGCGCGCGCAAGCTTCTGGAACGGAATTCCGCTGACCTGCGCCACGACGAACAACGCCATACCCATGGGCGGAGTCAGGATCGAAATCGTCAGGTTCAGGACGACGACGATACCAAAATGCACCGGATCAATGCCGAAGCCCAAAGCAATCGGCACGAGGATTGGCACGACAATCAAAAGTATCACCAGAGATTCGACGAACATCCCAAGAACGAAGATCATCAGATTGACTGCGATCAGAAAACTGACCGGGCCGTCTGCAATACTCAGGAACATCGACGCAATCTGCTGGGGTGCCTGTTCTCGCGCCAGTACATAGCCCAACAGCGAGACCCCCGCGATGATCGTCGCGATACTTGCCGAGGTGGCCGTCGTTTCGTAAATAGCATCCCACAACCTGCGCCACGTGAGTTCACGATAAAAGACGAGGTCGATCAGGATCGCGTAGACAACCGTGACCGCGGCGGCCTCGGTGGGTGAGAACAGGCCGCTGAAAATACCGCCGACAATGACCGCCGGGGTCAGCAATGCGGGAAACGAGCGGATGAACAGTCTGCCGACTGCAGGAAGGCCGGGCCAGGGATCACGCGGATAGCTGCGCTTCGATGCGATCACATAGACCATAACCATCAGCGCGGTTGCGCACAGCACACCTGGCACCACACCGCCCAGAAACAACTTGCCGATGGATGTGTTTGAAATAACGCCATAAAGCACCATGGTGATCGATGGCGGCACCAGCGGACCGATCATCGATGACGCAGCCGTAACCGAGCCGGAAAACGCATCATCATACCCGGCCTTGCGCATGGCCTCGATTTCCATTTTTCCAAGCCCGCCGGCATCGGCCAGCGCCGATCCGGACATGCCAGAGAAGAACAGGCTGGCCATGATGTTGACATGCCCCAGCCCACCGCGAATGTGGCCGACAAGTGCGCGTGCAAACCCAAACAGCAGATTGGTTATCCCGGCACCATTCAGTATCGCGGCGGCCAGAATGAACAGCGGCACGGCCAGAATGGGAAAGCTGTTCAGCCCGTCGACCATGCGAGACATGGCGAAAGCCAGGCCCATGCCAGACCAATGGAAATAAGCCATGGACACGAGGATCATCGATATCCCGATCGGCACACCGATCAGCACCATGGCCAGCCAACCAAGCGCAATGACAGCCAGGATCATAGCGGCGTCTCCACTTCATCGGGGGTATGCCGATGACCAAATCCCAGAATGCGACGGACAACCCGGTTCGCGATCAGGATCATGGCAACGAAGCCGGACGCATATAGAATTGCATCGGTCGCCGGCAAGGTTACGGATTCGTTCGACCAGGTCCGCTGAATGGTGTTCCATCCAATCCAGATCAGGTGGATGACGACGCCCAGATAGACGATATCAATGATGCTCAGAACGATCAGCCTGGCCCGCTTCTGAAGCCGTTCGACAAGAAAGCCCATACGCAATTGGCTGTCGGTGCGCTCTACCTCGGGGATGGCCAGCATCGCCATCCAGACCCAAAGCCAACGCGCGGCTTCCTCGGTCCAGACGGGACCGACGAAAAGGGGTGTGCGTCCAATGATCTGTATCATCAGCACGACGATCAGCACGATGAAAAGAATTGATGCTGCAATTCCTTCCGGACTGTATTTTGCCAGCGGTTTCACCTGACGGACCTCTCGTTGACTGCGCCCTGCAGAAGTGTCGATGCCGGGACCTGCGGCCCCGGCACCACTGCCACTTATTTTGCGGTTACCGCAGCGATGGCACCTTCGCCGAATTCCTGCTCAAGCTCATCGTAATAGGGTTGCATCGCGGCCTTGAAGGGCTCCAGATCCGGATGTGTGATCGTCAGCCCCTTCTCTTCGAATGCCGTCACCAGTTCGGCTTCACCGGTCTGGAGCAGTTCGTCATTCAGCTTGCCGCCTGCGGCAATCGCCGTCGTGACCCATTCCTTTTCCTGGTCCGACAGCCCGTCCCAGGTCTGCTTTCCGACCAGGACCGCCGAGGATGCAACGAAATGGCTGGTCATGGCGACCGAACTTTGCACCTCGTAGAATTTCTGGGCATCAATCGTGGTCAGCGGATTTTCCTGTGCATCCACCTGATTGGTCTGCAGTGCCAAATAGACTTCCGGAAACGCCACCGGTGCAGGCGTCGCGCCCACGGCTTCGGCATAGGCGATCAGGAAGGGCACATTTGGCGTGCGCAGGCGCAGCCCCTTCATGTCCTCGATGGCGTTGATCGGCTTGTTGGCCGTGGTCTGCCGGGTTCCGTAATACCAGACATCAAGGACATGGATGCCCTGCTCTTCGAACTTTCCGGCCATTTCCTGGCCCCACGGACCGGCGACCACCTCTTTCAACTGCGCATAGTCGGAAATGACATATGGCGCACCGATCAGCTTCAGTTCGGGAATGGTATAGGACATGTCGGGATAGCCGGTGATGACGATGTCCAACTCTCCTGCCTGGGTCTGCTGGACCATGGCCTTGAAATCGCCAAGCGTGGCCGACGGGAAAAGGTTGACCGTCAACTCGCCCGCGGAAACCTCGGCCAGCTTGTCGGCAAATTCCTTTGCCCCTTTGTATACGGGCGTGGCTTCGTTGTCCTGCAGACCCAGCGTCAACTCGCGGGCATCGGCCGTGGCTGCCAGTGCGATCACGGCGGCACTTGCCATCAGAATTGCTTTCATCGTTTCTCCTCCGGTTTATTGATGTTGATTTGTGTTGGCGCCTGATTTCGCCGTCTTCAGGCGCGCGCGATAGGAGCGTTCAAGATGACGGTCCATCACATCGGTTGCCGCCATTACGTCGCCGTTCAGCACGGCCTCATAAATGGCACGGTGTTCTTCATAGGCCATTGCATCATGCCGGGCCGGATCATCGACAGGCGGCCGCTGCGCAAGCAATTCCGAGACGAACATGTCATGCAGCGTCAACATGACCGGATTGCCCACGATCGACACAAGGGCGCGGTGAAAGGCGATGTCGGCGGCCGCGAATTCCGCTGTCCCGATGGCTGCCTCGTTCTGCCGCAATGCGTCCTGCAGAATGGCAATCTGAACACGATCTCCACGCTTTGCGGCTTCCCTGGTCGCACCCGTTTCAATGAATTGGCGCATCTGTTCCAGATGCGCGCCCCCCTCGGCATCGCCCAACAGATCGCGAATGTTGTCGGCGGCAGAATGCAGGATCGTCTGCAGCGAGGGGCGACTGGCGCGCGGACGGCGCCCGCCACCTGCATCCAGGAAGCCACGCATCTGCATCTGGGACAGCGCTTCGCGGACGGTCGGCCGGGACGCATCGAACCGGTCACAAAGCTCACGCTCCGGCGGAAGCGGCTGACCCTGCGCCAAATCGCCGCGACGGATCTCGCCGATCAGGATACTGGCGATCAAATCTGGCATTCGGATCGCGGTCTCAGTCTCTGCCATGGCCTCCACCGGGTTGTTATGTTGATTTTGGTATTACCAAATTTATATATTGTCAAACAACAAATCCGATTTATGCTTACAGCACCAATTTGAGGTATCACGATGAGCAGAAGACTTGCGGGCATGTATGCCGCATTGATGACGGGCCTGAACGATGACGGCACCTTCAGTCCTGACCGGCAGCATGCACTTGACGAATATGTCGTGAAGCAGGGCCTCACCGGGCTTTACGTGGGCGGCAGCAGCGGCGAATCCGGCTTGTTGGACGTCGAAGAACTGCTGGCGCAGCAGGAAATCGTCGCGAATGATGCGATGGGCACGACCCTGATTGCCCATGTGGGCGCACCAAATCTGCGCGATTCCGTGCGGCTGGCGCAAAATGCGCAAAAGCTGGGCTATCACGGCCTGTCAGCCTTGCCCCCCCATTCCTATCCGTTCTCGGACGCCGAGATACTTGCCTATTATACGGACCTGCAGGCAGCCACCGACCTGCCGCTGATCGTGTACGAGGTTCCGGTGCGGACGGGCCGCCCGATCGCATTGGATATACTGAAAGAGATCCTGGCCCTGCCGAATGTTGCCGGGCTTAAATTCACCTCGAACGACATATTCAAACTTTCCATGCTGCGGCGTGCCTGCCCCGATGCAACACTGTATTTCGGTTTTGACGAAATCTATATGTCAGGCGCCGTTGTCGGCGCAGATGGCGGGATCGGGACGACCTACAACCTGCTGGGCAAGCTTTACGCCGCGTTGGACAAGGCCATCCGTCGCGGAGATCTGTTGGAGGCGCAGCGCCTTCAGGACATTTCGGCCCGCTTTGTCGAGGCGCTGCTTGAGACAGGCGTGCTGCCCGGCATGAAGTCCGCATTCCGCGCCATCGGCATTGACCCCGGTCCCACACGCGCACCGATGACAATGCGTGTTGCCGATGGTGAAGCGCGGATGGCGGCGCTTATGGCCCGCCCGGAATTCGCCGAGTGGATCGCCTGACCGCAAGGCAACACCTGCCCCATCATTCCGCTGCCCACCAGTATCAATCGCGCTGCCGGCGAAAACGTCTCGCTGCCTGCGATCCGGTCGCATGCTGGTGGGCAGTCCGCGCCACCTCGGTCGCCTCAAAGGCGACCCTTTGCCGACAACTTGTTTGTGACTGGCACTTCACATTGTTGCGGTATATTGCAGCAAACGTCGCCACCCTTTAGGCAGACGCGCAAAACGTCCTGCATGACAGCCGATGCAGCAAGCGCGCCCCAGAACTGGCGAGCAGCGAAGATAGCAAACCAAGAGTCCGTGCGAAATGGCGCTAATACTACATTTGGGCGATGCGAAATGCGGGTCGAGCGCGATCCAGGATTCCCTTCACCTGTCACGCGACGCGTTGTTCGATGCAGGAATCCTGTACGAAACCGGACCAATCAAACGAAACCACTTCCTGACAGGAACCCTGATCGGTCAGGTCACGCGCAGCACCGATCCGGATCAGACTGATGATGCACATGAGATGATGGTCAGGATTGCAGAGCGCGCAAAAAGCGCCGATCATGTCATCCTTTCCAGCGAACGTTTCCTGTTGACCGATCCGGCGGTGCTGTTCGCGCTTTTTGAACGCTATGGTCTGGATACGTCCGATATCCGCGCGATCGTCTATATCCGCGAGCCGCGCAGCATGTATGCGTCGGTGATCCAGCAGCAGTTGAAGGCCAGTTACAAGTTCAGCAGCCCTGACGGCTATCGTCGTCGGTTGGATCATCGCGTCAAACCGTGGCAAGAGGCGATCGGCGCAGAAAATCTGACCGTCCGCCGTTTCGACCGCAAGCTGTTGATCGGTGGCGACATCGTTTCGGATATATCCGCCTACCTCATGGATCAAACCGGCGTGCGGCAGATCGAACTGCCGCCGCAGAAAAGCAACAGCTCGCTCTCGACGGAACAGCTTGTCGTCCTGCAACGGCTGCGCCGTTTCCTGCCCGAAGAGACCGAGGGAAAGTTCCACAACGACAGTCAGACCATAATCGCCGTCTTTTCGATGATGAATGAGGCCGGTCTGATCGGCAATCCGATCCGCCTGAATGCTGCGACGGCGCAGACGGTCCTGCGCGGTAATCTCGATACGATCACGCGGATGAATCAGCTTGTCCCGGGCATCCTGCCAGATCCTTCTGGCGACCTCATCGACGTGCCGGACATGCCAAAAGATCTGCAAGATTCGACTGACGTCCAGTCTGTACTGGACAAGCTGGATGAAAATCTGGTCAAACTTTTCTCTGATATCGTGTTCTCCGGCCCGGAGATCACCACCAGCCGACAAAAGCTTCTTGACCTTTTCAGCAATGATCCTGCCCGCCGCAAGTCCATCCAATCTGGCCTGGCACTGCTTGACAGGAAACAACTCGGGATTTGGGAAACCATGGCTAAAACAGACAACTCGCTGCGCAGCGGTATCCAGCGGGCGCTGAGAATGTTCAAATCGTCCGAGCCGGCGCAGAATGCAGCGGCGCCGACAGAAACACCTGCACCCGTGACGACGAACGGGTCCATGCGCCCGGCGGGCGAGGTCCTGAAACTCAACCGTGAGAACAAGTATGATCGCTGGCGCGGGAATGAAAACGGGGCGAGGGAACGAATCCTGCAAAAGGTCTGCGTCCCGTTCGGGCGCCAGTCTTTCACGGCCAGTAAGGAAAACTCTTTCTTCACGATGGGCTCGTGCTTCGCCCGCAATGTCGAGGAACGTCTTGCCTTGGCCGGCGCGAATGTCCTGAGCAGGGACATCAAGATGCGCGATCTCGGCGGGACATCTGGGCGGTATATGGGGATATTCAACAAATATAACCCCTACTCGATCCTTCAGGAACTGCAATTCGCCAGCGGCGAGCGCACGTTCACCGAGGCCAGCCTTCTGCCGGGCAGTGACGGGCTTTTCTACGATTCGCAATTGCGCACCAACTCGGGCGATGCCAGCAAAGACGAATTGATGGCCCGCCGTGAGGAGATCCGAGAGTTCTTCGCACAGGCATTCACCGCCGACGTTCTGATCCTGACACTCGGACTGATCGAATCCTGGTATGACAATGAAACCGGGCTGTATCTGACTGAAGTTCCCAATGGACGGCTATTGGCGCGCACCAAGGAAAGGTTCTCGTTCAAGACCCTCTCCGTGGCTGACACCGTGTCGATCCTGAACGAGATACATGCCCTTCTGAAGCGGCACAGCAAACCCGGCCAGAAGGTGCTGATCACGGTTTCCCCGGTTCCGATCGGCCGGACCTTCACCACCGACGACATCATCGTCGCGAATACGACCTCGAAATCGACATTGCGGACGGCCGCGCTTGAGTTCATCTCCAGCGTCGAGGGGGTCGATTATTTCCCCAGCTACGAGGCGGCGATGCACAGCCACCCTGACCTTGCTTGGCAAAGCGACCGCCTGCATGTCAGCGATTTCCTTGTCGGCGAGATCATTCGGACATTCCTGACCCGTTACGGCTTTGATGTTGATCAGCCCGCTGAAACGTCCGAAACGGCCCCTGAAGTTTCAGACAACGCGGATCTGGTTGCGCGTCTGAACGCAGACGTGTCGCGTTACAAGCAGCAGCTGATCACGATGGAAGCGAAGCTGAAACGCGCGCTTGCCGGTGAAACAGAAGCCTAGGACGGCGGCAATGTTGCGTCAGGGATCGCAGGCATCAAGTCCCGATGCGGATATTCGAAGAATGTCCAGAAACCGGCTTTGAGCGGCCGTCGGCTCCCACCCCGCGCGGGTGGTGATGCCGATCGGCCGCAGCGATTCGGGCACAGCCAGCGGAACCACCGCCAATGCCGAGGACTCGCCCTCGGGCAATGCCTGCATGCGCGACAATGCGCCCAGACAATTCGATTCGCGCAGGATTTCCCGCAGCAGGATGACCGAGGACGTGATGATCGCACTGCCGATCACCTCGGCGGGTAACAGTGCCTCGACCGCCGTGCGAATGGGTGCGCCGGGTCGCGCGATAACCCAAGGATAAGCTGCAAGGTCCGCAGGCGACACATTTTTCGCCATCAATAGCGGATGGCCGCGGCCGGCGACGATCACCACCGAATCGTCGAACAGCCTTTCCTGATGAATATCCTCGATCGGACTGGGAATTCGCAGCGCGCCGATCACGATGTCGATCTCGCCCCGGCGAAGCCCCGCCAAAAGCTCGTCATAACGGCCATCTATGACGTCGAAGGGAATGCCTGGATGCGCCGCGCGAAAGCGCAACATTGCGCCGGGAAGCAAGGTAGAGCGTGAAAGTGGAAGTGCCCCGATGACGATGCGCCCGACCTCGCGCCCGCCAAGTGCCGCCAGCTCCGCCTCGGCCTGATCCATTTCGGCAAAGGCCAGCCGCGCCGCCTGCGCCAGTTGACGTGCCATGCGCGTGGCGATCAGACCATGGGCCGTACGCTCGAAGAATTGGACCCCGGCCGCCTGCTCCAGCATCGAGGTCGATCTGTGGACGGTCGGCTGCGCCAGGCCAAGCTGGCGCGCTGCAAGGGTAAAGTTCTCTGTCTCGGTCACCGCAACCAGCGCCTGCAGTTGCGGTCGTGTCGCCTGAAACCGGATGGCGCGCGCCATGTCCACCATCGCGGCATCCAGAAAGGACAGCGCGCGCCGCGTGCGCCGTACCATCATATCCCCGGCTTCGTTGGGGAAAATGCCTTGCGGGCTGCGCTGGAACAACGGCTGGCGCGCATCGCGTTCCAGTTTGTTCATTGCCTGCGTAACAGCCGGTTGCGAGACGTGGCAGATTTCGGCTGTTCGAGTCACCGAATGCGTCTCAGCCAAAGTCTGAAACATGCGCATGTGGCGTATGCTTGGCTGCATCGGCTCCTCCGGGTCGGGGCAGGTTACCGGAAAAGCCGCGCTGACGCTATCAGGTTATTTGCATAAACTGTTGATTTTGCCAGACGCGCGACGATGCGTTGACCGTCGCGCGCCATTTTTCAATCTGCGAAGTCATAGGGGGTGAACAGGTCCATCCCCGGCCAGTCGCGCAGTCTGACGATCTCGGCAGCTGGGCCCTTGGTCCAGCCGGCTGCCTTGGTCACGTCACCCTGCCCTGACCAGCTGGCGACATGAGGATAGGGATAGACGGGACGTTCCATGTCCGGCAGTGGCGTCACGCCCAGATCCATCGCCTGACGGCCGCCCTTGCTGTCGGTGACCCCATCCGGCTGGCCAAAGCTGGACGTCTCACCCGCGGTTGCGGTCATGATCGCGTCAGGTGCCGCACCGTCTTCAACCCAGCTTATCATCGGCGTCAGAAGGTCAAGATGGCTTGGCCCCTCGCCACCGCTGCAATGCGATACACCGGGAAGAAGATAAAGACGCTCGAACCGGTCCCTTATTTCTGCCCCCATGGCCGCTTCCATCCCAACGTGCAGCGCCAGCGTATTGGCCGGCGAAATATGCGGATCCGCCATGCCGTGCCAGAGAATCAGCTTTCCGCCCGCCTGCTGGAAGTCCGACAAATCGGGATTGGTCGCGTCGAACAACGGGTGGCGCACGCGCAGTGCGTTCAACGTATCTTCCGTAAACTCCAGATCTTCCAGTTCCATGTCCGGACGTGCCGGATCGAATGCAAGGTATTTCAGAACCGGATCGACGATCATTTGTGAAAACAGTTCGCTGTCGGCATCATCTGCCACATAAACGCCCTGCCAGTTCAATTCAGATCCGTAAAGCGGCTGACCAGCCGTCAGATATGCGCCCGTCGTCTGGTCCTGCGGGCCCGCGTAGAACTTGCGCACGACGTCTACCTGCGCAGCGGTCAGGCATTGGTCCGTTTCAGGCGCATCAGCCGGACAGCTTATGCTGTGCGGGTCGAATTCGCAGCGTGCGGGTTCTGCGATCAAGCCATCCTTCACACCGTCGGTTTCATCGCAGGCCGCAACCACCGCCGCATGCAGCGCCGGCAGCTTTGCCGAGGTCAGGATCACTTCGCCCGCATCGTCATAATTCGAGGCCGCCATCCAGCCGTGAAATAGCGTGTTCTGAACCTGAAACAGCATCGCCGGCGCGCCGGCAATCACGCCGTCAAACGCATCGGGAGAGCGCATTGCCATCATCAGCGCCTCTCGCCCGCCATCAGAACAGCCGTTGAAATAGCTGTATTTCGGCGGCTGACCGTAAAAGGCCGCGATCAGTGCCTTCGCGGCATCCGCGGTCAACTGCTGCGCGCGGTGCGCGAAATCGATCCGCTTCTGCGCGTCCAGCCCCCAGGTCCCATCATTGCCACTATGGCCCATATCCGTGGCTGCCATGACAAAGCCGCCATCGTTCAGCACCTGGCAGCCAGTCGAGGCGCCAGAGGTCAGGGTGATATTGCCGCACAAACCGCCGCAGCCAACCTGCAGATAGCGTTGCGTCCAGCTTTCCATTGGCAACAGCACCTGAAAATTGATCTCTGGCGCCAATGTTCCGGTGACGCTGCATACGGCAATACCGTTGCTTGTCGTCTCTTCTGCGGCGCTGATCGTGCTGCCTTCGCCGCCGATTGCGGCCATATCCGTTCCCGTCAGACTGGCGCAACTTGCTGTGGGAACAACCACGTCAAGTTCCGAGGCAACGCCTTGGGAAACCGTCGGAAACGTCAAGGATAAAGCGCCAATTACAATATAAACCAGTGACTTCATATCCACTCCTTTGAAATTCAGCGGCGCGGAAACACCCGCCCATCAAAAAGTTTTCTTGCCGTCCGCAGCGTGCCGGCCGCTTGCATCGCGCCTGTTTCATCAGTCTCGATCAGCACTTCTGCCGCGCCTGTCGGATGCTCGATCAGGAAACGCCCATCATTGGGAATAACGGCCATTTCGGACGCGGGGCTTCCCGGCAAGGTGCACGCAGTGGCCACGCTGACCGCCGCGAAAACGCCGATCGTGGCATGCGCGCGATGCGGGATGAAACTGCGCGTACTGATCGCGCCGCCATTGGTGGCGGGCGATACGAGGGTCATTTTAGGCACTGATTTTTCTGTAACATCGCCCAGGTTCATCATCGGGCCGACCTTCAGGCGGATCGCCTCGATCCGCGCCTTCAGCGCCTCATCGGCCTCCAGCGCCTCGCGGGTTTCCTGCCCGGTCAGGCCGAAATCTGTCGCACGCATGACGACAATCGGCATGCCGTTATCGATCAGCGTGCACTCTACCCCCTCGACAATGTCCACGACATTTCCGGTCGGCAGCAGCGCACCTGCCATTGAACCGGCAATATTCTGAAACATCAGCGGGATCGGCGCCGCCGTCCCCGGCACGCCGTCAATCGCTGCATCGCCATCATAGCGGACCCGGCCAGCCGGCGTCTGGACGTGTGCCGTGGCCACTTCGCCCGTGTTCAGCATGTGAATGCGCAGTTCGGTCACACCATCCTGTGCGGGGACCAGACCACGCTCTATCGCCGCCGGCCCGACCCCTGCCAGAATATTGCCGCAGCCCTGTGCCGCCGACACCAGCGGCTGATCGACGAAAACCTGCAAGAACAGGTAATCGACATCGGCGTCGTCGCGGCTGGACGGCGACAGGATCGCAACCTTCGAGGTCAGGGGATCTGCCCCGCCGATTCCGTCGATCTGGGTCTTGTCAGGACTTCCCATCGCGCGCAGCAGGAACGCGTCCCGCGCCGCCTCATCCTCTGGCAGGTCCGAGGCCACGAAATACGCCCCCTTGGACGTCCCGCCGCGCATCCACAGACAGGGAACGCCCGCATCATCATCGATCATCTGTCGATCCTCATCATCAGCACCCGGATATCTACGGAACGAATTGTCCAAGGAAATCAGACGTATTTCAGACCCTTCTCTGTCAGCCGGGTCCGCATGCTGTAGATATCCAGGCCCAATTCGCCCGCAGCAAGCCGTTTGCGCTTGGTCTCCTCTGCGTCCACGCGGGCGCGGGCGGCGGCCAGGACTGCTTCGGCATCGTCGCGCCTGACGACGCAGACACCGTCATCATCAGCCACGATCACGTCGCCCGCGTCGATGGCCTGACCCGCGCAGACGATGGGCACATTCACTGAACCCAGCGTTTCCTTGACCGTGCCTTGGGCGCTGATGGCCTTTGACCAGACCGGAAACCCCATCTCGGTCAGATCGCGCACATCGCGAACGCCCGCGTCGATGACCAGCCCCCGGCAGCCCCGCGCCATGGCGCTTGTCGCCAGCAGGTCGCCGAAATAGCCGTTGTCGCAGGGCGATGTCGGCGCCAACACCAGAATGTCACCTTCCTGCAACTGTTCGATGGCGACATGGACCATCCAGTTATCGCCGGGCGGCGCGCTGATCGTCACGGCCGATCCGGCGATCCGCGCGCCGGAATAGATGGGCCGCATATGGGCGGCTAGGCAGCCGATGCGGCCCTGCGCCTCGTGCACGGTGGCGACGCCTGCTTCGGCCAGACCGGCGACAGTCTCGGCAGCGGCGCGTTGGATGTTCTGGATGACCTTGGCCATGGTTCAGCCTTTCTGGATCGGCGGGGTGCCGTGAGTGTGGAAGGTTTCGATGGTCTTCAACCCCCATGCCTGTCCCTTCAGCCGATCGGTCTGGGTCCATTTCACCGGCTGCCAGTCCGGCGCCAGGATCAGACGCGCGCCGGCATTTGCCAGTTCGACCCTGTTGCCGGCGGGTTCCCAGACATACAGGAAGAAGGTGCCCTGCACGGCATGCTTATGTGGCCCGGTTTCGATATGGACGCCGTTCTGCAGGAAGATATCGGCAGCGCGCAGGATATCCTCGCGCTGATCGGTGGCATAGGTGACATGATGCAGGCGGGCCATGCCGCCGCCATGCTCCTCGGTACAGGCGAGGTCGTAGGTCTTGTTGTTGACGGTGAACCAGCAGCCACCCAGCCGGCCGTTGTCCAGCTCAATGTATTCGGTCACGCGGCTGCCGAGGCAGGTTTCCATGAAACGCCGGAATTCGGTCACGTCGTCGGCCAGCAGGTTCAGGTGGTCCAGGCGCCGGGGTGCGGCGCCGGTAAAGGCACTGGCGGTGTTTTTCAGCGCGGCCGCTTCGGCTTCGTCCTGCGGCGCGTACCAGACTGTGTCGTAGTAGATTTCAAAGACATGGCCGAACGGGTCTGCAAAGCGGAAGGCGCGGCCATGGGACTGGTCGCCATCGACCCAGCCAATGACCTCGTAGTCAGACGCCTTTATCGCCGCCACGCGCTGCTCCAGTGCCTCGGGGCTGGCCGCGCGGTAACCGATATGTCCGACACCGGTCGATCCGGCGCGGGTCAGCTTCAGCGTGCAATATTCGTAATCGTCCCAGGCCCGCAGGTAAGCGCTGTCGGCATCCTGCCCCGAGAGTTTAAGCCCGTAAATCCGGGTAAAGAAATCAAGGCTTTCTTCGAACTTGTCGGTCAGCATCTCGACATGGCCAAGATGCGCCAGGTCCATACTGGGATTGGTGGGATCTGACATCACCGCCTCCTTCAGTGCAGGGCAGGATCAGCGCGGCGACAGTGCCGCGCCCGTGGAATGTTCACAATTCGTCGACAGTACGCGGGAAGATCGACTGGAATCCTTCGGCATATTGCGCCTTGCGGCCGCCGCCCTGCCCGCCGGAATTGCGCATGAAGTGATTGGCGCGGTTTTCGGCGACGCGGGTGTAATATTCCCACAGATGCTCCTGCCCCTCCATGCATTCGATGGCGGCGCGCTTCTTGTCCCAGACCGGCGTGATGTCCAGGAAGGTATCGGGCTTCCAGCCCATCTGCTCTGTCTGGTGGGGCTCGAACAGGTAAAGCTGCGGGGCGCCCAGCACCTTCTCGCCCGGATTATGGCCCCAGGCCTGCGCGATCATCCGGCATTCCAGTGCCACCTGGGTCGCATACATGTGGTCGGTGTTATAGGGGTCGTACTGGCTGTGGCTCAGCATGAAGCTGGGCTGCACCTTGCGGATCACATCGACCAGCCGGAACTTGTCGTCCTGGGTCAGATGCAGAGGGTAATCGCCAAGATCGAACTCGATCAGGTCGTGCACGCCAAGCGCCTTGGCGGCACGTTCGGATTCGGCGCGACGGGCGTCCTTGACCTTGTCTATGGTCATGCCTTCATGCTTCCACAGCTTCGCGGATTCGCCGCGTTCGCCAAAAGACAGGCAGACGACAGTGACGTCATAGCCTTTCTCGGCATGCAGCGCGATCGCGCCGCCGCAGCGCCAGACGAAATCGGCTGCATGGGCCGAGATGACAAGGACTGTCTTGTTGGTCATGATTTCCTCCGTAAAAGCGGACGTGCTCTGTTACCGGAAAGACTGCCTGTCGGGCCGCGTCAGGGCAAATTGGAAGCGCGGAAAAATCCATAATTTTTTGCTATTGCAACTAGCCAATGCCGCCAAAACCGGCCGCGAACATAAAAGCCTCTATAGCGAAAATTTATTCCTGTTTCGCGGATTTGTATTTCAGGAATTGCTGCCACCGCCTTAACCTGCGCTGATGTGATCGCTGTTGGCGGCAGGCACTGTCGATTGTCGCCGCACTGCCCGGAGGATAAGCAATGGTCATTTTCGAACGCGTCCTGACGCGTCGCTTCCCGAACAATCACCCTGTCGCAGAATGGGTATCAGCATGCAGGATGTGACACAGACGGGACCGTCCCGTATTCTTGACCGTTTCACGCTGTGGCTGGCCTGGCTGGCGGGCCTGGCGCTGATCTTCATGGTCGTCATCATCTCGACCGGGGTGATCATGCGCTATGTCTTCGGAACGCCTTTGTTGGGCCTTAACGAAATCAACCAGCTGACCGCCGTTGTGCTTGTCATGGCGGCGCTGCCCTATTGCACGGTTCATAACGGCCATGTCGGCGTCGATGTCTTCGACAATGCCATCGGCGCCTGGGGCCGCTTCATGGGCGATGTCGTGTCACGACTGCTGTCGGCATTCGTTCTGTCGGTTCTGGTCTGGCGGGCCTGGTTGAAGGTGCTGGACGCCTGGGAATACGAAGACGCCACAAACATGCTGGACCTGCCGATCTGGCCTTTCTACGCCGTGCTGGGCCTTGGTGCGGCACTGTGCGTGCTGATCTTCGTGGTGCAGCTGATTGACATTATCGGACGGGGGGCACGCGGATGAGTGGCACCACAATCGGCCTTCTTGGCATCGCCCTTCTGTTTGTCCTGATGGTGTTTCGCACGCCGGTGGCCTTCGCCATGCTTCTGGCCGGCTTCTTCGGCATGTGGGCGCTGGAGGGGCTGCGGACCGCAGGCGCACTGATCCTGACCGAAAGCTATGGCGCCATCGCCAGCGAAACGCTGATTGTCGTGCCGATGTTGGTGCTGCTTGGCAATATTGCGTCGGTCGCGGGGTTTTCACGGGGACTGTATGATGCGGCCTATGCCTGGGTCGGGCATTTTCGGGGCGGTCTTGCCTCTGCCTCGGTGCTTGGTTGCGCGGCTTTTTCGGCCGTCTCGGGTTCCTCGGTTGCGACGGCAGTCACCATCGGCAAGGTCGCCCTGCCAGAGATGCGGCGCCTGGGTTACGCAGACAGCCTTGCCACCGGATCGGTCGCAGCCGGCGGCACGCTTGGTTTCCTGATCCCGCCGTCCACCGGCTTCGTGATCTACGCCATCCTGACCGAGCAATCCATCGGCCGTCTGTTCATGGCGGGTATCCTGCCGGGCGTCCTGCTGATGGCGCTGTTCATCCTGACCGTATGGCTGGTCGCGCTGCGCAACCCTGTCGAGGCACCGGCCGGACCTAATGTCCCGATGGCAGAGCGTTTCCGTATCCTTGGTCAGGCTGCGCCGCTTCTGGGCGTCATGGTGCTGACCATCGGCGGGATCTATATCGGCGCCTTCACCCCGGTCGAGGCCTCGGGCATCGGCGCGGCGCTTGTCATCCTGCTGGCCCTGCTGACAGGCAAGCTGAACTGGGCAGGCTTTTACGAGGCGATGCTGGACACGCTGAAAACGACGGCGATGCTGTACATGATCGTCATCGGCGCCAATGTGCTGAACCCGTTTTTCGCTGTGACCCAGATCCCGGCCATGCTGGGCGACGGGCTGCAATCGCTGGGGCTGGGGCCTTATGGCACGCTGCTGGTGATCATCCTGGCCTATGTGGTGATGGGAATGTTCATGGACGGGTTGTCGATGCTGGTGATCTCGATCCCGGTGGTGTTCCCGGTCGTCACCGCGATGGGATTCGATCCGATCTGGTTCGGCGTTGTCGCGGTGATCGTGATCGAGATGGGTATGATTACCCCGCCCGTTGGGCTGAATGTCTTCGTGGTGCGCGGCGTCGCGGGGGATGTGCCACTTACGACGGTGTTCCGTGGCGTCTTCCCCTTCCTGCTGGCGATGATCGTGGGGCTGATTCTGATCATCATGATCCCGCAGATCGCGTTGCTCATCCCGAATTCCATGTTTGGCTGAACCGAGGGGCGGCCCGCATCTTGCGGTCCGATTTCTGCCATATACCAGATAAAGCGGCGGCGACCCATCGGGCAGCCGCCGCTGTCCTTTTCACCAGTCTGTGTTGGGAAAAATCGCGCGGTTTGTTTGACTCGGCTCCTGTCGAGGAGGTAGAACAAAACAAGAACTTCATGAATCGTGCCGGATGTATGCTTTCCCTTCTTTCAACCGAGAACGCCCGATCAGAGGCACCTCAGCCGGCCCGCAGCGCAGAGCTGTTTGCCGCCGGGGATGGCGCGTTTCAGGGCTTCGTGATGGCGCATCTGGAGGGGGCCGTTCTGTGGCTGCAGGACCGGCAAAGCGCGCGGCTGACCGGCCGGCCCTGGCTGGCTGGCAGCAGATGCCAGCCTCTTCTCATGCGGCCAGCCCATCCCCGCGACGTGCTGATCGCAGCCGAGGAAGGGCTGGCCTGTCGGGCCTTGTCGGCAGTGGTTGCGGAAATTCACGGCAATCCTTCCGCGCTCAGCTTCACGGCGACGCGCCGGCTGGCCTTGCGGGCGGATGCCCATGGGGTCCGGCTGTGGCTGATCCGGCATGCGGCCAATCCGCAGCCAAGCGCGCTGCGCGACCGCTGGCGGGTGACGGCGCTGCCTTCGCGGGCGAACCCGGACGATCCGGCCGCCCCCGGCACCGCCTTGTGGCAGGTCGAATTGCTGCGATCGCGCGACAAACGACCCCAGATCTGGGTGGTCAGCCATGAGCCGGACCGTGAAGGCGCGCCGGATCGCCTGCATTTCGTTGCCGAACTTCCCGATCGAGCGGCAGTTGCGCCAGATGACGCGCATGGCAGGGACGCAGGCGTCAGACCCGCAGGCGACGGACGTGCCGCCGGATGACACCCCTTTCGCATTATGGCTGGAAGGGCCGCATGGCCCGCTGATCCATGCCGCCAATAATGCCGCCCGAAGCGCCGGCATCCAGGCTGGCGCGCGCCTGACCGACATGCGTGCGCTGTGTCCCGACCTGCGCATTGCCCCCGCCGACCCGGAAGGCGACCGAAAGGCGCTGGCGCAGCTGGCACTGTGGGCACGACGCTTCTGCCCCTGGACCGCCAGCGACGATTCCGCCCCCGGAACGCCTGAAGGGCTGGTTATGGACATCACCGGCACTCCGCATCTGTGGGGGGATGAATTCGGCATGCTGGACGCGATGCGCAGGGCCTTCGTCGCATTGGGTCACAAGGCCCTGATCGCCTTCGCCCCCACATGGGGGGCGGCCTGGGCCTTGTCGCGCCATAATCCGGGACGCATCATCCATGAAGCCGGGGAAACTTATCCTCTGCCCGTCACTGCCCTGCGGCTGACGCCCCCTACGGTTCTGCTGCTGCGACGGCTTGGGCTGAAAACCGTGGGCGATCTGGCACGCCTGCCGCGCATCACGCTGGCCCGGCGCTTCACGCGCCACGAACGCACCGATCATCCCCTGCTACGTCTGGATCAGCTGACGGGCCGCCTGGCCGAGCCGATCAGCGCCCCCCATCCCCCCGCCCGCTTCCGGGTTGAGGCGCGATTGGCCGAGGCCGTGCAGGACCCGACCCCGCATCTGGCCGATCTCTGCACAACCCTGTGCCGTGATCTTGCCGCCGCCGCGCGCGGTGCGCGCAGTCTGCGTCTTTCGGTGTGGCGCACGGATGGCGAAATGCGCTGGATCGAAGCCGGCACCGCGACCCCCAACCGCGACCCCGATCATATCGGCTTCCTGTTCCGCGAGCGGTTGGAGTGGATCGACCCCGGCTTCGGCTTCGACCTGATCGAGCTTGCCGCCCCCGAAACCGAACCCTTCGCCCCTGCGCAACGCGACCTGGCGGGGCAAAGCGATGACAGTCGCGATCTGCCCCGCCTGATCGACCGGCTGGGCGCACGTTTCGGCCCCGACCGGCTGTCGCGCCCTGCCCTGCGCAACAGCCATATCCCCGAACGCAGCCTGACCGAGATCGGCGTGAACGCCTCCGCACCGGCGCTTGCGGTTCCCGCGCAGGACCGCCCTGTCCGCATCCTGAACCCACCCGAAGAGGTGCGCGTCCTCTACGCCGTCCCGGAAGGTCCGCCGGTGCAGTTCCAATGGCGGGGACGGCCGACCCGCATCCTGCGCTGGCAGGGGCCAGAGCGGATTGCCCCCGAATGGTGGCTGGACCGCCCCGGCACCCGGTTGCGCGACTATTACAAGATCGAGGATGAGGACGGCCGCCGTCTGTGGCTTTATCGCGAAGGGCTTGCAGGGGACGGGCGCGGCGCCGCACCGCAATGGTTCGTGCAGGGGGTGTTTGCCTGATGCCGGACCAGGACCGCCCCTCGCGCCCGCGGCTGACAGGCGATTTCGCCCCCAATCCGCGCGCCTCGTTCACGGAGCTGGGCATTACCACGCCCTTTTCCTTCCTTCGCGGCGCCAGCACGGCCGAGGAACTGGCCATCGCCGCCCACGCACTTGGTTATGACGCGATCGGCGTGGCCGATCTGAACAGCCTCGCGGGGGTTGTACGTCTGCATGTCGCGGCATTGAAGACCCGGATGCGACCGTTGATCGGGGCGCGGATCGTGCTGGAGGATGGCACAGCCTTTCTGGCCTATCCGCGCGACCGGGCGGCTTACGGGCGCCTGTCCATGCTGATTGCCAAGGGACGGCGCCACGATCTGGACGGCAATTGGCAGGCAAAGGGGGCCTGCGCGCTGAACATCAACGATCTTTGCGCCCATGCCGATGGGTTGCAACTGATCTGGGTGCCGCCCGAACGGTGCAGCCGCGCCGATCTGGCCGTCCTGCCCGACCTTGCCGCACGCCTGCCGGGGTTGCACCATGTGGCTGCCTCATATCTCTATCGCGGCGATGATGTGGCGCGGATCAACCGTCTGGACCGCGCGGCGAAGGCAGCCGGGCTGGCGCTGCTGGCCAGCAATGACGTCCATTACCACGTCCCGGACCGCCGCCCGCTGCAGGACGTGATGTGCTGCATCCGCGAAGGTATCACCATCGACCGCGCCGGGCGTCTGCTGAACCCCAATGCCGAACGTCATCTGAAATCTCCTGCCGAAATGGCCCGGCTGTTCGCCCGCTGGCCCGATGCACTGGCGCAGACGCGCATCGTGGCCGATGCCTGCCGCTTCAGCCTGACCGATCTGGCCTTTGAATACCCGCACGAGACCGTGCCCGAAGGGGAAACGCCCGAAACCCACCTTGCCACCCTGACATGGGCGGGGGCGGCTGAACGCTACCCGGAAGGAATTCCGGGCAAGGTCCGTGCCCAGTTGCAGCATGAACTGACCCTGATCACGAAAAAGCGCATCGCCCGGTATTTCCTGACCGTGCATGACATCGTCCGCTTCGCCCGTGGCGAGGGCATTCTGTGTCAGGGCCGCGGATCGGCGGCAAACAGCGCCGTCTGCTTCGTTCTTGGCATCACCCCCGTCGATCCGGCCACCAGCGACCTGCTGTTCGAACGCTTCATCAGCGAATCCCGCGACGAGCCGCCCGATATCGACGTGGATTTTGAACATGAGCGCCGCGAGGAGGTGATCCAGCACATCTACAGGAAATACACCCGCGAACGTGCGGGCCTGTGCGCGACCGTGATCCATTACCGCCCCCGCAGCGCCATCCGAGAGGTCGGAAAGGCCATGGGTCTGTCCGAAGACGTGACCGCCGCCCTTGCCAATACCGTCTGGGGCAGCTGGGGCGATGATCTGGAACATGCAGACCAGGCCGGGCTGCCCAAGGGCGACAAGCGGCTGGCGATGACGATCAAGCTGGCCGAGCAGATGATCGGCATGCCCCGTCACCTGTCCCAGCATGTCGGCGGCTTCATCCTGACCGAAGGCCCGCTGACCGCAACCGTGCCCATCGGCAACGGCGCCATGCCGGACCGCAGTTTCATCGAATGGGACAAGGACGACATCGACGCCTTAGGCATCCTGAAGGTCGATGTCCTGGCCCTTGGGATGCTGACCTGCATCCGCAAGTGTTTCGACATGATTTCCGCGCATTACGGCGATAACCTGACGCTCGCCACGATCCCGCCAGATGACAGTGCCGTTTACGCAATGCTGTGCAGGGGCGACAGCGTCGGCGTGTTTCAGGTCGAAAGCCGGGCGCAGATGAACATGCTGCCGCGCCTGCGACCGCAATGTTTCTATGATCTCGTGATCGAGGTCGCCATCGTCCGCCCCGGCCCCATTCAGGGCGATATGGTTCATCCCTATCTGCGCCGCCGCAATGGCAAGGAGGCCGAGGACTACCCCTCGCCCGCACCGCCACATGACCCGAACGAACTGCGAGAGATCCTTGGCCGCACCAAGGGTGTGCCGATCTTTCAGGAACAGGCGATGAAAATCGCCATGGTCGCGGCCGAATTCAACGACGCAGAAGCAAACGAACTGCGCAAGGCCATGGCCACCTTCCGCTCTCGTGGGACGATCGGGGCCCTGCAGGACAAGATGGTCGATCGGATGGTCGGGCGCGGATACGATCGCGAATTTGCCCGGCGATGCTTCGACCAGATCAAGGGGTTCGGCGAATACGGATTTCCCGAAAGCCATGCTGCCGCCTTTGCGCATCTGGTCTATGTCTCGTCATGGCTAAAGCTGCATTACCCCGATGTCTTCGCCGCCGCCCTGCTGAACAGCCAGCCGATGGGCTTTTACGCGCCCGCCCAGATTGTTCGCGACGCCCGCGAACATGGCGTGATGGTGCTGCCGGCCGACGTCAATTTCTCTGACTGGGACAATACACTTGAACCTGTGGCAGAAGCTGCAACGCCCGCCAGTGCCGCGAACCGGGCCGCGACGCGATCGCGACCGGGGCATGGTTTTGCCCTGCGGCTGGGGTTACGCCAGATCGACGGGTTCCGCCGTACGGATGCCGCCCGGCTGGTTGCCTGCCGTGACGAGCCGTTCGAAGGGGTTGAGGACCTGTTCCGTCGCGCCGGGCTGGAGGCCCGCGCCATCCGTCAACTGGCCGAGAGCGATGCTTTCGGTTCAGCCGGACTGGACCGGCGCGGCGCGCTTTGGGATGCGCGGGTGTTGAAGGACGCGCCCCCACTGCCGCTGTTTGTCAGGGACGAAGGCCAAGATCCGCCCGTCACGCTGCCGGCGATGCCCGCATCCGAACAGGTCGTCGCCGATTACCAGACCTTGCGCCTGTCGCTGAAGGCCCACCCCATGCGCTTTCTGCGCAGCAGTCTGCGCGCGCAGGGCTATGTCACGACCGCAGATATCGCCGCGCGCCACAATGGCGCGTCGGTCAGGCTGGCCGGGCTGGTGCTGATCCGGCAGCGGCCCGGCTCTGCCAAGGGCGTCTGTTTCGTCACGATGGAGGACGAAGCCGGCAGCGCCAATCTGGTCCTTTGGCCCAGCGTGTTCCAGGCGTTTCGCAAGCCTGCCATGACAGCGCGCGTGCTGGCCGTCACCGGAAAGATTCAGCGGGCCGAGGGCGTAACCCATATCGTGGTAAGTACCCTGACCGATCGCAGCGATGTGCTGGCCCGGCTGGCGGGTATGACGGGGGGAACCCAATCACCGGGCGCACAGGGTCGCCAACACCCGCGCAGCGTGCGCATCTTGCCGAGTTCGCGGGATTTTCACTGAACAGCCCTGCTGACGGGTCAGCGTAGACTTATCCGTATCGGCAGCGTCAGCGTCTTGGCCTGACCATCCGGCGGCGCGGGAAGGTTGGGCATGCGGGCCGCCTGACGTGCAACAGCCTGATCAACCTGGGCATTCCCCGTTGAACTGACCAGCTGGGCAGACGCGCCGCCGCCTGGCGACAGCGAAATGCGCACCTGGATCGTCACCGTTCCACCGCGAACGCCCGGCACCCTCGTCCGGCTCATGTGAGAGGCGACGCGCGACTGCACCCTTGATTGCCAGCTGGCCATCTGGCGCGCACTTGGCGCGGAACTGCCCTGCGGTTGCCCGCTGCCGCCACCAGCCGCGCGCTGCTGCTGCTGGGCACCCTGACGGGATTGTTGCTGCTGGGGCTGTTGGCTCTGTTGGGTCTGTTGGCGGGCAGGCTGCTGCCGCTGCTGTTGTTGCTGCTGCGGCTCCTCCCGCCGCGTCTGCTGACGCTGCGGTTCGGGTTCCGGCTCTGGCGCGCGCCGGACTGGCCGGGACATGGGGCGTTCGGACGCAGACAGAAGCAGCGCCGAATCCGGAAGCAATTCGGAAAAATCGGTAATCGGCGGCAGTTCTGTCAGCGGCGGCGCCTCGAAGTCCGGGGCCGCAATCGGTTCCGGAATCAGATCCGAAAAATCCTCGACCGGCGGCAATTCCTGAAAATCCGGTGGCGTAAATTCCGGTTCAGGCTCCGGCTCGGGCTCTGGTTCTGGCTCTGGTTCCGGCTCAGGTTCTGGCTCTGGTTCCGGCTCGACTTCAGGTTCTTCGGCCGCCTCCTCGCCTTGCGACGACGCGTCAGCCCCTTCGCTTGGGGCTGCGGCGGGTTCGGGCGCGGGTGCAAGATCGATCATCACCGGTTCTGGCACACCGGCCATATCGCCGCGCTCTGCCGCATTGACGATCCAATAGCCAGCCGCGACATGCAGCGCCAGAATGGCTGCACCGCCAAGTCCCCAGCGGGCAAAATCACCGCCCCAGCCGTCGCCTGTCATTGTTCGGCGTCCGCTGCAGCGGCAGCTTCCGGCGTGGCACCGATGGGTTGATCGACACCCACTCCGCCCGCAGCAGCGCTTTCCAGCCCGACAAGGGCGATCTTGGTGTAAGCAAGGTCGCGCAGCTGGTTCATGACTTCCATCACGTCGCCATAGGCCACGGCCTTGTCGGCGCGCAGGAATATTCGTGTCTCACGGTCGCCACCGGTCGCCGCGTCAAGCGCCTGCAAAAGTCCACCCTCCGCCACGGGGTCCTGACCGATCGCCAGCGCAAGATCGGGAGAAACCGTCAACCAGACCGGCTGATCGGGCCGTTCGGACGCCGCACCGCGAGAGGCGGGCAAATCGACATTGATATCGACGGTCGCCAGCGGCGCGGCGACCATGAAGATGATCAGCAAGACCAACATGACGTCGATGAACGGCGTGACGTTGATCTCGTGGTTTTCATCAAGCGCATCGCCTTCCTGCAACCTGCCCGCCATGTCACTTCCCCTGCTGGCCGCGGAAATCCAGATCGCGGCTGACCAGCCGTTCGATCCCGGCGGCCGCTTCGTTCAGGCGCATACGGTAGCCGGTGATCTCACGCGCGAAATAGTTGTAGATGACAACGGCGGGGATGGCCGCGACCAGGCCAAGCGCGGTCGCCAGAAGCGCCTCGGCAATGCCGGGCGCGACGACGGCAAGGTTGGTGGTCTGCGATTCCGAAATGCCGATGAAGCTGTTCATGATCCCCCAGACCGTGCCGAACAGTCCGACGAACGGCGCGGTCGATCCGATGGTCGCCAGCACACCGGTGCCGATTCCCGCCTGGCGACCTGCGAAGGTCACGATGCTGGACAGATATGAACCGATGCGTTCCTTCAGCCCGGCCACCCCCGAAAGATCAAGCACGGGCGCCGAGCGGTTCATTTCGATTTCGGCCGCCCGCAACATCCGCACCGCAGGCGATTTGCGACCGCGCGTCGCTGCCACGGCCTCGGACAGGCTATCCGCGCGCGCGATAATCCCCGCGACTTCGCGCGCATTGCGATTCGCGCCCCAGATCTCGACCAGTTTCACGATCAGAACCGTCCACGTCACGACCGACGCGAAGGCCAGACCGATCATCACCGCCTTGACCACAATGTCGGCAGCCATGAACATCCCCCAGGGGGACAGGTCATGCGGCAGGTCGGACCCCGAGAAGGAGAACATCTCTGCGATCTGCTGTGCATGGGCCGGCGCCGTGCCGGCCAAAATTACGGCCAGACCGGCTAACGGACCGCAAATCGTTGGAAAACTGAATATCTGGCGCTGAAACATGGTCACTCTCGGCTGTTTGAAAGCATCGGGCCGGTGCACCGGCACGGCGGGCATATCTCAAGTCCGAGTATTATTGTCAACATCAACAGCCGCTGGTCAATCCCCGCCGGTGGCCCAACAACCCGACGGCAAGACCGGCAATTTCGCCCCGCAATCCGGGCAATCAGCACCTGCTGAACGGCGCCCGCACTTGCCGATTCGCACTGAACCGTGCCATCCTGCGTGAAATTCCGCCAACTGTGCCCTGACTCATTGTACTTTTCTTGCCGTTGTCAGAATGATGACATATTGGGCGACTGATCAATCTTCTTGGAAATGACCTGAGTGAAACGTCGAATTTTCCTTGGTACAATGTCCGCCGCCCTGACCATGGGTCAAGCGGCCCGCAGCTTCGCACAAGAGGCTGTGCCTGCAGAAACGCCCGCAGAAGCCGAACCGGCGGCACCGTTCGGCTTTGAAAGCGTGGCCGCGATCGCAGCGGGGATTTCGTCGCGTGCCTGGGAAAATCCTTCGCGACCCCAGACCGGACCTTTTGCCGACATAACCTATGATGCCTATCGTGGCATCCGCTTTCGCCGAGACGCCGATCCTTGGAAGGATATCGCCGGTTTCGGCCTTGACCTGCTCTCGCCGGGGATGATTTTCCACGAACCGGTTCGGATCAATTTCGTCACCGGCGGCGTCCCTCGGCCAATGCCCTTCGATCCGTCGGTCTTCGAATTCGATCCGGCTTTCTTTCCAGCCGATGCGAACCAGGCAGCGCCCGATGAAATGGGTTGGTCAGGCTTCCGTATCCGCAGCGCGCTGAACCGGCCAGACGTGCTGGACGAACTGGCGGTCTTTCAGGGCGCATCCTATTTCCGCGTTCTGGGTCGCGGCAGCCATTACGGGCTGTCGGCACGCGGGCTGGCCATCGGGACAGGCAGCGCCGAAGGCGAGGAATTCCCGATCTTCAACGAGTTCTGGATACATGATCCGAACCCCGAAACCGGAACGATCACGATCCAGGCACTGCTCGACAGCCGCTCTGTCGCAGGGGCCTATGAATTCATCATCGCGCCCGGTGCCGCCACTGTCCTGACGACACGTGTGGCGCTTTTCCCACGTCAGGACATGACCACCATCGGCATTGCGCCGCTGACATCCATGTACTGGTTCGGGCCAGCCGATGGTGCCGGTCAGGATGATTACCGCCCCGCTGTGCATGACAGCGACGGCCTGAAGATGTGGACGGGCAGCGGTCAACAATTGTGGCGCGTGCTCAGCAATCCGGCGAAATTGCAGATCTCGGCCTTTGTCGATCAGGACCCGCGCGGCTTCGGTCTGATCCAGCGTCCGCGCGAATTCTCGGATTACGAGGACGCCGAAGCGCGATATGAAAAGCGGCCCTCTGCCTGGATAAGGCCCACCGGCGATTGGGGTCGCGGCAACGTCACGCTGATCGAAATTCCGGTCGACAGCGAATTCCACGACAATATCGTGACCTATTGGCAACCGGCCGAGCCGCTGACCGCGGGAAACCGCACAGATTTCGGATACCAGCTTGGTTTCGGCGCGGAAGTCGTGGCCCACAGCACGCTGGCAGAGGTCGTATCGACGCGGTCGGGCCTGTCCATCAACCGCAAGAACGTGCGCAGCTTCTTCATCGACTTCCAGCTGGCCCCGTTCGAAGGTCGCGACGATCCCGAAATTCAGACCTCGGCGGCGCGCGGCACGATCGAAAATGCGTATATACTGCGCTTGCCCGCCGAAAATATCCTTCGGCTTTCGTTCGAATATGTGCCGGATGGTGCGTCCGCGTCCGATCTCAGCGCGGTTTTGGTGGGGCCTGATGGCAACCTGACAGAGACCTGGCTTTACCGCTGGTCCGAGGGCTAGATCTTGGCAGAGCATCGGGAAAACAACGTCAGTGATGACGCGACAGTGTCAGTCACTGCGGGCGGTGCTGCAGGTCAAGGTCGCCTGATCGCCCCCCCAGCCGTCCCGCCCGAAGCGCCGATGGACATGCCCGATCAGGATTTTTCGGCCCCGCCACCGAAAGGGCCGGACTTCGTCAGGCCATCGTTCGACGTGGTGGCCGCGCGGGTCATTGCCTTCGGCGGTGCAGCCGTGATCGCAGGTCTTGGCGCGTGGCAGATGTGGGCGGCGTTCGGCACGAATATCCAACCCATGCAATATGTTCTGCTGGCGCTATTCACAGTCACATTTGCTTGGATCGGGTTCAGCTTCTGTTCGATGCTGGCAGGTCTGCTTGCGCGTCAGCAGCAGACACCCGCAGACGACGGCGCCGCGCGGGTGGCCATCGTCATGCCCGTCTATCACGAGGATCCATCCGAAAGCATGGGGCTTCTGGCAGCACTGGCCGAGGAGGTGGTTCAGGCAGGCATGGGTGATCGGTGCGAGATTTTCGTTCTGTCCGACAGCCGCGACCCCGACGTTCTGGTTGCCGAGGCCCTAACGGCCGCGAAACTGCGCGAAAGCTCGCCAATTCCGGTGTGGTATCGCCGCCGCACCGATAATACCGGTCGCAAATCTGGCAATATCGCAGAGTTCGTGCGGCGTTGGGGTGGACGCTATGACCAGATGGTCGTGCTGGACGCCGACAGCATCGTCTCGGGCGATGTCGTGCGGCAGATGTCGGCGCGCATGACTGCCGATCCCGCGCTGGCGCTGATTCAGACGATGCCGATCCTGGTCAATGGCCAGACGATTTTCGCCCGCGTCATTCAGTTTGCCGGCCGTATCTATGGCCCGCCGATCTCTCGTGGTGTTGCGGCGTGGTCGGGCGATAACGGCAACTTCTGGGGTCATAACGCCATGATCCGCGTCGAAGCCTTCGCGCAGGCCTGCGGCTTGCCGGAACTTCCCGGACGGCCGCCCTGGGGCAGCACCATATTGTCGCATGACTTTGTCGAGGCCGCGCTTCTGCGCCGCGCCGGATGGAAAGTGCGACTGGATTGGGACCTGCGCGCCAGCTACGAAGGCAGCCCGCCCACCCTGCTGGACATGGCCGTTCGCGAACGGCGTTGGGCGCAGGGCAATCTTCAACACCTGCGCTTGATTGGCGGCCGCGGTTTCACAGCCGTCACACGCGCCCATTTCATGATCGGTGTGCTGGGCTTTCTGATGAGCCCGATCTGGCTGTTGCTGATCCTGTCGGGTCTGATCCTGACCGCCAACGTCATCCTGTCCAGCCCCGTCTATTTCCCAAGCACCTACCAGTTGTTCCCAGATTGGCCGACTTTTGACGCGCGCCGAATGATCTGGCTTCTGGCCGCGTCAGCGGCACTTCTTCTGGTGCCGAAATTCATTGCGATCATGCGCGCTTGGCGCCGCCCCCTGGCGGCCGGGGCTGGCGGCAGGTCCCGCATCCTGCTGAGCGCAGCGTTCGAGATCATCATGTCGGCGCTGATTGCGCCGGTTCAGATGCTGGTCCAGACGCGCCAGATCTGCGAAATCCTGATCGGGCGCAATTCCGGATGGGAAAGTCAGGTTCGCAAGGGGTCGATGCCCAGTTGGGGCGTGGTTCTGCGTCGGCACTGGGTTCACGTTGCCGCCGGTCTGGTGACCGGGATCGCGATCATTTATCTGGCGCCGGCCCAGCTGATCTGGCTGTCGCCCATCCTCGCCGGGCTGATCCTCGCGCCCCTGACCTCGCGGTGGAGCGCGTCCCCCCTTCTTGGCAGATGGGCCAGGGCGGCGGGCCTTCTGGTCACGCCAGAGGAGCGCGACGTGCCCCCGGTGCTGGCGGAATCCGTCAATCAGGCACGACATTTGCGCGTCCCCGCCGACGCGACCGGGCTGCTGGGCACACACCCAGAGGAACGGCGCGACTATATCGCGCTGATGCCACCCCTGCCCGAACGTCCGGTCAGAGACCGCCTGCCTTCCGTATCGGCAGCCGCAAAGATCGCAGTCGCCGAGAACCAGCGCGAGGCGTTGCAATTTCTTGACCGAAGTGAGCGGCAGGCCCTGCTGAACGATGCCACGCTGATCGAGATCTGGGCCGGCCTGCCGCAATGAAGCGAATTGCGGCGCTGGATATGCTGCGCGGCTATGCGCTGGCGGCCATCATGGTGGACCACATGCCCGATGGGGTCATGCGGAATTTCACGCTGGCGAATTTCGCGGTCTTCGACGCAGCCGAGCTTTTTGTGCTGTTGTCGGGATTCCTCGTCGGACTGGTCTGGCTGACGGTCGAGCAGAAAAGCGGTCGTCGGGCCGCACAGTGGCGCTTCCTGCGACGCGCGTTTCAGGTCTGGATTGCTTTGGTCATCGGCGGGATCCTGCTGGCGCTTGTTTCGCGCGCTCTGCTGGAGGCCGGATTGGTCCACACGGCTGTCTGGTCGGCATATGCCCGATGGATCGTAGAATTCCCGATCGGCTACATCGTTACCGTCGGAACGTTGTGGATGCAGCCTAACCTGCTGGACGTGCTGGCGCTTTACGTGATCGTACTGGCCTTCACGCCGCTGACGGTGCCGCTGATGCGACGTTGGCCCTGGGCATTCGTGATCGGCTCTGTTGCGCTTTGGGCGGTATCGGGACCGCTGAACCAGTTGCTGCCCAACCAGCGCGGCACGACGGGGATGCTGTTCAACCCGTTTGCCTGGCAATTGCTGTTTCACACCGGCGTCATGATGGGGCTTTATCGCAGCCAGATCATGCCCGTGTTACGCCGCCATTCCACGATGTTGACCACTTTTTCCGTGATCTACGTGATCTTCGGGATCGCGTTCGCGCAATTCTGGCGCTACGGACCCGAGTTGAAAGAGGTCTGGTACATGCTGAGGGATCTGGTCGGATCGGTCGACAAATGGTCGCTCGACTGGGTGCGTTACGTCGGCATATTGGTCGCGGCATGGCTGGTGGCGGGGCCATTGTCAGGCCCGATGGCGTGGCTGGCCGATACCGTCATCGGGCGCGCGCTGGCGGTCATAGGGCGCGGCGGCCTGGTGACATTCATTGCCTGCGTCATGCTGTCGATCATCGGCGATGCATTGATGACCGTGCCGGGCGGCGCTGACACCTGGTTCCGAACCGCGGTCGAAATCTGGACACTTGGCGTGTTGTGGCTGGTCGGCATCATCGAAGCGCGACGCAGCGGCCGACGCAAGCTGGCCGCCCGCGGCCCGGCAGACAAGGACGGACCCGGCGCAAGCCGCGTCTGATCATGTTGGGCGTGCCGTGATGGCACCAGGCCAGTGAATTTCCGTGCCGACGACGAAGCGCAACGTTGCATTTTACACCTGACATGCCTTATCTGGCGTCAGTCACGCGGCTTGCCGCGACGACTTGCAGTGGTGACCGGGCCCCTCTGGCGGATGTGGCGGCACATTCGTGATGTCGGCACTGAAATATGGCCTGCCGCACCGGAACGATAGCATGCAAACCTCACCCTCCTCCGCTTCGGGAAGCGGAGTCCTGCGTTATTTCAAATGGGCCTTTATCGTCACGATTGCCGGGCTTTTGCTTGGCGGCGTTCTTGGCTGGCAGATGACCGGCACCGTCGGCGGGACGGCGACGATCTTTTTCATCTGTGCCGTGCTGGCCGTGCTTGAGATATCGCTCAGCTTCGACAACGCGATCGTCAACGCCAACAAGCTGAAAGACATGACGCCCGAATGGCAGCATCGCTTTCTGACCTGGGGCATCATTATCGCCGTGTTCGGGATGCGGATCGTGTTCCCGCTGTTGATCGTCGTCATCGCGGCCAAGATCGGGCCGTGGCAGGCGATGGTGATGGCCGCGACCCAGCCCGAAGAATACGCCCGCATCATGCACGAGGCGCATCTGCCGATTGCGGCTTTCGGCGGCACGTTCCTGATGATGGTCGGCCTTTCCTTCTTCTTTGACCAGGACAAGGACGTTCACTGGATCCGCTGGCTGGAAGGCAAGATGCAGAAATACGCCACCATCCGCGGAATCGAGGTCGCGGTGGTGCTGGTCACCATCCTGATCTTCGCGCATTTCCTTGAACCCGCCGAATCCCAGATCTTCTTCAAATCCGCCATCTGGGGCCTTCTGACCTTCCTGCTGGTCGAGGTGCTGGGCGGCTTTCTGGACAGCCATCAGCAGGTTCTGGAAGCCGGCGCGAAGGGCGGGCTTGGCGCGTTCCTCTACCTCGAAGTGCTGGATGCCTCATTCAGCTTCGATGGCGTCATCGGGGCATTCGCGCTGACCCAGAACCTGTTTGTCATCGCCATCGGCTTGGGCATCGGGGCAATGTATGTCCGTTCGATGACGATCATGCTGGTCGAAAAGGGCACGTTGACGCATTACCGCTTTCTGGAACATGGCGCTTTTTACGCCATCATCGCGCTGTCGATCATCATGTTCCTGCAAAGCTTCGTTCACATCCCCGAGGTCATCACCGGCCTTGGCGGCGCGGCACTGATCGGCGTGTCGCTATGGTCGTCGATCCGTTGGAACCACGTCTTCGGAACGGCCGACCACGATGCGACAATCGAAGCAGAGCCGCAGGTCGAGAGCGTGATTTCAGATGATGCGATGAAGCAACATAACCTGACCTGACCGCCGGCCCTATCCTGAACGCGCAGCCGGGGATAACGCATTTTTGCACGCCCCGGCTGTGTCCCGGACTTCAACACAAGCCGGGTTTCTGTTATTGCCGGTTTTGTATGAGCCGGAGTTACGAGTGATGTCGCGTTGCCTTGCCTGCGTGTTCTTGCTGAGTCTTGCTGCCCCCCTTCCTGTGGTGGCGGGCGATTCCGCCGCGATTTCACGTGGACAAGAGGCCGCACCGCTGATTGCTGCCGCTGCCAAGGGCGCGGTGCGACTGATTTATCTGGAAGAGCCGCCGGTAATCGACAATGCGGCCCTTCAAAAACCGCCGACTTCAACTGACCATCCCCCCAACCGCCCGGTGATCGTCTTGGCGGGTACTTGCGGATGGGAAAATCCGGATGCCGCACTTGGCAAGACCCGCACTGCCTTTTCGGCAACCCCGGTCTGGCTGTTGGAACCCGCCAATCCAGATTGTGAACCGGCGGCAATCAAGGCCGCGTTCGAGGCCGCTTCCAAAGCGCCCGAACGAGAGCGGCTGGCCCTGCTGATGAACAGCGGCCTGCGCCTGTCGCAAGCTGAAGCGGCCCCTGAAAAACCGGTGGAACATGTTGCTGAGGGCGATCTGTTCTCTGGCAAGCTGGTGATTTCCTCTCTGCCGTCCGGCACGTCATTGGGTGGGGGCGTGCCGATGCTGATTTCAGCATCGGCGCCGGACACGATCACCGCAGCACCGGATGAAGGCGTATCTGCGCCTGGTGCGCCGCAGCCGGCGGTGCGTGCGAATGCATCGGGCCGGGCCGGCGCGCCGAAGCCGGCGGTCGTGGTTGGTGAACTTGCCACGCTTCTGGCCGCCGACAAGCGCAGCGCCACCGGCGCGCCGCGCGACGTGCGCGACCGGATCCGCGAGATCGATCCGGAATTTTTCATGACCCTGCTGGAGCTTGGCAATTTCGACCCCAACGAAGGCCAGTATATCGCCGCCATTCAGACCGAACTTCTGGGAATGAGCTGCTATACGGGCAATGTTGACGGAAGCTGGGGGCCGGGTTCGTCGGGTGCAGTCGGACGCTATTTCTCACAACTCGGAGAATCGCAGCAGGCTGAGACGCCTGGTCTCGCCCTTTATCGCGAGATCGCGGTTCATCCCAGTGTCACCTGCCCTGCGCCGGTCCAAACAGTGCGGACTGAACGCGCCAGCACAGCAACGCCCGATCGCAGGCGTCCCAATTCCACCCCCCGTAACCCGTCCGGCCGCCGTCCGGACAGCGGCGCGGCTCCGGTTGAGCCGCGCGTGTCCACAGCCGCCCGGTCCCAGACGCCGACCCAACCGCAATCAACGGCGGCCACGAATTCGGCGCCGAAGATCGACAAAGCGCTGGTTGGCCTCGGCTCTGGCGTCATCAAATAGACCGCAATGCAGGTCGACCCGC
Organism: Paracoccus denitrificans; assembly: GCA_005768755.1. GTDB lineage: Bacteria > Pseudomonadota > Alphaproteobacteria > Rhodobacterales > Rhodobacteraceae > Paracoccus > Paracoccus denitrificans_B. Next base: position 387,488 of record VAFL01000001.1, on the reverse strand, counting down.
GATTCCGCCAGATGGGACTGGGCGCGCGTCAGCGACGGCGGAAATCCCTTGCCCTGCGCGGTGCGCTGGCGGGCGGGGCAGTCCTTCTGGCTGGCAGTGCCGGCTGGTGGCAGTTTTCGCCCCAATTAAGCGCGATCTGGTCGCGGTGGACGGACACCACGCAGATGACCCAGGTCGAAGCGGAATTCGACATCGCGCCGGTGACACATGGCGCAGGGTTCACCGATATTCCCGGCGATCCGATGTTCATACCGCGCCCCCGCGACGATGCCGCGTCGGCGGCAGAGATCGTGCCCGCACCGGCGGCACTGATGAAGGCCAGCTATGGTGGTGGCAGCGACCAGATCAGCGTCCTGAAAACCGATCTGCGCACGCCGGACCTGCAACGCGTCGCGGCACTTCCCTCCAGCCGTGAAGAACTGGCGATGTTTCAGGCAGAGCGCAGCCGGGCGCGCGGCGCGCAGGCTGCGGTGGATGACGGCACGCCCGCCGCAGCGATCGATCCTGATGAACCGATCGTCTCGGGCACGGTATTCCTGCGCGAACCTGATCGTCGCACACCCCTTTGGACCGATACCATCGTCGAGACCACGACCTCGCGCCCGCTGGCCGAACTGCTGGCCGCCAACGGCGTTTCACTGGTCGAGGCGGATCGCGCCGCCGCCCGTTTCACTGCTGCGTTCGGGACGGATGCCGAAGTCGCGCCCGGATCGGTTCTTGCCTTGCGCTACCGCGGGGACGAGGCCGCGCGGCAAATCATCCAGCTGGCGCTCTATGACCGGGCGGACGGCTATCTCGGGTCGATGGCGATGGCAGCTTCGGGCCAGTTGGTTGCAGCGGCAGACGCCTTTACCGAGCAGGCGCTGCTTCCCGACAAAGGCGGGGATGAGGACGAATTACAGTCGCAGCGCCTGTTGGATATGATCTACTCGGCCGCGCTGAGATCCGACCTGACCCCGGACGAGGCCGGCACCGCGCTTGCGATGATGGCCAAGATCCATGATCTGGACGGCTTTGCCGACCCTGATGACCAGCTGACCATCATTCGCGCCCGTTCCTCTGGCGATGTGCCGGGGCCGGTCCTTTTCATCGGCGTTGACGGGCCTTCGGGCGACAAGCCCTGCTACGTCGTCGCCGATACGGGTGATGGCAGTGGCGCGCCGGGCTGTTTCACCCGCCAGCAGATCAGCGGCGACACATCCGGCGCGGCGCTGACCCCGCCCGTTGCGGGCGTCGTATCGCAACGCTTCGTGCCGATGAGCAGTGAAAATGACGCCAGGAATGACACGGAAGGCGATCTGCTTCGCGGGCACGTGGTCTGGTCGGCACCGCAGGGAAGCCCCGTCCGCGCTGCAACTGCCGGAACGATCACCGCCATGGGCGAAGACAAGACCTATGGCCTTTCGATCGAGATCACGCAGCCTGATGGCGCAATCACGCGCTACCGCGGATTGGGCGGGATAGCCGCCGGCATTGCGACGAACGCACGTGTTGAAGCCGGGGCACAGATTGGCACTGTCGGCAATCCGCCGGGCCAGGATCAGCCGGGCCTTATCTTCCAGCTGATCCAGAATGGCGCACCGGTCGATCCCGCCCGTCAGATCGGCGGCGCGGTCGAGGTTGCAGGCTCGAACGCGGTCGAGGCGCTGATCGGCCAGATCATTCGCGTGGAAAGCGGTGGCAATGCGCGCGCCAGAAACCCGCTGTCGACGGCCTCGGGGCTGGGGCAGTTCATCGAAAGCACCTGGCTTCGGATGATGCGGACTTATCGCCCGGATCTGGTTGCCAGCATGTCGCGTGGCGAATTGCTTGAATTGCGCTTCGACGCAGCCATGTCACGCGACATGGTGCGCCGCCTCGCGCAGGAGAACGAGGCCTATTTGCGCGCGCGCGGGCACGCAATTTCTTCGGGCCGGCTTTATCTGGCGCATTTCCTTGGTCCCGCAGGCGCCGATCAGGCGCTGCGCGCCGATCCCGCGGCCTCTGTCCTGTCGGTCATGGGCAGTGGCGTCGTGTCGGCCAACCCGTTCCTGCGCAGCTATTCCATCGCCGATCTGCGAAACTGGGCCGAGCGGAAAATGAATGGTGCACAGGGCGATTCTGGCCTTCCGGCGGTCGTGGAAGTGCCAATTCCGCCGCAACTTCAGGCCGTCATCTCGGCACTGGATCAAATTCGCCACGCAATTTGAGAGGTTTACCCAGACAAGACAAGAATCACCGGTCAAAGCTTGAGAATCCTCTGGTATTTGCGGTATTCAGCCATCAATCTGCTGTTGAATTAAACTGTGTTCAAAAGAACGAGTGCCCATGTCCCGTTGCCTGACATCCGTCCACCGATCCCCCCGGTCTGCCCTGCTTCTGCGTAGCACTGCGCTGCTGACCCTGATACCGCTTCTGGCGTCTGTTCAGCCGGCCTTTGCCGATCTGATCATCGACAATGCCAATGCGCCGACAAGCACCGGCACGACCAGTGCCGTTACCGGCGACTGGTCCACGGGAAGCCTGATCTGGTGGGACGATCAGACCAACCAATATGTCGCGCTTGGCGCAGGCGAAACTGGCGTTCTGACAAACCCTGACGGCGCCGTCACGCTGACGCTGGACGGCACCATCGATGTCGGTGGCATTACAGTCAATGACGACGGTTTCACCCTGACTGGCGGGACATTGAAGAATGCCTCTGGCCGGCTCGTGTTCAGCACCGCGAACGCCGGCACGCGACTGGATGTATCGAGCGCACTGCAAGGCGGCGTCTCGGTCGAGGACGGCGTGAATGTCGTGTATGACGGCATCTCTGACGTTGCGGGGCTGGTCGATGTCGATAGCGCGTCGCAACTGACAAATGACGGCTCGATCACTGGCACGGTCGACAATGACGGTACGTTCACTGTGGGGGCTCAGGGCATCCTGACTGGTGACGCCGAAAATTCGGGCACGATGGTCAATGACGGCACCATCACTGGCACGGTCGACAATGACGGCACGTTCACTGTTGGGGCGCAGGGCACCCTGACGGGTGACGCTAACAATTCGGGCACAATGGTCAATGACGGCACCATCACCGGCACGGTCGACAATGATGGCACATTCACTGTGGGGGCGCAGGGCACCCTGACAGGTGACGCCGACAATTCGGGCACGATGGTTGTCGATGGTGACACGACCGGCACAGGGACAGTCACCGGCACGATCACAAACTCTGGAACGCTGGAACTGCGGGATTCCGATATTGGCGGAGATATTGTCAACAACGATGGCGCGACGACTTATGTTAACACTACGGCGGGCAGCGTCATTGCCGGGGATGTCCAGAACGACGGCGACATCCTTGGGGCAAACTCCTCCTCGACGCTGACAATAACGGGCCGGTTGACCAATGACGGTAATCTCGATGTGGCGACTTTCGGCGACAAACTGGAAATTAACGCGACCGAGATTCTGCTGACCGCAAACTCTGCAATCGACAACGATGTCAGCCTGTACGGCACAGAGGTCAATCAGGGCATCATGACGCTGGACGATAATAACCAGTCCCTGGCGGGCGGTTATGTTAATGGCGGGCTGCTGAATGAGGGTAGCGGCGAAGTCTATGTCGAGGAGGATCTGGACGGTTCGGGATTTGACATCACCAATGAAAACAAATTCGAAATCCAGTCCGGCTGGGGGTGGTCCACTACCAGTGTGACGAATGTTTCGAAATTCAACAACAGCGGTGCCAGCGCCAGCCTTGTGATCGAAGATTCCGCCGAGCTTGAAGTCAACACGCTGGAGAACAGCGGCACCATCACGAACTCTGGCACTTTGACCGGGCTGGACACGGCTGCCGCACCGATCAGGAACCTGGCATCCGGCACCATCACGAGCGATGGGACGATCAACGGCGATATCGTCAACAACGCCGGCGCAACTCTGACCAACAGCGGGCAGATTATCGGCGATGTCCAGAATGATGCAGGCGGAACGCTGAGCAGTTCAAACCTGATCGATGGTGCAGTCGTGAACGCGGGCAATGCGATCCTGTCGGACACGATCACCGGCAAGCTGACAAATACGAACAATACGACCGGCGCAGCCGCACAGATCGATCTTGGCGGTGACCTGAACGTGGGAGAGCTGGAAAACAACGGCAATCTCTCCATCGGTCAGGGTGAGACACTGACAGTCGACAATTCGGCGGCGGTCAGCACCGGCAGCCTTGACGTTGACGGTACGCTGAGCAGCGACCTTTCGAATGACGGCACCCTGGAAATTACGGGTGAAGTGACCGGCTTGGTCACCAACACTGCCATCGGCAGGCTGACCAGCACCGGCACGATCGGCGGGCTGACCAACGAAAGCAGTTGGAGTGGGAACTCTGTCGCGGGCACGATCAACGGCGACGTCATCAACCGCGAAGATTCGACCCTTGCCAGTTCGGCGACCGTGAACGGCAGTGTTTTCAATGACGGCGATCTGGATATCTCTGGGACGGTCACGGGCACGCTGACCAACAAGGTGAGTGCGACCGCCGACACGACGTTGACGCTTGGCGGCGATCTGGAAGTTGGCGGGCTGGTGAATAACGGCGAAATCACCGTCGGTAGCGGCCTCAGACTGACCAGCAACAGCGAAATCGACAACAACGACAAGCTGGTTGTAGACGGCATCGTGGACGCTGGGGTCGACAATGACGGCACCCTGGATATTGCGGGTGAAGTGACCGGCTTTGTCACCAACACTGCCAGCGGCAGGTTGACCAGCACCGGCACGATCGGCAGGCTGACCAACGCAAGCAACTGGAGTGGGAACTCCGTCGCGGGCACGATCAACGGCAACCTCATCAACCGTGAAGATTCGACCCTTGCCAGTTCAGCGACCGTGAACGGCAGTGTGTTCAATAACGGTGATCTGGATATCTCCGGCACGGTCACGGGCACGCTGACCAACAAGGTGAATGCGACCGCCGACACGACGCTGACGCTTGGCGGCGATCTGGACGTTGGCGGGTTGGTGAATAACGGCGAAATCACCGTCGGACGCGCGCGCAAACTGACCAGCAACAGCGAAATCGACAACAACGACAAGCTGGTTGTAAACGGCATCGTGGACGCTGCGGTCGACAATGACGGCGCCATGACGGTCGCGGGTGAAGTGACTGGCGTTGTCACCAACACGACCAACGGCAAAATTACCAGCACCGGCACAATAGGCGGGCTGATCAATGAAAGCGATGTCGTCGGGAACTCTGTCGCGGGCACAGTCAACGGAGATGTGGTCAACCGCCTGAATAAGGACCTGACCAGCTCGGCCACCGTGAACGGCGATGTCATCAATAACGGCACGATGAAGATATCGGGCAAGGTCGCCGGCACCCTGACGAACAAGGCAACCAGCGTTGCCGACCCGACGCTGACGCTTGGCGGCAATCTGGAAGTCGGCGAAGTTGTCAACAATGGTGAATTCACCGTCGGAAGCGGCTTCAAGCTGACAAGCGGCAATGCGATCGACAACAATGATACCCTGATCGTCAATGGCACCGTTGACGCTGCGGTCGACAATGACGGCGCGATGACGGTCGCTGGCGATATCACCGGCAAGGTGACCAACAACAACGGTGCGACTTTGAACAGCACCGGCAGCCTCGGCGGGCTTGAAAATAACAACGCCGATGCCACTGTTTCCGGCAGAATCAGCGGCGATGTCGACAACCTGAATGATGGCGTTCTGGTCAGTTCCGCCGCGATCGCCGGCAATGTCGTCAATGACGGCACCGCCACCCTGTCCAGATCCGTGGGTGGCGCGATCACCAACAACGGGACGCTGAACATCACGGACACCCTGAGAACGGGCGCAACGGTCGCTGCCGCTGATCCCACGGTGATCAATGAAGGGACCATAAACCTGTCCGGCGTTCTGGCCGGGCGTGTCGAGAATGACGGCACGCTGAACATGAGCGATGCCAAGCTTTCCGGCCCGCTGAACAATACCGATCATATGAACCTTGTGGGCAGCAGCGTCATTGACGGCGACGTGACCAGCACGGGCACGATCACCGGCCGGTCGGTGGACACCGATCTTCTGATCGGCGACGGCACATTCTTTTTCAGTGACGGTCGCATCAATGTCAGCAATGGCAGCAAGCTGACCATCACAGCCGACTACATCGATATCGGACAATCCGCCCGATATGACAACGCGAATGTGACGCTGATCGGCGGCATCTCCAACAGCGGCGAGATAAACCTGGAAGAGGCTGACACGCTTGACGGCAACCTTCTCAACCGGCTTGGGGGCAGTGTTACGATCTCTGCCAATGTGAATGCAGCGGGCCACGACGTCACCAACCACGGCGACTTCCTGATCACGACAGACAGCGATTCCTGGGGCAATCTGCACCATGTTGACACGCTGACCAACACCGGCACCTTCGACATCGAGCGCGGCACGCGTGTCAGCGCAGCCAGGACCGTGAACAAGGACGGCACGCTGACCGTTGGCGGCAACCTGACCACGACGCTGAACAATCAGGCAGGCGCGACCCTGTCGATGGACGGCGGCAGGGTCACGGGCGACGTCACGAACAGCGGCGATATGAATGGCGACGGCACCGTCACCGAACGGCTGACCAATCGCGGCACGCTGGATATCGCGAGCGGTGACAAGCTGAGCGTGGGCAGTGGTGTCGGCAACTCTGGAAGTATCAACCTTGCCGGAGAGCTGGAAACGAACCTGAACAACACGGCTGCCGGCGAAGTCTTGCTGAACGGCGGCACAATTGACGGCACTCTGACCAATACCGGAACGATTTCCGGCACCGGCACCGTCACCGGCAGACTGACCAATGCCGGCAGGGCCGATCTGGGCGGGACGCTGGCAGGCGTCGCAAACTCTGGCACGCTTGGGACAAACGGGGACCTGTCGGTCGCGTCGCTGAACAACACCGGAACCGTCGTCATCGACGAAGGTGACAATCTGCGCTCGGCGACTGCGGTCGTGAACCGCAACCAGTTGAACGTCGCAGGAACACTGACAGCGTCGCTGACCAACGCCAAGCCAGGCACCACCGAGCTGCAGGACGGCACGATCACCGGCGATGTCACCAATAACGGGCTGCTGACCGGCAGTGGTCGTATTGAATCATCGCTGACGAATAACGGCACCGCCACGATTGCCGGTTCGACCGGCGCGCTTACGAACTCTGGCACCCTGTCAAGCACCGGCGATCTGCAGATCGACAGTCTGGTGAATACGGGCACCACCAATGTCACCAGCAATACGGTTGTGGCTGTCGATGGATCCTTGTCCAATAAGGGACAGCTGAATGTCGACGGCAACCTTGTCGGCGCGCTGAGCAATGCGAAAGGCGCGACAACGACACTAAGCGGTGGCACGATCACCGGCGACGTCGGCAATGATGGCACGTTGGGCGGGGACGGCACAATCGATGGCACATTGACCAACCGCGGCGCCACTACTGTCGCAGGCGGCAATACGCTGAACACTGACATGACCAGCAACTACGGCACGCTGACGGTCGCAGGCACGCTTGGCGGCACGTTGGTCAACCGCACGGCTGGCACCACCAACCTGAACGGCGGCACAATTGACGGGCCGGTCGGCAACCTTGGGACGTTGAAGGGTGACGGCACGATCACCGGCAAGCTGACCAACTCCAATAATGCGACGCTCGGCGGGACGTTGGCCGCCGTCGACAATCGCGGCGTGCTGAGGGCGAGCGGCAAGCTCAGCGCCACTGACCTGACCAATAGCGGCACGGTGGCCATCGGCGCGGCGGACGAGTTGACCGTATCGGGTGTGGCGATCAACGAAACGGACGGCACTGTCAGACTGGGCGGCAAGTTCATCGGCGATCTGACCAATAGCGGCACGATCTCGGGCAGCGGGTCCGTGACGGGCTTGCTGACCACTGACGGCGGTCGGCTGAATATTGACGGCAGCATGACGGTCGGTGATCTCAGCAATGTCGGAACGTTGACACTGTCAGCGGGCGACACGCTCGTGTCGCTGGATCAGGCGGAAAACTCCGGTCGGTTGAATGTTCTTGGCACGCTGGACAGCGATCTTCTGAACAATGGCACCACCAGCCTGAACGGCGGAGCCGTTACCGGAGATATCACAAACGGTGCCGGCTCGACCTTATTCGGTACAGGCACGATCGGCGGCGATCTGACCAATAACGGCCTGGCGCGCCTGGCCGGCAGCATCGGCGACGTCGTCAATAACGACCGCCTTGAAACCGCTGGCACCTTGACCGTGGCAAGCTTGACCAACACCGGGACAGTCGCAGTCCAGGCAGGCGAAAATCTGCGGTCAGCATCAACGGTAGATAACGCGGGCGTATTTGAGCTTGGCGGAACCCTGACAGCCGGCCTGGACAACGCGGCAGGCGCGACCACGACGCTGCAGGGCGGCACCGTTACCGGCGATGTTCTGAATGAAGGCACGCTGACCGGTAACGGGACCTTCGGCGGCAACCTGACCAATCGTAACGCCAACGCGACGATCGGCGGCACCATCGGGATCGACCTGATCAACCTTGGCGGCACGATCACGCTTGCGGACGACATGACGGTCGAGGGGCGCATCCTGAACTCTGCATCGCAGTCACTTGTTGTTACGCAAAGATCGGCCACGGTCCATGCGGCGGCGACCCCTGGTCTTATCAGCATCGCAGACGGCACGACCACCACGGCAAAGGGCGGCACACAGAACTACACCGGCGCCACGATGCAGGTCGATGGCACGCTGATCAGTGATGTCTTTAACGAAGGCACCTTCGTCAATGATGGCACGCTGCGCGGGAATGTCGCCAATATCGACAGCTTCACCTCGACCGGACGAGTTGAAGGTTCGATCGTGACGGGCTTCAGCAACGGCAAGTATTACGACGGCGCCTCGGCATCGTTGGGGGGTCGCGTGGCGGGCGACGTCACTTTTGCGGCCGGATCGCTGGATCTGGCAGACGGTCTGTCCATCGGCGGCACGCTTGATCTTCGAGAGGATTACGCACTGGCAGACGGACGGCGCGTCAACGCTGCGCAGACGCTGGTTCAGACAGAAACGACGCTGTCACTCGGCGGCACGCTTGGCGGCAATCTGGTCAATGGCGGCACGATCAAGCTGACGGATAATGCGGCTGCGGTCGTGGGCAACCTGGAAAATGTCGGGACCGTGGACCTGCGCAACAACGATGCCAGCACGGTGCTGACCACCCAAGGGCTGTCCGGCAATGGCGTCATCATGATGGACGTCTATACGGCCGAGGATCTGGCAGGCGACAAGGTTGTCGTCTCTGGCGGGGCGACGACCGGGCATGTTCATCTGTCCTTCGCCGAACTGCAGTCCGTAGGCGGCGCGACCGTGGGCAAGGCAACGACGCTGCTGGATGTCGACGACGGATATTCCAATACGTTCAGCTATACGGCCGACGAACTGGCCGCGTCGTCCGAGCGTATCGTCTATTCGGTCGAACAGGGCAGCAATGGCGACATTCAGCTGGTCAGCCAGGTGAACCCGGCGATCGGCGCCATGTTTGCCAACGTCACGCTGGTGCAATCGCTTATCGGTTCGGTCATCAACCGTCCGACCAGCCCTTATGTGACCGGGCTGGTCACCGATTACGGCGACAAGCCGTGCGGCATTGGCGGCTGGGGCCGTGCGACGGGCGGTAACGCGACAGTCCAGGGCAAGACCGACAACCAGGTCAGCGTCCTGGATAACGAGGTCTCGGCGGACTATTACGGGATGCAGGGCGGGGTCGATCTGGTCTGCTTCGATGACCGTTACGCGGGCTGGGACCTGTCCTTCGGCGTGCTGGGCGGGGTGAACATCGGCGATTCCACACAGCCCATCTATGCCGTCGACAGCCGCGATTCTCAGTCGGCAACATCGCGGCTGGCCAGTATCACCACGACCGACTTCCAACAGGTCTATGGCGGTGTCTACATGACCGGCACCAAGGACCGCTGGACCGCAGACCTGCAGATCCGCGGTGAAAAGACCGATTTCGAACTGAAGAACAGGGCGGTCGAAGGCAGCGGGCTGCGGATCGAGACGCCCGACTTCTCCAGCGATGGGATCACGATTTCGGGCTCTCTCGCCTATTCGATGCCGGTGAAGGACACGGGCTGGGTGGTCACGCCAAACGTGGGCTTCGCCTGGTCGAAATACAGCACTGAAAGCATCAGCTTCGACGGTGATTTCGAACTGGAATTCGACGACAGCGAACGTCAGATCGGGTTTGCAGGTGCCAGCATCGGCAAGACATTCATTCGCGAATCCGAGAATGCGGCGCTTCATACCTTCGCCACGGCGACCTATTTCAAGGATTTCGCGGATGACGCTGTCTCGCGGTTGTCCAACGCGACGCTGGAAGGATACGAGACGCAGATTCTGACCTCGGAAAATCTCAAGAACTATGGCGAGGTCAGCATCGGCGCGAACTATGTGAAGGTGCTTAATCCCGGTAAATCTGGCCGGCCGCGCCAGTTCTCGACCTCGGCGCGCATTGACGGTCGTTTCGGCGACAGCATCGATAGCGTCGGCGTGACCGGGCAGTTCCGGTTGCAGTTCTGATTGCATCCCGCCCGCAGATACTTAGTCTGCGGGTCCAGCCCGGCGGCTTGATGGCTTGCCGGGTGGCGCAGGCTCAATTTTCAGGGAGACGTCCCGATGTCGTGGTTCAGCAAGGTTGCCTGGAAAGAAGGGCTGTTCATGCAGCCCCAGCATCTTCAGCAGGCTGACCGCTATGTCGAAAATCTGGTAAATGCGCGGACACGGCTGCTGACCCCTTACCCTTGGGGCGTCAGCGACCTGACCGTAGACCGCGACGCGTGCCAGCAGGGCCGGATCAGCTTGCGCGCCGTATCGGGCATCATGCCCGACGGCACCCCGTTCGAAGCGCCCGGCACCGGTCCCCTGCCCGTTCCGATTGCTGTGCCCGACGATGCGGCAGGTCAATTCGTCTGGCTGACACTGCCTGACAGTTCACCCAATATGCGCGACACCTCGCCCTATCAGGAAGAAGGCAGTTCGACCCGCTGGGGTATCGTGACAGAGTCGGTGTCGGACACCGCTGCGTCAGGGCGCAACGAACAGGTGCTGGAACTGGCCGTGCCGCGGCTGGAGCTTGCCGTTCGCAAGACCCCGCGCCCCGGATATCAGAACCTCCGACTGGCCCGCATCGCCGAGGTTCGTGACGGGGTGGTGACGCTGGATGAAACCGCGCCGCCGCCCGCCATCGTCATCGGCGCGCATCCGCAGATCCTGGGCTATCTGACCCGCGTCATCGGCTGGATCGAGGCGCGGCTGGAAAGCCTGGCCCGATTTGCCGCCGATCCGTCGGCAGGTGGCGGGATGCAGGCGGCGGATTATCTGATGCTCATGGTGCTTAACCGCAATATCGGGCTGCTTCGCCATCTGTCGAAAACCTTCGCCCTGCACCCCGAAATGCTGTATCGCCATCTGGTTTCGCTGGCGGGCGAGTTGACGACATTCGACGGCGCAAACCGGATGGCCGCCGATTATCCCGCTTACGATCATGAAAACCTGAAGGAAAGCTTCGCGCCCGTGGTGGCCGATATCCAGCGCTTCCTGTCGCGCGAAATCGGGCGCGCGATCCGGCTTCCGCTTCAGCAGGTGCGCCAGAACTCCTATCTGGCGCAGATCGCAGACCGTAACCTGTTCCGCGAGGCGGCCTTCATCATCGAGGTGCAAAGCGCCAAGCCCCTGACACAGGTCCAGTCGCAATTCCCCGAATTGTGCAAAGTCGGCCCGAATACCCGCATGGCCGAGATCGTGAACAACAACCTGCCCGGCATTCAGCTTGTCCATATGCCCAACCCGCCGCGCCAGATCCGCGTCATTTCCAGCCATGTCTACTTCCGGCTGGAGAAGAATTCGCCGTTGTGGCGCGAATTTTCGGTTGCACCCGCAGTGGGGATGCATTTCGCCGGCGATTGGCCCGATCTTCAGCTTGAGTTCTGGGCCGTTCCGGAGGGTTCGTGATGGCCGGACGCGGCGACGACAAGGACAAGACCCAGTTCGGCGGCAGGCCGAACACGCAGCGTCCCGGGCAGGCAGCGCCGGCAGATACCCCTTTCGGCCAACCCGGTCAGGGCGGTTTCCCGGCACGCGGCAATTCACCCTTTCCGGCCAGCCCCGGCGGTGATGATCGGACGGTTATCGGCAGCCCGGGCGGTGCGCCGGGGCACGGCGCGGGCCAGTTTCAGCCAGGCGGGTATCAGCCCGGCCAGTATCAGCCCGGCCAGTATCATCCCAATCAGGCACAGCCAGGACATTTCCCTGCACCCGCGCCCGGGACAGGCGCCGGCCAGTCCTACGGTGAAAGCTCTGGTGGAACATGGGTCGGGGCACCCGGATCACAGCCGGGTGGCGGTTATCCCGGCCAGTCTGCTGGCAATTACCAACCGCCCTATTCACCGCCCGGACAAGGCTACTCTCACGGCCAGAACAGTCCTCAGGGGCAAGGCCATTTCGGCGGCCCGGCGCCGGGCCAGTCAGCCAGCCCATTCGATCAGGCCCAACAGATCGGACGCGCCTCCGGGCAAGGTGACGAAGGGTTCTTCCCGCAGTTTCATCGCCCCGAGGCCGCACCGCGCCAGACCGCACCCCGCATTCCCCTGCACGAGGCGCTGCGCGTTCGTGATCTTGGCGCGGCGTCATCGTCGAACCCTCTGCTGGCGGCGGCCTCGACCCTGCTGATACTTCTCGGTCGTCTGCGCACAGGACTGGTCGAATTGCAGGTCGCCCCCCTCATGGAACATGTGACCCGCGAGATCGAGCGTTTCGAACATAACGCCCGCACCGCCGGCGTCGATCCGCATGAGGTGCTGGTGGCGAAATATGCGCTTTCGGGGACCGCGGACGATATCGTCCAGAACCTGCCCGGCGGCAATCGTGGTGATTGGCAGCAATATTCCATGGTCGCGCGCTTCTTCCACAAGCGCGATTCCGGCGTCGGCTTCTTTCAAGAGGTCGAGAAGGCGCTTCAGGCGCCTGCGCAGCGATATAACCTGCTGGAACTGATGCTGGTCTGCCTGTCCCTGGGGTTTGAAGGCCAGTTCCGCACCATGCCCAACGGCGCCGTGCAACTGGCGCGTTACCGCAACGCGATCTATGAAAGCCTGCGCCGGGTGAAGCCGCGCCCGGACGAGGATATCTCGCCTGTCTGGCAACCCGTCGAACAGGGGCGTCGGCGGTTCATGGCGATCCCGGTCCCGGCAATCATGGGGATCGGCGCGGTCGCTGTTCTCGCAATATTCGCCACGTTGTCCACGCTGATCAACCGCGACGGATCTGCCGTGGCTGCCGAGATGCGCGAATTGCACCGCGGTGCGCCAACGATCCAGCTGAACCGCTCGGCTGCGGCCGAGGAGTTTGTCGCGCCCGAAACCAGCCAGCTTCAGCGGATCCGCGATGCCTTCGCGGCCGAAATCGCGTCCGGCCAGGTGCAGGTCGAAGAAAAGGGCGACTATATCGCCATTCGGGTTGGAAACCTGCAGCTTTTCGATACAGGCAAGGTCGAGGTGAAGCCGGGCTTCGCTGATCTCGCCACCCGCATCGCGGAAGTCCTGAACTCTGAAGCCGGACCGATCCTGATCGAAGGTCATACCGACAATGTGCCTATGTCTGGCCGTGGCCAGTACAAGGACAACTATCAGCTGTCGCAGGCCCGCGCCGATTCCGTGAAGGGCGTGCTTGACCCGCTTCTGGCCGATGCCGCGCGCGTCGAAAGCACCGGCCGGGGCGAAGATGATCCGGTGGGCGACAACGCAAGCGACGAAGGCCGCAGCGAAAACCGCAGGGTCGAGATCCTGCTGGCCCGCGACGGCACCTATGAACAGGCCCAGGACGTCGCAGCCGCGCCCGCAGCCGATGTCGCCGAACCTGCGGAAGCAGCCGGGACTGCCACACCGACCGAACCTGAACCGGAGGCAGCACAGTGAATCTCTTCGGTTTCCGCCTGCGTGGCCCGCGATGGAGCAAGCATGCCTGGTGGCGTTGGACGGTGACCATCCTTGGCATCGTGGGCCTGTGCGCGGCAATCTGGATCGGCTTCCCGATGACCGGCGTGGCGTTCATGGCCAGCGTCTGGCTGCGTGCATCGCTGATCGGGGCGATCCTGTTCACCTTCTTCCTCATCCTGTTCATTCGCTGGCGCCGGCGCGTGCGCGCCGCCCGCGAAATCGAGGCGGCGCTGATCCCGGTCGAACCCGAAGGCGACGGCAAGGTCCTGGCCGAGAAGATGCAGGAAGCGCTTGGCGTGCTGAAGAAATCGGGTGGTTCCGCCCAGCTTTACGACCTGCCATGGTATGTGATCATCGGACCGCCCGGTGCAGGCAAGACGACCGCGATTGCAAATTCAGGCATGGATTTCCCACTTGCGCAGGACAAGGCGTTGGCGGGCTTTGGCGGCACCCGGAACATGGATTTCTGGTTTGCCGAAGATGCCGTGCTGATCGACACGGCCGGGCGCTATACCACCCAGGACAGCGACCAGACCACCGACAAGGCCAGCTGGGACGCCTTCCTTGACCTGTTGAAAAAGACCCGGCCGAACCAGCCGATCAACGGTGTGATCCTGTCCTTCTCGGTCGAGGACATGCTGAACGAAAACCCGGAAATACTGGCCCGCCATGCCGAGACAGTGCGCGCCCGTCTTGCCGAGTTGCACGAGCGGCTGAAGATCGACTTCCCGGTCTATGTGATGTTCAACAAGGCCGACCTGATTGCCGGTTTCCGCGAATATTTCGCCAGTTTCAGCCAGAACCGGCGCAAACTGGTCTGGGGCACGACCTTCCAGACGGCTGACCGCAAGGCCATCACCCACGAGGCCGTGCCGGCCGAGTTCGACCGATTGGTCGCACGACTTTCGGACGAGGTCGCGGATCGCTTGTCGGAAGAGCCCGATGGCATATCCCGGATTGCGATCTTCGGGCTGCCCGGCCAGATGACGCTTCTGCGTGACAATGTCTCGGACTTCCTGCGCCGCGTCTTCGAACCCACGCGCTACAAAACCAACGCGATCCTGCGTGGCTTCTACTTCACCTCGGGCACACAGGAAGGCACACCCATCGATCAGGTGCTGGGCGCGATCCAGGCGGGCGGCGACGGGGCGTCGATGTTCCAGCCGGCGTTCACCTCGGGCCGCGGCAAAAGCTTTTTCATCCATGATCTGCTGAAACGCGTGATCATCCCTGAACAGGGTTGGGTCAGTCACGATCGCAATGCCGTGCGCCGCGCGATGGTGATCCGCACCGTTTCGCTGTCGGCCATCGCGCTTCTGACGGTCGGGACGGCCGCGGCGCTTGGCTACAGCTATTGGAAGAACCTTTCGCTGGTAAATACCGCCAATGCCGAGACCCGCGCCTATGCCGCTGCCGCAGTCGAAGAGCTGAACCGCGACATCATCGACGACACCGATCTGCGCCCCATCGTGCCGCTGCTGAGCGATCTGGCCCGGATGCCGGCGGGTTATGGTGACAGCGAAAATCCAGGCATCTGGGAGGGGTTGGGCCTGGGTCAGCGCGACCGGCTGAATGTCGTGGCCACCGAAACCTATGCCGAGGCGCTGGAGCGGATGCTGCGCCCGCGTCTGATTCTGGATATCGAGCAGCGCATGCCTCAGATCATTGCATCGGGAGAGATGACGCAGATCTACCGGGCGCTGAAAGTCTATCTGCTGCTGGGCAAGCAGGGCGAATCCACGGACGACGGTGCCATCAATGCCTGGTTTACCGAAAACTGGGGTACGGAATATCCGGGGCTGAACGGGGCCGATTTCATTCGCGAACTGCAAGGGCACCTGGCAGCGATGCTGAGCCTTGACGACAAGCGAGAGCCGCTTGTCGGGCTGGATCAGGCCACGGTTGAACGTGCACGCGCCGCAATCGCGCAATTGCCGCTGGATGAACAGGCCTATGCCATCATCCGTGATGGTGCGATTGCCGACGGGCTGGCCAACTGGACGCTGAGCGAGGCACTGGAAGCCGACGCGACCGTCGTCTTTGCGACCCGTGACGGAACGGATGTGGCGACTTTGTCTGTGCCGGGACTGTATACATATGACGGGTTCTGGAACTATTTTGTCGGCCAGTTGCGCGTTGTCGGGCAAGAACTTCGGCGCGACCAGTGGGTGCTGGGCGATGCCGCAAGTTCCGCCGATATCGAGCGCCGACTTGAGCGGCTGGACCTTGACCTGCTGGAACGCTACCGCTCCGAATTCGTCGGCGCCTGGGGCACGATGCTGGACAATCTGACGCTGGCCTCGATGGTGGCTGACAAGCCGCGCTATGCTGCACTTGGTGCGGCCTCGTCTGCCTCGGCCTCGCCCATCCTGCAGTTGGTCGAACAGGTCGACAGACAAACCTACCTGTCGCGCAAATTCGATGAAGCCGAGGCCGCGGCCGACGCCGAAAACCAGCAAGCCGCTGAAGGCGGCAATGGTGTCGGGAACGATGTCGGCAATGCCATAGGCGACCGGCTGCGGTCGCGGACAACCGGTCCCACGCGCATTCTGCTGGACGCCCTGGCTGCCAATACCGGCGATGGCGGACTACCCGATGTGACCGGCGAGGACGGCGCGGAACTGCCCGACATGACCTCCATCATTGAACCGATCGACAAGATATCCGAGGAGTTCAACGACTGGCATGTGCTGTTGCTGGGAAACCCCGGCCAGCGTCCAATCGACACGATTCTGGGCAATCTGGGTGCGATCTGGGAAAATATGCGGCTTTCGGTCGACAACCCGGAAATGCCCGACACGCTGCCGCCGCTTCTGAATTCGCTGACACAGTACAATTCACGATTGCCAGAGCCGATGGCGCGTATGCTGTCGCGGGCGGAAGGCGATTTCCGTTCGGGCGCATCGGATGCCAGTATCGAGGCGATGAACCGTGCGCTTTCGGATCGCATCACCTTCATGTGCCGCGATACGATCAAGACGTCCTTCCCCTTCGCCGAGTCCTCGCGCAACCTCTCCATCGACAATTTTTCGCGCTTCTTCGGGCCAGGCGGCGCAATGGACGCCTATTTCACCGAGTTCCTTGAACCCTATGTTGAACGCACCGGTGACGGGCTGACATGGCGCGCAGACAAAGAGATCACCGAACGTCTGTCCGACAACACTTTGACCCAGTTCGAGCGTGCCGAACGTATTCGCCGCGCCTTCTTCGCCGGTGGCGGCACTTCGCCCTCGGTCGAAATCACCGTGGCGCAGGTCGATGCCCATCCGACAATCACCGAAGCCACACTGTCGATCAATGACGAGGTCGTAAAAACCGTCACCGGCTCTCTGCCGCGTACGATCGTCTGGCCGGGCAACGGCAAGGCCACGGCCGTCACCATCATGCCCAGCCTCGACCGACCGAACCAGTTGCGAAATGAGGGCAGCGCCTGGACGATCATCCCCTTTCTTGCGCGCGCCTCCTCGCGCGAGCAGCGCGGGGATACGCTGCGCGCGACCTATATGATCGGCGGCCGCAACATCACCTATGATTTCACCATCAACGCGATTGCCAATCCCTTCGTCATGCCTGAGCTGAGAGAGTTCGAATGCCCGCAGAGCGTCGATTGAACGTCGCCATTTTCGGCAAGCACCCCGGCTTTGGGGATTTCATCTCGGCGGGCGAATTGCCGGGCGGTGGCACCCAGTTGCTGCTCGACTGGATCGCCCTGACCCTGGGCAACTGGCGCGAAACGGCCGGACCCGACTGGCAACAGATCTTTGACGCCGCACCCGCATTGCGGTTCTGGGTTGGCGCCGGACCAGCCGGCGGTGCGGCCTTGCAAGGCGTGGCGGCACCATCACGTGATCGCAGCGGCAGGCGATTTCCGCTTATCGTGGCGCAGGGTCCGGCAGGCCCCGCACCCGTCGCCGATGTGGCGCAGGACTTTTATGAAAGCGCCGAAGCTGAATTGCATTCTCTTCTGCAACAGCAACATTTCGAACCGCGCGAGGCTGCGGCACGATTGGCAGCCGCCCTGCCCGCACCAACCGAACCACACCCAGCGAACGGCGCGGCCTTCTGGGCCACCAACCAGACCCGCACGCCACAGGATCTGCTAAGCGAGCTTTCCGGGGCCGATTTCTCGCATGCGCAGGCCGGACGCAGCTATTGGTGGTTCGCGGCCCAGCCACAGCACGGCTTGCCATCGGGACTGCTGGCCGGACCCGGCATGCCCGGCCCGTCCGAAGTCGGCTGGCTTCTTTCAGGTGGCCGTGACACCACCCAAGCTGCCGCTGCTGACGAGGCCGAGGCATGACCCACGGCCAATTCGCCCTGTCCTTCCGCGCCGCAGCACGCAGTCATGAAGGCCTGGTGCGCCGCTACAATGAAGACAGCTTCGCCTCGATCCCGGAACTGGCCCTGTGGGTGGTTGCGGATGGCATGGGCGGACATGCGGCAGGCGATGTCGCCTCTCGGATGATCGTCGAGGAAATGGCTTCGATCGGTGTTCCCATCTCGGCCGCTGATCAGCGGGCGCGCTTTCGCGAAAGGCTGGATCGTGCGCATCACCGGATCAGGTCCTATGCGGCGGAAAATACGCTTGATACGGTCGGGGCTACCGTCGCTGCGCTGATGATTTTCGGGACGGAACTGACCTGCGCATGGGCTGGGGACAGCCGTGTCTACCTGCTGCGCAAGGGGCGGCTGACCTCGCTCAGCCGCGACCACAGCGAGGTCGCGGCAATGATCGCCGAGGGCACGATAACCGAGGAGGAAGCCCGCAACTCCCCGCGCCGCAACGTCATCACCCGCGCCATCGGTATCGGGGCCGAGGCCGAGCCCGAAATGGTGACCGGCGTGGCAGCGCCTGGCGATCGCTTCCTGATCTGCTCGGACGGGCTGACGGAACATCTGGATGACGTTGCAATTGCGCATGTTCTTGGGCGCGACGAAAGTCCGGACGAAACTGCCGATCTTCTGGTCTCGCTTACACTGGAGCGCGGTGCCAAGGACAATGTCACGGTCATCGTGATCGACGCCAGCACCCTGCCGGATACGTTCGACGCCGAGGACTGAGCATGGAGGATAAAGACATCCGTGCCGGCGACGATCATACGGGGACCCAGCCGCCGGCGGCGGATTTTCCCGAATTTTCCGATGATGCAGACCGCACCGTCATCGAGACGTCGAAACCCGGTGCCAGCCCTTCGGATGCCTCGCCGGTCCCGGAAGCGGATGATGAGCCGCAAGGATTTGGACCGACATTCGATCCATCGCCCGATCGAACCGTCATCGCGACCGCTGACGATGATGCACCCGCCCCGACCGCGCAACGCACCGTCATCAATACGACCGCGGACCGCCCGCCGCCCCCTGTCGCCAAGCCGAAGCTGGTCGAAGCAGGAACGCTGATCAACAACAACTACCGGATCGAGGCTTTGATCAGTGCCGGCGGCATGGGCGAGGTTTACCGCGCCATAAACGTCTATACGGGTGATCCGGTGGCGGTGAAGGTGGTGCTGACGGATCTTGCCCGTGATCAGGATATCATCGATCTGTTCCGGCGCGAGGCACGCGTGCTGGTCCAACTGCGCGACGAAGCCATTGTCAGCTACCACAACTTCGTTCTCGATCAGGGTCTGCAACGTTACTGCCTGATCATGGAATTCGTATCCGGTGCTCATCTCGGCTCGACGCTTCGCGAGGGTCAGGGGATGTCGGATGAACAGGCCGTCGCGCTGATGCGACGACTTGCGCGCGGTCTCGGGCAGGCCCATGCGCGCGGCGTGACCCATCGCGATCTGTCGCCTGACAACGTCATTCTGCGTCACGACCGGGTCGAGGAAGCGGTCCTGATCGACTTCGGGATTGCCCGCTCGACCGAGTTGGGCGACGGTCTGGCTGGCCGTTTCGCCGGTAAATTCAAGTATATCGCACCCGAACAACTGGGTCATTACAATGGCGCGATCGGGCCGCAGACGGACATATACGGGCTGGCGCTGCTGATGACGGCGGCGCTGCGCGGCAGCGCATTGGAAATGGGGGATTCGGTCGTCACTGCGTCTGACGCCCGACAGCAGATACCGGATCTGACCGGCCTGTCGCATCGTATGTTCCCGCTGCTTCAATACATGCTGGAGCCGGACCCCACTGATCGCCCGTCAAGCATGGGACAGATCATCGCCATGCTGGACGACCCGATGCGTATTCCGGCGCGCTACCATTTGCCGCTGTGGTCAGGGCAGACCGCCAAATCGACCCCCGATGGTCACACGACCGGGATATCGGAATCGCCGTTCGGGCTGCCCATGCAGGCAGGACCCGCCGAAATTGCACCGCCGCAAGCGCCGAAATCAGGCCGCCTGCCGCTGATCATGGCCGGCCTTGCAACGCTGATAGCAATCGGCGCGGGCACGGGCTGGCTTCTATTGCGCGACACTGACCCGCCGATCCCCGTCGATCCGACTGCGGCGGAAACCGTAACACCTGTGCTTCCACCACGCGACCCGGCAAGCCGCGACGGTTTTCTGGCTGATTTGCCGCTTGGCACATGCGCAATGGCCGCGCGCGTGACCTCTGGCCCTGACAGCGGCACGATCGCTGTTTATTCTGCGGTACAGCTCGACCCGGCGCAGGTTCAGGATGCCTATGCAACGGCCTTCGGCACCCGGCCCGCGATTGTCCCCCGAATCGTCGCCGACGCGCAATGCCCGGCGGTAGAGTTCGCAGGCGCGCTTGCCGGTCGCACGGCAGCACCACCCGAGGTCGAAAGCATTGCGAATGCAACCGCAACGGGGTTTCAGACACAGGCAACCGTCGCAGGGCTGGACGGCCGCAACCTGTGGCTGGCGATGATCGCGCCCGACGGATCGGTCTACGACCTTACTTCGCAGGCAAGTGCCGATGAACAGGGCAACATTCAGGCGGGCGTTTCTGTAGATGTCCCGAATGCGGCTGCGCAGAATACGGCCCCCTATGTCTTGCTGGCAGTCGCTTCTTCTCAGCCGTTGGTCGCGGTGGCCGCGACCCCGGCCGGGGCACCCGCCGCCACATTGTTACCCGCAATCCTGAACGAGTTGCAGTCCGACGGCGATGCCGCCTCTGCATCGCTGTCAGTTCTGCAGCCAACGCCCGTGCCGCAGGATTTGCCTGCCCCTTGACCGAGCATCAGGGTCGAGGTTGAACGAAGACGGTCCAACTTGGCTGGCCCTGTGGATCAACCTCATAAAACCGCGCATCAAGAAAGCCGCGTATCAGGCAATCCTGCTGGCTTTCTATCTTGAATTCACGCGTGCCGACGCACATCGGCGTAACGCCCGGCAACGCCTCATTGCCGAAGACATCCGCTGCGAACACGAAGTATTCCCTTGCTTCAAGCGGGTCCCGCAGCAGCGTCGCGCACTGGTTCGGCGCGACCCGCCACCAGCCGCGCGTGACATAATCTTCGGGCCCCGGCTCGGCGATGGCTATGTTCAGGACGTCGAAGGACTGGTTGCAAAGGCTGAGCATCGCATGGGAACTGCCCGGCAAACAGCTGATGCCGGCCGTCATCGACAAAGCTGCAACAATGGCCAGCGGCGACGGTGTCACGCGATATTCCCTTCCGACATTCATTGAGCCGCCCTTGCGGCTATGTTACGGTTCCGCTTGAGGAGTCGCACCACATGAAGCTTATCCTGGTTCTCGGCACAAGTCTTTCGGCGGCAGGCATGGCGGCGGGGTTTGCGCTGATCGCAAATCAGGCGCTCAGCCGGGAATCCGCGAAGATTGCGGCACCGTATCGGGCAACCCTGCCTTCGCGTGTGGTTCCCGATCTTGGTGTACCGCCGATCAGCGCGCAGCGCGCGCCGCTGGTGCAGGATCGTCCGGCAGAAAATCTGTCGCTTGCCGCGGTCGCGACGTCGGGAAATGCGGCGATCAATCAGGGTGAAACGCAGATTGCAAGCGAAGCCGCGTCGTCCGCTTTGCTCCCGGCACAGCGTCCACCGCGTCGCCCCGTGCAGGTCGCACTGGCCGATCCTGCCCCCGTCGGGGTTTCCGGTTTTGCAGCCGCTGGCACACAGCCAGCAGGCGTTGATGCGCCCGTTGTCGGGCAGCAGCGGTCGATCCCGGCCGAAAATTTCAAGTATCTTCCCCTAATTGGGGTCTATCGCTGAAAGGAATTGCGATGTTTCGCGCAGCTGTTTCACGAGTTGCCGGCGCCTGTGTCATGTCTGCCGGTTTGTTTGTATCCCAGGTTGCTGCGGCACAGGACACCGCCGACACAGCCCCGGTTCCCGGCGAGGGAACAGTCCGTATGGAGCTGAACCGGACAACCGACAATGACGCGGGCGGCTGCGGGCTGGTCGTCTTGACGACCAATCGCACCGACAAGGCGATCAAGCGGGCCGCGTGGCAGGTTGCCATTTTCGATCAGGAAGGCGTTCTCAAGGCGCTTCCGGTGCTGGATTTCGGCGCCCTCATGGTCGGCAAGAACAAGATCGGCGTCTTTCAGGTCCCCGATGGGGGCTGCGATACGATCAGCCGGATCATCATCAACGATGTGGCAGAATGCACCGCTGACGATAACAGCGATATGCGCGACGCCTGCCTGCAGTCGCTTGAAACGCAGACTCGCACAGATATCGAATTCGGACTGTGAACTTTCCGGACTGAGCCATGAATTTCGATACTCTTTTGTCCCTGCCGCCGGTCACGCTCGCGGTGTATGCGGCGCTTTTCGCCCTGTCGGTCATGACCGTCACCGTCGCCATCTTCAAGATCACGCAGTTCCGCAAGATGCGGCTTGGCCGGAGCCGTCAGGCCGAAGATATCCTGGACGATTGGCTGAACGGCCGCCCCGACGAGGCGCAGCGCAAGGCCATCAACGACGATTCCGTGCTTTCCAGGGTGCTGCGCGCCGTCATGTCGGGGCTGCGGGCGCGACCATCTGACCCGAGCTATGGCGAGGAATTGGCCCGGCAGTCGGCGCTTGTCGAACTGACCCGGATGGGAAACCGGATGCGACTGCTGGAGGCGGTCGTCCAGATGGCCCCCATGCTTGGGCTTCTGGGCACCGTGATCGGGATGATCGATGCCTTCGGCAGCCTTGCCGCCAGTCAGGCGGCGGCGGACCCGCGCCTTCTGGCCTCGGGTATCTGGACGGCGTTGACCACAACCGCAGCCGGCCTGGCGATCGCGCTGATTGCCTATTTCATCGCCGCCTGGCTGGAAGGCCGGATCGATGACGAACGCCAGACCATCGAAATGGTGATCTCGGCCGCAATTCACGGCCGCGTCGGCCAGACGCGCGGCTGAGCGCGTGGCTGCGGCTGGCCAACGGCGCCCGGGGCTGGTGCTACCCCGCCGTAACCGGCGTTATCGCTTCTCGATGACGCCGCTTGCGGATGTCATGTTCCAACTGCTGATCTTTTTCATGCTGTCGGCCAATATTGCCCCGTATTCGCTTCTTGATCTGCGCACTGGCGCATTGACGGGCGGGCGCCCATCCGAAGTTACGGCCGAAAGCGATCCCGGCCAGACCACCGATATCAGGACAACTGCCGTCTGGACGCTGGATGCCAATGGCGAAATCCTGGCTGGCGGTCAGCGGTTCGCAGCTGATCGGCTGTCAGCGCTTTCCGATGCATTACTGGCGCAAGGAACGGCAGATGTTCTTGTCATTCTGCGCAAGGATGTGCCCGTTCAGCGCCTGGTAACCGTGCTGCAGACACTGGCTGCGCGGGGCATCACCTCGGTTCAGGTCACAGGCGGCGGGGTGTAGCCATGGCTTTGAACCTGCCCCCGCGCCGGGCCGAGCGCGCCCATATCGACACTTCGCTGTCGATCGTGAACATCGTGCTTCTGCTTCTGTTCTTTTTCATGATCGTTGGCCAGACGGCGCGACCCGATCCTGCCCTGTCCCTGCCCGCGACCGCCGATCTGCCGCTTGAGCAACTTCCCCAGCCCATTCTGATGATCTCGCCCGAAGGGATCTGGACACTGGACGGAGAGGAGGTCCTGCCAGAGATCCTGCCCGCTGCCATCCCCGGCGGTCCGGGTCAGGTCCTGCATCTGATGATCGACCGCAACGCCCCCGCCCAAACGCTTGTGACCGCATTGCAGAACCCCGTCCTGGCCGAATACGAATTGCGTCTGGTCACGCTGAACGATCGGGGCGGGCCATGATCGGCGAACGTCCCGACGGGTGGAAATGGGCGCAGTCCGCTGGACTGTCAGTTGCGATTCATGCAGCAGTTCTGGGCTATCTTATCTGGCAACCGAGCTTCGACTTCCTGAGCATGGAACAGGTCGAACCGCTGGCCGCGATCGAAATCACCGCGATCATGCCAGAGGTCGCACCCGAATTGGCAGCCACACCGGCCGAAACCATCACCGCACCGGAAACCGGCGAAGAGATACTGCAGTCCGACGGCGGATCGGAAACCATAACGTCTTCGTCCCTGCCGGAACTGACGCCGTCGAACCCGGACCCGGCCAGGTTGGGCACGGAGGAAGTGCTGAATTCCACCATCGAAACCGGTGACCCGGCACCGGACAAAGATCCCCTGCCCGTCGAATCCCGACCCGATGCCGTTCCACCCGATCCCCGCATGCTGCAGCTGATCGAACGGATCAGGGCGCGACTGACCGAACCGTGCATGCTGGCCCTGCCGATGATGCGCGGCGATGGAGAGATGCAGTTGAACGTGGTCTCGGACAGCGACCGCAACATCACTGCGCTGATGGACGATCTGACCGCCGGCATAGATGGCGAGATCACGCGGCAGGCGGTGTTGCTGGATCACAGCCAATGCCCCGCCGTAACCTTTGTGCGGCGCGATCAGCGCTATCCCGTTTATGCCCTGGGCATCCAGCTGGAATCGCAGCAGATCGCGCGCGGCACGGCGCTTCGCGGTCAGATCAACAACGCAGCTGGATATTACCAGTCCCTGCTGATGATAGACGAGAATGGAATCGTCCACGACCTGCGGCGTTTCCTGCTGAACTCGACCCGCGTCACCCGCTTTGACTTCTCGGTCGCGCGCTACATGCCATCGCGCGACACCCACCAGATGTTGGTGGCACTTGCGACACCGAACCGGCCCGAGACGCTGTCCAGCCACGCCGGCGCAACTGCAGACGAGTTCTTCGAGGCACTGTTTGCCGAAGTCGGGCAAGATGCGCTGATTGGGGTCAGCAGCTTTTACGTTCAGTAAGCTGCGCCTCAGGCCGAGATTGCTGCCTCGATCGCAAGTTCCTCACCGCGTCGCGGGGCGATCCGGGCAATTGCGCTGCCGTGGACAATACGGTCGGCACCGCGCGTCTCCATCGCGACGCCTGGCCGGAAATAATTCGACCAGCTGATATCCAGCGGCAATGACCGCGGGAACTCACCGCTGCCCTGCGTCGCAAGCTGCGCGATGCCCGGATCTCGGGTAAAGACCTCGGGACGATTGCGCGCGGCGGAAATCACCTGTGCGGGATCGGCACCGGCATCGAACAGCGCCACGACCGAGACCACATCACCCAGAAAGCCAAGCGCACCGATGCGCCCGTCTTCGGGACTGTCGACAAGAAACCACTCAATCTGATTGGTCATTTCTCAACTCTCCTCTGAAAATTCATAAGTGAACTTGTTGTCGGCCACGCGGATGGTCACGTCCGACATCTCCTCTGCGCTGACCATACGCGCCAGTACCTGCCGTGACAAATCGGGCAGGATCGAGTTCGTGATGATGTTGTCGATCATTCGACCGCCACTGTCGGGATCGCGGCACTGGCTGACAATAAAGTCGATCACATCATCCTCCCAGACCAGTTGTGTGCCATGCGCAGCCTTCATCCTGCGTGCAACAGAACCCAGCTTCAGCTTCGTGATACCCGCCAGCACCTCTGCCGAGAGCGGCACATAGGGGATCGTCACGATCCGGCCCAGAAGCGCGGGCGGGAAGGTGCCCAGCAGTTCCTCTTTCAGGGACGCTTCCATGGTTTCAGGGTCCGTGATCTCGCCATAGGGGGCCAGGTTCATGATTGTCCCTGTTCCCACGTTCGAAGTCATCAAGATCAACGTGTTACGGAAATTGATTGGTCGGCCGTTGCCGTCTTCCATCCGGCCCTTGTCGAAGACCTGGAAGAACAGCTCATGCACGTCGGGATGGGCCTTTTCCATTTCGTCCAGCAGCACCACGGAATAGGGCTTGCGCCTGACTGCCTCGGTCAGTCGGCCACCTTCGCCGTAACCGACATAACCGGGGGGCGCGCCCTTCAGCAGGCTGACGGAATGGGCTTCCTGGAATTCGGACATATTGATTGTGATGACGTTCTGTTCGCCACCGTAAAGCGATTCCGCCAGCGCCAGCGCGGTTTCGGTCTTACCTACGCCCGAAGGTCCGCAAAGCATGAAAACCCCGATCGGCTTTTCCGGATTCGAAAGACCGGCCCGCGCGGTTTCCACCCGCCGCGCGATCATCTGCAAGCCCTGATCCTGCCCGATCACACGTTCCTTGAGGTGATCGGCAAGCCCCAGCACAGCCTGCAGTTCATCGGCCACCATGCGGCCCGCCGGGATGCCGGTCCAGTCACTGATGACCGAGGCCACGGCCTGATCGTCGACATGGGGCCAGATCATGCGCTCATCGGGGTGGATCGAAGACAGGTCCGACATCTTTGCCGTCAGATCGGCGCGTGCCGCAGCTTCGTCGAAATCCTCGCCCTCTGCCGCGGCGATTGAACGACGCAGCCCCAGAATACCCTCGACAAGCCCCTTTTCGCTTTCGTAGGCCGTCTCGACTCCCGTCAGATCGGCCTTCAATTTCTCGCGTTTTTCCTGCGCTTCCGACAGCCGCGCCTCATCGGTCGCACCAAGCTCTCGCTCGGCTTCCTTCGCAGCAATTTCGGTGTCGAGTGCAGCAATATCCGCGCGCAAGTCGGCAAGACGCGCAGGCACCGCCGACTGGCTGACCGCAACGCGTGCACAAGCCGTATCCAGAAGCGAGACTGCCTTGTCGGGCAATTGCCGCGCCGGCAGGTAGCGCGCAGAAAGCTTCACGGCGGCCTCGACCGCCTCGTCAGAGATACGCACCTTGTGATGCGCTTCCATTGGGCCAAGCAGGCCACGCATCATGTAGCAGGCCGTTTCGATGCTGGGTTCATCGACCGTGACCGGCTGGAACCGCCGGGTCAGCGCCGGGTCCTTTTCGAAATAGTTGCGATATTCGGCCCATGTCGTGGCACCAATGGTGCGCAGCGTGCCGCGCGCCAGCGCCGGTTTGAGCAGATTCGCAGCGTCGCCCGTGCCGGCAGCGCCGCCGGCACCGATCAGGGTATGTGCCTCGTCGATGAACAGGATGATGGGGGTCGGGCTGGCCTGCACCTCATCAATAACTGATCGCAGTCGCTGCTCGAATTCGCCCTTCATGCTGGCACCGGCCTGCATTGCGCCGATATCCAGCATGTGCAGGCGCATCCCCTGCAGTGTCGGCGGCACTTCGTTCGCAGCCAGTTTCTGCGCGAAACCCTCGACCACGGCGGTCTTGCCCACCCCTGCCTCGCCGGTCAGGATCGGGTTGTTCTGGCGACGGCGCATCAGCACATCAACGATCTGGCGAATTTCATCGTCGCGACCGACAACAGGGTCCATTTTTCCCTCTGCCGCCTGCGCTGTCATATCGACCGAGAAGCGGCCAAGCGCGGTTGTCGGGCCACCCGCGTCGCGCCCCGTACCCGGCGCGACAAGGCCCGATCCATCCATCGGGCGCATGTCTTCTTCTTCGGATGCTGCCCACAGCGTCCGCGCTTCTTTCCCGATCTGATCCGCAAAAAGTTCCTCGAAGACGGGGGAATAGCTTTCCGCCTGACGGCGAAGCGCCGCGTCATTCAGAATAGCGACCAGAAGGTGGCCGGTCCGGATCTGGGTCTCGCCAAAGAACAGGGTCGCATAGGTCCAAGCGTGGTTCAGCGCATCTGAAAGTCGCTCTGCGATACCGGGTGTCTCGGTGACGTTTTTCTGAAGACCGGCCATCGCCTGACCCAGATCCTTCAACATCCGACCGCGATCCAGCTTAAGCTCCTGCAGGGTAACCGAGATATCGCAGTTCTGATTAGACACGGCGTGAAACAGCCAGTGACACAGTTCCACATTGCGATTGCCGTCCCCGCGCGCCTGCCGCATCGCCTGCAGGAAGGCGTCATAGCCAACCCGATTCATTTTACCGGCAAATTTCTCAATCGTAATAGCAGTCATGCGTCGCCTCTGGGCCTTGCGGTTTCGGGGTCAATCAGGAAACGGGCGACCTCGATGGGCGCGCCATCGGTGTCGTTGGGTGGGGATACGGCGGCCAGCCATCCGACGGACACGGTCGATCCAAGCGAGGCGCCGGGGATCTGCGCGGGCGGCAGTTTCAGCGCAAGTTCAACTTCGTAGGTTCGGCCGATATACCAGAAGATAAGGTTGGTCAGCATCCGATGATCCTCGCCGCCCGGCAGGAAGCGCCGGTAGCGTTCCGCATCAGGCAGTTCCAGATGCACGCAGATGCGGTCACTTACCGAACGCACGCGGCTACCCAGATAGGTATTTTCGCCAAGCGCGCCGCCCTTGCCTAGCCCGTGCAACTCGTCTGGTTCGAATTGCAGCCAGGACGGTACGTGCTCCTCGACATCGACGTTCAGTTCGAAATAACGCGCAAGGATCTGTTGCAGGCGCACCGCACTGCGCACCCGCCCGCCAAAGATCGACACCAGCGGCAGCCGCGCAATATCAGGAAAATCATCGTGATTGACATAGGCAGGGCTGCCGGTACCCGAAATCGCCGCCACATAGCGGCTGAATCGGTCATATTCAGGTCGGTCATGTTGGCTGATCGCGTGGGCGTCTGACCAGGCCCGGAAGAACAGCTGCAGAAAACGCGCCTGGAAAACATCGGCAAAACGAACGAATCCGTTTTGACCTTCATTCTGCCAGCGCTGAACTTCCTCGGTTGTGTTCAGCGGCAATGCGCCGAAGGGACCGAACATGCCCAGAAATTGCGGCCGCAGCGCGATCCGGCCCTTGCTGTCGCGCGGCAGGTTTTGGTGTTCTGGGTCGTGGCGAAACTCTGTTTCTGCAAACTCCAGCCGCGGGTCCTGACCGAGATCGACGATCTCCTCTGCCAGCCGCGCAGAGCGCCCGATCCGTGGCCGGTCCGGGGTTTCGCGTTCCAACCGGCGCAGAAGCGCCAGAAATCCGGCCTCTCTGTTCACAAAAGCGGCCCCCGGCCCGAGCGCGGCGGCCAGCGGCGCAGCATTCCGCGTTGCTTGCTGATCGTCACCGTCTGCGAAAAGCTGTTGATCGAGATATATTCAGCAAAGAACCGATCCAGCACCGCCGCCAGCGGCACGATGCCCGAGCCCTCGAACGCGGTTTCGTCATAGGTGATGGAAATCTCCAGCCCGCGCGCCGGAAAGAAGCCTTCGGGCCGGCGAATTGACCGTGTGATCGGGCGCACGGCCAGATCGGTGATCCCGGCGATCTGGGCCTGGGTCACGTTGTCCGACAAATCGGCGAAAAGCGACAGTATCTCTCGCAGGCTGACGGCGCCATCGCGCCCGAAACGGTCGTCCAGGCCGAAGTGATTCAGCGAAAGATAGGAAATCAACCGCCAATAGACATCACCCTGCTGCGTGCGATGCGGTCCTGACAGTTCTGTTTCCGTCATCGCCTCGCGCGGGGGGGTTGGCCCATTCACACAGCGCAGCCGCAGCTTCTGATCATCATCCATATGCAGGTCGTCACTGCGCGCCAAAGGCAGCGTCGTCGGCAGATGGCGGTTGGAGCAGAGGGTGCGGATATGCAGGCGTTGCGCGCGCTGCCCGATCTCGCTTGGCGGTGGTTCGTAAAGCGAGATGTAGGTCTCGGTCCCACGATAGTCGCTGCGCAGGCCATTGCGCCTTTCAGTCGGCGTCAAACGACGCGGCTTGCGGCGGGTTGTGTAATAATAGACGGAATTCGGCGACTGGGTCGAAGGCGGCAGCGCATAAAGGGGGTAAACCTCGGTGCGCTGCTGCGAATTCCCGGCGCTGGCATGCACGTCCAGAACCCGATGAACCTCTATCTGCGTCAGGCGGGCGCTGTCGGGGGTCACCACATATTCGGAATGCTTGTCACCCAGCCTGATCTGGTTAGAGCGTTCTTCGAACAGATTAACGGCCGCCGCGCAGTTCAGCCGAACATCGTCGGGGCCTATCTGGCGGGCGATATCCGCATCGCTTCGGTCGAATTCCAGGATCAATTGCGCCTCGGACGGCTTGATCCGCCCGAGGAGCTTTTTCATGCCTTTCAGACGAAAGCCAAGAAATTTTCGTGGAAAAGCAAAGAAGTCACGCAGAATCGCAAAGCCTTCGAACAGCCGGCTGTCGCGGTCAAACAGCAATTCGTCGCTATGAAAGCCGATCTGGTCGATCTGGTCGGGCTTGAGGCGGGCGAACCGCGGATCGCCATTTGCAGCCTGCCACCGAAGGCTGGCGCGGACGACACCGCAATGAATCTGTTCATACAATGCGGCAGCCTGCGCGACATCGGCTGTCAGATGAAAGCCGATGCTGTCGACGCCAAGCGTCGAAAGCGGTCGCCCGACCACATGGCGAAAATCCAGTTGCAGCGCCGCACGTGTTGCCGGATCCGGGTCCTGGCCCAGACCGCCAATGGGTGCGGTGCGGTCATGATATGTCACCCGGTCCAGCGACAGGGGCATGACCGCAAGCGGAGCCGCCAGTGAGAAACGGCAGACAATGCGCTTGTCGGCGTCACGAAATGGCGCCTCCATCGTCGCACCGCGCGAATAATAGCCAACACCAAGATCCGGGGGCGGATTACCCGGATGCTGGGCCTGAACAAGCATGCAGCTGGGAATCGGTGCCAGGGCATCTGGAAAAATCTGCTCCAGCAACTCGGTGGTGAAGCTGCGAAACTCCTCATCCAGCTTCTGCTGCACACGCGCGGCCATGAAGGCGGTGCCTTCCAGCAAGCCTGCAACGGTCGGGTCTATATTGTCCCGCAGAAGTCCGCCAAGCCGGTCCGCAAGGCCGGGATATTCTTCGGCGAATTCGGCGGTCCGCTCGTAAAGAATATCCAGCTCGCGCTCATATGCGTCGCGGAATGACTTTTTCATGATTCACCCTGCATCCGCTTCAAAGCGATCTTTCCGGCACCGGGATCTATTTCAGCATAAAATTGCAGCGGAATATCAGATGGGTTCGAAATCATTTCGGCCACGATTTCGAATTGAAGGCGCTGATCCACCCCGGGGCCACCTTCATCAACCCTTACCTCGATCGAGCCGGGCCGCAAACGCGGTTCATTATTAATCAACGTGCGGCGGATTGCGGCGGCCATATCGCTGGGATTTGTGTGGTCACGCCAAAGCGTATCCATGTCCTGAAAGCCGAAATTCACCACGGAACGCGCCACGCGGGGCGAATCTGCCAGATCGGCGCAGCAATCCAGCCGGATCGTGTTCATCAGGCTGGCGACATCCATTGCGATATTTCGGCGAAGCGCAGCCTCATCCGTACCGTCACGCCGCTTCTGACTGCGCAGGGTCAGGTCCCGTTCACCATCAGAATAATGCTGGTCCGGGTCACGGCTGTCGCGCCGGGCAGCGCTGTCGCGGAAGACATGCATCAGCGACATCTCACGCAGACCGCTGCGCGTCGGATCGTCATTGGTGATCTTGCGATAACGCTGCACGTCGTAATCCGCCGAATCCGTGATCTGATCTGGGTGCATCACGCCCTGTAGACATGAAACAGGGCCAGCGCGGATGGCGCCAGCCCTGCATCTTCCGAACGGGCGAAACTCTTACGAGTTCCACTCCTTGTTTTCGGCGATATCCCAACCGGCCAGGGTTTCGGCGCCAGCGGCACCCGACTCTTCCTGAAGGGTGTAAAGGACTTCGAACTTACGGAAGTTCAGGGTCAGGGTTTCCTGAATCCGGTCCAGACCGTCCTTCGAACCACCAGTGGTGTAGCTGGTGATCATGATGTTTTCCATCTTGATGCGGAAATACTCGACCGGGGCGGCACCACCCGATTTACGGACGATCAGTTCGCCGTTTTCGATGTGCTCGCCGTTGGTGCAGCGCTTGATCAGGTCGTTCGACGCAAGGTCGACATACTTGGTCAGCGTAATATCCTTGACGTTGACTTTGCCGCCACCGCCGCCAGAACCGACATGGGTCGTGCCCGACTGGGTCAGCGCCCAATCCCAGGCGAGAACGTCGATTTCATTGCGGTGCGTATCGTCCTGCGATTCGCCCTTAATGCTGTTCGAGAGTTTCAGAAAAATATCGACGGCCATTTAACATACTCCTTTAATATGGCGTCCGTACAGACAGTTACTTGCCCTTCGGCAGTTTAGAGACGAGAGACATCCCCACGTCCATTCCTTCAAGCTGAAAATGCGGCTTGAGATAGAACTTACCCATGTAATAGCCGGGATTCTCCTCATCCTCCACAACTTCCACCTTTGCACCGGCCAGAGGCTTTTTCGCCTTCTCGCGCTCGCTCGCACTTTCGGGATTACCCGAAACATACTTGTTAACCCAACTCTGCAACTGTGTTTGAAGTTGCAAGCGATCGGGGCTTTGTCCGATTTTGTCACGGACCATACACTTCAGATAATGACTGAAGCGTGACACGGCGAAGATATATGGCAGACGCGCCGACATATTATCAGAGGCCGTGGCTTGCTCATCGACATACTTCTTTGGTCGATAAAGCGTCTGAGCACCGATAAACGCCGCCTTGTCGGTATGCTTGCGATGGATCAGGCCAATCAGACCTGCCTTCGACAGCTCCGCCTCACGGCGATCGGTGATCGAGACTTCGGTCGGGCATTTCAGGTCTTTCTGACCATCACCCGTATCGAAGTTATGGGTCGGCAAATTCAATACTTCGCCACCCGATTGCACGCCACGGATTTGCACGGTCCAGCCGTGTTCCTTGAACGCACGATTTACATTGACGGCCATCGCATGGGCCGCATTCATCCAGGCATACTGCGTGCCGGCATGACCGTCGGTCTCTTCCTCGAAGTTGAATTCCTCGACGACAGAGTTTGAGCTTTGACCATATGGTTCGCGCGACAGCACGCGCGGCAGGGTCAGCGCGACATAGCGCGAATTTTCGGAATCGCGCATGCCGTTCCAGGCCGCGTAATCCGGGGTATCGAAAATCTCGGACAGGTCCGGCGGCACGGACATTTCATTCCAGCTGTCCATGCCAAGCAATTCCGGCGCCGCGGCCGAGATGAATGGCGCATGGGCCGCAGCCGCAACTTTCCCGATATCGCGCAACAGCGCCACGTCGGCGGTGCTGTGGTCGAAATAGAAATCGCCGATCAGCGCCCCGAAAGGCTTGCCGCCAAGCGTACCGAATTCCTGTTCATAAACGCGCAGGTTCAGCGGCGACTTGTCCCATTTCGCGCCGGGATAGCGGCGCATCATCTGCTGCAACTCCTTTTTCGACGTGTTCATCACCTTCACGCGAAGCGATGCATCCGTCTCGGAGTTGTTGATCGTATAGGCCAGCCCGCGCCACGCCGATTCCAGTTTCTGGAATTCGTCGTTATGGATCACGGCATTCAGCTGTTCGCTCAGCCGCTCGTCCAGTTTCGACAGCATCGCGTCGATCGTGTCGATCACATCTTCCGCGATCAGCGTCTGGTCATCCAGCGCCTCGCGGACAAGCGCCACAACCGCGTTGTCGACCTCTTTGGCGGCGACTTCGGTGCGGGGCTTGATGGTCTGCTTCAGGATGTCCGAAAACTCGTCGAGTTCGGTAAGGGCGGCACCGCCCTGAACCTGAGCCTGGTTCTCTGTAGCCATACTCAGCTATCCTCTTCCGGCTTCTTGCCCTCATCGCGCTCTGCCAGCGCGGCCATCAGTTCGGGATCGTTCAGCAATTTGCGGATCTGATCCTGCGCCTTTGGCTTGGAATTCATATAGCGCTGCAAATTCGCAAGGTGCTGGCGGGCCTCCAGCAGTTTCTTCAGCGCAGGAATCTGGCGCGCGACAGCGGCCGGATTAAAATCGTCCATGGATTCGAAATTCAGCTGGACCCCCAGCCGATCCTCGCCCCCGACCTTGTTTTCGACGTTGAAAGAAAGCCCAGGCGCGATGCTTTTCATATAATCGTCCAGCGTAGCTGCCGTCACATCGACGAATTCACGCTCTTCCATCGCGGGCTTGTCAACTTCCGACGCGTTGCCGGACAGGTCGGACATCACCCCCAGAACGAAGGGAAGTTCGACCATTTTTTCCGAATCGTAGGGATCTTCGTAGGAAATATTGACTCGAGGGGGGCGGTTACGCTTCAAAAAATCGGTAGACTTGTCAGATGCCATGTTACTCGGTCCTCCGGTTGCGTTAACGAACGCAATTTCAGCCACAAAGTCAATGCAGGAACGGTTTAACCACCAGTTTGCTGCACTTCGGTTACAATCAATTCCGCCACGATGGCGTCAAAACGCTTCACCAACATGTCACGGGCCTTTGCCAGCAGCAAGGGCACCGGACTGGCCGGCTCATGCTGGGCATAATAGGTTTCGATACCCATCAGGCAAGAGGTCAACCCCCGTCGGTCGCTTATCGGTGGCATCTCAACCGGTGCGGACGCGCCGTTCTGCTGTCGGGCTTCCAGCCCCGCCGTACTGAGCGTTTTCAGTTTGTCCATGGGAAGGGCATAGGGACTGCCAAGGCCGATATTCAGCACCGCCTTGCCTGCCTGCGCGGGCAGCAGCGTTTCCAGTGCCTGCACCAGCGGCGCGCCAACCAAAAG
This sequence comes from Paracoccus denitrificans, assembly GCA_005768755.1. Taxonomy (GTDB): domain Bacteria; phylum Pseudomonadota; class Alphaproteobacteria; order Rhodobacterales; family Rhodobacteraceae; genus Paracoccus; species Paracoccus denitrificans_B. Next base: position 352,722 of record VAFL01000001.1, on the reverse strand, counting down.
CCGCGCCTGCGTCACCAGAAGCAGCGAGGGCGAGGACGGTTCGCGTTCTGCCAGCCAGCTTTCGGCCATCTGCAACGCCGCAAGGGCCGCCGCGCGGTCTGGAACGCGCGGCACATCGGTCGGCCCCGGTGACGGCGCTGGCGCCGCACTCAGGATCATGGACGGGGCTGCCTCGCCAGATTCGGGCTGCATCTCTGGCTCTGCCGGGCTTAACGCTGCGGACGCGGCCGCCTGATCTGCATCCCACGCCGGCAGATCCGGCCGCGCCGCCGCGATCATGGCCTGGAAGTCGGCGACCGCCGTTCGCAGTGCCCCCAGATCGGGCGTGAAACGCGCCGTCGGGTGGCTGCCTGCCAGTTGGACGATCTGATGCAGCGCCTCGGCCAGCCGCGACAGATCAAGCTGCGTCTTCGCCAGTTGTGGTCGCACCGCGTCGCTGCGCAACGGCGCCAGCACATCGGTCGAGCCTTCCGGCGTCCCCTCGGATGCCCGTGCATCCGCCCGTCCGGTCGCCACCATGTAGCGCCGCAAGCTGACGTCGCCCGACGGCAGAACCGGAACGTGCAGCAGCGGCATGATGACGGTGGGCTGGGTATTCAGCGCCTCAATGGCTGCGCGCCTCTCGGCCGCGCCATTATCGGCACGGGGATTGACGTCTGCGGGCCAGATCTCCATCAGTTTCGCGGTCTGTGCCACCGCATCGGCAAATTCGCCAAGCCGCCCCGAAAGAATCGCGAAACGGGCCAGAAGGCTGGTCAGACGGATATCCCGAGACCGCTTGAGAAGATCACTTATCTTTTTGGACTCGCGCGAATAATCAATCGACTTTGGGTCGAATATCCGGTCTTCGCTGCCATCGGGTGCCAGGCCGGGGGTGAAATATCGTTCCGGAAGACGACCCTCTGCCTCGAAATAGTAATCGACGAATTCCTCGTCATCCTGCTGCTCCAGATCGGGGCCACAGGGGGGCTCGACGTCCACCGGATCGGTCAGCCATTCGAGTTTCATGCATTTACCCCTCTGTCAGCCTGGAACTGGTATCGCCATACGCCTGCGTCAACCGATCCCGTCGCGTTTACTGTCAGCGGCGCGATAGGCCTCGGCAAAGAGCCGGATGAATTCGTCGAGCATGCCGTTTTCATGGGCAGCCTTGGCGTCCCAACGCGACACGTAAGTATCCCAGGCGCGCGACTTGCGCTGTCCGGTCAGTCCGCCCTTCGCCTCTGCCTCGATCGGTCCGGGGTCGAGATCCTGCATAAGTTCGGCCAATGCCGGCTGAAGTGCTGCGAAAAGTGCCGACTGGTGGCGGGCAAGGTCCGACAACGCGTCATCATAGCCGGCAGCGCCGCTCATGAAACCGGCGCGCGGGCGCAGGAAAGACGCCTCGACCGCCTGTTCGGCCGACGGCAGGAACTTCAGCGGGTTGTTGTCGCTGGCGCCGCGCATCGTTCTTTCGCCCGCCCGTGTGAAATGACGCGCCGCAGACCGGTCGCGCAGCGCAGCCATCAGACGATCCGTTGTGGCGGCGATAGCATTGCCAAGCCGTTCCGCCAGCGCTTCGCCGTCGACGCCTTCCGCAAGTTCGGCGGGCAATCCGGCTCCGCGGCAGAAAGCCTGCACAAAAGCCACCGGGGCAACGGACGCGGTGGCAGGCGCGGCAGAGGGCTGCGCAGGCACCTGCTTCGCCGCCGGGGATGGATCAACGCCCGACGGCGCTGGCGGCAAGGATGTCTGACCTGCCGGGAGGTCTTCGCCACCGCCGACAGCGAAGGGCGACGCGCCATCACCCGCAGAAGGCGCAGCGGCAGGGCCTTGCGGCGCGGTGGGAAAGGCCACGAAATCACCGGCGAAATCGTCCATTCGCGACGCACGCTCTGCCGGCATCGGGTTGACCGGCTCAAATCCGCCGGAAACAGCCCATGGGTCTTCGTCGGCGGGAAGATCCGGCGCGGGCGCGCCGACATTATAGCTGGGCAGCGATCCGGGCTTCATCCCCGGCTGTGCGGCGGGTGCATCCAGCATGGCCACGATGATATACTGGCCAACCTGGAAACGGTCCCCATGCGAAAGCCGGTGCGACCCATCCAGCCGATGCCTGTGGCCCTGCAGGAATGTTCCATTGGTCGACCGGTCGTGCAGCCACCAATGGCCACCCTGAAGATAGATGTCGAAATGATGTCCCGAAATATGTCGGCTGGCATCGGGCAGCACCCAGCCCATCCCGGAATTTCGCCCCGCCTGCAGTCCCGATTCCGGCACCGAAACACTGACCGGACCACCATCGTCCAGGACACTGAAATTTTCGATCTGAAGCGTCAGGCTCATCGGAGATCAATACGCCCTGAACAGCGTTTCCGCCATATCCAGAAACCGTGCCATATAAACGGGTCGTTGGCGCAATTGTGCACGCGCAAGGCAGGACAGCACCGCACTGTTGATCGCAACGGGCGTCTTGTGCGCAGGCGAGGGTTCGGGATCATTGGGCGCGGGCCCGCCCGCTGCCCAGCCCACCGAAAGCGCCAGAAGAACCGATGGCGTGCGCATCGGGGCCCAAAGCGCGCTGCGCATGATCGCGTGACGACGCGTGGTCGAGGGTTCGTTCAGCCAATCGGATATCTGATGCATGACGGGTCGTTCGGACGGGTCCAGATGGTCGGCCATCATGCGCAGGCATTCGTAACCCCAGCCGATCGCCGCCACCGGAAGCGCAGAAAAGGCGGTGAAGGTCACGGCTTCTTCCGGTGTGGTCGACCCCCGCAGGCGGGTCAGAAACTGCAGACCGTTTTCGTCCAGACGCGGTCGATGCTTGACCAGTTCGCCAAGCCGGGCCTGCTGGTCAAACAGATCAGCCGGGTTGTCAGACCGCAGGGTCCGGCGCGGCGGTCGGGTCTTTTCCTGTTCTTCACCAGCGGGCATGATAAAACTCGGCACTCGAACGCGAAAGGTATGGCCCGCAACTTGCCGGTCAGGCGCGAAGTGTCAAGTCGCGCGGCGCGGTTTTCGCGACGCGCAATCCTGTCAGCCTGCGCCACTGCCAGTCTGGCGCAATATCTGCAGCCGCGCGAATTGCGCCCTTTCCATATGGCGCCGCATTGCGGATTCGGCAGCAGCGCCGTCGCGGGCCAGCAGCGCGGCCAATACCTCGCCATGCTCTGCCACGGCCGCCGTCGCGCGATCAGGCATGTGCATGCTGGACGCGCCAAGGATCAGAAGCGTATTTTCGACCGAGGCCATGGACTTCAGCAGAAAGCGGTTGCGTGCGGCATCCAGCAGCCGGCGGTGAAATTGCCGGTTCAACAGAAACAATCGCTCGGGCTGGCCGTCGCTGGATCGCATTTCGTCATTGATTGCAACCAGTTCCTCAAGCTCCACGTCCGAGGCAGCGCGCGCCGCCAGACGGGCAGCCGTGCCTTCCAGCACGGTGCGCATCTCGTAAAGTTCCATTGTCTCAGAATAATCCAGCTGACGCACGATCGCCCCGCTGCGTGGAAGGTGATCGACAAGACCCTCGGCTTCCAGCCGGCGGATCGCCTCTCGCACGGGGGTGCGGCTGACCGACAGGCGTTCGGCAATTTCGGCTTCGCGCAGTCGGCTGCCGGGGGCCAGAATGCCCGACTGGATATCCTGACACAGCCGCTCGTATACGCTTTCGCCATGAAGGCCACGCGCCGCGCCTTCGGCTTTTTCGGTCTGTTTATCGGCGGGCAAATTATCGGTTCCCTTCATGCATCCTTTCGTATACGACGGGATACAAATCCGTCAAGCCAAACGCCAGTGGCCAACCGCCAATGACAGTGACCCCTACCCTGCGCCGCCTTGGCACACTACTGATCGCCGCGATCGGAACAGCGATCTTCGCGGCGCTGCACATGCCGCTGCCGTTCCTGTTCGGCCCGATGTTCGCCTGCCTGGTCGCTGCGCTGGCGGGCGCGCCGCTTCTGGGATTCAAGCCGGTTTCGGATGCTGCACGCACGGTCCTTGGCGTTGCGGTCGGCGCGTCCATCACGCCCGCAGTGATCCACCAGATCCCGCAAATGGCAGGATCGGTCGCGTTCGTCCCGCTATATATCGCCGCCATCGGACTGATCGGCGTGCCCTATTTTCACAAGATCTGCGGCTTTGACCTGGCGACATCCTATTTCGCCGCCATGCCCGGCGGGCTGCAGGACATGGTGATATTCGGGACCGAGGCGGGCGGCGACCCGCGTGCGCTGTCGCTGATCCACGCGACCCGCGTGCTTGTCATTGTCACCATCGTTCCCGCCATTCTTGTCTATGGCATGGGTCGCCCGCTGGTGCAGCCGATCGGTGCGCCCGCCACCGAGATTCCGCTGCAACAATTGATCCTGATGGCGCTTGCCGCCATTGGCGGCTGGAAGGTTGCCAGCCGCGTCGGATTGTTCGGCGCCGCGATCCTGGGGCCGATGATCGTAACAGCAATCCTGTCGCTGAGCGGGTTGATCGAACATCGCCCGCCCCGAGAGGCTATTCTTGGGGCGCAGTTTTTCATCGGTATGGGTATCGGCGTCGGATATGTCGGCGTCACCCTGCTGGAACTGCGCCGGATCGTCCTGTCGGGCATGGTCTTCGTCGTCATTCTGGCGTTCCTGGCCTTTGCCGTGACCGAAGCGGTAGTCCAGCTTGGCCTCGCCTCGCCGATCGAAGGGTTTTTGTCTTTCGCGCCCGGTGGGCAGGCCGAAATGACGGTATTGGCCATCGTCGCGGGGGCGGATCTGGGCTTCATCGTCGTGCACCACCTCGTCCGGCTGACGCTGGTGATCCTGGGCGCGCCGCTGGTTGCCGGGCTGATCGGCATGCGCAAAAGCGGAAACAAGGAATGACCCCTGCCCCTCTGCACGACCTATCTGATCGGAGCTGCGCCGCCGAATGATCGACCTGACCGCCACGCTGTTGCCCGCAGGCATGAGCGAGTTGACATTCGCCATCCTGATGGCGACCAGCTTCGCAGGATCGCTGATAACCGTCGCTTTCGGGATCGGTGGGGGCGCAATCCTGTTGGCGGTGATGGCCTCGCTTGTGCCGCCTGCGGCACTGATACCGACCCATGGGGTGATTCAGATCGGGTCGAACCTTGGAAGGGCAATCGTGACATTCCGCCATATCTTCTGGCCAGCATTGCCCGCCTTCACCCTTGGATCAGCCGTCGGCGCGGCAATCGGGGGAACTTTTGCGGTCAACCTGCCGCCGGCCTGGGTCCAGATCGGCGTCGGGTCCTTCGTTCTGTGGACAGTGATTGGCAAGCCCCCGAAAGGTGTGCGCGACTGGCCATTTACAGTTGGCATCATATCCAGCTTTCTGACCATGTTTTTCGGCGCAACCGGCACGTTCGTGGCCACCTTCACGAAGTCGCAGGCGCTGCCGCGTCACTCTCATGTCGCGACCCATGCGGCGCTGATGACCGTGCAGCACGGTGTGAAATCGCTGGCCTTCGCGGTTCTGGGCTTTGCCTTCTGGGCGTGGGCGGGCTTCATCATCGCCATGATCGCGGCGGGCTTTCTTGGCACGCTGGTGGGACGGCTGGTGCTGAACAGGATGGATGACCGCCGCTTTCGGCTGGCGCTTGACACGATCCTCATCCTGTTGTCGCTGCGGCTTATCTATGGTGGCGCCAGCGAGTTATGGCGCAGCGCATGAACCCCGGTCCGCGCTGACGCGAACTTTCGGCTTTGTCTGCTGCCAGCGTGACGTCAGTCCTTGGTCACGGCGTGGGCACCGCCACCCAGAAGCGATTGCACCAGAAGCGCGATGGCCCAGAACGCGGGATATTCCCAGCCGCCCCCTTCATTGGTGAACCAGAATCCGTTCGGCCCATGGGCTAGGATGGCCGCCCCAAGCAGCACGGGCATCAGCAGAAGGGCGACAAGGCTTGTCTGAAAGCCGACGATCAGCGCGATCCCGCCCAGGGTCTCTGCCGCAATCGTCAGGTAAGCCAAAGCGCCGGGCAGCCCCAGCGAGGAAAAATACCCTGCCGCACCGGCAGGCGTGAAGACGAAGACCTTCAGCCCGGCATGGGCCAAAAACAGGACGCCCAGGGTGACCCGCAGCAGAAGCGCCGCGTTCTGCCCCGCATTGGCCGTGCCGAAACCGTAGTTTTTCAATAGATTGCTCATGTGTCCGTTCCATGTGTTGGTGGATTGAACAGACAGATAGCGCTTCACAGCTTTCGTTATTACGGGCACAATCAGACAAGGCGAGAGTTACCTGCCACATGCCAGAAAGGTTCTTGACGCGCTGCAAGAAGCCGAGGCCGCGCTTGCCCCGGCAGAGGCAGGCCTGTCGGGACGATTGCGCATTACCTGCGGCACCACACTGGGAGAGGTCTGCGTCGCGGGCGCGGTGCGGCGGTTTCTGACTGAAAACCCGTCCATGCGCGTCGATCTGCATCTGATGGATGGCTATACCGATCTTGCTGCGGGCGGCTTTGATTTGGCCGTCCGCATTGGTGTCCCGCGCGATTCCAGCCTGCGCATGCGGCGCTTGGGGGAAACGACCCCCAGAATTGCCGCAAGCCCCGACTATCTGCACCGGTATGGCATCCCGCGGCGACCCGAGGATCTTGAAAAGCATCGGGCCATCCTGGACCTTAATGAAGACACACCCAGTCGCTGGCAGTTTCAGGACACGGGCGGGTCATTGATGACGGTTCCGGTTTCGGGCGCATTGGCCGTCAACAGCGCAAGCGTCACGATTGCCGAAGCCATTGCGGGGCACGGGCTGACCCGCGCGCCCGACATATTCCTTGCCCCTGCGCTGGCTTCCGGCGCACTCGTCCCGCTTCTGGACGATTATGCGACCGGATCGCGTCCCATCCACATGCTCAGCCACCCGACCGCATTCCGGCAACACAAGATTGCAGCCTTCGCCAAGGTGATGCAGGCAGAGCTGGACAGCATCTTCGCAGACCGGTCACTTCGACTGGGCAAGCCCTTCGCCACACGCCATAACGTCACGCCATGAACGTCGACTCAGCCCTTCCCCCGTATCGCAACATGGCCGCGATCCTGCTTCTTTGGCTGACCGGCCTTTGCGCAGCGATGCAGTTCGCCAAGATCGGTGTGCCATTCGACCAGTTCGAGGCGATGTTTCCGGCCGCTGGCGCGCGCATCGGCTGGCTGTTGTCACTGGTCAGCCTTGTGGGTGCAGTTTTCGGCATGATGGCCGGCATAGCGGTGACCGGGATCGGCCTGCGCCGGTCACTTCTGGCGGCCATGGTTCTGGGTGCCGCAATGTCCTTGCTGCAATCGGTGTTGACCGGCCTTGGCGTTTTGCTTGTCAGCCGCGTGATCGAAGGTGGCTCGCACCTTGTGCTGGTGGTTGCGGCCCCGACCCTGATCGCGCAGCTTTCACCACTGGGTATGCGCAGTTTCTACATGACTCTCTGGGCCACGTTTTTCGGCGTAGCCTATGCGCTGATGTCATGGCTCGGACTGGATTTCATTGCCGAATATGGCATTCCTGCCCTGTTCCGACTGCACGGCACTGCTTTGCTGTTGCTTGCCTCCATCCTGTACCGGGTCCTTCCGGCAGACCGGCGCGTCGGCGGTGTCGTCCTGCCGCCCCTGTCCCGGATCGTTCAGACGCAATGGCGCGCCATCCGCTCGCCTTATATCGGTGCGCCGGGGATCGGCTGGCTGTTTTACACGCTGACCTTCGTGTCGCTGCTTGCAATTCTGCCGGGGCTTTTCCCCGAAGATCGCCGCGCCTTCATCACCGGCATTCTGCCACTGGTCAGCATCGTCGCCAGCCTGCTGCTGGTTCCCCCGCTGTTGCGTTGGCTGGCACCGACGCAGGTCATCATGACCGGGTTCGGCGCTGCCGCCCTGGGCGCGCTTGGCCTGTTGGGGCCAGTTGCGCCAACCCTTGCGGCGACGCTGCTGTTCTTCGGGCTTGGACTTGTGCAGGGCGCCAGCTTCGCTGCCGTTCCCGCCTTGAACGACAGTGCTGCCGATCGCGCGCTGTCAAACGGGCTGATGGCCCAGACCGGCAATCTTGGAAACCTGCTTGGCACGCCGGTGCTGCTGCTGGTGTCGGGCCGGTCAGGCCAGACAGGGCTGGTGGTGACGATCCTCGCGGGGTATGTGATCGCCATTCTGGCCCATGGCTGGATGGCAAGACGACGGGCGCATACCTAGCTTTCCGCCAAGACTTGCCAGCCCCTGAGGCTTGGTCAACTGAAGTTGTCGCTGTCAACATAGGTCGCGTCATGAACAGCTATGAAGCACCCCCTGCCGAGATCCTTGCCCGCCAACGCGAAAGCTTTCTAGGAGAGACCGCGCCTCAGGCGGATGCGCGCAAGGCGGACCTGAAAAAACTCCGCCGCGCCCTCATCAGCAGGCGATCGCAGTTCGAGGACGCCATCAATAGCGATTTCGGCCATCGTGCGCGTCATGAAACTGCGATCATGGAGATCCTGCCGACGGTCCAGGGGATCGACTATCTGATTCGCAACATGCGCCGCTTCATGCGCCCCCAACGACGCCATGTCGGGCTGACCTACTGGTTTGCCAGCGCGCGGGTGGAATATCAGCCGCTCGGCGTCGTCGGCGTCGTTTCGCCCTGGAACTATCCCCTGTCACTCGCGATCATGCCGCTCGCGACCGCCATTGCTGCGGGGAACCGGGCAATGATCAAGCCGTCGGAATTCACACCGACGACCAGCCGGCTGATGGCAGAGATGTTGGCCGACATCTTCCCCGCCCAGCAGGTCGCCGTGATACAGGGCGACGCGCAGGTCGGGGCGGAGTTCACCGCACTTCCATTCGATCATCTGCTGTTTACCGGAAGCACCTCGGTTGGCCGTCATGTGATGCGGGCGGCGGCCGACAACCTCGTGCCGGTCACGCTGGAACTTGGTGGGAAATCGCCCGTCATCATCGCCCCGGGTCAGGCGACGACGGCGCATATCGCGAATATCGCCTTTGGCAAGCTGGCAAATGCCGGCCAGACCTGCATCGCGCCGGATTATGTCCTTCTTCACGAGGATGATGCAGAAGCTTTCCGTCTCGCCTACGATCAGGCCGTGGCGAAGATGTATCCTCAGGGCGCCTCATCGCAAGACTACAGCGCCATCATAAATGCCCGCCACTTCGAACGGCTGACGGGCCTGCTGGATGATGCCCGCAACAAGGGTGCCGAGGTCGTGCTGCCCGGCAAACCAGCCAAAGCTAGCCGCGCGCAGACCCTGCCCCCCGCCCTTGTCTTTGGCGCGACAAATGACATGGCCGTAATGGAGCAGGAGATCTTCGGCCCTATCCTGCCGGTGCTGACCTATTGCCATCTTGACGAGGCTATCGCCGCCGTCAACGCAAGGCCGCGGCCGCTTGCGCTTTACTATTTCGGCCCTGATGACGAAGCCCGGCAAAAGGTGCTGACGCGCACCATTTCGGGCAATGTCGGGATCAACAGCACCTTGATGCATTACGCGCAGGACGATCTGCCTTTCGGCGGCGTCGGTCCCAGCGGCATGGGCGCCTGTCACGGACCCGAAGGCTTCCGCAGGATGAGCCATGCCAAGGGCATCTACAGCCAGCGCCGCGTCAACTTGTCGAACCTGATCCGTCCGCCATTCGGTCGGCTCGCGAACCTCGTTCTGAAGACGGTGTTTCGATAGACTGGCCGCCCGGCAGGCGAAGATCTACCGTTCCGCATCCATCTGATGCAGCTTCTCGACCCGGCGGCGAAAATCCTCATCCGTTGAAAACTCTGCTGCAAGAAACGAGTCGATCAGATCGAAGGCCAGCCACGGCCCGACGATCTGGGCACCGATGCACATGATATTCACGTCGTCATGTTCAACCGACTGATGGGCGGAATGCACGTCGTGACAGACCGCCGCGCGGATACCGCGCACCTTGTTCGCGGCGATGGATGCGCCGACGCCGGTGCCGCAGACCATCAGGCCGCGTTCCGCGCGGCCATCGGTCACAGCGCCGGTCACCTGCTTGGCCACGTCGGGGAAATCGACCGGCTTTTCGTCAAAGCTGCCAACGTCCTCGACCTCATGGCCCTGCTTGCGAAGATGATCCAGCACGGCTGCTTTCAGCGGAAATCCGGCATGGTCAGAACCGACAACAATACGCATTTTGAAACCTTTCATGTCAGCGCAGCATCCGGGGAAGCCACAGAACCAGATCATCGGCGAAGGTGATGATGCCAAGTGTCAGCAGCAACGGAATATAGAAGGGCAGCAGCGCGCGCAGCAGCTGGCGCAAGGAGATCTGGGCAATCTGACTGACAAGGAACAACGACAGACCCATGGGCGGCGTCAGAAGGCCAAGCATCAGATTGAAGATTACGATGATGCCAAGATGGACGGGATCGATCCCGGCCAGCACCAGCGGCGGCGCAATGACGGGCACGACCAGCAATGTTGCCGTCGTCGAATCAAGGAACATTCCTGCAATGAAGAAGATCAGGTTCGCGATCAGCAACAGCACGATCGGGTCGCTGGAAAACTGCAGGATGAAGCGGGCGAAGTCCTGCGGGATCTGTTCGACCGCCAGGATCCAGCCAAACAGCGAGGCCGCTGCCACGATGATCAGGATGGCACTGGTGGCGCGCGCGGTGTGCAGCGTCGCGTTCCACAGATGCGCCCACGTCAGTTCGCGGTAGATCAGCCCGCTGATCAGCAGCACATAGCCGGCCGTCACCGCCGCGGCCTCGGTCGGGGTGAACATTCCCGCCATCATGCCAGAGATCATCAGGATCGGTGCCAGCAGTGCGGGAAGTGCGGGCAGGAAGGCGTCGAACAGTTCGCGCAGGGTTGGCCAGCGTTCGGCGCGCGGCATGCCCCTCAGGATCGCGATAACCGCAGCGGTGATCATCAGCAGCACGATGCAGATCAGCGCCGGCACGATCCCTGCGATCAGAAGCTGGATGATGGATACGCTGGTGACCGATCCATAGACGATCAGCGGGATCGAGGGCGGAAAGATCGGCCCCACCACCGCCGAGGCCGCCGTCACAGCCGCAGAATATGGCGCGGAAAAGCCGCGTTTGCGCATCGCCTCGATCTCGATCCGGCCAAGCCCGCCGACATCGGCAAGCGCGGCGCCTGACATGCCCGAAAAGATCAGGCTGGAGAAGATATTCACCTGCGCGAGACCGCCGGGAATGCGCCCGACAAGCGCATCGGCAAAGCGGAAAATCCGCTCGGTCACCCCGGCCAGGTTCATCAGGTTACCCACGAAGATGAAGATCGGCACCGCTACCAGCGGAAAGCTGTCAAGCGCATAGGTCACGCGCTGCGCGAGAAGTCCAAGGGGCAGGCCTTCTGCGACGACATAGACGATTGCGGGCAGCAGGATCGCGTAGACGACCGGCGTTCCCAGCATGAAAAGGACCAGGAAGGCAAAGATGATGGCCAGACCCATATCAGCTCACCACATCGATTTTCGGGCCCGGCGGTTTGCGCAGGTGGAACAGGTGCAGGATGGCGGCGCCTGCAAAGCCGAAAAGCGTGGCGCCCAGGAACAACCAGAACGGGATCTTCAGGGTTGGCGTGGCATTGCGCAAATTGTCCGAAATGTTGAACGCGACGACGACGGCAACGAACGCACAGGCGATGATCGAGCAGACGGCGATCACGCGGATGACAATGCGGCGCAGCCGCTGCGGCAGGCTGTCCTGTATCTCGCTCATCACGATGTTCTCGCCGCTTGCCACGACCAGCGGATAGGCCACGAAAACGCAGCAGATCAGCAGGAAGCGGGTCAGTTCTTCGGCGCCGATGATGGGCCGGCCAAAAAGGTCGCGCATGACGACCTGCGCAAAGGGCACCAGTATCAGCACCAGAAGCAGCAGCACGCACAGCAGTTCAAGCAGTCGTTTCATGAAAGCCTCGTATCAGGGGGGTGGGCAGGATCTGCCCACCCGGCCCGTTTCATTCGACCGCCGCGATCTGTTCGATATAGGGGGTATAGTCGGGGAAATCGGTGTTGATCTGGGCCAGAACCTTCTCGCGGAAGGCATCCAGATCCAGCCCGTTCTCGACCGTGGTGAAGGTCATGCCGTTATCGGTCAGTTCGGTGATAAGCGCCGCCTCGTCGTCTTGCGCCCAAGTCAGCGATTCCCCGGCCTTCTTGTCCAGCACCTCGGTGATCGCGGTGCGCTGTTCCTCGGTCAGGCCCTGCCATGATGCCTCGTTCACGAAGACGGCCAGCACCGATTGCATATGCCCGGTCATCGCGACATGGCTTTGCACCTCGTAAAGCTTGTTGGCGGAAATCATGGTCAGCGGATTTTCCTGCCCGACGACCAGCCCGGTCATCAGCGCGGTCGGCAGTTCCGCCACCTCGACAGGCGTGGGCGTGGCGCCAAAGCCCTTGACCATCGACACCCAAAGATCCAGCGGCACGGCCCGGAACGGCTTGCCCGTCATGTCATCAGGCGACTTGATTTCGAAATTCGACGAGATATGGCGCGCGCCGCGATAGATCCGGCCGATGATGCGCACGCCGCCCTGTTCGACCAGCTTTTCGTTGATCTCCATCAGCGCGGGCGAGGTGGCGGGATCGGTCGCCGCCAGCGCATGCGCACCATCGCGATAGATGAAGGGGGCGTTGAACACGGCGACCTCGGGCGTGATCCGCGCGAGCGAGGCGAAGTCGTGATGCCCCATATGGATGGTGCCCATCTTCACGCCATCGACCATCTCGGCCACGTTGCCAAGCTGGCTGGCGGGGAATACCTGCAGCGTGACCTCGCCATTGGTGGCGGCGCTGATTTCTTCGGCCGCTTCGGCTGCATAGCGGGTCTGGATGTCGCCCTCTGCGCCGACATGGGCATAGCGCAGTTCTTCGGCGGCAGATGGAAGCGCGCCCAGAAGGGCCAGTGCTGTTGCGCCGATCAGCGCCTTTGCGTTGGTGAATTTCATTTCTTCCTCCCTGATGTTCCGGACCCTCAGCCGGTTTTGCGGCGATAGGCGTCGATCAGGCTTTTCCGCCTCAGCTCATCACCGATTGAAAAATGTTCGCGCAGCCTCTGGTCGGCCTCGTCCGGGTTCTTGCCGACGATGGCCAGAAAGACCTCGCGATGGGCATCCGCCAGATCGCCGATGATCTCGCGCGATTTGTAGGTCGTGCGCCGCCGTTCGATATGGCTTTCCTTCAGCAGCGTGGACAGTGCCGCATAGAGCGTGGAAAGCGACCGGCTGTGGCTGGCTGCAACGATGGTCTGATGGAACATGAAATCGGCCTTGCCGCCGATTTCGGGATCATCCAGCGTCTGCATCAGCACTTCCAGCCAATGGCGCAGTTCAGTCAGGTCGTGGTCCGTCGCTCGACTGCAGGCCAGCCGGATCGCCTGGCATTCGATCGCGATCCGTGCCTGCATGACATCAGCCAGCACATCGCTTTCCTGTGACAGGCAGAAGGTGAAGAAATCGGTCAGCACACCGAAATCGGCCTGCGCGATATAGGTGCCGCTGCCCTGCCGCGACCTCAGCAATCCCAGCATCGTCAGCGAACGCAGCACTTCACGCAGCAGCGGACGACCGACGCCGATCTGTTGGGCAAGTTCGCGTTCGGGCGGCAGTCGGTCGCCGACCTTCAGGCGGCCATCAAGGATGTTGGCGCGGAAATAGGCCGAAACGCGTTCAGACCCGCTTTTCCCTATTGCTGCATCTGTATCCATGAAAGTGGTCTTGCCAATATCCAGAGTTCTAGGTCTTTGCCCCTGCGCAAATCTAGCAACGTTGAAAAATCAGCCGCAATAAAAACCTCTATTGGTCTTACCAATATCAGATGCCCGCACGAGACCGCGACCGATCCGCAGCTTGCCCCCTTGCGCGGCCCGCTCTAGCATCTGCCGCAGCGACGCCAGAGGAAAGACAACAAGGGTGACCCTGCAAGACGACTCCGATCACCGACCTCTGGCCGGAGGCAACGCCGAACGCTGGGAATATCTGGAAAAAAGGCGCGAGACGCCGCGCCAGATCGTCGCGATCTGGGCTGTACGTGTCTGCGTGGCCGCCGTCCTTCTGATGATTGCAGACTGGCTTTTTGGCCCTATCGCCTGGATCTGGTGGCTGCTGCCGATCTATGCCGTGATCTCGCTTGCCCTGTCCTTCGTCATGCTTCGGCTGCAAAACCGCCAGCTTGATCGGATTCAACGCCTCTTTGACGAAGACGATGCGCGCTGAGCTATCGGCAGGGATGGAAGGACGCTGGCCTTGACCAACACGCGCCACTCGATAGGCGTCGTCAGCCGCGAACATGTGCTGATCGGCGTAAAGGGCGGGTTTGCCATGCTGAACCACGGCAAACTGGCAGCGCTTAAACGCATCGCGCCGGGTGATTCCCTGATCTTCTACTCACCGCGCACAAGCTATCCTGATGGCGCGGTGTTGAAAGCGTTTACCGAAATTCGCGTCGCAGGCGACAAGCCGCCCTATCCGGCGGAAATGCGATCAGGGGGCACCGGCTATCGTCTTGATATCGAATGGCTGGACGCAACCGAAACGCCAATCGCTTCGTTGACGGAGGGGCTTGAATTCACCTCGGGAAACTGGGGTATGCTGGCCCGCAGAGGATGCTTTGAAATCTCGGACGCGGATCAGAAGGTCATCCGTGCTGCCATGAAGAAGGATTAGACGATGCAGATGCTTGTTCACTACACGATTGCCGATTACCCGCAATTCAAGGCGGCCTTCGATGCCGATGGCGAAGACCGGGCCAATAACTCGCTTTCGCTGCTTCAGCTTTGGCGCGAAAGCAACACCAGTGTGTGGGCGCTGTATCAGGTCGCAGATGCCAAGCAGGCGCGCGCCTATCTGGACGGGGCGGCGGGCGTCTTCAACTCTCAGGCTGGCGTCAGCGGCGCACAGGCGCACGCGCTTGAAACTGCATGAAGCGGCGCGCGCTTTGGGTGATAGCCGTCATGGTCGCGATCCCGGTCGCGGCCTTAGGCTATACCAAGGCGCAACCGTCCAACCACGGCACCCCGCCAGAGATGGCGGCCGAAGCTGACCGCGCCGACCGCATCATCGTCGACAAGCCGGCCCGGCGCCTGCAATTGCTGCGCGACGGGGCGGTGATCGGCGAATACGAGATCAGCCTCGGCGCTGCGCCGGACGGCCACAAGACCCGCGAAGGTGACGAGAAGACGCCCGAAGGCGAATATATGATCGACTGGCGCAACGCCCGCTCGGTCGCACATCTCAGCCTTCATATTTCCTATCCGAACGCCGCCGATACGGATGCCGCGTCAGCGCGCGGTGAAAGCCCCGGCGGCGCGATCATGATCCACGGGATGTTGAACGGCTGGGGCTGGCTGGGCGGTTTGCACCGCCGCTGGGACTGGACGAATGGCTGCATTGCCGTGACCAATGCCGAGATGCGCGATATCTGGTCGCGCGTCCCCGACGGCACACCCATTGAGATACGAGGCGCGACATGACCCCCGAACTGACCGTCCTGGCACTTGCCGCCATCCTGCAGGCGTTCCAGATCGGCCTTGCCGCCGCCGTCATGAACGGCGATGTCGGCGCGAAATGGAATGCCGGGCCGCGCGACCGCACCCCGGAATTCTCACCCATGACCGGACGACTGCGGCGGGCCGTGAACAACCATTTCGAATCGCTGGCGTTTTTCACCATTGCCGCGGTCGTCATCGGCATGTCCGGGCAGAACAGCAGTTTCACCGCCGGGGCAGCCTGGATCTATCTGGGGGCGCGCGTGCTCTATGTGCCTGCCTATGCCTTTGGCTGGTCACCCTGGCGTTCGGTGATCTGGGGCATAGGTTTCCTGGCGACGATGGCCATCATCCTTTCTGCACTGTTCTAGGTGGCGGATATACGCCAGCCACCAGCGTTTTCGGGATGAACACGGCGCGCAGCTTGTGTATGCACGGCGTAATCTTCGCCGCCCCCCGCGCGGCTGCTGAACTGTGAAGGAGATCCGAATGTCCAGCTATGACCTCATCGTGATCGGCGCCGGCCCCGGCGGTTATGTCTGCGCCATCCGCGCGGCCCAGCTGGGCCTGAAGGTCGCGGTCGTGGAAGGCCGCGCCACGCTTGGCGGCACCTGTCTGAATGTGGGCTGCATCCCGTCGAAGGCGCTGCTGCATGCCTCGCACATGTATCACGAGGCTGGTCATAATTTCGACAAGATGGGCCTGATGGGCGAGCCGCCCCGCATCGATTGGACCGTCACCCAAAGCTACAAGGCCGAAACGGTCGAGACGAACACCAAGGGCATCGAATTCCTGTTCAAGAAGAACAAGATCGACTGGATCAAGGGCTGGGGCGTGATCGAAGCGCCCGGCAAGGTCAAGGTCGGCGACGAAACCCATGAGACGAAGAACATCGTCATCGCAACCGGATCGGAACCGAGCCCGCTGAAGGGTGTCGAGGTCGATAATGACAGCGGCGTCATCGTCGATTCGACAGGCGCGCTCGTGCTGGCGAAGATCCCGGATAGCATGGTCGTGATCGGCGCAGGTGTGATCGGGCTGGAACTGGGATCGGTCTATGCCCGCCTTGGCACCAAGGTGACCGTGATCGAATATCTGGACGCGATCACCCCCGGCATGGATGCCGAAATCCAGAAGCAGTTCCAGAAAACGCTGCAGAAGCAGGGCATCGAATTCGTGATGGGTGCCGCCGTGCAATCGGCCACTGCAAAGAACGGCAAGGCCACCGTCACCTACAAGATGCGCAAGGATGACAGCGAGGAATCCCTCGAGACCGATGTCGTCCTGCTGGCCACCGGGCGCCGGCCGTTCGTTGAGGGGCTGGGACTGGACAAGGTCGGCGTTGAAATGACCGATCGCGGTCAGGTCAAGATCGACGACCACTGGGCCACAAACGTCAAGGGCATCTATGCCATCGGCGACGCGGTCCCCGGCCCAATGCTGGCCCACAAGGCTGAAGATGAGGGCATGGCCGCAGCCGAGGTGATCGCCGGCAAGGCCGGTCATGTGAATTACGATGTCATCCCCGGTGTGATCTATACGACACCCGAAGTCGCATCGGTCGGGTTGACGGAAGCGGCAGCGAAGGAAACCGGACGCAAGGTCAAGGTCGGCAAGTTCCCCTTCCTCGGCAACGCGCGCGCCAAGGCGATGTTCCAGGGCGATGGTTTCGTGAAAATCGTGGCCGACGCCGAAACCGACCGCGTGCTTGGCTGCCACATCATCGGTCCGAACGCGGGCGAAATGATACACGAGGTCTGCGTGGCAATGGAATTCGGCGCCTCTGCTGAAGATATCGCCATGACCTGCCATGCCCACCCGACCACCTCGGAAGCGGTGAGAGAGGCGGCGCTGGCACTTGGGGACGGCGCCATTCATGTCTGACAAGGCGAAATACCTGACGGCCGGGGTTCTGACCGGCCGTCGCGCGGCGTTGCTGGGCCTGCTGGCGCTTGCCGCATGCGGTGGCCGCGGCGACAGCGCTTCGTCGCGACCGGGATCGGGCAGCACCAAGGGCCTGCATCCTGGCGAGACGCCGGAAATGCGGCGCAAGATCAATTACTGGTCGGCACAACATCAGATTCCGCCATCGCTCATGCATCGTGTGATTCAGCGTGAATCGGATTACCGTGCCAACGCGCGCAATGGCCCCTATTATGGTCTCATGCAGATTCTGCCCCAAACGGCGCGCACGATGGGCTATAAGGGCTCTCCCTCCGGGCTGCTGGATGCCGATACCAACCTGAAATATGCCGGGCGCTATCTGCGCGGGGCCTATATCGTTGCGGATGGCAATCAGGACGCGGCCATCGGCTGGTATGCGCGTGGCTACTACTATGAAGCCAAGCGCAAGGGCCTGTTGGAAGAAACGGGGCTGCGCAGCTGATGGCCCGCTTCGCGCCCATTCTCGCCGCAATGGCATTGCTGATTACGGCGACCGGCGCAACACCGGAGGAGGCGAAGCTGACCTTTTTCCGGATCGGCAACGGCTCGACCGCAGGGACCTATTATCCCATTGGTGGAATCATCTCGGCCGCGATCTCGAACCCGCCGGGCGGCACGCCCTGCATTGATGGCGGCGCTTGCGGGGTGCCGGGTCTTCTGGCCTCGGCCGTGGCAACGGCCGGATCGGTCGAAAATGTCGAGGCAATCGGCAGAGGCCGGTTGGAATCGGGTTTTGCGCAGGCCGATGTGGCACATTGGGCACAAAACGGCACCGGCAATTTTGCCGGTCTGCCCCCGATCGAAAACTTGCGTGCGATTGCCACGCTTTATCCAGAAACTCTGCACATCGTCGCCCGCGCAGATGCCGGCATCGAAAGCCTTGCCGACCTGCGCGGCAAACGCGTGTCACTGGACGAACCGGGTTCGGGCACACTTGTAGATGCCCGCCTGGTTCTGGATGCAGCCGGGATCAGGGATGCCGACCTGACCCTGCAGCATCTGCCTGCAAGCCGCGCAGCCGTGGCATTGCGCGAAGGCGATCTGGATGCGTTTTTCTTCGTCGGCGGCTATCCTGCGCCGGCGATAAGCCAATTGGCCGGGCAGGCCGATGTGACGCTGGTCCCGATTGACGGCGCGGTCGCCGACTTCCTGACAGGATCGGACGCCTTCTTTCTGCGCGGCACGGTGCCACAAGGCACCTATCGCGGAATTGCTTCCGATGTTCAGACGCTGACCGTGGGCGCACTTTGGGTGACTTCGGCCGAGCAGCCCGAGGATTTGATCCACGCGATCACGCGGGTGCTGTGGAACGACAACACCATGCACCAGCTTCGCGTCGGTCACCCGATCGGCCGACGCATCCAGCGCGAAAACGCTTTGGATGGTATCGCCATTCCGCTTCACCCCGGCGCCGAACGATACTACCGCGAGGCAGGGCTGCTGGAATAGCGCGCTTCGGGCTTGCAAGCGGCCGCCATCCGCGCCAGTTTCGCGACACGTTTCTCAGGAGTTTCGGCTATGATACCGCAAACACAATCCGAACATACCCGTGCCCTCTGCGCCCTTGCGCCGGTCATTCCGGTTCTGGTGATAGATGATGCCACCCATGCTGAAAAGCTGGCCGAGGCGTTGATCGCAGGGGGATTGCCTGTGCTGGAGGTAACGCTCAGGACCGGGGCCGCACTGGACGCGATCAAGGCGATGGCTCGGGTGACGGGCGGCCATGTCGGCGCGGGCACCGTGCTGACACCAGAACAGGTCTACCGCGCCAAGGATGCCGGCGCGTCGTTTGCCGTCGCCCCAGGTGCCACTGAAACCTTGATCCGGGCCTGCGAAGACGCGTCTTTACCGCTTTTGCCCGGCGCGGTCACCGCGTCCGAGGTCATGCAGGCGAACGAGTTCGGCTATGACATGCTCAAGTTCTTTCCCGCCGAAACCTCGGGCGGGGCACCGGCGCTGAAGGCGCTTGCCGGTCCCTTGCCGCATATCACCTTCTGCCCGACCGGCGGTGTGACGCCGCAGAATGCCGGCACCTATCTGTCGCTGCCAAACGTGGTCTGTGTGGGATCAAGCTGGGTCGCATCCAGCAAGGCCGTGGCGGATGCTGACTGGGCCGGGGTCGAAGCCCGCGCGCG
Organism: Paracoccus denitrificans; assembly: GCA_005768755.1. Taxonomy (GTDB): domain Bacteria; phylum Pseudomonadota; class Alphaproteobacteria; order Rhodobacterales; family Rhodobacteraceae; genus Paracoccus; species Paracoccus denitrificans_B. Next base: position 333,211 of record VAFL01000001.1, on the reverse strand, counting down.
CGAGGCTGCGGCACTCAAGACAGGCTGATCCCTTTGCCGGTCAAGGCCGACGTGTCTGGCCCGACCATGCGCCGGGCCAGACGCAATGTGGTGATCCTTGTCATCGCGCAGGCGGTGATGGGCGCGCAGATGCCGATGATCTTCACGATTGGCGGGTTGGCGGGACAGATGCTGTCGCCCAATCCCTGTTTCGCGACGCTGGCAATGTCCATGATCGTGCTGGGATCGGCACTAAGCGCGCGGCCACTCTCGGGTTTCATGCAGCACTATGGTCGCCGTGCCGGCTTTCAGGTGGCCGGACTGGCCGGGATGCTGGGTGCTGGGGTTGCAGCCAGCGGGCTATATCAGGGAAGTTTCGCACTTTACCTTCTCGGCTCGTTGTTGACGGGTGTCTATATGGCGGCCCAGGGATTTTTCCGTTTCGCAGCCACGGACACCGCACCCGAGACCTTCGCGCCGCGGGCGATCAGCTTCGTGATGGCGGGCGGGCTTGCATCGGCCTTCGTGGCCCTTGGCCTGCTGCGGCTGACCGATGGGCTGTCGGCCATTCCCTACCTTTATACTTATGCCGTCATCGTCGGGCTGAACCTGCTGGGGATCGGGCTGTTCACGGCGCTGGATATTCCGCGCCCACCCTCCGCCGTGCCGGGCGCGACCACAAGCGGTCGGTCAACGCGCGAGATCCTGACCGATCCGAACGTCGTCGTCGCCATGATCTGCGCGATGGTGTCCTATGCCCTCATGAACCTGGTGATGACATCGACACCGCTGGCGATGGTCGGCTGCGGGTTTGAGCAACGGCAGGCTGATTATGTTGTGTTTTCGCACGTTCTGGCGATGTTCGTCCCCAGCTTTTTCACGGGCCATCTTATAAATCGCTTCGGGTCGACCACGGTCGTTGCGGTCGGCCTGACGATCCTGACCGGTGCCGGCGCAGTCGCGCTTGGCGGGGTGGATCTGGGCAACTTTTACATCGCGCTGATGATGTTGGGGCTTGGTTGGAATTTCGGCTTTATCGGCGCTACGGCGATGCTGACACGCGCGCACCGCCCCGAGGAGCGCGGCCGGGTGCAGGGCATCAACGATCTGTTCGTGTTCGGTGGGGTCTTCCTGGCCTCGCTGTCGTCGGGCGGGCTTATGAACTGTGCGGGCAACCTGGACCCGCAAGCCGGGTGGAGCGCGGTCAATATGGCAATGGTCCCGTTCCTGGTGCTGGCAGGCGCGGCATTGATCTGGCTGCGGATGCGTCCGAAACAGGCCTGAGGTCCGGGCCATTGCGCCCCGGACCCCCGTGGTGTCTGTCACCCGGATGAGGCGCGCATCTTCAGAATTTCCTGCGCCAGCGCCAATGTCGAAGGATCGTGATCCGGCGACGATTCGCCATCCAGAAGCGGCGCCACGCTCAACGCCAGTTCCTTGCCAAGCTCGACCCCCCATTGATCGAAGCTGTTGATACCGAAGATCACGCCTTCGACAAAGACCCGGTGTTCGTAGAGCGCAACGATCTGGCCAAGGGTGAACGGCGTCAGCTGTTCGATCAGCAGCGTGGTCGAGGGGCGGTTGCCCGGAAAGACCCTGTGGCGGGCCTGGCGTTCCAGTTCGTCACCGGTCAGACCCTTCTTCGCCATCATCTCGCGCGCGACATCAAGGCTGCGGCCGCGCATCAGCGCCTCGGACTGGGCAAGGCAATTGGCCAGCAGCAGCTTGTGGTGATTGTCCAGATCCGGCTCATGTCCGCGGGCGGCGGCGATGAATTCGCACGGCACGACCTGGGTGCCCTGATGGATCAGCTGGTAAAAGGCGTGCTGGCCGTTGGTGCCCGGTTCGCCCCAGACGACGGGGCCGGAATCGTGCGTGAGGTCGGACCCGTCCATCGCGACGCGCTTGCCGTTCGATTCCATTTCCAGCTGCTGCAGATAGGCCGGCAGCCGTGACAGGCGGTTTTCATAGGGCAGGACCGCGCGGGTCGGGTAGCCGTTGACCTGATAGTTCCAGATGCCGACCAGGGCCAGCATGACCGGCATGTTCTGCAAAAGCGGCGCCTGCCGGAAATGGGCGTCCATGGTGGCCGCACCGCGCAGCACCTCGCGGAAATTCTGCGGGCCAACCGCGATCATCAGCGACAGCCCGATCGGCCCCCACATGGAATAGCGCCCGCCGACCCAATCCGCGAAGCCGAAGACGCGGGTGCCGTCGATGCCCCAGCTTTCAGTCTTGTCGGTGGCCGAAGACAGCGCCGCGAACTGCGCGCCCGGATCTTTGACGGACGCTTTCATCCAGTCCAACGCGGTCTGGGCGTTGGTCATCGTCTCGATCGTCGTGAACGTCTTCGAAGCGACGATCACCAGCGTTGTCAGCGGATCAAGGCCGGCCAGCACATCGGCAATATCTGCACCGTCGACATTCGACACGAAATGCGTGCGCGGCCCGTCATGATAAGGCGAAAGTGCAATCGTCGCCATTTTCGGGCCAAGGTCGGATCCGCCGATGCCGATATTCACCACATCCGTGAACTTGCCGCCCTGCCCCGAGAAGCTGCCATCGCGCACGGATTTGGCGAAAGCCTCCATCCGGTCCAGCGTCGCCGAAACCTCGGCGCTGATATCCGTGCCCTCGACCACCAGCGGCTTGTCGTAATTGCGCAGCGCCGTATGCAGGACCGATCGGTCCTCGGTCTCGTTGATGCGCGCGCCGGAAAACATCGCCTCGCGCTTCTGGGCCACATCGCCTGCCAGTTCCAGCAGCGCGTCGCGCGCGCTTTCGTCGATACTGGTCTTGGAATAATCGAAGATCATCCCGTCGGCTTCCACGCGGAAATTCTGCGCGCGGTTCGGATTATCGTCGAAAAGCTGGGTGATCCGACGCTGACCCGAGGGGCGCAGCGTTTGAAGGCGGGTCCAGATGGGTTCAAGATCAGTCGGCATAATGCACCGTCGCGTTACGAAGAAAAGCAGAAATCGGCGCGTCAATCGGGTTCGCGCCGGTGGCGGTTTCAAGGGCAGCACGCTTCTGGCTGCCGGTAATAAGGATATGAATGCTCATCGCGGAAAGCAGCGCTGGCGCGGTCAGCGTGATGCGCGGCTCTGCCCCGCCTGCCGCCGCCATCACGGGCGGTGCATCGGCGGCCAGCAACCGCTCAAGGCCGTCGGCGCGCGGAAACAGGCTGGCCGTATGCATGTCGTCGCCCATGCCAAGCACCAGAACCGTGATCGGCATCAGCGCCTTGATCCGTTCAGACAGCGCAGGCGCGGCGTCTTCGGGTGTCGCATCGCCCGTATACAGGTCCAGATAATCCGCCGAGGCCGCTGGCCCGTTCATCAGCGTCTCGCGCAGCATGGCCGAGTTCGAGCGCGGATTGGATGCTGGCACCCAGCGTTCGTCGTTCAGAAACAGCGTGATGTTGGCCCAATCGAGCGGCAGCCCCGAAAGCGCCTTGAACATCGGCGCAGGGGTTGATCCACCCGGCACGCACAGGCTGGCCGGGCCCACGGCCTCAAGCTGCTGGCGCAGTTCTCCGGCGATGCGGTCGGCCAGCGACAATGCCAGCAATTCGCGGTCGGGATAGGTGACGATCTCTGCACACATCAGCGGATCTCCCGCCAGCGGCGATTGTCGCGATGCATCAGGCGCAGCGCCTCGTCCGGGCCGGAGGAGCCGGGATCGTAAGGCTCGGGCCGCGCTTTGCCCGCTTCCCATCCCTTGATGATCGGATCGGCCCAAGCCCAGGCGGCCTCGACCTCATCGCCGCGCATGAACAGAGTCTGGTTGCCGCGGATCACGTCCATGATCAGGCGTTCGTAAGCGTCGGGCATGTCTGCGGCCTCGGCACCAAGCGCATCTGCGAAGGACATATCCAGCGGCACCTGCATCAGGCGCATGCCGCCGGGTCCGGGTTCCTTGATCATCACGGTCAGGTCCATGCCTTCATCGGGCTGCAGACGGATGACAAGCTGGTTCGGCTTCTGCCCGCTTTCATCAAAGATCGAATGCGGCGGCTCGCGGAAGGTGATCACGATCTCGCTTGTCCGCGCGCGCAGCTTCTTGCCTGTGCGCAGGTAGAAGGGCGTGCCCTGCCAGCGCCAGTTCGAGATTTTGACCTTCAGCGCGACGTAACTTTCCGTGCGGCTGGCCGGGTTTTCGGCATCATCCAGATAACCGTTGTGTTCGCCATCGGCCTGATACTGACCGCGCACGATCTCGGATTCTTCGACCGGTTCCAGCGCGCGGATCACCTTCAGTTTCTCGTCGCGAACGGCATCGGGATCGAAGTGATAAGGCGGCTCCATCGCGGTCAGGCACAGAAGCTGCATCAGGTGGTTCTGGACCATGTCACGCATGGCACCGGAATTGTCGTAATAGCTGCCGCGCCCCCCCACACCAACGGTTTCGGCAACGGTGATCTGAACGTGATCGACGAATTGCGCATTCCACAGCGGCTCGAACAGGATATTCGCGAAACGCACTGCCATCAGGTTCTGGACGGTTTCCTTGCCCAGATAATGGTCGATCCGGTAAATCTGCTTTTCCGCGAAATGCTGGGCCAGAACCTCATTCAGGGCGCGCGCCGATTCGAGGTCGCGACCGAAAGGCTTTTCAACCACGATCCGGCTGTCTTCGTCAGCGATCCCGTTTTCCGAAAGGCGCTGCGCCAAGTCCCCGAACAGCGACGGCGCGACAGAAAAATAGAACGCGCGCACGACGCCGGGCCGCATCCGCGATTTCAGGTCCTCCCAGCCGCCGGTGCCTTTGGCGTCGATGGGGACATAACCAAGCTGGCCAAGAAAGCCGTCAAGCTGGCTTTTGTCGACCTTGGGGGCAAATTCCTCGATCGCCTTGCGGGTTTCTTCGCGGAACTGATCGTCGGTGTAATCTGACCGCGCGGCCCCGATAATGCGCGCCTCGGGCGGCATCTGTCCGGCAAGATAGCGCCGATACAGGCCAGGCAGGATCTTGCGATGGGCAAGATCGCCGGTGGCGCCGAAAATCACCAGGTCGAAATCGTCGACGGGAATGGTTCTCACGACCATGGGTACCTCCTTGCTTGAGGTTTCGATATCCGATGTTAGCGTTATCAGCAAGCTGCGAAGCTCCTACCGGCTGATCGCCCGCCCAAGGCGCGGCAGGCGGGCGCGCTTCATCAATGCGCGCAACTCGATCGCAGCGCCAAGGCGGACGGTGTTTTCATGCGCAGCAGTCACGGCCGCAGTAACCTGATCGGGGTGATGCGCCCAGAGATCGGTCAGGAAGGCATCGGGATGCAGTGCACGAGATCCGGTCGCTGCCATCACGCGATGCGGAAAATCACGCAGGTTCATGGTTACGATGACGTGCGCCCCGCTTTCCAGCGCCGCAGCCAGAACATGCAGATCAGCCGGGTCGGGAAGGTCGAAGCCTGCGGCGCGGGCCTCGTCGCCCTGTGTCATCGCGCCCGGAAAACGCTCGCGCAGAAGGGCTGCTTCGGCATTCGCAATATCTGCGTCGATGGCGCCCAGCTTCGCCGCTGCCCGCGTCCATTCGCCCAGTATCCGCTCTGACCAGACGGGACGGAAAAGCCCGCTTGCGGCGACATCGGTCAGGATTTCGCGCAGGACAGTCGGAAACAGAACATTGGCGTCCAGAACCGCAATCATCAGTCCAACCGGAAGAACAGCGCCTTGAGATAGCCGGTCTCGGCCAGTTGCGGCAGCATCGGGTGATCGGGCCCGGCCTGCCCGGTATGGATCAATTGCCCGCGCCGCCCCCCCCGGCCGATACCGCGCGCCGAGGCATTGCGGAAGCTGGCCAGATCGGCGGCATGAGAACAGGAGCACAGGCCGATATAACCACCGGGTGACACCAGAGGCGCGGCCAGCTTTGCCACCCGCTCATATGCCCGCAAGCCCGCTTCCAGCGCCGGTTTTGACGGCGCGAAGGCAGGTGGATCACAGATCACCACGTCGAACGTGCGACCATCTGCGCCAAGAGCCTCCAGTGCCGCGAATGCGTCCTGCTGGATCGTGTCCAGCCTGCCCTCGACCCCCATCGTCGCCGCGCCCTTCTGCGCCAGCGTCAGCGCAGGTTCCGACCCGTCGACAAGCGTCGCATGTTCGGCACCCGCAGCCAGCATCGCCAGACCGAAGCCGCCCACATGGCTGAACACATCCAGCACCCGGCCAGAGGCAAGCCGCTGCGCGAAGGCGTGATTCGGGCGTTGGTCGTAGAACAGGCCGGTTTTCTGTCCGCCCATCAGATCGGCCATGTAGACAGCGCCGTTCATCGGCACCTCGATCGGCGTGGCGGGTGCGGTGCCGGCGATGACCTCCATCCGTTCCGGCAGGCCTTCCAGCCCGCGGGTCCGGCCCTGGCCGTTCACGATCACCGTCGACACTCCCGTCACGGCTTGCAACGCCGTGGCAATGTCACCTGCCATGGCATCGGCCCAGGCGGCATTGGGCTGGATCACGGCGGCATCGCCGAAACGGTCGATGATCAGGCCCGGCAGGCCATCGGCCTCGGCATGGGCCAGCCGATAGAATGGCGCGTCATACAGCCGCTCGCGCAGTGCCAGCGCCCGCGACAGCCGCGCCCGCAGCCATTCGGCGTCGATCTGCGCTTCATGGTCGGGGTCCATGACCCTGCCGATGATCTTCGATTCCGGGTTCACCGTCACAAGCGCCATCGGCTTACGCTCGGGATCTTCCAGCACGGCGAAACTGCCCGGCGCAATGGCACGGGTGCGCCGGTCGGTCACCACCTCATCGGCAAAAACCCACGGGAATCCGTGGCGGATGGCCTGTGGTTTGGTCTTGGGCCGCAGGCGGATGACGGGTAGCGTGGTCATGGGACATCCTTTCAGTCGCGGACGGGTGTGGCATGCCCCCGCCCCATCGGCAAGTGTGGCCACGCCCCGTTGCAATGTTAACGCTAACGGGGTATACCGGCAGATAACCAGACCAGAGATCGCAAAAGGAGGCCAGCCATGACCCTGCACGCCACCATCGACCGCGTCACCGACCGGATACGCGAACGCTCGCTTCAGACCCGTTCGGCCTATCTGTCGCGCATGGCCAAAGCAGCCGAGGAAGGCCCGCGCCGCGCGCATCTGTCTTGCGGCAATCAGGCACATGCCTATGCGGCGATGGACAACAAGGACGATCTGGCACTATCGCGCAAACCCAATCTGGGCATCGTTACCGCCTATAATGACATGCTGTCGGCCCATCAGCCCTACGAACGCTTCCCCAACCTGATTCGTGCCGCCGCAGCACGCGTGGGCGCCACCGCGCAGGTCGCAGGCGGCGTGCCGGCCATGTGCGACGGGGTCACGCAGGGCCGTCCGGGGATGGAGCTGTCGCTGTTTTCACGCGATGTGATCGCGCTGGCGGCAGGTGTGGCCATGTCACATGACACGTTCGATTCGGCGCTGTATCTGGGCGTCTGCGACAAGATCGTGCCCGGACTGGTCATTGCAGCGGCAACCTTCGGCCATATCCCATCTGTCTTCGTGCCCGCAGGCCCCATGCCCTCGGGCCTGCCCAATGACGAAAAATCCCGCGTGCGCCAGCAATTCGCAGCGGGAGAGGTCGGCCGCGACAAGCTGATGGAGGCCGAAATGGCGTCCTATCACTCGCCCGGCACCTGCACCTTCTACGGCACCGCAAATTCGAACCAGATGCTGATGGAGATCATGGGTCTGCACCTGCCAGGTGCCAGCTTCGTGAACCCGAACACCGAGATGCGCGACGCGCTGACGGGGGCAGCGGCGGAACGCGCTGCCGCGATCACCCGACTGGGCAACGACTACTTGCCAGTGGGCGAAATCCTGGATGAACGCGCCTTCGTCAACGGCATTGTCGGGCTGATGGCGACAGGCGGCTCGACCAATCTGGTTCTGCATATACCCGCCATGGCCCGTGCCGCTGGCGTGCTGGTCGATATCGAGGATTTCCACGACATTTCCGACGCAGTGCCGCTGATGGCGCGGGTCTATCCCAACGGTCTGGCCGACGTGAACCACTTCCACGCGGCGGGCGGGCTTGGCTACATGGTCCGTCACCTGCTGGAGGCCGGACTGCTGCACGAGGACGTGCGCACCGTTACCGGCGGCGGGCTGAACAGCTATACGACCGAGCCGAAACTGAAAGATGGCCGCATCGTATGGGAGGAAGGCACGAAGGACAGCCTGAACGAAAAGATCCTGCGCCCGGCCAGCGATCCATTTGCGCCGATCGGCGGGCTGAAGCAGCTGCAGGGCAATCTTGGCCGGGGCGTCATCAAGATTTCTGCCGTCGCGCCCGAACGCCACATCATCGAAGCCCCTGCCCGCGTATTTTCTGATCAGGAAGAGGTCAAGGCCGCCTTCAAGGCAGGTGAATTCACCGAAGATACCATTGTCGTTGTCCGCTTTCAGGGTCCGGCCGCGAATGGTATGCCAGAGTTGCATTCCCTGACGCCGATCCTTTCGGTCCTGCAGGATCGCGGACTGCGCGTGGCGCTTGTCACCGACGGGCGGATGTCCGGTGCGTCGGGCAAAGTGCCGGCGGCGATTCATCTGGCACCAGAGGCCGCAAAGGGCGGGCCTCTGTCCAGGGTGCGCGACGGTGATATGATACGGCTGGATGCGGTAAACGGCGTCATCGAATGCGAAGCGAAGGACTTCGCGGCCCGTGAGCCGGAAACCGCAGACCTTTCTGCAAACCAGTTCGGCATGGGCCGCGAAATGTTCGGCCTGTTTCGCGCCGCAGCTGGCGATGCCACGGAAGGGGCCTGCGGAATCGTGTGATCGCGGGGGACAAGCGTGCGGTCCTGATGGTGGGCCGCAGCCTGGCCACAGGTCAGGAAATGGCGACTGAAGGGAACTCTGGCCATGCGATCACCTTGCGGAGTGTGAAAACATGGCTAGCCGTTCCATCTAGCCTCTGCCCCGCCGTGACCTGGTGTCTGACATGACCGACATTCGACCACGCCCCAACTGGATGAAGCCGCTGCAGGCGGACCCCGCAGCGGTCGACGCGGCCTTCCAGGCCTGTGTCGATGTCTATCGCGACCATCCCGCGCCCACCCATCTGTGCCGCCAGTGCCTGTCCGAGGAAATGGAGAAGCAGATCATTGGCGCCGCCCACCTTGCCCAGCAAGGAAAGACGCCTTCGCCGCAGGATTTCGCGCAGATTTATTTCGAACATCCCGATTGCGTCGGCGGTCTAGACACGATCAAGCTGTTCCTTCCGCACGGCATCAGGACCATGCTTTCAGGGCGCCCGCCAAACGGCTTCGGAAGCTACAGCTATCCCGAGGTTCTGGAGGCGAACCTGAAGGCGGGCTTCTGGTTCTGGCCTGCCAAGCTGATTGATCCGGTGCGAGAGCTGGCAGCACGGCTGTTTTGGGATTGGTTCCGCGACGGCCGCTATGACTGGCCGCGACCTGAACAGGGCGCGGAGGACATGATCGGTCCGGGTGATGAGATCATGACGCTGTGCATTGCCTGCCTCATTGATCCGGCGGATCTGATCGGTGCACTGACGACGTTGAAAACGACGCAAAGCGATGAGGCGCTGTCTATCGCGGGCAGCTTCGCCCCCGAAAATCCGTTCTATATTTCTTTCGAAACGGCACGCGAACCTGCGAAGTACAAACCTGCCAGCGACAAGATCGCCGTCTCTCTTGCCGCGCGCGAAGCGCAGGCAGCACTAAGCCTTGTCACACCCGACTGGTTGCGTGCAGCATTCTGGCGACATGAAGCGCAGCAACCGAAACTTGCGGCAGATCTTTCGGAATATGAGAAATATTACGACATCAAAACCGCAGAAACCCGCCAGCGAGCCGGTGATCCGATCCTGACCGATTGGCCCGATCTGCCTCGGGTCTGATCCTGCGCGCGGCGGAACTGGGCTACCCTTACGCCAACCTTTCAACCGCCATCGCCGTCGCCTCTCCGCCGCCGATGCACAGGGAAGCGACGCCCTTGTCCATGCCACGTGTCTCCAGCGCGGCCAACAGGGTCACCAGAACGCGCGCCCCGGATGCGCCGATGGGATGGCCAAGTGCGCACGCCCCCCCATGCACATTCACCTTGTCGTGGGGAAGGTGCAGATCGTGCATGGCGGCCATCGTAACGACGGCAAACGCCTCGTTTATCTCGAACAGATCGACCTCGGGGAATGTCCAGCCCACACGTTCCACAAGCTTTTTCATCGCACCAATCGGGGCCGTCGGAAACTTGCCGGGCTCTGCCGCATGGCTGGCATGACCACGGATGATCCCGCGCGGCACAAGTCCCAGGGTCCTGGCATGGCTCTGCCGCATCAGCACCAGGGCCGCTGCCCCGTCCGAAATCGAAGAGCTGTTCGCAGCCGTCACCGTACCGTCCTTTCGGAAGGCAGGTTTAAGGTCGCGGATCTTTTCGGGCTTTGCCTTGCCGGGTTGTTCATCGGTATCGACAACCACTTCGCCCTTGCGGGAGTTGACGGTGACTGGCGCGATCTCTGCCTTGAACCTGCCCCCGGCAATGGCCGAGCGCGCGCGTTCCAGCGAAGCGATGGCGAAGTCGTCCTGCTTTTCACGGCTGAACTTGTATGCTCCCGCGCAGTCCTCGGCAAAGGTCCCCATCAGGCGGCCCTTGTCGTAGGCGTCCTCCAACCCGTCCAGAAACATGTGATCCATGACCTGCCCGTGACCCATGCGCATGCCCGCGCGGGCTTTTGGCAAAAGGTAAGGCGCGTTCGACATGCTTTCCATGCCGCCTGCAACGACCACATCCGCACTTCCCGCCAGCAGCGCATCATGGCCCTGCATGACCGCCTTCATCCCTGATCCGCACATCTTGTTGATGGTGGTTGCACAGGCGTCGACGGGAAGACCCGCGCCAAGTGCTGCCTGACGCGCGGGCGCCTGTCCCTGCCCCGCCGGCAACACACAGCCCATGATCACCTCGTCGATCTGATCGGGACTGACGCCGCTACGCCTGACCGCTGCGCGGATCGCCGTAGCGCCCAGTTCCGCTGCTGAAACCTGGGCAAAATCGCCCTGAAAGCCGCCCATCGGCGTGCGGGCGAAATCAACGATGACGACGGGATCTTCGGTAGACATGGAACTCCTCATCTCCACATGGGCAAGCGCTTGTCAGGGTTCGGTCGGCGGACCGAACCGGTCTATCATCCGGCCGCGGATCTGATCGCGGGTCTCCCGGTATTTATGTAACGCCGCCTCGCGACCTTCGGCCAGTCCGGATGGATCCATGACCGGCCAATATTCTATATCCAGATGTGCGTGCCGGGTCAGTTCCATGGCCTGCCGCTGAGAGGCGGGCGACAGCGCCACGATCAGATCGAAACTGCCCAGATCGTCGCCCCAGCTTTGCATCTCTTCGAAACTGCGGGAACGGTGGCGCGACAGCTCGACCCCGAGTTCCTTGCAAACGGCAATGGCAAAGCCGTCGATCTCCATATCGTTATGGACACCGGCTGACTGCACATAGGCCGCACGCCCGTAGAATTTCTTCATCAGCCCCTCGGCCATCGGCGAGCGAATGGCATTGTGATCACAGCAAAACAGGATTGCATGAGGGATCTGGGCGACCATGTCAGCTTTGCGGGATCAGGGCGCAGATCAGCGTGAACAGGCGGCGCGATGTGTCGATATCGACGGTGGCCTTGCCTTCCAGACGTTCCTGCAAGGTGCGCGCGCCTTCGTTGTGGATGCCGCGCCTGGCCATGTCGATAGCCTCGATCTGGGCGGGCGGCATGGTCTTGACCGCGTCGTAATAGCTTGCACAGATCTGGAAGTAATCCTTGACCACTTGGCGGAACGGCCCCAGCGACAGATGAAATTCGGCGACCTTTGCACCGTCCTCGGTCGAAATATCGAAGACCAGCCGACCATCCCGAATGGCAAGGTTCAGCCCGTAGGGACCGGGCGGGGCGGGCTGGCCCTCGCGCCCGGGCAGGTCGAAATTATTTTCTTCCAGCAGATCATAAACGGCAACGCGACGCTCTTGCAGCACCTCGGCCGAGGCAGGAGGCATGGCACTGTCGTCAATATCAACTCGGATCAGGCGATTCATTGCATCTCCCTCGGGAAAGTGGCTTGGACCAGCATGTCCAAAGCCGGGGCTGCCGACAAGCCCGGCAGCAGAAAAGAACCGGCGCGGCAACCTGCCACAGCGACACGGCCCTGACGATTGGGCCCGAAAGTCACGTCGCGCCGGTCTGGTTCAGGCGGGCAAGCCGCGCGGATACCGATTTGCCATGCGCCTGCAGTCCCTCGGACTGCGCCAGTCGCACGGCGGCGGGGCCGATCTGGGCAAGCGCTTCGGGTCCAAGCCGCGCCATTGTCGTTCGTTTCAGAAAGTCCATGACCGAAAGCCCCGACGAGAACCGGGCCGAGCGCGCCGTCGGCAGGACATGGTTCGGACCGCTGACATAGTCCCCCACGGCCTCGGGCGTATAGGCGCCCAGGAAAATCGCGCCGGCATGACGTGTCTTCAGGGCCAGCCCCTCGGGGTCGGCGACGCAAAGTTCCAGATGCTCGGGCGCGATACGGTCGGACAGAGCAGCTGCCTCATCCAAATCCCGGGTCACGATAATGGTCCCGTAATCGCGCCAGCTCGCCCCCGCGATTGCCGCGCGCTCAAGCGTCGGGATAAGCCGCTCGACCGCCGCGGCCACCGCGTCCGCCATCGCCTGATCGGGCGTGATGAGGATGGATTGCGCATCCGCGTCATGTTCGGCCTGCGCCATCAGATCCAGTGCCAGCCAGTCCGGATCCTGATCGGCATCGGCAATGACCAGCACCTCGGACGGGCCTGCGATCATGTCGATGCCGACGCGGCCGAAGACCTGTCGCTTGGCTGCGGCAACATAGGCATTGCCCGGCCCGGTGATCTTGTCGACCGGCGCCACCGTCGCCGTGCCGTATGCCATCGCCGCGATGGCCTGCGCGCCGCCAACCCGCAAAACCTGATCGACCCCGGCCAGCCGGCATGCCAGCAGAACCAATGGATTGGCCAAACCATCCGGTGTCGGCACGCAGACGACCAGCCGGTCCACGCCCGCGACCCGTGCCGGAATGGCATTCATCAGGACAGAGGACGGATAACTCGCCTGCCCGCCCGGCACGTAAAGCCCCGCAGCCGAGACCGCCGTCCAGCGCCAGCCGAGCACGGCACCCGCCGCATCTGTCCAGCTTTCATCGGCAGGGATCTGGCGCGCGTGATAGTCGCGGATGCGTTCCGCGGCAAGTTCCAGCGCCGCCCGGTCCTCCGCCGAGACCTTTGCAATCTCGGCCTCGATCTCGGCATCCGAAAAAGCCAGCGTCGCAGCCGTCAGATCCATGCGGTCGAAGCGGGCCGTGTAGTCGATCAGTGCCGCGTCACCGCGCGCCCGGACATCCGCGATGATACCGGCCACGACGTCACCCACATCGGCGGAATCCTCTCGCTTGGCAGACAGCATTGCAGTGAAGCGGGCTTCGAACTGAGGATCGGCGGTGTTCAGCGTCACGGGCATAAGCGGCTCCTTCTCGCGGGGGATATCTAGCCGTCCTGACAGCCACCCTCAAGCGCAGAGCGAGCGGAGACGGTGGCGAAGCGCAGGGCGGATCATCCGCCGCATCTCGATTTCCCAGCTGCCCCGCCCGTTCAGCATCGGCGGAGCGCCCGTCGCGACAAATCCGGCCCGTTCATACAGCGCCTGCGCGGGCAGATTGTTCTGTCCGACATGCAGGCCCATCCGCGTCATACCGGCGGCTTCGGCCCGCTTGATCAGGCGGGTGAAAATCGCGTCGCCAAGTCCCTGTCCCCGCGCGTCCGGCGCAACGAAGACGGACATGACCCAGCCCAGATCAGGCTCTGCCGGGGAAATGTCTGCCTCCCAGCTGGCAACGGCCCGCGGGTGTCCCGGTCCGGGGCCGGCTGCCCACATTTCGCATCCATCAAGCCGGGCGGCAAAATCCTTCAGCGGCCGGTCGGCCCAGTCGTCGAAAGCAGACCCGAAGGCATCCGGCGCGGTTCGCAGCGCTTCCAGACGGATCGCCCGCCATTCTTCGGCCCGGTCAGGGGTCAGACACCAAAGCTGGAAACCGGCTGTCACGCGTCGTCGTGCTTCGGCATGTGCCCGGAATTGGCGACATAGGGCCGCGTCACATCGCGCATATCGATCGAAATGCATTCGACATCGGCAACGATCGTGCCGTCACCGGCGAATTGCAACGCGAGCTTGCCTGTGCCGTCCTCTCCGGCCTGCCAGTCCAGTGCCAGCAGCGACAGCACTTCGTCAGGATCGTCACGCCTGATCCCATCGCTGCGCAGCCCGGTGATATCCGAGATCAGCAGGACCGCGCGGACCCTCTCGAACTCGCGACCTTCGCGGGTGGCGGCATCCGCATCCTCCCAGCGGAAGCGATTGATCAACAGCGCAAGCTGACGGCGCTTGCGGTCGAAGGTCATGTCGGCGCCGGTCAGAACGGCGTCCTGCACCAACATCGACAGGACGCCCACATCTTCTGCCCCTTCGGCGCGCAGCGTCAGCGGGCCGGGATCGACGTCATGGAAGCTTGCGTCACTCATCGGGATGGGCCTCCTTCATGCGTTTCACATTGGCGCCGACATCACGCAACTTGCGCACGACGCGTTCATAGCCGCGGTCAAGGTGATAGACCCGGCTGACCACGGTTTCACCTTCGGCCGCCAGCCCGGCTAGGATCAGGCTGATGGAGGCGCGAAGATCGGTCGCCATGACCTGCGCGCCCTTCAGCTTTTCGACCCCGGTGACGGTCGCATGGCCCCCATGCACGTCGATCCGCGCACCCATCCGCGTCAGTTCCGGCGCATGCATGAATCGGTTCTCGAAGATCGTTTCTTCCAGTTGCGAGGTGCCTTCGGCGGTGCACATCAGCGCCATCATCTGTGCCTGCAGATCGGTCGGGAAGCCCGGGAAAACCTCGGTCTTCACGTCAACGGCGCGAATGCGGCCATTCTTGCGCGCCACCTTCAGGCCGCGATTGGTCTGCTCGACCGATACGCCTGCGGCATCCAGCCTTTCGCAGAAGGCCTCGATCAGATCGATCCGGCCACCCAGCAGTTCGACCTCGCCACCAGCGATGGCCGGGGCAATCATATAGGTTCCAAGCTCGATCCGGTCGACAACCACGGGGTGTGTCGCGCCGTGCAGCCGGTCAACGCCCTGAATGGTGATCGTCGGGCTGCCCTCGCCCTCGATCTGGGCGCCCATGGCGCGAAGGCATTTGACCAGATCGACGATTTCGGGTTCGCGCGCGGCGTTGTTCAGCACCGTCGTGCCCTTGGCGAGGGTCGCCGCCATGACGATATTTTCCGTCGCCCCGACCGAAGCGAAACGCTGATCGATCACAGCGCCCTTCAACCCGCCGGGGGCCTTCGCGTGCAGATAGCCGTCCTGCAGGTCGATCTTCGCACCAAGCGCCTCCAGCCCGGCGATGTGCAGGTCCATGGGACGCGAACCGATGGCGCAGCCCCCCGGCAGCGACACGACCGCTTCGTGAAAGCGCGCCAGCAGCGGACCAAGCACAAGGTTCGACGCCCGCATCTTGCGCACGATTTCGTAATCCGCCGTATGGCTGGTCAGATCGTGACTGGAGAGCGCCAGGACCTGACCATCCTGCATCGACACGACCTCGGCCCCCAGCGATTGCAGCAGCGCGGTCATCGTCTTGATATCCGACAGGCGCGGCGCATTGGTCAGGGTCAGCGGTTCATCGGTCAGAAGCGTTGCAGGCATCAGCGTCAGGCAAGCGTTCTTGGCCCCGGCAATCGGGATTTCACCATAAAGCGGGCCGCCGCCCTGGACGATGATCTGATCCATTATTCCTCGCTTTCCGGGGTGCTGACCGGCGCGGCCGCGCCCTCTTGCTGCTCGTCCTGATCGGCGCGCGCGCGCGCCTGCGCCTTGCGCCGTGCCAGGTTGGCCCGAAGCGCTGCGCCAAGCTTGTCTTCGCGAACTGGTTTGTTTTCGGGTTTGCGCGTCCGTGTCATTGCGTTCTGTTAACGCTTTGCCCGGTGAAGGTCTAGCGCCGGGTGAGTTGGCGCAGCATGCCGTGCAGCACCTGCACGTCGGCGCGCGTGAGCGCCATGCGGGACCACAGATTGCGCAGGTTCAACCTCATGGGCGGGGCTTTCTCGGGTGGAAAGAAATAGCCCGCTTCATCCAGCTTCGCCTCATAGTGGTCGGCCAGCTTCTCGATCTCGATCCGGTCTGCCGCGACCTCGCCTGCCGGTCGACGTCCGGTCGGCATCGGCTGCGCCGGCAGGCGGTCCTGCGCCCATTCATAGCCCAACAGCAGCACCGCCTGCCCCAGGTTCAGCGACGGAAAGTCCGGATTGACCGGCACCGTCAGAATCGCGTTGGCCCGGGCGATATCGTCATTTTCCAGCCCTGCCCTTTCGGGACCGAAGATAAAGGCCACCCGTCCGCCCGCAGCGATTTCGTCGCGCGCTTGCGCGCTGGCAGTCGTGGGGGTGAAAACGGGCTTGGTCAACTCTCGCCCGCGCGCGGTTGTGGCAAATGCATATGTGATGCCCTCCATGGCCTCTGCCAGCGTCGGGTAAACCCGCGCCCGATCCAGCACCTGCGCCGTCGCGCCAGAGGCCATGGCCACCGCGCGCGGATTGGGCCAGCCGTCGCGCGGATCGACCAGCCGCATCTCCGTCAGGCCAAAGTTCAGCATCGCGCGCGCGGCTGCGCCGATATTTTCGCCCATCTGCGGGCGGGTCAGGATAATGACGGGCTGGTTGACGATCTGTGACATGCCGGGCCTGTTAGCGCCGCGCGCGGTTTGCTGCAAGCTCTGGTGCGGAAGGCAATGCACTGATATGTCATAATCAAAAAGGACACCCGATGACCGACCAGCCTGATGCGCCAACCGCGCCGCAACTGTATCTGATCATGCCCATCGGCGCAGAGCCGAGCGTGATCGGCCCGATGTTGTCCGAAATGATCGAGCGTTTCGACATTGCCTGCATCCGCATTCCAGGCGGCGGTGACGCCGCCCAGCTTGGCCGGATGGCCGATACCGTGCGGGAACTGGCCCATGCCCATGACATCGCCGTGGTGATCGAGGACCATATTCAGCTTGCCCAAGCCCACGGACTGGACGGCGTCCATCTGCTTAAGCCAAGCGGCAAGGGCATTCGGCTGGCGCGGCAGGAACTTGGCCCTGACGCGATCATTGGCGCCTATTGTGGTGCGTCGCGCCATGACGGAATCACCGCCGCCGAAGTCGGCGCCGATTATGTCAGCTTCGGCCCGGTCCGCCCGACAGGGCTGGGCGCGGGCGAGATCGCCGAAACCGATCTGTTCGCCTGGTGGTCCGAGATGATCGAGGTGCCGGTCGTGGCCGAAGGCGGACTTGATGCCACAACCATCGGCAAGCTGGCACCGATCACCGATTTCTTCGCTATCGGCAACGAAATCTGGTCGGCTGATAATCCGGAAAAGGCGCTGTCCCATCTGTGGCGTTAGGCCCGGATGCCGAATACCGCAGTGGCAGGCTGTTCCGCATCGCGTTCCGTGACAGGGACTGTGCGCTTTGGTCGTTGTCGGATGGTCTGTCTGAGCACGTGCAACAGAAGCGACGACGACAACTGGCATTGGGGCGCGGCGCGGGCCAGATCAGCAAGTCGAAAAAGGGCCCGAGGGCCCTTTTTAGTTGGTTAAGCGACGGTTCAGCCGGCTGCCGCGCGCGGCGTGGCGTCGGCCACACGGCGGGCGCGCAATTCCTCGGCTACAAGGAAAGCCAGTTCCAGCGACTGGCTGGCATTCAGGCGCGGGTCACAGGCGGTGTGATAGCGATCGGACAGGTCCTCGTCAGTCACGGCGCGCACACCGCCGGTGCATTCGGTGACGTCCTTGCCGGTCATTTCGAAATGCACGCCGCCGGGGATCGTGCCCTCAGCCTTGTGGACGGCGAAGAATTCGCGAACCTCGCGCAGCACTGAATCGAATGGCCGGGTCTTGTAGCCCGATGCCGCCTTGATCGTGTTGCCATGCATCGGGTCGCAGGACCAGACGACGTTGGCGCCTTCCTCCTGCACGGCCTTGATCAGACGCGGCAGATGGTCGCCGACGCTTCCCGCGCCGAAACGCGCGATCAGGGTCAGCCGGCCAGCTTCGTTTTCCGGGTTCAGCTTGGCCATCAGCACCTTCAGATCGTCGACCGTGGTCGATGGGCCGGTCTTCAGCCCGATCGGGTTCTGGACCCCGCGGGCGAATTCCACATGCGCGCCGTCCGGCTGACGCGTGCGGTCACCGATCCAGATCATGTGGCCCGAGCCGGCAACCGGAATGCCCGTCGTCGAATCGGTGCGCGCCAGAGCCTCTTCATATTCCAGCAAAAGGGCCTCGTGGCTGGTATAGAATTCCACCTGGCCCAGTTCATGCGCGGTTTCCGCCGTTACGCCCGCAGCCTGCATGAAGGCCATCGCATCGCTGATGCGGCTGGCGATATCGCTGTAACGCTGCGCTTCGGGTCCAGATGTGAAATCGGCGATCCAGCTTTGCACGCGGTGAATGTCGGCGTAACCGCCGGTCGAGAATGCGCGCAGCAGGTTCAGGGAAGCCGCCGCCTGCGTATAGGCGGCCAGCATACGTTGCGGATCGGGGATGCGTGCCTCGGCGGTGAAATCGAAACCATTGATGATGTCACCGCGATAGCTGGGCAATTCAACCCCGCTGACAGTCTCGGTGGGGGCGCTGCGTGGCTTGGCGAACTGGCCGGCCATGCGACCGACCTTCACCACGGGAAGCTGGGCACCCCAGGTCAGCACGACGGCCATCTGCAACATCACCTTGAAGGTGTCGCGGATATTGTCGGCACTGAACTCCGAAAAACTTTCGGCGCAATCGCCACCCTGCAGCAAAAATGCGCGGCCAGCGGCCACATCGGCCAGATGGGTGCGCAGCCGGCGCGCCTCGCCTGCAAAGACCAGTGGCGGGTATTTTGCCAACTGGGTCTCGACAGCGTTCAGCGCCGGAATGTCGGGATAATCGGGCATCTGGATGCGCGGATAGGCGCGCCAGCCGGCCTTGTCCCAGTTGCGGGCGGCGGCGGGGGTCGTGCGCTGATCCTGCGTCATGGCAGATACTCCTTGGTGTTTCGCGCCCCGTATATAGTCCGGCCTCAGCGGAAGGGAAAGGTCGCCCGCTTTCATGCAAAGTCATGGGGGCGCTGCAATCGCTGGCGGATTTGACGTGACAATCAACTTTACAATCTGGCTTATGCCCCGATAACCTCTGCTTATGAAAAAAGACCAACAGGGGAATAAAATGAAAAAACTGCTTCTTGCTTCCGCCGCGACCGCGCTTCTGGCCGGTGCCGCTGGCGCTGAAGAGGTCAAGCTGGGCCTGCATCTGGGCTTCACCGGACCGCTGGAATCCATGGCACCCAACATTGCTGCCGGTGGCGAAGCCGCCGCCAAGGAAGTCAGCGATTCCGGTAACTTCCTTGACGGATCTACCGTTACCGCTTCGCGTTCCGACACGACCTGCACCGACGCCGCCGCCAGCGTTGCGGCAGCAGAACGTCTGGTTGCCGACGGCGTGAAGGCCATGGTCGGCGGCCAGTGCTCGGGCGAGACAATTGCCACGCTTGAACGTGTGGGGATTCCGCGCGGCGTCATGATGATCTCGCCCTCGGCCACGTCGCCGGCGCTTTCGTCCATCGACGACAGCGGCCTGTTCTTCCGCACCGCGCCGTCTGATGCACGTCAGGGTGAAGTCATGGCAGAGCTTGCCAAGGCGCAGGGAATCGAATCGGTTGCCATCACCTATACCAACAACGACTACGGCAAGGGTCTTGCCGACAGTTTCCAGGCCGCCTTCGAAGCAGGTGGCGGCACTGTCACCACCTCGGCCGCGCATGACGACGGCAAGGCGGACTATTCGGCCGAAGTCGCTGCACTGGCCGCGGCTGGCGGCGATGCGCTGGCTGTCGTCGGCTATGTCGATCAGGGCGGCTCGGGCGTGACGCGTGGCGCCTTGGATACGGGCGCTTTCGAAAAGTTCATCTTCCCGGATGGGATGATCGGTGATGCCCTGGTCGAACGTTTCGGAACGGAAATCGACGGCTCGATCGGGATCAACCCGGCTGCGGAAGGCGACGGTCGTGCCAAGTTCGAAGAACTGGCTGAAGCCGCCGGCTTCGATCCGTCTTCACCCTATTCGGCCGAAGCCTATGACGCTGCCGCGCTGATCCTGCTGTCGATGCAGGCCGCGAAGTCGTCTGATCCGGCTGCCGCCAAGGAAAAGGTGATGGAAGTCGCCAACGCCCCGGGCGAGCCGATCCTGCCGGGTGAACTTGCCAAGGGTCTGGAGCTGCTGGCAGCGGGCACCGATATCGACTATGTCGGCGCGTCCTCGGTCGAGTTGGTCGAACCGGGCGAAAGTGCCGGGTCCTTCCGCGAAACCACCATCACGGACGGCGCACTGGAAGTCGTGGGCTTCCACTGATCGATCCATAGCAAATCCGGCCCGGCGCTTTTCAGCGCCGGGCCTTTTGCGATGGAAAAAGGCGCTGAAAAATAATACTCTAAATGAACAAGCGCTTGGCATTGATACATCATCTTGGACGACGGGGATGTAATGATCCGGGTTGAAAACCTGCACAAGAAATTCGGCGGATTCTCCGCTGTGGACGGCGCTGACCTGACCATCGAGACCGGTTCGATCACCGGCTTGATCGGGCCTAACGGGGCCGGCAAGTCAACATTATTCAACGTCATCGCCGGGGTTTACGCGCCCACTGAAGGCAGCGTCATCATGGACGGCGAAGACATCACGGGGCTTGCCCCGCACGAACTGTTTCACAAGGGCCTGCTGCGGACCTTCCAGCTTGCGCATGAATTTGCCTCGATGACGGTGCGCGAAAACCTGATGATGGTGCCGCCGCGCCAGACAGGCGAAACGCTGGTGAACACCTGGCTGAAACGGGGCCGCATCCGGGACGAGGAAGCGGCGCTTCGTCAGAAGGCGGACGAAGTTCTGGACTTCCTGACGATCAGCCATGTCGCCGACGAAAAGGCCGGAAACCTGTCTGGGGGCCAGAAAAAACTGCTGGAGTTGGGCCGCACGATGATGGTCGATGCCAAGATCGTCTTTCTGGACGAGGTCGGCGCAGGCGTGAACCGCACATTGCTGGGCACCATCGCCGACGCCATCATCCGCCTGAACAAGGAGCGCGGATATACATTCTGCGTGATCGAGCATGACATGGATTTCATCGGCAAGCTTTGCGATCCGGTGATCGTCATGGCCGAAGGCAAGGTGCTGGCGCAGGGCAACGCCGACAGCATCATGCAGAACGAAGCCGTGATCGAGGCCTATCTGGGCCGCGGACTGAAGAACAAGGAGATGATCGGCGCATGAGCGATAAAGA
Source organism: Paracoccus denitrificans (assembly GCA_005768755.1). Taxonomy (GTDB): domain Bacteria; phylum Pseudomonadota; class Alphaproteobacteria; order Rhodobacterales; family Rhodobacteraceae; genus Paracoccus; species Paracoccus denitrificans_B. Next base: position 311,833 of record VAFL01000001.1, on the reverse strand, counting down.
TCCCTATGGCAACAGCCGGGATGCGTCCATCGTGAACCAGCACGGGCGCGGCGAGATCGACGGAACCCGCCGCTCTGGCCCGGTTGGCGCGGGAAAGGCGGGTGATCCGTTCCTGATCGGCGAGAACATGACGGGCGGTTATGGCAAGGGGCCCGATATCCTGCACGACTGCACCATTGCTGTCGAGAAGGGCGAGATCGCCGTTATCGTCGGGCCGAATGGGGCAGGAAAATCGACCGCAATGAAGGCGCTGTTTGGCATGCTCAATCTGCGCGAAGGCTCTGTCCGGCTGAACGGCACGGATATTTCCCAGTTGAACCCGCAGGACCGGGTGAAGGCGGGGATGGGCTTCGTGCCGCAGGTGAACAACATCTTCCCCTCGATGACGGTCGAGGAAAACCTGGAAATGGGTGCCTTCATCCGCGACGACGATATCCGCGAAACCATGGCGCAGGTCTATGACCTGTTCCCGGCCGTCGCCGACAAGCGCAAGCAGGCGGCGGGCGAATTGTCCGGCGGCCAACGCCAGCAGGTCGCCGTAAGCCGTGCGCTGATGACGCGGCCCAGCCTTTTGATGCTGGACGAGCCGACTGCAGGCGTGTCGCCGATCGTGATGGACGAACTTTTTGACCGCATCATCGCCATCGCGCGCGGCGGTCTGCCTGTCCTGATGGTCGAACAGAACGCCAAGCAGGCGATGAACATCGCCGACAAGGCCTATGTGCTGGTGCAGGGCGCGAATGCCCATACCGGCACCGGCAAGGAACTTATGGAAAATGACGAGGTGCGCCGCACCTTTCTGGGAGGTTGAGACCATGCACCCCTTGAATCTGCGACTGATCGCAACCGCCACGGTTTTCTGCGCCCTGCCCGCCTTTGCGCAGGATGCGGCACCGAATGAACCGCTGCCGCCGACGACTGTCGAAGACCTGCCGCCTGCCGGTGAGGCCCCGGTCGACGCAATTGCGCCGATTTCAGATGTCGCGCCTGATGGCGGGATGCCCGACGCCACCGCAACACGGCTTAACTGCAACTTTACCAGCCAATGCACCGATGGCGCGTGCGAGGAGTCAAGCTATCCGGGTACATTGACCGTGATGAGCGATGGTGCCGGTCTGGCGGAAGCCGAGTGGGAAGACGATCTTGGCCCGATGGCCTTCTCGGCCGTACTGGCCGAGGGCATCGTGCGGGCCTATTCGACCGAAAACAGCAGCGAGGACAGCTCCGACCTGCTGCAGCACATGATGACCGTCGATACGGACCGGAACGCTGTCTACACGGTTCAGGAGACGTACCCGGTCCGTGCGATCAGCTATACCGGCTCGTGTGAGGTCGCCCAGTAATGGATATCCTCAATGCCCTTGTGGCTTTCCTGAACTTTGTCTTCATCCCTGCCGCCGCGTATGGCGCGCAGCTTGCGCTTGGCGCGCTTGGGGTGACGCTGATCTACGGTATCCTGCGGTTTTCGAATTTCGCCCATGGCGACACCATGGCTTTCGGCACGGCGATCACCATCATCGCAACCTGGAAGCTTCAGGAATACGGTGTTTCGCTGGGACCACTGCCGACAGCCCTGCTGGCCCTGCCGATCGGCATCGCCGGTTGCGCGCTGATGGTGCTGGCAACGGATCGCGCAGTCTATCGCTTCTATCGGCGCAAGAAATCCGACCCGATCATTCTGGTGATGGCGTCCGTCGGGATCATGTTCATCATGAACGGGTTGACGCGCCTTCTGATCGGCGTCGACCAGATCAACTTCGCGGATGGCGCCCGTTTCGTCATCAATGTCCGCGATTTCCGCGAATGGTCGGGCCTATCTGAGGGGCTGGCGCTTCGCACGACGCAGTTGATCACGCTTGTGGTCGCAGTGCTGGTGGTCTGGGCGCTGTTCTGGTTTCTGAATCGCACCAAATCGGGCAAGGCCATGCGCGCCTATTCCGATAACGAGGATCTGGCCCTGCTGTCAGGCATCGACCCTGAACGCGTCGTGCGCCTGACCTGGATCATCGCCGCCGCCTTGATGACCATTGCCGGCGTGCTTTACGGCCTGGACAAGGCGTTCCAGCCCTTCAACTATTTCCAGATCCTGCTGCCGATCTTTGCCGCCGCCATCGTTGGCGGTCTGGGCAGCCCCATAGGGGCAATCGCGGGCGGCTTCATCGTCGCCTTTTCCGAGGTCGCAATCACTTATCCCTGGAAAAAAGTCGTGGAATATCTGGGGTTCGATACCGGGTCTTCGCTGCTGCAGCTGATGTCGACCGAGTACAAGTTCGCCGTCAGCTTCGTCATCCTCATCATCGTCCTGCTGTTCCGGCCGACCGGCCTGTTCCGCGGCAAATCCGTGTAAGGAGGACCTGACATGGCAACCTCTCGTCAGGCAGAAGCCTCCAGCAAGTGGCGCGCACCGCTGTTCTTCGGCATCGTCGCGTTGCTGTTCGTTCTGGAAGGCACGACGCGCAATGCGTTGTTTACCGGGTCGTGGAACACCTCGCTTGCGATCCTGAACATGGGGCTGATCTCGGCCATCATGGCGCTTGGGCTGAACATGCAATGGGGCTATGCGGGGCTGTTCAACTCTGGTGTTGTGGGTTTCGTGGCCATCGGGGGTCTCGCCCCGGTGCTGATCTCGACCGCGCCGGTGGATGGCGGCTGGGGTGCGGGCGGACTGCGCATGGTCGCAGCGGTAATCGTAGGCTTGGGGACGCTGGCGCTGGCGGCGCAGACATGGCAGCGGACGTCCCGGAAATGGCGGGTGCCGGCCATCATCGCCGTTCTGGTCATCGGTTTTGCCGCCTATCGCTGGCTGTTCGACCCGGCCGCCGATGCGATCGAGGCTAACCAGTCGGCACAATTCGGCAACCTTGGCGGCCTTGGCCTGCCGGTGCTGCTGTCCTGGCCGGTCGGCGCGCTGTTTGCGGCCGCAGCGGCCTGGGGCGTCGGCAAGGTCGCACTTGGTCTGCGGTCGGACTATCTGGCGATCGCGACGCTTGGCATCGGAGAGATCATCGTCGCCGTCCTGCGCAATGAGGAATGGCTTGCGCGCGGCGTGAAGAACGTGACCTCGATCCCGCGGCCCGTTCCCTATGAAATCAACCTGCAACAAGACCCGGATTTCGTTCAGCGCGCCGCCAATTGGGGCATGAACTCGGGCGAGTTGTCGGGGATCTGGGTCAAGCTTTGCTATGCGGGTCTGTTTGGCACGGTGCTGATCGTGCTGATCCTGCTGGCAGAGCTGGCGCTGAAATCGCCATGGGGTCGCATGATGCGATCCATCCGCGACAACGAGGTCGCGGCCGAGGCCATGGGCAAGGACGTGACAGGACGGCATCTGCAGATCTTCGTGATCGGCTGCGCCCTGATGGGGCTGGCGGGCGCGATGATGATCACGCAGGACGGGCTGATGGCGCCCACGCAGTATAACCCTCTGCGCTATACCTTCGTGATCTGGGTCATGGTGATTGTCGGCGGTTCCGGCAACAACTGGGGCGCGGCACTTGGCGGCATCCTGATCTGGTTCCTGTGGATCAAAGCTGAAAGCTGGGGCCCTCAGCTGATCTCGCTGCTGACCAGCCCGATGAGTGACGGCGTGGTGAAACAGCACCTGCTGGACAGCTCTCCGCATATGCGTTTCATCGCCATGGGGTTGATCCTGCTGCTGGTTCTGCGCTTCTCTCCGCGCGGGTTGGTGCCGGAGAAATAGACGTGCCGCTCGGGCTCGCAGCAAAAAGCACAAGGGCCCCACATGGGGCCCTTTTTATAATCGCGTTCAGATCGGACGGGCGTCGTAATCAGCGGCAATCGTCCGCCATGACGACCGACCACCACAGCCGGCCACCCATATTGACGACACCCACCCCCGCATCGTCGAATTTCTGGTGAACCAGCACCTCTTCATCAGGTTCATGACCCATCCATGTGCTCATCTGGCTGTAGGCATCGCCAGAGCGGCCGATCAACTGCGCAGATGAACAGGCGGAATATTCGACCGCGCGCACGCGATGCACGACCGACGACCCGTTCGAGCCGGCGACCGTCGCCCGCCCCATCGTCGCCATATCGCACGCATGGGCCTGCGCCGCGAAGGTCAGGTTATCCACGAATTCCAAGGGGGACCGGCCAAGCGCGACGCGTTCGGCGTTCATGCGTTCCTGCATCTGTGCCACCATTGCGGGATCGGCAGCGGCGCAAGTCGGACCCAGGGATTCGACCGCAGGCGCCGGAAGCGTGGGATCCCCCATAGGCGAGATCGAAACGGTCCGCGCACTGTCGCCGGCCGTGGCCAGGTTTTCAGGCGAACAGGCACCAAGCGCCAGCACGCTGCTGGAAAGGGCTATCGTCAAAGGGCCGAACAGCTGGCGGAACATGCTAACCTCTCCTGCGAATCAAGTTGTTGTTTCCGAAGTCTAATTCACAACGCCACCACGAGAGAAACGGTTCCTGCGCCGACCTGGCAACGCAGCGCCCTTGCCAGCCACCCTGTGGCACCGTAAATGCCGGACATGACCCAGCATCAGCGCCTTCTCATCATCGATTTCGGTTCTCAGGTGACGCAACTGATCGCGCGCCGCCTGCGCGAGCTGAATGTTTACTGCGAGATCCATCCCTATCAGAACGTTACCGAGACGTTCCTGAAAGAGTTCGATCCGCAAGCCATCATCTTCTCGGGCGGTCCGGACAGTGTCACCCGCCCCGGATCGCCACGCCCGCCTGCAGTTGCGTTCGACATGGGCGTGCCGATCCTTGGCATCTGTTATGGCCAGCAGGTGATGATGCAGGAACTGGGCGGTATGGTCGAAAGCGGGCACGGAACCGCCGAATTCGGCCGCGCCTTCGTGACACCCACCGACGAACGCCTGTCCCTGCTTGACGGTTGGTTCGCCAATGTCGACAGCCGCGAACAGGTCTGGATGAGCCATGGCGACCATGTCTCGAAGATTGCGCCCGGTTTTCAGGTCTTCGGCACCTCGCCCGGTGCCCCCTTCGCCGTTACCGCCGATCCGGCGCGCCGCTTCTACGCGGTGCAATTCCACCCCGAGGTGCACCATACCCCGAACGGTGCAAAGCTTTATGAGAACTTCGTCCGCGAGGCAGGCTTCACGGGCGACTGGACCATGGCCTCGTACCGCGAGGAAGCGATCCGCAAGATCCGCGAACAGGTCGGCGACCGGAAAGTCATCTGCGGTTTGTCGGGCGGGGTCGATTCCTCGGTCGCGGCGGTCCTGATCCATGAAGCCATCGGCGACAACCTGACCTGCGTCTTCGTCGACCACGGCTTGCTGCGCCTGAACGAAGCTGACGAAGTCGTCACCATGTTCAGGGATCACTACAACATCCCGCTGATCCATGCCGACGAAGCCGATCTGTTCATCGGCGCGCTGGAAGGCGTCAGCGACCCCGAGGTCAAGCGCAAGACCATCGGCAAACTGTTCATCGACGTGTTCCAGAAATACGCCAATGACATCGACGGCGCCGAGTTTCTGGCCCAGGGCACGCTTTATCCTGACGTGATTGAAAGCGTCAGCTTTTCGGGCGGGCCGTCAGTCACCATCAAATCGCACCATAATGTCGGCGGCCTGCCTGAAAAGATGGGCCTGAAACTGGTCGAACCCCTGCGTGAGTTGTTCAAGGACGAGGTCCGCGCCCTTGGCCGCGAACTGGGCCTGCCCGAGAAATTCATCGGCCGCCACCCTTTCCCCGGTCCGGGTCTGGCAATCCGCTGCCCCGGAGAGGTGACGCGCGACAAGCTGGACATCCTTCGCAAAGCCGATGCCGTCTATATTGATCAGATCCGCAAACACGGACTTTATGACGATATCTGGCAAGCATTCGTGGCGATCCTGCCTGTAAAGACGGTCGGCGTGATGGGCGATGGCCGGACCTATGACTATGCCTGTGCCTTGCGTGCGGTAACCTCGGTCGATGGGATGACCGCTGATTACTACCCCTTCAGCCACGACTTTCTTGGCGAAACCGCGACCCGCATCATCAATGAAGTCAAGGGCATCAACCGCGTGACGTATGACATAACGTCCAAGCCGCCGGGAACGATCGAGTGGGAATGATTTTGGCCCATCCTGTCGCCGCCGTCGGCGCAAAGACGGCCTATATGGAGCCGGGTCACCTTGGGAGAACAGTCACTGCGAGAGCTTCAACGTCCGTTTCTGCGAAAAATTCCCGAATGGCGAGACCTTCTACAGCCTGCGCGAGGCACAGAACCTGACCGAGGAATGGAGGAAACACTACAACACCAAACGCCCACAAAGTGCACTCGGCTATCGCCCGGCAGCCCTGGAAACCATCGCGCCGATGGACCGCAGACTGGTCATGCACTAACAATCATAGTGGACCAATCAGGTGGGGCCAATCACGCCTTCGTGGACGACTACTACACTCATCGATACCACGAAAGCATGGCCAACATGACACCAGCCGACGTCTATCATGGCCGCGGCGCGATGATCTTTGAAGATGGGCAAGAAGTTCAAGAAACAGACAATCAGACAACACCAGTTGCAGCACCGAGCAGCAGCTGGCTAAGCTTGGACAGAAACCGAACCAGAGCCTCCGCTACGAAACTGCCCCCGCAGTCCAGAAAACTCTGACCATTGACACAGCTCCATCTGGATATCGAAAAGGCTCGGTTGGTTCCCTAGGATCAATGCAAAATGTCCAGAAACATGTCGGACCACCTCATTCATTTTAGTCGTTCGGACCTATTGAAATTGTGAAGTCTGTCAGTTGGCTGTGTAGGGGACGAGCCGGCTTTCAAGCCATCCGCGAAACACCTTCAGCGCCGGGGAACGAACGCGGTCGTCGGGAATCGTGAACCAATAGCCGAAGTCGCATTCATAACCCAAGCAGCCCGGATTCACCAACTCGCCGGAGGCGAGTTCCGCTGCAACCAACTCTAGCGGGACAAGCGCCAGACCCTGCCCTGACAACGCGGCACGAAGCACAAGCGTATAGTACTCGAACCGTGTGGCCCGCCGAGGCACAAGTCCCGGCCTTCCATTGCTTTCTACCAAATCTGACCAGAACAGTGGCGTACCTGGGTGCTCGAATATGGTCCCTCGCGCCAAGGCATCCAAAGTCTCGCTCTTGTCGAGCCGTGTCCAATAGCCCGGCGTACAGATCAGGCGCACGTCTCGACCAAACAGATAAAGGGCGTCGACGCCCGAAGCGGGTGCGCGGCCGAACATGAATACGCCATCCGGTTGCTCGTTCGAGGCATCTGCGGAATGGGTGGTGTATCGAACCTCAATATGCGGATATTGCTGGCTGAAATCCTCGAACCTCGGCAGTAGCCAGCGGTCCCCGAAAATAGGCAGCACCTTGAGACGTAGAATATTCGGATCGGCCTTCAGCTTCGCCGCTTGAAAAGCCGCCTCCTGCATGGCGGCAATCGCGACGCGGGCTTGCGCGATATAGATCTGCCCCAGATCTGTCGGAACCATTCCCGTGGGCAGCCGATGAAAAAGCTTTGCGCCAAGCAGGTCTTCAACGGTTAAAAGCTGTTTACTGACAGCGCTTTGCGATAGGTGAATGCTATCCGCTGCTGCTGCAGTTGAACCTCGCTCTGCAATCGCAGTCAAGACACGCAGTGCCGTCATCGAAGGCATCGGAGCAGGGGAGTGACGCAAAGAAAAGCACCCTTATCGCCGCTAGTCGGTTTTGTCATAGGGTTAGCGATTCTTTGCGTTTGCGCAAGTTGGCTGTCGGGTTCCATGCTTCAGCTAACGCGTCGACAACCAAGCTGGAGGGACGCATGACCGAGCAATCAAAGCTTCTTTGGGGCGGACGATTTTCAAGCGGACCCTCCGAAGAACTGACGATGTTGTCGCGGGCGCACCCGACCTATTTCCGACTGTCGCCCGAAGATATTGCCGGCTCGCGTGCGCATGCCCGCGAAATAGCCCGCGCCCGCGTCCTGACCAAGGCCGAACTGGACCAGATCTTGCAGGCGCTGGATGCGATCGAGGATGATGTAGCTGCCGGGCGGCAACGCCCCATTCCGTCGGACGAGGATGTCCATACCTTTCACGAACGCCTGTTGATGGAACGGCTGGGCCCGCTTGGTGGCAAACTGCGCGCGGGCCGCTCTCGCAATGACCAGACGGCCAATAACACCCGCCTTTATCTGCGCCGCAAGGCCCGACAGATTGCTGCACAGGTTTTGGCCCTGCAGGACGCGCTTGCCGCACAGGCCACGGCACATGTCGACGACCTGATGCCGGGCTTTACCCATCTGCAACCCGCGCAGCCGATTTCACTGGGCCACCAGCTGATGGCGCATGCACAGTCCTTCCGGCGCGACATCGACCGGCTGATCGACTGGGACCGCCGCTTTGATCGCAATCCGCTGGGGGCGGCGGCACTGGCGGGCACGGCCTTTGCGGGCGACAGCTTCGCCTCGGCGTCCGAGCTTGGTTATGCGGCGCCTTGCGAGAACTCCATCGACGCTGTGGCAAGCCGCGACGTGGTGGCAGAGTTTCTGTTCACAACTGCGATGCTGGGCGTGAACCTGTCGCGCCTGTCCGAGGAGATCTGCATCTGGGCGTCGCGCCAGTTTCAGTGGCTGCGGCTGGATGACGCATTTTCGACGGGCTCGTCGATCATGCCGCAGAAGAAGAATCCCGATATTGCTGAACTGACGCGCGGCATGTCCGGCACGATGATCGGCAATCTGACCGGAATGATGGCGACGCTGAAGGCGATGCCGCTCGCCTATAACCGAGATCTGGCCGAGGATAAGCGCAACATATTCGAGACGCTGGACCTGCTGGACCTGATCCTGCCCGCCTTCACCGGCATGGTCGCGACCATGCGTTTCAACACCGAACGCATGGCCGAGGATGCGCCGAAAGGTTTTACCCTTGCGACAGAAGTCGCCGACTGGCTGGTCCGCCAGGGTGTTCCGTTTTCCCATGCCCATGAAGTATCAGGCGCGACCGTCCGTTATTGCGAACAACGCGGCATCGAACTGGAAGGGCTGACTGCGGACGACCTGCCCGCGATTGACCCGGCCTTGAAACCAGATGTGCTGGAGGCAATTGATCCGACCCGTGCCATCGCTGCCCGCAAAGGCGTTGGCAGCACCGCGCCAGATCGCGTCCGCGAACAACTGGCGGAGTTTTCGAATGCGTGCACAGCGCAACGGAAATGGGCCGAAACGCCGTTGCAAGGCTCCGCCCTTGCGGGCCGCGAAAGGACAGTCGCATGAATGACAGCGCGCTTCCGCAATCGAACCGCTCGGCCCATGACGTCGCCCATCTTGAACTGGTGCCCCGCAGGCATCTGGGTCGCAATATTTTTGCCGCCATCGTCCTTCTGCTGGTGGCGTTGCTGATCCGCGCCTTTGTCGTCGGGCAGATCGAATGGCCGGTCGTCGGCCAATTCCTGTTCGCCCCCGCCATTGTCGAGGGGATCTGGAACACACTGCTGATGACTGTGGTCGCGATGACGCTTGGCATCGTTCTGGGCGTGATCATCGCCATCATGCGGATTTCGGGCAACCCGGTGCTGGAATGGATCGGGCGCATCTATGTCTGGATTTTCCGTGGCGCACCCGCGCTGCTACAGCTGCTTTTGTGGTTCAACCTGGCTTTGATCTTCCCGACCATGGGAATACCGGGTCTGTTTTCGTTCAACACGGTCGATGTGATGACCCCGTTCGTCGCCGCGATGCTTGGGCTAGGCATCCAGCAAGGCGCCTATACGTCAGAGGTGGTGCGCAGCGGGCTATTGTCGGTAGATCAGGGCCAGTACGAGGCCGCGCGGACGATCGGCATGACTGGCATGCAAGCCCTGCGCCGCATCGTTCTTCCGCAGGCGATGCGCGTCATGGTCCCGCCCGTCGGGAACGAGGTGATCAGCATGGTCAAACTGACCTCGCTGGCGTCGGTCATCCAGTATTCGGAAATCCTGCACAACGCGCAGATCATCTATTACGCCAATACGCGCGTGCTGGAATTGCTGCTCGTCGCCAGCTTCTGGTATCTCGTCATCGTTACCATCCTGTCGATGATCCAATCGCGGATCGAAGCCTATTACGCCCGCGGCACCCGCGGCCGCACCCGACTGTAAGGGGGACGCAATGTCAGACGAAATACTGGTCAAGGCCGTCGACGTATCGAAGAAATTCGGCGATTTCACGGCACTCGATTCCGTCAGCCTGGAAGTCCGCAAGGGCGAGGTGTGCTGCATCGTCGGGCCTTCGGGATCAGGCAAAAGCACCTTTCTGCGCTGCATCAACTTGCTGGAACGCATCGACGCAGGCGCGATCTGGGCGAATGGCGAACTGATCGGCTATCGCCGCGACGGCAAAAAGTTGCACGAGATGAATGACAGCGAAATCTCGCGCCAGCGCCGCAAGATCGGCATGGTGTTCCAACGCTTCAACCTGTTTCCGCACAAGACGGCGCTGGAAAACGTGATCGAAGGTCCGGTGCAGGTTTTGGGCGAAAAGCCGAAAGAGGCACGTGAACGTGCCGCAGCCCTGCTGGAACGTGTCGGGCTGGCCGACAAGGCCAGCAGCTATCCGGCAGAACTGTCGGGCGGTCAGCAGCAGCGGGTGGCAATCGCCCGCGCGCTTGGGATGCGGCCCTCGCTGATCCTGTTTGACGAACCAACATCGGCGCTTGATCCCGAACTGGTGGCCGAAGTGCTGGACGTGATGAATGATCTGGCGGCGTCCGGCATGACCATGATCGTCGTGACCCATGAAATGGGGTTTGCACGCAACGTCAGCAACAACACTGCCTTCATGGATGGAGGCAAGCTGATCGAATACGGCCCCTCCGCGCAAGTCCTTACCCAACCCGACAACCCGCGGACGGCCGATTTTCTTCGCGCCGTTCACCGATAACCCAAGACCACCAACAGGAAGGAACGACAATGAAAATCAACGCTATCCTCGCCGCCTCTGCCTGCATGCTCGCCGTTGCTGCCCATGCGGAACTTCCCGCTGCATATGCCGAGAAGGGCAAACTGGTCGTGGCCAACCAGCCCAACTATCCGCCGATGGAATACAAGGACCCTGCGACGAACGAATTGATGGGCGTCGATATCGATCTTGGCCTCGCACTTGCTGCCCAGCTTGGCACCGAAATTGAGTGGTCCGAAATCGGCTTTGAACAGATGGTGTCATCGCTGAACACCGGCCGGGCTGACATGATCCTCAGTGGGATGAGCGATCTGCCGTCGCGGCGCGAGACGATGGATTTCGTCGACTATATGTCCTCGGGCGCGCAGTTCTACACCTCTGCCGCGCGGGCCGAGGAGTTCAAGGATATCACCGATTTCTGCGGCAAGACGGTCGGGATGAGCCGCCGCACATCCTTCCCCGACGAAGCCGCGAAATGGAGCGCCGAGAATTGCGAGGGCAAGGGGCATGAACCGCTGAAGGTGGTTGGCACCGAAGGCTCTGCTGATGCGCGGGCACAGCTGAAGCAAGGCCGGCTGGATGGCGCCGTGCAGGGTTCGGAAACGCTGCCCTACCTGCTGAACCTTGAGCCCGACACCTATGCCATCGTGGGAGAGCCATTCACCTCGGTTCATCAGGGCATCGGCTTCTCGAAGGAAAATGCCGAGTTGCGCGATGCGGTGGCGGGAGCGCTGGCAGCGCTGATGGAATCGGGCGAATACAAGGCCATCTTTGAAAAGCACGGCCTGACCGGCGCGATGCTGGATGGCGTCCTGATCAACGGCGAACCTGCCAAGTGATACGAAGCGGCCCCGGCGCAGGTCGGGGCCGCCCATCTTTCCCGGGTGCGGACCATGAAAGCAGATACAGCCAAGACCGCCGAAACTGCCCCTGCCCACAGCGAAGCGTTGGCAGCGTTTTGCGCAGGGCTGCGCGCCGATGAAATCCCATCCCATATCCGCCACCGATTGAAGCTGCACCTGATGGACACCGTTGGCGCAGCGCTCGCTGGCACCCGCTCTACAGAGTTTCGGGCAGCGCAAATTATCGCTGCTACGGGTCCGGCATTCCTGCTGGGAACTTGCCAACCTGCTGCGGCCCGCGATGCAGCATTAGTCAATGGCATCGCTGCCCATGTGTTCGAACTGGACGATTCCGGGGGCTGCGATCACACAGGCGCGGTTGTTCTGCCCGCGCTACTGGCCGCACTTTCCGGTTCCGATGGATCGGTCAATGGCGCGGATTTTCTGGCGGCGCTTTGTGCGGGATACGAGGTCGGACGGCGCATCCTTGACGCTTCGGGCGGTTACGGCGTGCATAACGGCGCTGGCTGGCATTCGACCGGGACTTGCGGGACACTGGCGGCTGCTGCGGCGGTTTCACGCCTGCGCCGCTATGACCGTCAGATGACGCATCACGCGATCACGCTTGCGACCAGCTTTTCGTCAGGGCTGTGGGCATTCATCCACGACGGCAGTCAGGCGAAGAAAATCCATGCCGGGCGCGCGGCAGAAGGTGGATTGCTGGCGGCAGATCTGGCGCGCGCCGGGATCAAGGGCCCCTCTTGTGTTTTCGACGATGTCTGGGGCGGATTTTTCCGAAGCTATGCGCGAGTCGAGGCCAAACCTGTCGAGCTTTCATCAAACCTCGGACAGGACTGGAAGATCGAACGCGCCTCGCTGAAGCCTTATGCTGCCTGCCGGGGGGCGCATTCGGCGATTGATGCCGTTGCCGACATGCTGGCCGAACGGGGTGTGTCAGCGGCAGAGGTCGCCACCATTGACTTGCGGCTTAGCCCCTTCCTGATGGACATGTGTGGCAAAGCACAGCTGGACACGCTGGCCGGCGCGCAAATGAGCCTTGGCTACGCCTTGGCGGCGCAAAAGATCTTTGGCGAGGTTGGGCTGTCACAATATGCGGCCAAGGCCCGCCGCGACCCACGCATTGCCAGCTTCCTGCCGCAGATCCGCTTTCATCCTGACCCCGCGATGGAACAGATGAGCGAACCCATCGTGACCCTGACCTTTTCGGACGGCAGCCAAACCAGCCACATGGTCCCGCGTGCGACAGGATCTTCCGAACGCCCGATGCGCGACACGGCCATCCGCGAGAAGTTCGATACGCTTGCCGGGATGGTTCTGGATGCGGATCAATACAGCAGGTTGGCGGCGTTTCTGACAACGATCGAAGAACAGCCCGATTGCTGGAAGCTGATGACCCTTCTGACCGCCAACGGACTGAGCCGCCCGATATTTTCCTGAGGATCGCATGACCCATGACCTGACGCCGCGTCCCCTGAACCCTGCACCGCCAGCCCCGGCCTTCGCGTGGCCGGACGGAAAGAAAAGTGCCCTGTTCATTGGCTTCGACGTCGATGCGGAAACCGCATGGATCGGCAACCGACCGGAAAACGTGGACCGGATGGTGACGACCTCTCATGGCGGTTACGACGAACGGGTCGGCATCGCGAAGATAGTGGAGATGCTGGACGACCTGGGCCTGAATGCAACCTTTTTCATCCCCGGCTGGACGGCCGAAGCCCATACCGCCGCCTGTGAGCCCATCGTCGCGGCAGGCCATGAAATCGGGCATCACGGTTATCTGCACAAATGTCCCGACCGCAACCGTCTGGAAGACGCGTATGAAGAAATCGACCGCGGGCTGGACGCACTGCGCAGCAGATTGGGCGTCACGCCAGTCGGATACCGCGCCCCCTCGGGCGAGAACTTCCCCGAACTGCTGGCATATCTCAGCGATCGCGGAATCCGCTATTCCAGTTCGTTCCGCGACGACATCCGCCCCTACCGTCACCAGCTTGCGGATGGTCGACCCGGCCCGATCGAGATCCCCGTGAATTATGCCTTCGACGACTGGAATTTCGGCATGACAAGCCGTCTTGATTCCCGGCCCATCTTCGGGCGCGACGCGATCCTGCCCATCTGGCGAGAGGAGTTCGAAGGCACCCACGACTGGGGCGGCGTCACCACGATGGTGCTGCATCCGCAAGTATCCGGCCGCCCGATGCGCTGGCGGATCCTGCGCGATTTCCTGGCCGAGATCGCCAAACGCGACGATGTCTGGATCGCCACGGGCCGGCAGATCACCGAACATTTTGAAGCGAACGAGCGGGCCAGATGATATTCACCCCAACGCACACCATCCCGGTGCACACGGCGCTGCCCGGATGCAATGTCACTCCGCGCCGCAGGAGCGTGCCATGGCTTTTGATCAGAACCACCTGAACCAGCTGCGAGAGAAGTTCGGTGGCGAAAACGGCGACCGCATCCATGACTCGCGATTTGCGAACATAGGTGACAAATTACGGGGCGAAGGCGGCAAGCGCGCCATGCCCTGGGCCGGCATTCCGACATTGCTTGGTGCGCCCTATCGACCCGGCCCGGACGGCCTTAGGGTTGCGCTTACCGGATTGCCCATGGATCTGGGTGTCACCAATCGCTCGGGCACCCGCTTCGGACCCCGCGCCGTGCGTATGGTTGACCGGATCGGTCCCTACAACCATGCGCTGGATTGCTTGCCGCTGCAGGAATTGGTGGTGGCGGATATCGGTGACTGCCCATTCACCAGCCGTTACGATCTTGCGCAAAGTCACCGGGATATCGAGGCCCATATCGCGGCGATCATGGATGCGGGTGCGCTGCCCCTGTCGGTCGGCGGCGATCATTCCGTGACGCACCCGGTCTTGCGCGCGGTCGGTCGGCACGGGCCGGTTGGGTTGATCCATATCGACGCCCATTGCGACACAGGCGGCAAGACCGATGGCACCAAGTTCCACCACGGCGGGCCGATGCGAAACGCGGTGCTGGACGGCGTGCTGGACCCACAGCGGACCATTCAGATCGGAATTCGCGGCGCTGCGGAATATTTGTGGGAGTTTTCGTATGCTTCCGGCATGACCGTCATCCATGCCGAGGAGATCGACGGGTTGGGCATCCCAGCGATCGTTGAACGCGCGAAACGGATCGTGGGCGATGGACCGACCTATCTGTCCTTCGACATCGACGCCATCGACCCTGCATTCGCCCCCGGCACAGGCACACCCGAGGTCGGAGGACTGTCTCCGCGCGAAGCGTTACATCTGTTGAGAGGTCTGCGGGGCATCAATCTCGTCGGGGGCGACGTGGTGGAGGTCGCACCGCAATATGACGCAAATGACGCGACTGCCCGTATCGCTGCTCAAGTACTTTTTGAGATTATAAGCCTCATTGCCAGTCACTGAAGTGTATCGGCCGAATAACGAACTGTCTCGGCTTTCGTTGCGGCGTCGGTCATAGCATCCTGCACATAATGCGCTCGTCGACCCCGTCGCCCGAATTTCGGTGAAATGGATTCCTGCCAGAACGGGGCCAAGGATCGAGAACTCTGTGCCCAAACATCTCCGCCCCTGATTTCGCCTCGCACCTGCGCACGGGCCAACAGCGTTTCAAAAGATGCAAGAGGGAGTTTCATCGAGCACTTTGCCAACTCGCAGCCGATATACGAGTAACTTCCGACACCGGCGATAGATAACGAAATGTTGAGTCTCGCTGCCGGCCCAAAAAACTCTTTGATTTCAAGAGCGGACTTTTTGAAGGTCAGCCTGACGGATGATCAACGCACAAACTTTTTTATTATTTTGAATTAGTTATTAGATATTAAAAAATCGAATGGGAATGACACCAGCCGGTTGGTTGGGGCTGCAGTTGGGCGCAGCCTGACCGGGGCACGGTTCGCGTGACATATCCGTCAGATCAAAACGGCCCGGCAGGCGATGATGGCTTGCCGGGCCGATCTTTGAAATGGTGCCGCGCCGTGACCAGCTATTCCCAGCCGGCCTCGCCGATCCAACGCAATGCGGTCAGCGACGGCATGAACATGTATTCACCGCCGCGCAGACGGTTGAAGGTCGTGACCCCGTCTACCTTCCTGCGCACCGGTGTCTCTGGGATGGTAAAGCTGCCCGGTTCTTCATGCAGGCCGACGATCGGATCGCGTTCTTCGCCCAGGTCCACGAAATTGCCCCGGTTGATCCATTCCTGCTGCAGGAACTCGATCGTGTCGAATGCGCGCGCGCTGATGAAGATGAAGAACAGTCCGCGATCTTCCTGCGCATCCGCTTCCGCGCCGACATCGCGGGTCCACTTCGGTCCGAAGGTCGAGGATCGGCGAATGATCCGGTGGATGTTCACATCGGTCAGAATGGTTAACTGACTGTCGCGCGGGTTGAGCCGGCGCATATGCGCCGCATGCGGACAGACAAGTCCGCGATGGTCATCCTCATAGGTAAAATCGTTGTTCCGCGTGGGGTCCGCGCCAAGTTCAGGATCGTCCCTTTCGGGCGCGAGTGGCAGGGGCGCCCCGCTTTGCCAGCGACCGAACATCTTTGCGGCAATGTAATCCTGCTCGGATTCGTCGGGGGATTGGTCGCGCAGGAAGTCGTTGAAGGCGCCAACCCTGCTTTGGTACTTGCGCAGGACGATAAATGAGCCGTTGCGACCCAGCGGTTCAGGTTCAGGCATGGCAAGCGGGCTGCCGGTTTCGCTGTTTTCCCCAAGGATGAATTCGCCGGGTGCGATCGCGCGTTCCTGTCCGGGCAGAGCGTCCACGCCGCTGCCATCGACAAGCGGTTGCGAAATGCTGTCGCGAAAGCCGAACGGATTTTTCGCGTCTTCATCAGCACCGAAGCGGTGCGTTCCGACGATTGTCACGCCAGTGGATTTGTCAAACTCGGCCTCTGCCTTAGCCAGCACCTGATCGAGCGCGCTGTCATTGCGCGCATAAATGGTCAGGGCGATATGGCAATTGCCGGGCTGAAAGGCGTCCTCCCAGGTTTCGGGCGCATTTTCGCCACTGTCGCGCAGTTGCTCGGCACGGCCGGCCATGCCCTGCTGGAAGGCAAGCGGAAAGGTGCTGAGCGACGTTTCCGGAAGGCCAAGCGCCTTCAATCCTTCATAACTGATCGCGACACCGGTCCACGATTCAAGTTCATCGGTCCAGCCAGAGGCAGCCGGCACGTGATCGGCAAGGCGTCGCAGCAAGTCGCGGCCACCCGCGGCGTCGTCGACATGAATCATCGTGTGAATGCCGACATAGGGTTCAGGCCGCGACCGCAGGATCAGGGCCTGGATGTCATCGAGTTGCAGTTTCACCTTTTCAGAACGAAAGCGGGCGGCAAGATCCTGAAGAATACCCATGTCAGTAATCCACCCCTTCGGGCTGCGCGATAGCGGTGCTCAATTCGTCCAGTGCCTTGCGCGTGGTCGGGTCCATGTCATTGTTCGTCCGGGCCTTTTCCAGGAACGCCTCCAGCGCATGTTCCATCCGCTGATAGCGGCGCGTATCGACCACCGTGACCTGGGGATTGGCGACAAACCAACCCGCGGCGTCTATCTGATGATCAGCAATGAAGTCTTTCACATCGGGGCTGTCGATGCCCGGCCATCCCTCGACATTGGCGAACAGAAGATCCATCAGCCCCGGAATCTTGGTAGCGAAGTCGTTGATATAAGTGTCCCAATCGCCGTCATATGTGGTGGCAAACAGGATGCGTGTGTCGTCATCAAAGAAAACGAAGCGCATGTCGTGAAGCGTCGAGACCCGCTGTGCGCCGTCCATATTGCCATGGGTCAGATCGAAAATGCGCCGCAGACGGTCCGCACCGCCCGGCTTCAACTTTGCAATGGCAGTCAATTCCGAGACATTGCCCGACTGCATGCCGGCGCGACCTGCCTTGACCGCACTGCCCTTATAGTCGGGATTGTGGTCGCGGATCATGCTTTCCAGCGCGATCTTGGCCAGTTGCGGCAGATCGGCTGCAAGCTCTTTCGCGCGGCGGCGAATTTCTTCGGACCTCGTTTCATCGGCAAGGCGGGGGTCGTTGCTCTGGGTCATGGTGTTTTCCTTTGAGCGGGAGGTTCAATCGGGAATATCGGAAAGGGCCTGCGGCTCGATCCGGGGGCGGTCGTTCTGGATGTGGCGATAACTGCTCGACCTTTCGTAAGCGGCGCGACGGATGCGCATGATGCCACCCAGCGGCTGGTGCGCCGCGACCCCGTTCCACGGATTGAAGGACAGCACGTCATCGCCAAAGACCTGTCGCGGCGGGCTGTAGGGGTCCTGTGTGCCAAAGCGCAATGTGGCGAGCGTGCGGTGGGGCGACGCATCCTCGGACCACAGCACGGCCGCGTCCTCTACCGGCATCGCCTCGGGATCGGTGCAAAGCTGTGCACGCAATTCATATTCGGCACCGTCGTGCTTGAAGAACTGCCCGATCACGTCGCGCATCGTGGAATATTCGACATCATCCACCGGCTGACCGGTCAGCGCGCGCACCGCAGATGATTTCGGGGCCAGCGACAGCTTGGCACTGTAGTCGCCGAAACGTATCGCCGCCTGGGTGTGATAGGTTTCGCCAAGCGGGTGGTTATTGTCGCGCGCAAGCCCCTCCAGCGTGGCGCCGGGCACCTTGCCGACCGCTTCGACCATGTCCTTTGCACCGCGCGCCACCCCGGCAACAAGACGCTGGAAGAAATCCGGGGCATGCGCGTTCTTTTCCAGCAGGCCCAGCATCTTCTGGTATTTCGGAATAGTGCCAAACGCCAGAACCGGAAAGTTCACCATCAGGAAATCCTGATTGGCCCCGTCGATTTCAGGCGACAGGCGCTGCCCCGGCACATTCAGCACCTTGATGGCAAAGCCCCGCGGCGCGGGCACCTCATCGGAATGGATGTCGCCAGGTGCCGAGGACAGCCTGGCAACGACCTCAAAACTCTGGGCCTGCGCGAAAATACCCTGCGCAAGTTCCGGTGGCAGATCGCCGTGAACCGTCATTTCGCCCTTCAGGATCGCATGAGATTTTGCATGGGCGTCGCGATGGGCGTGACGATGATGTTCGAAAGCCTTGCGCGCGCTTGTATTCATCTGCTCGACGATGTCGCGCACCATTTGCGGCTCGTCTTCGGACTCATGCTCGATTTCGGGCGTGAAGCGTATGGGTTGCATGGGATGGACCTTTCAATGATCGGTCCGGCCATGACGGTTGGTAAATACCAGTGGTCAGGTCGGGAATATGAGCAGTCAACGATTTCCTCGAAACTACGGTTCCGGCCGCGCCCCATGACTTCGCGTCATGTTGGCGATGCACCCCGCTGCGGCAGCCATGTTCTTTGGCATGGGTGTATGCCGTGACCGGATCGTCTGGCGATAATGGTTGCTTCGACTTGCCCGGAACGACTGGATGCGTTCTGATGGGTGCGACGTCGACATATTTTCAATCGGAGCCTTCCCCCATGAGCTGCACTTGCGGGCACGATCATTCGGCACCGACCAATCTTGGTCGCCCTGAACCAAAACCCGGTCAGATCGCATTGTCGGTCAAGCTGATCTGCGCCGATATGGAACAGATGAAGATCGCCCTCGATCACCTGCCCGAGCATGTCGCGCTTAGCCGGGCCGAGCCGGGCTGTCTGTTCTTCGCGACGGCGCAATCCGACGATCCGCTGATCTGGCAGATCGAAGAGCTTTATGCCGATGAAGCGGCGCTTGATGCCCACAAGGAACGGCTGGCCAGCAGCGCTTGGGCAAAGGTCAGCGCGCAGCTGAAACGAGAGATTGAGCGGATCGACGGCTGATTTTCAGCCCAGAAGCTTGCAGATCCGGCGCACGGCGGCGCCGTAGCCGTCGATCCCCAATCCTGCGATCACTGCGTCGGCGCGGTTGCTGACATAGGAGTGATGGCGGAACGGCTCTCGCTTGTGGATCTGGCTGATATGGACCTCGATCACCGGACCCTCAAAGGCATTCAGCGCATCCAGAAGCGCCACCGAAGTGTGGCTTAGCCCGCCCGGATTGATCACGATGGCCGCGGCGTTTCCGCGCGCCTCATGAATCCAGTCGATCAGCTGACCTTCCCAGTTGGACTGCTGGGCCGCAATTTCGAACCCATCGCTGACATTGGCGCGGGCAAGGGCTTCGACATCGGCAAGCGTCTCATGGCCGTAATGTTCGGGCTGTCGCTTGCCCAGCAGGTTCAGGTTCGGTCCGTTCAGCAAAAGAATGGTCTTCAAGGCTGGCCCTTTCAGGAAATGTCACGCTGATACTTGATGAAGGATGTGCGGCTGGCAACGCGGTCATACAGCATTCTGCCCGCATAGTTGTCTTCGGAAGTCAGCCAGTAGACTGCACCCACGCCGCGTGCTTCGGCGGCCTGCGCAACAGCCTCGATTAAGGCGCGACCCACGCCCTTGCCGCGCGTGTCGGGAAGGGTGAAAAGGTCCTGCAGATAGCAGACACCTTCGGGCCGCCACAAATGCGGATGAAAGACGAAATGCGTCAACCCCAGCAGCCTGCCGCCATCATCCGCCACAAGGCCCTGAAAATCGACCGGATCGTCTGACAGAAGCCGCGCGAATGCCGTGTCAAAGAACGCCTGCGGCCTGTCGGCATGTCCGTAGAACGTCTGGTAACCGTGCCAAAGCGCCTGCCACTGGTCCTTGTCTGATGATCTTAGCGCGCGAATATCCATGCGATCAGCGCCCCTGACGCCGGGCAATGAAGGCCAGCTTTTCAAACAGCGCGACATCCTGTTCGTTCTTCAGCAGCGCCCCGTGCAGCTTTGGCAGCATCTCGTTGGGTTCGCGTTTCAGGTCTTCCGGTGACAGGTCTTCGGCCAGGATCAGCTTCAGCCAATCCAGCAATTCCGAGGTCGATGGCTTCTTCTTCAGACCCGGAACCTCGCGGATCTCGAAGAACTGGCGCAGGGCTTCATCCAGCAGTCGCTGCTTCAGGCCCGGATAATGCACGCCCACGATATTTGACAGCACCTGCGCATCGGGGAAACGGATGTAATGGAAGAAACACCGGCGCAGAAAGGCGTCGGGCAGTTCCTTTTCATTGTTTGACGTGATGATGACGACGGGACGGTGGACTGCCGTGACGGTCTGGCCGGTTTCGTAGACGTGAAACTCCATCCGGTCGAGTTCCTGCAGAAGATCGTTCGGGAATTCGATATCGGCCTTGTCGATCTCATCGATCAGCAGAACGGTCTTGCCCGATGCCTCGAACGCCTGCCAAAGCTTGCCCTTGCGGATGTAATTGCCGACATCATGCACGCGCACATCGCCCAGCTGGCTATCGCGCAAACGACTTACGGCGTCATATTCATACAGACCCTGCTGGGCCTTGGTGGTGGACTTCACGTTCCATTCGATGATCGGAAGATCAAGCGAGGCGGCGACCTGGCGCGCCAGTTCGGTCTTGCCGGTTCCCGGTTCGCCCTTGACCAGCAACGGCCGCTCCAGCGTGATGGCGGCGTTGACCGCCATGGTCAGATCTGGCGGCGCGACGTAGCTTTCGGTCGAGGCAAAGCGCATCTTGGAACTCCTTGCGTTTGGCGCCCAGACACTAGCCAGCCCACCGGCCAGCGGCAAGAAGGCGCGATTACATTTGATACCATTGAACTAGTGACAAGCCCCCCCGCATCCCTTAAAGGGGGCGCGAGGATCGGGGGACAGGCACCTCGGCCCGTCGGAGGACGTATGAAACCGCAGATTTTCCTGCCCGATGATTATCGCCCAGCCGAAGACGAACCGTTCATGAACGATCGCCAGCTGGAATATTTCCGTCGCAAGCTGGAGGCCTGGAAGGCCGAGTTAATGGAACAGTCGGCAGAGACGCTGGAAGGCTTGCAAGACAGCGCCCGCAATGTGCCCGACCTGGCCGACCGCGCATCCGAAGAAACCGACCGCGCGCTTGAATTGCGCACCCGCGACCGCCAGCGCAAGCTGGTCGGCAAGATCGACGCAGCGCTGCGCCGCATCGCCAATGGCGAATACGGCTATTGCGAGATGACCGGGGAACCGATCAGCCTGAAACGGCTGGATGCCCGCCCCATCGCGACGATGACCCTTGCCGCGCAGGAAAAGCACGAGCGGCGTGAACGTGTGCACCGCGACGACTGACGCGAACTGGCGCGGTGACCGGCCCGCCAGGGATGGCCGAATGCGGCTTCCTTGCGGCCAGTCTTCGGGTCGCCTCATGATTGACGCAAGTGGGGCGGCGGATATCTCGTGCCGCCGCCTTTTGACGACGAAAAACAGGCGTCGTGCCGGCCTGACCGCGGCGTTGATCGGTTGCGAAATACCAGCTGCGGGGATTTCGGGCTGAGCAACTATCTTCGCAATCGACAGGTCTGTGTCATCGGCGGCGGAATTGCCGGGCTGACAGCGGCCACGGCATTGGCGCAGCGCGGGGCACAAGTAACGGTCCTGGAGCGTGCTCCGGCCCAGACAGAGGTCGGCGCAGGCCTTCAGATTTCGCCGAATGCCGGGCGCGTTCTGGACGCACTCGGTCTGGCTCAGGCGGTGGATTCGGTCTCCGTACGCTCGGAAGGGGTCGTGATGCACAGCGCCGCCGGCCGGCAGATCGCTGTCCTTCCATTGTCGACACGACAGCCCGGCGCTGCATTCCGCATGATCCAGCGCGCCCGACTGGTCGAGGTGCTGGGCGATGCGGCACGTGCGGCCGGCGCTGACTTGCAGTTCGGTCAGCAGGTCGCAATGCCCCTGCAGACTGATGCCACGCTTCTTGTCGGCGCAGATGGCCTGCACAGCGTGGTGCGGCCGCTGCTTAACGGGCCGGAAACTCCGTTCTTCACGGGGCAGACCGCATGGCGGACACTGATCCCCGATCCGGTCGAAGACCCGTTTGCGCGCGTGTTCATGGGGCCGGGGCGACATCTGGTCAGCTATCCGCTTGGCGGCGGGCTGCGTAACATCGTGGCAGTGCAGGAACGCGCCGACTGGGTTGCGGAAAGCTGGTCGCATCAGGATGAGCCGGCCAATCTTCGTGCGGCCTTTGCCCATTTCGGAGGGCCCGTGCCGGGCTGGCTGTCGCGGGTCGAGACTTGCGGCATCTGGGGATTGTTCCGGCACGAGATCGCCAGCAGATGGCATGACGACAAGCATGTGATCCTGGGGGATGCCGCCCATCCGACCCTGCCCTTCATGGCGCAGGGCGCAGTCATGGCGATCGAGGATGCATGGATTCTTGCCGCCTGCCTTGACGCGATCCCCGATCAGGGCGCGGCCCTTGCCCGCTATCAGGCCCTGCGCCTGCCGCGTGTGCGCAAGGTCATCAATGCCGCCAACGGCAATGCACGCAACTACCACCTGACGGGACCGGCGCGGATTGTCGCACATCTGGGACTTGGCGCGCTGTCGCGCATCGCGCCGGCCACATTGCCCAGCCGATTTGACTGGATCTACGACTATGATCCCGTGGCCGAGCGCGTGGCTTAGGCGGCGTCTTCGACCGCCGCAACGATGCTTTCGACGACCTCGCGCAGAACCGCCTCGTCCTCGGCTTCGGCCATCACGCGGATCAGCGGTTCAGTCCCGGACTTGCGGATCAGCACCCGGCCCGTTCCCGTCAGCCTTGTTTCGCCGGCCGAAATAGCCTGTTGCACCGTGGCAGACGCCAGCGGATCTGCACCCGCCGCATAGCGCACGTTCTTCAACAATTGCGGCACCGGATCGAACTGATGCACAAGTTCGGACGCGCTGCGGCCTGTATCTGCCATGGCGGCCAGAAATTGCAGCCCCGCGATCAACCCGTCGCCGGTGGTCGCGTAGTCGGTCATGACGATATGGCCCGATTGTTCGCCGCCCAGGTTGAAACCGCCTTCGCGCATCCGTTCCACGACGTAGCGGTCGCCGACCTTGGTGCGTTCCAGCCGCAGACCACGCCCGGCAAGGAAGCGTTCCAATCCAAGGTTGGACATTACCGTCGCCACAAGCGCATCATTGCGCAACTTGCCCTGTTCCGCCCATCGTCCCGCCATAAGCGCCATCAGTTGATCGCCGTCCGCGACGCGGCCCTTTTCGTCGATCAGGATCACTCTGTCGGCATCGCCATCCAGACAGATCCCAAGATCGGCGCGATTATCCAGAACGGCCTGCGCCGCTGCCTCGGGGTGGGTCGAGCCGACGCCGTCATTGATGTTACGCCCGTTCGGGCTGACACCCACCGGAACCACATCGGCGCCGAGTTCGTAAAGGACATCCGGCGCCGCGCGGTAGGCAGCACCATTCGCGCAATCAACCACAACTTTCAGCCCGTCCAGCCGTTGCCCGGCCGGGAATGTGGTCTTGGCGTATTCGACATAGCGGCCGCGACCGTCCTCGATCAATGTGCGGCGCCCCATATTCTGCGGCTCGGCCGGACGGATCTGGCCAGCGACAAGGTTTTCGATCTCGGATTCGGCCTCATCCGACAGCTTGAAGCCGTCGGGTCCGAAGAACTTGATGCCATTGTCATGTGCGGGATTGTGGCTGGCCGAGATCATGATGCCCAGATCAGCCCGCATCGACCGGGTCAGGAACCCGACCGCCGGTGTCGGGATCGGCCCCAGCAGCAGCACGTTCATGCCGGTACTCGTCAGCCCTGCCGTCAGTGCCGCCTCCAGCATGTAACACGACAGTCGCGTGTCCTTTCCGATCACCACACGGTGCCCGTTGCGCCCATCGCGTCGGAAGAAGCGTCCGGCTGCGGCGCCAAGACGCATCACCATATCAGCCGTCATCGGCTCGGAATTTGCGCGACCGCGCACCCCGTCTGTTCCGAACAGCTTGCGCACCATCAATTCGTCCTTTCCGTCACTTCCCGCCACAATGCCAGTCCCTGCACCGCGGTTGCCACGTCATGCACCCGATGCATCTGTACGCCCTGCCCTGTCGCAGCCAGGGTCAGCGCCAGCGTCCCCGGACCGCGCTGCGCGGCATCGCCGATTGCCGCCACCTCGCCAATGAAGCGCTTGCGCGACACGCCCAGAAGTATCGGACAACCAAGGCCGTGAAACAGGCTGATCCGGCTGAGGATCGCCCGATTATGCGCCCGCGTCTTGCCAAATCCGATGCCGGGATCAACCATGATCCGGTCGCGCGCGATGCCTGCATCCTCTGCCCGGCGGACGCGCGCAGCCAGCGCGTCGTAAACATCAAGAAGCACGTCGCCGTAATGGGGTCCGTCCTGCATGGTCTCGGGCAAGCCCTGCGCATGCATCAGGCAGAGCGGCACGCCCGTTTCCGCGACCAGCCCCGCCAGCAACGGATCGAAATCCAATCCCGAGACATCATTGACCATGCCCGCGCCGGCCGCAATTGCCGCACGCGCCACGCCCGACTTGCGCGTATCGACCGAGATTGGCAGATCGCGCCGCATTGTCTCGATCACCGGCAGGATGCGTCCGATCTCTTCAGGCTCGCTGACCTCCATCGCGCCGGGGCGCGTGGATTCGCCGCCAATATCAACAATATCCGCGCCCGCGTCCGCCAGCATCCGTGCCTGCGTCAAGGCATCATAGGTGCCGCCGTCGGAGAAGCTGTCAGGCGTGGCGTTGACGATTCCCATGATCGATGGGCGGCTCATCGGGATGCCGCAAATCTCCGCGCGCCTGCCTGTCAACTTGCCAAGCACCTCGTCCGGGACCGCATCGGCAGGCAGAACCGTGGCAACGGACCCGCGCGAGAGCCTTTCCACACGCGAAAAGCGCAGCCAGCCACCTGCCAGCGGATATGTGCCGCCCTCCTCGGGGATGGGACGCCAGTAATTCCCCATCAACCGATCCGTCGCAGCGGAATGTCCGTCGTCACATTTGGCAGTTCGGCGTCCTGCGGCAATGCCAGATCCAGCCGCGATGCGCCCATCCGTTCAGCCAGCCACAGCGCGACCGAGATCGGGTCAGCCTCCAACCCGGGGATGTCGGCTGTCATGCGCGCCGGCGCCCAGACCATCGGGCGGCCTTCCTTTACCGCCCAGTCCAGCTCGGTCCGGTTGTCGGCGACATCCAGCGCCAGCCGCCCCCCAAGCGCCCAGGCCGCCTGATCCAGTGCCAGAAGTGCTATGCGCCGTTCGTTCCCGCCGGTCGGTATTGGCAGTTGCGGCGCATCTGGGGTCAGGATCACAGCACCACTGGGGCGCGGAACCTCTGCGCCGTGAAGCAGGATGACAAGTTCGTTTTCGTCCGCTGCCTGTTGCGCATCGACGCGCCCCCGACGGCGGGTCAGGGTAACGCCAAGCGCCCCCGGAATCCGATCCAACTTCTCGACGCTGATCCTGACCTGCCCGGCACGCGGATGCCCGAGCACTTCAGCCGCAATCTTTTCGGCCAGTGTTTCCAGCAGGTTGAACCGCTGATCACCCAGCCCCACCGCCACCGCATCCGTCAACACGTCATAGGACAGGATCAGATCGACATCGTCGTCCACGCCGATCACGGGCTGTGCCAGATCGACGGTCAGATTGAACCGCAGGCGCTGGCTGCGGCCGCGTTCCGACTGGAAAGCGCCGATCTCGGCCTCGACGATATAGTCGCGCAGGTGAAGCTGGTCCGGTTCGTTCATGGAATCCAGATTTCAAAGAAACGGCCCCGCCGCAAGAGGCGAGGCCGTTTCACTAGGTCAAAATCCCCGACAAGGCATCGCGTCAGTTGGACGCCACGCGACGACCCTGACGGTAGAAGATATGGCTTCCAATGCGCGTCGTACGCGTGAAACGCTTCGACCAGGATGGGCGGACGCTGGTGGTATGGAAATAGGTCGCGCCAGCCGTCAGCTGCCGCGGTGCACCGGCCAACGCCTCTGCCGCAAGCTGGCGGGCCCGCGCAGCAGATGCCGCATTCGACATGCGCCGGCCCTTCTTATAGGAAAACTGGCCGCGCTGATGAACGACACCGCAGACCGAATTGGGGAATGCACCGCTGTCAACGCGGTTCAGAATGACCTCGGCCACGGCACGCTGACCACTGCGGCTTTCGCCCCGGGCCTCGAAGTAAAGCGCCTCGGTCAGGCAAGCAAGCGAATCGGCGCCGCCATAGCGGGCCTGTGTGACCGTTTCGGGGCCCCGTGCGGGGTCGGCATAGGCAATGGTCGGGGCCGTGATCGGCAGCGCAAGCGACAAGCTCAGGCACAGCGCGGCCAGTTTACGGGTCAGCGTAGGCATACAGCAGTTTCCTGTTCGTGGGCGCCGGTCCGGTGGCAGCTGGCCGGCAAAATCCCGGTGAAACTACAAAACGTATTTCCGTCCACGCTACGCGCATGGACGTGAGGTTCCCGATTCACCTGCAATAATCAGGATTCTGGCGACTTCTCGCCGACGGTGCTGAGCGCTTCTGGCAGAATCACGCCAATTCGCGCTTGCAGCATCCTCCGCACCGACGCGGCAACCGTCCCGAATCAGTCGCTTTTTGGCATTTTCGCCCGGATCGATTCCTGCGCTGCAGCAAGGCGCGCGACAGGCACCCGGAAAGGCGAGCATGACACGTAATCCAGCCCCGCCCGGTTGCAGAAAGCGATGGATTGCGGATTACCGCCGTGCTCTCCGCATACAGCGATCGTAATTCCTGGTTGCGCATCGCGTGCGCGGCTGGTGCCGGTCAGCAAAAGCTCTCCAACTCCGTCTTCATCAAGGATGTGAAACGGATCTTCGTCATAAACGCCCTGCTGGACATAGGTGCCCATGAAGCGACCCGCATCGTCCCGCGACAGTCCGTAAGTCATCTGCGTCAGGTCGTTGGTTCCGAATGACAGGAAGGCGGCATGGCGGGCAATATCGCCGGCCCGCAGAGCAGCACGCGGCGTTTCAACCATAACGCCCAACCGGTAAGTGAATTCCTTGCCGGTTTCGTTTCGCACAGCGGCGGCCACGGCATCGATACGGGTCTTGACGATCTCGACCTCGCGCCGTGCGCTGACCAGTGGGATCATGATCTCCGGCACCACGGCAGCATCGGCATTGGCGCTTGCAATCGCGGCCTCGAAGATGGCGCGGGCCTGCATGTCGTAGATTTCGGGCACGGTTATGCCCAGCCGAACGCCGCGCATTCCAAGCATCGGATTGAACTCGGTCAGCGCCTCGATGCGGCGTGCCACGTCCGAGATGGGCAGGTCCAGCGATTCGGCCAGTTCCCGAATCCCCTCCCGGTCCTGGGGCAGGAATTCGTGCAAGGGCGGGTCGAACAGGCGGATTGTCACCGGCAGCCCTGCCATGATCTGGAAAAGCTCGGTAAAATCCTGACGCTGGATCGGCAGCAGCCGGGCCAGCGCCACGCGCCTGTCTTCGGGGCCGTCGGCGAAAATCATCTCGCGCATGATCGGCAGCCGCATCTCATCGAAGAACATGTGTTCCGTGCGGCAAAGCCCGATCCCCTCGGCCCGGAACATGCGCGCCGTCCGTGCATCTTCCGGGGTATCGGCGTTGGCCCGCACGCCCAGGTCACGAAGCTGGTCTGCCCATTCCAACAGTCGGTTGAAGCTGTCATCCAGTGCCGGTTCAAGCATTTCCGCCACGCCCGCCAACACTTCACCCGAGGTGCCGTCGATCGTGATTTCCTCGCCTTCACGGAACTTGCGGCCACTGGCGCGCAATTCTCTGGCGCGCACGTCGATGCTTATTCCATGCGCGCCAACGATGCAGGGCAGTCCCAGACCACGCGCGATGACGGCGGCGTGACTGGTGGTGCCACCCCGTTCCGTCAACACTGCGACAGAGGCATGCATCCCGCGAATGTCCTCGGGCGATGTTTCGCGGCGAACAAGGATACACGCCTCACCACGCGCAGCCGCGGCTTGTGCGGCAGGCGCAGAAAACACGATCTTGCCGGATGCCGCACCGGGGCTTGCATCAATTCCACGCGCAATGATGTCGCGGGGCGCGCGCGGATCGATCTGGTAATGCATCAGTTCAGACAGCGCGCGTGGTTCGACGCGCAAAACAGCCTCGGCCTGCGGAATGATGCCGTCCTCGGCCAGCGACACGGCAATGCGCACTGCCGCGCGCGACGATCGCGGCACCCGCCATGCATCAATGATCGACAGATGACCGTCCGAGATCACGAATTCTAACTGCATCTCGTCGCGCAACCGGATGCGTGCGGCACGGCCATATTCGACAAGCGCCGCAAAGGCATCAGGCGCGACTTCTTCAAGTGATGCGCCGCGCGGATCGGCGGTCAAGAACAGTGTTTCCGCGCCTTCCGCGCGCAGCGGGCCATGCGTCTGGCCCCTGAAGCGCCCGCTGATGCCGGGGATCCCGGTGACCGAGTCGAGCAACTGGATGGTGCCTGATCCGCTGATCCCCGGCCCGACCGCCAGCGCCATCTGCTGCACGACCAACCCCAGCGGCGCATCCTCTGGCGCACCCTTGGCCTGACGCAGAAGTCGCGCGGTGGGCGATTCCCACGCCCGCGCCATCGAGCGCATGACCTCTGTCAATTGGCGGGCGGGATCCTGGGGAAAATCCTCGTCCATTTCTGAGCGGTAAGCGTCAAGCGCGCGCGCAAGCGCGCCCTCACCGCTGTCCGAGAACATGTCGGGGTCCAGCCGCGCAACATTGACGGCGTAGGACTGCACGAAGCTCAGATAGATCGCATCTGCTGCCTCGGTCCCGCGCGACGCGATCAGACGGCGATGGCAGTCATCGTTTACGCCGACATTCAGCACAGTCTGCGGTCCGCCCCATTCCGGCATCACCGCCGAGGGACGCACGCTGACCAGTCCGTCGCCACGCGAGAAAACCTCGGCCAGCTTTCCGGCCAGCGGCGTCGCGCCCTGTGCCATCGCACGCACGGTATCGGCAGATATCGCGAACGAGGTCGGAACAGGAAGCTCCATCCGCACCAGACGTTGCAGGCATTTTGCCCGCCAGCCGTGCAAGGTGGTCTTCACCCCTGCCGAAGGGGTGATTTCAATCAGCTCGGAATGGTTTAGAACGCGATTCATGATGGGATACATTACGCACGCGCCAGCAAATGCTGCAAGTGCGAGATCGCCTTTGTGACGCAGCAGCAAAATGCGCGACCGTCACCTGTAAACGAAAGGGAAATGCCGTGAAACTGACCGAACTTGCCCATGGCGGTGGCTGCGGCTGCAAGCTGGGCCCTGCCGTCTTGCGCGATCTTCTGGCTGATCAGCCGGTCGGGCAGATGTTTCCGCAACTGCTGGTCGGCAATGCAGAATCCGACGATGCCGCAGTCTGGCGGATCGACGACAGGACCTGCGTGATTGCAACAACCGACTTCTTCATGCCCATGGTCGATGACGCACGCGACTTCGGCAGAATTGCCGCGACCAATGCCATATCGGATATCTACGCGATGGGCGGCAACCCGATCATGGCGCTGGCGATTCTTGGCATGCCGATCAACGTCATGGACGCCGCGACCATCCGCGCCATTCTTGGCGGCGGCGCCGAGATCTGTGCGGATGCAGGCATTCCCATCGCCGGCGGCCACTCGATCGACGCGCCAGAGCCGATATACGGCCTTGCGGTCATCGGCATCTGCGCGCCCGAGGATCTGCGCCGAAACGGTGGTGCGCAATCCGGCGACAAGCTGATCCTGACAAAGCCGGTAGGCGTCGGCATCTATTCCAATGCCATCAAGAAGGGCACCGCCACAGCCGAAGACATCGCTGAAATGGTCGCAACCTGCACAACGCTGAACCGTATCGGACAAGATCTTTCAACCCGACCCGAGGTTCACGCCATAACCGATGTCACGGGCTTCGGCATTCTAGGCCACGGCCTTGAAATGTCACGAGGCGCAGGTCTGGCGCTGCGCGTAGATCGGGCAGCCCTGCCGCTGCTGGACCGCGCGGCGGAACTTGCCGCATCGGGTCATCGCACGGGTGCCAGCGATCGTAACTGGGACGCGGTAGAAGCCGACACACGCCTGCCCGAAAACATGACCCCGGCAGAACGCGACTTGCTGACGGACCCGCAAACATCCGGCGGACTTCTGGTCGCGGTTGCGCCGGACAAGGCGGATGACGTTCTGGCGCAGATCCGTGCGGCACACCCACGGGCCGCGATCATTGGCGAGGCAGTGCCAGGCACGGGGATCGAAGTCGTTTGAATATGACAGGGGCGGCACCGGAAAGCTGCCGCCCCTTCAAACAAGTGACGCGCGACTTAAGACGCAGCCGGGCAGCGATAATAGCGCAGGCCGACGGCGTTTTCTTCCATCTGCAGCACGCCGGGCGACAGGCGCAATTTGACCAGACGCTCGAATGCCTGACCTTCACCGTCGCAGGACAGTTGCACTTCAGCGGCATCAGCCTGAGAGGTGCTGCGCACCGCCGTACACTGCGATTCGTAGAACTGGAAGCGGCTGCCCTGGATCGTCAGCGCCCCCTCGCTTGCGGCAACGCCACACTCGGTTGAGCGCAGATTGTAGGACCCGTTCAGGGTGTTGGCCGGTTCGACCGCGCCCGACGCCTCTACCGGCGCGGCGGGCGCAGTGGTTTCTTCGATGCGCATGTCGGCCTCGGCCCGGCTGATCGGCTCCTCCGTGGTGGGCATACAGGCCGCGGTCAGGGCAGTGATGGCGCTGGCAGCACCCAGAATCATGAAACGCTTCATTCTGTCCTCCTTGATTGTTGAAAGGTCTCGCGGATCTCAGATCAACCCGCGCCCTTTCAACAAAGGCGCAACCCCCGGCATTCGTTCCCTAAAATTGATCCAAAGTTGATCGGCTGGCGCGGAACCACCCCGCGAAAGGACGTCCTGCTCCAGTTTTCGTGCGGTTTCGGGATCGAAAATGTCCCCTGCCTCGCGGAAAGCTTCGAACGCATCGGCATCCATGACCTCGGACCACAGGTAAGAATAATAGCCCGCCGAATACCCATCGCCCGAAAAGACGTGCCCGAAATGGGGTGTCGCATGGCGCATCGGGATGGCTTCAGGCGCGTTCAGACCCGACAGCACCTGTGCCTGCCGCGTCATCGGATCAGCGGGCGGGTTGCCGCGGTGGAAATCCAGATCCACAAATGCGCTTTCCAGATATTCCATCGTCGAAAAGCCCTGATCGGCGTTACCGGCAGCGATGATGCGATCGCGCAGATCCGCGGGCAGCGGCCGGCCGGTTTCGGCATGACGGGCGTGCTGGTCCAGCACTTCGGGTTGTTCAAGCCAATGTTCGTAAAGCTGGCTGGGCAATTCGACGAAATCGCGCGCGACCGACGTGCCCGAGATCGACGGCCAATGCACATCGGACAGGATATGGTGCAGCGCATGGCCGAATTCGTGAAACAGCGTGCGCGCGTCATCCCAGGAAAGATAGGCAGGTTCACCAGCGGATGCGGGGGGCGTAAAGTTGCACACATTCACGACAATGGCGCGCTGACCTGCACCGATCTTGTGCTGATAGCGCAGCGCGCTGCACCATGCGCCCGACCGCTTCGAAGGGCGCGCGAAGAAATCGCCGACGAAAATCGCCATCTCGCGCCCGTCGCGCATGATACGCCAGGCCCGCGCATCGGGTGACCACAGCGGGGCCTCGAAAGGCTCGAACGTCAAGCCGAACAGTCGGTTCGCCACGTCGAACACGGCGCGCTGCATGGCATCCAGCGTCAGGTAGGGCTTCACCTCGGCCTCGTCCAGATCGTGTTCTGCCCGGCGCTTCCGACCCGCATAGTAACGCCAGTCCCACGGGGCCAGTGCCGCGTTGATACCGTCATCCTGCATCATGGCGGATAAAAGGGCACCATCGGCGTCGGCGCGGGTTTTCGCGGCATCCCACACCTCTGTCAGCAGCGCCTCGACCCGCTGGGCGGTGCCGGCCATCTCCGGCTCCAGCTTGAAGGCGGCGAAATCCTCATAGCCCAGCAGCCGGGCGCGTTCATGGCGCAGGGCCAGGATTTCTGCGATGATGGCGGTATTGTCGGTGGCCGCGCCGCCTGCCCCGCCGCCAGAGCCACGCGCTACCCATGACCGCCACGCGGTTTCGCGCAGGTCACGGTCGTCCGAGTATTCCAGAAACGGCACGATCAGCGACCGGCTAAGCGTCACCACCTGGCCAGTCAGACCTCGTTCCTTTGCAGCCGCCTTCATCGCGCCGACCAGCCACTCCGGCAGACCGGCCAGTTGATCATCTGCGATGGGCATCACGAAATCACGTTCATCCGCCAGAACGTTCTGACCGAAATTCGTATAAAGCACGGCCAGACGCTCTCGCAGCTCGGCCATCCGGGACCGATCCGCACCGGTCAGCCCGGCACCGGCGCGCCGGAAATCGCGCAGCGCCAACTCGGTGATGCGACGATCCTCGGGGGCAAGCGCATCGGCATTCTCCCAGACAGCGGCGACCCGGTCGAACAGCCGCTTGTCCATTCCGACCTTGCTGCCGTGCTTTGCCAGCATCAGCGCGAACTCCCGGCTCAGCGCCTCTCGCTTTTCGTTCGAGGCGACCCCGGTCAAAGTATAGAAGACTGCGCAGACATTGTTCAGCGGCTGTTCGGCCGTCTCCAGTGCAGCCACCGTATTTTCAAAGCTCGGCGCCTCGGGATTGGCGGCAATCGCCTCGATCGCGGCATCGGCCTCGGCCAGGGTCGCGGCAATGGCGGGGGCGAAATCGCTGTCGTCGATAAGATCAAATCGCGGCAAGCCGAATTTGCCGGTCCAGTCAGTCAGTTCGCGGTTCATGGCAGATCTCCTTTGAACGGAAACCTATTCCTCGCTTGGCGCGCTTCCAACCCCTGAACAAACCGGGCAGTCGGGCCGCCGCATCACGCAGATGCTGCGCGTTTCGCCATAAAGCCCGTCATAGATCAGCATCTGCCCGACCATGTTGCTGCCTGCGCCGGTGATCAGGCGGATCGCCTCCAGCGCCATCATCGAGCCGACGACACCCGGCAAGGGGCCGACAACACCTGCCTCGGCGCAGGGAAGCGCCTGTCCGGGGGCAGGTGCTTGCGGAAAGATGCAACTGAAGCATGGTCCGCCTGCGGCCGGATCAAAGGTCGTCAATTGCCCTTCCCATTGCGAAATCGCGCCTGAAACAAGCGGCACGCCTGCCGCTACGCAGGCCACATTGATGCCGCCGCGGTCCTCGAAACTGTCGGTGCCGTCCAGCACCAGATCAAAACCGCGAACCAGATCGCTGTCCTCGGCGGTCAGACGGCGGCGCAGCGCGTGCACCTCGATCAGGGGATTAAGTGCGCGCAGCGCCTCGGCTGCGGCCATGCCCTTGGGACGCCCGGCATCCTCGGTGCGATAGATGATCTGTCGTTGAAGATTAGACAAGCTGACGGTGTCGGGATCGGCCAGCGCGATGCGGCCAACCCCCGCCCCCGCAAGATACAGGGCCGACGGCGCGCCAAGTCCGCCCGCGCCGACGATCAGCACCGAGGCATTGCGCAGTTTCGCCTGGCCCGGTCCACCGATTTCGCGCAGAACGATATGTCGCGCATAACGATCCAGCGCATCGTCGGAATCCGAGGCTGCGGTAGCAGGCGGTTCTTCAGGTGGTGCGGCAGAAATCCGGGCCTGTTCCTGCGGATCGCCCCAACGCGCCAGTACAAGACCACGGATCGTGGCAACGATCAGCGCATATCCAAGCACTGTCCCGACCACCAGACCGATGATCAGCCAAACCCGGATGTCGATCAGCCCGAAGGCCATGTATTCCGACGCTGGTGCCGCCAGCATCAGAACGAACACGATCAGCCAGATCAGGAACATGACGGCGATGACGCGCAGAAAGCTCCACCCCATGAACCACGCCGCCGCCACGATACTGAGAAGACCAAGCGGCAGAAGCAGCGCCATTGACTATCCCCGCCCGGTCGAGCCGAAACCACCCGCGCCGCGCGCGGTGTCGTCCAGCATATCAACGACGGTAAACCTGGCCTGCGCGACCGGGGCCACGACGATCTGCGCCACCCGGTCACCATGACGGATCGTCAAGGGCTGGTCCGACAGGTTGATTGCAATCACCCCTACCGGCCCACGGTAATCACTGTCGATCGTGCCAACACCGTTCACCATGGCCAGCCCGTCACGCAGTGCAGCCCCCGACCGCGCGCGGATCTGAACCTCGAAACCGGGGGGGATCTGCATCTTCAGGCCGGTCGGGATCAAACGCCGCTCAAGCGGTGCAAGCGTCATCTCGCCACCGCCCAGATCGGCACGCAGATCGGCGCCGGCCGCACCGGTCGTTTCATACCCGGGCAACGGCAGCGCCGGGTCCGCACCTTCTGTCTTAACGATCAGGATATCTGGTGTCATTCGCACAAAAAGGCCACCCGAAGGTGGCCCCCTTTTCAACCATCACGCCTATCGCGGCGCGATCATCATGACCATCTGGCGGCCTTCCAGCTTCGGCATGCTTTCGACTTTGCCGGATTCGCCCACGTCGTCACGCACGCGGTTCAACAGATCGAGGCCAAGGTCCTGGTGCGCCATCTCGCGGCCACGGAACCGAAGCGTCACCTTCACCTTGTCACCGCCTTCCAGGAATTTCATCACATTGCGCATCTTGACGTCATAGTCATGCGTGTCCGTGCCCGGGCGGAATTTGACTTCCTTGATGTCGATGATCTTCTGCTTCTTGCGGGCCTCTGCCTCGCGCTTCTGCTGTTCATACTTGAACTTGCCCAGATCCATGATCTTGCAGACCGGCGGGGTCGCATTGGGCGATATCTCGACCAGATCCAGACCGGCTTCCCGGGCCATTTCCAGCGCACGTGCAGGCGGCACGACACCGACATTTTCGCCATCGGCGCCAATAAGGCGGATCTCGGCTACTCGAATTCGTTCATTGACTCGGGGACCGGAGTCACGGTTGGGGGGCGGCGCGTTATGAGGACGACGAGCTATGGTCGGATTCCTTTTATGGATTCGAATGTGCGCGGCAAAATAGGCATATGCGCCCCCCGGTTCAACCGGATTCGCTGTTCTGACCCCGGAATTTCGCAGGCTTTCGGCAGGGCGCGGCTTGTGGCAAGAACGTGACGCGAGCAAAGGGACAGGGCATGAACCGGACAATTGCGATCATAATAGCTGTTCTTGTTCTGGCCAGCGCCGGCTGGTGGGGCTGGTCGCGCATACAGGTCCGATCCGGCGAAGAAGCGCCCGCCGACATTACGCCAGGCGGACCCGCGCCCAAGCCTGATACGGCGCCCGAGGCGGCTGCACCGCAACCCACGGAAAATGTCGTCACCCCTTCCGCAGACGAACCCAGCGCTGCGCCCGTTGATGACGCCGCCCCTGTGCCCACGCCTGCCCCACGCGACGCCGAATTGCCGCCCGAAACCGGCAGCGCTGAAGCGCGCGAGGCCGAAGCCGTGGCCGAAGCCGCCATCGCTGCCGCCGACGCGCGCGCGCGGGCCGAGGATACGGCGCGGGCAGAACGCCGTGCCATGGAGGCCGCGCGGGAACAGCTTCTTGCAGTATTGACGCCGCATCTGACCCCGGAGCGTTTTTCGACCGAAGCCATTCGTGACGCGCTGGCGGCCCTTCCTCCGGCAGACAGCATGGCAGTGGGTCAGGCCCGGGCGCGCCTTGTATCTGCAATCGAGGAGATCCTGACCGAGGCCGAGTCGGACCGAACCCCGAATGCTGCCGAAGCGCAGCAGCCCGACAGTGATACCGGGGACAGCGCAAGCCCTGCCCCCCCTGCGACGCCGGCCCCAAGTCCCGAACTTGATCCCCAGCCTGTCATCTCTCGCATCATGCAGCTTTTCTGATGGTCCAGACGCTCAGCGAATATCTTGCCCGCAATGCGGCGGAACTGGCAGGTGGTCCGGTCGCCATCATCCTGTTCGAGGACCAGACCGAAGTCGCCTCGACCCTCGATCATGCCGAACGTGCGGGGTTTCGCCTGATCCTTGCACTTTCGCCCGAACCGCTGACGCTCGGTCCATCGGCTCGGGTGCGTAACGTGATCTTTGACGCACGCCGGGCCGACGCGCATGTCACCGCGGTCAATGCCGTGAACGATGCCGCCCGGCCGGGCACCTGGCTATATTACGGCTATAACGCAGAGTATCTGTTCTTTCCCTTTTCAGAGACGCGGCGCGTGGGCGAAATGCTGGCCTTCCATACAGAGGAGCGCCGCGCATCCATGCTGAGCTATGTGATCGATCTGTATGCACCCAATCTGGGACGCCATCCCGACGCCGTCAGCCTTGATGAGGCACTGTTCGATGACACCGGATATTATGCGCTGGGGCGGCGCGACGCCCATGGCAATCACCTGGAACGTCAACTCGACTTTCATGGCGGGCTGCGCTGGCGGTTCGAGGAATATATTCCCGAGAATCGGCGCCGCATCGACCGGATCGCACTTTTCCGTTCCCGTCCGGGCCTGCGCCTACTGCCCGATCACCGCTTCGACGATCAGGAATACAACACCTATTCCTGTCCGTGGCATCACAACCTGACCTGCGTCGTCGCGTCGTTTCGGGTTGCCAAGGCGCTTGCCGTCAATCCCGGATCCCGCGATCAGATCTCGGATTTCCGCTGGCGAAATTCCCGCCGGTTTGAATGGAATGCCCAGCAATTGATGGATCTGGGCTTGATGGAACCGGGTCAGTGGTTCTGAAAAAGCCGGGCCGTTCCGCCTTTGCTTGCACGCCAAGCGTTGCAAATGGTAGACGTCGCGTCAAATAGCGACTGACCGCTGCAGAACAGGAAGGTTTCCCCAGGCATGGCGATGCAAAAGACCCAGTTCGACAAAGACGATCTTCTGGCCTGCGCGCGTGGCGAGCTGTTCGGCGCCGGCAATGCGCAACTGCCAGAGCCGCCGATGCTGATGATGGATCGCATCACCGATATTTCGGAAGACGGCGGCCTTCATGGCAAGGGCCACGTCGTGGCCGAATTCGACATTCATCCTGACCTGTGGTTCTTTCCCTGCCACTTTCCCGGCAATCCGATCATGCCCGGCTGCCTTGGCCTTGACGGGCTGTGGCAGTTGACCGGCTTCAATCTGGGCTGGCGAGAGTGGAAGGGCCGCGGCTATGCCCTTGGCGTGGGCGAGGTCAAGCTGACCGGTATGGTCCGCCCAGACCGCAAGATGCTGACCTACAAGGTCGATTTCACCAAGGCCGTGCAAACGCGCAGGCTGACCATGGGCGTGGCCGATGGCATCGTCGAAGCCGATGGCGAGGTGATTTATGTCGTCAAGGACATGAAGGTCGCGCTTTCGGAAAGCTGACGCTTTCGGACCCAGTATCGCGGGGGCGCGGCCCCCGCAGCCCCCCGGACGTCTGCACACTGATCAGCAGGGCCGTGCGACGATACGCCGGGGTTGTGTGGTGACCTTGAGGTCACTATTTTCAGAAATCACGGGGGCTGCCCCTTCGTACGAACGGGAAGAGGAGCGTGCATGCGCCGCGTCGTCATCACCGGGCTGGGAATCGTCTCGCCCATCGGCAACAATGCCCAGGAAGTCACTGAAAGCCTGAAAGCGGGCCGTTCCGGCATCGTCTTTGCGCCGGACTATGCCGAACATGGCTTCCGCAGTCAGGTCCACGGCATGCCGCAGATCGTGCTGGAAGACCATATCGACAAGCGCAACCTGCGCTTCATGGGGCCGGGTGCGGCCTATAACTTCATCGCCATGGAACAGGCGATCAAGGATTCCGGGCTGGAAGAAAGCGACGTTTCGAACCCGCGCAGCGGGCTGATCATGGGCTCTGGCGGGCCGTCGACCTCGAACTTCTTTGATGCCCATCAGATCGTTATCGAAAAGGGCTCACCCAAGCGCATGGGTCCGTTCATGGTGACGCGCTGCATGTCGTCGACGAACTCTGCCTGTCTGGCGACGCCCTTCAAGATCAAGGGTGTCAACTACTCGATCACCTCGGCGTGTTCGACCTCTGCGCATTGCATCGGCAATGGAGTGGAGCAGATCCAGATGGGCAAGCAGGACATTGTATTCGCCGGCGGCGGCGAGGAACTGGACTGGACCCTGTCCTGCCTGTTCGACGCCATGGGTGCAATGTCGTCGAAATATAACGACACGCCCGAAACGGCGTCCCGCCCCTATGACGCGACGCGCGACGGCTTTGTCATCGCAGGCGGCGGCGGCGTGGTCGTGCTGGAGGAACTGGAACACGCCCTGGCGCGCGGCGCGAAGATCTATGCCGAAGTGACAGGCTACGGTGCCACCTCGGACGGCTATGACATGGTCGCCCCTTCGGGCGAGGGCGGCGAGCGGTCGATGCGCGTGGCGCTGGCAACCCTGCCAGAAGGGCGCAAGATCAGCTATATCAACTCGCACGGGACTTCGACCCCGGTCGGCGATATCGGCGAAATCAAGGCCATCCGCCGCGTCTTCGGCGAGGGCGCGACCCCGCCGGTATCGTCCACCAAGTCGCTGACCGGCCATTCGCTTGGCGCGACCGGCGTGCATGAGGCAATCTATTCGCTGTTGATGATGCAAAACGGCTTCATCGCCGCATCCGCGAACGTGACCGAGCTTGACCCCGAAGTAAAACCTGCGGAAATCGCCTTGCAGCGTGTCGACAATGTCGATTTCGATTCCGTCCTGTCCAACAGCTTCGGCTTTGGCGGAACCAATGCCACGCTGGTGATGTCGAAATACCAAGGGTGATGTGAATGGGCGATCTTCTGAAGGGCAAACGCGGACTGGTCATGGGGGTCGCCAATGACCGATCCATCGCCTGGGGGATCGCAAAGGCACTGGCGGGTGAAGGTGCGGAACTGGCCTTTACCTTTCAGGGCGACATGTTCGCCGAACGCGTCCGTCCGCTGGCGCAATCAGTGGGTTCGGACTTGCTGATCGATGTCGACGTCACCGATGATGCAAGCCTTGATGCCGCCTTCGGAAAGATCGCCGAGACTTGGGGCAATCTGGATTTTCTGGTCCACGCCATCGCCTTCAGCAACAAGGACGAGCTGACTGGCCGGTTCATGAATACCAGCCGCGAGAATTTCAAGAACTCCATGGATATCTCGTGCTATTCGCTGATCGAGGTGGCACGCCGCGCCCATCCGCTGATGGCACCCGGCAGTTCGATCCTGACGCTGACCTATGGCGGATCGAACCGGGTGACGCCGTTCTATAACGTCATGGGCGTGGCCAAGGCCGCGCTGGAGGCCTCGGTCCGATATCTGGCCAATGACCTGGGTCCGGACGGCATCCGCGTGAACGCCATCAGCCCCGGCCCGATGAAGACGCTGGCAGGTGCGGCCATCGGCGGCGCGCGCAAGACCTTCCGCCACACGCAGGCAAATTCGCCCCTGCGCGCCAATGCGACGCTGGAGGCCATCGGCGGCACCGCCGTCTGGCTGACCAGCGATTGGGCAGCCTGCACCACGGGCGAGATCGTCCTGGTCGATGGCGGCTATCACGTGCTGGGCATGCCGCAGAGCGAAAATCTGTAACCGACAGCGAGGTCGCGTCATGACGCAGTTCTTCACCGCCGATGACGGTGCGAAAATCGCATACCGCGACGAGGGCGAGGGCCTGCCGGTCCTGTGTCTGGCTGGGCTGACGCGGAACATGGCCGATTTCGACTATGTCGCGCCGCATCTGACGGGCGTCCGACTGATCCGCATGGATTACCGTGGTCGCGGCCAGTCGGACCATACCGGCGCCGCCACCTATACCGTCCCGCGTGAGGGCAAGGACGCGCTGCAACTGCTGGATCATCTGGGAATCGCGCAAGCGGCGGTGCTGGGCACCTCTCGGGGCGGGCTGATCGGGCTTCTGCTGGCGGCCGTCGCCAAGGACCGTCTGCTGGGCCTGTGCCTGAACGATGTCGGCCCGGTGATCGAACGCGCCGGGCTGGAACGCATCTTCGACTATCTGGGCCGCAACCCCGCCGCGAAAACCCATGAGGAGCTGGCGGCGAAACTGCCCGCCGCCATGCCCGGCTTCGCCAATGTCCCCGAAGGGCGCTGGCTGGCCGATGCGCAAAAGCATTATGAACAGACGGCGGACGGGTTGCGGATCAAGTACGACCCCGCCCTGCGCGAGGCGTTCATCGCTGCTTTCCAGGGCGAGACGCCGGATCTGTGGCCGCTCTGGGAAGCAACGGCTGGCCTGCCGGTGGCGGTGATCCGGGCCGCGAATTCGGACCTGCTGGGACCCGAGGCCTATGCCGAGATGCAGAAGCGCCGGCCGGACGGCATTTACGCCGAGGTGCCCGACCGGGCGCATGTGCCTTGGCTGGATGAGGCGGAGAGTTTGGGGGTTATCGAGGCGTGGGTTAACCGCGTTGCGTCTAACACTCCGAACGTCGCTATTTAGCCTCTTTATATCGCTCTGCCGTCGCTCTTAGGCGATCTGCATATTGATAAATGGCATCGAGTCCTTCAACTGGCACACGTTCTTCCGCATCGGTGTCGAATAGCGACAACTGCCAGTTCTTCTTGTCAAAATGCAGCCGCGCGAGCGGCTTCCTGTTGTTATTATCGACCAATACCGCGCAATAGCTCTTTGCGTCGCGCAATCCTACACGAGCGCCGGGCAAAATATCCCTGACAATCGCGCGAATCGTCAGCATGCCCTCTACCTCATCTTGGGTCGTATTGACCTCATCCAGTGGGTCCGCCGTCAGTTCAACTGCCCGGTCTGTGGTTTCTTCGTTGGTTCGGGCAAGCGCGTTCGAAAGTTTGGCCTGAACGGCATCGCGAACAAGATCACGGAACGCGAATTTGACGGCGCTGGCCAGATTATCGCGAACAGCCTGCGTCAATCTTCCGTCATAGACACTTGTCGCAACCAGCTTGATCAGCTCTGACGATGGCTCATCGAATTCACTTTGAAGGTACTTCTTAATCGACGAAACGTATTTAAGCCGCTCAGCGTTTGCCAGAATCTTGTCGATGTCGAAGGCGTTCTTTTCGAATTTCCTCAGCTCGCCGATTGACGCGCCGCTGATGTCCAGCAAATCGAACGTGAAGAACGGCTTGCTGTCCAGCTTGTTCGGCTCTTCCAAATCACTATAAAACTCAAATAGCTGACCATTGGTCAATATAGCGAATTTTGCTTCTGTGACAGTAAAGTAGCGAAACAGCTGCGACAGGTGCTTCCGATCAAGACGGGTCGCCAGCCCCTTACATTCAACCAGTATCCGAATATTTTGGCCTATGCGAATGGCGTAGTCGACTTTCTCGCCCTTCTTGCCAACTGCATCGGCCGTGAATTCCGGGATGACCTCGGCGGGATCGAATACGTCGTAACCGAGTGCTTGCATGAACGGCAGCACAATAGAAGTCTTGGCCGCCTCTTCTGTCGCTATCGTTTCAGAGTGATTACGAACACGGTCGCCAAGTTTGTTGAGAAAAACCTCTAGCTCACTCATTGTTCCACTGCCCACTATCTGGAGATTGACCCACTCTCCCTTGAAGTGTGCTGCGTAAACTATGCCCTAGCAAGAAATTTTTCTCACGAGGCGCTAGTGATGGTTGATAAGTTCTCGGAAACTGGCTGACGGTGCTACTGATTGGAAATTTTGGGACATACTTTCCCGCCACTCCCCTTCATCAAACGCCGGAAAGAACGCGTCCGCGTCCTCGACCACCGTATCGACCTCGGTAATCAGCAGTCGGTCGGCGCGGGGCAGAAGGTCGCGATAGATGCGCTCGCCGCCGATGCCGTAGAGGCGAGCATAACCGGCGGCTCGGGCAGTTTCGATAGCCGTGTCGAGGTCGGGGACCGCGTGGCCGGGCAGGTCCAGCGTTGATGTCACGACAAGGTTCAGCCGGTCCTTCAGCGGTTTGAACGGCAGGCTTTCCCAGGTACGGCGGCCCATGATGACCGCGCCGCCAAGGGTTTCGCGCTTGAAGAAGGCCAGATCCTCGGGGATGTGCCAGGGGATCTGACCGTTCTTGCCGATGGCGCCGTTGCGGGCGCGCGCAGCGATCAGGGTCAGCATCAGACCGCCACCGGCGCCTTGATCGCGGGATCGGGGGCGTAATCCAGAAACTCGAAATCGTCGAAGCGGAAATCGAAGATCGAGCTGACCTTGCGCTTGATGCGCAGCTTCGGCAGCGGCTTCGGCTGCCGCGTCAGCTGCAGCTGCACCTGATCCATATGGTTGGAATAGATGTGCGCGTCGCCGATGGTGTGGATGAAATCGCCCTGCTCGTACCCGGTCACCTCGGCCAGCATCGCCAGCAAAAGCGCATAGGACGCGATGTTGAACGGCACGCCCAGGAACATATCGGCGGAACGCTGGTAAAGCTGCAGATGCAGCTTGCCGTCCAGAATACGCACCTGCCACAGCGTATGACAGGGCGGCAGGGCCATTTTCGCGATATCGCCGGGGTTCCAGGCCGAAACGATCAGGCGGCGGCTGTATGGGGTGGTTCGAATTGCCTCGACCAGTTCGGCGATCTGGTCGGTCTCGCCCAGCAGGAGCTTCGGCTCCTGATCGTCGGACACCAAGCGGTTGATCTTCGGGAAATGCCGCCACTGATGGCCGTAAACCGGGCCGAGATCGCCATTCTCATCGGCCCATTCATCCCAGATCGAGACGCCGTTGTCCTTGAGATAGCGGATATTCGTGTCACCCGACAGGAACCACAGAAGTTCGTGAATGATGGACCGCAGATGCAGCTTCTTCGTCGTCACCAGCGGAAAGCCCTCGGACAGGGGATAACGGCATTGCATTCCGAAATGGGAAATCGTGCCGGTGCCGGTCCGGTCGGTCGACACGGTCCCCTGATCGAGAACCGTCTGCAAGGCATCCAGATATTGCCGCATGTCACCCTTTCGCCGTGCTGAAGTTGCCGGTTCTGGATACCTGCGCTTGCGCACAGGCTCAAGCAGGGATCGCCCGACGCTTTGCACGGTTGCCCATCGGCGCGCCGCCGTGCAAGACTTCGGGCCAACATGACAACCGAAAGGAACAGGACATGGCGCTTCGCTATCTGCACACCATGGTGCGCGTGAAGGATCTTGAAAAGTCGATGGCCTTCTATCGCCTGCTGGGGCTGGAAGAAACCAAGCGGATCGAAAACGATAAAGGCCGCTTCACGCTGGTGTTCATGGCCCCTCCCGGGCAGGACGAATGCCCGGTTGAGCTGACCTATAACTGGGACGGCGATGATGCCCTGCCCTCGGATAGCCGTCACTTCGGCCATCTGGCCTACCGCGTCGATAATATCTACGACATGTGCCAGAAACTGATGGATGCGGGCGTTACCATCAACCGGCCGCCGCGCGATGGTCATATGGCGTTCGTGCGCAGCCCCGACAATATATCGATCGAGCTTCTGCAGGACGGAAATCTGCCCCCGCAGGAACCCTGGGCGAGCATGGAAAACACCGGGCACTGGTAACAGCGACCGATCGCCCAGATGCGGACCGGACCCATCATTGCAATCGCCGTGGCCATTCTTGCCGCTTTTGCGGTGGCGCAGGATGGGAATGGCCAGCAAACGCCCCCACCCGCGCGCCCAGCAGATCTGGCGCAGGGTGCGGGTGGTTCCGGTGCGAACAGCGGTCCTGCGGCGACTGTTGAAGGCAGCAGGTCACAATCCGTCGATCAGATGGCAGGCACGCGCATGCCGGAAGGGTCCGATCCGGCGGCTTCCTTCGCCACTGATTTCATCTCCGCTGCGCGCGCCCAAGTGGGTGTCACCACAATCTATGACCCGCGCTATGTCGGCCTGGACTTTCCCGGCGGTGACGTTCCGGCAGATCGCGGGGTCTGCACCGATGTGCTGATCCGCGCCTTGCGAGATGGCGCGGATATCGACCTGCAGCTTGCCATCAACCGCGACATGAAGTCTGATCTCGCGGCTTATCCGCGCATTTGGGGGCTTTCGCGAACTGACGCGAATATCGACCACCGTCGGGTTCCGAACCTGGAAACACTTCTGAGACGGCTGGGGGCAGAGGTTGCGCCCGGAGCCGATCCGGCGGACTTCCTGCCCGGCGACATCGTCACCATGATGCTGCCGGGCAACCTGCCCCATATCCTGATCGTCAGCGACAAACGCGCCCTGGATGGCGCCCGCCATCTGGTTATCCACAATATCGGGCGCGGCACTCAGGAGGAAGATGCGCTTTTTGC
Source organism: Paracoccus denitrificans (assembly GCA_005768755.1). Taxonomy (GTDB): domain Bacteria; phylum Pseudomonadota; class Alphaproteobacteria; order Rhodobacterales; family Rhodobacteraceae; genus Paracoccus; species Paracoccus denitrificans_B. The sequence continues at coordinate 267,088 of VAFL01000001.1, read as the reverse complement.
CTATCCTCACACCGGACATTTCCGGCTGGCAGGTGATGCGCTGTCAGAACTTCGACGGCTGGGCCAGTTGGAATATTAAGGCTTGCGCCACGCGACTGCAGAAGCGCACGAAATCTCAGTAGATGTATCTGATCTGCTCACTCCAATAACGTTCGATCCGGCGCCATTGCTGATCCACCAGTTCCAGCGGCGGATGATCCAGCACCCCCGACATTTCCAGATCCTGGGCGTGGCGTGCGAAAAGCTGGCCGATCTGTTCGCGGACGTCCTGCCCGGTCGGCGACAGCCTGACCCGGACCGACCGGCGGTCCTGATCGCTGCGTTCGTGATGAACATACCCCATGCAGACCAGCTTCTTGAGGTTGTACGACACGTTCGAGCCCTGATACATGCCACGGCTGCGCAACTCGCCCGCCGTAACCTCTGCCGTGCCGAGATTGTATAGAAGCAGCGCCTGAACCGGCGTCAGTTCGCAATTGCCAAGCCGTTCAAAATCGTCCTTGATCAGGTCCAGCATCAAGCGGTGCAACCGGTCCAAAAGCTGCAGACAGCGAAAATATGCGTCGACCTTGCCGATATCCGGTTGATGTTCAGTTCTGGGTGCCAATGCCCGCATGTCGTCATCCTTCTGCTTGGACTGACGATGACCCAGAATGCCGAATCTCCGGTTAATCGGGCCGCATTTTCTTCGGCATATTCTTAAAATGTTCGCTATCTTCCGAGAAACTCCCGAAGGCGGATGCCGCGATCACGTCCAGAACCGCCGAAATTTCGGCGGGGCCTTCGCGTTCCCCGCGCGCGCGGGCAACCATCCAGCGATACAGATCCTGATCGTTTTCCGACATGACCTGCTCGTATTCGGCCAGCAGTTCTTCGGACAGGCCGGCAAGTTTCGTATCGGCGAAGGGGCCTAGGATCAGGTCCATTTCCTTCATCCCGCGCCGCCAGCTGCGCATCCGCAGACGTTTCAGCCGGATTTCGTCGCTTTCCATCGCTTGCCTCGCTTGTCCCAACATGGCGCGCACCCTATGACGTAAGGAACCCAAAACCAAGGAGCACGCCATGGGCTTTCTGTCTGACGCCATCAATCGCATCAAGCCGTCGCCGACAGTCGCCATGACGGGCCGGGTGGCAGAGCTGAAGGCCGAAGGGCGCGACATCATTGGCCTTTCCGCGGGCGAGCCGGATTTTGACACGCCCGCGCACATTCGCGAGGCCGCCAAGGCCGCGATTGATGCGGGCCACACGCGCTATACCGCGGTTGATGGCATGGCCGAACTGAAACGGGCAATCAGCGAAAAGTTCGCGCGCGAGAACGGTCTGACCTATGCGCCCGACGAAATCAGCGTCGGCACGGGCGGAAAGCAGATCCTGTTCAATGCACTGTTGGCCACATTGAACCCCGGCGATGAGGTCATCATCCCTGCACCCTATTGGGTCAGCTATCCCGATATCGTGGCGCTGGCGGGCGGCGTGCCGGTCATCCTGCCCTGCCCGGTCGGAAATGATTTCAAACTGGACCCAGCGGCGCTGCGCGCGGCGATTACGCCCAAGACGAAATGGCTGATCCTCAACTCGCCCTCGAACCCGACGGGTGCGGCCTACTCAGCAGATGAGATGCGGGCGCTGACCGATGTTCTGCTGGATTTTCCACAGGTCTGGGTGCTGGCCGACGACATTTACGAGCATCTGGTTTTCGACGGCTTCACCTTCGTCACCCCCGCCCAGATCGAGCCGCGGCTGAAATCCCGCACGCTGACCATGAACGGCGTCAGCAAGGCCTATGCAATGACCGGCTGGCGCATTGGATATGGCGCCGCGCCGAAGGAATTGGTTCGGGCCATGGCGAAGCTGCAGTCGCAATCGACGTCCAATCCCAGCACGATCAGCCAATATGCAGCGCTTGCCGCGCTGACCGGCCCGCAGGATTACATCGAAACCTCGCGCGCGGCGTTTCAGCGTCGGCGCGATCTGGTCGTGGCCGGGTTGAACGAATGCCCCGGTATCACCTGCCCGATGCCGCAGGGGGCCTTCTATGTCTACCCCTCGATCGAGGGACTGATCGGGAAGGTCTCGGCCGCTGGCACGTTGATCGCCGATGACGCGGCTTTCGCCAATGCACTGCTGGATGAAACCGGCGTTGCCATCGTATTTGGCGAAGCCTTCGGCCTGTCGCCGCATTTCCGTGTCAGCTATGCCGCCAGCGACGACACCCTGCGCGAGGCCATCGCGCGCATCAAAACCTTCTGCGAAGGCTGTCAGGAACCCTGATCACGCCCGCACGTTTCCTTGCCAGACAACAGCAAGGAGCAGTCATGCTGGACCATAACGCACTGGTCGTCGTCGCCGACGGCCATCACGCCATCCTGTATAGAAACACCGCCAAGCAGGGCGTCGAGTTGACCGAGGTCGACCGCCTGACGCCAAAGAACCTCGCGGATGAGGGCGAGGGCAATGCCCCACAGGAACGCTCGCCCAAGGATGAGGATGAGGCGACCTTTGCCAAGCAGCTTGCAGAAAAGCTGAACCGGATCGTGCTGCGCCACAAGGCCGGGCAGGTCGCGGTCATCGCCGATCCCAGCACGCTTGGCGTGATGCGCAAGCATTACCACAAGGAACTGGAAGGGATGCTGGCCAAGGAAGTCGCCAAGGATCTGACCAAGGCGTCGCCGGATGGTGTCGCGAAGGCGCTTGGCTGAGCGCGCATCGCAGGAAGGTTGACGGCCCGTGCGGGATCACCCCGCGCGGGCCTTTTTTCTGCGCCTAGCGGCCCCATTCGTTGATTACGATATCGGGGCGCTGGTTATGGTCAAGGCTGCGCCCGTTTCCATGTGCCACGTCCCGTGACACGCCGCTATCAAGCCCGATATCGTGGCGAATATGGTCCGACAGACCCGCCAGTTCGATGCGGGTCGCGCGTTCCAGCTTCAACTGGCGGCGCTTTGCGCGCCAGGCGGCGATACGCTGGAACAGGCGCAGGACGGGTGTTCTGAACTGTGCCATGGCAGGCAGTTCGATTGGGGTCATGGTCATCTCGTCTCTCCCTTTCACGGCGACGCACGGTTCCACCCTCATAAAGCGGGCTTGTGCCGCCTGAGGCGCCGAAACGGGCGTCGATTTAAGATCGTCAGCGGGACTTGGCCTTACTGCGTTGGTCCTGCTTCTCTCGATAGTTCAAGAATGGTATGTTGCCGGTCAGAATGCCAACAAAACGACGGCAACACGACATAAGGACAACTTATGGACATTCCGCCCCTCGCAGCGCTTCGCGTTTTTGATGCCGCCAGCCGCCAGCTCAGCTTCACGCGGGCGGCTGAAACGCTTGGCATGACGCAGGCCGCCGTCAGTTATCAGATCAAGCTGCTGGAAGAACGGCTTGGCGGGCAGCTGTTCCTGCGCAAGCCCAAGGGTCTGGAACTGACCGAACTGGGACAGCGCTATGCCGGGCCGACCTCGGATGCGTTCGACATGTTACGAGAGGCGTTCGCCGATCGCAGCGGCCAGCCCCAGACCATGTCCATCTCGACCGTCATCACGATTGCCAGCAACTGGCTGTCACATCGACTGGGCCGGTTCCAGATGCAGCAGCCCGATCTGGCGGTCAGACTGGATACCGACGACAAAATCGTCGATTTCTCGCGGCAGGATGTCGATGTCGCCCTGCGCTACGGCTTCGGCCAATGGGACGGACTGGTCAGTCACGAACTTTTTGCATCCGAACTGACGCCGATCCTGTCGCCTCAATTGCTGAAGCAGCACGGCCCATTGAACAAACCTGAGGATGTGATTGATCTGCCCTGGCTGAACAACATGCATCGCGGCTGGGATGGCTGGCTGAAGATGCACGGTGTCGCCGAATTGTCCTGCGCCCCCACCCGGCGGATAGAGTTCGAGGCCCAGTCCCATCTGGGCCGCGCGGCACTGGCCGGTGAAGGCGTGGCATTGCTGAACCCGCGCTTCTTCAGGTTCGAACTTGCGACGGGATCACTGATCCAGCCCTTTGACAGCTGCTGGCGATCCGAAAAAAGCTATTGGCTGGTCTATCCGCATTCCCGGCGCAACCGGCCCGCGATCAAGGCGTTTCTGCGATTCCTGCAAGACGAGATCAACGCCGAAGATCTCGAACTCGCGGCCTGACGGCGTTCAGCTCTGTTTCCCGCTCCGACAGTCGGTCGACTAAGTCAGGCCGGCCTGACTCTGCGCTTTTCGGGACCATATGACAGGGGATCTTGAAGCGGCGGTTCTTTTCCGCCCGCCGCTTCACCCAGCGTTCGAACCAGGCCGCGAAACGGCCCCGATTTCGATCAGAGTGCGGTCCAGCCGCCATCGACGCTGATCGTGGTGCCGGTGATCTGATCGGCTGCCGGGCTGCACAGGAAAACAGCCGTGCCGCCCATCTGTTCGACCGTGGCGAAGTCGCCAGAGGGCTGCCGGGCCAGCATGACGTTCTTGATGACGTCCTCACGATTCATGTTGTGGGTCTTCATCTGGTCAGGGATCTGCTTTTCGACGATCGGCGTCAGCACATAGCCGGGGCAGATGGCGTTGCAGGTGATGCCCTTGCCTGCCTCTTCCAGCGCGGTGACCTTGGTCAGACCGACAACGCCGTGCTTGGCGGCGACATAGGCCGATTTGTACGGGCTGGCGGTCAACCCATGGGCCGAGGCGATATTGATGACGCGGCCCCAGCCGTTCTTCTGCATGGCCGGCAGGGCGGCTGCGGTGCAGTGAAACGCCGACGACATATTGATCGCAATGATCGCATCCCATTTCTCGACCGGGAATTCCGGGATCGGTGCGACATGCTGGATACCCGCATTGTTGATCAGAATATCGCAGGCACCGGCTTTTTCGATCAGCGCACGGCACTGGTCTGCCTTCGACATGTCGGCCTGGATATAGCGCACTTCGGTGCCGAATTCCTTGCCCATGTCACTGGCAAGCTTATGGTCGGCTTCGTCATCGGTATAGCTGTTCAGCACCACGTTGGCACCGGCTTTCGCCAGTTCGCGCGCGATCCCAAGTCCGATGCCGGAATTCGATCCGGTAACGACCGCAGTTTTGCCTTTCAGAGTATTCTCGAACATGGATCTGCTCCATCCTTTGTTGCTGGTGCAATGTCTACGCCTGCAACTGACGAACCACAACCGACCCTGCCCGAAGGTCACGATTCGGTCGTTTCAGCGACCTGTCCGCCCTCTGCCGGACAATATCCGACCGCCAGAGCCCTGCCCTCATTTACGACGACATCCGTAATTTCGTTCCGATGAGATGCATTTCGCGGAATATTTGTCCGCCTTTATCCGCCAATCTAAATACGATTTCCTCAAAAAATCAAACACGACCAGATCGGGCGTGATTTTTTCTTGCCAAACTACACAAACTTTGTCGAGATTATCGTGTCAGGCGCTTCCGATGCGTCTTGCCGCCGCGGACGACGCGTTCCCCGGTTTGGCAGCATCGGGCGTCTGGCACGACAAACGTCTGCGGCAACAAAGGAAATCCAGATGACGAACGCGACGAAGGTTACCGATGGCAATCACCGCAACCGGCTTGAAGTCGGAAGGACATCGGCGCACGCGCTTTCGCGGCGCAGCATCCTGACCGCCGCCACGGCGATTGCACTGTCGACGGGTTTCGGTATTCCGGCAAAGGCGCAGGATGCGGTCGAACTGCTGAACGTATCCTATGACCCGACCCGCGAATTCTACCGCGAGTATAACGCGCTGTTCAACGAATGGTGGACCGCACAGGGACATCCCGCCGTCACGATACAGCAGTCCCATGGCGGGTCTGGCGGTCAGGCGCGTGCCGTGATCGACGGGCTGGAGGCGCAGGTCGTCACCTTGGCATTGTCGGCCGATATCGCAGCCATTGCCGAAAACACCGGCAAGATCCCGGCAGACTGGCAGGCCCGCCTGCCCCACAACTCCTCTCCCTACACCTCGACCATCGTGTTTCTTGTGCGCGAGGGGAACCCGAAGGGCATCAAGGATTGGGGCGATCTGATCAAGGATGACGTGCAAGTCATCACACCGAACCCGAAGACCTCTGGTGGTGCACGCTGGAACTTTCTGGCCGCCTGGGGCTGGGCGCTGAAAGCGAATGGCGATGACGAGGCGAAGGCCCGCGAATATGTCTCGACGCTGTTCAAGCATGTGCCGGTTCTGGATACCGGCGCGCGCGGCGCGACCAATACCTTCGCACAGCGTGGCATCGGCGATGTGCTGCTCGCATGGGAGAATGAGGCGTTTCTGGCACTTGCCGAACAGGGCGAGGACGCGTTCGACATCGTCGTGCCGACCGTGTCCATTCTGGCCGAACCTCCCGTGGCCCTGGTCGATGAAAATATCAAGTCGGACGAACAGCGCGCCGCGGCCGAGGCCTATCTGGAACACCTTTACAGCCCTGAAGCGCAGGCCCTTGCACTGAAGAACTATTACCGCGCCTGGGACAGCTCGGCCGGGGCCGAGGAAGATATCGCCCGTTTCCCCGAGCTCGACCTGCTGACGATCGAGCAGTTCGGCGGCTGGGCCGAAGTGCAGCCCGCCTTCTTTGGCGATGGCGGCATCTTTGACCAGATCTACGAGGAGTAAACGGATGGGGGCCTTTGCGCTCAGGCGGTCCTCGCCCCTGCCGGGGTTCGGGATCAGCTTCGGGATCACGATGGCGCTTCTGTCCATCGTGGTTCTGCTGCCCCTCGCCGCGCTTCTTGGCCGCGGGGTCGCCATCGGCCCGGCGGGCCTGTGGGAGGCGTTGAATTCCAACCGGGTCTGGGCAGCACTTGGCCTGTCCTTCAGGTCGGCCTTCATCGCCTCGCTGTTCAATCTGGTGCTGGGGCTGCTGTTGGCATGGGTGTTGGTGCGGTATCGCTTCTGGGGTCGCAAGCTGATCGACGCAGCAATCGACCTGCCCTTCGCGCTGCCCACCGCCGTCGCGGGGATCGCGCTGACGACCCTTTACGCGCCGAACGGGGTCTTCGGGCAGGTGCTTGGCCAGTTCGGCATCAAGGTGGCCTATACCGAACTCGGCATCTGGGTCGCCTTGATCTTCATCGGGCTGCCCTTCGTCGTGCGCACGGTGCAACCCGTGATCGAGGAAATCGACCGCGATGTCGAGGAGGTCAGCGCCACGCTTGGTGCCAGCCGGCTGCGCACGCTTCGCCGCGTCGTCCTGCCAACGCTGACGCCCGCCCTGCTGACCGGCTTTGCCTTGGCGCTGGCGCGGTCGGTTGGCGAATACGGGTCGGTGATCTTCATCGCCGGCAACCTGCCCGGCAAGACCGAAATCGCGCCCCTTCTGATCGTGATCCGGCTGGAAGAGTTCAACTATGCCGGCGCCGCCGCCATCGGCATCGCGATGCTGATCATCTCATTCGCAATGCTGTTCGTCATCAACGCCATTCAGGTCTGGAGCAGAAAGAGGATTGGATATGTTTGACAATCACCCCACCCCCAGCATCCCGCCGCGCGCCGCCCCGCCCGCAAGGCGCCAAACCCGACTGGCACGCAGCTGCGCCATGGCCGCGCTTCTTGGCCTGCCGCTGATACTGGCGGCGCTCATGGGCAGCATTTCGCTGTGGACGGTGCTGCTTCTGGGGCTGACCCAGACCGCACTTGTGGCGGGGGCGACCCTTGTGGTGGCCCGCCCTGCCCGCGCGGCGCTTGTGGCGGCCCGCCCTGCCCGCGCGACCCGCACCACAATCAGGCAGGGGTTCGACCATGGCTGACGCAGTCGCCCAAGCCTTCACGCCCGTCACGACGGAATCGCGCGGCGCAAGAACGACGCTGATCGGAATCGCCGTTTTCTTTGTCGTGATCTTGCTGTTTGCCCCGCTGGGCACAGTCTTTGTCGCGGCGATGGCGGACGGCTGGCGTGCGGCACTGGCGGGGATCGCCTCGGCCGATGCGCAAAGCGCGATCCGCCTGACGCTGAGCGTCGCCGCCATCACCCTGCCGATCAACATGATCTTCGGCATTGCCGCCGCCTGGGCCATTGCCAAGTTCGATTTCCGGGGCAAGGCCTTCCTGATCACGCTGATCGACCTGCCCTTTTCGGTCTCGCCCGTGGTGGCGGGTCTGGCGCTTGTCCTGCTGTTCGGCACCCACAGCGCACTTGGCACGTGGCTGATCGCGCATGACCTGAAGGTCGTCTTTGCCTTTCCCGGCATCCTTCTGGCCACTCTTTTCGTGACTTTCCCATTCATTGCGCGCGAACTGATCCCGGTCATGGTCGAACAGGGCCGGGCCGAGGAAGAAGCCGCGCTTACCCTTGGGGCCTCGGGCTGGCGGACCTTCCTGACCGTCACCCTGCCCAACATCAGATGGGCGCTGCTTTACGGCGCACTTCTGTCAAACGCGCGCGCCATGGGCGAATTCGGGGCGGTCGCCGTCATCTCGGGCAAGATCCGGGGCGAGACGACGACCATGCCGATCATGATCGAGATGCTTTACAATGAATATCTCAGCGCTGCGGCATTTGCGCTCGCGTCGCTTCTTGCCCTGTTGGCGCTTCTGACCCTTGGCCTGAAATCGCTGCTGGAATGGCGTCATGCTGACCAGCTTGCCGCCAGCCGACGCCATTGAAGGATCACATCATGCATATCGAAATCGACGAACTTGCCAAGGAATTCGGTGCCACGCGCGCGCTTCTGCCGGTCTCGCTGCGGATCCCGTCGGGGGCATTGGTGGCGCTGCTGGGACCGTCGGGTTCCGGCAAGACGACGCTTCTGCGCATTCTCGGGGGTCTGGAATTTCCGACCTCGGGACGGGTGCTGTTCGACGGGCGCGACGCCACCGGCCTGACCGTTCAGGAACGCCGCGCGGGATTCGTGTTCCAGCATTACGCCCTGTTCCGGCACATGACCGTGTTCGAGAATATTGCCTATGGCCTGCGCGCCCGCAAACGCCGAGAGCGCCCCCCCGAGGCCGAGATCGGCCGCCGCGTGAACCGGCTTCTGGACCTGATACAGCTGCCCGATATCGGTTCGCGCTATCCCAGCCAATTGTCGGGCGGCCAGCGTCAGCGTGTGGCGCTTGCCCGCGCGCTGGCGATCGAGCCGCGGATGCTGCTGCTGGACGAGCCTTTCGGCGCGCTTGACGCCAAGGTCCGCAAGGACTTGCGCCAGGGCCTGCGCGACATCCATGACACCACCGGGCTGACCACTGTCTTCGTCACGCACGATCAGGACGAAGCAATGGAACTTGCCGATCTGGTCGTCGTCATGTCGATGGGCCGGATCGAGCAGATCGGCCAGCCATCGGTCATCCGGGCTGCACCGGCCACGCCTTTCGTGCGTGAATTCATCTCGTCCTGATCGCGACCCCTGGGACAGCAGGACCCGCCGCCGGTCAGACCGGCTGCGGGCCCTGCCCGTTGGTCAGTTCGAAACGTGATCCGGGATGCAGCGCAAAGACGACCGTGACGACACGATCGTCGTCCCAGGTCCGCCGCTTCAGCAGCAGGCAGGGCTGATCCGTGCCAATCTGCAGGGCCTGCGCCTCGTCGGGTTTGGCCAGCACCGCCTCGACAGCGATATCGGCCCGCGTGACCGCTGCGGAGCGCATCAGATAGGCGTTGGCAGTCTGGCGCTGGAAATCCTGCGACAGATAGTCCGGCGCGACGGCGGGGTTCACGAACCGGTTCTCCATCTGGATCGGGATGCCGTCCGCGAAATGGACCATCACCGAATGATACAGCCGCGCCCCTGCGCCCAGTCCAAACCACTTCTGCATCGCGGCCGGGGCGGGGCCTTCTTCAAGAACATCGACGCGGGCGGTGTGGACATGCCCCCGCTCGGCAATCTCATCGGCGATATTGCGCACTTCCAGCATGGTGGAACTGGGCTTCGGCTCTGCCACGAATGATCCCACGCCATGCACCCGGACGATCCGCCCCGCCGCCGCCAGCTCGCGCAATGCGCGGTTGGCCGTCATCCGGCTGACGCCCAGTTCGGCGACGATTTCATTCTCGGACGGCACCCGGTCATTCGGGCGCAGCACGCCGCGCCGGATCCGGTCGTCGAGATGTTGCTTGACCGCTTCATACAGCGGCAGCGCGCGCGACAGCGCGGAAGGATCAAGCAGACCAGATGCGCGTGTCATCACCGCCCCCTGAAATAACTGTTGCCATCATAGGCAAGCAGGTTCCATATACAAGCATATACGACCGGAGGATGCCGTGGACTCAAGGATGTTTGCCAGTGAAGCCCTGCTGCCGTCGGGCTGGGCACAGAACGTAACCATCGACATCGACGCCGCCGGCCGGATTTCGGCCATTACGCCGGACAGCCAGCCGGCCGGCACGCCCCGCGCCGCCGGTCCCCTGCTGCCCTTGATGCCGAACCTGCATTCCCATGCCTTCCAGCGCGCCATGGCCGGCCTGGCCGAGGTCGCGGGCCCCACGGGCGACAGCTTCTGGACGTGGCGAGAGCAGATGTATCGCTGCGTCGCCACCATGACACCCGACGACATCGAAACCGTCGCAACCATGCTTCAGATCGAGTTGCTGAAAGGCGGCTTCGGTCACCTGGTCGAGTTCCATTACCAGCATCACGACGGCCAGGGTCGCGCTTACGCCGATCCGGCCGAAACCTCGCGCCGCCAGTTCGCCGCCGCCGCCCGCAGCGGCATCGGCCTGACCTTGCTGCCTGTCTTCTATGCGCATTCCGATTTCGGCGGTCAGCCCCCGAATGCTGGCCAGCGTCCCTTCCTGCATGATGTGGATGGCTATCTGGCGCTGCTGGAAAGGGTGCGCGAACTGGCCACCGACCATGACCAGATTTGGGGCAGCGCGATCCATTCGCTGCGTGCTGCCACGCCCGAAGAAATGACCGCCATCCTGCCCACGCTTCCCCCCGGCACGCCGATCCATATCCACATTGCCGAACAGATGCGCGAGGTCGAAGCCAGCCTTGCCTGGTCCGGCTGCCGGCCCGTCGATTGGCTGCTGAACGAAATGCCGGTCAGCCCCGAATGGTGCCTGATCCATGCCACCCATCTGACCGCCGATGAAACCCGGCGGATGGCGCAAAGCGGCGCAGTCGCCGGCCTTTGTCCGATGACCGAGGCAAATCTGGGCGACGGCATTTTTCCGGGCCGCGACTTTCAGGACCTTGGCGGCGTCTTCGGGATCGGCACGGACAGTCATGTCTCGATCTCGGTGGCCGAGGAATTGCGGATGCTGGAATACAGCCAGCGCCTGCGCGATCAGGCGCGCAACGTGCTTGCGGGCGGCGAAGGCCGGTCCACGGGTCGGACGCTGTTCGACGCTGCGCTGTCAGGCGGGGCGCGCGCGGCGGGGCTGCACCACACAGGGATCGCGGTCGGAGCAAGCGCAAGCTGGCTGGTGCTGGACGGCGCGAACCCGTTCCTGGCCACAGCTTCGGGCGACCGGATGATCGACCGCTGGATATTCACCCTTGGCGATGCCGCCATTCGCGATGTCTACGTCTCGGGCCGCAAGGTCATCGACCAGGGCCGCCACGCTTTGGATGACGATATCGGGCCGCGCTTCGCGGACGTGCTGCGCCGGATCTTCGCCTAGAAGGGACACCATGAAAACGCTGCTGACAAACGCCCGCCTTGCCACCATGCGCCCCGATCTGCCGGGGCTTGGCCGGATCGGGGATGGCAGCCTGCTGATCGAAGACGGCCGCATCATCCATGCCGGTCCGGCCGTCGATCTGATCGCGGATCAGGTGATTGACTGCGAAAATCGCTGGATCACGCCCGCACTGATCGACTGCCACACCCATCTTGTCCATGGCGGCAACCGCGCACGCGAGTTCCAGATGCGGCTGGACGGCGCAAGCTACGAAGACATCGCGCGGGCGGGCGGCGGCATCGTGTCGACCGTTGCGGCCACCCGCGCCGCAGATGAGGCAGCGCTTCTTTCCACCGCGCTGAAGCGCCTGGATGCGCTGATCGCGGAAGGTGTCGGCACGGTCGAGGTCAAATCGGGCTACGGTCTGTCCATCGCGTCCGAGCTGAAGATGCTGCGCGTTGCCCGCCAACTGGCGCAGGCGCGCAAGGTCCGCATTGTGACCAGCTATCTGGCCGCCCATGCCCTGCCGCCTGAATACACTGGCCTGGCAGACGACTATATCGACGAAATCGTGCTGCCGGGACTCGATGCCGCCCATGCCGAAGGGCTGGTCGACGCGGTGGATGGGTTCTGCGAAGGCATTGCCTTTTCGCCCGCGCAGATGGCCCGCGTCTTCGATCGGGCCCGCGCGCTGTCGCTGCCGGTCAAGCTTCATGCCGAACAGCTTTCGCATCTGGGCGGCACGAAGCTGGCAGCCGAATATGGCGCGCTGTCCGCCGATCATCTGGAATATGCCGATGACGGCGATGCCGTGGCGATGGCGCAATCGGGCAGCGTCGCCGTTCTGCTGCCGGGTGCCTTTTACGTCCTGCGCGAGGTGCAGAAACCGCCCGTCACGGCATTCCGCAACGCCGGTACCGTGATGGCCGTGGCTACCGACTGCAACCCCGGCACTTCGCCCATGACCTCGGTCCTGTTGGCAATGAACATGGCGGCGACGCTGTTCGGCCTGACCGTCGATGAATGCCTGCTGGGCACCACCCGCAACGCCGCCCGCGCGCTTGGGCTGGCGGATCTTGGCACCCTGACCCCCGGCGCCCATGCCGATCTGGCCATCTGGGATATCGAAGACCCGGCAGAGCTTGTCTACTGCATCGGCTTCAACCCGCTTCACCGCCGCATCTTCCGCGGCGAGATCTGAAAGAACCGTCCATGACCGACCCGCGCCATAACACTCGTGACATTGTCCCGCCCACCGGCACCACGCTGAACGCCAAAAGCTGGCTGACCGAGGCGCCCCTTCGGATGCTGATGAACAACCTTCATCCCGATGTGGCCGAGAACCCGCATGAGCTGGTCGTCTATGGTGGCATCGGCCGCGCGGCCCGCACATGGGAAGATTTCGATACCATCGTCGCCGCCCTGAAGGATCTGGAGGCGGACGAGACGCTGATCGTCCAGTCCGGCAAACCCATCGCCATCATCCGCACCCATGCGGACGCGCCGCGTGTGCTGATCGCCAATTCCAATCTGGTGCCCCATTGGGCCACCTGGGACCATTTCAACGAATTGGATCGCAAGGGTCTGATGATGTACGGCCAGATGACGGCCGGGTCGTGGATCTATATCGGCACGCAGGGCATCGTTCAGGGCACATATGAAACCTTTGTCGAGGCAGGGCGGCAGCATTACGATGGCGATCTGACCGGCAAATGGATCCTCACCGGGGGTCTGGGCGGCATGGGCGGTGCGCAGCCCTTGGCCGCCGTGATGGCCGGGGCCTGCTGTCTGGCCGTCGAATGCGACGAGACCCGCGCCGATTTTCGCATCCGCACCCGCTATTGCGACGAAAAGACCCATTCGCTGGACGAGGCGCTGGCGATGATCGACCGCTGGACGAAAGCGGGCGACGCCAAATCCGTGGCGCTGATCGGCAATACGGCCGAGGTCCTGCCCGAGATCCTGCGCAGGATGGAAGCGGGCGCGGCGCTGCCCAATGGTCGTCCCGATATCGTGACCGACCAGACCAGTGCGCATGATCCCGTCCACGGCTATCTGCCGAAGGGCTGGACCGTCGCCGAATGGCGCGCGAAGCAGGAAAGCGATCCGAAAGCTGTCGAAAAGGCCGCCCGCGCCAGTATGCGCGATCATGTCGAAGCCATGGTCGGCTTCTGGAACGTGGGCGTGCCGACGCTGGATTACGGCAACAATATCCGCCAGGTGGCGCAGGAAGAAGGACTGGAGAACGCCTTCGCCTTTCCGGGCTTCGTGCCGGCCTATATCCGGCCAATGTTCTGCCGCGGAATCGGTCCGTTCCGTTGGGCCGCCCTGTCTGGCGATCCCGAAGACATCTACAAGACCGATCAGGCGATGAAAGATCTGTTCCCGGAAAACGAACATCTGCATCGCTGGCTGGACATGGCGCGCGAGCGTATCGCATTTCAGGGCCTGCCCGCGCGGATCTGCTGGATCGGGCTTGGCGACCGCCACCGCGCTGGGCTGAAATTTAACGATATGGTCGCGAGGGGTGAATTGAAGGCCCCGGTGGTGATCGGACGCGATCATCTGGATTCGGGATCTGTCGCATCGCCCAACCGCGAGACCGAGGCAATGCGCGACGGCTCGGACGCGGTCAGCGACTGGCCGCTTCTGAACGCGCTTGTGAATACGGCATCCGGCGCGACATGGGTGTCGCTTCATCACGGCGGCGGCGTGGGCATGGGCTTTTCGCAGCATGCGGGCGTGGTGATCTGCGCGGATGGGACGCCCGAAGCCGCCAAGCGACTGGAACGCGTCTTATGGAACGACCCGGCATCCGGCGTCTGGCGGCACGCCGACGCGGGCTATCCGGAGGCGATCGAATGCGCCCGGGCAAACGGGCTGCGCCTGCCCCGGATACTGGGCAATTGACCGTGTTCACCGAAATCCACCGCGCCGATGAACGCCGCTTCTCGACCTGGAGGAATGGCGGCGGCCAGACGGCAGAGATCCTTTGCCATCCGGACGGTGCCGGTTTTGACGATTTCGGGTGGCGCATCAGCACGGCGCAGGTCGCGGCATCGGGGCCGTTTTCCATCTTTCCAGATGTGACCCGCAGCCTGACGGTCATTACCGGCGGGCAACTTTGTCTGGTGTTCCCGGATGGCCGGACTGCTTTGCTTGACGACCGTTCTTCGCCATTCGTCTTTCCGGGCGACATATCTTGTGACTGCACCCTGATCGGCCCGGCGGTGCTTGATCTGAACGTATTGGTGCGACCGCCCTTCGCCTGCACGGTCACGCGCGGCAGCACGGGCGAAGAAACCGGGCTGCGTTTCGTCTTTGCCCTGCGTGACCTGCCCGCCCAGGGACTGTACGCGCACGATCTGGGACGGCTTTTGGACGCGGCCCCGTCCCCGGTGCTGACCAGAGAGGACGCCGTAATGGTGACGATCAGCGCCGACTGACGCGGCGGTCACAGCAGAAATGACAACAGCGTCACCCACAGTGACAGCATTGCCCCGATCACCAGAACGTAAGGCCCATTCCAGACCAGCCCCGCCTTGCGGGGCGAGACCTTGCCAAGCGCCCCCAGCAGCAGGACCGAGGCCGTAAAGGGCGAGGTCGCCCCGCTGAGCGCCCAGCCCGCCGTGATGGCACTGACCACGACGACGGGCGAAACGCCCATCGCTTCGGGCGTGGGCAGAAGCGGGATAATCAGTGACACGGCAAGGATCGGGTTCATCCCCAGCTGTCCCGCCAGCACGATCAGCCAGATCAGCGGGATCAGGACCGCAAGCGGCGGCAGCGCCGACAGATCGATACCCGATGATTTCACCAGCGGCACCAGAAGATAGGACCCAAGGCTGCCGATGAACGCGGCCATGAACAGCAGCGTGATCTCTCCGCGATAGCCCGGCACCTCGACGAAAAGGAACTGCGAGGCGCGGCTGCCAAGATAATCGCGCGGCGATAGCCCCTGACCCACCGCCTGCATCCAGACCCAGATCAGCGCAATCACAGGGATCAGCGACATGACCGCGCCAATCACCTCGACCCCGGTCAGGAAATGCAGGGCCGCGGTGCCACCGACGACGGCCCCCAGCAGCAGCAGAAGCGGGCGCAGATTGCGCCACCAGCTGCCGGTTTCGACCGCGCGGGGCGGTGGCGGGTGGGACAGTTTCGGCTTGAAGATCGTGTCCAGCGCCCAGCCCCCGACCAGCAGGATCGCGGCGCTGACCAGACAGGGCAGAAGCGCCGCGCCCCAGCTGGCGCCGGGCACAAGCGCAATGCTGATGACCATGGAAAAGGCCATCGGCGACCATGTCAGGGTGGAAATGAACCCGCGCTGAATGGCGACCAGCATCCGCCTTGTGCGGTGATAGCGGATCTCTGCGTCGGGTTCGCGTGACGTGCTTTCCACCGCGAGCGAGCCAAGAAGCGAGATCGCCCCGTAAAGCAGGATCAGCCCGAACAGATGCCCGCCGACCGACAGCGCGGCATAGCGCAGGCCAGGCCTTTGGCGCGCCAGAAAGCGCCCGCATTCGACGATCTCGGCCGACCCGGCTGCGGCGCTGCGCAGTGCTGTCAGCGCGGTGAAGACGCCGATGATCAGGCTGCCGTTCAGCACCGCCCGACCGACAGCGGGCGCCCAGTCTTCCTGCGTGATCACCGCATAAAGGACAAGGGCGAAGGCGATGGCAAGAAAGATGAAATGCGTGCGGCGCAAGCGCGACAAGCTCATCGCGATGGCAAGGGTGGAAAGGATCCCTGCCATCCAGGCGAAGGCTGCGGGACCGCCGTATTCCAGCACCGACATGGCGAAGATCACGCCCACAAGCGGAAGACCGATCAGCCCTGCCAATCTTTCGCCTGACGGCATCATTCCCACCTCGGTTCTGCGACATGGCCCCGTTACAAGGCTTGCGCCATCATTTCGATCTGCCGCGCGACGTCAATGTGCTGGAACCGGCAAGGCCCGATGCGTGCCTTTCCGGTCAGCATGCGCGCCATGTCAGGGCTGAACCATCGCCGCATTCCACTCTGCCAGAAGACTGGCGCGGCGCAACTGATCGCCATAAACCAGCAATCCCGTATCCAGCCGGATCGCACGAAGATGCACCGACGGCGCGGGTCCGGTGCCGGGCAAAAGGGCGACCCCGGTACTGGCTGCAATTGCCGCCTGCGCATCGGGCGACAGAAGATAGGACAGAAGTTCCGTTGCAGCTTCGGGATTGGCCGCATTTTCAGGCACGAAGGCCGAACGCAGGACCGCGAACGTGTAGTCTTCCAGCGCAAGCCGGATAAGGTCGGGATCATCGGGTGCGTAGCGCGCCGCATAGCTGGCAACGACATTATAGGCGATGGTGATGCGTCCCGCGCGCAGATCGTCGATCATCTGACCCGAACAGCAGTAAAGCCGCGCGTTCAGCCGGCCCATCACCTCGGCCAGACGCCAGAAGCCTTCGGACTGACCGCTGTCCTGCGAGATCAGAAAATACCCCACACCCGAGCTTTGCGGATCATAGGTTGCGACCCGTCCATCGAAACGTTCGGAATTTTCGCGCAGCATGGCGATAAGATCGCGCCGCGTACGCGGGGCCGGCAGATCGCCCAATCCCCGGCGCGAGGCCAGCGCCAGCACCGGCTCCAGCGCGACGCCGTACAGCTGATCGCGCCATTTCGCCCAGTCAGGCAACGCGCCGGCGTCGGGTCGGACCGACCGCGCAAATCCGTCATTGGCCAGCTTCATCTGCAGATCCATGGCCGAGGACATCACCAGATCGAACGGTGCCCGTTCATCGTGGATGGCGCGAAAGACCTCGATGCTTGACGCCTGGACATAGCGGATGCGGGTGTCGGGCCGGTCGTCGACAAAGGCTTCCAGCACATCCTCGATTGCCGGCAGGTCCGTGGTTGAAATGACGGCGATCTCGCGCCCGTCAGGGCCGCCGAAGACGCGCTCCTGCTCGATCTCGAAAGCATGGGCGGGCGCCGTCAATCCAAGGGCTGTGACAATGGCAAGGACAAGGTCGCGCATGTGCCTTTCTCCGCTCTGGCTGTCAGGGTAAAGCTGCCACCATGGGCGGTGGCCACTTCCTCGATAATGGTCAGACCAAGGCCCGAGCCGACGATGTCGCCAACATTGCTGCCGCGTTGAAAGCGCCCTGACAGGTCGCCATCCGCTGCGACCAATCCACGGCCTTCATCATCGACAGATAGAAGCGCAAGGCCCGCCTGCTGTCGCAAGGCGACATCAATCCGGCCCTCGTCATGGGAATATTTCAGCGCATTGTCGAGGATATTGCGCAGCGCGAGTTCCATCATCCGTTCGTCGGCCCGGATCGGCGCGGGCCGGTCCAGACCGCGCGCGACGATCTCGATCTCGCGCATGTCCGCGATGGGGCCCACAGCGCGCAGGACCGTTGCCGTCAGGCTGGCCAGATCCAGCGCGGCGGGTTCAAACTGCTCGCTGCGATACAGCACCGTCGCGTGATCCAGTATCTGGCTTGCAGAACGGCTGCTGTCGCTGATCGCGCGCAACATCCGGCGCAGACGCAAGCGCGTTGCTTCATCATGCGTGGCCGACAATGCGTTTTCGGCCTCGACCCTGACCAGTGACAGCGGGGTGCGAATGCGGTGCGCGGCCTCGAAGATGAAGGTCTCGGTCAGGTGCAGCGTTGCGCGCAGGCGCGCAATGAAGCCGTTCAATGCGCCAACCAGCGGCAGCAGCTCTCGGGGGGCGGGATGACGGACGGGACGCAGGTCGTGCGGACCACGCCGGGTTACGGCCTCGGCCAGAAGATCAACCGGGCCCACCACCGCGCGCGCCGCCCAAAGCGCCATCGGCACGGCCAGCAGCAGAAAGCCAAAGCCGACCCAAGCCGCGCTGCGGGCCGTATCGCGGGCGATGGCGATCTGGCCGTTCCTGGTCTGGCCCAGCACGACGACGATTTCCTGCATGGCGTCGTCGATCAGAACCCGCCGCGCGACCGAGGCAAGCCGCAGGCGGCTGTCTGTATAATCGGCATCGTAGAAGACCGGCGACAGATCGCCGGGAGGGTGTGGCGGTCGGGGCAGTGCTTCGTAGCCCGAAACAAACCGCGGCCCGATACTGAGACTGTAGAAAATCCGTTCATTCCCCATCGCACCCAGCATCGAGAAGGCGGCATAAGGCAGATCCAGTGTCAGCCCGTCATCCACGGCGTGGATGCCATCGGCGACAGAGATCACGGCTGCGCCCAGAACAGCATCCTGACTGGCGCGGGACGCACGTTCTGCCGCCAGCCTGACGGCGAAAAACAGGACCACAACCAGAAGCGTGGAAAGTGCCACGAATTGCCAGACCAGCCGGCGACGCAGCGAAAAGCCGGCAGGACGCGCCCGCGCCGCAGGTCTCATTCCGGGATCAGCCGATAGCCGACACCGCGCAATGTCTCGAGCCTTGCGCCCGATCCCTCGAGCTTGCGCCGAAGCCTGCCGATATAGACTTCGATCGCGTTATCGCTGACCTCTTCGTCGAACGAGAACAGCCGGTCGATCAGATGGGATTTCGAATAGATCTGGCCGGGGCGCGACAGCAGGATTTCCAGCAGGCGCAATTCGCGTGCCCGCAGTTCGCGGATATCTGCGCCGACCGTGAGTGTCGCGCCAAGGGCATCGAATGTGAAACCCGCAAAGCGCTGCCGGCTGTCGGCTGCACCCGCGTGGCGGCGCAGCACTGCCCGGCAGCGGGCCTGCAGTTCGGCGAAATCGAAGGGCTTCGTCACATAGTCATCTGCCCCCTGATCCAGCGTCGCGATCCTGTCACTGACCGAAGCGCTGGCCGTCATCATGATGACTGGCGTATCGCGCCGCGACAGTCTTTCGCGCGCCAGAAAGTCACGGCCGTCGCCGTCTGGCAATGAAATATCAAGCAATATCAAATCATAAGGCGCGGAATCCAGAAAAGAACCGGCTTCCGAAAGCGTGGCCGCGCGATCAACGCCATGCCCGTCCAGTGCCAGGCGGGACGCGACCGATTCGGCCAGTTCATCGCTATCTTCGACCAGCAGAAATCTCATCTGATCAACTTTTAGTCATCCGTGACAGGTTCGTGTCAGCTTTCCACCAAATTTTGTCCATCGCAAGACCGCGCCCGTTGCGTGGTCAACGTGGGAGGATACCATGAAGAACCTGACCCGTGCGGCCATTGCCGCGCTGATGATGTCCGTTGCCGCGCCCGCCGTGGCGGAGGAATGCATAGCACCCGCAAACCCCGGCGGTGGCTGGGATTTCACCTGTCGTCAGATTGGCCGGATCATGACCGAGCTGGGGCTGGTCCCCAATATGGTGCAGGTCACAAACGTCACCGGCGCCGGCGGCGGCATCGCCTATTCCCAGATCGTGTCGGACCGCAATGACGACCCGACAGTTTTCGTGGCTGCCAGTTCTGCCACCACGACCCGCCTGGCGGAAAACGCCTTTGCCGGTGCGACGGCCGATCAGGTTCGCTGGGTCGGATCCATCGGGGGCGATCCGGGGGTCATCGTCGTGGGCAAGGACAGCCCCTATCAGAACCTGAACGACCTGATCGAGGCGGTGAAGGCAGATCCCGGCGCGGTGGCCTTCGCAGGCGGTTCGGCCGTGGGTGGGTTTGACCACCTGAAAGTCCTGATGATGCTGGACAAGGCAGGCTTCAGCGATGCGCGCGCGGTCAAGTATATCGGGCTTGACGGTGGTGCCGATGCGATCACTCAGACGGTCGGCGGTTTTGCGCAGGCCATGACCGGGGACCTGTCGGAAATAACCGGCTTCATCAAATCGGGCGATGTGCGCGCGCTGGCAGTCCTGTCTGACGAGCGCATTGAAGGTTTCGAGGACGTGCCGACCGCCAAGGAGCAGGGCGTCGATATCACTGCCATGAACTGGCGCGGCATCTATGTGCCCAAGGGTATCAGCGACGAAGACTACAACAAATGGGTCGACTGGCTGCGTCAGGTCGGCGAAAGCGAACAGTGGAAGCAGGCCATGGTCGACAATGGCGTGGCCCCCTACCCGCTTTACGGTGCCGAATTCGAGGAATTCGTGGCCCAGAACGTCGCCGAGATCCAGGAGATCGCCAAAGAGATCGGGTTGCTGCAATGATCCGCGGCGACCGCATCTTCGGAGCGGTCATGATCGTCATCGCGCTGGGGTACATCCTCAGCGCGCATGGCATTCAGACCAGCTTCATGTCCGATCCGGTAGGGCCGAGACTGTTCCCCTACATGATCGCAGGCGTGATGATCCTGAGCGCTCTTGTCATGGTCCTGCGGCCCGACCCGGATGCGGAATGGCCAACGGGCCCGATGCTGGCGCAGCTGGGCTTGGCGCTGTTGGTTCTGGTGGCCTATGCCTATGCCATCACTCCCTTGGGGTTCCTGCTGCCGACCGCTATCGCGTCGGGAATCCTCTGCTGGCAGATCGGGGGCAATCCGGTGCGATCTGCCATCACCGGGATCGGCTTGTCGGTCGGTCTGTGGCTGATGTTTCGCATGATTCTGGGCCTGAGCCTGCGCGGCCTGCCCCACGGCTGGGGAATCTGAGCCATGGAAATGATTTCAAACCTTGCAATGGGCTTTGGCATCGCCTTCACCCCATTCACCCTTTTGTTGGCCATCATCGGCGCCTTTGTCGGCACCATTATCGGCGCGTTGCCCGGTCTTGGCCCGTCGAACGGGGTCGCGCTTCTGATCCCGATCTCGTTCTCGATGGGACTGGATGCGATCTCGGCGCTCGTCCTGCTGACCTCGGTCTATTATGGGGCGATGTATGGCGGGCGGATCTCGTCCATCCTGCTGAACATTCCGGGCGATGAGCCGGCGATGATGACGACGCTTGACGGCTATCCGATGGCGCGTCAGGGCATGGCCGGAGAGGCACTTGTCGTGTCCGGTGTCGCATCTTTCGTTGGCGCGTTTCTGGCCACGATCGGTTTGATGATCTTTGCGCCCTATCTGGCCAGTGTCGCCTATAAATTCGGTCCGGCCGAATATTTCGCCCTGTATATGCTGGCCTTCTGCACGCTTGGCGGGATGGGGTCCAACAATCAGGCCAAGGCCGCGATGTCAGCGTCCATCGGGCTGGCGCTGGCGATGATCGGCATGGACAAGACCACCGGCATGCCCCGCTTCACCTTTGGCGAGTTGCACCTGATGGACGGCATCGACTTTCTGGTCGCCATCGTCGGTCTGTTCGCGGTGGCCGAAGTCTTCTTCTTCATCGAGACCCACGGCAAGGACAGCGCCATCGGCGTCAAGCTGGGCAAGATCCTGATCCCGTGGAAGATGCTGAAAAAAACCAGTGGCGCCATGATGCGCGGCACGGGCATCGGCTTTGTCGCGGGCGTGCTGCCCGGTGCGGGGGCCTCGCTTGGTTCGTTCCTGGCCTATATGGCCGAGAAATCGGTGGCGCGTGACAAGGACACATTCGGCAAGGGCAATCCCAAAGGCGTGGCCGCGCCAGAGGCCGGCAACAACGCCGCCGCGGGCGGGGCGCTGGTTCCCATGCTGACGCTTGGTGTGCCGGGGTCTGGGACGACGGCGGTGCTGCTGGCCCTTCTGCTGACGCTGAACATCACCCCCGGTCCTTTGCTGTTCACCGAAAGGCCCGAGGTCGTCTGGTCGCTGATCGCTTCGCTTCTGATCGCCAACATCGTGCTTCTGCTGATGAACGTGCCTATGGTGAAGGTGTTCGTTCACATCCTGTCGGTGCCCGCATGGGTCCTGCTTCCGGGCGTCACCATGATCGCCTTCGTGGGTATCTATTCGCTGACAGGATCCAGCTTCGACATGCTGATGATGGTGGGCTTTGGTGTGCTGGGCTATGTCATGCGCAAGCTGGACATGCCGACGGTGCCGGTGATCCTTGGCATCCTTCTGGGCAATGCGATGGAGGATAACCTGCGCCGCGCAATGGTCCTGTCCAATGGCGACTGGACATTCCTGTTCAGCACCAAGATCGCCGTCGGGCTGTGGATCGCCGCCATTCTGGGCTTCCTTGCGCCGATGTTCCTGCGCCGTGTGCTGAAAAAGCCGCCGCTGCCGGCAACCGATCCAACGCTGAACGAAGACTGACGGCAGGTCAGCCAGCACTCCAAAGATTGCAAGGGGCAGGGCCACAGGCCTTGCCCCTTCGGAATTCAGGCCCCTGAACAACCGCGTCAAGCCGTGCTGGACAAAGCGGTTTGTCCCGGCAAAGATAGCCCCAATTTGATCTCCGTGGCGTTCAGGGCCTGCGCAAGACCGGCTGGATTGCCTTATTTTGGTTCGTGGTTCTGCCGGTGCAGTCAACTCCGGCGTTTGGGGGGTAATATGTTCGGGAAATCCATCAAGCGGTTGTTCGGGGGCGGTGATGACAATTCCGGCCAGCCACCGCGCAACGCGCGGCTGCTCGAATGTTTTGCCTATCTGGACGTTGTCAAACCGGGCAGTGCCGCCCGGCTGGTCAGGTACATCGAGACCGGAGAGGATGGCGGCATTCTGGCCGAACTGAGCAACAGTACCAAAGGTATCAGCGAAGCGCTGCACCAGCATCGCGTCGAAGTTGCAAGGAAAGTGCACCCCAGCAGGGAAATAATCCATTACGCACCGCATGCCGCAAGCGAGACCGCGATCTTCAACGCCGTTTTGCAGTCAGCGGGTGATCCACGGCGGATCGTGCGGGTTATCGTCGCTGGCATGGCCGGTCAATTGATGGCTAAGGGAAAATATTTCGGTTATCGGGCCAACGATTCCCATATGAAAGCCGGCCCTTACAATCTGTTCGAAAGCGTCAGACGCTGGCGCACGGATGACGTTCCGGAAAGCGAACGCAGCAGCTTTGCAGACCTCGTGAAAGCCTCGACAATCATGGGTATCAACCACGAAAGTCTGCTTGCATCTTGCATATGGCGGAATTGGCGACCCGACGGGCTTGGTATCTATCGCTACGACTGGATCACCCTGGCCACGCTGGATGATTTTTCGCGCGCGATGAAGCAGCTTGATGCCTCGCAGCGTGAGGATCTTCTGGAAGCCTGTCTTGGTGGCCAGGCACAGCCACAGGGCGATGTGCTGCCACTGTGGTTTGATCTGACCGATGACGGATCGGCCAAGGTGCGCGATGCCGCGCGACGGCTGATTCTCGCATCGGGCGACGATCGGGTGACCGCAATGGCGACAGACGCCCTTTCGACGGGCAAGGCCGCGCAGCGCGCGACGATGGTCCAGATCCTTGCCGAGATTGGCAGCGATGAGGCGATGGCAGCGCTTGAAGCCCGCCGGTCCGAAGAAAAGACCCGCGCCGTGCAGTTGCTGATCGATCAGTTTCTGTCAGCGCCCGCCGCGCAGGCGGCGGACCCTGACAAACCAGGGTATGAGGCGGCTGATGGCAGTTGGGTCACCCCGCCAGATGTCGTTGAACTGCCCGACGACGGTGCGAAACCGTTCGGCACCGAAGATGAGGCGGAGCTTCGCGCCCGCGCGCAAAAGGATTATGAGGAGCGCGTTGAAAGATGGAAAAACAGGCCCGAGAACGGCCCGTGGTATCGCGACAAAAAGCCGGAACTGAAAGACAGCTGGAAGCACCTGCTGGATATATTCAACGGCAATATGAATGATGAAACGGTATCTCGCTGGCTTTATACCGACTGGATGGCAAAGGCGGTGAAGCGCGCTTCGGCCGGACGTCTGCTGCGCATCTGGGCCAAAGATGCAGGTGCCGATCTTTGGCTTTACAGCTACGGCTCTTCTGTCGATCAGTGGATGGAGGAGCAGCTTGAAGACGGTGCATTTGACATTCGCACCATGATCAGGGCCGTCGAGGAACATCTGGCGAAGTGGCGCCATCCGGCACGGAGTGTTCATTTCGAAAAGCCCCTTGCCAACGAATCCTTGGCCGACTTCACGATGCGGCAGATGATCGCTGGCAGAGGCCACTCCACTGCGCTGCCGGACAGGGCGCTTTGGCCGTTGATCGCGGATTACCTGCCGTTGATCGCCGAAAACCTGCCCCCGCATGAGCTGAACACAAGCAAGAACCTGCGGGCGATGCGGTTGATCGAACGCTTGCCGAAACTGCCAAAGATGCTGGTGCCGTCCCTTGTGAACGCCTCGATGGCCGAAGCGCGCGGCGTCAGGACGACGGCGCAGTCCCTGCTTGCCAACGCCGAAGCCGTGACCCCCCAGATCGTCGACGCACTAGGCGACAGCCGCCAGGCGATCCGTGCAAATGCCGCAGCTTTCCTGGGCCAGCGGGGCGATGACAGTGTTCTGCCCGACCTGGTCAGGTCGCTTGGCAAGGAAAAGGCCGATCTCGCCCGCGCTGCGCTGATCTCGGCTATTTCGATGCTTGGCGGCGATACGTCCAAATGGCTGGGCAAAGCGGCGCTGGAGAAGGAAGCGGCTGCGAACGCGAAGAAGCTGAAAGGCGACAAGATCGACTGGCTGGCGATGGATACCGCCCCGGTCCTGCATTGGCAGGACGGCACGCCCGTCGCCGATGATCTGCTTGTTGGTTGGCTGAAGCTGGCGGTGAAGCTGAAGACCCTTGAAGACGGCGCGGGTCTGTTCAAGCTTTATCTGGATCAGCTTCGCCCGCAGGATGCCAGCGCACTGGGCGACTGGGTCCTGGCGTCGTGGATCGCCTATGACACAGCAAAGCGATCGCGTGAGGAGGTGTACCGCAAGCAGTTGGAAAGTGCGAAAATCTACCTCGCCAAATACGGCAGAACGGGCGTCTACAAGGATTACACGCCAGAGCGGCTGGCCGAACAATGGACCCGCGCCGCCATATCGGATTATCTGAATTCCGGCGCGGCGTCGAAAGGCATTCTCGCTTTGGCGCTGAAGGCCACGCCGCTGACGCTCGCGCGGCTTGCGTCGGGCTATCTGAAGAACCACGGCAAGCGCGTCGCACAGGCCAAGAGCGTGGTCGAGCTGCTGGCGCTGTCAGGCAGCGCCGAGGCGCTTCAGGTTGTCGTTGCCACCGCCACAAGGTTCAAGCAGCGCACCGTGCGTGAACTGGCCGAAGTTATGGTCGACCGGATCGCAGAGGAACGCGGCTGGACAGCCGATGAACTTGCCGACCGCTCGATCCCGTCGGGCGGGCTGGAAGAAGGCGGCCTCCTGGACCTGCCGATGGGCGAGGACGCAAAGCCCTACCAGGCGCGACTGGATTCCGATCTGGTGCTGCATCTTCACAACCCCGACGGCAAAATCGTCAAGTCGCTGCCGGCCGGCACCGATGAAAACAGCAAGGAATCGAAGGCACAGTTGACCAGTGCCAAAAAGATCCTGAAGGAAGTCGTCGAAAAGCAGAAAGGGCGCCTTTACGAGGCGATGCTGACCGGCAGGGAGTGGACGCTTGACGCCTGGCAGTCCGATCTGCGCGGGCATCCGATCGTCGGCCGATTGACCGAACGCGCCATCTGGCGCGGGCTGGACGCCGATGGCAATGTGCGCGTCACCTTCCGGCCAACGGCCGAGGGCGATGTGATGACGGCAAGCGGCGATGATGCCGACATGTCAGGCATCGAAAGGATCGACCTGGCCCATGCGACATCCCTGTCCGGCGACGACCTTGCAGCATGGACCGAACATCTGAGCGATTTCGAGGTCAAGCCGCTGTTTTCCCAGATCGACCGCCCCGTGCTTGCAATTGGGGACGACCAGAAAGAGGCCCACTCCATCGACGACCGCGAAGGTTGGATGATGGACAATCTCAAGCTGCGCGGCCTGGCGTCCAAGCTGGGCTATGATCAGGGAGAGACGGGTGACGGCGGGTCGACCACCACATATGACAAGCGGATCGATCGGCTGGGCTATCGCGCCTCGATCGAGTTTTCGGGCACCTATTTCGGTGACGACAGCCATCCGGTCGCACTGATCAGGCTGCAGTTCTTCCGCGCCGGATCCCGGGCCTATCGTCCTGTTGCGCTGGCGGACGTCCCGCCGCGCCTGCTGTCGGAATGCTGGAACGACCTGCACGACATCGCAAAAGCCGGGGCATATGATCCCGATTGGAAAAAGAAGGGTCTGTGGTAATGGCTGATACACTGCGCCAGCCCGCCGAAGTGACATTCGCCGCCGAGCTGGCGCGTCTGTCGGAAGCCGATCCCGGCCCCCGACCGCCAGGATGGAGACTGACGCCCCGCGCCGTGCGACGTTTCATCTGCGGCGACGACGCAGCCGGCATCACGGCAAAATTCGTAGGCGATGACGCCCTTGTCGAACGCGCCATCGTGTCGCTTATGGGCCGTCAGGGTCTGATGCTGGTGGGCGAACCGGGCACCGCGAAATCACTGCTGTCGGAACTGCTGGCCGCCGCGATCTCTGCCCGGTCCACTGCGGTCGTTCAAGGCTCTGCCGGGATCATCGAGGATCACCTGCGTTACGGCTGGAACTACGCCATGCTGCTGGCGCAGGGTCCAAGCCCCGCCGCGATGGTTCCATCGCCCGTGCTGAACGCCATGCGCGAGGGCCACATCGTAAGGATCGAGGAGATCACCCGCTGCGCGCCGGAAGTGCAGGACGTGCTGATCTCCCTCATGTCCGAAAAGACCATGGCGGTGCCGGAACTGGGGAATGATCACGAAATCCGCGCCCGGCCCGGCTTCAATGTCATTGCCACCGCCAACCTGCGCGATCAGGGGGTGCATGGCATGTCCTCGGCCCTGAAGCGCCGGTTCAATTTCGAAACCGTCCAGCCCATCGCGGACGCCGCGCACGAGCGCGCGCTTCTGGCGCGGCAACTGGGCGAACGGATGGCCGAGCAGCCCGAGATGCCAAAGCTCGACCCCGATGTGCTGGGGCTGCTGGTCACGGTGTTCCGCGAACTGCGCGCCGGCAAGCTGGAAGATGGGACACCCATGGCCAAGCCCAAGGCCGTGATGTCCACCGCCGAAAGCGTCAATGTCGCCCATGCCGCCATGCTGGATGCGACCTATCTGGACATGGGGCCGCTGTCGCCGCGCCATCTGGCCCGGCAATTGCAAGGCGTCGCGTTCAAGGACGACCCCGAGGATGCGCGCAAGCTGGCCGCCTATATCGACGTTGCGGCCCACGACAGGGCGCGGAAATCGGCGCTGTGGAAGGAATTTTATGAGGCCGCGCAGGCTGGTCTGGCCCGCGATGGCCGAAACTGAGGCATCGGACCGCGCCGCGATCGCCGCGGCACTGTTTGGCGGGCCAGCGATCTTCGCGCCGATCCGCCACCATTCGCCTGCCTGCGCCTGGGCACTGCGCGCGATGATCCGCGAATACCGTCCCGATATCGTTCTGATCGAAGCGCCGTACGATCTGGCCCATCACATACCGCATCTGCTTGATCCCGAAGCCAGGTTTCCGCTGGCTGTGGTCGCACTTGGCGAAACCAGTGACAGTGATGCACCGCGCCCGGTCACCTATCTTCCCTTTTCAGATCACGCACCCGAAACCATAGCGATACGCGAGGCGACGGCCCTTGGCGCGGAAATCGCCTTCATTGATCTGAACGTCAATGCGCGCCACCTGCCGGCGGGCCGGCCGGTCCCTGCACAGCCGGAAGCCCCTTTCGATCAGGCCGATTTTGTCACCGCCACATGCCGCACCCTTGGTCTGCGTGACGGATTGGAATTGTGGGACCATCTTTTCGAAACCCGGCTGGGACAGCATGACTGGCGCGACTACTTCATCGACGTCTACGCCTATTGCGCGGCATTGCGCGATACGACGCCCGGGGAAACGCTTCAAAGCGATGGCACGCTTGCACGAGAGGCACAGATGCGCGCCCATCTGGCCCGGCATGCCGGCCGGCGCGCGGTTGTTGTCACCGGCGGTTTTCACACGCCGGCGCTGATCGAAGCGGAAGACGGCGCGTCCGATGAACCCAACCCGACAAAATTGCCGCCATCCGAAAGTTACCTTATCGGCTACGGCGAGGAGGCATTGGACGCGCTGTCGGGCTATGGGGCAGGATTGCGCTTTCCGGGCTGGTACGCGGCACTATGGGCGCGGGCCGAAAAGGCCGGTGGTGTTCCCGACTGGTCGGCCAATGCGCTGGAAACCCTCCATGAGTTCGCCCGTTCGGAATCGGCTGCGGGACATGCCATTCCCCTGCCCAATCAGGTGGAGGCACTGGCGCTGGCGAAGGGTCTGGCAAATCTGCGCGGACGCCACGCCATCATGCTGCGCGATCTGACAGAGGCGATGCGCAGCGCGACCATCAAGGGCGAAGCGCATGCAGATGACCGTCGCTCGATCGCATTGCGCAACCACCTGCGCGGCTTCCGCCTTGGCGCCGCGCCGCGCGCCGCCGGGCTGCCGCCGATCGTTCATGATGCGCGCGCGCGGGCCCGGAAAGCGCGCATAGACCTGACCGACAGCCTGCGGCGTCCGCGAAAGCTGGATTTCCGCCGCAAGCCCGGTCACGCTGAGACCGCACAATTCTTTCACCAGATGCAGATCCTCGACACAGGCTTCGCGGGACTGGTCAGCGGACCGGACCCGGTGGGGGGTGCACGTTCCGGCTTGATCTTCGAGGAGTGGGAGGTCGCTTGGTCGCCCCAGGTCGAGGGCCGGCTGATCGCGGCGGCGCAGTTCGGCGCCACCGTTCCCGAAGCCGCCGCAACGCAACTTCTGGCCCGACGCACCGCCCTGATCGACGCGGGTCGCGCCGATGATCTGCCCGCCTTGCTTGATCTGATGATCCGCGCGGTTGCCGCCGGGCTCGCGCAGCGCATGACGACACTTCTGGACGATCTGGCCGAAATCATTCCCAAGGCCGCCGATCTGGACAAACTGGCAGACTTCATCGCGCGTGCAGGTACCGCAGGCCAGCCGGGAGCGCCGCTGTCGGGTCCGGGCATTCCGGATTTTGCGGAACTCACCCGAATGGCTTATGCGCGTTTTCTTTACCTCTGCGACGATCTGCCCGAAGCCCCGACTGAGGCGCTGGACACCCATATCACAGCGCTAGGCCGCGTTGCGTCCTGCCTGGCCAACCCCGACTTCCCGGCGCTTGACACACAACGCTTTCACCAAGCCTTGCGCCGGGTCGGTGACGCGCCAAAGACGCTGCCGCTTCTTCGCGGGGCGGTGTTCGCGCTGATGGTGCGCGCCGCCATCTTGCCCGAAACGGTTCTGGCGGATGCACTGCGCGGCAGCCTGATCACCGTCGGTGCAGGCCCCGAAGATCGCGCCGCTGTTCTGGACGGGTTGCTGCGCAGCGCGCCGATGCTGTTGTGGCAAAGCCGCGATGTGCTGATCGCGGCGGAAAGCGCGCTGGCGGCACTGGATGATGACGCGTTCCTTGATCAGCTTCCGGTGCTGCGTCGCAGTTTGACCCAGTTGAATCCGCATGAAACAAACCGGCTTGCCGACGAAGTGGCCGAACTTTTCGGTGTGGGTGCGGCCGGCTTGACCGCGCCATCGCGCTTTTCCGAAGCCGAGGCCGCGCGCGCCCTGCGCGCCGATAGGGCGTTGCGCGCACAGCTTGACGCGGATGGCCTTTCCGATTGGGTACCCGCATGAGCCGCAATGTCGCGCAACGTTGGCGTTTGCTGCTTGGCCGCCATGCGGAACCGGCACTTGGCGCCTGCCTGTCAGGTGCCGACGGAAGGCGCGATCAATCGCTGGATTTCTTGTATTCGCGCGAATATCGCGCCCGTGGCATCGACCCGGGGGAAAGGCAGGAAAAGCGCAGCGGCAGCGCGGATCCGACAAGGATGAAGGCGCTCGACTGGTTGGGCGAGATACGCGAGCTTTTCCCTGACAGCGTAACAGAACGCCTGACCGACGACGCCATCAACCGCTATGGCCTGACCGATCTTCTGAACGATCCACGCGTGCTGGAGGATCTCGAACCGTCGCCCGGTCTGTTGCGCAGCCTTCTGTCATTGCAAGGTCGCGCCGATCCGGCGCTGAAGGCCGAACTGCGGCGCATCGCCGATCAGATCATTCGCGAGATCATGGAGAAACTGCGCGCAGCATTGCAGCGCGCCCTGTCGGGTCGGCGCAACCGCCACGCAAGGTCGCCGCACAAGGCGGCGGCGAATTTCGATGCGCGCGCGACGATCAGGGCCAATCTGTCGCATTGGGACCAATCCCGGCAAGTGTTGGTCGCCGATCAGCTTCGCTTCGTCTCGCGACAGCGCCGGCACCTGGACTGGACAGTGATCCTGTGCGTCGATCAGTCCGGCTCAATGACAGACAGCCTGATCTTCTCGGCGTTGATGGCCGCGATCCTGTCAGGTCTGCCCGGCATCCGCGTGAAGATGGTCCTGTTTGATACCTCGGTTCTGGACGTGACGGACCGGCTGGATGACCCGCTGGAACTGCTGTTATCCGTTCAGCTCGGCGGTGGCACCGATATCGGAAAGGCACTGACATATTGCGAGGGATTGATCGAAAGCCCAACGCACACAGTGCTGGCCCTGGTATCGGATTTCTGCGAAGGGGTCTCGCCGCGCAGGATGCTGGCATCAGTCGCACGAATGCACGACGCACAGGTCAGGATGCTGGGCGTGGCGGCACTGGATGATGCCGGACGTGCCGATTTCGATCGGCGGATGGCCGGTCAGCTTGCCGGACTGGGAATGAATGTCGCGGCGCTGACACCCGACGGCTTTGCCGATTGGCTGGCCGAGGTCATGGCATGAGCGCGCTTGGCGACTTTCTGGTCTCGCTGGACGAACCGGCCCTGATTGCCGCCGCGAACAAGGGTGTCGTGATCCGGGCGCGCAAGGACGCGGCCGCGGGCAAGGTCGCGCTGAAGACCGAGGATCAGACCACAGCGCTGCTGAGCATGGACGCCGACGAGATTACCTTGGACGCACGGGGATTGACCGCTTGCCGTTGCACCTGCCCCGCGCCGGGCCTGTGCCGCCATCAGGTAACGTCGATCCTGTTCCTGCGCGACCGCGCCACTGCTGAAACCCCGGCAGCCTCGGAACAGGGCGTACCGCCGCCGCCCGTCTTCACGTTGGATGAAATCGCACGCTTCGCCCGCGCCGATTGGCCGCTTGCACTGGCAATCTGCGATGAGCCGTTCGCGATCGAAACAGGTGCCAGCACCACCGTCCGGTTCGCTGAAACCGGCGAAAGCGTCACTTTCCTTGCGGGCCGTCCGTTGGCCGAGGCCCTGTTCAAGGGACCGCGCAGCAGCCGCCAGCGCCGTGTCGTGGCCGCCGCCGCGCTGATCCTGTTACGCGATGCCGGGACCGCCCTGCCCGATGTCATCGCGCCCGATACCGTGCGCGCGGCAGCCACGCCGCGTCTGCTGGATCTGTCGCAAGCCGCGCTGCGACAGGCGGCGGCTGCACTTGCGGCCGGTCAGGTGATCGAAGCGGGAAACAGGTTGTTCACGCTGGCAATTTCGGCCCGGACCGAGGCCGTGCCGCGACTGGCCGGCGCATTGCGGGCCCTGTCAGAGCGGCTGGACCCTGACAGGCTGCGCCGTGCCCAGGACCGCCCGGAAGACATTCTGGCCGCGCTGTCCAATGCCTATGCGCTGACCGAGGCATTGCGCCATGCCCCGTCGGACCCCAGCCTGACCGGCGTCCACGCACGAAACTTCAGCGCGCAGGGCGCGCGCGATCTCGTTTATATTGGCGCAGAGCATTGGCGCAGTGACGCGGGCGCGCGCGGACTGACCGGATATCTGTTCGATCCGCATGAAAGCACGTTCCATCGCGCGACAGAGGCGCGGCCTGCAGGCATCGATCCGAATTTCAGCGGTCGCGAAAGATGGGATAGCACGATCTGGTCGGCGGGCACCCCGCGCCAGCTTGGCGGGGCAACCTTGTCCTTCCCCGATCTGGCAATGGCACCGGACGGTGCAATCAGCCTGTCGCAAAACGCATCGCGCACTGGCCCGACCACGGCCGCATCGCTGATCGGCCACCCCGCGACGCAGCGAAACTGGAATGCGCTTTGGGACTACCTGCAAGCCTCTGCGCGCGTTGGCTTGCGTCGGGACAGGGCCGAGGCACTGGCCTTGATCGCCCCTGATCGGGTCGAGGAGGCCGAATTCGACCCACTCACCCAACGGGACATCTGGTATTGGATGGATCCCGAGGAAAATGCGCTGCCACTGTCCTTGCCGGGCGAGGCCGACGGCATCCGGCTGCTGGAACCTGCGCTCGGTCTGGCGGCGTTCGGCGCGGGCGCGCTGCCCCGCCTGATCGCCTATTGGCCCAAGAACAGCGACAAGCCGCTTTCGCTGCATGACCCGCATCTGCGCTGGAACGATCTGATGAAATCGACGGCCGGCAAACGCGACGCGCCGGTGATACGACCGACGGCGACCTTCCGCCATGATAATCTGGAACGCTGGTTCGACCACGTGATGGAGGCGATCTTGTCCCGCCTTGGCCATGGGGCCCGGCATTGGCGACCGGATCTGGCGCGCGACGCGGAGACGCTGGGATTTCAGACCATCGCCAGCGCAATTGCGGCCAGCGAGGGCGCGTCGCTGACCGTCGATCAGGGCCTGCGGCTGGCCTATCTCGTCGATCAGTCGCGCCGCCTTTCACGGTGAACTTGCCCGGCGCGTCAACTTCCTGCACATTCGGATCAGGCAGAAGGAAACAGGTGTCATGCGTCCCGGGCCCAGAAATCTGATCACGGATGTTGCCGGCCTGATGGTTGGCAATGCAGAAGATGACGAACTGCGTTCCGGGACGACGGTGCTGACCGCCGATAAACCGTTCTCGGCGGCTGTCCATGTCATGGGCGGCGCACCGGGTACGCGCGACACCGATCTTCTTGCGCCCGACAAACTCGTGGAGGCAGTCGATGCGATCTTTCTGTCTGGTGGGTCGGCCTTCGGACTGGCTGCGGGCGACGGCGTGATGGAGGCGTTACGAAGCGCGGGCCGCGGGTTCGAGGTCGGCAATGTGCGGGTTCCGATCGTGCCCGGTGCCATCGTGTTCGATCTGATGAATGGCGGAAACAAGGACTGGCCCAATAACCCCTATCCTGGACTCGGTCGGAACGCATTCAGCAGCGCGGACCGGGATTTCATGATCGGAACCGCCGGTGCAGGCACGGGCGCGATGACGCGGCAATGGAAAGGCGGCCTCGGCTCTGCCTCGGCAGTGCTGGACTGCGGGATCACCGTCGGGGCGTTGGTGGTGGTCAATGCGCTCGGTTCGGCCACGATTTCGGGCGGGCGCCATTTCTGGGCCGCCCCTTGGGAAATGGACGCAGAGTTCGGCAATCTCGGCATCGGGAGCGTTTCGGATCCAACTGCCGAGTTCCTGCCGGCTAAGCAATTGGGCGAAGCAACGACAATCGCCATTGTCGCCACAGATGCGCGGCTGTCGAAAGCAGCGCTGAAGCGGTTGGCCACGGCCGCCCATGACGGAATGGCACGCGCGCTTGTGCCCAGCCATACGCCCTTTGACGGCGATCTGGTATTCGCGGCATCGACCGGCGCGAAGGATGTGCCCGACCCGGTGGTAACACCGTTTCAGCTGGGCCATGCGGCGGCGACGACACTGGCCCGTGCCATCGCGCGCGGCGTCTATGCGGCCCGCCCCCGTCCGGGCGATCTGCAGCCCTGCTGGTCGTCCGCATGAAAAAGGCGGGGCCAGATGGCCCCGCCCTTCCCATCCGAGAGACGGATCAGCGATAGATATAGACGATCTGACGGTTCTCGGGGTTTACCAGAACGCGTTGGCCGTTGATCGTGACATACCGGTATTCCGGGGCATCCGGCACCTCGTAAAGGGTCACTTCTTCAGGCACGCCGGCCCCGATCACGACCTCGCCATCAAGCACCACCGGTTCTTGCGGATTCGCCTCGATATAGGTCGTCACTTCGGTCGAAGGCTCTGTCGCGGTCGCACCGGCAGCGGTCCCGGCCGTCGCACCGACAATTGCGCCCAATGGACCGGCGACCAGTGCGCCCATCGCGGCGCCGGTGGCCGCACCCACGGCAGCGTTCTGGCCCTCTTCGGCCTCGTCAACGACTGGCGCCTCGATCACGGTCACGCCGATCTCCTGGCGGTTCGGATAGATCGGCTTGAACTCCTCACCGACTTTTGCGGCCAGATAGTCGCCATAGGCCCAGCCGGTCTGATCCTGATACACGACCTCACACCAGTTCGCCGATTCGATGCAGCCGTTGACGGTCAGTTCATCCCCGCCCTTGATGGTGCCGGTCACGTCATGTTGAACGCCGGGACCCGAACGCATGTTCAGGTCCGTTCCAGCCGTGGCCATGGTTTCGGCGACGGCGGCACCGGTCAGAACCAGCGAGGCGGCGGTTGTCATAGCAAGCAGATTGCGCATGTTGTTCTCCGATCTTTGTGGGCCACGATGGCCCGTTGCGCCAAGCCAACCCTGCGACCAGACGGATCGTTTCATCACAAATCATCGCGCCAAGTTCACCGACGCCCCGGGAACCAGGCGGCTATGTTCTGCGCGCCGGATCGTCCAGCAGACGCAGGCGCGCAAGGTGGCGCGCGCGAAAATGCCTGCGCGCCCAAAGCGAGAAAGCGGGGTTCAGAATGCCGGCCTCGATCTCGATCCGGTCGGTCAATCGACTTCCCTGTCCCGCAGGTGTCACAGCCATTGTATGGCGCCAGCGCAAACGTCCCCTGCCCGTTTCGCGCGCCCTCAGGATCATGCGGACGTGGTCGCATTCGACAACCCGGATGAAATGCGCCCGACTGGTGCCAAATAGCGAAATGTGAATGCCGATCACCCGCCCCTTTTCGGGCGATGAAGGCGCCCGATCGCCCGACGCGCCGCCAATCAGCTGGTCCAGTCCGGCGTAATCCAATGCCGCAGCCCATAGCGCTGCTGCGGTGACCGGATAGTCGTGCTGAAGGATAATGGTCTGCAACGACGCCTCCGCAATCTTGCCAAATCGAAGCAAATCGCCCTGAAGCGGGGTTGGGGCGGCACGCGCTACATCGCACCGCCCCGAGAGATAACGTCAAGAGGGAACATTTTTTGACGTTGCCAGCCAACGCCGCAGTTGCACAATCGGTTTCATCATCGGAGTTCGATTTTGATGCATTGGCGGTTTTACTTGCCTTGCACCGGCAAACGCGCCAGCGTGCAGCCGCACGAATCCCCGAGGAGAACGCCATGAACCAGCACCCGACCGACCTGAAAATGCTTCTGAAGGACCCCTCGCTTCTGGAGACGCGGGCATTCGTCAATGGCAAATGGGTCGATGCGAAGGACGGCAAGACGTTCCCGGTAACGAACCCCGCACGTGGCGACGTCATCGCGGAAGTGGCCGATCTGTCGCGACAGGAAGTTGCCGGGGCGATTGATGCCGCCGCTGCCGCGATGAAGGACTGGGCCGCGCGCACCGCCAAGGAGCGTGCGCAGATCCTGCGCAAGTGGTTCGACCTGATGATGGAAAATCAGGATGATCTGGGGCGCATCCTGACGGCCGAGCAGGGCAAGCCCCTTGCCGAAGCCAAAGGCGAAATCGCCTATGGTGCCAGTTTCATCGAATGGTTCGGCGAAGAAGCCAAGCGCATCTACGGCGAAACAATTCCCGGCCACATGCCCGACAAGCGCCTGACAGTGCTGCGCCAGCCGATCGGGGTTGCCGCTTCAATCACGCCGTGGAATTTTCCGACCGCCATGATCACCCGGAAATGTGCGCCGGCACTGGCGGCCGGCTGCGGCTTTGTCGCGCGCCCTGCGGCCGAAACACCACTTTCGGCGCTGGCGCTTGCGGTCCTGGGCGAACGTGCGGGCCTGCCTGCGGGGATCTTCAACGTCGTGACATCGTCGCGGTCTTCGGAAGTCGGCAAGGAGTTCTGCGAAAACCCGAACATCCGCAAGCTGACATTCACCGGATCAACCGAGGTTGGGCGCATTCTGCTGCGCCAGGCTGCCGATCAGGTCCTGAAATGCAGTATGGAACTGGGCGGCAACGCGCCTTTCATCGTCTTTGACGATGCCGACCTGGATGCGGCGGTTGAAGGGGCGATGGCCTCGAAATTCCGCAATAACGGTCAGACATGTGTCTGCGCCAACCGCATTTACGTGCAGGCAGGCGTTTACGACGCCTTCGCCGACAAACTGGCCGCAGCGGTCGAAAAGCTGCGGGTCGGTGACGGGCTGGATGACGGTGTGACCACCGGGCCCCTGATCAACCAGGAGGCGGTCGAAAAGGTCGAGGAACATATCAAGGATGTCGTCGATAATGGTGGCAAGGTCGCGACCGGCGGCAATCGCAAGGGCGGGTTGTTCTTTGAACCGACGGTCGTCACGGGCGTCACCGACAGCATGAAAGTCGCGACCGAGGAGACCTTCGGGCCCCTTGCCCCGCTGTTTCGTTTCGAGACCGAGGAGGAGGCCATCGAGAAGGCCAATAACACGATCTTCGGCCTCGCATCCTACTTTTACGCGCGCGATATCGGTCGCATCACACGCGTCCAGGAAGCGCTGGAATACGGCATCGTGGGTGTGAATACCGGCATCATCTCGACCGAGGTCGCGCCCTTCGGCGGTGTCAAGCAATCCGGCCTTGGCCGTGAAGGCAGCCGCCACGGGATCGAGGATTTCCTGGAACTCAAATATATCTGTCTGTCGATCTGACAACGCGCTCACAACCGAACACGAAACCGCTACTCCGACCGAATGTCAGAAGGCATCCGGTCGGATTTGGGTTAAGCCAAGGGCAAAGCCGCCAATGAAGCGGCCCTTCATGACAAGAACATGGAAATGAGGCAGAACATGTTTGGAAAACTTTTGTGCAGTGCGGCTGTCGCCCTTTGCCTTGGCATGCCGGCAATGGCTGAAAGCACCACCCAGCCCGTGAAATTCGCGGCCGGTGCAACCGGGACGGCCGTTTCGGGGCAGATCAGCGGTCGTGACTATGCCGACTTCACGCTTACGGCCAATGCGGGCCAGAAAATGAACGTGCGGATGACCGCCGACAACCCTTCGGCCTATTTCAACATCCATGCGCCGGGCGATGTCCCCGGCGAATCCCAGGCGTTGTTCATCGGCAGCACATCGGGCATGACCGCCGATCTGACATTGCCGGAAAGTGGCACCTATCTGATCCGGACCTACCTGATGCCAAGCGCCGGTCGAGAGAATCAGACGGCGCGCTTTTCGCTGACGATCGACGTTGCCGGACGCCAGGCGCAAAGCAGCGACGTGACCAATGCGCTGAATTCCGAACCCGATTACTGGAAGGTCACGGGCATCACCGGTACGCTGAACATCCGTACGGAGGCATCGACCGATGCGGCCGTAGCGGGGACCGTCCCGCTGGACGCGACGCTGCGCAGCCTTGGCTGTCAGGCGGCAGGCGGGCGGAACTGGTGCAAGGTCGAAACCACATCCGGCACCCCCATCACGGGTTGGGCCGCCAGCGAATTCCTTGCCGCCGGCACAGCCCCGCCTGCTGCCCAGCCAACGCCGGTCACGCAGGCCCCTGCGGCTGCATCGACGGCGGCTGCATCGACCGCACAACCTGCCCCAGCCCCGGCCGCACCCGCCGCCCCTGTCCAGCAAGGCGCGATCAATTCTGCGGTGGCGGTAGCCGCCGGAACAGCTTCCGCCCCAGCCCCCGCCACAAGCGCCGCGCCCGCCCCGGCACCGGCAGCGCCAGCCGGAACTGTCGCGCCCACTGACAAGCCGGCGGTCGTCGCGACCCGTCCCCCGGTTGCGCCGCCCAGCAAGATACCGCTTGGCGGTGTTGCAGCCCAACCAGCGACAGCGCCCGCGCAGGTTTCGTCCGCCAAGCCGGCGCCGAAGCCCGCACAGGCAGCGGCTGCCGCAGTCGAGAACGCCAACAGTTCTGGCACGCTTCCCTGTTCCACAGCGCTTGGGATGCCGACATCGGCCTGCAACTACACAGTCGCGCGCAGCGGCACGGGAAATGCGGTCGTCAATGTGACGCGCCCCAACGGAGGTACGCGGGAAATCAAGTTCCAGAACGGCGCGCCAGCACCAGTGGACGGTCTGGCGACCGAACGTCGCGGCGACCTGACCGTCATCAATATCGAGAATGAGCGCTACGAGATCCCCGACGCCGTGATCAACGGCGGCTGACCATGCGCTAATAACCGGCGTCTCGGGAAAGCTCGGGTCGCCGGACATAAAGCCCGCCCGGAATCGGTGCGGCAGACCACAGATAGGTTGCGGCAATCAGCACAACAGTGATCCACGGACGGCGCCGGGTCGCGGATTGCGGAACCTCGGCCAGCAGCGCCGCGGCATCATTGAAATCATCCCGCGCCACCATGACGCGAATGCCGCCAAGTGCCACGGCGCGGTTGGGCATATTGACATGGCTGTCGATGTCGAAGGCCGTGGCCCCGATGCCTGCCGATTGCAGAAGCGCCACCGCCAGCAGCGCCTGATGCGGAAGAAAGGCGCGGGCGACATCGATCAAAGCGCCGCGCGGCAGCGGTCCCGTTGGAACGGGACCGGCCGGATCAGTTGTCGTCGTCATCCTCGTCTGACTCCGGCAGGTTGAAGAAACTGGACGCGTCGAGTTCCGGCTCGGGTTTCTCCTCGTTCTCGTCACGGGTGAGGGTGAAATTCTCCAGCCCCGCCATCGAACTGGGCAGACGCGGCTCTTCGCCCATTGCCAGCGACGTCTCGGTCGAGACCAGCTTGCGGCGCTCGTCATCGCTCATGACGCCGCCTTCACCTGCCCGCTTCTTCGCGGCCTTCTGTACGGCCGCGTCAAGCTCGGTCTGCTTGGCAAGACCAAGGGCGACCGGGTCGATGGGCTGAATGTTCTGGATATTCCAATGCGTCCGCTCTCGGATGGCCTGGATGGTCGGCTTGGTGGTGCCGACCAGCTTGGCGATCTGGGCGTCGGCCAGCTCGGGGTGGAACTTCACCAGCCACAGGATCGCAGCCGGACGGTCCTGGCGCTTCGACAGCGGCGTATAGCGCGGTCCACGGCGCTTTTCCTCGCCCTCGGCGGCCGGGTTGTGCTTCAGCTTCAGCTTGTATGCGGCGTCTTTTTCGCCCTTGTCGATCTCGGACTGGTCCAGTTGGTGCGAGGCGATCGGATCAAACCCCTTCACCCCGGTCGCCACATCGCCATCGGCAATGCCCTGAATCTCAAGCTCGTGCATGCCGACGAAATCGGCGATCTGCTTGAAGCTGAGGGTGGTGTTGTCGATCAGCCAGACGGCGGTGGCCTTGGCCATCAGCGGTTTGTTCATCGGATCTACTCCTTGCGCATATCTTTCCCGGCCGGGAAAACGGCGTTTTGGCGAAGCCAGTCAACGTTTTCGGGAATTTTCCTGATCTATATATGGCTGAAAGCGGCCAAGGAAAAGGCCGAATCGTCATCATTGGGGATGCGGCAGGCGCAGATTTCGCCTATGCCTGCTGTCAGAAACCACCCGAGGGACCGATGCGTCACCTGTTGCTTCCGGCGTTTTTCGTCACTGCCCTGTCCCTTCCGGCTGCCGCGCAGAGCGACCGCGCAGGCGAGTTTGATTATTATGTCCTGTCGCTCAGCTGGTCGCCAAACTGGTGTGCGGGCGCCAATGACAAGCGCGGCACAACGCAATGCGACGCGGGCCGCAAGGTAGATTTCAACCTGCACGGGCTGTGGCCGCAATACGAGGATGGCTGGCCATCGAACTGCCGCACGGCAGAGCGCGACCCGGCACGCCGGGAAAGCGAAGCGATGGCCGATATCATGGGGTCTGGCGGCCTGGCCTGGTATCAATGGCAGAAACATGGCCGCTGCACGGGGCTGTCAGCCGCGCGCTATTACGAGACGACGCGCGATGCCTGGCAGGCGGTTACCCTGCCGGATTATTTCGTCGATCTCGACCGCGACATCTCGATCCCGCCGGCGCTGATCGAACAGGCGTTCATGGAGGCGAACCCGGACATGTCCGCCGATGGCATCACCGTGACGTGCCGGGGCGAGGACCTGCAAGAGGTCCGCATCTGCCTGACAAGGGAACTGGAACCCCGCGACTGCGCCCCGGACGTTCGCCAGGATTGCAGCCGCGAGGCCGTGATCATGGAACAGGTGCGCTGAACACCTAAAGCCCGCTGCCGCCGACCGACCCGAAATATTCGCCGGTGATATAGCTCGCCTCATCCGAGGCAAGCAGGACATAGATCGGGGCGATCTCGACCGGCTGGCCGGGTCGGCCAAGCGGTTCCTTCTTGCCGTGCACGGTGACCTTCTGGGTCGGCTGGCCGCCCGAGACCTGAAGCGCGGTCCAGTAGGGGCCGGGGCAGACGGCATTGACCCTTATCCCGCGCGGCGCAAGCTGCTTGGCCAGCGACTGCGCGAAAGCCACATTCGCGGCCTTGGTCTGGGCATAGTCGAACAGGATCTCCGAGGGCGAAAACGCCTGCACCGACGAGGTGATGATGATCGACGCGCCGCTTTCCAGATGCGGCAGCGCCGCCCTTGTGATCCAGAAGGGCGCATAGACATTGGTCTTCATCGTCGCGTCGAAGGATTCCGTCGTCAGATCCTCCAGCTTCTCGCAGAACTGCTGGCGACCGGCATTGTTGACAAGAATGTCCAGCCCACCAAGGCCAGACACCGCCTGTTCGATCAGCGAGGCGCAGAAGGCTTCGTCGGTGATGTCCCCGGGTATCGCTATGACCTTGCCGCCCTCGCGCTTTATCGCGGCGATGACGTCGTCGGCATCTTCCTGTTCATCCGGCAGGTAGTTGATGGCGACATCGGCCCCTTCGCGCGAGTAGGCGATCGCGGTGGCAGCGCCGATGCCGCTGTCGCCCCCGGTGATCAGCGCGCGCTTTCCGGCCAGCCGGCCGGTGCCGCGATAGCTTTGCTCTCCGTGATCCGGGCGCGGCTCCATCTTCCGCGCAAGGCCGGGAAAGGGCTGTTCCTGCGCGGGGAAATCGGGGCGCGGCAGGTTCGGATCCTGCAGCGCGCCGCTGCGAAACACCTGGTTCGGCATCTGATCA
Source organism: Paracoccus denitrificans (assembly GCA_005768755.1). Lineage (GTDB taxonomy): Bacteria > Pseudomonadota > Alphaproteobacteria > Rhodobacterales > Rhodobacteraceae > Paracoccus > Paracoccus denitrificans_B. The sequence continues at coordinate 225,674 of VAFL01000001.1, read as the reverse complement.
TCGGCCATGGTGACACTCCTTTTTTCGCTGGAACAACGAACGCCACCCGCCATGGTTTCAGAAGTTGCGAAAGGTCAATCGCCAGCGATCTTCAGGATGATCTTGCCGATATGTGCGCTGCTTTCCATGTGCCGATGCGCCTCGGCCGCCTGATCCAGCGGATATTCGCTGTCGATCAGCACGCGCACCTTGCCTGCGGCGATCATCGGCCAGAGCCGGTCGCGGAGTTGCCCCGCGATCCTGCCCTTTGCGGCGTCCGATTGCGGCCGCAAGGTCGAGCCGGTGACGGTCAGCCGCCTTGCCATGATCTGGGCAAAGTTGATCTCGGCTTTGGCCCCGCCAAGGAAGGCGATCATCACCAATCGCCCATCCATATCAAGCGCCTTGAGGTTTCGCGCGATGTATTCGCCGCCAACCATGTCAAGGATCAGATTCGCGCCGCCTGCTTCTTGCAGCACCGCCTGATAATCCTCGGTCCGGTAATTGATCGGCATGGCCCCCAACTTGGCTATTGCCGCGCATTTTTCATCCGACCCAGCTGTCGCCCAGACCCGCGCGCCAAGGGCGAACGCCGTCTGAATTGCCATGGTCCCGATCCCTGACGTGCCGCCATGAACCAGAAACCGCTCTCCGGCCTGCAGGCCGCCGCGCATGACGACGTTCGACCAGACGGTGAAGGCGGTTTCGGGCAAGGCGGCGGCTTCACGCAAGGACATGCCGTCAGGTATCGGCAGCGCGTGGTCCTGATTGCAGGCTACATATTCAGCGTAGCCGCCGCCCGGTAACAGCGCGCAGACCTTATCGCCGGCCTTCCAGCGCGTCACACCACTGCCAATCGCGACGATTTCGCCCGCGCCTTCCAGGCCTGGCAAGTCCGATGCGCCGGGCGGCGGCGCGTAAGTGCCCTGTCGCTGCGCCACATCGGGCCGGTTCACCCCGGCATATGCCAGCCGGATGATGATCTGGTCATGGCCGGGAATTGGCACCGCGCGCGTCGTTTCAACAAGAACGTCCGGGGCGCCCGCTTCGGTGATTTCTATCGCACGCATCGCGTCGGGCAGGGTCATGCGCTTTTCTCCGCATCTGTTGATTTCGGGGCCTGGATCCAACCCATTGCAAGGTCCGTCAGCATCGCGACGCCCGGCACCTTGCGTGCCGACGCCTTGAACTTTTCGAAACGCATAACCCCTTCGATCCTGCGGTCGACGAATGAGCGCGTATCGGCGTGGTTTTCTGACAGGTCACCCAGCCAATAAAGCACAGTCGCGCCATAGACGGCTGAAAGGGTCGCGCGTTTGGAATACCAGTTCACGTCGCGCGAACTGTCGCCAAGCCCGTTCCAGATCGTATCGGCTGTGCCCCACAAAAGCTGCGCCGCAAGCGGCTGATTGGGCGGCAGCGCCAGCGTCGCCGAGGCTGCCCGCACCAGTTCGGGATCAGCCAGTTCCAAGCGTTGCAGGATCGCGGCCGCGATGCGGTCGCTGATCCGCCCGCCGGGGGCGTCTGCCATCCAGCTGGCGAGTTGTGCGTCACCGCGCCTGTGCTCCCATGCGGCCAGATCCGCGCCACCACCGGGAAAGAAGGCCTGTGCCACATCTTCCGACAACCCGACATCGCGGGCACCGGCACGCAGGGCAGCCATGTTCATCCCATCGAAAGCCACGTGCTTTAATGCGGCCTCGGCCAGTCTGTCGCGCGTATCCGTCATCGTCTCCTCCGGGCTGGACAAATTGTAGATTGCAGCCTATATCGCGGCTTCCTGCAATTTCGATCAACTTTAACCTAGGAAGGTGGTGACAACCACATGCAGGTGAACGTTCGCGACAATAACGTCGAACAAGCGATGCGCGCACTGAAGAAAAAACTTCAGCGCGAGGGCGTGTTCCGTGAAATGAAGCTGAAGCAGCATTTCGAGAAGCCGTCCGTCAAGAAGGCCCGTGAAAAGGCCGAAGCCGTGCGCCGTGCCCGCAAGCTGGCCCGTAAAAAGGCACAGCGCGAAGGCGCGCTTTAAGCACGGCGCGACAGCGCCATGTTTCGAAAAGCGAATCGACTAAGGTTCAAACCCCCGCTGGCCAGACGCCCGCGGGGGTTTTTCCTTGGCAGTTCGTGGCGTCGGATGCGAATACACGTTTTTGCGACATCGCTGCTGTGCCGGGACCGCATTGCGCATTGCTGCGTTATGTCTTGAAGAATGACGGAAACAACCATGCGATCCTTGCCGCGACTTATTGCCGTCTCACTGCTTGTCGGATGCAGCCAGCCTGCGCTGCCCGAGGGTGAGCGTATCGACGGAATTGACTGGATTCTGACCGATGTGAACGGCCTGCCCTGGACACAGGATGTCTCGCTTCGGCTGGAACCGGACCGGCTGACAGGCGTCGCGCCGTGCAACGCCTATTCTGCGCGCCGCATGGGCACCGCACCGGCGTTCGGCGCTTCAGCGATCAGCAGCACAGAACTGGCCTGCGCCGATCCGTCACGGGTCAGGGCCGAGGCAGAGTTTCTGGCCATGCTGCCCCGCGTCACCGCGATCCGCCGCGATCATGGACAGCTGGTTCTGTCTGGTCCCGGTCTGATGATGGTTTTCGACAAGAGAGAGGCACGCGGAAATGAAGTATTCTAGCTTGGCAGCATGTGCGGGGGCGGTTTTGATCATGGCAGGGTGCGCAACGGATCAAGGACCCGCAGCGCCCGGCGCCACATTTGACGGCACATATCGGCTGGTCTCAATTGACAGCAACGCGATCCCCGGCAGTGCGGACCTGACCATCGACGGACAGGCGATCCACGGACAGGGGCCTTGCAACCTGTATAACGCACAGAACAACGCCAATTGGCCGCAGATCTCGCTGACTGCCATCGCCTCTACCCGCAGGGCCTGTAGAATCGAAGGCGGCGAAGCGGCGTTTCTGGCCGCGCTCGGCCAGGTATCGCAGGCATCGCGCACCGGAAACACACTGGAACTGTCCGGCCCCGTCCACCGGCTGCGCTTCACCGTCGAGTAAGCCGGGCGACGAGCCTTTCGCGCGCAGCCGGCAAGGGTCGCCCGACATGTTCGCGGGCAAGGCGGCTGTTCAGAAAATGCCCGGTCAGCGCCAATGCGTTCGACATTTCATCATTGCTTGCCGGCCCGCCAAGAAGCGCGGGCAGCCTGAGCAAGCGGGGCGCATATTCGCCCGCAGCCATCGCAGTCACTGCGCGGCCGCTGTTCGGGCTGACATAGGCCAGCCCAACGCGCGCCCCGCTGAGCGCGCAACGCTCCAGATCCAGGCCAAAGCCCATTTCATCCAGCAGCAGCAGCTCCCACCGGACGTAATCGCCCGACCAGTCTGCGCCCGCATCCATTGCATCCCACAGCGATTCCGATGCAATTGACAGACGGGGGTGGGGATCACGTTCGGGCAGCGCAAAACGCAACAGGGCCGAGGTTGCGTTCATGCCGTCCAGAGCCGCCGCATTCGCCATAAGTCCCGGTCGCGCGCCAGACGGCTCTAGTGTGAAGGTGCCAAGCTGATCCTCCAGCCGTGCGCGCCACTGGGCCGACACGCGATTTCCCGGCTGCAACATTGCGGCCTTGCTGCGCCCCGCACCACCCGGCACCAGTCCTGCGACGCGCCCTGCCTCGGGGCTGAGGATGTCGACAAGGGCCGCATGCTCGCCATGCCGGCGGCGCGAGATCACCGTGCCTTCGCCCCGCCATTCCATCAGGCGGTAAAATCCGCCTGCCGCGCACCGCTGACACGAAGCAGATCGTCAGGTGCGACCGCAAAAACATGGCGCGGCGTGCCTGCTGCCGCCCAGACAGTTTCAAATTCCATCAATCTCGGATCAATGAACGCCGGGATTTCTGTCAGATGTCCCAAGGGGGCCACCCCGCCGATGGCAAAACCGGTTTCCGACCTGATCAGGGCCGCATCCGCCTTGCCAAGCGGCTGATCCGCCAGTGCTGCTGCTTTTGCAGGATCGACACGATTGCCCCCTGCCGTCAGAAACAGAACCACATGGCCGGTGTTCTCGCCCCTGAAGATGATCGAATTCGCGATCTGGTCGACGTCGCATCCAACCGCTGCAGCCGCATCAGCTGCCGTGCGTGTATTGCCCATCTCACGGATCTCTGCCGTCAGTCCCGCATCAATCAATGCGGCTTTGACCCTTGCCAAACTCTTGCTCATCGCGCACTCCGTTCACCTCTTGCGAAGTTAGGGGGGCCGCGATGGCACAACAAGTCTATACGCTGCTGGTGCAGGTCGGCAGGTCCGATGATGACGGATTGCCGGAAGGTGCGACCGGCGCGGGGTTGCTGTGTTATGCCTCGGGCACGGACGAGGCCGAGGCGGTCCGTGAGACCGTCGCGATCCTGAAACAGGCCGGCATGGCGCCGCTGGACGTCACTGGCTATGGCACCTTGGCCGAAAGGCAAGCCGAGGGCCAGGAAATCGGTGACGAGGATCAGGCCCTGATGGCGCGCGCACTTGACGAGAATGCCGTCATCATCGCCCAGATGGAGCCCTTTTTCGGCGACGAAAACCTGCACGACGGCGAGGACTGAGCCGCATCCGCATCGGTCATGGGCGGTTTTCCGCCGATCACCCTGCCCCCGAATCGGCCGGTTTTCCTTGCCCCGCGCCTGCGCTATCGTCTGTTCAAATCACCTCATAAGGCAGGGACAGAATGAGCAGCATTTTCACGAAATTCACGATCTCGGTTGCGGCGGTCGCACTTCTGGCGGGTTGCGGCGTGCGCGGTGCCGGGTCGGCTTCGACCGGGTCTTCGGTCACCCCGGCCCCGATCACCGGTGCATCGCCCGCATCCGAAGCGGGGCTTCAGGCATGGATCCAGTCTTTCCGTCCGCGCGCCTTGTCGAATGGCATCAGTGCTGCGACCTATGATCGTGCCATGCGCATCGCGCGCTATAACCCGGAAGTGATCCGGCTGGACCGCAAGCAGGCCGAATTCTCGCGCCCGGTCTGGGAATATCTGGACAGCGCAGCGTCTGACAGTCGCACGACAAAGGGCCGTGGCCTGGCGCGCACCCATGCCGGTGTGCTGGGTCAGGTCGAAGGACGTTACGGCGTCGACCGCAATATCGTCATGGCCATCTGGGGAATGGAATCGAATTTCGGCGGCAATCGCGGCAAGATGCAGATCATTCCGTCGCTGGCCACGCTGGCCTATGATGGCCGCCGGGGCGAGATGTTCCAGAACCAGCTGATCGCGGCGCTGAAGATCCTGCAGGCTGGCGACACCGACCCCGAGCATATGCTGGGAAGTTGGGCCGGTGCGATGGGCCACACCCAGTTCATGCCGACGTCCTACCTGGCTTACGCGGTCGATTTCAACGGTGACGGTCGCCGCGACATCTGGTCGGACGATCCGACGGATTCGCTGGCATCGACTGCTGCCTACCTGAACCGGTCGGGCTGGGTCCCCGGCCTTCCGGCCGCTGTCGAGGTGCGGCTGCCGCAGGGCTTCAACTATGGCCAGACCGGTCGCAGCAACGTGAAATCCGGGGCGACCTGGGCTTCGCAGGGCGTGCGTTCGGTCAGCGGGCAGCAGCTGCCATCTGGCGGGATCATCGCGCCCGCAGGCGCGCAAGGTCCGGCATTCCTTGTCACCCGCAACTTCATTGCGATCCGCGCCTATAACGCGTCCGACAACTATGCGCTTGGCGTGGCCATGCTGGCCAATCGCATCGGCGGCGGTCCGGGCATCGTCGGGGCTTTCCCACGCGAAGCCGGCGCCCTGACCCATAACGAGAAGGAAGAGGTGCAGCGCCTGCTGAACCGCATGGGCTATAACGTCGGGGAACCGGACGGTGCCATTGGCGAAAAGACCATGGCCGCAATCAAGTCGTTCCAGCAGCGTATCGGCGTTTCACCCGATGGCTACGCCAACGAAACGCTGCTGAGGCAACTGCGCGCGGCGCGCTAAGCTGCAAACGCGAAGACCGGGGGCGCGCCCCCCGGTCGTCCAAACCAATCAGATCAAGATAAAGGCGCGGTTCCTGGAACCGCGCCTTTATTATTCCTCGTCCTCATCCACCGCGCGGCCACCGACCACGCCAAGCGATTTCAGCTTGCGGTGCAGGGCGCTGCGCTCCATCCCGACGAATTGCGCCGTGCGGCTGATATTGCCGCCGAAACGGTTGATCTGGTTGACCAGATATTCGCGTTCAAACAACTCACGCGCTTCGCGCAGCGGCAGCGAGGTGATGCGCGGACCAAGCGTCAGCGTGTCAGCACCTTCGCCTTCCGCCGTTTGGCCCTGAAGTTCGGACGGGGTGATCGGGCCATTGTCCTCGGCCATGATCAGCACGCGTTCAATGACATTGCGAAGCTGGCGGATATTGCCCGGCCAATCCATCGCCTGCAGCGCATTGGCACCATCCTCGCCTATCTCGCGCAGGGGAAGGCCCTGTTCCTCATGGAACTGCTGGATGAAATGACTTGCAAGCATCGGAATATCCTCTCGGCGATCGGCAAGAGAGGGGATGGCAAGCGGCACGACATTCAGGCGATCGTACAGTTCCTGCCGGAAGCGGCCAGCGGCGATCTCAGCCGGCAGATCGCGATTGGTCGAAGAAATCACACGAAGGTCCACCCGCACCTTGTCAGAGCCACCGGCACGGGCGAATTGCTGTTCAGTCAGCACGCGCAGGATCTTCGGCTGGGTGCCGACCGGCATGTCGGCCACTTCGTCGAAATAGATCACACCGCCATGTGCCTGTTCCAGAAAGCCCGGCTCGATGCCGCGATCAGCGGTTTCGCGGCCGAACAGCACCTCCTCCATACGTTCCGGTTCAATGGTCGCACAGGGCACGACCACGAAGGGGGCCGATGCGCGCTGGCTTTGTCCGTGAATATAGCGCGCCGCCAATTCCTTTCCTGCGCCCGGCTCTCCGGTCAGCATGACGCGACCGTTCGATTTGGCCAGCTTGTCCAGCTGATCGCGCATCCGCTTGTAGGATGCGGAATTGCCCAGCATCTCGGCCGCCTTCACCTCGCCCCGGCGAAGCTGCGCATTTTCACGCCGCAGACGGTTCGTTTCAACGGCGCGATTGATGACGACCATCAACTGGTCGATGTTGAAGGGCTTCTCGATAAAGTCGTATGCACCCTGCCGGATCGCGGCGACTGCGATCTCGATATTGCCGTGGCCAGAAATGATGATGACCGGGACATCGGGATTGTTGCGCTTGACCTGCTTGAGGATGTCGATCCCGTCCATGCGGCTGTCTTTCAGCCAGATATCCAGGATCATCAGCGCAGGTTCCGCGACATTCAACGCCTCGACCGCCTCATCGGAATTGGCGGCGGTGCGGGTGGGAAAGCCCTCATCCTCAAGAATATCAGCGATCAGTTCGCGGATGTCCTTTTCGTCGTCAACGATCAGAATGTCGCTCATGTCTGGTCCTGCTCTTTGTTTTTGCGTGCGATCCGCACGGGATTTCGTTCGCGAGGCAGCCTCAATTCGGCCATTGCGCCCCGATCGGGGGCATCCGTCAGGATGAAGGTGCCGCCATGTTCCTCGACGATCTTCTTAACGATTGGCAGACCCAAGCCGGTTCCGCCCTTTTTCAGGGTCACGTAAGGTTCAAACAGACGTGAGCGGTCCTCGGGCAGGCCCGGGCCGTTATCGGCGATGGCAATTGTGATGGCATCGGCATCCTCGGTCAGGCTGACCCGGATTTCCGGCGTCCAGCCGGCTGGCGGATCAACCCGAAGCTCGTCAACGGCCTCGGCGGCGTTCTTGATGAGATTGGTGAAAACCTGCGCCATCATCGTGGCGTCACAGTCGATACGCACGGGTTCGGCCGGGATGCTGGCCAGCAGTTCGGCGCGGACGGCATCTTCCTGCAACAACAAGGTGTCGCGCAACAGCTTGGCGATATCCGTCTCGCGCCGGTCAGGCTCGGGCATGCGTGCGAACCTGGAAAACTCATCGACAATCCGGCGCAGGTCGTTGGTCTGGCGGATGATGACATCGACATATGAGCCGACGCTTTCACGTTCGGCCTCATCCGAGGTCATCTTGTTGAACTTGCGACGCAGCCGCTCGGCCGACAACTGGATCGGGGTCAGGGGGTTCTTGATTTCATGGGCGACACGGCGGGCAACATCGCCCCAGGCGGCCATGCGCTGCGCAGTGACCAGTTCGGTCACATCGTCGAAGGCGACCACATATCCCTCCAGCCCGCCGTCAGTGCTGTGGCGGACCGCCATGCGCACCAGCAGACTTTCCATGCGACCCTCGCGCACCAGCCGGATTTCGTCCTGCACCGCCTCGGCCACAGATCCCGACAGTCGCTTCAGCAGGGGCGCGAATTCCGGCACCACCTCGGACAGCGGACGGTCGTGATCGCGTGACGGATCCACGCCAACCATGCGCGCGGCCGAGCGGTTCAGGAAGTCGACATCGCCATCTTCGTCCAGACCGATCACGCCCGATGTGACGCTGGACAGAACGGAATCGAACAGACGCCGGCGTTCGTCGCTGGCCCGGTGGCTTTCGACCAGTTCCGCGCGCTGCGCCTTCAACTGCCGGGTCATGCGGTTGAATGACTGGCCAAGCGTCTGGATTTCGTCGCCGGTATCGGCCTCGGGGATCTGCAGATCCAGATCGCCTTCGCCCACGCGTTCAGACGCTTCGGCCAGCCTGCCGATCGGGCGCGACAGCCGTTCTGCGAACCACAAGGCCAGCCACATCGCGGCCGCGATCAACAATGCGGCGAACCCCAGATAGACAAGCGAGAATTCCAGCAGCACCCTGCCGCGATCCTTTTCCAGTTCGCGGTATTCGCCAATCGTCTCTCTTGTATCGTCCAGAAGGCCCAGCAGTCGGCCATCCACCTCGCGCGAGACATACAGAAAACGGTCGGCCAGGGGCGGCAGCGCGACAAGCGCGCGGAACGAATTCTGGTCCCAGTCCTCGATCAGGACAAGACCGTCCTTGCGCGCGGCGTCGAATTGCTCTGCTGTCGGCTCGACATACCAGAAGTAATAGGAACGGTCGCCGCGGGCATGGATCTCGCCACCGGCATCGATCACATACGCCTCGCGAAGGCCGCGCTGGATGCGCGTCTGTTCCGAGGTCAGGATCACCCGAAGATCGCCGTCATTGATCAGCGCGTCAGCGCGCGCCGCCGCACGCAACGCGTCGGCAATGCTGTTTGCGTCAACCGTCAGGTCATCGCTGTGTTCGGTCTGGTATGCAACGGCTGCGGATTGCGCATTTCCCACCACCTCGCGCACGCGGTCGGAAAACCAGCCTTCAAGGCCGATATTGATGACCACCCCGGCAAATAGCGCGACCAGCACGGTCGGAACCATGGCGACCAGTGCGAAAATTCCAACCAGCCGCGCATGCAGACGAGAGCCTGCCCGCGCCCGCTTGCGCGAGGCGACCATCTGCGCAATGCGCATCAGCATCAGCCCGAGCAGCAGCAGCAGATAGACGAAATCCAGCACAAGCGCGAGGCTGAGCAGCCTTGACCCGCCGGTCAGACCGACCTTGCCCAGAACGAAAACCGTGAACAGGGCCAGCACCGGCGCGGCAATGACCACGGCCAGCGTCAGTGCCGTACGCAGGCGTCGGCGCGCAGCAAGGCGCGCCAACCGATCGGCCAGGCGCGTGCCCTGCATGGATGTCAGGCCCCGTGCTGACATAAGTCCCGTTCTGCTCGATCCTGCGCCACTTGGAGCGGCGTCTTGTTGCACCAACGCGTCGGAATTCGCGCGTCTGTGACCGTTTTACATCACCCGACGGCGCCGTGTCACCTGAATATTCAGATCGCTCAGTTTCTTTCGCAAGGTATTGCGGTTGATGCCAAGCAGATCTGCACAGCGCAGTTGGTTTCCGCCTGTCGCATCCAGCGCGATTTCCAGCAGCGGCAGCTCGATTTCCCGCAAGATACGCTCGTAAAGACCAGGCGGGGGCAGCGCATCGCCATGCAGATCGAAATAGCGTTGCAAATGATCGGCGACAGAGCTGGACAGCTGGCCAGGCCCGCCCCCGGCGCGCGTGGTTGAAGGCTGGCGTGTTGCGGCCGCCGATGCCGGGGCCTGTGCAGGCTGTCCGGTCAGGTCGCGCAATTCTTCAAAGGTGACAGGCCCCGATCCGGTCAGCGCCAGACGGCGCACCAGATTTTCCAGCTGGCGCACATTGCCCGGATAGTCGAGGCCGCGCATCTCGGCCAGAACATTGTCCGGCAGGGGACGTTCGGCCAGACCTTGCCCCGCAGCCCGCGCCATCAGGTGGCGCGCAAGCGCCGGAATGTCGTCACGGCGCGCGGTCAGCGGCGGCACGCCAATGGTTGCGCCTGCCAACCGATAGAACAGATCGGCACGCAACCGGCCTTCGTCCATATCGGCCTGCGGATCGGGGCCTGCGGTCGATACCAGTCTTGGCGCATCCGCAGTCCCGTCGGCCTGTTCAAGAAGTGCCAGAAGCCGGGTCTGGGCAGCCGCATCGAATCCGGCCGGATTCTCGATCAGCAATGTGCCGCCGCGCGCGTCGCGCAGCGCACGCGCCAAGACGTCCGACGCGCCGTCCGCAGGCGTCAGAACCACCAGCGGCCCTGCCGAGCGTTCGGAAAATTCGTGCAGAGCCTTGGCGATCGTTGTCTTGCCGACACCGGCCTGCCCCGTCACCATGACCGGCAGATCAGCATTCAGCACCTTGGCCACCAGCCGGAACAGCGCCTGCATGGGCGCGGCGTGACCGATCAGGGGCAATTCCGGCTCTGGCCCGATGGGCGCCGCAGCGGCGGGCGTGGCGGACGCGACAAGGTCCGCCTTGCGCGGCCGACGCGACAGGGCGTCACGCGATCGGGCCAGCAGATCGGGCAGGTCGAACGGCTTGGGCAGATAGTCGAACGCCGCCGCTTCAGTGGCGCGGATTGCGGTCACGATGGTGTTCTGGGCCGAAATCACGATAACCGGCATTTCGGGTCGCACCCGGCGGATCGCGGGGATCGTGTCGATACCGTTGCCGTCAGGCATCATTACATCGGTCACGACCAGGTCGCCGCGCCCTTCTTCGACCCATTTCAGCAATTGCTGCAGGCTTCCGGTGGCATGAACACGGCAGCCCGCGCGGCTGAGGGCCTGGGTCAGCACCGTGCGGATGCTGCGGTCGTCATCGGCAATCAGAATGGTTCCGTCCATGGGTATCAGGCCTTCGGTAATGAAATTCGGAATGTCGTGCGGCCCGGCCGGGAATCGACCCGCAGCCAGCCGCCATGATCGGTCACGATCTTCGAAACAAGCGCCAGACCAAGACCCGTGCCGTTCTCGCGCCCGGACACGAAGGGCTCGAATATCTGGGCCGCAATGGTTTCGGGGATGCCCGGCCCATCATCCTCGATTTCGATCTGCAGCGGCAGCACTCGACCACGCGGATAGTCCGGCGTCGGCGCAAGTCTGAGGGCCGCGTCATAAAAGCTGCGGATGCGCAGGGTGCGGCCTTGCCCCCCGTCGCGGATCCCCCGCTCAACCGCCTCGGTCGCATTCTTCAACAGGTTCAGCGCGACCTGCATCAGTTGATCGTCGTCACCAAGCGCATCGGGCAGCGACGGGTCGTATTCCGTAATGACCTCGAGATTGCGGGCAAAACCAAGCTCGGCCGAGCGTCGGGCACGCTCCAGTATATCGTGCAGATTGACCGGCTTCAGATCCGGCGCCGTGGTGTCGCCAAAGCGTTCGACCTGATCCAGAAGTGCCACGATACGGCGCGATTCCTCGACGATGAGGTCGGTGAATTCCTGGTCTTCCTCGGCCACATTCATGGACAGCAACTGTGCCGCACCGCGAATGCCGGAAAGCGGGTTCTTGATCTCGTGCGCCAGCATTTCGGCCATGCCGATGGCCTGGCGCGCGGCCTTGCGGGCGGCGTGTCCCGGTTCCATCCCTTCGGCGGCATCGGTGGGGGCGATCAGGATGATCACGCCACCCGGCAGATCCTCGGGCGCAGCGCCCAGATGAATGTCGCCAAAGCGCGGCTGATGACCACCGGTCCGGTCACCCAGTTCGAAGCGCACACGTGGCTGCCCGACGGGGCCGTGATTGTCACGAACCCTTGCCACCAACGGGTAGACATCCGGCGTTATGCGCAACCGCGACTGAATCACTTCGTCATCCAGCCGGTGTCCAAGCGCGACACGCCGTGACAGGTTCAGCCACAGTTCGGCCGCATCATTCACGCCCACCAGCCTCTGGTCAGCATCAAGCATCAGCCCCGGAAGGGGCAGCGCGTCGAAACTGGGTCCGGGTGCGAAGCGGGCGGGATCTGTCATGCGGCGCTTTCGGCCGGCAGAGGCGGAGCACCCGGCGCGTCATTGAATAGATCGCGGATCACGCGAAGTGTCTCTGCCGGGCTTGCTGCAGCGAACAGGGCCTTCTTGCCCGAAGCGGCGCCGGCAGCTTCGGCGTACCAGCCCAGATGCTTGCGGGCGACACGCAGCCCGACATCCTTGCCATAGAAATCAAGCATGTCCTGATAATGCTCGGCCACCAGGTCAGCGCGGGCCTCCGCCACAGGAATATCCGGTGCGGGCGTGCCGTGCAGGTGATGCGCGATCTCGGCCAGTTTCCACGGCGCGCCCTGTGCAGCGCGTCCGACCATCACTGCATCCGCGCCGGAAGCCGCGATTGCTGCACGCGCAGCCCCTGCATCGACGATATCGCCATTGGCAACCAGGGGCGGCCTTCCCGACAGATTGGCGACCGGCCGGATCGCCGCCCAATCGGCGCGCCCCGTATAGAACTGTGAACGGGTCCGGCCATGGACTGTCAGCATGCGTATACCGGAGGCTGTCGCACGCGCTGCCAGGTCTGCCGCGTTCAGGCAGTCCGCGTCCCAACCCAACCGCATTTTCAGCGTCACCGGCAGATCGACTGCATCCACGACCGCATCAATCAACCCGAGCGCATGGTCCAGATCGCGCATCAGTGCGGCCCCCGACAGCCCACCGGTCACCTTTTTGGCCGGGCACCCCATGTTGATGTCGATGATCCTGGCGCCCATGTCGGCCACGATCCGTGCCGTTTCGGCCATTGGCGCAGCCTCGCGCCCCGCGATCTGGACCGAAACCGGCACCGTGCCTTCCGTAAGTGCGCGCGCGCGCACCGAAGCACGCGGAGAAGGCCGTGTCGTCACCATTTCGCTTGAGGCAACCATTTCCGATACCACCAACCCCGCGCCAAACCGCGCCACCATGCGCCGAAACGGCAAGTCGGTGATGCCCGCCATTGGCGCGAGAAACACCGGCACACCCAGCGTGATCCCGGCCACGCGGACCGGATTGATGGACAGTTTTTCATTCATCATCGTCATCATAACGCCCCAATTCGGTCCCGTTGCGAGTTTCGAAAGCAGTTCTGCCGCCGTTCCATGCGCTAAATGGCAATATTTGCCTTAATAGTGATCACTCAACCCAAAAACGCCTAAAAAAATGGCAACTGCGGGTTTCACAATTTCTGTCCGGCGGGGCAGAATGCTTGCCGCATCACCCATTCTTGGGCTATTGCAGCGGAAACTCGCATGAAGATCCGCATATGACGGATCAGGAACGAAGGACAGACCGATGAAACTTCGCTACGCCGTGGCGCTTCTGCCGCTTGGGCTTGCAGCCTGCGACGAACAGGCCATGCAAGATATCCGCATGCCCTGGGACCAACCCGAAGCAGAGGCCCCTGCTACCCCTGTGGATCCGATGTCCCAGCCGCTGGTGGCACCATCTGTTTCCCCCAACGAGGTCCCGATCGAGGTTGAGGGCGAGCGCAAGCAGGTCGCCACCGCGGAATCGAAAACACTGAACGCAGCCGGTTTCGTTGCGCGCGGGAACGAACCCTTCTGGCGCGTCGACGTATCCGGCACCACGGCGAAATTCATCACGCCGGAAAACCAGGCCGGCACAAATGTCACCGTCCGCCGGATCGTCTATCAGCAAGGTGTGGAATACATCGGAGAGCGGGGCGGCGCGTCATTCTCGCTGAATATTCGCAATGTCGCCTGTACCGACAGCATGTCGGGCGAGAAATTCCCGATGACCGCAGTCATACGAAACGGCTCGTTGCGCGGGCAAGGCTGTGCGTCGCCGATTGAAGCGGCAGCAGCCGCACCGGCCAGCCAGGGCTGACCTGACGACGAAGGTTCTGCCGGCATCATTCAGCGCCGGCAGGACCCGCACCCCCCCCGCTCTGCAAGCCCGGAACGCTTCAGATCGGAACGGCAGAATGCCCTGTTTCGAGATGTCGCGGCACAGGCCTGCCTTTGGGAGTTCTGCATATGCGCAACAGGGGGGCGGAAACCCGCCGCCTGCCCGCCGGTTGGCATTGGCGCAGCCGGGCTTGCCGAATATAGTCGCCGCAACCTATCGCCAAGGACGTATACATGCACAGCCGTATCAGCCCCGTGCTTCTCACCTCAACCGCGCTTCTGACCATTTCTGTCAGCGCGCTCGGGGTGGCCACTCCGACGCAGGGGCAGACACTCAACACCTATGGGATGCCGGGTGCCATCGACACCCCTGCCGCGGTCGCCCCACCAGAGGGCGAGATCACTTCTACGATCAGCAGAAGCGACTTGGGTCGCCGCGTCACGCTGAGCTTTCAGCCGGTCCGCCGGCTGACGACGGCGCTGCGTTATTCCAAGATCGACGGGATCGACCCCAAGCGAGATTCGCTGAAAGACCGCAGCTTCGACCTGCAGTATCAACTGCTGTACGAAGCCGACGGCTGGCAGCCCTCGGTCGCGGTCGGTCTGCGCGATTTCATGGGGACCGGCGTTTACTCGGGCGAATATTTCGTCGCCACCAAGACAATCAACCCGCGCCTGCGCGTTTCGGCGGGTGTCGGCTGGGGACGGCTTTCCGGTGACTGGCGACGCACCGATTACACTGATGAGGGCGGCAAACCGCAGGTAGACCAATGGTTTACCGGCGATGCAAAGCCCTTCGCATCGGTCGAGTGGCAGGCCACTGACAATCTGTCGCTGCTGGCCGAATATTCCTATGACGACTATGAGCCCGAAATCGAAGGCGGCGCGGACGAACCCGACGGCAAGTTCAATCTTGGCGTCAACTATCGTATCGGCGATGTCTACCAGATTGGCGCCTATACCGTCGGCGGCAACGTGTTCGGCATTCGCGGCTCGGTCGCGCTGAACGCGCGGGAATCGCAGTATCCGTCGGGGCTGGAACCGGCACCTGCGCCGGTTCGCCCGCGCCCGGCACCGGGCGCCGATCCTGACGGCTGGTCGGGGGCCTGGACTGCCGATACTTCGGCCCGCCCGGTGATCCAGAATGCGCTTGGCAAAGCCTTGAAGAACGAAGGCCAGACACTTGAATCGATGTCACTTTCGGCCAATCGTGCCGAAGTGCGCATTCGCAATGGCCGCTATTACGGGCAGGCAGAGGCGATCGGTCGCACCGCGCGCCTGATGACCCGCGCCCTGCCCCCTTCGGTCGAGACGTTTGTCATCACCTCGATCGAAAACGGCATGCCGACGTCGTCGGTCGTGCTGCGCCGGACCGATATCGAGCGGTTGGAAAACACCGCATCGGCCCATATCGCGCAGGCCGCGCAGATCCTGGATGCGGATCCCCGTCCCGGCGATCTGGTCATGTCCGAGGGGCTTTATCCTAAATTCTCCTGGGCGCTGCGGCCCTATGCGACTGTCGGATTGTGGGACCCTGATGAGTCCTATCGCTATGAAGTCGGTGCAGAGGCTGTCGCCCGCTATGAATTCCGACCGGGTCTCGTCTTCAAGGGCAAGATCCGTCAGCGCGCTTTCGGCAGCTCGGATCAGGAAGCACCGGACGAAATGACGCCCGACGAATACGAGGCGCTTGGCACGGACGAGAACGAATTCGGTGTGCCCCGTGTTCGGTCCGACGGGCGGATGTATTCCGGTAACAGCCGGCCGACCGTTCCTGAACTGACGCTGGCCTGGTATGCAAAGCCGACCCGGAATATCTACAGCCGGGTGACCGTTGGTCTGCTGGAGACAGCTTATGGCGGCGTTTCGGGCGAAGTATTGTGGAAGCCCGTTGATTCACGGTTGGCACTTGGGGCCGAAGTCAATCACGTGCGCAAACGTGACTTCGAAAAGGCATTCGAATTCCGCGATTACGAAGTCACGACCGGTCATGTGTCGGCCTATTACGACTTTGGCGGCGGCGTCTGGGGCCAGATCGACGCGGGGAAATACCTTGCTGGCGATGTCGGGGCGACCGTGTCCGTTCACCGCGAATTCGAGAACGGCTGGCGTATCGGTGCCTATGCCACGAAAACCGACATGAGCGAGGAAGAGTTCGGCGAGGGCTCGTTTGACAAGGGCGTGCTGATCTCGATCCCGCTGACCTGGGCAACGGGAATGCCGTCGAAGCAGGACGTCAACGCCGATATCCGGTCGCTGTCGCGCGATGGCGGATCCAGGGTGCGCGTCGATGGCCGGCTTTATGAAGAGGTCCGCGACAGCCATACCGGCAAACTTTACGACGGATGGGGGAAATTCTGGAGATGATGCGTTTGGTAAGGAATTCTGCGGCCCTTGTGGCGGCTGCGCTGACGCTGGCGGCTTGCGCATCATCTGATCAGGGTGGTCCCGATACGCTTTATGGTCAGCTGCGCACGGTCGCATCCCCTGCGATTGCGCGTGCCACCGGGCGGGCGCCTGCCGCACAGCCCGCGGCCCCCCGCTCGGCCGAGCAGATGGCCGCCAGTGCGCTTGCCGCCAACCCCGCGCCACTGATCCTGGTCAGCCTGGAAAGCAATGGCGCGACGCAAGTCATGGCCATGACCGGCGACAATGGCGGAATGCGGACCTACATGACGCCCAACGAGCAGGCGCTGATCATCCGCGGCGGCATCCTGTCCGGCACCAAGGGTCTGGGAAATGACCTGTCCGTGGCCGAGGCAAGCAATTCCGCCGCCCTGATCCGGTCACGCCGTGCGGGTCAGGCCTCACGGACGAACCGCTATATCGGCGGCGACGGGGTCGAGCGTCCGTTGCCGATGAACTGCACAGTCGCCATCGGCGAAGGCAAAGGCTTCAGCTTCGCGGGAACGGGCTGGAACGCGACCCAGGTCGTCGAAACCTGTCAGGCCGACGGGCTGGAAGTTCAGAACTCCTATCTGGTGACCGCATCGGGCCAGATTCCGGTATCCCGGCAATGGATCAGCCCCGAACTGGGCTATGCCACAATCCAGACCATCCGGCCCTGACGGCCGCGAAGGCGTCACCCTGACATAATGAAACGCCCGGTCCTTTCGACCGGGCGTTTTCATTTCCAACGCTCGTTGCGCGCGTTACACCGTATTGCTCGACAGGATCGTGACCTGGAAATGGAAAAGGGCTGGCACAAGGCCAGCCCCTCCACAATCAAGTCCTTTCGGACAATGATTAGGAATCGTCGTCGTCGTCCGAAGCAACAGCGGCGATAACGCCGAGCAGCAGCAGGGCCGGGACAACCAGGCCAGCGTTCGAGGACGGCGCCGGGCCAGCGTCAACGACAACCGGTTCGACTTCGACGATCGGCTCGACGTAGCCGCCGGCCATTGCGGTGGATGCGGTCAGGCCGAGGGCCAGCGCGAAGGTAGCAAATTTGGTCATGATCATGCTCCGTTTGGTCTTGTGAAAGCTACTATTACCAGCAGCATCGAGGCGACAGTCTCACAAACCGATGGGCTTTGAAAGGCGCATTAGATCAAATCCTCAGCGGCTTTGCCTCGACTGTTGCATATTTCACAACACGCTCATCGCCACCCGGTTCAGGGCTGGGCGGTCCTTTGCAAATGCGCCGCCCATTCAGGCGGAACCCCGCCGAAATGGCAATGCCACAATGAATACAGCGGCGGCGATAGCAATGATAGATGGCCCCGCTGGCGTATCTGCATAAAGGCTGGCACCCAGCCCCCCCAGCACCGCTATTGCGCCGATTCCCAGGGAAATCAGGGCCATTCCTTCGGGGCCACGTGCAAATCCGCGGGCAGAGGCTGCGGGAATAACCAGCAGGGCCGAAACCAGCAACGCCCCCACGACGCGAATCGCGACCGCAACGGTAATTGCCATCGCCAGCGTCAGAATCAGCCGTTCGCGGGCGGGCGATATACCGGCCGCCATGGCAAGTTCCTCGTTCACGGTCGCGCTGACGAGGGCGTTCCAGCGCCAGATCAGCAACGCCACGACCAGAATCGCGCCGCCCCAGACCCAGAGCAGATCGACAGGACGCACCATCAGGATGTCACCGAATAGCCAGCTGTTCAGATCATTGCGCAGCCCGGGAACGAAACTGGCCGCGATCAGCCCGAACGCCAGTGCCCCATGGGACAGGACGCCAAGCGCCGTATCGACGGCCTCTCCCCGCTCGGCCAGATGCGCAACCAGCCAACCCATCGCCAGCGCGACCAGCAAGGTGCCGATATAGACCTGCCCGCCTATCGCCACGCTGAGCGCGACACCCAAGATAGCGGCATGCGCCGTTGCGTCGCCGAAATAGGCCATCCGCCGCCAAACCACGAAGCAACCAAGTGGCCCTGCGGCCAGCACAACGCCCAGCCCGGCCAGCACGGCCCGAATCAGAAAGTCGTCAAACATGGTGGTGATGCCTGTGATCGTGCTCGCCTAGTCCGAAACCGTCGTCATGCTGGTGGTCATGGTGGTGTCGGTAAAGCGCCAGGGTCTGCGCGGAATCCGCGCCGAACATTGCCTGATATTCAGGTGCAACGCTAACCGCCTGCGGCGTGCCCTGGCAGCAAACATGACCATTCAGGCAGATCACCTTGTCCGAGGCCCGCATGACGACCAGAAGGTCATGACTGACCATCAGGATTGCCGCACCCGTTTCTTGCCGGATATCTTCAATGAGGCGGTAAAAACCGACGATGCCGGGCTGATCGAGGCCCTGCGTGGGTTCATCCAGCACAAGAAGCTGCGGGTCGTGCAACAAGGCGCGCGCCAGCAGGACGCGCTGAAACTGGCCCCCCGATAGCCGGGTGATCTGGCGGTCCTGCAGCCCATCCACCCCGGTTCGCGCCAGCACGGCGCCCGCCTGATGATCCGACACGCGGCGCGGCAGCGACAGGAAGCGCCGAACGGTCATCGGAATGCGGTCGTCGATATGGACGCGCTGCGGGACATATCCGATGCGCAATTCCGCACGATGGATGACAGCGCCCCCCCTGGCTTCGACATGTCCCAGCACCGCGCGCACCAAGGTCGATTTTCCCGATCCGTTCGGCCCGACAACGGTAACGATTTCGCCCGGCCAGATCTGGAAACTGACATTGCTGAGAATCGGCTTGTCCGCGCCCCGATGTGCTACGGTCAGGTCGCGCGCCTCGATGATCGGCGCCCGCGCAGGTGTCGTCATGACGTCCCCCGCGCGCAGGCCGCACAAAGACCCAGCGCCTCTACCGTCGTGCGTTCGACCGAAAAGCCGGAATCTGCTGCCTGTGCGGAAAGTCCCGCACGCAGTTTGGCCGCGTCGATCTCGGCGACGGTCTGACATTCCCGACAGATCAGGAAGGCAGGTGCTTCGTCATCGGGATGATGGTGCTGGCAGGCGGTAAAGGCGTTCAGCCGCTGGATACGGTGGGCAAGCCCGTTCTCGACCAGAAAATCCAGCGCACGGTAGGCAACGGGGGGCTGTTTGCCCAGGCCTTCGGACGCCAGACGTTCAAGCACCTCATAAGCGCCAAGCGCACGATGGCGTTCCAGCAGAATTTCCAGCACGCGGCGGCGGACAGGGGTCAGGCGCAGGCCTTGCAGGGCGGCCATTTCCTCGGCCCGCGCCAGCGCCGCTTCCGAGCAGGCCCCATGGTCATGGCGTTCGAATATCGTCGTCATGTTACTTTATTACATCTCGGTTGACTTGTTACGTTATTACATACACATTCCCGCAAGTTTCTCAAGGAAGGAGACGCAATGCGCGCGCACATACTGTTTGGCCTGGCCATGTTTCCCATAGCGGCCCTTGCCGATGCGCCCCGGATCGTGACGGATATACCGATCACAGCATCGCTCGTGCAGCAGGTTGCCGGCGATCTGGCCGAGGTCGAATCGTTGCTTCAGACCGATTCTGATCCGCATGATTTCCAATTGCGCCCCAGCCAGTCGCGCGCGCTTCAGACTGCAGACCTGCTGATCTGGATGGGGCCAGAACTGACGCTGTGGCTTGATCGCGCGGCAACCGCGCTTGACGAATCTTCCCAGATGCAGCTGCTTCATCAGCCCGGCACGCGGTTGCGCGACTACAGTCACGCCACGGCGCATGAACATGAGGACGAGCACGATCACGACCATGATCATGATCACGGGTCGATTGACCCGCATGCCTGGCTGGACCCCGATAACGGCAAGCTGTGGATGGGGCTGATCGCCGACCGCCTGGCTGGGCTGGACCCGGATAACGCGTCAACATACCACGAAAATGCAATGACTGCCTCGGCCCGCCTGTCCGAACTGGACGCCCAGCTGTCCGCAGAATTGCAGCCCGCGCAGGCGGCACCTTTCGTGGCCTTCCATGATGCGTACGGCTATTTCACCGATCATTTTGGCCTGCCCCCTGCGGTCACAGTCACGATCGGCGATGCAAGCGCGCCCTCGGCCGCCAGACTGACCGAGGTGCAGAGCGAAATCGCAGAATCCGGGGCGCGCTGCGCATTCACGGAAACCGGTCACGCACCGCGGATGATCGAAACGGCTGTCGAGGGAATGGGCCTGACAATCGGTGGTGAAATTTCGCCAACGGGAAGCACACTTGAAGCGGGATCAATGCTTTACGGCGAAGTCCTCAGCCAGATTTCAACTCGCATATCAGCCTGTGCGACCAGCACGGAATAATATCCGATAAAAATACTTTGACATTCGAGAGGCTGTCGCGCAGTTTCATTCTCGCCACCTGTTGATAGGAGACGCCATGACTGCCACACGCCCCGCCGAATTCGGCCGCGCCGGTATCATCCCGGTGAACAACCTGCCCCTGCACGAAGCAGAAAGCCTGACTGCCGGCGGCAATCAGGCTTTGATCGTGCTGAACGATCAGGTCTACAATCTGCGCATCACGCGCGCAGGCAAGCTGATCCTGACGAAATGATCAGCCTTTGGGGCGGCGCGGCGTCGTCGGTTTGGGACCACCTGACCGACCGGGCGCGCTGCCCCCGGCACCACCCTGTCGCGGTGACCGCCCCGGGCCAGAGCCAGTGCCCGACCGCGGCCCCTTGCCGCCGGATTTGAAACCGGTCTTGCCGGCACCGCCACGCGACTCTCCACCGCCAAAGCTACGCGAGCGCGGCGCATCGCCGTCAGCCGCGCCGTCACCGGAACGCGCGAATTGCGGCTTGCCGTCGCGTTTCCCGAACGTTTTGCCACCGAATGCCTTGCGCGCTCCGTCGCCATCGCGCGATGGACGTGTGCCCCCTTCGCCCCGCGAAAAGCTGCCACGCTCGGCATCTTTTCTTTTCCCGAAAGGCTTGCGGGTGCCCCGATCCGTATCGCCTTCGGCACGCGCCGCATCCCAACGCGACTTGCGTGGCCGATCGGCGCCTTCACCGCCTGCAGAGGGTTTGCGCGGCCGATCCGTCCCGTCGCCACCACCGAAGGACTTGCGGGGACGGTCGGCGCCTTCCGCGCCGCCAAATGCCCTGCGCGGACGGTCGCCGCCCTCGGACCCGGCGAAGGATTTGCGAGGACGATCGCCCGTATCACCGAAGGGCTTGCGCGGGCGGTCACTGCCATCACGGCGTGCGAAGGGCCGCCGCTTGCCATCGGTGCCATCGCGCGGGGATCCGCCGCGCGAATCGTCTGCGCGACGGGCAAAGGGCCGGCTTTTATCTGCACCATCCCGGCCGCCGAACCTGCGGCCACCCTGGGGACGTTCCTCGGCATCGCCCGACCGGAACGGCTTGCCGGATCCACGGCGATCGCCGTCGCGCCCATCTTCTGCGCCACGTGCGCGGAAGGGACGCTCTTTTTCCTCGACCTCGCCCGTCAGCAGGCCGCCAAGCTGGTCGCGCAGCACGCGGCGCTTGACCTCGTTCACCTGATTCGGCTCCAACCCGGTCAGCTTGAACGGGCCGTAACCGATACGGATCAGCCGGTTCACCTGCAGGCCGACATGTGACATGGCGCGCCGGATCTCTCGGTTCTTGCCCTCACGGATGCCGACGGTCAGCCAGGCATTCGCACCTTGCTGGCTGTCCAGCTTGATCTCCATCGGGGCGAATTCCTCGCCATCGATGGTGACACCACGGCGAAGCGGCGCGAAGGTCAGGTCATTGGGCTGGCCGTTGACGCGCACCCGATAGCGGCGCAGCCAGCCGGTCTCTGGCAGTTCCAACCGGCGCTTCAGCTCGCCGTCATTGGTCAGCAGCAACAGACCTTCGGAATTCAGGTCAAGCCGCCCGACCGACATCACGCGCGGCAAATCGCGGGGCAGCGCGTCGAAGACGGTTTGACGCCCCTTTTCATCCGCTTCCGACGTCACCAGACCGACGGGCTTGTAATACAGCCAAAGCCGGGTGTCCTGCGGTTCATCCAGCTTTTTGCCATCAACGGTGATCTTGTCGGTCGGCAGCACATCCAGCGCAGGGCTGTCGATCTTCTTGCCGTTCACGGTGACGCGGCCTTCGATGATCATGCGCTCGGCCTCGCGGCGCGAGGCGACGCCCGCGCGCGCCATGACCTTGGCGATGCGATCCGCCTCTGCCGGCTTTTCCGGCGTGGCTTCGGGCGTCAGGTCGGGGGTATTCTGATCGTCGGTCATTGCGATTCTCCTTGGCGCATCCCTGCGGCGAAAAAACATGTATAGCGTTTCCGATCTGACATGGGAAGAACCGCCAGGACGCTTGCCTGTGGTGGCCCGGCGGGTGACAAGGTGCCATGACCGCCTTCACGTCCCATATGCCGCTGGCGCTTGACGAAGCTCGCGCCGCCGCCCTGCGGGGCGAGGTGCCGGTTGGTGCGGTCATCACGGACCCGGCTGGCCGGGTGATCGCCAGTGCCGGAAACCGAACGCGCGAACGCCACGACCCGACAGCCCATGCCGAGATCGAGGTGATCCGTGCCGCCTGCGCCGCCGCCCGGTCCGAACGCCTGCCCGGCTATCGCCTGTGGGTCACGCTGGAGCCCTGCCCGATGTGCGCGGCCGCCATATCAGCGGCGCGTATCGCGACACTTTATTACGGTGCGGACGATCCGCGCATGGGCGGCGTGCGCCACGGCGCGATGGTTTTCAATCATCCGCAATGTCACCATCGTCCGGAGGTTCATGACGGAATCGCCGCGGTGGAATCACGCGCGTTGCTGCAGCAATTCTTCGCGACAAGGCGGTAAACCGGCGACCTTCAGCCGCCGGCCTGGTCAGAAACTCGCGCCGTCGACCTTCTGCGGCGACAGGCCGCGCGGATCCACGCCATCAAGACAATTGACGTTGATGCCATAGATCTCCTGCCCGCCGCGTTCACCCTTTGCGTAAGCCTCGATCCCGCAGGTCGGGCAAAAACGGTGTGAAATCGCGCGCTTGTTGAACAGGTATTCGGTTGTCGGACCATCCTTGACCATGGTCACAGCCTGCGCAGGCACGAAACTCCAGACGCTGCCAAGCCTGCCGCAGCGCGAGCAGTTGCAGATATTCACCTGATCCAGATCGAGATCTGCCTCATAAGCGATGGCACCGCATTGGCAGCTGCCCCGGTAATGTTCGACGGCCATTTTACTCCTCCGTTTGTTCTGTTAATGTTCTGACAACTTGTGCATTCCGGCGCAATGATTATCTGATGCGCTTGCGTCTTGGGGGCAGGTCCATGGAACAGAAGTTCATCGAAGTGCGCGGTGCGCGCGAACACAATCTGAAAAGCGTGGATATGGATATTCCGCGCGACCAGTTGGTGGTGATTACCGGACTGTCGGGGTCGGGGAAATCCAGCCTCGCCTTCGATACGGTCTATGCCGAAGGGCAGCGGCGCTATGTCGAAAGCCTGTCGGCCTATGCGCGGCAGTTTCTGGACATGGCGGGCAAGCCCGATGTCGATCACATCAGCGGATTGTCCCCGGCGATCAGCATCGAACAGAAGACGACCAGCAAGAACCCCCGTTCG
This sequence comes from Paracoccus denitrificans, assembly GCA_005768755.1. Lineage (GTDB taxonomy): Bacteria > Pseudomonadota > Alphaproteobacteria > Rhodobacterales > Rhodobacteraceae > Paracoccus > Paracoccus denitrificans_B. Next base: position 201,576 of record VAFL01000001.1, on the reverse strand, counting down.
ACCGTCGGCACCGTCACGGAAATCTATGATTACCTGCGGCTTCTCTTTGCCCGTGTCGGCACCCCCTATAGTCCAGCCACTGGCCTGCCGATCGAGGCGCAGCAGGTTCAGGACATGGTCGACCGTATCATGGCCATGCCCGAAGGCACGCGCGGCTATCTTCTGGCGCCAATCGTCCGCGACCGGAAAGGCGAGTACAAGAAAGAGTTTCTGGAACTGCGCAAGCAGGGCTTTCAGCGCGTCAAGGTCGATGGCGAGTTCTACGAACTCGACAGCCCGCCCGAACTGGACAAGAAGTTCCGCCATGACATCGACGTGGTTGTCGACCGTCTGGTGACCGCGCCGGGGCTGGAAACGCGGCTGGCCGATTCGTTGCGCACGGCGCTTGATCTGGCGGACGGCATCGCCGTCCTGGAAACGGCGCCCGCTGAAGGTGATCCAGACCGCATCACCTTCAGTGAAAAATTCGCCTGCCCCGTTTCCGGCTTCACCCTGCCAGAGATCGAGCCGCGACTGTTTTCGTTCAACGCGCCCATGGGCGCCTGCCCGGAATGCGACGGATTAGGGGTCGAACTGTTCTTCGACGAACATCTGGTTGTGCCCGATCAGGCGTTGTCCATCGCGGGCGGCGCCATCGCGCCCTGGGCCAAGTCCAAATCTGCTTATCTGACCCAGACCATCAACGCGTTGGCAAAGCATTACGGCTTTGACAAGAAGACCGCCTGGCGCGACCTGCCTGACAATATCCGCAAGCTGTTCCTCTATGGATCTGGCAAGGAGGAAATCAAGTTCCGCTTTGACGATGCCGGCCGCGTTTACGAGGTGACGCGCCAGTTCGAAGGCGTGATCCCGAACATGCAGCGCCGCTTGCGCGAAAGCGACAGCAATTGGGTGCGTGAGGAGATGGAGCGGTATCAGAACAACCGCGCCTGCCAAGTCTGCAACGGCTATCGCCTGCGGCCCGAGGCGCTGTCGGTCAGGATCGCGGATCATCATGTCGGGCAGGTGGTCGAAAAGTCGATCAACGAGGCTTTGGAATGGGTCAAATCCGCACCCGAAAGCCTGTCGAAGCAGAAGAACGAAATCGCCGTCGCGATCTTCAAGGAGATCCGCGAACGGCTTGGATTTCTTGTCAACGTCGGCCTCGATTACCTGACGCTTTCCCGCGCGGCCGGGACGCTTTCGGGCGGCGAAAGCCAACGCATCCGGCTGGCCAGCCAGATCGGCTCGGGCCTGACGGGGGTTCTTTACGTGCTGGACGAGCCCAGCATAGGCCTGCATCAGCGCGACAATGACCGGTTGATCCAGACGCTGAAGGGGCTGCGGGATCAGGGCAATTCGGTGCTGGTGGTCGAACATGACGAGGACGCGATCCGCAATGCCGATTATGTCTTCGACATGGGGCCGGGCGCGGGCGTGCATGGTGGCACGGTGGTCGCCAAGGGCACGCCCGAGGAGATCGCCGCCAATACGGCAAGCCTGACCGGGCAATATCTGTCCGGCATCCGGGAAATCGCGGTGCCGCCGGAACGGCGGACGGGGAACGGCAAGTCGGTGACGGTCGTCGGCGCGACCGGCAACAACCTGAAGGACGTGACTGCAGAGTTTCCGCTTGGCCGCTTTGTCTGCGTGGCCGGGGTCTCTGGTGGGGGCAAATCCACCTTGACCATCGAGACGCTTTTCAAAACCGCCTCGCAGCGGTTGAACGGTGCGCGGCAGGCGCCCGCCCCATGCGAGACGATCAAGGGGCTGGAAAACCTCGACAAGGTCATCGACATCGACCAACGCCCCATCGGGCGCACGCCCCGGTCGAACCCGGCGACCTATACCGGCGCTTACGATCACATCCGCGACTGGTTCGCCAACCTGCCCGAATCCAAGGCCCGCGGCTATAAGCCCGGCCGGTTCAGCTTCAACGTCAAGGGCGGCCGGTGCGAGGCATGCCAGGGCGATGGTCTGATCAAGATCGAGATGCACTTCCTGCCCGACGTCTACGTCCAGTGCGAGACCTGCCACGGCAAGCGTTACAATCGCGAAACGCTGGAGGTGCTGTTCAAGGGCAAGTCGATTGCCGACGTGCTGGACATGACGATTGAAGAGGCGCAGGAATTCTTCAAGGCGGTCCCATCCATCCGGCGCAAGATGGATGCGCTGATGCAGGTGGGGCTTGGCTATGTGAAGGTTGGCCAGCAGGCGACGACGCTTTCGGGCGGCGAGGCGCAGCGGGTCAAGCTGGCCAAGGAACTGGCGCGGGCCTCGACCGGCAAGACCCTGTATATCCTGGACGAACCGACCACCGGCCTGCATTTCGAAGATGTGCGCAAGCTGCTGGAGGTGCTGCATCACCTTGTCGATCAGGGCAATACGGTGGTGGTGATCGAACATAACCTCGACGTCATCAAGACGGCGGACTGGGTTATTGATATCGGGCCCGAAGGCGGCGACGGGGGTGGCAGGATTGTCGCAACAGGCACGCCAGAGGATGTAACCGAGGTTGCCGCAAGCCATACAGGGCGTTATCTGGCACCCATGCTGCCGTCGCGGCCCGCAAAACGGGCGGTACGGCAAAAGTGACACGGTTGCGGCACAAAGGTCGCAACTTGTTCAAAACTACGGGAACCAACCGGCTTGCGGCTTGCGTTTGCTGGCCAATCGGGGTGATAGCCCGTTGATCTGTCGGTCGCATTCTCTGCGTCCGTATCGTTATCGCGCCCAAGGTCTGCCCTTGGTCGACATGGAAGGAAGTCAGAATGCGCCTTATTCCGATCGCGCTTGCCGTCATCCTCGGCTTGGCGGCATGTGCCCCGACCACCGAGACCGCGCCGACGGCGCCCACGAAGGTCGTCCCCGCCTATTACGAAGCCCGTACCGATACCGGCCCGAATGGTGAACCGATCAATATCGCTGCCGTCAAAACCGCTTATCTTAACGAGCGCACGATGCGCACGACCGTGCCCTATAACGGACCGGAATCGGCCGGCACCATTGTTGTCGACCCCTTCGCCCGCGTTCTTTATTACGTCCAGGCGGGCGGCATGGCCGAACGTTACGGCGTCGCCGTCGGCGCGGCCGGCAAGAACTTTGCCGGCAACGGTACGATCGCCCGCAAGGCGGCATGGCCCAGCTGGACCCCGACGCCCAACATGGTCCGCACGCAGCCCGAGCTGTACGGTCCGCTGAAAAACGGCATGGCCGGTGGCCCGGACAACCCGCTGGGATCGCGCGCGCTGTACCTGTATCAGGGTGGCCGCGACACCTATTACCGCATCCACGGTACGCTTGATCCGTCCTCGATCGGCAAGGCGACCTCGGCTGGTTGTATCCGCATGTTCAACCAGGACATCATCGACCTGTTCAACCGCATCCCGACCGGCACGACAGTGCACGTCCGGTCGCAGTCTGAAAGCGTCCGCTACGAAGGCCCGGTCGTCGAATCGCCCGAAGGTTACGCTCTGCCCGCGAACCAGACTGCGACCACGACCACCGCGCCGGGCGTCAGCCCCGTGGAAAGCGCTGTGCAGGGCTGATAGCCGAATTTCTGCGACTTTTGTAAAAGCGCCGGTCTTTTGGCCGGGGCTTTTCGCATCGCGCGATGGCACGGCGAACTTTCCTAAACCGACAGCCTGGGCTATTCAGGTCCTGTCAAACCAGTCCGGGAACCGCCATGCCTGATTTTTCCGCCGAAGAACGCGCCATTCTTTCCGCCGACGAATTGGATCTATCGACCCGGTCGCGTCAGCCGCAGTTGCGCGAGCAAAGCGATGCGGCGCTTGCCAAGCTGATCGAAGATCTTCGCACGGCACGCACCCAGGCCACCACGGCAGAGGCGGACATCCCTGCCCCCGCCGACGGATCAGCTGCGCCGCGCGGTCGCGCAGCCTATCTTGAAATAGCATTCCGCCGCGCAAGCAATGAACGCAACCGGCGTCGCAAGCTGACGCAATCAGCATCAACCGGGAATGCGGTCCAGGAAGCTTCGGAAGATGATGCCGGGCGGGGCGTCAGCCCGCAGCCCGCGCGAAAGCCGGTCACACGCCGCGCACGCCCGGCACGCGGCAACCAGAAGACCACGGACCGGCGCGGCGGCGGTCCGCGCAAGGCGGCCCCGCCAAAGACCACACGCAAAGGCGAAACTTCGGTCGCGTCAATCCCGGCCAGCACGACTGCAGCCAATGCGAAGGACGGCCTTGCCGTCGCACAGCCGCCGCAACCGGCAGCGGCCAAGGGGCAACGCGCTGCCAGCAAGGCCGCACCAGCGATCAAAGCGTCCACCCAGAAAGCTGAAGCAAAGACCAAGCCTGACGGAAAGCCCGCTGAGACTCGGCCTTCAGCAACCGCTGCCGCGCCAAAGACGCTAACAAAGTCCGAAAGGAAGGCCTTGACCGCCAAGGCGGAACGTCGGGCCGAAAAGGCCGAAAAGGCAAAAGCCAAGGCCGAAAAGGCAGCCGCGAAAGCTGCGCGGACCGACAAGAAAAAGCACGTCGCCGCTGCCGAAGCCGCGAAGAAAAAGGCCCGGAAGGCCAAGCGCAAGGCACAGAAAACGGCACGACTTGTCCGCAAGGCGTCGGCCGACGACAAGGCCTGACAGCCGCAATTTCGAATATCACCGGCCGCCCACCTGCGATGCGGGTTGGCCCGGCAGTCCATGATGTTTTTTTACGAGCGGTGCGGATGCGGAAGATCCTGATCATCTTAATGGTTTTCTGCCTGTGCTCTGAAGTTGCACTGGCCCGCCCGGCCGTCGATGCCCGCGACGGGCGACCACCGAAGATCGCCGCCAAGGATGAACGCTGTACCGATGACGGCCTGTATTGCATCGGCCTGGAAACTTATGTCGCCGATGTTTGCCGGGTGATTGAACGTGCGGCTGCGCGGGAAGGGCTGGACAAGAATTTCCTGGCGCGCCTGATCTGGAAGGAAAGCCGCTTCGAACCCAGTGCGGTATCGCATGCAGGTGCGGAAGGGATTGCGCAGTTCATTCCCAGCACGGCGCGGATCGTCGGCTTGCACGATCCTTACAACCCTGCCGAGGCGATTCAGGTCTCGGCCAACTACCTGCGGCGCCTGCGCGACTTCTATGGCTCGATCGGCATTGCAGCCGTGGCGTATAATGGCGGCGAGGGCCGGGCGAGCCGCTTCATGCGCGTCGGCGGCACCCTGCCCTATGAGACGCAGGATTACGTCGAGGTCATCACCGGCTTCAACGCATGGCGCTGGCGCGACGACCCGCCCGAAGCCGACAAGGTCGATCTGAGGCTGGACGGCGACACGCCATTTCTTGAAGCTTGCACAACGCTTGCAGGCAATCGCAGCCTAAGGGAATTTGCGCCGTCGCAATCCAGCGATCCAGTTTCCCCCTGGGGCGTTATTCTTGCGTCACACAGGACGCGCGCGGGTGCGCAAAGCCAGGCAAACCGGTTTAATCGTGCGTTGGGTCCGATTCTGAACGGCAAGCAGGTCAGCTATGTCCGGCGCACACTTCGAAAAGGTGCACCGCGTGTCTACACCGCGCAAGTTGGCTGGAATTCGCGCGGCGAAGCGAACAAGTTCTGTCAGCGCGCACGCATGGTTGGTGTCAACTGTATCGTCTTGAAAAACTGACGGACGTGCGGCGCTAAGCCTGGGACGGATCTACTGGACTGCCGGATCGCTGTCTGGCGCTGGCTGCGCCTCCGGTTTGTTCACGTTCAGTTTGATCGGCTGAACAAATGACATCGAAGGCTCGGTCATGTCAGGTGTGAACGGGATGAAACTCCGCCCCTCGACCGCTGCAAGGATGGCCGAATCTATCGCCTCGACCCCCGAACTTTGATCGAGATTGACCTCGCTCACGCTGCCATCCGGAAGAACGGTATAGCGGATCGACATCTCGAATGTTCCCCATGGTCCGGTCTCACGAAGCGCGGGCGGCACCTGCACACGTTGTGCCAGCATGGGTGCAAGTGCGCCGATCCAGTCGTCGCGATCCTCGACCACCACCCTGTTGCCGAAGGTCAGCTGCTCCTGCGCATTCGAGATCGCCGGAAACCACCCGGCAAGCAGCAAAGCAAGAACATATTTCATCAACGCACCTGATCCCGTATGTCGGCAAGTAGCCGAGGAGTTCTGTCAAATTATCAGAGAGATTTAGTCGGAATAAGGACCGGTATCAACACTCGAACAGGTTGACGAAGGCAGATGGCGCCGGTGTGGCGACCATCTGCCTTCTCGCACTCACTCGGTCCAGTGCACCTGGGACAGGTCATTCGCCGGTGTCGGCGCGTTTTCCCAAAGCCCTTCTACCTTGGCATTGGCAACACCGGTCTTGGCCAGTTGGAACAGGTAAGCGTTGACGAAATCATCCGCGATCAGCGTCTGCGCCTGCTTCAGCAGTTCAGACCGCTGCGCGTCATCAGTGGTCGTATTCACTTCTGACATAACTGCCTTCAGCGCGTCATTGCTGTAATTGAAGTAGTAGTCGTCCCGCGTGTAGATACCGATATCCATCGGCTCGACATGGCTGATGATGGTCAGGTCGTAATCCTTGCCCTTGTAGACCGTTTCAAGCCATTGCGCCCATTCCATATTGGTCGCTTCCGTCTCGATCCCGACAGCCCGCAACTGCGCGGCCAGCAATTCACCACCGCGCCGGGCATAGGGCGTCGGAGGCAGGGCAAGGCGCAGCGTCAGGTTTTCAACCCCCGCTTCAGCCAGCAGCGCCTTGGCCATTTCAGGATCATAAGCCGACTTTTCTGTCAGATCGACGTAATCCGGGTGATGCGGGGCGAAGTGCGTGCCGATCGGCGTGCCATAACCGAACAGGGCACCGTCAATGATTTCCTGCCGGTTGATGGCGTGTGCGATCGCTTCGCGCACCTTGACGTTGTCCAGCGGCGGCACCGCCTTGTTCATGGTCAGGATCGTCTCGCCCTCGGTCGTTCCGACGATGACCTTGAAGCGCGGATCAGCCTCCAGCTGGGCGAGTGTTTCGGGCGAGGGGTAGATCGGGAAGGCATCGACATCGCCCGCCATCACGGCCGCAAAGGCCGCTGTCGGATCGCCGATGAATCGGAACGTCGCCGTTTGCAAGGCAGGCTTGTCCCCCCAGTAACCGTCGAAGGCGTCGAGGCGGATCGAATCACCCTGCCGCCATTCGGTGAACTTGAACGGACCCGTGCCAACCGGCTGGGTCGCTTCATTGCCGACCGACGCCTCATCCAGCATGACGGCGTCACCCCATGCCATCTTGAAGGGGAAAAGTCCGTCCGGCGCGCTTAGCGAGACGCGCACGGTCACGGGGTCGACCGCCTCGACCGAGGCGATGCCTTCGAAAAGCGTCTTCTGCGGGTTGGTCGAATCCTCTGCCCGCGCGCGATCCAGGGTGAACACGACATCATCGGCATTGAAATCTGCGCCGTCGTGGAACTTCACCCCCTCATGAAGATGAAAGACATAGGTTTTCCCGTCATCTTCGACATCCCAACTGGATGCAAGCGCGGGCAGGATCGCGCCGTCGGAACCGAATTTCGTCAACCCTTCGAACACATTGGCATAGACGACTTCGTCAATGGCCGCGGCGGCATTTCCCGTGGGGTCAAGGCTTGGCGGCTCCAGCACCATACCAAGGGTGATGGTATCCTGTGCGGCAAGTGCGGGTGAAGCAAGAAGCGCAAGCGCTGCGGTTGTGACAGTCCAGCGATGGAACATTATTCCCCCCAAAGGTGAAGCTTGGGCGTCATAATGGGACAATATCGCGGCCAATCAAGGATAAACCGCGATGACCGGGCGGCACCCGTCTTTCGGGCCTAGTTGTGCCGCCGCTCGGTCAGTTGCTGGGCCGCGCCTGCGCCGATCAGCCACAGGCTGGTGATCACAAGACCCCAGTTCGCCCAGCTTGAAGGATGGAAATCCACCAGAATCGCCCAGATCCCGCAAGCAATCCACGCCGCCGCCATGGTCAGCGTAATTGCCCGCCAGCGCCGGGTACGGACGGGATGAACGAATTTGACGTTGGTGAACATCGCAACGGTCAGCAGGACGACGATAAACAGGATCAGCCAGAAGTTCGGCTTTAACGCAAACAGAACAAGTACGACCATGTTCCAGCATGCAGGAAACCCGGCAAAGGAATTGTCGCGCGTTTTCATGCGCGTATCCGAGAAATACAGAATCGATCCATAGGTGATCGCGATGATCGCGAACCAGCCCGTCCACCCCGGCAGCAAGTCCGATTTGAACAGTGCAAAGGCAGGTATGAAGACATAGGTCAGGAAGTCGATGATCAGGTCCATCAGCACGCCGTCGTAAAGCGGCCAGTTTTCCTTGACCCGATAGCGCCGCGCCAACGGTCCATCGACGCCATCGACGACAAGTGCGACGATCAGCCAGAAGAACATCAGCGACCAACGGCCTTCGACCGCGGCCAGCATGGCCAGCATCGACAGCACCGCGCCGGTCGCGGTCAGCAAATGCACGGAAAGGGCTTTCAGGCGAATGTTCATCAGCGCGTTGTCGCATTCCGGCAGTTTGCGTGCAAGTTGATTGGCCGGGCCGCGCCCGAACCTTCTATGAACCTCTGTCGGAAAGATCTATTCGCAGTCGACCCCGTAATACGAGACCGGCGGCAAGACGCTGTCCTGCCTCGTCTCGTCCGTCGACACATGCAGCACGGTCTGATCGTCAGCGCGAGCATATTCGAAGCTGCAAGAATCCTCGTAGCATTCCAGAAACTCCGGGAAATCGTAGCGCCGATCTGCGGCATCAGAGGCATATTCCTCCGACTGCTCGGAAGGTATCCAGCCCTCGCTCAGCAGCAGCGCGCGCGCTTCGTGAATTGGCTGGCCATACATGCCGGGGACCTCGATCCGTCCGCCGCAGAAACTGTCGCGCGCCGCGAGCGGCCCGAGAACTGCCATATTTCCGCCTTGCACCCTAAGATCCGCCATTGGAAAAGCATGGTAATTGCCGTCAAATATGCGGACACCGCCCTGATCGGGCAGAATTTCAATGCTTCCGATTGCACGTTCGGAACCGGCTGCGGTGCTTGCAAGCGCGACGATGTCTGCGCCAGAGAAGATGCCGACGTGCCCGTTTTCGAACAAGCACCGCATACCGTCGCGCGCTGTCACCTGCCCGGCAAAGCTGACAAAGGTAAACGCACCGATTTCAAATTCATCGATGATGGTCCAGCCGGCCGATGCCACCGACTGACCGGCTGCCGTTTCGATTTCGGCCGGCCATGTCCCGCAATTGGATGTGCTTGTTGGCGGCGTCGGATTTTGCGGCAGGTCTGTCGTTGCGCGCAGTTCCATATCATCGCGCTGCGACGCCACCTGCATCTGGGCCAGGGCCGGCTGGGATACGGCAAGAACCGCTATGACTGCAGACAGAAACTTCAAAAGATAAGGGACAGGGAAAGCGGGCATGATTGACCTCAAAGGCTACTGATAAAAACATCTTTGTGCTTCAAGTCGCACGGGAACTGTTCTGGACCGTCGGCGGGCCAGATCCGCGCGCCGTGGACTGGCCCGGCCGCAAGGCCTTCGCGCAGTTGCTTCAATTGCACTCCGCCCCATAATTCACGACCGGTGGAGAGGAACCTTCGGGCCAATCGCCAGCAGTGGTGAGGGTTAGCGTCGCGACCCCGTCAGCCCAGTCGTATTGAAAATTGCAGTAGCCAAACCCAGTGCCCGCGCAGCCTTGAATTTCGGGCAGTCCGCCTTCGCCCTGGGCTATGTCACTCGCCGGATCGGACGGCGCAAGACTTTGTGCCTGATGCAGGCCCCAACCCTCGTCAAGAAGCAGAATGCGGGCCTGATGGATTGGCAGGCCGTAAACGTTAGGCACCTCGATCCGCCCGCCGCAGAAACTGTCCCGCGTGGCCACGGGGCGCACCAGCGCAAGATTTTCTGCGTGGACTTTCAGATCGGCAAGCGGGGCGGGCAGATATTCACCGTCGAAAATCCTGACACCACCTTGATCCTGCCAACCGACAATCATGCCTATATCGCGGTCGGAATCCGCTGCCGGACTGACCACGGCCAGCAATTCTTCACCACGATACACAGCGACATGGCCGTCCTCATACAAGCAGGAACCGCTGGTTCCCGGTGTCGCGCGCCCGACGAAGCTGACATAGTCGAACTCTCCCTGGCCATACTGATTTGTGACCAGCCAACCCGCGGCGCTGACCGCCTCGGCACCGAGAGAGCGGTTGTCCGCCTCTGGAAAACCACAGACTGACGCTTCATCGACGGTCCCCGGACCCGTCGGCAGTTCCGAGGTTGCAACGATCTCCAAACCCTCACGCTGCGAGGCCACCTGTAACTGCTGGGCGACGGCAGGCGCGGCACAGATCAGGATCGCTGGCAGCGAATGCCCCATCCGTGCAATCAGGTCGGGGCGCAAACAGGGCATCTGGAACCTCAGGGCAGGATATGTCGAAACGATCCGACGCTTTACCAGTGCTGTCAATTCAAACTTGCGGTCGCCTGCCGATCGATCCAGTCTGAACCGGACAACGCGCGCCTGTGGCAACGCTGCGGTCAAGGACGCAGGATGCTGCTTCTGCAACCCGCCGTCAGCCCAGGACAGCACCGAAGGATAAGCCCGTGCCGACCAAGCAGATCATCGTCTCAACCAAAGCGAACGCGCCCCTGTCAAAGGTCTGGCATGTCTACGTCACGCCCGAACACATCGTTCACTGGAACGCGGCGTCAGACGATTGGCACACGACGGCGGCGACGGTCGATTTGCGCGAAGGTGGGGTATTTTCTTCTCGGATGGAGGCGAAGGACGGCTCGATGGGTTTCGACTTTGCCGGCACCTATACCAAGGTCGAACCGGAGAAGCTGCTGGAATATGAATTCGGAGGCCGACATGCCCGTGTGGAGTTCGCAGAGGGTACGGATGGTGTGACAGTCACTGTCAGCTTCGATCCCGAAGACACCCACCCTGTCGAGATGCAGCGCGAGGGGTGGCAGGCGATACTGGATCGCTTTTCGCGCTATGTGGAGACGCAGGCCTGATCGGTGACCCCCTGCTTCAAGTAGACATGAGATGAGCATTTTCGCCGATCCAGACAGACTGGCCCGCGTCCCACCCGGTGATTTCGCGGCGATACAAAAGCTGCAGCTGGAATGGGCGGGACTTCTGGGCAAGGATCTGTTCCGCCTTGATGGGTTGTGTGACGAGATTATTTAAGCGCGAGAGATTTCGATCGAATCCGACGGCTATGCCGTGATCCCCGAAGCCGAAACCTATTTCCGCAACCTCGCCATCCCCGAACATCTACTGGCCAGTATCGAAAGCCTGCATCTGTCCAGCGGGCTGGGTGGCGGGTCAAAGGTGATGTATCAGCTCTGGCCGTTCTGGGATCCCGGTTGCGGAGACGATGCCATTCCCGTGACCGAGGAAGCGGCCGGGGATCTGGACCTTTTGCCGAATCTGCGCGTCATCACCGGGCTGGAGAACGGCAAACCTGGCCCCGTGCTTCTGCAGGCCCTGAAAGCACGCGGAATTGCGCTGCGCCCCGAAGAAGACGATGGCGCTTAACGCCGGGGGTGCGCCTTGCGATACACCTCCATCAGGCGCGCATCGTCGACGCCGGTATACACTTGCGTTGTGCCAAGGCTGGCATGGCCCAGAAGTTCCTGAATGGTGCGCAGATCGCCGCCGGCCGACAGCAGATGTGTGGCGAAACTATGGCGAAGCGCGTGCGGTGTCGCCGTGGGCGGCAGACCAAGCGACTGGCGCATCCGCGCCATCGCGCCTTCCAGGACACCCGCCCGCAACGGCCCACCGCGCGCGCCGCGAAACAGCGGGCCATCGCGTTCCAGCGAATAGGGACAAAGCTGCAGGTAGGCGGCGATGGCTTTTACCGCGACAGGCAGCACCGGCACCATACGTTCTCGTCCGCCCTTGCCATGAATGACCAGCGTCTCGCGCAGGGGCCAGTCAGCCCCGGTCAGCGCAAGTGCTTCGGAAATGCGCAGCCCGCAGCTGTAAAGCAGCGTCAGCACAGCCGTGTCGCGGGACGCAATCCATGGTTCAGGGTGATGCTGGTCCGCGTAATCAAGCAGTTCGCGTGCCTGATCGGGGGCCAGCGGTCGCGGCAAGGAGCGTTGATATTTGGGCCCCCGCGTCGATAGGGCGGCAGACAGGTCATAGCCCTCGCGATCAGATATCCAGCGCAGGAAACTGCGGATGGCAGACAACCGCCGCGCCAGTGACCGCGCCGACAGGCCGCGCGCGCGTTCGGCCGCCGCGAAGGCACGAATATCGGTCTGCTTCAGCGTGGACAAGGATTTCGGCGTCGCGCCCTGACCATGATGGCCGCCCAGGAAGGACAGAAATGCGATATTGTCGTCACGGTAAGCGGTGATGGTATGGGGCGAGCGGTCTTTGGTGGCCGCCTCGCCCCGAAGCCAGTCTGCCAGCGCATCCGCCATCGCGGGTGTCAGCGCCAGCGGCCGTGTCATTCGTCCAGCCAGCGCAAAAGGACCAGACGGAAGGCCTGCCCGAAAAAGCGCAGCAGGTCGGTGCCATGGGCAGCGCTGAACCGACCGGGTTCGTCGGCGCCCATCAACAGCAGCGCCGGCATCCGGTTTGGGCCAAGATCCAGCGGGATCAGCGCCTCGGACGCGGCGGCACCGCCGTGAAGCGCCGCCGTCGCCGGAACGACACGTCGCAAAATCACCTCGCCCGATGGCTGACCGCGCCGTCCCCCGGCGATGGCACGCGCCACCGTGCCCGGCGGCACCATGGTCAACGGTCCGCCCAGTTCAGGCGTGCCCTCCTTGGCACCGGTTTCCATGACCAGCACCAGCGTATCGACGCGAAGGATATCAGCCAGATCGGCCTGCAGATTTTCCAGAAACCCGTCGAAATCGACCGGCTCAAGCAAAGACAGGACGGCGCGATGTATGGTGTTCATCCCGGACTGATTTTCATAGGCGGCGGCGATGACATTCTCATGCGCTGCCTCAAGCCGGTCCAGCCGGGATTCCAGCACAGTCATGGCCCGGCCGCGAATGTCGATGACATTCGCGCCGACCCCGTCCTCATGCGCGCCGACGATGGCGCGCATCAGGTCCCTGTCCATCAGGATCAGGCTGGGATCGTCCAGCAGCGCCTGCCGCTGTTCGGGGCTTAGCGCCTCGCTGCTCATGCGCCGATCTTCTGCCCGGTCTTGGCCCAGTCGGCGGTGAACTGCGCCAGACCCTTGTCCGTCAGCGGATGATTCGCCATCGACTTGATGACGCCGGGCGGTGCGGTGATGACATCGGCGCCGATCTTGCCGGCTTCGATGATGTGATTGACCGACCGGATCGAGGCCGCAAGGATCTGGGTCTCGTAACCGTAATTGTCGTAGATCTCGCGGATGTCAGCGATCAGGTCCATGCCGTCCAGGTGAATATCGTCCAGCCGGCCGATGAAGGGGCTGATGAAGGTTGCACCTGCCTTGGCGGCCAGAATCGCCTGCGCGGCCGAGAAGCACAGCGTCACGTTCACCATGTGGCCTTCGTCCGCGAACACACGGCAAGCCTTCAGTCCATCCCAGGTCAGCGGCACCTTGATGGCAATATTGGGCGCGATCTCGGCCAGAGTGCGACCTTCACGGATCATGTCGTCAGCCTTTTCGGCGACCACCTCGGCCGAGACGGGGCCGGCGACCATATCGCAGATTTCCTTCGTCACTTCGGTGATATCACGGCCCGACTTCAGGATCAGGGACGGGTTGGTGGTGACGCCGTCGACCATGCCCAGATCGTTCAGTTCACGGATCGCATCGACATCGGCGGTATCGATAAAGAATTTCATGGCACACTCCTCGGGTGGGTTCGCCTTGTGATAGCGCATTGGCGCATGCGCCGAAAGCGGCAGAGCTTGTTTTTCGCGCTCGACCGGGCCAAGTCTGCAGGACTTCGCTTGAGAGCAGGCAGCAAGACGTGAATTTCTATGAACAGGGCCAGCGCGTGGGCGTGCTGACTACCGAACCGGTTGGGCTGCTGGACTATCTGGCACCCGAAGGCGGCGTAGGCGACGGCCAGATCGTGATCTGCCCGCTGGGTCCCCGCCGCGTTATGGGCGTCATCTGGGGCAAGGGTGAGGGCAGCTTCGATCTGGCGAAGCTGCGCCCGGTTGCCCGATGCGTTGACGCAGCCCCATTGTCGGCTGAGTTGCGATCCTTTCTGGTGAAGGCTGCCGACTACACACTGACGCCGCTGCCGATGATGTTGCGCATGGCTTTGCGTGCACCTGATCTGGACAAGCGCCCGGCCGAACGGCGGATCATTCAGCCGGGCGGCCCTGCCCCTTCGCGCATGACCGAAGCGCGACAGGCGGTGCTGCGTGTGATCGACGATCACGGCGGGGCAAGCTTCGCGCCATCAGAACTGGCGCAGATGGCGGGTGTGGGCAGCAGCGTGGTCAAGGGGCTGGTCGCGGCAGGCACACTGATCGAAACAACCGCACCGAAAGATCTGCCCTATCCTCGGCTGGATCCGGATCTGCCGGGCAAGGTACTCGCGCCGGATCAGGCCGCAGCGTCAAAGGCACTGCAGGTCGCCGTTTCGGGCCGCGCCTATGGCACGACACTGCTGCGCGGCGTCACCGGATCGGGCAAGACAGAGGTCTATCTGGAAGCCGTCGCTGCCTGCCTGCGCGCCGGACGACAGGCGCTTGTTCTGTTGCCGGAAATCGCGCTTTCGGCAGAGTTTCTGGACCGGGTCGAGGCACGGTTCGGGGCCCGGCCCGGCGAATGGCATTCCGGGATCAGCAGAACCGAACGCCGCCGCTTGTGGCATATGGCCGGCGCAGGAGAGGTCGGGCTGGTCGTAGGTGCCCGATCGGCGCTGTTTCTGCCCTTTCGCGATCTTGGGCTGATCGTCGTCGATGAAGAACATGATTCGTCCTATAAACAGGAAGATACGGTATATTATTCAGCCCGCGACATGGCCGTTCTGCGCGGCGCGGTGGCCGATGCGCAGGTCGTTCTGGCATCGGCCACGCCTTCGCTTGAAAGCTGGGTGAACGCGGCCAGCGGCAAATATGCGCGGCTCGATCTGCGGTCCCGGTATGGCGAGGCGGAACTGCCGGATATGGCGACGATCGACCTGCGCGCCGAAGATCTGCCGGGCGGAAAATGGATCTCGCCCACGCTGGCCCGCGCGGTCGAGGCGCGGATCGGACGGGGCGAACAGTCGCTTTTGTTCCTGAACCGCCGCGGCTACGCGCCGGTCACCATCTGCCGGGCCTGCGGCGATCAGATCGGCTGTCAGCAATGCGATGCGCGCATGGTGGAACACCGCTTTCAGAACCGGCTCGTCTGCCATCAATGCGGTGAGTCGCGCCCGATTCCGACGGAATGCCCGTCCTGCCATGTCGAGGGCAAGCTGGCCCCGGTCGGGCCGGGTGTGGAAAGGCTGGCCGAAGAAGTCGCCGCCCGCTTTCCCGATGCCAAGGTGACGGTGCTGTCATCGGACCTGTTCGGATCGGCGCGGGCATTGAAGGAAACCATCGCCGAAATCGCGGCGGGCGATACCCAGATCATCATCGGCACCCAGCTTGTCGCCAAGGGCCATAACTTCCCGAAGTTGACCCTGGTCGGCGTGATCGACGCCGATCTGGGCCTGCAGGGTGCCGACCTCCGCGCCGCCGAGCGCAGTTTTCAGCTGATGCGCCAGGTTGCGGGCCGCGCAGGCCGCCAACCGGGAGAACGGCCGGGACTGGCGCTGCTGCAAACCCATCAGCCCGATCATCCGGTGATCCGGGCGATCCTTGCGGGTGATGATGAAGGCTTCTGGGATGCCGAGGCCGCGATGCGACAGGCCGAGGCGATGCCGCCGTTCGGCCGACTGGCGGGGATCATCCTGTCCCATCCCGACCCAGCGACACTGTCCGATTTCGCCCGGTATCTGGCGATGAATGCCGCCCCGATCCGCGACGCCGGCGCCGAACTGTTCGGCCCTGCCCCCGCCCCCATCGCCCGCATACGTGGCCGGCACCGGATGCGAATGCTGATCCGCGCCCCGCGTCAGGCGGCGATCCAGCAGGCGATCAGCGACTGGCTGCGGTCTGTGAAACTGCCCACGAACATGCGGCTGTCGGTGGATATCGACCCGCAGAGTTTTTTCTGAATTGCGAAAGGTGGAATGTGGGCTGAAGCGCTGCCCTCCATATGTCGCGCCAATCAAAAACGCCCCGAACCAGCCGGGGCGTTTTGCGGTCCGTCAGGCGGGATCAGAAATGGATCGCGCGACCGTAAGCAGACAGAACAGATTCGTGCATCATCTCTGACAGTGTCGGATGCGCGAAGACGGTTTCCATCAGCTCTGCCTCGGTCGTTTCCAGCGTCTTGCCGACGACATAGCCCTGGATCAGTTCGGTCACTTCCGCGCCGATCATATGCGCGCCCAGGAGTTCGCCGGTCTTGGCATCGAAGACCGTCTTCACAAGCCCCTCGGGTTCGCCAAGCGCGATCGCCTTGCCGTTGCCGATGAAGGGGAAGCGGCCGACCTTGACCTCGTATCCCTGTTCCTTCGCCTTGGCCTCGGTCAGCCCGACCGATGCCACCTGCGGGTTGCAATAGGTGCAGCCGGGGATCGAATTCGGCTTGATCGCATGGGGATGCCCGCCGGCGATCAGTTCGGCGACCATGACCCCTTCATGGCTGGCCTTGTGCGCCAGCCAGGGCGCGCCCGCCACGTCGCCGATGGCGAACAGCCCCTCGACACCGGTCCGACAGAATTCGTCGGTCACGACATGGGTGCGGTCGATCTTCACGCCCAGCTTTTCAAGGCCCAGATCCTCGACATTGCCGACGATCCCCACGGCTGAGATGACGGTGTCAAACTCAACCTTCTCGGTCTTGCCGCCCGATTCGATTTCGGCAATCACCTTGTCGGCCTTGCGGTCCAGCGACTTCACCGTCGCCTTCTCCATGATCTTCATGCCCTGCTTTTCAAACTGCTTCTTGGCGAGACCCGAGATTTCGGCATCCTCGACCGGCAGGACGCGGTCCATCACTTCGACCACGGTCGTATCGGCACCCAGCGTGTTGAAGAAGCTGGCGAATTCGATGCCGATGGCGCCCGATCCGATGACCAGCAGCTTTTTCGGCATATGCGGCGGCTTCAGCGCGTGCTTATAGCTCCAGACCCGCTTGCCGTCGGCTTCCAGACCCGGAAGGTTGCGGGCGCGCGCACCCGTGGCCAGGATGATCGACTTGGCGGTCAGTTCCTCGGTGCCCTTGTCGGTCTTGACGCTGACCTTGCCGGGGGCGGGGATCGTGGCCGCGCCCATGATCACGGTGACCTTGTTCTTCTTCAGCAGGTGGCCGACACCGCCCGAAAGCTGCTTGGCCACGCCGCGCGACCGTTCCACCACCTTGTCGAAGTCGTAATCCGCCTTTTCGACCGAAAGGCCGAAATCCTTGGCGCGATGCATCAGGTGAAACACCTCGGCCGAACGCAGCAGCGCCTTGGTCGGGATACAGCCCCAGTTCAGGCAGATGCCGCCCAGATGCTCTCGTTCCACACAGGCGACCTTAAGGCCAAGCTGCGCGGCACGAATGGCCGCGACATAGCCGCCCGGGCCTGCACCGATCACGATCACGTCGAAATTCTGGGCCATGCGATCCTCCATGGAAAATATAGTTCAGCGTTAAATCAATTACCCAGCGTCAGCAAGCGACACGCTTCCCTTCACCAGCGCACCATAGCCACCAGCGTCCAGAAGCTTACGCTCCTGCGGTGTCGTCTCGCGGCCAAGCGGGTCATTCCGCCACGGAAAGCGGCCGAAACGCTGGATGACATCGCGATGTAGTCTGGCGTGGCGCAGGTTTTCGCCGGGCATCCGTTCCTCGAACAGGGATACGGCGCGGTTCTGATCGCCCATCTCCTCGGAATGTTCGAAGGGCATATAGAAGAACTGTCGTTCCGGTTCGGGCGTCGCCATGTCATACCCCGCCGCGATGGCCTCATCCGCGATGCGGCGGGCAAGCTTGTCGGTCGCGAAGCTGCGCGCGTCACCGCGAAACATGTTGCGCGGGAACTGATCGGTCAGAATCAGCAGCGCCAGTGCCGACTCTCGGGATTGCGGCCATTCCGTGACAAGATTGTCGACTTTCTCCCACGCGGGGCCGAAGCGTGTCCGGATGGTCTGGTCAAGCTCGGCGCTGACCTCGTACCAGCCCTTTTCGCCGACTTCATCGACCCAGAACGAGATCACGTCTTGCGGCGTCATGGCGGTCCTCCATCCTTGCGGAGGTCATGGTTGCAGCACCGGCGCGCGCGTGCAAGCAGGTTTCGCGATCACGGCCGTTCGGGCGATGCAGGCGCTGTGCTGTCAGGCGCCGGTTCGTCTGGTGGCGCGACCTCATAATCGGAAGGCGCAAGATCGTCGCCGACCTCTTCAATCGGGGCCTGGCCGTCCTGCGCGGCCTCCAGCGCAACTTCGACAGCGACGGGGCTGGCCGCCGGGGCGATCACGGCGAACGCGCCGGTATCTGCGGGGGCAAGCGCTTCGCGTCGGGTCATGCGCCAGGCGGTATATGTGGCAAGCGCGGACATCAGGATCCCGATGAAAATCCAGAACCCATTCGGACCGAACATGGCCATCATGCGCCCGACGATCAACGGGCCGCCGACCGCGCCCAATCCGTTGAGGAACAGCAGCCCGGCCGAGGCCGCCGCCATATCGTCCGGTTCCAGGTAATCGTTGGTATGGGCCAGCAGCAGTGCATAGACAGGATTGGCAACCCCCCCGGCGATGCCCGCAACCATCAGCGTGCCCCAGATTCCGGGACTGAAAGTCAGCTGTGCGATGATGGTCAGAACGCCCAGAACCAGCAACTGCAGGATCAAAAGGCGCCGATCCATGCGGTCCGACAGCCAGCCGATCGGATATTGCGCAATCAGGCCGCCCAGATACACGGCAGCGACAATGGCGGAAATGTCGCGGACACTCAGCTGCATGATCGTGCCCCAGACAGAGGTCATCCCCAGCATGGCCGAGAAGACGCCCCCCATCACGAAAATCCCGATGCAGCCAAGCGGCGAGACCTCGTAAAGGCGCTTGAAGCTCATCCGTTTCAGCGCCCCGAAGGCTGGCGCGGGCTGGGCAGAAAGCAGGATCGGCGTGAAGGCCAGCGAGACCAGGACAGACGGCAGGATGAACAGCATGAAACCGGTCGGATCGCCGAAGTTGATCAGAAATTGCGCACTGACAAGGCCGATCATCTGCACGATCATGTAGGCCGACATGGCCTGGCCGCGATTCTCGTTCGTGGTCGATGCGTTCAGCCAGCTTTCCGCGGTGATATACACACCCGAGAACGAGAACCCGATCAGCACACGCAGGATTGCCCAGGCGACCCAGTGCGGATAGGCCGCGTAAAGAATCAGCACCGCCGAGATGAGAGAGCCGAGTGCCGCGAAAACCCTGACGTGGCCGACACGCTGGATCATTCCCGGCACGAGACGACTGCCCAGCAGGAAGCCTGCAAAATACCCGGCCATGACCACGGCCATGTGATCGGTCGAAATCTGTTCATGCCCGCCCCGGATGCCCAGCAGCGTGCCCTGCATGCCATTGCCGACAAGCAGAAGCATAATGCCCAGAAGCAAGGGCCAGGTGGTGCGAAGAACAGAAATCATGGCGAACCTTCGGGGATCAGAAGCGAGGCGTCTCCGTACGAGAAGAAGCGATAGCCTGTGTCGACCGCGTGACGGTAGATTTCGCGGATGCGGTCCTGCCCCATCAGCGCAGAGACCAGCATTAGCAGCGTGGATTTCGGCAGGTGGAAATTGGTCATCAGCGCGTCAGTGACGCGGAAGCGGTAGCCGGGATAGATGAAGATGTCGGTTGCGGCGGCGAACGGCTGCACATGCCCGTCAACATCCGCCGCGGACTCGATCAGCCGCAGCGCCGTGGTGCCGACGGGAATGACGCGGCCACCCGCAGCCCTGGTCGCGTTGATAAGGGTGGCCGCCTCCGGCGTTATTTCCCCCCATTCGGCATGCATCTTGTGGGTGGTCACATCCTCGACCTTGACCGGCAGGAAGGTTCCCGCACCGACATGCAGCGTGACATGGGCAAAGCGGATACCGCGCGCGCGCAGGTCGGCCAGAAGCGCGTCATCGAAATGCAGGCTGGCCGTGGGTGCGGCAACGGCGCCGGAATTTCTTGCCCAGACTGTCTGATAATCCGTCCGGTCGGCCATGTCGGGCGCGCGCAGCGCCGCAATATAGGGCGGCAGCGGCATGGCCCCGACCTGATCCAGCGCCTTGTCCAATGCGTCACCGGTGGCGTCGAATTCCAGCGTCAGGTCCGTTTCGGTCATTTCGGCCACGCGCGCCGAAAGTGTCTCGCCAAAGCGGATCACCTCGCCCGGTTTCAGTTTGCGCAAAGGCTTGGCAAGCGCGCGCCATCCGTTCGAGACCGGCTCCAGCAGGGTGATCTCGATCTTGGCACTGACTTCGCCTTGCGCGGTCTGGCGGCTACGCTGTCCGGTCAGGCGCGCCGGAATGACCTTCGTGTCGTTCAGAACCAGCAGATCGCCTTCGCGCAGGATATCTGGAAGATCAAAGACATGGCG
This sequence comes from Paracoccus denitrificans, assembly GCA_005768755.1. Classification (GTDB taxonomy): domain Bacteria; phylum Pseudomonadota; class Alphaproteobacteria; order Rhodobacterales; family Rhodobacteraceae; genus Paracoccus; species Paracoccus denitrificans_B. The sequence goes on along the minus strand of VAFL01000001.1, from coordinate 180,998 downwards.
GTCAGATATCGACGACCCCTCGGCCAGCATCAGGCGCGCCGCACTGCGCGGACGCGCAGGTCGTGTGGCGATCAGGCCGTCGGGCAGATGGAAATCGAAATCTGACAGGTTCATTTTTCGGCTTCTCTGCCTACGAACCGCACAGGTCAAGCCCCCGGCAGGACCGATGTGATGAAATCCCCGTCAGCCGCCTGAACCGCCCCGAACCTTTGCCCTGCCGCCTGTGAAAGTGCAGCGGGCCTTCTGGGGTTGTGCAGCCCTTCTGGCCTTTCTGCCGACCCATGCGAAGAACCAATTCGTCGCAACGCTTGGACGCTAGGGATTCTCAACAGCGGTGACGGATCCATGTGCTCGCGCCAGCGCGAGCGCGCCGTCAAGCGGTCCGCCCAAGGGTGGAAGTATTGTCCAGCGGCCCGCCAGCAGTTCAGCGTAAAGCGGTCCAAGCCCACCCGTAAACACGACATCCAACGCAGCGTCCCCGCGAAGCCGCGACACGGACGTGGCAACGACCTGCGCCGCGTCCGCAAGCAGTCGTTCGGCGGCCGGGTCATCCCGCGCAGCAAGGATATGGCGCACCTCGGCAGCGAAATCAGCCCCCGAGGCATTCCGCGCGAAAGCCACGATCCCTGACGGCCCGCCATAGCGTTTCAGCGTTGCATGGGTCAGCGGCGTTGCCACCGCCAGCCCGTCATAGGCGCGCAGGACGTCGGCCAAAAAACGTCGCCCCAGCCAATTGCCCGAACCCTCGTCGCCAAGAATTGGCCCCCAGCCGCCCAAAGTCGCGACCCTGTCATCCATCTTGCGGATGAAGACCGAGCCGGTGCCCATTGCTGCAACGATCCCGTCCTGCGGGCCAAGTGCGCCGACCGCCGCCGTTTCCGCATCCTGCACCACCCGGACCCTGCCAAACGGCAACATCGGCGGCAGCCAGTCCGCTGCACCCGACGTGTTCACCCCCGCCAGGCCGAAAACCGCCGTGACCTGCCCCGGATCGCGACCGCCAAGCGCCTGCGCGGCGCATGCCTTCAGCGAAGCGACAGCGCCGTCCCGGTCTGACATGACATTGCAGGGCCCGCCCTCACCCCGGCCCAGCACGTGACCGTCAGCGTCGGCAAGAACCGCACGGCAGCCAGAGCCGCCGCCGTCAAGCCCCATGAACAGCGTCAATCGAGGTCCGGGAAGAATTTTCCCGACGGCGACAGGGTGAAGATTTCAACCCCCGTGGAGGTCACGCCGATGGAATGCTCGAACTGCGCCGACAGCGACTTGTCGCGCGTCACGGCGGTCCAGTCATCTGCCAGAACCTTGGTCTCCGGTCGGCCCAGATTGATCATCGGCTCGATCGTGAAGAACATGCCTTCTTCGATCACCGCGCCCTTTCCGGGCCTGCCGAAATGCAGCACATTCGGCGGCGCGTGGAAGACCCGGCCCAGCCCGTGGCCGCAGAAATCGCGGACAACCGACATCCGCTGGCCTTCGGCATATTCCTGGATCGCCCAGCCGATATCTCCGAATGTCGCGCCCGGCCGCACGGCCTCGATCCCGCGCATCAACGAGTCATGCGTGACCTGAAGCAGACGCCTGGCGCGTACCGAAGGCTTGCCGGCGACATACATGCGCGAGCTGTCACCATACCAACCGTCGACGATGACGGTCACGTCGATATTCAGGATATCGCCATCTTTCAACAGCTTCTCGCCTGGAATACCGTGGCAGACGACGTGGTTCACGCTGATACAGCTGGCATGCTGATATCCACGATAGCCAATCGTGGCAGAGATTGCCCCGGCTTCCTCGACCCGGTTACGGATGAAATCATCCAACGCGCCCGTCGTCGCGCCCGGCACAACCAGGGCGCCGACCTCGTCAAGGATCAGGGCGGCCAATTCCCCGGCCTTCTGCATACCGGCAAAATCTGCCGGCTGATGAATGCGGATACCTTCCCGCGTCACGGTGCCGTCGTTCATGGGTAAACCTTTCCTTGCCGCAGACATAACCATAGCACGCGGCTTGTTCCAGTCCTGCAACGCGCGTAGTCTGCCGCCGAAAACGGAGATCGACATGCAATCCGACAACAAGACAGCCGCCATTCTTGTCATCGGCGATGAAATTCTGTCTGGCCGCACACGCGAGGGAAACGCACACCACCTGTCAGGCGTGCTGAGCGCGATCGGTATCGACCTGAAGGAAATTCGGGTTGTGGCCGATGAAAAGCCACTCATCGTCGAGGCGATCCGCGCACTGGATGGCAGCTTGGGCGGGCGGTATGATCTGTTGTTCACGTCCGGCGGAATTGGTCCGACGCATGACGATGTGACGGCGGATGCCGTGGCGGAAGCGTTTGGCGTGGGCATAGAGATGAACGAAGCAGCGCTTGCCGTGATGCGCGAACGCTGGGAAGCACGCGGCGTGCCCGTCACCGGCAACCGGCTGCGCATGGCCCGCGTGCCCCTGACTGCCGAACTGATCCCCAACAGCCACAGCGCCGCGCCCGGTTTCCATATCGGCAATACTTATGTGATGGCTGGCGTTCCTGAAGTCTTCAAGGTCATGGTCGAGGCGATCGTGCCAAAGCTGCCCACGGGCCGCTCGCCTGTCAGCGAATCCCTTGATCTGCTGCGCGGCGAATCCGACGTGGCCGACGACCTGAAGGCGGTGGCCGATTCTTATTCGGATCTGTCTCTGGGGTCGTATCCCTGGCATCGTGACGGCAATTACGGAACCGTTCTGGTTGTTCGTGGGCTGGACGGCGCGCGTGTATCGGCAGCGATGGCCGATCTGAAACAACGGATCGGCATGTGAGCACGCAAGACCCGGCAATCGACCGCGCGTTCGAGGCAAGCTGGCCCGCCAGCGAATATCTGCAGGCGGGCGCCTTCCGGGTCGGGCGCGGCATGGGTGGCGGCAGACGCGTCAGTTCGGCCCGCGCGACCGCAGCCGAATGGCAAGACGCTGACATCGAAGCGACGGCGCGCATCCAGCGTGACTGGGACCAGCCAGCTGTCTTTCGCGTGGCCGACAGCGAGCCTGCACTGGCGGACGCGCTGCAGGCGCGAGGCTATGCCGATCACACGCAAACCATGATGATGTCCTGCGCGATCTCCGCACTGACCGACCGGCAGGTGCCGCCCGTCACCAGCTTCGCACTGTGGCCGCCGCTGGCGATACAACGCGATCTGTGGACGGAACAGGGCATCGGCGCAGCGCGTCAGACGATTATGGCGCGCGTCAATCTGCCAAAGGCCGCCTTGTTGGGGCGTATCAGGGACCGCGCGGCCGCTGTGGGCTTTGTGGCGGTCGCGGACAGCATCGCCGTTCTGCACGCGCTTGAAGTGCTGCCCGCGATGCGCCGTCAGGGATTGGCCAGCTGGACGGTCCGCGAGGCGGCTTTCTGGGCCCAGAAACACGGCGCATCCACCATGCTGCTTGCGGTCACCGCCGAAAATGCCGGGGCCATCGCCCTTTACCACGGTCTCGGCTTCAGCCAGATCGCAAGCTATCGCTATTTCCAGCAGCCTTAGCGATCATCCTGCTGCGAAGCGCCGAAACTCTCGCTTCAGCAGCTCCAGCTCCGCGCGCAGCAGATCAAGCTCGATCAGCAGATCCTGTTCGACCGGCTTGCCAGCAACCAGCGACAGGCTTGCAAGCCGGGTGCCCCCATCGGCGCCATCATGGTCCGAAAGAAGCAGAAAGCTGGTCACGCCGTCACCAATCCGCCCGACCGGCAGGTCCGCGTCAATCTGCCAGGTTCCGTCAGATACAGGGCTGACGCGCGCCTCGGATACGACCTCACCCTGATGGACCAGCACAACATGGCTTGGCGCGGCACCCCCATGGACCAACCCCGACCAGACACCGGCCTTCAGCCCGAGATCGTCAAAATCCGCCATCGCGCCACCTATACATTCGCCCGCAAGTGCCGCGAGAAAACCATCTCGCGGATCGTCGCAGCATTCATCGCCGGACTTTCGAAGATCAGATCCAGCCAGATCTTATCCAACCGCATTTCGTTCATCTGGGTCAGCGCCAGGTCGAACTCCACCACCTGTGCGCGCGCGGGCCCTTGCCGGATTTCGCCCAGATGGCGCAAGGTCTCCTCGATATTGGGACCATTGCTGATATTCAGCCGCGCATAGATGTTCTGCGCACGCTCGGTCTGCGCCACGATTTCCAGCCTGATGATGTGGTTCAGGGTCAGCCCGACCAGAACCTCTGGCGGAAGATCAATGGCAAGCGACAGAAAACTTCCTGTAAAACCAAAGGCTTCCGAACGCAGGCCATATGCGGAAAGGTCGGTGGCATCGACATTGCGGACTTGACGCAGGATCAGCGCGCGCGCGACGCAATCGTGCCACACTGCCGCGCCGTCGGTCAGCTTCGTACCGCTTTCGGGCCCGATCAGCCCCGATTTTCTGACGGGCGCGTTCAAGAACTCGGGCCGCCAGCGCCAATCCGTGCCAGCTGGCAAAGGCAGTGCCGCCAATTCCGCCCGACTGGCCAGAGCGCGCTCAGCAGATTGCAGAAGGAACGCATCCATCTGGGCGCGCGTCGCCACCGCCTCGGTCCGCAGATAGCGCAGACGGGCCGGGCGTATACCCTCGATGTTGTGGCAAAGTTTTGCCCAGCTTTGCGCGGCACGCTGACGTGCCATCCTATCCAGCCAGTTGCGCGGACGAAATGCCAAAGCCGATCCTGTCACAAACCTATTCCGACAGGCCTTGGCATAAAGAAGCCGACGATGCGCGGCAAGACACGTCTAAGTTGAAAGCCTTCACGGAATATTTAGAAGGGGACACGTAGCTTCCTGAGTGATTCGCATTTTTCGCTGACCATTCAAGAAGGAAATCAGACATGTGGCAATTCGCGATCGGACGCGTGCAAGCGGCCGCCGTTCTTCTGATTGTCGCGCTAGGCTTCGCGCAGCCGGTATTTGCCGAACTCAGTTCTCGCCCCTCGACAAGTTCGCCGCGCCTGCCATCGGGCGTCGTGCGGATCGAGGGAAAAGGCAATAATACCATCGTATCTTCTGGCGGGTCTGCATCATGCCGCCATGTCACTGCGGCCGAAGCTGCGGCCGCGCTTTCGATGACCAATTCCATCCGCGCGCAGCGTCATCTGTCGCCGCTATCCACAAATAGCAAGCTACAACAGGCCGCCGCCGAACATGCCTGCGAAATGGCATCGCGCGGTGTCATGAGCCATCGCGGTGCATCAGGCTCGGGCCCGGCCGGGCGCGTCAAGCGAATCGGCTACCGCCCCAGACTGACGGCGGAAAACATTGCTGCGGGGCGATTCGACCTGAACAGGGTGCAGCAGGAATGGGCGCAGTCACCCGGTCATCTCAGCAATATCCTGCAGAAGCGCGCCCGGCATTTCGGCATCGGATACGCCGTCGCCGCCGATGGAAAGACGATTTTCTGGACAGCCGTATACGCCAATGGTCGCTGAACCGCCGATCGAACACCGGTTTTTGGGTGATCGGCGCCGCAATCACAAAAGCGGCGCGGCCAGGGCAAGCAGGTTGTTGCGGATCCTTCGCCAGAACGACCACGCCTCGACCTCGGCCAGATCCAGGACGCGTGCGCGCTCGACATAGGTCTTCTGGCGCGCGTCCAATACTTCCGTAAATGAGGTGCCCATGACCACAAGGTTCATTTCATAGTTCAGCTCAAAACTGCGGCGGTCCAGATTGCCGCTGCCCAGCATCGCCACCCTGCCATCAACGGTGACAAGCTTGGAATGCAGCAAACCCGGCTCAAATAAAAGGATGCGCACGCCTGCACGCAGCAGGCCGAAATAGAAGCCTTCCGATGCGCCCCGCACCAGCAGCGAATCATTCCGCGCAGGAAGGATCAGCGTGACCTCGACCCCGCGTCGCGCGCAGGCCTGAATGGCTGCATCAAGTGACGCGGTCGGGACATAATAGGGCGTCGTGATGACAACCTTCCGACGGGCGACGGCCAGCATGGCGTGGATGCAGTCCGAGACGCTGCCCGCACGAAGGTCAGGTCCGGTTGCCAGCACTTGCGCAACCAGCCCCGGATCGTCGACAGCGGGCACCGCATCCAGCATGCTGTCGCCCAGGTCCTGTCCGGTATAGCTCATCCAGTCGGCCAGAAAGACGCCCTGCATCTGGCGCACGACCGGACCTTCGACCGAAAGCCAGATATCGACCCAGGGCGCATAGCGCGGCTTCAGCGAAAATGCCATGTCGGCCGCGTTGCGACTGCCTGTGAAGCCGATCTTATTGTCGATCAGCACGATTTTTCGGTGATTGCGCAGGTCCAGCCGCCGGCTGAGCGCACGCGCAGGCGAAAAGCCGGTGGGCATTGCCATGACCAATTCGACCCCATCAGCCTTCATCTGCTGCCACGCGGCCGAACGGGCGAACCGGCGCGACCCGATGGCATCGACGATTATCCGGCAGGCCAGACCACGCCGCGCGGCAGCGGAAAGCGCATAGGCGACCCTGCGCCCGCTGTCGTCATCCAGCCAGATATAGAACAACACATGGACATGATCCGTCGCCGCATTGATCGCGTCGATCATTGCATCAAACCCGTCATCGGTTTCAGCAAGCAAGCGCAGACGATTGCCTGAAACCGGCACCATTCCGCCCACCGCCTGCACGGTCGCGGTTACGCCCGCAATCCATTCCGGCGGATCGGTTACGGCCCAGGGACTGGGCACCCACATCCCCGACAGTCGTGCGCGAATATCGCGGGCACGCTGGCGTTCGGCATGGGCGATGCGGATTTCGCCAAACATGAAGTAAGCAAGGACGCCGACGAAAGGTATCGCCTCGACCACCATGATCCAGGCGATACGCACCGACGGCTCCATCCGCTGGCGTGTCAGCACGCGCAGCACGACCGCCCACGCGATGACATAGTTGAGCGCCAGAAAAAACGTGGTCCACATGATCCGCCATCAAAGCCTGCCACACCGGCACATGCAATTGCATTTCCGCGCTGCAGCGCCTATCTGTTGGCCCGCCCCCGGTCAGGAGCCAACGCATATGAACTGGATCACCAACTACGTCCGCCCTCGGATCAACTCGTTGTTTTCGCGGCGGGAAGTGCCCGAAAATCTTTGGACGAAGTGCCCGGAATGCGGAACCATGCTGTTCCATCGCGAATTGGCTGACAATCTTCAGGTGTGCATGAATTGCGGTCATCATTTGCCGATCACGCCGCGCGACCGCTTTGCATCGCTGTTCGACGGCGGCATTTTCAAGGAAGTGGCTGTCCCCGAACCGATTGCCGATCCGCTTCAGTTCCGTGACCAGAAAAAATATCCCGACCGGATGAAGGCCGCGCAGAAATCCACCGGCGAGAAAGAGGCGATGCTTGTCGCGGAAGGTGAGATAGGGCGCACCCCCATCGTCGCTGCCGCGCAGGATTTCAACTTCATGGCGGGGTCCATGGGGATGTATGTCGGCAATGCGATCATCGCAGCCGCCGAACGTGCGGTTGAACTGCGCCGCCCGCTGGTGCTGTTTTCTGCTGCTGGCGGCGCGCGGATGCAGGAAGGCATCCTGTCCTTGATGCAGATGCCGCGCACCACCGTCGCCATCGAAATGCTGAAGGAAGCCGGCCTGCCCTATATCGTCGTGCTGACCCATCCCACGACGGGCGGTGTCACGGCGTCTTATGCCATGCTGGGCGATGTCCAGATCGCCGAGCCGAACGCCCTGATCTGCTTTGCCGGGCCGCGCGTGATCGAACAGACCATTCGCGAAAAGCTGCCCGAAGGATTTCAGCGTGCCGAATACCTGCTGGAACACGGCATGCTGGACCGCGTGACCAAACGCGGCGACCTGCGCGAGGAGTTGATCTTGATCCTGCGGATGATGACGGGCCTGCCCCCTGCCGTCATGGGCGAATTGCCTCCGCCTGCGCCCGCGGCATCTGTCACGCCGGTCGCACAGACCGCCGAAGAAGCGGCACCAGCCACACAGAAAGGCTGACCGCGCGCCCGTATTTCAGGGGGAGTCCGCGATGGACCATTCCGACGCCATCCTTGAACGGGTCATGGGGCTGCATCCGAAGATCATCGACCTGTCGCTTGACCGGATGCTGCGCCTTCTGGACGATCTGGGCAACCCTCAGGACCAGCTTGCGCCAGTGATCCATATCGCAGGCACCAACGGCAAGGGCTCGACCCAGGCGATGATCCGCGCCGGGCTGGAATCGGCGGGAAAGCGCGTCCATGCCTATACCTCACCGCATCTGGCGCGGTTCCATGAACGCATCCGGCTGGCCGGGCAATTGATCCCCGAGGATCAGCTTTCCGCCATCCTGACCGAGATCGAGGATGTGAATGCCGGGCGCCCGATCACATTCTTCGAACTGACCACCGCCGCCGCCTTTCTGGCCTTCGCGCGCACCCGGGCCGATTACACGCTGCTTGAAGTCGGCCTTGGCGGACGACTGGATGCGACAAATGTCGTCAACCAACCCGCGCTGACCATTATCACGCCCGTCAGTATCGACCACACCCAGTATCTGGGCGACACCCTGCCAGCGATCGCGGGCGAAAAGGCCGGCATCCTGAAGCGCCGCGTTCCCGTGATCGTGGCGCGCCAGCAGGACGAGGCACTGGACGTGATCGAGGCGCGGGCTGCAAGACTGGGCTGCCCTGTCATCGCATTCGGCCAGCAATGGCACTGTGCGCCCGAAGCCGATGGCATGGTCTTTCAGGACGATCACGGATTGATCGACCTGCCCCGCCCCAACCTGTCCGGTCCTCATCAGATCGACAATGCCGGCACGGCCATCGCTGCGCTGCGCGAACTCGGCTTCGGCGCGCCCGAGGCGTTGGCAGCGGTCACACTCGCAGAGTGGCCTGCCCGGATGCAGCGCCTGAAACATGGGCCTCTGGTCGAGGTTGCGCAGGCTCATGGCTGCGAATTGTGGCTGGATGGCGGACATAACCCTGCCGGCGGTCAGGCCATCGCTGCGACACTGGCGGGGATGTCGCGCAATCCCACACACCTGATTTGCGGCATGCTGAACACCAAGGATGTCGCCGGATACCTGCGCCCGTTGGCGAAGGTCGCCGCCAGCCTGACAGCAGTATCCATTCCATCGGAAACCAATACCCTGCCCGCGAGCGAGACACGGCAAGCCGCCGAATCGGTGGGTCTGCCCGCGACTGAAGCGAACAGCACAAGCGAGGCCGTGGCCAGGCTTGCATCTGCCCATCCCGGCGCGCGACTGCTGATCTGCGGATCACTTTATCTGGCCGGACAGGTGCTGCGCGACAATGGCTAAGCCGGCGCAGTCGTAGCAGAGCGCCCTAACCCGCGTCGGTCCTGCCCCATCCGGCATCCTGCATTTCGCGCAGGCGCGAGGCAGTGCGTTCGAATTCGAAACTGCCCTCACCTTCGATGTAAAGTCGTTCCGGCTGTGCCGCAGCAGAGGCGATCACCCGGATTTTCGCCTCATACAGCGCGTCAATCAGCGTCACGAAGCGCTTCGCTTCGTTGAAATTGGACGATGACAGCTGCGGAATATCCTCGATCAACAAAACATCCACCGCCTGCGCCAAAGCAAGGTAATCGGCCGCGCCAAGTGCGCGCGAACACAGATCCCAGAAGCTGGCGCGGGCGATCCGGTCCAGATGCTGCGCAATCTCGACCTTGCGGCCGTGCACCTCCAGGACAAGCGGCGCGGTAGGCGCGCCATCGGTCAGGTCATCCCAGATGGCCGCCATTGCCGCGCGCGTTTCGCGGGTCAGCGGGCTGAACCAGACCTGTTCGCCGCCCGCGCGCCCCTGACGGTGATCGCGCGGGCTGTCCAGTGCCATCACGTCCATATGCTGTCGAAGCAGGTCGATGAACGGCACGAAACGCTGTCGGTTCAGGCCATTCTTGTAAAGATCCTCGGGCGCGCGGTTCGACGTCGTGACGACGCAGACCCCGCGCGAGAACAAGGATTCGAACAGCCGCCCGACGATCATCGCATCGGCAATATCGGTAATCTGCATTTCATCGAAGCACAGCAGCCGCGTTTCATCCGCGATGGCTTCGGCCACCGGTCGGATTGCGTCACGCTCTCCGCGTTTTCTGGCTTCGTTCAGCCCGGCCTGCACTTCCTGCATGAAAGCGTGAAAATGCACCCGCCGCTTGGCCTTTATCGGCGCGGCCTCGGTCAGCAGGTCCATCAACATGGATTTGCCCCGGCCGACGCCGCCCCAAAGATACAGGCCGCGTACAGGTTCAGCCGCAGCATCATCACCACCACCGAACCAACCGCGCCACCCCGACCGCGACGCAGGCGGAGGTGCCTCGCCAAGCGATGCCGCGATGCGATCAAGCGCGGGCAGGACCGCACGTTGCGCCGCATCGTCTTTCAGCTGCCCGGCTTTCACGCGGGCATCGTAAAGTTCGGTTACCGAAGCCATCAGGGCCTGAAGTTCTCGAAGGTGATGCCGTCGGCCACGCGCCGCGCCTCCTCGGCCTCCTGCGCGCTGCGGATCGTCCAACTCAGAACCGGCACGCCGCGCGATTTGAGCTGTGATACTGCCGGATTGGCCAGATCGAGCCGGTCATGCGAAATGAATTCCGCGCCGACCTTGTCGTAATCTGCCAGTGTCGCCAGTTTTTCGCGCGCAGCATCGCTCAGCATCGGCCAATCGTCCTTGTCGAAGGCGCAACTCGTCAGACCGCGTGTGACCGTCGGCGCCGCCTCGCCAAATGCCGCAACCGTATTGGGATTGAACGACATCACCGCGACAGGGCCGTCATAGGCCTCCAGCAGAGCCGCGACCCGATTATGCACTTCTCCGATGGACGTACCAAGCCGCCCATCCTGGTCCTTGATTTCGATCAGCAGCGGCACCTGGCCTGCGACTTCGCGCAGCGTTTCAGCAAGCGTCGGGATCGGCTCATCAGTGCCGGCAAGCCGCTCCTTGCCCAGATCCTCCAGGCTCATATCCGAAATGTAACCTTCGTCTTCGCACATCCGGGTCAGATCATAATCATGAAAAACCATCGGCGTGCCATCGGCTGCGGGCTGGATGTCCAGTTCGATCCCGTAACCTGCTTCGATCGCCGCCCGAAACGAAGCTAGCGAATTTTCGGGAACGCCTTCGGAATGAAACCCGCGATGGGCGATGGGAAGGCGGGTGAAATCGGGATGCAACGCCATCATGCCACCTCGAAAATTGCTTCGATCTCTACCGCGACGCCTCGCGGCAGGGCGGGGGCGGACACGGCGGCGCGGGCATGACGGCCCGCATCGCCGAAGACCTCGACCATCAGGTCCGAACACCCATTCACGACTTCGGGCTGGTCGCCAAAATCAGGGGTCGAATTGACAAAGGCCGTCAGCTTCACAACCCGCGCCACCTTGTCCAACGAACCAAGGGCCGCCCGCGCCTGCGCCAGCAACGCCAGCCCACAGCTCCGCGCCGCGGCAGCACCAGCCGCCACATCCATATCTGCACCCAGTTTGCCCCGGATCAGACCGTCCGGCCCGTTGGATATCTGGCCCGAGATGAAAAGATGATTGCCCGAGATCTGATAGGGCACATAATTTGCAACCGGGGCGAGCGCCTCGGGCAGATTGATCTTCAGCTCAGCCAGCCTGGCATCATGGGACATTTGGCAGCTCCCTCATAAATCGGGCCGATCCTAGGACGGATCGGCCCGGAAGTGGAAGCCCAATCTGGACGATCCCGCCCAGCCAATCAGTCGCGCAGGGGTTTCAGCGCACCGGCCCATTTGGCCAGTTCCGCAATCATGACATCGGCGCTGTCCTGCACGATCTTCGGCGCCTCGAAACGCCCGTCCTTCAGGTGATCGAAGACCATCGGCACAGCAACCTGTTCAGGAACAGGCATGATCTTGACGGTGGTCAGGATCTCTTTCGCGGCCTGGGACGAACGCATCCCCCCCGAGACGCCGCCATAAGAGACGAAGCTTGCCGGCTTGTAGTTCCATTCCAGCGCCAGGTAATCGATGGCGTTGAAATACGCGGGCGGTGGCGCGTAGTTATATTCCGGCAGCACGAACACGAACGCATCAGAGCCGCGGACGATCTCGGCCCATCGCTTCGTATGCTCCTTGGTGTATTTCTGCGCGCGGGGATGGTGCGGTTCGTCCAGAAGCGGCAGATCGATTTCCAGAAGATCGGACAGGATCACCTCGTCAAAGGCGCCCGGGTTTGCCTTTGCATAATCGAAGAACCACTGTCCGACAGGCTCGCCGTTACGGCCGGGGCGTGTGCTTGTGATGACAACGTTCAGTTTCATTTCGCTCTCCAGTCGATTGTTCGGCCCGGACCTATGCGCGATGCCGCACCGTCGCAAGCGAAACCGGGCATGGAACGCCGCAGGTCGTTCTGCGTTCTTCGCAGATGACCGCATTTGAGGCACTTCCATTCGGGCCGTGGCTGTCGCTATGGGGCCTGGTCCCGGATGGCGCGGCCTTTTCAACCCATCATGCAAGACTGCTGCCGGTCACGCGCGCAGGCCAGCCGGCAATGCTGAAGCTGACGCGACAACCCGACGAGATCCGCGGCGGCGCCGTCATGGCGTGGTGGGCCGGTGACGGCGCGGCCCCCGTGCTGGCGCGCCAAGATGGTGCATTACTGCTGGCGCGGGCCAGTGGCACGCGCAATCTGGCTGACATGGCGCGCAACGGCGAAGACGATCGCGCCAGCCGGATTATATGCGACGTTGCCGCCAGATTGCATGTTGGCAGACCCAACCCGCCTGACCTGATGCCACTGCCGGAATGGTTCCGCGCGCTGGAACCGGCGGCGCGGACGCAGGGCGGTGTGATGGCGCAAGCCTGGGCAACGGCGCAGGCACTGCTGGCAGAACCACAGCAGCAGGTCGTGCTGCATGGCGACCTGCATCACGACAACATTCTTGATTTCGCAGATAGCGGCTGGCTGGCCATCGATCCGCATGGCCTTTGGGGAGAGCGTGCGTTCGATTTTGCCAATATCTTTACCAACCCGGACCTGTCTGATCCGACGCGACCCGTCGCAACCAGGCCGGGCACGTTTCAACGCCGTCTGGACTGCGTGGTGAAGGCCGCCGGTCTGGATCGCGCCCGTCTGCTGCGCTGGATTCTCGCCTGGACGGGGCTTTCCGCCGCCTGGTTCATGGAGGATGGCGATCCGAAGGCAGGGATCGACCTTCAGATTGCAGAGCTTGCCCTGGCAGAGTTGAGTTGAACCTTACGCCACCAGTTGCTCGGCCCGCTTCAGGTCCACGCTGACCAGTTGGCTGACGCCCTGTTCGACCATGGTCACGCCGAAAAGCCGGTCCATCCGCGCCATCGTCACCGCGTGGTGGGTGATGACCAGAAAGCGGGTCTGGGTGCGGCGCGTCATCTCGTCCAGCAGGTCGCAGAAGCGGCCGACATTGGCGTCATCCAGTGGCGCGTCCACCTCATCCAGTACACAGATCGGCGCAGGATTGGCAAGAAAGACCGCGAAGATCAGCGCGAGCGCAGTCAATGTCTGTTCACCCCCTGACAGCAGGCTGAGCGTCGACAGCTTCTTGCCCGGTGGCTGGCACATGATTTCCAGACCAGCTTCCAACGGATCGTCGGATTCGACCAGCACCAGCCTGGCCTCGCCACCGCCGAAAAGATGGGTGAACAACGTGGTGAAATTGCCATTCACGGTGTCGAACGCCGCCAGCAGACGCTCTCGCCCCTCGCGGTTCAGGCTGCCGATACCGGCGCGCAGCTTACGGATTGCCTCTTCCAGATCGTTCTTTTCGCCAGCAAGCTTGCTGCGTTCGTCCTCAAGTTCGCGCTTGTCTTCGTCTGCCCGCAGATTGACCGGGCCAAGTGCGTCGCGATTTGCGCGAAGCCGGGCTATCTTGTCTTCCAGCGCGGCAGCGGCGGTGTCGGTATCAACATCGCCCAACGCCTTGAGCAGGGCCTGCGGCGTCGCCTCGACCTCCTCGAAAATACGGCTGCGGGCGGCTTCTTCGGTGTCGCGCGCAGCCTCGGCGCGCGCCTCGCGGGCGGCGCGGATTTCGCGCGATTCCGAAGCCGCGCGCTCTGTGTCGCGCTCTGCAAGGGCGGCGGCGCGCAAGGTTTCCTCGGCGGTGGCAAGCGCCAGGCGAGCACGGGCAAGACGGTCTTCGCCAGCCGCTTCGGCCTTCTGCAACGCTTCGCGTCGTTCGGTCAGGATTTCGGGTTGCGCCTCTGCTTCAACCAGTTCGCTCTCGGCGGACCTCCGGCGGTCGTTCAATTCGGCGGCGCGGGTTCCAGCCTGGTCGAGCCGCAGCTTCCAGCCCGATTCTTCCTTCGCAATTTCCTGCAGGCGGCGGGTGCGGGCCGTCAACTCACGCTTCAGTTCATCCAAGGCGCCGCGCCGGGTCATGGTCGCGATGCGCGCGGCTTCAACCCCGGTTTTTGCGGCCTCCACCGCTGCCGCGGCAGCGCCCCGATCGGGCAGCGCATCCAACTGGCGCTGCGCCTCGGCCAGTCGGGCGCGGGCATCGGCGGCATCTTCGTTGTGACGCTTCAACTCGCCGCGCGCGGATTCTGAGCGCGCGCGTGCCATGGAAAGGTCGCTTTCCGCCCGCGTCGCTTCGCGTGCCGCATCCGACAGGCTGCGCTCGGCCTCTCGGCGGGCCTCGCGCGCGTTTTTTTCTGCCGCAGCACAGGCGTTCAGCGACGCCTTTGCGCCGTCATGGACCGACACCGCCTCAGCGGCGCGTGCCACAGCGGCCGCGGTCATGTCGCGCATTTCGGCCAGCCGGTTCACCTGCTCCAGATGCCGCGCGGCCGAGGATGACGCGTCCCCCGGCAGGCTTGTCAGGCCGTCCCAACGCCACAGCCCGCCATCGCGCGTGACCACGCATTGTCCCGGCTTCAACGCAGGCTGCATCATGGCCGCTGCACCCGCGTCAGGGGCAATTCCAATGTGGGACAGCCTGCGGGACAGCAGATCCGGCCCGCTTACATGCCCGAGCAGCGCCTCGGCGCCATCTGGCAATGGGGCAGCCGCGTCATAGCCCGGCAAGCTCATCCAGCCAGAGCCCCCTTTCGCCACCGGTACCGACAGATCGTCGCCCAGCGCAGCACCCAGCGCCAGTTCGTAACCCTTGTCGACCCTGACCTGATCCAGCAATGCGGTCCCGTCCCCTGCCTCGCGCGCGACCAGTTTTTCCAGCGCCGTCATCTCGGCCTTCAAGGCGCCAGCCTCGCCCTCGATTTCGGCCCGGACGGCACGTGCTGCGCTTTCTGCGGCCTCAGCATCGCTCCGGGCTGTTTCTGCCTGGGACAGCCCCTGCTCGGCCGCCTCGGCACGGACCACAGCGTCTTGCTGCGCGGCGTTGGCCGATTTCAAGGCCGCCTCTGCCGCGGCGCCGGCGGTATCGGCGCGCTGTGCCGAGGATTCAGATTCGCCGGCCGCCCGTTCAGCCCTGTCGCGCATCGCGGTCAGGTCGGATACCAGCCGTCCTGCAGAATGCGCCTGCGCGGTCAGGCGTGCCGAGTCGTCGGTCAACTCTGCCAGCTTCGCTTCGACCTCACGCAGCGCATCCGAGGCCTCCTCGGCGGATCGGGCGGCGGCATCCTGTCTGGCCTCGTGGCCATCACCTGCCTTCTCGAGTTCGCGCTTTTCCCAGGCCAGCCTCTCGACCACCTCGCCCGCGTCGCGGTTCAGCTGGCCCTCTCGGTCAATATCGCGCACCAGCTGCGCGATGCGGCTGCGCAAAGCGGCAATCGCGGCCTCTGCCCTTGACTGGGCCTCATCCAAAGCCTCTCGGTCAACCACCGCACGCGATAAGACTGCGGCGGCAATCTGCTCTTCCTCTCGTAGCGGTGGAAGGGTGGTTTCAGCGGCCTCGCGCATTGCGACGGCCTGCTTTGCAGCCCTCTCCGCGCCCGAAGCGGTCGCCACCGCGTCACGCAGGGCTTCGACCGCCGCTTCGCGGGCCTGTTCGGCCTCGGCCCAGCGACGATACAGCAAGACGCCCTCGGCCTGACGCAATGCAGCGCCGATTTCTCGGTATTTCGCAGCCGCGCGGGCCTGTCGGGCCAGCGATGCCGCCTGCGCGGCCAGTTGATCAAGCGTGTCATCGACCCGGTTCAGGTTCGTATCAGCCGCGTTCAGCTTCAGCTCTGCCTCGTGGCGGCGGGCGTAAAGGCCGGAAATCCCCGCCGCTTCCTCCAGAATGCGACGGCGCGCCTTTGGTTTGGCATTGATCAGTTCGGAAATCTGACCCTGCCGCACCAACGCCGGAGAATGTGCCCCGGTCGAGGCATCAGCGAACAGCATCTGCACGTCGCGTGCCCGCGAATCCTTGCCGTTGATCTTGTAAGCCGATCCCGCGTCCCGCGTGATTCTGCGCACGATGTCTATCCCATCGGCATCGTTCACCGCTGCGGGCGCAAGACGTTCGCGGTTGTCGATGGTCAGCGTCACCTCGGCATGTGCGCGGGCGCTGCGCCGCGAGGTTCCGGCGAAGATCACGTCCTCCATCCCCTCGCCTCGCATGGCGGTCGGGCGATTTTCGCCCATGACCCAGCGCAGGGCCTCCAGCAGGTTCGACTTGCCGCAGCCATTCGGACCGACCACACCCGTCAGCCCCTCGCGGATCACCAGATCGGTGGGGTCCACGAAGGATTTGAAGCCATTCAGCCTGAGTCGGTCAAATTTCACACGCGGCCCCGGAATCGGTCATGTCTGTATCAATTGTCCGAAGCCCGACTTCCAAGTCAACCAAAACCGCAATATCTTGCGGCGATATCGCGCTTATCCACAAGTTTTTGCGCAAGCGACAAAATCTGCTATCACACTTTCCAATAGGGGCACCTGACAGTATCCTGTAGCTGTTCATTGACGAAATGGGGCCGCATCATGACAACGCTCATCCACTGGTTGATCGAGCGCGGCGTCGTTGGTGAGGACAAGATCGCTGCCATGACAGCACAGCTTGACCGCGAGGGCGTGGGTTATGACATTTTCCGCGTGATACCTTTCAGCCACGACATCGCGGTCCCCGTTCCACAGTTGAGCGGGGAAGAGGTGGTCGTCTGTTATGGCTCGACCTCGGCGCAGGGGGCCTGCATCGCGCGCGGCTGGCTGCCGGCGGTATGGACCGGGCCGGAGATTGACGAAACGCGCGTCCAGTCAGCGCTTGGCGCGCGCTATCTGAATGCGGACGCATTTGCACGAACCTTGCGCGAATTGACGCCAGAGA
Organism: Paracoccus denitrificans; assembly: GCA_005768755.1. Classification (GTDB taxonomy): domain Bacteria; phylum Pseudomonadota; class Alphaproteobacteria; order Rhodobacterales; family Rhodobacteraceae; genus Paracoccus; species Paracoccus denitrificans_B. The sequence continues at coordinate 163,814 of VAFL01000001.1, read as the reverse complement.
TGTTGCCCGATCCGGCCTTCATCAAACCGGATGGCGACAGCAAGCTGTTTTCCGGACATGTCACATCGCGCGCAGATTTTGCGCAATGGCGCGACCGCATGCTGAATAGCGATCAGGTCGAGGCCAGGGCCGCAGCTACCGCCGTTCTTGTCGCAGAACCCAAGGAATTCGGCTGCGAGTGGCGGTTTTTCATTGTCGATGGCCAGATTGCATCGGCTTGCTGCTATCGCCAGTACGGCGAAGTGATGCCGGAACGCTGGGTGCCGGACGCGGCCAGCGAATTCGCACAGGAATGCATTGCCGCCTATGACCCTCTGCCAGCCTACGCACTGGATATCACGCAGGTTGCCGATGGCAGCTTTCGCGTACTCGAGATCAACACGATGAACAATTCCGGCTTTTATGCGTGCGAGCCCGACAAGATCGTCGCTGCAATCAACCACATGCTTCGGACAAAGCCCGAAGCGTGATGCGGCCACTGGAAAGCGCGGGCGATCGCGCCTAAGTTCGCGCCCATGATCCCTGCCCTGACCATTATCCTGTGTTTCCAGCTGATCGGCGAGGTCGCGTCGCGAGGATTGGGCTTGCCACTTCCCGGCCCGGTGATCGGGCTGGTGCTTCTGGTTCTGGCCTGTGCCGCAAGACCTGCATTGGCGGAACGCATCCGCGTCGTGGCGCAGGGTCTGCTTGCCAACCTTTCGCTGTTCTTCGTCCCAGCCGGGGTCGGTGTCATCGCCCACCTTCCCGTGCTCGCTCAGCACGGTATCGGGTTGGCACTGGCCCTTGTCGCCTCGACAGTGCTGGCGATCGCGGCGGGGGCACTGACTTTCGCGGCCGTCGCAAGGATGACGGGAACAAGCGATGAATGATGCGGTCCTGATCTGGTCCTATCTTGCCAGCCAGCCGCTGCTGTGGCTGACGGCAACGCTCGCGGCCTATTGGGCGGGCGACGCGCTGTTTCGCGCATCGGGGCGGAAAAGCTATGCGAACCCGGTGCTGATCGCGGTCATCATTCTGGCATGTCTTCTGGGGATCAGCGGCACCGCTTACCCGACCTATTTCGAAGGGGCGCAGTTCGTCCATTTCATGCTTGGGCCGGCGACCGTCTGCCTTGGCCTGCCGCTTTACGACAATCTGCGCCGCATCCGGCGGGCCGTGCTGCCAGTCATGGCGGCGCTTCTTGTGGGTTCACTGACGGCTGTGGGATCGGCGCTGCTGATCGGCCGCGTATTCGGGCTTGATCAGGCCTTGATGGCGTCGCTTGCGCCGAAATCGACAACCGCACCGGTGGCCATCGGCATCGCCGAAAGCCTGGGCGGGCAGCCGACGCTGGCCGCGGTGCTGGTCCTGCTGACCGGCATCTTCGGCGCAATCGTGGCAACGCCGTTGCTGAACGCCCTTCGCGTCACCGACTGGCGCGCGCGCGGCTTTGCGGTCGGTGTTGCGGCGCATGGCATCGGCACCGCGCGCGCCTTTCAGGTCAATGACACCGCCGGGGCGTTCGCGGGCATCGGCATGGGACTGAACGCCGTCCTGACCGCCATCCTCGCCCCCCTTGTCCTCAGTCTGTTCTGATGTCTCTGTCCGTCACCGTCCACCAGCATATCGCCGAGATCCCGCCCGAGGCGTGGGATGCGACCGGTGCAGGACGCAACCCCTTCACGACGCATCGCTTTCTGGCCGCGTTGGAAGATTCCGGCTCTGTCGGGCAGGATTCCGGCTGGATTCCCGCCCATCTGGCAGCACATGAGGATGGCGGCCTGCGCGGCGTGGCACCGTGCTATGTCAAATTGCACAGCCAGGGCGAGTATATCTTCGATCACGCCTGGGCCGACGCATTTGAACGCGCAGGCGGGCAGTATTATCCCAAGCTGCAATGCGCCGTGCCGTTCACCCCGGTAACGGGTTCGCGCCTGATCGCGGATGATCCGGCGGTGCAGCGGGGGCTTCTGGACGCGATGACGCAGCTCTGCCTGCAAAACGGCCTGTCCGGCGCGCATGTCACCTTCTGCACCGAGGCCGAGGCGGAACTTGGCGACAGCGCCGGGTTCATGCCACGCTCGACCCAGCAGTTTCACTGGGTCAACGATGATTACACGGATTATGCCGATTTCCTGTCCCGCCTGTCCTCGCGAAAGCGCAAGGCGCTGCGCAAGGAACGCGAGCGTGCGCAGGCTTTCGGCGGCACCATCCGGCAGCTGCGCGGGGACGATATCCGGCCCGAACATTGGGACGCCTTCTGGACCTTCTACCAGGATACCGGTGCGCGCAAATGGGGCCGCCCCTATCTGACCCGGGATTTCTTCAATCGTCTGCATGACACCATGCGCGACGATTGCCTTCTGGTCCTGGCTGAACGCGACGGCCGCCCGATTGCCGGCGCGCTGAACCTGATTGGCCCGGATGCCATCTATGGCCGCTATTGGGGCGCAATCGAGGAACACCCCTTCCTGCATTTCGAACTTTGCTATCACCAGGCCATCGACGTCGCTATTGCCGAAGGTCTGGACCGGGTCGAAGCCGGCGCGCAAGGCGAACACAAGCTTGCCCGCGGCTATCTGCCGACCGAGACCCATTCGCTGCACTGGGTCGCCGATCCCGGTTTCCGGCATGCCATCGACGATTACCTGACCCGCGAACGCGCCGCCGTCGGCGAGGAGATCGAGTTTCTGCGCGACTGGGGGCCGTTCCGTCGGGGTTAGCCGCGCTGTTCGGAAATCCACCAGACAATGCCGTTCGGATCCGAAACACCCCCGCGATAGTCGCCATCCGGCTGTTGCGTGGGCGGCTGCACAACCTCGCCCCCCGCAGCATCAGCACGCGCAAAGCAATCATCGACATCGTGGCGATAGACATGCACATGCGACGGCATCGCTTCGGGTGTCTGCCCCAACATGATGACGCTGTCATCCAGCCGCGCCTCTGCATGGGCGATAGTCTTGCCGTCCTCGCCATTGAAAACCCGCTCAGACTTGGCGCCGAAAACGGATTCGAGGAATTGCATCGTCTTTCGCGCATTCCGGACCAGAAGATAAGGTGATACCGATGGGTAACCATTGGGCTTGTAGCTCATCCCATCTCTCCCATAATGGGCGGCCGTCACGCCGCCGCTTGCGGATTCATGCACGCCACCGCACAATAGGCAAGCGCAGCAGCATAGGCGCATCATGTCACTGATCCTCTACGGTCACCCGTTTTCGTCCTATACCCAGAAAGTGCTGATCGCGCTTTACGAGAATGCGACGCCCTTCGAATTCCGCCTGCTGGAACCTGACCAGACCGAAAACTGGGCCGAGTGGCTGCACCGCTGGCCGCTGCGGAAATTCCCCCTGCTGCTCGATGGCCAGCGGCAGGTGGTCGAGACCAGCATCATCATCGAATATCTTGGGCTGCGCCATCCCGGCCCGGTGAAACTGCTGCCAGCCGACCGGATGGCCGCGCTGCCGGTGCGCTTCATGGATCGGTTTTTCGATCTGCACGTGATGAATGCCGCGCAATTTGCCGTTGACGGGGCGCTTGGCATCAACGCCACCGACAAGGATGATGGTCTTAAGGTCGCGACTGAGAAACTGACCCGCGCCTATCGCTGGCTTGAAACCGAACTCGCGGGTCGCGAATGGGCTGCGGGCGATGCTTTCACGATGGCGGATTGCGCGGCAGGGCCGTCGCTTTTCTATGCGGATTGGGTGCATCAGATCCCCGAGGATCACCCGAACCTGCGCGCCTATCGCGCCCGGCTGCTGGCAAGGCCGTCCTTCGCCCGCGCCGTAGACGAAGCGCGCAAATACCGCCATTATTTCCCGCTCGGCGCACCGGACCGGGACTAAAGCCCGGCTTCCTCCAGCAATCCGTCCATCACCAGCGCCAGTTTCTTTGCCCATTCGGCCTGGCCGGCATCGTCGCGGATCAGGTCATTGCGGACCTCGATCAGGACGTTCGGGCGGCCCTGCGCAAGCGCATGCCGATCAATGGAATCGCCGTCCAGGTGTCCTGAATAGGGCTCATTATCGCCGGTTACCCACCCCTGCTGACGGCAACGTTCAATCAGCAGCGGGGCCAGCCGTTCGTCCTTGTGGGAATACAGGACGCCCACAAGCCAAGGCCGCGCCATCCGCCCGCGCAACTGAGGGGTAAAGCTGTGTACCGCGCAAACCGCACGATCCGGACGTGCGCCCGCCAGCTTTTCCAGCGCGTTGTGGTAAGGCCGATGCAGTCTTTCAAGGCGTCTCTCGCGCTCGGCTGCGTCAGCGTCGCGATTTGCCGGAATGACGGTGCCATCGTAGAGCCGCATCAGAAGCGTCGGATCATCCTCGCCGCGATTCGGATCAATAACCAGCCGAGAGAAATCCGATCCGATAACCGGCGCGCCGATCAGTGCGCCAAGCTTGCGTGACACGCCAGCCGCACCGACATCATAGGCGATATGGCGGGCCATGTCGTCCGCGGCGATCCCCAGATCGCCACCGCCGACCCAATCGGGGACGCGATTTGTTGCATGGTCGCAGGTGATCAGCCAACGGCTGTGGCGGTCCTCGCCCTCTGTCCAGAAGGCATCATCTCGGGTCAGGCTGTCGTCTTTCATGCACGCCATCTACGCCAAATCTTTACGTTAGGCCAGTTGTCGGCAGCGTCGCTTTCAGCCATGATACCGCCAACATTTCAGACCTGCAGCCGGAGACCTCACATGAGACGCCACCGCAACGTTAAAATCGTGGCCACCCTGGGACCGGCTTCGTCCGATTACGATACGATCCGCGCCCTGTTCGAGGCAGGCGCCGATGTATTCCGCCTGAACATGAGCCACGGCAGCCATGCCGACCATCAGGCGCGATATGACGCGATCCGCAAAATCGAGGCGGATCTGGGCCGGCCGATTGCCGTGCTGGCCGATCTGCAAGGCCCGAAGCTGCGCGTCGGTGTGTTCGAGGGCGACGAGGCAGAACTGACCGAAGGCCAGAAGTTCCGATTTGATCTGGACGATACACCAGGTGACGCCGCCCGCGTTCAGCTGCCCCACCCGGAAATTTTTGCCGCGCTTGAGCCGGGTTCCGAACTGCTGGTCAATGACGGCAAGATCCGCCTCAAGGTCGAGGATTGCGGCAAGGAATTTGCGAACTGCACCGTGACCGTTGGCGGCACGATTTCCAACCGCAAGGGCGTGAATGTGCCAGACGTCGTGCTGCCGCTGGCGGCGCTGTCCGACAAGGACCGCGATGATCTGGAATTTGCCTGCGAATTGGGCGCAGACTGGCTGGCACTGTCCTTCGTGCAGCGCCCCGAAGACGTCCTGGAAGCGCGCGAACTGGCCAAGGGCCGCGCGGCAATCCTTTCGAAGATCGAAAAGCCCGCCGCCGTCCGCGCCTTCCCCGAGATCCTTGCCGTCTCGGACGGGATCATGGTGGCGCGCGGCGATCTGGGGGTCGAGCTGCCGGTACAATCCGTGCCGCCCATTCAGAAGCGGCTGGTGCGGCAATGCCGCGCGGCCGCCAAGCCGGTCATCGTGGCGACACAGATGCTGGAATCGATGATCGAAAGCCCGATGCCGACGCGGGCAGAGGTCTCGGACGTGGCGAATGCGATCTATGAAGGCGCCGATGCCGTCATGCTGTCCGCCGAATCGGCTGCTGGTCAGTATCCGGTCGAGGCAGTTCAGACGATGGACCACGTTGCCCGCTCGGTCGAAACCGACACCACCTATCGTGAAGTGATCGAGGCATCGCGCAAGGCCGACCGCAAGACCGTCGCCGACGGCATCGTGGCAGCAGCCCGCGAGATTGCTGAAACCACCGATATCTCTGCGATCTGCGCGCATACCCAGTCCGGCACTACGGTCAGCCTGGTCGCCCGTGAGCGGCCGCGCACCCCGATCATCGCCATGTCGCCGATCACCGGCGTGTTGCGTCGGCTGTGCCTGACATGGGGAACCCACTGCGTCGCGACAGAGCCGCTGTCGCGCTTCCGTGAAGCCGTGATCACGGCGGCGCGTGCCGCGCGTGAATTCGGCTTTGCAGACGAGACGCAGGAAATCGTCATTACCGCCGGGGTGCCGTTCAACACATCCGGCACCACCAACATCCTGCGCGTTGCCACCTGCGATGAGCGCTTGATCAGCCGGGCCGACCCGGAATAAGGCTGTCCCGCAATATCGGTGCGGGACTTCCATATGGCTGAAATTCTTCTGCTTCTGGGCGCAGGGCTTTGTCTGCTGTCCGTTCCGGCAGCTGTCGTCGCGCTGCTGCAGAACCGTCCACCGCGCGGCGCGGCGATCCTGTTCGTCGCCGGCACAGCGATTCTGGCACTGGATGCCTGGCTGAACCCCGGCAGCGTCGGTATGCCGCAACTGCAGTCCGCTTTGGACAGCCTTTTCCGCTGATCCGGCTTGCAATTATGCCCATCACTGCGTATAGGAGCGCCTTCAATCCCGCGCGGCCGGCCGATATGGCATTGCCGAGTCGCGCGTAAACCTCTGACAAGGAGAGTAAAATGCCGAAGATGAAGACCAAGGCAGCCGCCAAGAAGCGGTTCTCGTTCACGGCCTCGGGCAAGGTCAAATCCGCCCAGGCCGGCAAGCGCCACGGCATGATCAAGCGCACGACGAAGTTCATTCGCGACGCGCGCGGCACCACCGTCCTGTCGGACGCAGATGCCAAGATCGTCAAGAAATACATGCCCTATAACCGCTGATCCGAGGACTGACACATGGCACGAGTTAAATCCGGCAAGGTGACCCACGCCCGCCACAAGAAGGTCCTTGACGCTGCCAAGGGCTATTATGGCAACCGTTCGCGCAACTTCCGCACCGCCACCCAGGCGGTCGACAAGGCGAACCAGTATGCCACCCGCGACCGCAAGAACCGCAAGCGCAACTTCCGCGCGCTGTGGATCCAGCGCATCAACGCCGCTGTGCGTGCGATTGATGCCGACATGACCTATTCGCGCTTCATCAACGCTCTGTCGAAAGCCGGGATCGAGGTTGACCGCAAGGTTCTGGCCGATCTGGCAGTGCATGAACCCGAAGCGTTCGGTGCGATCGTCGAAAAGGCGAAAGCCGCAGCCTGATCCCCGATCCGGCATGACTTACGGAAGAACCCGCGCCCCGGCGCGGGTTTTTTCGTCTTAAGATCGCTCCAGAACGCGGATGATCCCCGGGACATCCGCGCCCACCTGCCCGTCGCGCGCAAATCCCGCCCAGAGCGCCCGAAGTGGCGCGCCCGCAGCGACCAGCCCCGCCAATGTCATCCCGGGTGGCAGCAGGGGCGTGCCCAGCCAATCCGCAGCGGGAAAGATAAGCGGCAGGTCAGCCAGATGCGCGGCCCCGAACCGCCCCGGCCCCCAATCGATCACAAAGCGCGCAACCTGCCCGCCCGCGTCAGAGTGATGCTTGGCGAAAACCCGGGCGGGCTCGGCATAAAGACGCCTTGTCAGGGCCCGCACGGCCAGGCGGCGCATGGGCTCTGTCAGCTTGCGGGGGCGCCCTTCGGATGGCGGCAGAAACAGTGCCGCCTCGTCCCGCGCATGGCCGATCAGGATCGGTATCTTAGGCGCGACAAAGGCATGCCGCTGCATCATGTCACGCTCTGCTGGAAGGGGCGCGGCACCGAATTCGGGGCCAAAGGGCATCTGTCCGGCCAGCCCGAAACGCCGCGCTGCGCGTTGCACCTGCGCCTGCCGTTGCACGACCTGACCCGCGGGCATATCGCGCCCCAACCCTGCAGCCGCGCGCCGCATTGCCTTGCGCATGCGACCTGCACCCAGCGGCAGCGCCAGCGGCGCGCTTTGGATGATGGCGCGGTGAAACAGGCCAAAGGCCTCGTTCGCGATGATCAGCCGTGCTGCCAGATCCCCGCCGGAGGATTGACCGAACAGCGTGACCCGACCCGGATCGCCGCCAAACCCGGCGATATTTCGTGCAATCCAGCGCAGAGCCGCGATGATGTCGAACGCGCCAAGATTGGCAGGCCGTTCGTCGCCCGACAACCAACCAAACAGCCCCAACCGAAAGCTGACTGCCACGACGACAACCTGCTGTTCCGCCACGAGGATCGAGGGATCGAACACCGCCATATCGGCCGCCCCGGATTCGTAGCTGCCACCATGCAGCCAGACAATAACCGGCAGGTGTTTGCCATCCACAGGCGACGTGATCGACAGTTCAAGGCAGTTTTCGTCGAAATCCAAACCGGCAAATGCGCCCGGCAGAGTTGCTTCCAGACGCGGGACAGGAAGCTGTGGGCAGGCGCGCGAGGGTCGCGTTGCGGAAATACGTCGCGGCGGCAGGAGTCGGGGCATTTCCCAGCGCCCGGCAGTCGCATAGGGTATTCCGGTCGCGCGCAACAGACCACCCACCTGCAAGGCAGTGATGCTGCCGGCCGGCACGGATATCACCCGCTCAGCATCAAGCGGCATTGCACAAGCGGTCATGGCATCTTCCCTCCGGCCCGCAGACGTTCACCGGATGGTAAGAACTTTCAGATAGTGATGCCAGACGAGCGCAGCGCAGGGGGCCGATATGGACATTACCATCAAGAACCAAGCCGACCATGTTCTTGTCAGGATGAATGAACAAAGGCTCGACGCGGCGATTGCCGGGTCCTTCAAGGACAAGGTCCGGCCACATGTCGCAGCAAGCGGCCCCAATCTGGTGCTGGATCTGGCGGCCGTGCATTTCCTGGACAGTTCCGGCCTTGGTGCTGTGATCGCGCTGAAGAAAGCGCTGCCAGAAGGCCGCCGAATGATCCTTCGCGGTCTGACACCCAATGTCGAAAGGGTCTTCCGGCTGACCCGCATGGACCAGATTTTTGAGATCGCCTCCGAAGACAACGGCGGGGCCGCCTGATGACCGGCAAAAAACAACTGGCCCCTAGCAATTCGACCGAGAAGCAGCCACTCGTGGTTTTCACGCGCAGCTTTCGCGCCGAGGCTGATGCCGTGCGCGAAGTACTGGTTGCACTGGGGCAGCGTCTGCAACCCCACGTTTCGACCGACCTCATGGGTCGCGCCGAACTGGTTCTGGCCGAACTTCTGAACAATATCGCCCAGCATGGTCGTCCTGCCAGTGCGGCGCCGCGCCCGCTGGTCCATCTCAGTGTGGTGGCACAGGCCGACGGTCTGTCCTGTTCGGTCAGCGATGACGGGGGCATCCTTCCAAAAATCTGCCTCGATCCGCATCTGCCCGACGCCAGCAGCCATCCGGAAGGCGGCTTCGGCTGGTTCCTCATAGGCCACCTGACGCAATCGCTGACCTACTTCCGCGAGGACGAGCGGAATTATGTGGCTTTCACCGTGCCGACAGCAGAGCCAATGCTGAACTGAGCGACGTCATCGTCGCGTTACCTTTCCTTGCGAAATCCGAACGGGGGCACTATATCGGCGCCCTTGATTGACCGGGGGAAAGATGTCGCTGCAAACGCCCTTCTACCTGATGGACAGTGTGGCCCTGCGCCGCAACATGGAAACCATCGCCCGACTGCGCGAGGCATCAGGCGCAAAAGCGTTGCTGGCACTCAAGTGCTTTGCCACATGGTCTGTGTTCGACCAGATGCGCGACTACATGGACGGAACGACATCATCCTCGCTTTATGAACTGCGTCTGGGGCGCGAAAAGTTCGGCAAGGAAACCCATGCCTATTCCGTCGCCTGGGCCGATCATGAGATCGATGAGGCGATCACCTATGCCGACAAGATCATCTTCAATTCGCTCACCCAGCTTGATCGGTTTGCGGACAGGGCAAGCCACATTGAACGCGGACTGCGGTTAAATCCGCGCTTCTCGACCTCGGGGTTCGATCTGGCCGATCCGGCGCGACCGTTTTCCCGTCTGGGTGAATGGGACAAGTCGCGCCTTGAAGCCGCCGAGGGCCGCATTGGCGGCGTCATGATCCATTACAATTGCGAGAATCGTGATTTCGATCTGTTTTCGACCCAGCTGGACCGGATCGAGGCGGAATTCGGCCCCTTCCTGAAGCGGCTGAACTGGGTCTCGCTTGGCGGCGGCATCCATTTCACCGGTGAAGGCTATCCGCTGGACCGCCTTGCCGACCGGCTGAAGGCATTCAGCGACCGACTGGGCGTTCAGGTCTTTCTTGAGCCGGGCGAAGCAAGCATCACCGGCACCGCGACGCTGGAAGTCAGCGTGCTGGACATCATCGATAACGGCAAGAAAATCGCCGTGGTCGACAGCAGCATCGAAGCACACATGCTGGACCTGCTGATCTACCGGGAGACGGCGAAGCTTCCGCAGACGGGCGATCACCCCTATCAGATTGCCGGCAAGACCTGCCTGGCAGGCGATATCTTCGGTGATGCCCGCTTTGACCGGCCACTGGACATTGGTGACCGCATCAGCATCGCGGATGCCGCCGGTTACACGATGGTCAAGAAGAACTGGTTCAATGGCGTGAACATGCCCGCCATTGCCATCCGGGACGAAGATGGAACGATCCGGCCGGTTCGCGAATTCGACTATGACGACTACAGGGACAGCCTGTCCTGACACCGAAGGGGAAGACGTTGACGAAAAACGTGCTCATCATCGGCGCCGGCGGCGTCGCGCAGGTCACCGCGCACAAGGTCGCGCAATGGGCGAAGGAATTCGGCGCATTGCATATCGCCTCGCGCACGAAATCCAAGGCCGAGGCAATCATTGAATCTTTGCGGGGGAAAGGTCACCAGATGGACTTCACAGCCCATCAGGTTGACGCCATGGACACTGCAGCGATGGCCGATCTGATCCGTCAGATCGACGCGGGTATTTGCATCAACGTCGGCTCTGCCTTCGTCAACATGACCGTTCTGCAGGCCTGTATCGACACCAAATGCGCCTATATCGATACGGCGATTCACGAAGATCCCGCCAAGATCTGCGAGACGCCGCCGTGGTATGCCAATTATGAATGGAAGCGGCGCGATGCGGTCGAAAAGGCCGGCATAACCGCGATCCTGGGCGCCGGATTCGATCCTGGCGTGGTGAATGCCTATGCCCGTCTTGCCGAGGATGAATACTTCGACGAGATCACCTCGATCGACATCGTCGATATCAATGCAGGCAGTCACGGACGTTATTTCGCGACCAATTTCGACCCGGAAATCAACTTTCGGGAATTTACCGGCACTGTCTATGCCTGGCAGGACGGCAAATGGACCGAGAATGCCATGTTCGAGGTCGGGCGCGAATGGGATCTGCCCGTCGTGGGCAAGCAGACCGCCTATCTGTCTGGCCATGACGAGGTGCATTCGCTCTCGGCGCGCTATCCGTTTGCGGATGTCCGTTTCTGGATGGGGTTCGGTGCACATTACATCAATGTGTTCACCGTGTTGAAATCGCTTGGCCTTCTGTCAGAGCAACCGGTTAAAACCGCTGAAGGGCAAGAGGTCGTACCACTGAAGCTTGTCAAGGCGGTGCTGCCCGACCCCTCGAGCCTTGCGCCCGATTACACTGGCAAAACCTGTATCGGGGATCTGGTGAAAGGGCGGCGCGACGGACAAGAGGCCGAAGTCTTCATTTACAATGTCGCAGATCACGAAGAAGCCTACGGCGAAGTTGGCAGCCAGGGCATCAGCTATACGGCCGGGGTGCCGCCAGTCGCCGCCGCAATCCTGATCGCCCGTGAGACCTGGGACGTGAAGCGCATGGTCAATGTCGAAGATCTGCCCGCCCGCCCGTTTCTGGAGTTGCTGGGCGAGATGGGGCTTCCGACGCGGGTGATTGACGCAGCCGGCGATCATCCGATCTGATCAGCACTGTGGTGCTGTCTGCGTAAAACCGATATCTGGTCCGCAACATTGTGGACCCAATGCGCCACCGCGCGCGTTGGGGGAAAGCCCGCCGCGAACAAAGGTTGCCAGGAATGCCCAGAGTGCCAAGATACAAGGCCCAACACCGTTTCCCCAGTATCGAGCGCGATGTGGCGACGCGATCCGGTCCCCCTGCCTGGGCCGTGATCGGGATTTTCCTGATGATGCTGTTCTATTTCATCACGTCAGCCGCAGCCTTCCTGATGCCGGTTACGCTTGGCGTGCTGCTGTTCTTCGTGTTTGTTCCATTTCGCAGGTTGATGGGCAGGATAGGGATCGGCGCCGGCATCTCGGCCGCGATCGTTACGCTTGGGATGGTCGTGCTTGTCGGCGGGCTGGGTTACTTCGTCTCTGGCCCTATCAGCGATATCGCGGCGGACAGCCCCCGCATCTCTGAACGGCTGGAGGAGCGATTTGAAACGCTTCGCGAGAGCTTCCGTCCGCTGGAAGAAGCCGCCGCCCGGATCGAAAATGTCGCAGGGGGTGATGACGGGGAAGAGGCCGTTGCCGAAGACGCGCAGCCTGCCGTCTCGCCACTGGGCGAATCCGGTGTCATCGGTGGCCCGCGTGGTGACAGCCTGACCGTGACCGCCGATGCCGAAGCGACCCCGGTCGCTCAGCCGCAGGAGGTGCGCGTCAGTGTCGACACGGAACAGACCTCTGCCATTCAAGCGGTGATTGCGTCGGGTCCTTCGGTGATAGGACAGATTGTCTTCACGCTGTTCCTTCTGTTTTTCCTGCTGGCCTCGGGCGATCTTCTTTATCTGAAGGTGGTGCAAAGCTTCGACACACTGAGCGAGAAGCGCGCGGCATATATGGCCATGCGCGAAATCGAGTCCGCGCTTGGTTCCTACTTAGGCGCAATCACGCTGATCAATGCTGGGTTGGCTGTCTGTGTCGGGCTTGCCATGTGGATCTGGGGCATGCCGCAGCCACTGTTGTGGGGCGTCGCTGCGTTCATCCTGAACTTTATTCCCTATCTGGGTGCTGTCACCGGGGTCGCGGCGTGCTTTCTGGTTGGGCTTGTCAGCTTTGACGATCTGGGAACGCCACTTATGGCGGCTGCCACTTACCTTGGGCTGACGGCCATCGAAGGGCAGCTTGTCACGCCATATTTCGTTTCGCGCCGCCTTCAGCTGAACACCGTCGTCGTTTTCATCACTGTAGCCCTTTGGGCCTGGCTTTGGTCGGTTCTTGGTATGGTCGTCGCGGTGCCGATGCTGGTGGTCGTGAAGGTGCTGGCCGATCACATTCCCGGACTTGAGCGCTTGGGAAATTTCCTGGCCGGCGACCCCCCGCCGACGCTGGAGGATGATGACGAAGAAGAGGATGAGGCGCCGCAGAAAATGCCCGAAGCCACAGCCTGAGGCGCCTTCTGCGGCCAGATATGCCCGAATGGCTTGACGAAACGTCGGGATTCATTTGCATTCTCATCATTCGGTCAAACCTATCCATAGACAGTTTTCGATGAAGGGCGTAAAGCTGGCGGATGAAGACAAGAGGCGCCGGTATGGAATCCCGCACGGCTAAATACATGATCGGGCAAGTCGTTCGGCACCGTTTACACCCGTTCCGCGGCGTGGTGTTCGATATAGACCCTGAATTCGCCAACACCGAAGAATGGTTCGAATCGATCCCTGAAGATCACCGCCCGGACCGTGACCAGCCGTTCTATCATCTCTATGCCGAGACCGAGGCGACATATTATGTCGCCTATGTGTCCGAACAGAACCTTCTGCCCGACATGTCGGGCGAGCCTGTGGAACATCCCGAACTGACCGGCCTGTTCGGAGAGTTTCGCGACGGCTATTATCCGATGCAAGCCGCAATCAATTAGGTGCCGACGGCGCCACCTGATGCCATGACACGAAAATCCGCCGCATTGACCGCCGTCGACGAACTTGCGGTTGCGGGATATGTCGACCCAGACGAGATTGCGGAACTGAAGCGCGTAGCGGACTCTTTTCGGATCCGTGTGACCCCTGCGATGCAGCAGCACAGTCCTGGCATCACGGCCCAATTCATCCCGGACCGTCGCGAATTGCTGATCCGGGACGAGGAACTGGGCGACCCGATCGGTGACCAGGTCCACAGCCCCGTTCCCGGATTGACGCATCGCTACCCCGATCGCGCCATCCTGCATGTCACACAGACTTGCGACGTCTATTGCCGCTTCTGCTTCCGGCGCGAGGCAGTGGGTGCGGCGGGGCCCCTGCCCCCTGACAAGCTGTCGGCTGCGCTGGATTACGTCAACGACACCCCGACACTGCGCGAGATCATCCTGACCGGGGGCGACCCGCTGACCCTTTCGCCGCGTCGCTTGGCATCCGTCATGGATCGCCTTGACCAGATCCCGCATCTGGAGGTCATTCGCATTCACAGCCGCGTCCCGGTTGTCGCGCCGGAACGAATTGCCGCGCTGATCCCTGTTCTCAAGCGTCGAACCGCCTGCTATGTGGTCATCCACACCAACCATCCCGACGAATTGACCGAACCGGCCCGCAACGCGATTCATGCGCTTGCCGATGCCGGCGTGGCGCTGCTGTCGCAATCGGTGCTGCTGCGCAGGGTAAATGACGATGCAGCAGTTCTTTCGCGATTGTTCAGGGCGCTGACGGCGTTGCGCGTCACGCCCTATTACCTGCATCACTGCGATCTTGCCCGCGGCACCAGCCATTTTCGCACGACGATAGACGAGGGACTGGCGATCACCGCCTCGCTTCGCGGGCATCTGTCGGGCGTGGCACTTCCACGCTATGTGCTGGATCTGCCGGGCGGCTTTGGCAAAGTGCCGCTTGATTCGGATGCAGTCAGCCGCTGCGGCCCCGGCCGGTGGACGATCCGCGACTGGCAGGGCGGCGTTCACGACTATTTCGACCCGGTCCGCTGAACCAATCGGTTGACACGCGTCACGCAGGCTCATCCTCGCGTAACACGTCCCGCGTGGCAGCCACCGTCACATATCGGCGCTTTGTCGCCTGCAGCCCCCCTGGCATCATTTTCCGGTCGTCACGAGGAGCCTGTCATGCGCCGTCTGAGCATCGCTTTGCTATTGTCGTCCGCAAATGACGAGGTGACGCTGCAATCCGTTCCCGAGGAAGATCTGGACGAAAACTTGCGCGCCATGACCGGCCCCGAACGCGAAGCCTATGTCAGCCAGCAGATGCAGACCCGAAGCGTGCTGGAAGTCGAGATGGCGGACCTTGTCCGGCAGCGCAACGATTATCTGGCAGAAACGACGTCAGAGACCCAAGGCAACAGCTTTGACCGATCCGTCAAGGATTTGCTGATCACACAGTGGCAATGACCAGGCCCGTTTTCTGACGTTACACGCGGCAGAACGCCTGTTCAGCCAAGCGCTGTCAGATAGGCGTGCGACCAGTGCGCCACGTCATTTTCCACGACGTCGCGCAACAGCGCCGAATGCCTGGCACGCCGCTCATTCGATGTCATGTCTATGGCGCGCCGCATCGCTGCCGCCATCTCCCACGGATCGTGGGGATTGACGATCAGCGCGTCTCGCATGGTCTCGGCCGCACCCGCGAAGCGCGACAGGATCAGCACACCGGGATCGGACACATCCTGCGCTGCGACATATTCCTTTGCCACAAGGTTCATCCCATCGGCCAGCGGCGTCACCAGCCCGACATGCGCCTGACGATATAACCCGGCGAGTTCATGGCGGGGAATTGGACGATGAATGAAGCGGATCGGCGTCCAGTTCACCGTCGCAAACTGGCCATTGATGCGCCCGGCCAGATGCTCGGTTTCCTCGCGTATATCCTGATAGGCATCGACCGCCTCGCGCGTCGGCGGCGCGATCTGCAGCAACATGACCTTTTCGATCAGATCGGGATGGCTTTCCAGCAACAGCTGGAACGCGCGGAACCGCTGCGGAATGCCCTTCGAATAGTCCAGTCGATCGACACCGATCATCATCTTGGAATTGGTCAGGCTGCGCATCCGATCTTCTTCGCGCGCATTGCGGGCGTCGGCGATGAAGCCTGCGGCGTCGATGCCGATGGGAAACGCACCGACCTTCGCCTTGCGCGCATCAGACGGGGACCTGTCATCCGGCGTGCCATCGGCTTTCGACAATTGGCGGGCAGCTTCATTGAAATTTGTCACATCCCGCTCTGCCTGAAATCCGATCAGGTCATACTGCGCCAGCCAGCCGAACATCTCGGCAGGGTTGGGCAGCGCGGCACAGATTTCCGGTGCCGGAAAAGGGATATGCAGGAAAAGCCCGATGCGGTTCATCACGCCCAGCTCGCGCAAGGCGGCGGCCAGCGGTATCAACTGATAATCCTGCACCCAGATTCTGTCATCGTCCCGCAGGTGCGGGGCGATCAGCCGCGCGATGCGGTTGTTTACACGGCGGTAGCCTTCCAGATATTCGGGATCGATCTGGATCAGGTCCGCGCGGCCGTGAAAGGCCGGCCAAAGGACAGAGTTGGAATAGCCAAGATAATAGCTGTCCACATCCTTGGCGGTCAGATCGAACGACGCGCGCTGGAAGCGGGCACCGTCGTGAAACGTCAGTTCATCTGCCGGTTCGGCCGGCTGATCACCCGAAAAGCCGATCCACAGCCCGCCTGAATTCGAAAGCGCGTCCTCCAGCGCCACCACCAGACCGCCCGAAGGATTTTCCCCCAACGGCAAACGGTTTGATACGGCAACGAGGCGAGGCATGCGGCTAACCTTTCATGGCTGAAAAGCACTGTCCAGCCAGGCAGCCATTTCGGCCGGCCCGGCCAACCGGTAGTCAGCAACCGATTCGCCCTCGCCGATCTTGATGGCAAATCCGCCGCGCGACTGCGCCTCGGCCATGGCAGGCTCATCGGTCAGATCGTCGCCAGCATAAACGGGCACGCGCCCGGTAAACGGTGGTTCGTCCATCAATAGCGCCAGCGCTCCGCCTTTGCCGACCCCGTCGGGCTGCAACTCGATCGCCATTTTCGCTGGCTGCAGCTTTGTTCCGGGAAACAGTTCTGTCAGTTGCTGCATGGATGCTTTGACCACCTCCTCCAGCGACGGGTCGGCGCGGAAATGCATTGCCACGCCAAGCGGCTTTGTCTCAATCAGGATGGCGTCATGACCTTCTGCCAGTCGATAGGCCGCCTCATGCATCGCAGCGGCGTCCAGATCGCCGCCGATGGCAGTCGTCACATTCTCGCCGCGCGCCAGTTCCGCCCCGTGGCTGCCAGCAATCAGGCCCGGGAAATCGGGCAGAAACTTGCGCAAATCCGCGACAAACCGCCCCGAAATCAGCGCCACCGCGCCGCCCTGCCGATCGTACAGCCGGGCAAGCAGACGGGGAAGTGCGGGCGGCACGACCGTCGCGTCGGGACGGGCTGCGATATCCACCAGAACACCGTCAAAATCCAGAAACAATGCCGCGTATTCGGGCAGACGAGGTGGATGCATGACGATGTCCTTTCCGATGTCCCGGCAACCCAACCCGTCGATCTGACAAAGGTTCAGCCGCCAGCAAAAGAAAGGCGGCCGGAACCACCCACAAGCGTCGACAGCACCGTCAGCAGGGCTCTGAATATCGTCAAAACGGAAGATGACCGTGCAGATGGATATGCGCGTCAATGCCCGGAAATCTGCAGGATGATGGTGCTGTGAGAGAGGATTGAACTCTCGACCTCTCCCTTACCAAGGGAGTGCTCTACCACTGAGCTACCACAGCATCGCCGGTCAATGACCGTGCGCGCCGTTTAGACGAGGGCCGCGCGACACGCAAGAGGTCAGTTTGGATTTTTGGCCCCTCATGTCGCAGCTTCGCCAACATTTTCCGGACCAGGCATGTGCCACCGCAAAACGCAAGCGCCCCCGAACGGATCGGGAGCGCTTCAGTGTCAGGGCGGCGTTGATCAATCCCGCGTTTCGCCGGGCTCGACACCCCAGATCGCGGTCTTCGGCAGCCAGCCCTTTGCGCCTGCTCCGGTCACCCGGCACCAATCCTGTTCACATTCGCCAAGCTTCACGATGGCGCCGCCCTCCGCCATTGCGATCACGCCGGCATTAAGATCGGGGCGCGAACGCAGTTCGACCATTTCCTGCTCGATGATTGCAGTACGCACGCCTGACAAGAGCTGGTAATGAACCCAGCCGCCGGCACCGTCGCGATCTTCGACCCGTCGCCAATGGCCGAACTCTCCCACGACGCGAAGCGGCATGCCGGAGTGGTGGAAGACCCAGTCAATGCGATGCGACAGGGACGGGCCGCGCCGGACGTTGCCTTCTTCGCCCTTCAGCGAAACATAGCGCGGCAGCGGCAGGCGCGTGACCGGCCCGCGGATCACCTCTGCCGCGGGCGCGGTTGGCGTTGCGCTGGCAAGCGTAACAGGGCGCGCGGGCGGCCGGGGCGCTTCGGTCACGGCGGGCTTTGCAGCAGGCGTGACTTCGGCGGGTGCCGCGACAGCGGTTGACGACGCAGCCACCTGTTCGGGCTGAGGCGCGGCCGCATTTGCGTTGCTGGCGGCTTCAGCTGGCGCGAGAACGAAAAACAGCAATGCCGCCGCCGACGCGCCAAGGACAGCCTTGGTCTGCCACCCAAACGATCGCCACGCGGAAAGCGGTCCGTTGCCATACCCGCCACGCAATACGGCGCGGCCGAAGTTCTGCCGTTTCGCCGTGCGATATGCCCGACGGAATGATGGCGAAATATGCCCCATCTGTCTTACCTGCCCCAGTCCAGCGGTCATTGCCGCGAATTCGTTCCGCGGCCTGCGCCGCGCTGCCTCTGTCACCGCGTCGTTTGCCGCGCGGCTTGCCGGGACTTGTGCCTGCATCCCGATTCAGGTCAGTCTGCCCCATGCAGTTGTCGCAGGAAAGGCAGGATCGGATGAACAGCACCAATTCCCGCTTACGTGTGGCCGTTACGCGACGCTTGCCCGAAAGGGTCGAAGAACGGATGCGGACGTTGTTCGATGTCCGGCTCAATCCCGACGACCACCGGCTGAGCAACGAGGAACTGCAGGGATTGGTGCGCGATTGCGACGTTCTGGTGTCCACGCTGTCAGATCGGATAGACGCCGCCTTGCTGTCGCAGGCAGGTCCGCAGTTGCGATTGATCGCCAATTACGGTGCCGGCGTGGATCATATCGACGTGAGTACTGCCCACCAGAAAGGCTTGCTGGTGTCGAACACGCCCGGTGTTCTGACCGAAGATACGGCCGACATGACGATGGGTCTTATCATCGCGGTGACGCGCCGGCTTAACGAAGGTCTGGCTGTGATGCAGGGCGGCGAATGGCTGGGCTGGTCGCCGACCGCGTTCCTTGGTGGCCGGATCGGCGGGCGCAAGCTGGGCATTGTTGGCATGGGGCGGATCGGCCGCGCCGTCGCCCGCCGCGCCAATGCGTTCGGGATGGAGATCCATTACCATAACCGCACGCGCCTGCACCCGGAGACCGAGGCCGATTTGAACGCTGTCTGGTGGGACAGCCTTGATCAGATGCTCGCGCGGGTTGATGTCGTCAGCGTTCATGTCGCCCACACGCCCGCAACCTTTCATCTGCTTTCAGCGCGGCGCCTGAAGCTGCTGAAGCCGTCGGCCGTTCTGATAAATACATCGCGCGGAGAGGTCGTGGACGAGAACG
This sequence comes from Paracoccus denitrificans, assembly GCA_005768755.1. GTDB lineage: Bacteria > Pseudomonadota > Alphaproteobacteria > Rhodobacterales > Rhodobacteraceae > Paracoccus > Paracoccus denitrificans_B. The sequence continues at coordinate 144,411 of VAFL01000001.1, read as the reverse complement.
CGCTGACCCGAATGCTTCGAGCGGGTGAGATCGCGGGCGCGGGGCTGGACGTGTATGAACACGGCCACGAAGCCAACCCGCGCCTGCGCGACCTGCCGAACGTGGTGCTGCTGCCGCATATGGGCAGTGCAACGGTCGAAGGCCGGATCGAGATGGGGGAAAAGGTCATCGTCAACATACAGACTTTCGCCGATGGCCACCGCCCGCCGGATCTGGTCTTGCCGGGCTTTCTGTAAACGCTGCGCAATACCTCGGACAAAGACGGCACGCGATACGACCTGAAGCAGATACTCGGACAAACCGTGCCCCCTGGGCCGCGCGACTAAAGCGCGGTTGCCGTACAGTTGGCACAAAGCAAGGAGAGTGCGGAAACAGCGCTATTCCGGCGCAAGTTCCCCTTGGAACAGGTTCCCAAATGAAAAAGGGACCGGCGCAATTTCCGCCAGCCCCTGCCTTTTATCCAGTGCTTCGCCGCCGCTGTGCGACGGCACTGCGATCAGGGCGCAGTCACGTCGCAGCGAAGTCCCTGATCGGCGATGCGTGCGCAGGTCTGTGTCGCAGATGTCTGCGACAACCCGACCAACTGTGCCTCGTATCCCTTTGACGACTCACGGACATGGCGCAGCGCACCATCAAGCAGGGCACTTTCCTGCATGGCAATCTGCACCAGTCGCTCATCCGCTTGATCGCGCGTCTTGAACCGGCCAAGCGATACGCCCCAGCTTTGCCCGCCAGACGATGATGCACGGGCAATCCGCTCGGTCGGTTTGCGCTCCGGTCCGTCAGCGGTACCGGTGCCAACGACGATCGTTTCCGAACGCGGCTGCGGCTTCGGCGAGGACTCCAGCGCCGCATCACCTGCCGAAGGTGCTACGTTGGCGGTGCTGGCGGCAGCCACGGCAACAGGCGCAGCAGCCCGTTCACGGGGTGCCGCAACTGGCCGGGCCGACACACTCAGCCCCGTCGCCTGTCCACCACCTTCGGCCATTGCCAGCTTCACAGCCTGATCCGTATCTGCCTGTGCGTCTGCCGTTGCTTCCGCCCCGCCGCCCGGCCTTGCCACCGGTCTGGCGCTGCTTGCCAAACGGACGGTCGTGCCGCCGGATTGCCGCGCGGCCTGCGGCGGCGGATTGGCGGCCGCCTGCGCCATCGCCTCGTTCATGGCGCTGTTGAGACTGCTGGCGGCGACAGAAGCGGCAGCGGCACCGCCCGCGGGACGCGCGACCGGCGCGGTCGACGTCACGGCCGCGACCTTGCGACTGGATTTCCGTTCGACGATGTATTGCGGCGGCTCTGGCTTGATTTCCTTGACACGCGTCGGCGCACGGCCAAAGCCCATGTCCAGAAGCTGCGCCATGGTGGCGTTGCGCTGTGCGGTCGACGTACCGCCAAGAACAGTCGCGATGATCCGCTTCGATCCGCGTTGCGCCGAGGCTGTCAGGTTGAACCCGGCCGCACGCGTATAACCGGTTTTGATCCCGTCAGCACCTGCGTAATTGTCCAGGAACGTGCGATTGGTCGAACGGACGGTCGCAATTCCGGCATCAGCAGAGCGACGCGAGAAGATCGAATAGTATTGCGGGAAATCATAGAACAGCCGCCGACCAAGCGTGCTCATGTCGCGCGCCGTCGAAAAGTGGCCCGACTGGGTCAGTCCATTGGCATTGCGAAACTGGGTGTTGTTCATCCCAAGCGCCCTTGCCATCGAAGTCATTTGCGCGGCAAAGCGGTCCTCTGACCCGGCCAGGTTTTCACCGATTGCCGTGGCCGCATCATTGGCCGACTTCACAGCGGCGGCGCGGATCAGATAGCGCAACTCGATCTGCTGACCGGCACGCAGGCCAAGACGCGATGGCGGTTCTGCCGCAGCATTCGACGATATTGTGAATTTCGTATCCAGCCGGACCTGCCCCCGCTCGATCGCGGTAAACGCCATGTAAAGCGTCATCATCTTGGTCAGAGATGCAGGGTGCAGTCGCGTGTCGGCGTTCTGGGCATGGATCTGCTTGCCTGTTCGGCCGTCCATGACAAAGGCCGCAAAGGGCGCGGCTTCAACGGAAAGGGGAATCAGGAACGCCAAAAGCGTCAGCAGTCCTGCGCGGAACATCGTGCGGAATCTGGTCACTGTCTCGATCTCTTCTGCCTGCTGCGGCCGTGTTGTTATAGAGGGCCGTCGTTAATTTTTTCAGAATAGCACAGCGGACTTGATGCGAAAACCTTGCATTTGACGTATTTTCACGATTTGCAGTGACCATGGGCCGGAAATCGCCGTCCAGCGCCCGATAGCGGGCTTTTATTGCCGCAGAAACTGCCTATATGGTTCCCAACCGAAAATCACCCGATATTTGACCATGCCTCAGGATCCCGGACACCGCGAGGAGACGGACCTCGTTACAAAGACGCAGCCGAAGACGCAGCGTCCCCCGATGTACAAGGTGCTGCTTCTGAACGACGACTTCACCCCGATGGAGTTTGTCGTTCACGTCTTGCAGCGCCTGTTTGCCATGACGAATGCACAAGCTGTCGAGATCATGCTGACCGTTCACCGCAAGGGTGTCGCCGTGGTCGGCGTGTTTTCGCATGAGATAGCCGAGACGAAGGTCGCCCAGGTCATGGAGCTTGCGCGCCGCCAGCAGCACCCGCTGCAATGCACTATGGAAAAAGAATAACCCATGCGTGACGCACGTCTGGCGCTTGCCTTCCCCCAGCCGCCGGTCGGTCGGCTGGCGATATTGGGGGCAGACGGGTCCGAGGATCTGTCGGTCTTCGATCCGCAACACACGCTGATCGTCGAGGGCATGGCCCATCATCACGATGCCTTGCAGGCGCGCGGATTTCAGACCGCGACGTCACCGGAAAACCATCCCGCCTTTGATACGGTCCTGGTCACGTTACCGCGTTCCCGCGATGCGGCGCGCGCGCGGGTGGCGCTTGGTGCGGGCATTCTGTCGCCTGACGGCGCGCTGTGGGTCGACGGTCAGAAGACCGACGGGATCGAGCCGATGCTGAAGGAGATCAAAGGGTTCAGCGCCATTTCCGAGGTGCATTCCAAGGCCCATGGCAAGATCGCGCGCATTGATGATCCAGGGTCGGTTCCAGGCGACTGGGCCGCACGCCATTTGACCCCCGCACCCGGGTTCACCACGCTTGCAGGGGTTTTTTCCGCCGAAGCTATTGATCCCGCATCGGCAATGCTGGCTAAGGCACTGCCCGACAAATTGCCGTCACGCATCGTTGATCTGGGCGCCGGCTGGGGCTGGTTGTCAGCACAGATCCTGGCCCATCCCGGCGTCGGCGTCCTGCACCTGGTCGAAGCGGATCACGCGGCACTGGAATGTGCCCGCGCCAACGTGACGGATGCAAGGGCGCAGTTCCATTGGGCCGATGCCCGCAGCTTCAGGCTGCCCGAGCCTGTCAATGGCGTCATCATGAACCCGCCCTTCCACGCCGGACGCAGCGCAGAGCCCGCGCTTGGTGCTGCCTTCATCCGTGCGGCGGCCTCGCTTCTGACGGGCGCCGGCCGGTTGTGGATGGTGGCCAACCGTCACCTGCCCTATGAGGCAGAGCTTGCCCGGCATTTTGCCGATGTTGCTGAAATCGGCGGCGACAATCGCTTCAAGATACTGACGGCGACCGGTGCTGGCGCGAAGCAAAGGAGAAGCAGATGAGCAATTCCGTCGAAGGCAGAACCGCCATCGTGACCGGTGCAGGCCGCGGCATCGGGCTGGCCATTGCGCGTCAGTTGCACGCGCATGGGGCCAATGTGATGTTGGCCGATTGTGACGAAGCCGCGCTGGATCAGGAATTGACGCGCTTCGGCGACGAGGAGCGCGCGCGCCGCTTTGCGGCAGACATGTCACAGCGGCTTTCGATGGCCAACCTGCTGTCGGCAACGATCGACGCCTTTGACCGCGTCGATATTCTGGTCAACGCCCATCGTCTGGTGAAGCCGGGCGATCCGCTGGAATCGATCGAGAACGGGCTGGAGGAGATGCTGAGGCAGAACCTTTTGGCCGGGCTGATGATGTCGAAAATCGTCGCGAAGCGGATGATACAGCAGGCCAAGGATTCCGATGATGGTCGTGCGGCTGGGGCCATCGTCAACCTGACCACGCTTGCCGCACAACGTCCCCATGCCGAACTTCTGGCCTATTCCATCGCATCTGCCGCACAGGACCAGGCGACACGAGCACTGGCACTGGCACTGGCAAGGCACAGGATACGCGTGAACTCTGTGGCGTTCGGCTCTGTCATGACGACGGAAATGAAGCGCATGCTGAAGGAAAATCCGAACATGCGGGACGGTATCCTGAAAGGGACGCCGATGGGCCGGATCGCGGAATCCGAAGAACTGGCCGATGCCGTGATGTATCTGGCGGGCGACGGGGCCGGGTTTGTGACCGGTCAGATCCTGAACGTTGACGGCGGCCGCAGCCTTCAGGACCCCGTTCAGGCTGCGATGTTCTAGATCCGCACCACCGCGGGCGCCTCAGGTCGCGTCTTCGGGATAAGTGGCCTTGCATTGACGCACGACAGCCTCGGCGCGTGCGGTCTCGGTTTTCAGCTTTTCGACCAGATAATCGCGGCTGCGCCGTTCGGCGGCAGGGTCGATCGGGACGCGGTATCGTTCGGTGTCGATGACATCGCGCCAACAGCCACGCTGAACGATCCGTGCCTCTCCTTCCCGGTTGCGGACAACCTCGGGGCAATAATCATATTCCACCCGCGAGACCTCGCGCGTTTCCCAGGCATAGCCCCGGGCAAGATTTGCCTCGGTCTCTTCCAGCAGAGAGCTTAGCGCCCGATATTCGCGGGTGTTTCCACGGATACACCGCTCCTGCTCGGTCCCACACCCGGCCAGAAATGCAAGGGGAAGAAGAAGGGCAAGCTTGCGGGTCATCGGTTCGTCCTTGGTGCGCCTGTGGACGAGACTAGCCGTCATTTCGGGGCGCAGCAATTCAACTTTCGTCAGCGCGGTTAATCCTGTCCCCCGCCGACGTCCAGGCACTGCGCGATCAAGGCGTCCTTGCCCCTCCGCATCTCGTCTAGTTCCTTCCTGAGCTGTTGCTGGCGGGCAAATGCTGCAGGCTGGTCTATATCCACGAGGTCCAGCAAGGTGACCGTTGGTCCGCTTTCATCGACATAGTGCCAGCGGCTGTGCATCTCGGGGAACGGCCTGCCGTGGGCGTCGCGCCGCCAAAGACTGTAGCGTTCATGTGTGACATCAAGGCCGGTCAGGTCAGGCTGATGCGGACGATAGCCGCGCGCCGCATCAAGCTCCGCCTGAGCCAGATTTTCGGCGACCGCGTCGTAGCCACGTTGATATTGCCGGTTGCAATCGTCCACCGGCCCGGCGGCTGCCGTCAGCAATGCCAATAGTGAAAGCGCGATGTTGCGGATCATATGTGCGGCAATAATGGCAGTTGCCAAATCAGCTTATGCACGTCAATTCAGGCCCGCAACGCAAATCCAGGGGGCCAGAGATGGATGACATGCTGACCGAACGACGTGAAGCAGCCGCTTGGTTCCGTCTGCTGCGCGACCGCATCGTTGACGCCTTCGAGGGGCTGGAAGACCAGGGGCCTGCTGCCGACACAGCGCCCGGCCGGTTCGAGATCACCCCGACCGAGCGGGCCGAAAATGGTGGCGGTGGGATCATGTCGGTCATGCGCGGCGGTCGCGTCTTTGAAAAAGTCGGCGTAAACTGGTCCGAAGTTCACGGCGTGCTGGCGCCCAAGGCGCAGGCCGCCATGGCCGCGCGGGGCGTGCCGGGCATGGACAGGGATGCGCGATTCTGGGCCTCGGGGATCAGTTTGGTGGCGCATATGCAGAACCCGCACGCGCCGGCTGTCCACATGAACACCCGCATGTTCTGGACACCGGGCGCATGGTGGTTCGGCGGCGGCGCAGACCTGAACCCGTGCATCGAATATCCAGGCGATACTGACCATTTCCATGCGCAACTGAGAGCCGCTTGCGACGCCCATGATCCGGCTTACTACCCGCGCTTCAAGGACTGGGCGGATGAATATTTCTTCATCCCTCATCGCGGGCGGGCGCGTGGTGTCGGCGGCATATTCTATGACGACCTGAACAGCGGTGACTGGCAGAAGGATTTCGCCTTTACCCGCGCCGTGGGCGAAGCATTTCTGCCCGCCTTCCTGCCGCTGGCGAGGTCGCGGACGACACAAGGCTGGTCATCGGCAGACAAGGACGCGCAGTTGGTTCATCGCGGGCTGTATGCCGAATACAACCTTGTCTATGACCGTGGCACTAAATTCGGGCTTGAGACCGGGCACAATCCCGACGCCGTACTGATGAGTCTGCCGCCCATGGCGAAATGGGTGTGAACGCTCAGGCGGCAGCGGCCTCTGCCTCGGGATAGAAGCGCATCATGGTCAGCGCACGGGCCGCATTCAGGACCATCAGCGCCGCCCAAAGCCCGTGATTGCCCAGCATAGCGCTTAACACGACGAGGGCGACGATATAGATCGCCACCGCCTCGATCATGGCGCGACGCATCTGCCGGGTCATCGTCGCACCGATGAAAATGCCATCATACATCCAGCTGGCTATGCCAATCACCGGCGCAAGGGCCAGCCACGGCAGATAGCGCCGCGCCTCGGTGCGGACATCGGGCGCGGTGGTCAGAAGGTCTATCAACGCCGGACCTAAAAGCCAGAAGACCGCCCCCAGCAGCACGGCACCTGCCACGGCCCATTGCGCCGTAACGCGGACCGAACGGCGCAGAAGGTCCCGCCTGCGCGCACCGACTGCCTGCCCGACAAGCGTTTCGGCAGCGAAGGCAAAGCCGTCCAGCCCATAGGCCGTGATCTCCAGAAATTGCAGCAGAACCTGATTGGCGGCCAGCGTCACGTCCCCCTGCCCGGCCGACATGAACATGAAGGTCGTGAATGCCCCCTGCAACAGGACAGAGCGGATCATGATATCAGAATTGACCCGCAAAAGACGTGACATGCGGTCGCGCGCGAACAATCCTCGCTGGCGCAGGGCCGGCAAAATCGCCGCGCGGCAGAACCACAGACCAAGCGCCAGACCGGAAAACTCTGCGATCAGCGTGGCCACGGCAACGCCCGAAATGCCCCAGCCAAGACCAAGAACGAAAAGAATATCCAGCCCGATGTTCAGCCCGTTCTGCAGCACCTGCAGGGCCAGAACGCCCCTCGTCCGTTCCATCGCGATCAGCCAGCCGGTGATCGCATATAGTGCAATCGTCGCAGGTGCGCCCCAGATGCGGATCGACAGGTAATGCATTGCCAGTGCCTCGACTTCGACACTGGCGGGCGCCAGCCGGAAAGCGGCGGCAAACAGCAGCCGGTGCAAGACGATCAGCGAAAGTCCTGCGATCGCGGCAATGGCAAGCGCGCGGATCAGGTGGGCACCCGTTTCGACCTGATCGCCGGCGCCATGCGCCTGCGCCACCAGCCCTGATGTGCCCATGCGCAGAAAGCCGAAGATCCAGTAAAGCGAGGCGAGGATCACCGCGCCCATTCCGACTGCCCCGATCGGCGCAGCCTGCCCAAGCTGGCCGATGACGCCGGTATCAACTGCACCAAGGATCGGGATCGTGGCGTTGGACAACACGATCGGCAGCGCGATAGCCAGGACACGCCGGTGATCGACCGTCGCTGCCGCCACGCTGTCAGCCCTGCGGCATCAGGAAATGTGCGGTCGCCTGCGCAAACAGCTTTGCGCGATTGTCCTGCCAGGCCTCGACCTGAACGCTGGCATAGCGCCGGCCCGACCGCACCACCTTGGCGCGCGCATAGGCGTCGCGCGGCAGCCCTGACCGCAGGTAATCGACCGTGAAGTCGATCGTTTTGGGAAGGCGCGGGATGGATCCCGGCGCGCTGGCATCAGGCGCGATACGCCCTGCCTCCATATCCTCCCACATGGCAGTCCATGCGAGTTCGACGATCCCGGTGATCTCCAGAAACGCGGCAATTGCGCCGCCGTGAATGGCCGGCAGCAACGGATTGCCGATCAGTTTGTCGTCGTAGGGCATGATCGCGGTCAGTTCGTCCCCGCGCCGATCGAAGCCGATCCCCATCCAGCGGATATAGGGCACCCCTTCGACAAGGGCCGCCAGTGCGCTGTCGCGCCGCAGTTTGATCTGTTGCAGCGGTTCATTCCGATCGGCCATCTCAACGCTCCAACGTGAAGGCGCCGGTGGCCGTGGCGACGGGGTTATCACGATCCTCATCCATCGCCTGCGCGCGGACGAAGGCCACGCTGCGGGTCACGTGATAGCACTGCGCCGTCGCTGTGATCTTCTGCCCGGGCGTGGCGCCGCGCATGTAATCGATCCGCAGGTCAATCGTCGCTGTAGAGCGCGGTGCGGTCGGATGGGCCAGAACCGCTGCGCCACTGCAGGTGTCCATCAAAGCGGAAATCACGCCACCATGGATAACGCCTGTATGGGGATCACCGACAAAATCGGCATTCCAGTCCATGACGATCTCGGCCTCTCCATCGGTCAATCGCACCATGCTCATCCCCAGGGCGCGCGCATGCGGCAACGCCTCGATAAACTGTTGCGCGATGCGGTCGCGCGCTTCCTTCGACGGGCTGCCTGCTGCGCCGTCCTTTCGGGTCGTCATCCTGCAATCTCCGTCAAGGCCCTGGAAACTGATAGCGCCTGCGGGGCCTTCGCGGCAATAGCTCGTGTATCGGGCGCGTCAACTTGCAGCGGCCGCCCTTACGGTTTAGCGTGCAGATCAGTCTACCGCTGCGCAGGTTTGTCATGCCCGGTTCAGAAGAATTGAATTTCAAAGAGATGTGTGCGCGGTTCGATGTGACACCGCGAACGCTTCGCTATTACGAATACATCGAACTGCTTCGTCCCCGCAAAGACGGCCGGTCGCGCTTTTATTCCGGCCGGGAAATTGCCCGGATGACGCTGATCCTGCGCGGGCGGCGGTTTGGCTTCAGCCTGGAAGAGATCCGGCAGTGGCTGGAAATCTACGATAAGAAGGGCGACCGAGAACAGTTTGAGGTCTGGATCGACAAGGCCAATCGCCAACTGGCCGTTCTGGAAGACCAGAAAACGGAAATCGACGCGGCGATGAAGGATCTGCGCGAACTTCGCGACGAAACCGCCGAAATCCTGCGGAAGATGGACTGAGGCCCTAATTCCATCGCCTCATGGCGTGATTTCATCCAGTTTGTGACGCTGCGTTTTGGTTTACGTTCGCGTCAACATGGAGCAAGCTTCCTGACGTGAGATGACCACGGAAAGAGGAGCCGACGCGATGAGCGATGATCTCATGACGATCCGTCAGATGTGCGACGCTTTCGACGTGACGCCGCGCACCCTGCGTTTCTACGAAGCGCGAGAGCTGTTGGCACCAGAGCGGCGCGGTCAGCACCGTCTTTATGACCGGCGCGACAGGGCCCGCCTGAAGCTGATCCTTCAGGGCAAGCGCTTCGGCTTCAGCCTGGAGGAGATCCGCCAATTGCTGGAGCTGTATGATCCGCGCGGCAATAATGTGACCCAACTGGCTGCAACGCTTGATGCGGCGCGCGGTCGTCTTGCCGACATGATCCGTCAGCAGAATGAACTTGGGCTTGCCATCACAGATTTGACCACACAGATCGACGAGACCCAACGCCTGCTGGACGCCCGCAAAACCGGCTGATCCGGAAATTCACGAATCAACGTACAGGACTTACCATGCCGATCTATAATGCACCCGTCCGCGACATGCAGTTCATCCTTCATGACGTGCTGAATGTGGCAGGTTCCGGCCTGCCCGGACATGACGAACTGGACCGTGACTTCACCGAAGCAGTGCTTGAAGCGGCGGGCAAGTTGGCCACAGACGTCCTGACACCACTGAACCGCGTGGGCGACGAAGAAGGCTGCGTCCTGGAAAATGGGGTGGTCCGGACACCCAAAGGCTTCAAGGAAGCTTTCGATCAGATGAAGGAAGGCGGCTGGACCGCGCTGGATTGCGATCCCGAATACGGCGGTCAGGGCATGCCTTACCTGCTCGGCCTGGCCACGGGCGAGATTTTCGTTTCCGCGAACATGGCCTTCAACATGTATCAGGGCCTGACCCACGGCGCATATTCGGCCATTCACACCCACGGCACGGAAGAACAGAAGCAGACCTATCTGCCGAAGATGGTGACCTGCGACTGGACCGGCACCATGAACCTGACCGAGCCCCATGCCGGCACCGATCTGGGCATGCTGCGCACCAAGGCCGAGCCGCAGGACGATGGCAGCTATCTGATCACCGGACAGAAGATCTTCATCTCGGCCGGGGATCACGACATGGCCGATAACGTCATCCATCTGGTGCTGGCCAAGGCTCCGGGCGGCGGCGAAAGCACCAAGGGTATCTCGCTGTTCATCGTGCCGAAGTTTCTGGTGAACGAAGACGGCAGCCTTGGCGACCGCAATGCGGTCAGTGTCGGCAATATCGAAGAAAAGATGGGCATCCACGGCAACTCGACCTGCGTGATGAACTATGACGGCGCGAAGGGCTGGTTGCTGGGCGACCTGCACAAGGGCATGCGCGCCATGTTCACCATGATGAACGAGGCCCGCCTGGGCGTTGGCCTGCAGGGCTATGCGATTGGCGAGGCTGCTTATCAGAATGCCGTCGCTTACGCCAAGGACCGCCTGCAGGGCCGCGCCGTCACGGGTTCCGAAAACCCGCAAGGCCCGGCCGATCCGCTGATCGTCCACCCAGATATCCGCCGCAACCTGATGGATCAGAAAAGCTTCCTTGAAGGCGCCCGGATGCTTGCCTTCTGGGGCGCGCACCAGATCGACCGCGCCCATGCCGGTCAGGCCGATGCCGAAGGGCTGATCTCGCTTCTGACGCCAGTCATCAAGGGCTTTTTGACCGACAAGGGCTTTGACACCGCAGTGAACGCGCAGCAGGTCTTCGGCGGTCACGGCTATATCGAAGAACACGGGATGAGCCAGTTCGTCCGTGACGCCCGCATCACCATGATCTACGAAGGTGCGAACGGTGTGCAGGCGCTGGATCTGGTCGGCCGCAAGCTGGCCGCAGATGGCGGCAAGCCGGTCATGGCGTTCTTTGAATCGGTGAAGTCATTCATCAAGGAAAATGAGGCCAATGACGCGCTGAAGGCCGACTTCCTCGACCCGCTGAAAGCGGCATCGAAGGACCTGCAGGCGGCGGCGATGTTCTTCATGCAGAACGGCATGAAGAACCCAAACCACGCGCTTGCCGGGTCTTACGACTTCATGCACCTGTTCGGTCACACCGTTCTGGGCTTCATGTGGGCGCAGATGGCTGTTGCCGCGCAGAAGCAGCTGGATGAAGGCAAGGGCGACGCGAACTTCCTGAATACCAAGCTGGCGACCGGGCGTTATTATATGAAGCGCCAGCTTCCGGCGACCGCGGCCCATCTGGCCCGCATCGAAAGCGGTGCCGATCCCGTCATGGCACTGGACGCCGAACAGTTCTGATCCTGTCCCCGGCGGCGCGGCAGAATGCCTCCGGCGGGGATATTTCGATGAAGAAGAAAACGGCCCCGGCCCGCGCGCGGCCAGTGGCAGGGCACGCCAGCCGGGGCTTTCTCCTTCAGCGGTCATCGGCTTCCCAGCCTGTACCGCAAGACCGTTTTTAGAGGAGAGCGGTTGAAGAAAGGTTAATCCACGCCTTTCTTCTTTACGGAAATATCCCGCGGGGGTCCGGGGGCGCGAAGCCCCCGCTGTGGAAGGAGTTAAGGGGAATGACCGCAGAACTTTACTGCTTCGGCGAAAGTGGCAATGCCTACAAGGCGGCGCTGACCATGGAACTGGCCGGCTATGACTGGCGGCCGGTCTATGTCGACTTCTTCAACGGCGAGACCCGCAGCCCCGACTTCCGCGAGATCAACGAAATGGGCGAGGTTCCGGTCTTCCGCGATGGGGATCTGACGCTGACTCAATCGGCGGTGATCCAGCTGCATATCGCAGAGAAGACAGGGAAATTCCTTGGCCGCGACCGTAACGAAACGCTGCGCTGGATCATGTTCGACAATCACAAGCTGTCGGGTCAGGCCGGCTCTGCGCGCTTCCTTCAGAACTTCATTCCAGAAGAAAAGCGCCCGCAGGCCGCGCTCGACTTCCTGAAGGCGCGGTTGAAATCGACCTATAAAATACTCGATGCCCATCTGACGGGACGTAACTGGGTGGCTGACGACACGTTCACCATCGCTGATGCTGCCTGCTGTGCGTATCTTTATTACCCGGAACCTTTCGGCTTCGACCGTGCCGACTGGCCCAATATCGACCGCTGGCTGGACGGCATCGCCGCCCTGCCCGGCTGGAAACACCCATACGATCTGATGCCCGGCAATCCATCCGACCGGGCCTGACAGGAGGAACCATGACCGAAGCCTATATATACGATGCCGTGCGCACGCCGCGCGGCAAGGGCCGCGCGGACGGCAGCCTGCATGAAGTCACCTCGCTTGCGCTTTCGGCGGGTATTCTGAACGCGCTGAAGGACCGCAACAACCTTGAAGGTCACGCGGTCGAGGATGTCATTCTGGGCAATGTTACACAAGTCAAGGAACAGGGCGGCTGCCTTGCCCGTTCCGCCGTGCTGGCGTCGGATCTGGACGAATCGATCCCCGGCCTTGCCATCAACCGCTTCTGCGCCAGCGGGATGGAGGCCGTGAACCTTGCCGCCAATCAGGTCAAGGGCGGTGCGGGCAATGCCTATATCGCCGGCGGGGTCGAGATGATGGGCCGTGTGCCGATGGGCAGCGACGGCGCGGCGATTGCTGTCGACCCTTCGCTTGCCATGAAAACCTACTTCGTGCCGCAGGGCATCAGTGCCGACATCATTGCGACCGAATACGGCTTCACCCGCGAGGACGCTGACGCGCTGGCGGTTGAATCGCAGCGCCGTGCCGCCGAGGCATGGGCCGATAACCGCTTCGCCAAATCCATCGTGCCGGTGAAGGACCAGAACGGCCTGACCATTCTGGACCGCGACGAATACATGCGTCCCGGCACCACCGTCGAAGACCTTGGCAAGCTGAAAGCCAGCTTCAAGGACATGGGCGAGGTCATGCCCGGCTTCGACAAGGTGGCGATGCTGAAATACCCGCATCTGTCCGAGATCAACCACATCCACCACGCCGGTAACTCGTCCGGCATCGTGGATGGTGCTGCCGGCGTGCTGATCGGCAACAAGGAATTCGGCGAACAGTTCGGCCTGAAACCCCGCGCCCGCATCCGCGCCACCGCCAAGATCGGCACCGATCCGACGATCATGCTGACCGGCCCGGTTCCGGTGACCGAAAAGATCCTGGCCGACAGCGGCATGTCGATCAAGGATATCGACCTGTTCGAGGTGAACGAGGCTTTCGCATCGGTCGTCCTGCGCTTCATGCAGGCATTCCAGGTCGATCCGTCGCTGGTGAACGTCAATGGCGGCTCCATCGCGATGGGCCACCCGCTTGGCGCGACCGGCGCCATCATCATCGGCACCCTGCTGGACGAGTTGGAGCGCCGCGACCTGAATACCGGTCTCGCCACGCTGTGCATCGCATCCGGCATGGGTGCGGCCACCATCATCGAGCGCGTCTGAGGGAGGGCGACATGACCGATTTCACCATGAACAAAGACGCCGACGGCGTCGCCATCATCACCTGGGACATCCCCAACAAGTCGATGAACGTGCTGTCAGAGGCCGGCATCAAGGAACTGGACGCGCTTGTCGATGACGCACTTGCCGATGACGCCGTGAAAGGCATCGTCATCACCAGCGGCAAGCCGGATTTCGCCGCAGGTATGGACCTTAACGTGCTGGGCGCGATGAAGGAAACCGGCGGGGCCGAGGCGATCTTCGGGCTGATCATGCAATTGCATGGCGTGCTGCGCAAAATCGAACGCGCGGGCATGGACCCGAAAACCCTGAAGGGCGGAAAGCCGATCGCGGCGGCGCTTCCCGGCACCGCGCTTGGCATCGGGCTGGAAATTCCGCTCGCCACGCATCGCATCTTCGCGGCCGAGAATCCCAAGGCCAAGATCGGCCTGCCGGAAATCATGGTCGGCATCTTCCCCGGCGCCGGCGGCACGACGCGTCTGGTGCGCAAGCTGGGCGCGATGGCGGCTGCTCCGCTGCTGCTGGAAGGCAAGCTGAACGATCCGGCCAAGGCGAAATCGGCGGGCATCATCGACGAGGTCGTGGCCGATCCCGTGGCGGCCGCGCGCGACTGGGTGCTGAACGCCAAGGACGCCGATATCGTCAAGCCCTGGGACGCCAAGGGCTACAAGATGCCGGGGGGAGAACCCTATCACCCCGCCGGTTTCATGACCTTTGTCGGCGCGAACGCGATGGTTCATGGAAAGACGCTTGGCGTCTATCCGGCGGCCAAGGCGCTTCTGAGCGCGGTTTACGAAGGCGCGCAGGTGCCCTTTGACACGGCGCTGAAGATCGAGGCGCGGTGGTTCACCAATGTGCTGATGAACCCGTCCTCGGGCGCGATGATCCGCAGCCTGTTCATCAACAAGGAAGCGCTGGAAAAAGGCGCGAACCGGCCCGATGTGCCCGATGAGAAGGTCAAGAAAGTCGGTGTTCTGGGCGCCGGCATGATGGGGGCGGGCATCGCCTATGTCAGCGCCTTGGCCGGGATCGAGGTCGTGCTGATCGACGCCAAGCAGGAATCGGCGGATAAGGGCAAATCCTATTCCGAAGGTCTGCTGGACAAGGGCATCAGCCGCAAGAAGGTGACCGAGGAGAAGAAGGCGGAAGTTCTGGGCCGCATCACCGCGACCACGGATTACGCCGCCCTTGAAGGCTGCGACCTTATTGTCGAGGCTGTTTTCGAAGACCCCGGCGTCAAGGCAGAGGTCACCAAGAAGGCCGAGGCCGTGATCCCGGATACGGCGATCTTCGCGACCAACACCTCGACCCTGCCGATCACGGAACTGGCGAAGGCGTCCTCACGCCCCGAACAGTTCATCGGCATCCACTTCTTCAGCCCCGTCGACAAGATGCTGCTGGTGGAAATCATCAAGGGCAAGCAGACCGGTCCGCGTGCCGTGGCCAAGGCGCTGGATTTCGTGCGCCAGATCCGCAAGACGCCAATCGTGGTGAACGATGCCCGGTTCTTCTATGCCAACCGCTGCATCATCCCCTATCTGAACGAAGGCATGCGGATGACAGCTGAAGGCGTCAGCCCGGTGCTGATCGAGAACGCCGCCAAGATGCTGGGGATGCCGCTCGGTCCGCTGCAACTGGTGGACGAAACCTCGATCGACCTTGGCGTCAAGATTGCCAAGGCGACCAAGGCCGCCATGGGCGACGCCTATCCAGATGGCGCCGTGGACGAGGTGCTGTTCTGGATGGCCGACGAGGGCCGTCTGGGCCGCAAGTCGAATGCGGGCTTTTATGCCTATGACGACAAGGGCAAGCGTCAGGGTCTGTGGGACGGGCTTGAGGCGAAGTTCCGCGAGGCTGATGAGCAACCTGACCTGACAGAGGTACAGCACCGCCTGATGTTCGCGCAGGTGCTGGAAGCCGTCCGCGCCCTTGAAGAAGGTGTGCTGGAAGACATCCGCGAAGGCGATGTCGGCGCGATCCTGGGCTGGGGGTTCGCGCCCTGGTCGGGCGGCCCGTTCAGCTGGCTGGACATGATGGGTGCCGCCCGCGCGGTCGAGATCTGCGACCACCTGACCGCCGAATATGGCGAGCGCTTCAAGGCCCCCGCCCTGCTGCGCGACATGGCCGACAAGGGCGAGACCTTCTATGGCCGCTTCGGCGCCGGCAAGAAAGCCGCCTGAGATCACAGCAAGACAATGCGCACAGGCCCGGAGCAGATCCGGGCCTGTCGTCATTCTGGGGCTTGCGTTTCAGCGGCTCGTGGGTCGGCGCAGCGCCACCAGCGACGCGCCGATCAGCGCCACTGCCAGCCCCGCGACCAGCAGCGAGGACTGCGCAAACAGCAGCGCTGCAAGCCCCGACCACAGCGCCACGCCAAGGTTCATCGCACTGGAGCCGAGCGCCATCAGCACGCCGCGGTGCCGCTCCGACAGCCCCGCCAGATAGCTTTGCAGCCCCGGCGCGCCCAGCCCGCCCAGCCATGCCCAGACTGCCATCAGCAGCATCGCGCCCGCAAGGCCAAGCGGTATCGAAAACAGCGCCGCCACCGCCAGCAACACGCCCGCCATGCACAGGAACATAAGCTGGCGGCCATCGCGGAACCGGCCGATCAGGCGCGGCATGGACAGGTTGCCGGCCAGCGTCAGCAGGCCGAATCCGGCATAGACGAAGCCGATCTCGCGCGTGTTGAGGGCGGTCAGCTCGCGCAGCCGCTCTCCCGCCAGGGCATAGATGCCGATGGCGCCGCCAAGGCCCAGCCCCATGGCGAGGATCGCGGGCAAAGCGCCCTTGACCAGCACCCTGCCCGTCGCGCTCTGCGGCGCCTGCGGCACCGGATCGTCCCCGATCCGACTGGCAGCGATGGCGGTCAGCGCGCCGGCAAAGGCCAGGCCGACAAAGGCCGTGTGCCAGCCGAAGGCGCCGGTCATCGCCGCACCGTAAACCGGCGCGAGGATGATGCCCGAGGTCAGCCCGGCCTGCACGGCGGCAATATTGCGCGCCGCGTGCCCGCTATCGGCGGCAAGTGCGAAGGCCACTGGCAGCATCCCAGCGGCCCCCAGCCCGGTCACCGCGCGCGTGAGCAGCGCCGTCCAGAAGCCCCCCGCCAGCGCCGTCCCCAACGAACCGAGGCTGAACAGCGCCACCGCCGGCAGGATCACCACGCGCCGACCGATCCGGTCAGACAGGCCGCCCAGAAATGGCGCGCAGATCGCCAGTGGCAGGGCATAAGCGCCGATGAAAAGCGTGACCCGCTCGGGCGGGACGCCAAGATCGGCGCCGATTGGGGTCAGGATCGGGCCCAGCAGGAATTCATCGCTTCCCACCAGAAAGGCGATCAGAAAAAGGATAATTGTCTTCAGTGTCATGTCCGGGGTCTTCCCTTTCGTCGATTTGGGGCGAAAGGGCGCCGCGAAAGCAGTCGATCCGGGCCATGGTGGCCTGCCGCCGCGCCTGCAGATCCGCGATCAGCCGGTCGATCTGGTCCAGCTTGTGTTCTAGATCGGACAGCCCGGCACTGCAGGCACCCGCGCCGGCATCCGTCAGGCAGGGCGCCATGGCGAGGATCTCGCGCGTGGAAAAGCCGGTGGCGATCATGTCGCGGATACGCGCGGCCCGGCGCAGATCGGCCGGCGCATAACTGCGATAACCGTTCGGATCGCGGCCGGGCGTCAGCAGTCCTGCTGATTCGTAATGGCGCAGGCTGCGCCGGCTGATGCCCAGGTGGGCGGCGGCTTCGTGGATCTGCATTGCGATTCCCTTTCTCGGACCGGCGTAGGACATTGACACTAATGTCAATGTCAACGCCCGATCCACCCCTGCGCCTGCCCATTTCCGCTGCAACGCTGCGCCAGCTTGTCGGACTGGTGCGACGCGGCGGTCCTCGCCGGAACTTTCGCGGTGCTATGCTGTTGATACGCCGTGAATTAGGCCTATTCTGCGCCGCAACGGACCACGCACCCGCGAGGAAGGAAGACCATGACAACCAAGACCCAACGCGCTGCCGAGCAATCGCTGCAAGATATCGAAGAGGTCACGTCGGTTGTCTTGCCCGAACCGCAAGGCGATGTCGTGGCGCTGGAAGCCGCGCCGGAACCGTTGGCCGATGACATCCGCAAACGCATGGATGAAATCGACCTTCGCGATTCCGGCTCCATCGTGCATTTCGGCACCCGCGCGCAGGGCGAGTTGCAGGAAATCAGCCAGCAGATGCTGGCGGACGTGAAGAACAAGGATGTCGGCCCCGCCGGCGAGTCGCTGCGCGATATTGTAACCACCATCCGCGGTTTCTCGACCTCGGAACTGGATGTGCGCCGTGAACGCAGCTGGTGGGAAAAACTGACCGGCCGGGCAGCGCCGTTCGCGCGTTTCGTAGCGAACTACGAAGGTGTTCAGGGTCAGATCGACAAGATCACCGAAGATCTGATGAGCCACGAGCACCGTCTGCTGAAAGACATCAAGTCGCTGGACGTCCTGTATGAGCGGACCCTGAATTTTTATGATGAGCTTGGTTTGTATATCGCAGCCGGCGAAGCCAAACTGCGTGAGCTGGATGAAAATCTCATCCCTGCGAAAGAGGCAGAGGTCCAGGCCAGCCCCTCGGACGGGCAGGTCATGGAGGCGCAGCAGCTGCGCGATCTGCGCTCTGTCCGGGATGATCTGGATCGGCGCGGACATGATCTGAAACTGACGCGACAGGTGACCATGCAGTCGCTGCCGTCGATCCGCCTGGTGCAGGAAAACGACAAGTCGCTGGTGACGAAGATCAATTCGACGCTGGTGAACACGGTGCCGCTGTGGGAAACCCAACTGGCGCAGGCGGTGACCATCCAGCGCTCTGCCGAGGCTGCTGGCGCGGTCAAGGATGCGACCGATCTGACCAATGACCTGCTGACGGCCAATGCCAAGAACCTGCGTACCGCCAATGCCCAAATCCGCACGGAAATGGAACGTGGTGTTTTCGACATTGAATCGGTGCGCACCGCCAATGCCGAACTGATCGCGACAATCGAGGACAGCCTTCGCATCGCGGATGAAGGCAAGGCACGCCGCGCCGCCGCCGAGGACGAACTGGTCCGTATGGAAGACGAACTGCGGCGCACCCTGTCCGCTTCCAGATCTCAACAGTCACAAATCCAATCGCAGGCCCCGCAAACGTGACCGCAATCACTGCCCCAATTCCGCGCCTTTCAGCCCGACCTGGATGTCGGGGGGCAGCGGCCCTGTTTTTGACGATCGCGCTGACGGCCTGCATCGACGACGCTGGCACGCAGACCCAATCGACGCTGCCGCCGACCGCGGAAACCACGCCGACGCTGGCTGCCATGCCGCCCGTGCCAAAGCCGAATTCGGCACTGCGTGCGGCACGCGCACAGCGCGCCTCGGCTCAGGCCGTTGCGGCCGAACAGGCGTCCAGCACACCCGCAAGCCAGTCGCTGCACGGCTATTTCGAAGGTGTCGAGGATATGCTGGTCACACGCGGCCAACTGCGCCGTGACGATGGGGCCAGCATTCCCATGACTGCCGAACAGCTGACCGCGGATTTCGTCAATATCGCGCTTTACGATGAGTATTCGCGCGACGGTGCCGAGCTGGTTCCCGATGCCCGGCCCTCGCGGCTGCGCCGGTGGGACAAGCCGGTCCGCATCGCCATTGAATTCGGAAACTCGGTTCCTCCCGCCACCCGCACCCGTGACCGCGCAGAAGTCCAGGCCTTTGCGGAACGGATGGCCGGGCTGACCGGTCACGATATTGCGGCGACACCGGGGAACGGCAACTTTACGGTCCTTTTCCTCAGCGAGGATGAGCGCCGCCAGATCGGTCCCCGACTGGCAACAGTCGTGCCAGGTATCCCGGCCGGAGATATCGAGGCCATACAAGCACTTCCGCCCCAGAATTACTGCACTGTCTTCGCCTATTCCATTGGCGACAGCCCGGTCTATTCGGAAGCCGTCGCGGTGATCCGGGCCGAGTTGCCCCCGCGCCTTCGCTCCTCCTGCATCCACGAGGAATTGTCACAAGGCATGGGCCTGGCCAACGACAGCCCCGACGCACGCCCCTCGATCTTCAATGATGACGAAGAGTTTGCCCTGCTGACGCGACACGACGCGATGCTGCTGAAGATGCTTTACGACAAGCGCCTGACCCCCGGCATGACGGCCGAAGCCGCAACGCCCATCGTGCAAACCATTGCGACGGAACTTATCCCGTAATGCGCCGCGTGCTGGCCACATTATTCGGGTTGGCCGCCGGATCGGCGGGGGCGCAGGACAGCGCGCCCGCCACGCTTCCATGGTTGGCCGGGCAGGCTGGCGAGGAACGAACAATCCGGGACCACGGTCCGATCGACTTTGGCAGTCAGCGGCTGACAGCGGTCGAACTGCTGTTCTATTACCGAGACCCGTGGAAATTCGCCGATTTCGCGATCCCCGAAGGCCCCGCCGCGTTCTGGACACTGCACGAGCCAAGCCAGCAACGCGTCGCCGCCGCAGTTCTGGTCTGGTCCGACGCCACGCCCGTCTGCGGCCAAGAGGTGCTGCCGGGTGTCGATGGACCCATAGCCGGTTTCATGGCCCCGGATGCAGCACAACGGCTGCAGCAGGAAAACATCCGCGCCGAGGATGCCGGTCAGGGTGCCTATGCCGATTGGGTTGAACCGCAATCGCCCGAAGCGAGTTTTGCCCGTTTCATGACCCTGCCCGATGGCACGCGCTTTCCCGGCTTTTCGACCGGCTGGGGCGACGGCGGATATCCGGTCGTCCGCCTGAATGACAAGCAAGGCAATATCGTTGCGGTTTATGCCGATTTCATCGGACATGAGCCGGATGGCAAGTTCATCCTGCCGCCGCCCTGCCGAACCGCCGGAACCTGAACCCTTTTCGCGGATTGATCTGCAAGCCTTATCACGGAGAGACCCATGGCCCTTTTCGACTTCCTCTCGGGCGAGTTCATCGATGTCATCGAATGGACCGACGACAGCCGCGACACCATGGTCTGGCGCTTTGAGCGGCGCGGCAACGCCATCAAATACGGCGCAAAGCTGACCGTTCGCGAAGGTCAGGCAGCGGTCTTCGTGCATGAAGGTCAGATCGCCGATGTTTTCGGGCCAGGGCTTTATATTCTCGAAACAAACAACATGCCGATCCTGACCTCGCTTCAGCATTGGGATCACGGTTTCAAGTCGCCTTTCAAATCAGAGATCTATTTCGTCAACACCACGCGGTTCAACGATCTGAAGTGGGGGACCAAGAATCCGATTATCGCGCGTGACCCGGAATTCGGCCCCGTCCGCATCCGTGCCTTCGGAACTTATGCCATGCGGGTAACCGATCCCGCAAAATTCATGGCTGAAATCGTCGGTACGGACGGCGAATTCACCAGCGACGAAATCACGTTCCAGCTGCGCAATATCATCGTGCAGGAGTTTTCCCGCATGATCGCAAGCTCTGGCATCCCGGTGCTGGATATGGCGGCCAACAGCGACCAGCTGGGCAAGATGGTCGCCAAGGCCATCACGCCGACCATCGCCCAATACGGGCTTTCGATTCCCGAATTCTATATCGAGAACATCAGCCTTCCCGATGAGGTCGAGGCAATTCTGGACAAGCGCACATCAATGGGCATCGTGGGCGACCTGGACCGCTTCAGCCAATATGCGCAGGCCGAGGCAATGCTGAACGCCTCCAACAACCAGGGCGGTGCGGGTGCTGCAATGGGCGCTGGCATGGGGGCCGCAATCGGCATGGGTATGACCGCGCAACGTGGTCCATGGGGCCAGGTCGCCGCTGCCCCACAACAGCAACCGCAAAACTCAGCGCTTCCGCCACCTTTGGCGGGCGCGCGGGGTGAAACCGTCTGGCACATCGCCGTTGACGGACAGGCTGACGGGCCCTTCGGGCGCGGCCACCTGGGTCGCCTTGTCAAGGATGGAACCTTTACGCGCGACACGCTTGTCTGGTCGCCCGGACAGGATGGCTGGAAGCCCGCCGATGAGGTGGCAGAGCTGGCGCAGCTTTTCACCATCGCGCCGCCACCGCCGCCCGTGCCACTGCCCGGGCCGACTGGCGCGTGATCCGGGCGACAGGCCGCACACGGTATGCCAACGCCCCCCAGTGAGTTCCGCTATCCCTGCGACAATTGCGGGGCCAGCCTGACCTTCTCGCCCGGTGAACAATCGCTGAAATGCCCTTATTGCGGGCATGTTCAGTCGATTGGTCCGGGCGCGGCACGCGCGCCCGCGCGATCCCGCAGGGAAGGGCCGGACGGTGATCGCGTGCTGCTGGAAGAACCCAGCACCGGCCGCGCGCTGCAGTGGGATGCCGGTCACAAGGTCCCGCAACTGTCTGAGATTCCGCTGGACAAGGGACTTCGGCTGGACAGCAACAGCGATCTGGCACAGGAAGTCAGGCAGGTGTCCTGCCCGAATTGCGGCGCCAAGTTCGAACTTTCCGGCACGTCGCAATCTGCGACCTGCCCGTTTTGTGCCACACCGGTCGTGACCGACACCGGGGCCAGTCGTCAGATCAAGCCGCAAGGCGTACTGCCCTTCGTCGTGACCGAGGATCAGGCCCGCACCGCACTGGAGGACTGGATGGGTCGGCTGTGGTTCGCGCCCTCGGGCCTTGTCGCCTATTCGCGGCGCGGACGGAAGATGGCCGGCGTCTATTCGCCCTTCTGGACCTTCGATTCCGAAACCGCGACGGAATACGCGGGCGCGCGCGGCGACTGGTATTACCAGACCGTCTACGTGACCGAAACCGTCAATGGCCAGACCCGGCGCGTGCCACGGCAGGTTCGCAAGACCAGATGGACCTCGGTCCGGGGCCGCGTCGGGCGGGCCTTCAATGATGTTCTGGTTCTGGCCTCATCTGCGTTGCCACGGCGCATGACGGATTCGCTGACGCCCTGGGATCTGTCGCATATGCGCGCCTTCGATCCGCAATTTCTGGCCGGGTTCGAGGCCGAGGGCTATACCATCCCGCTGGCATCCGGTCACGATATCGCGCGTCAGGAAATGCAGGGTGTGATCGCGATGGATATCCGCCGCGACATCGGCGGCGACGAACAGCGCATCAGCGATGCCAGAACCGCCTATTCGGCCGAGACGTTCAAGCATGTGCTGCTGCCGATCTGGTCCGCAGCCTATCGATATAACGGCAAGTCCTATCGCTTCGTGGTCAATGGCCAGTCAGGGCGCGTACAGGGCGAACGTCCCTATTCGATCTGGAAGATCGCCCTTGCTGTCGTCGCAGCGCTTGCACTCATGGCGGCGCTGATGTTTGCGGCCGAAAAGGGTGGCTATGTCGAATTCGATCTGGACGGTCTCGAAGGTGGCGGCTTTTCCTCGTCGGGCGACTATATTATCCAAGGCTATTAGCCACCTTGGGGGGAAAGATGATCCTGTGCTGCGGCGAATCGCTTATCGATCTGGTGCCAGATAACGGTGCCTTTCTGCCGCTGCCAGGCGGCTCGGTCTACAACACCACGGTCGCACTCGGCCGTCTGGGCGCGAAGACAGGCTATGTCTGGCCACTGGCGCAGGACGCCTTTGGCGAAGCGCTGCGTGGGCCGCTGGAAAACGCCGGGGTGGATCTGTCACTGTGTCCTTCTTCGCACAGGCTGACAACGCTAGCCGTGGTGTTTCTGAATAACGGCAACGCAACCTACAGTTTTTATGACGAAGGCACGGCGGGCCGGATGTTCGACATCGGCGACCTGCCCGCCATACCTGACGAGGTCGAGGCGCTGTTCATCGGCGGGATCAGCCTGACACAGGACCCCTGCGGCGCCACGGTTGAAGAATTTGCGCATCGCGCCGCCGAACGCGGCTTGGTCATCATGCTGGATCTGAACATACGTCCCGACTTCATTGGTGATGACCGTGCCACCCGCGACCGTTTGGGTGCACTGATGCGCATCGCCGATATCGTCAAGATCTCTGACGAAGACGCAGCATGGCTTTTCCCCGAGAATTCGGCCGAAAACACCGTCCTGCAACTTCTGGAACTGGGACCGCGGCTGATCCTGCGCACCCACGGGCCGGATGGCGCGACAGGGATCCGTAAATCGGGCAATGTCTTCCGGCGTGCCGACAAGGTCACGGTCGCCGATACGATCGGTGCCGGAGACACGTTTAACGCGGGCCTGCTGACAGCACTGTCGGAAGCCGGTGTGCTAAGCCGCGACGCCCTTGAGACGCTGGATGACGAAACGCTGCTGGGTGCGCTTGATCTGGCAGCAAGTGCTGCTGCCGTCACCGTCTCGCGGCCGGGCGCAAACCCGCCCTGGCGCAACGAACTGACCGCGAACGAATGAACATGAAATGAAGAACGCCGCCCAACAAGGCGGCGTTCTTCATGTGCGCAACAAAGCGTCACATCATGCGGCTTCGGCATCCTCTGCCGCTTGGCGGCGTTCGCTTTCCTCGCGCGACAGCGCAACCGATGTGCGCACGCCCTTGGAGACAAACTCCATCAGGCCTTTGACAACGCGTTCGTTCGGGTCGATGCCCGCGCAAGACAGGACCTCGCGACCGTCACGCGACCGCGCCCAACGCGCGATCTGTTCAGGGCCGTTGCCGTATTTCTTGTCATCTGCAATCGCATCATCCAGCGCCGCGAGCACCACCGCTGCAAACAGCTTGCGGGCGCGCTGACCCTGTTCAAAATTAAAGGCCGAACCGTCGATGAAATCTCGCATTTCTACCGTCCTGACAAAAGTGTTATGCTGCCCAATATTGGACGAGTTCCAGGGCTTGTTTCTGGGTGGTGGAACTGTCTACCTCATTCAAATACTGATTCGGTATCACGCTAACGTCATGGCTGTCATGCATAAACGTCATGGCTTTTAGGCCCATCACTCATATTCTGAACGTTTTTCAACCCTTGCGGGTTTCAGCAGAGGTGGTGTTTCCTGCAAAAAGATCAAGCTGGCCGTCAGATTCTGCCTGATTATTCGCCAGTGCGGCCAGTGTGATGCCCAAAAGGCGCACCCCGCGGGGATCGGGCATGACACCGGCCAGAAGATCCTGCGCAATTCGAAGCAATTCGTCGTAACCGGCAACCGGACGGTGCAGGGAATGGGCACGCGTCACCTGCTGGAAATCCGAAAACTTGACCTTCACCGTCACCGAGCGCCCCTGCACCTGATGACGCTCGACATGTCGCCACACCTTCTCGGCCAGTGGGCGCAGCGCTTCCTGTCCCGCGGCAAGGTCGTGTATATCGTCGAAATAGGTCGTCTCGGCCCCGATCGATTTGCGAATCCGGTCCGGTCGCACCTCTCGGTTGTCGATTCCGCGCGCGATGTCGTGATACCAGCGGCCCGACTTACCGAAACGGGCTTGCAGAAACTCCAGACTCTGGGCGCGCAAGTCTGCACCATTTACGATCCCTGAACGGGCCATCTTGGCTGCCGTTGCGGGACCAACGCCGTGGAACTTCGCGACCGGCAGGGTGGCAATAAAATCCGCGCCGCGCTCTGGCGGGATGACGAACTGTCCGTTCGGCTTGCGCTGATCGGACGCGATCTTGGCCAGAAACTTGCAGTAGCTTATTCCCGCACTTGCCGTCAGTCCGGTGGCATCCAGAATGTCGGCGCGGATCTGGGCCGCCGTTGCGGTCGCTGTCATGCCGTCCTCAAGGCGGCCAGTCAGGTCCAGATAGGCCTCGTCCAGCGACAGCGGCTCGATCACCGGCGTATAGCGCGCGAAAATCTCGCGGATCTGGGCGCTG
Organism: Paracoccus denitrificans; assembly: GCA_005768755.1. GTDB lineage: Bacteria > Pseudomonadota > Alphaproteobacteria > Rhodobacterales > Rhodobacteraceae > Paracoccus > Paracoccus denitrificans_B. The sequence continues at coordinate 119,078 of VAFL01000001.1, read as the reverse complement.
ACAGCGCGATAGACATCAAATCGCGGTTTGACGAAAATCAGGTCGGGACAGCGCCGCGCCGCGGTGACAGACGGCATGGCCGAACGTACGCCGTAACGTCGCGCCTCATAGCTGGCTGCGGCCACGACGCCGCGCTTGCTTGCGCCACCGACGGCAACAGGCTTGCCGCGCAGGTCGGGATTGTCGCGCTGCTCGACCGAGGCATAGAACGCATCCATATCGATATGGACGATGCGGCGAATATCCGCACTGGCAGGCGGGTGGCGCGTATCCGCGCCCATGCTCATTCCGCGCGGACGGGCACACCCCCGGCCGTCATGCCGTCGCCCACCCGGTCGAAGCGCAGATAGGCAATGCCACGACCGTCTGACTGGGTATGGATGGTGCCCGCCTCGCGTCCGTCGGCGGTCAGAATCGGCGTGCCGGGGGGGACCGGGCCTTCCAGACTGACGCGCCGCAGGCCCTTCTTCAGTTCGGTCTTGTGCTTCATGCGGGCCGTGACCTCCTGACCGACAAAGCAACCCTTGCGGAAATCCACGCCGTGCAGACGCTCGAACCCCATTTCAAGGATATAGCTGTCATTCGGGATCAGTTCCGCGCCAGCCTCCGGGACCAGCATCGCGACGCGCTGCGCATCCCAGTCGGTGCCATCACCGGGCAGCACGCCATAGCTGCGCCAACCCAGCGCCGGATCACGCGGATCGGCGATGGCGCCGTCGGGGGCAGGCCCGGCACCGCGCGTGACCTTGCGCGGGTCCTCTGCGATCTCGACCTTTGCACGCAGCTTGTACATCGACAGCCGACGCAGCAGGTCATCCGCCTGCTCGGCCCCCACATCCAGCAACAATGCGTCCTCTCCATCGGGAATGATGAAGAAATCCGAAAGATACTTGCCTTGCGGGGTCAGCAGCGCGGCATAGACGGGCGCGCGCCTGACGTCATTTGTGACCAGGCCTTGCAGAAAATCGACCCTGTCCGGTCCCGATACGCGCAAAAGGCGACGATCGCTCATGATGTCATATCCCCGAATTGCAACCGGACGAGCGCTGCATAGGGCCCGCCTTTCGCCATAAGCTGGTCATGATCGCCCTCTTCGACAACCCTTCCGGCGTCCAGAACGACGATCTTGTCGGCGTTGCGGATTGTCGACAGCCGGTGCGCAATGACAAGCGTTGTCCGGTCCTTCGACAGATCGTCCAAAGCCTGCTGCACCAGACGCTCGGATGCCGCATCGAGTGCCGAGGTCGCCTCATCAAGCAGCAGGATCGGCGCGTTGCGCAACACCGCCCGCGCGATGGCCACGCGCTGCCGCTGCCCCCCGGACAGGGCCGATCCGCGGGTTCCTGCGGGACTGTCGATACCATCCGGAAAGGCAGTGATGAATTCGGCGACATGGGCCGCGTCGGTGGCCTGCGCCAGCGCCGTATCATCCACATCACGACCAAGGGTGATGTTCTCGCGGATCGTTTCGTCAAACAGCGCCGGTTCCTGGGACACGACCGAAAATTCGTCGCGCAGGACCGCCAGGTCATAGTCCGCCAACGCCACGCCACCCAACGTGATCTTGCCGTCGTCAGGATCGCTCATCCTTGTCAGCAGATTGAATATCGTGGTCTTGCCGGCACCCGATGGCCCGACAAGTGCCGTGGTCTGCCCCGCCTCTGCCACGAAGCTGAGGCCGCGCAGCACCGGGGTCTTGCCATAGCTCAGCGTCACGTCGTCGAACACGATCCGCGTGTCGGGCGGCGGCTCGGTCCGGGTTCCGGACTGAATGGAGGGTTGCGTATCCAGAACCTGATAGATCCGTTCCAGGCTCGCGGCCGCAATCTGCCAGGACCCCGCCAGCCCGCCCAGCCGGCGCAGCGGCTGGAAGGCAAGCGAAAGCGCGGTGAAAAAGGCCATGAAATCGCCGACCGTCCGCTCGCCCCGCGTCACCTCTGCGCCGCCAAGCGCAAGCACGCCCACAAAACCCAGCCCGGTCACGATATCGATCATGGCGGGCACCACCGCGCCGGTTGCCGCGATTTTCACCTCGGCCCGCCGGATACGTTCGACAATGGCCTTGAACCGCGAGGTCTGGTGATCCTCGATCCTGTTCAGACGTACGGTGCCGATGCCGTGAAGCACCTCGTCGATGCGCGTGGCACGATCCGAGGCGTTCTGTCGGGCGCTGCGTGTCTTGCGACGCACGTAACGCTGCACGAAGACCGTGGGCAGGATCAGCAGCGGCGCGCCGATCAGCGCGGCGGCGGTCCATTCCGGGTCGATCTTCAGCGCCACCGCAAACAACGAGATCAGCGCCACGACATCGCGCCCCGCCCCGGTGATGAAGACCTGCCAGATATTCTGGACAGCCTTCGTATCGCCCTGAATCCGTTCAATCAGCGCGCCGGGCGGGTTCTGCTGATAAAAGCTCATGTCCAGCCGCATGATATGGGACAGCAGATCAACCTGCATTTTCGTCGCCACCCGTTGCTGGACAGAGACCAGAAGACTGCGGTTGACGATCGAGGTGATGGCCCGGATCAGGAACAGTGAAAAGATCGTGCCGCCGACCCACCACATCGCATCGCTGTCACCGCCCACGAACACCCGGTCAAACAGCGGCTTCAGCATCCAGCTGAGCACGGCCAGGGTGGATCCTTCGACAATCATGAAGAACAGCGCGACCGACATGCGCGGCCAGTACTGGCGCAGGTAATCCCGCCATACGCGCTTGAAAAGATTGCTTCTGGACGATTCAGCCATGTTGCGATGTAGCCTGTCCATGCGGCGACCCGCAAGCCACGCTATTTACGTTGCAGCGCACGGAACGCCGCATTCGCGCCCCAGCCTGCAAAAGCCGCGATCAACAGCGACATGACGCCGTAGCGGAAGGGGTGATCGAAGGCCAACCGATACAGCCACCGCTCAAGCCCGACTTTCTGGACCTCGATAGGCGTTGAATAGCTGTCGATAACCCGCCCTTCGCGCAGCAGAAAAATGCGCGCCTTGTAGGCGCCTTCGACAAGATTGGCAGGCATCCTGATATCGGCGCGAAACAGCGTGTCATCTTCCAGCCGGACGCCACCGACATCGACCCTGTAGGTGCCATTCGCGATGCGGATCGCCATCATCGCACCGGTGAATTCCGCCGGATCTTCAACCGCAACCGGACGCGCGAATGACCGCATGACCGTCGGCACCGAGATTCGGTAACGTGCGTCTTCCTCTGGCAAGATAATTGCGTCCAACGGGTTGGTCGTTGTCACGGCATAGAAACTTGGGGCAGAGCCCACGACGACGCTGTCAGTATTGACCCAGATGCCGAAGCGCCTTGATTTGCGCCGGATGGTGACGCTGCGCGGCGGCCCTTCTATGGTGACTGCAACTTCCAGCCGACTGTCCGTCGGGATCGGTGTCTGCCGCTTGATTGCCCCGTAGATGGTAATCTCTGACCCGTCGAAATTGGTCGTGATCGCAACCTCATGCGATGAAAGGCCCGCCACTACGCTTTCCGGCGGTTCTGGCGTGTCGCCGGTCGGTGGCACCAGGGCTTCGCCGCGCGGGGCCTCGGGCGAGGGGAAGGACATGATTTCGCTGCTGCCGGTGACGGCTTCCTCTGGCACCTGCGCCGCCACGGGCAAGGCAATCAGACAGCAGGCAAGGATCAGCTTCATCATACGATCCCGGGCGTCAGCGAATAAAGGTAATCGGGACGCAGGAACAGATCCATTGCCAGCTTCGCGCAGACCGCCAGCACAACCAGCGCCAGAAGGATGCGCAACTGCTCGGCCCGCAGCCTGGCACCGAATTGCGTGCCAAGCTGTGCGCCGATCACGCCGCCGACAATCAGCAGAAGCGCCAGCATCACATCGACCGTATTATAGCTGACCGCATGCATCAGCGTCGTGAAAGCCGTGACAAACGTGATCTGAAACAGCGAAGTTCCGATCACCACCTTGGTCGGCATGCCCAGCAGATAGATCATCGCCGGAACCATGATGAAGCCGCCGCCGACCCCCATCATCGCCGAAAGCACCCCGACCAGAAGCCCGACGACCAAAGGCGGGATCACGCTCAGATACAGGCCCGATGCCCGGAATTTCATCTTGAAGGGCAGCGAATGTATCCAGCCGTGGTGACGTCTGGCCGTGCGTCTGCCCGACCGTGTCCGCCGCAATGCGCGGAGGCTTTCGATCAGCATCATGGAGCCGACGACGCCAAGCATCAGGACGTAGAATATCTGGACCACCAACTCGACCTGGCCCAGCCGTGTCAGCAGATTGAAAACCAACACCCCAAGCGCGGACCCGACAAGCCCCCCGATCAGCAGCACCGTGCCCATGCGGAAATCGACCGAGCGGCGCTTCACGTGCCCCAGCACGCCCGAGACAGAGGATGCGACCACCTGGTTGGCGCCGGTCGCCACTGCAATCGCGGGCGGGATGCCGATGAAGAACAGAAGCGGCGTGATCAGGAAGCCACCGCCCACCCCGAACATCCCGCTCATCAGTCCGACAATGCCGCCAAGACCGATCAACGTGAAGGCGTTCACCGCCACCTCGGCGATGGGAAGGTAAATCTGCATGAACGCGCACCTGCTCTGCTCTGTCCATCTAGACCCGCAGGCAACCAAGGTCAAAGGTGCATTTCCGCTGAATTGGACGGTTGCCGCGCTTCCTGCCCGGGGCTAATCATGAGGTTGAGCAACGGGTGAAAAATGCGAATTCTCATTACCAATGACGACGGCATCAATGCGCCCGGCCTGAAGGTCGCGGAAGCTATCGCGGCCGAACTGGCCGGCCCGAACGGCGAGGTGTGGGTCGTCGCCCCCGCATTCGAGCAATCTGGCGTCGGGCATTGCATTTCCTACGCGCATCCGACGATGGTGGCCCGACTGGCCTCGCAACGCTATGCCGCCGAAGGCAGCCCTGCCGATTGCGTGCTGGCGGCCGTCCACGACATCATGGCGGATGCACTGCCGGATCTGGTGATTTCCGGTGTCAATCGGGGCAATAATTCCGGCGAAAACGTCGTCTATTCGGGCACGGTCGGTGGCGCGATGGAAGCAGCCTTGCAGGATATTCCCGCGATCGCCCTGTCGCAATATTTCGGCCCCGAACTGGCGGGGCTGGACGATCCGTTCGAATGCGCGCGCGTGCATGGCGCATCGGTCGTCCGCCGCCTTCTGGATCGCGCCGACTGGAGCACGGGATCCGACTTTCGCCTGTTCTACAACGTGAATTTCCCGCCGCTGCCTGCGGCTGAAAGCAAGGGCATCCGCGTCGCCCCGCAAGGCAAGCGCATTGATGCGCGATTTGCGATGGAACCTTTCGTCGCCCCGAATGGCCGCAGGTTTCTGTGGGTTCGCGGCGCCCCCCAAGACGGGCCCGCAACAGCCGGCAGCGATGTCATGGCAAATCTGGATGGGTTCATCTCGGTCACGCCGATGCGGGCGGACCTGACGTGCCACCCTTCTCTTGACGCGCTGAGGGAGGCGATGGAGGGATGAACGGTGGCGGCGATGACGACGCCAATTCCCTTGCAGAGCGCAAGATGCGCTTTCTGTTTCACCTGCGCGCGCATGGGGTGACCGATCCGCGCGTGCTAAGCGCGATGGAGCGGATTGATCGGGGCGAATTCGTTCGCGGTCATTTCGAGGACCGCGCCTATGAAGACACCCCCCTGCCCATCCAATGCGGGCAGACCATCAGCCAGCCCTCGGTCGTGGGCCTGATGACGCAGGCGCTGAACCCCGGCCCGCGCGACACCGTGCTGGAAATCGGGACAGGCTCCGGCTATCAGGCGGCCGTGTTGTCGGGTCTGTGCCGGCGTGTCTATTCGGTCGAGCGTCACCGCCGGCTGGTCACCGAGGCGTCGGCCCTGTTCGACAGATTGCGGCTTTCCAATATCACCGTCCGGCTCGCCGATGGCAGCTTCGGCCTGCCCGAACAGGCACCGTTTGATCGCATAATCGTCACCGCCGCCGCGGAAGATCCGCCCGGCCCGCTCTTGGCGCAGCTGAAAATCGGCGGTATCATGGTGGTGCCGGTCGGGCAGTCCGACGCGGTGCAGACATTGATCCGGGTCAACCGGACAGATACAGGCTTTGAATATCACGAGTTGCGGCAGGTGCGCTTCGTGCCACTGGTCGAAGGTCTGGGCCCTAACTAGCCCGCCACGAACGACCAACGCCGTTCCTGCGTGATGAAACCAAGACGGGCGCAGGATGAGCAGTAGAATTTTCAGGGGTATTACCGCGGTTTCGCTGTCGGCCGTGCTGGCAGGATGTCAGTCGCTGCCGGCGGTTCAGCAGGACCTGGCGTCGATTGGCGCCCCTTCGACCGCAACCAGTTTTCCGGGCTTCGGGCGGGCCGGCGCTGCGGCGACACCGGCCGCATCCGGCGGCACGCAGGTTGTGACTGATCCCTATGCGGGCCAAGGCGTCGCACAACCGGATGTCCCGGGTGGCGGCGCGTCCGCCAGTCAGTCCGGATCGACCCGCACCGCTACGGCACCCGCCACCCCGGCCCGCAAGCACCGTGTCGTCGCTGGCGAAACCGGTTGGTCAATATCGCGCAAATACGGCGTGACACCGACGGATCTTGCCGCCGCCAACGGCCTTGACGCGGCAATGACGTTGCGCGTCGGGCAGGAACTGACCATCCCGGCGACCACGGCCACGCGCGTCAGCGATGCCTCGGTTCCGGGTCAGGGAACGCCCACCCCGACCCCGCCCTCAGCCTCGCAACCGCTGCCGGATGAAAAGACAGCGCCCTCATCTACCCCGGTTGCCAAGCCGGCGACGCCGGATATGGGCGCGACGCGGACAGCGGCGTCCGGGTCGGGCAAATTCCAGATGCCGGTCGCAGGCTCTATCGTGCGGGCCTACAGCAAGGGCAGCAATGACGGTATCGACCTTGCGGCACCGACAGGAACGCCGGTCAACGCAGCGGCAGGTGGCACAGTCGCCGCCGTGACCCGCGACACCGACGGGGTGCCCATCGTGGTGATCCGCCACCAGGGAGAGCTGATGACTGTCTATGCCGGCATGGCCGGGTTGTCGGTCCAGAAGGGCGATCAGGTAAAGGCAGGGCAGCAGATCGGCACCGCCGGAGGCGCGGGTTCGATCCACTTCGAGGTTCGGCAAGGCTACGACAGCGTCAATCCCGAAGGCTATTTCTAAGGCGCGCGCATTGGTCTGGACTGTCGGCATCGCCAAAGCAATGTGCAGTGCCAGACCAACGCCCCCAATATTCCCTGCAATCCACCACCAGGGCCTGCAACGCCCGTTCAGCGCAGCATCGAATAATCAGGCCAGCAAATCGCCCGCATTGATGCTGGTCAACATGTTGTCTGATGGCCCGCCCCGGATGACGCGTCGCGCCTGACGGCTGCAACTTCGCGGCGCTCGGGGCGCGAAACCTGTCAGGCGGTCTTAAGACCGGCGGAAATCGCTGCGGCCACTTCATGGCGAACGGCACGGCGCAGGTTGCGGCTGATCCGTTCGCCCATTTCGCCCTGCAGTTCCTGCCGGATGACGTCGCGCACAAGATTACGCAGCGCATTCCCGCCAGCCAGCTGGTCGTCGTCTTCCGTCGCATCGGCTGCGAAAAGGTCGAAGCCATCATTGCGGTCCGCCATCGCCGGATCGTCTTTCAGGGACAGGCGATTCATTTCTGCAAGCACCATCTCGGTCTCCAGTTCAACTGTTTCGGTCTGCGCATTGGCGACCGTATGGGGGATAATGGGGGTAATCGTGGCGCCTTGTCCGGTGACGCCGTCCGGCAGAAGCGGGCCGACAGGCCCGGCCTGTTCCGGCTGATCGGGGATGCTGCGGACGTCGTGGCCAAGCAGCAGCCGGTCATCCGACACCGCCATACCGTGCATCTCGCGCTCGATCACGGAGCGAAGCATTTCGGAGCGCGGACCCAACGGCAGCGTGCTGCGCGCCGCACCGTTGCCATCCGTCCGGCGATTGAGAGAGGCAAAGTCCGGGACCTGATCATCCTGCGCGATCAGGCGACGGATCGACGCAAGGACATCGCCGAGTTCCGGGGAATTTGAAAGGGCGGCCCTGACTTCACTCATGGCCGCCCCCCCATTCATGGTAGCCGACGCTAGCGGTTGAGCGCGCGCAGCACCCGGTCCAGATTTTCGCCCTGCCGGCTGGTATAGGGCGCGTCGCGCACGGCATTGTAATAGGCAGATGGGTCATATGTGGGTATTCCCAGTTTCAGGTCTTTCACCGTCAACACACCCATAGCAGCCAATAGTTGATAATGTGCTAACTGCAGATTGGCCTCTGCAGTAATCTTGTCGGCCCGCGCCTCGAGAAGTGATTGTTCCGAATCGAGCACGTCCAGCGTGGTCCGCGCACCAAGTGTCGCTTCCTCGCGCACGCCGTCATAGGCTTGCTGCGCGGCCGAAATCTGCTCGTCGATTGCACTGATCTGCGCCCCGGCGACTTCGATATTTGCCCAGGCGATCCCGACGGACTGATTGATCTGACGCGAAACATTCAACAGCGTCGCACGCGTTTCGTCACGGCTGGCCATGGCCTTGCGGTGCGACGACGACAGCCTGCCACCCGAATAGATCGTCTGCGACATCTGCACGCCGAGCGTCATCTGCGATCCGCCATCCTTGTCGGCCTGTCCACCGATCGAACCGGAAATTTCGGGATTACGCTCTGCCACTGCCGCGGCCACGCCCAGTTCAGCAGCCGCGACCAGCCGGCTTGCCTGCAGGATCGACGGGTGGTTCCTCTGCGCCGATGCCTGCGCAGCTTCCAGCGATGCGGGCAGTTGCGGCAGCGGGGGGGGCGCATTCAGGCCCTGTGGCTTCGCACCCGTTGCGGCCGCATAATCCTCGTAAGCGACCTGCAGGTCACCTTCGGCCGACGACAGCGAAGCGCGCGACGCGGCCAGTTGGGCATTTGCCTGCGCCACGTCGGTCACCGTGATTTCGCCCACTTCGAAACGGTCTTCCGCCGCCTGCAATTCCTGACCCAGCACGCGGACCGAGTTCTGTTGCAACTCGACCTGCTCGGCGGCCTCGCGCACTTCCATGAAGGCCTGAACGGCTGTCAGAAGGATGTCCTGCTCGACCCCGATCAGTGCATAGCGTGTGGCAAGAACGGTTTCCTTTGCCGCATCGATCGCGGCCTGCGACCTGCCGAAATCGTAAAGCGTCATCGACGCCGTAAGGGCAGCCGTGGTCGATGTCGTCTCGAATCCTTCGGATTCGACGAACGAATGTTCAAGCGTCCATTGCAGAACCGGGCGCAAGGCCGCCATTGCCGTGGCCACATCCTCATCCGCCGCGCGCAACACCGCGCGCTGCTGATCAAGCAGCGCCGAGTGGCGATAGGCCGCCACCATCGTATCACCAAGTGTTTCGGCTGCCGCCGGCAGTGCCACGCCCAGAAGAAGCGTGGCCAGTGCCGCACGACGCAGCATTGGGCGGATGCATTTCCCGAGGTCGATCGCCATTGGTGTCCTGCCCCTCAAAATTGAAAAGTTTCTGACTTGCGAAATGTCGGCAACACCGGCGCCGAGCCGTTGAAAGCATACCGCCAGTTCACTGCGCCGTCGATCTTGTGGCCAATGCGCGCGACGCCAAGCATGCCCTCGTCAAAGATTGCCCCGACGCGACCGCCTTCCTTCAGCTGGTCGGCGATGGCCTGCGGCAATTCCTCGATCGCGCCCGAGATCAGGATCACGTCATAGGGCGCCTGCTTGGCAAAACCCTGCGTCAGATCACCAGTCACCACAGCCACGTTGTCGACGCCCTGTTCGGACAGGTTGGCTTCCGCCTGCGTGGCCAGATCGGGATCGGATTCCAGGGCCACGACCGCTTCGCCCAGCCGTGCCATCACTGCCGCGTCATAGCCAAGCCCCGCGGCGATATTCAGCACAAGCTCGGTCGGTTGAATATTCAGCGCTTCCAGCAGCTTGGCGAAATTTCGCGGCTCCAGCAGCCAGCGCTCGTCAGACAGGCGGACATTTTCGCCCATATAGGCCACGGACTGTCTGGCGGCGGGCACGAATGCCTCGCGCGGGACATCCAGCATGGCGGCGATAATTGGGTATATCGTCACATCGTTCGGCCGGACCTGCGTATCCACCATCATGGTGCGGGCCTTAGTGAAATCGACCATCGGTATTGCCTTTGAATTGCCTTGTACTTCTTTGCCACGAAAGAACTGTCGGGGCAACGCAAGGATTGCGCGGGTTCCGGCTTGCAAGGCGCCGCAGCTTCGACTATTTCAACCGAACCTCGCACCGGCGGTGGGTTGGCGGAGAGGTTACGCACCGGATTGCAAATCCGTGAAGACCGGTTCGATTCCGGTACCCACCTCCAATGCCTGCCCCGCCCTGAACATGGAAGGACGACGTTGCTTTATCGCGGCGCATCCTGGCTGGCCGGCGCAGTGCTTCGGCCGATGGCGACCGGCGACATGGCCGAGCGGCTGGTGCTGGATTCGTCCCAGACGGATGACAGCGCGCCGATCTGGATTCACGGCGCCAGTGTCGGTGAACTGAACTCTGCCCGTCCCGTCATAGAAATGCTGGCCCGCCGCGCAAGGCTGATCGTGACCGCCAACACCACGACCGGACGCCAACTGGCGCTGGATTGGGGCCTGCGCGCCCGTCTGGCGCCGCTGGATGTTCCGCAGGCGCTGGAGAGGTTTCTCAACCGCTATCAGCCTGTCGTGGCGGTGACGCTGGAAAACGAACTGTGGCCGAACCGTTCAGCGATCCTCGGCCATGCCGGCATATACCAGATCGTGATCGGGGCGCGCATGTCCGACCGCTCGGCCCGGCGATGGGCAAAGGCGCCCTGGCTGATCGGCCCGATCCTGCGCCGGATAGATGGGCTTTCGGCGCAGAACCACGGCAGCGAAGAACGGCTGATCGCCCTTGGCCTGCCCGAATCCGCGCTGTTGCCCCGTGTCCAGCTGAAGCTGCTTGGCCCCGCCCGCATCCGGCCCGGCATCGCACCCGACACGCGCGCACGCACCATTCTTGCCGCGTCGACGCACGAGGGCGAAGATGATCTGGTGCTTGACGCCTTCATGGCCGCGCGACGGCAGGTGCCCGGGCTGCGCCTGATCATAGCGCCGCGACATCCGGTGCGCGGCGACGATATCGCGGCGCTGATCGGGGCGCGCGGCCTTCATGCGGCACGCCGCTCGGCCGGGGCGGATGAAACCGCGCCGGTGCTTCTGGCCGATACTTTGGGCGAGATGGACCGCTGGTACGACGCGGCGGGGATATGCATCACCGGCGGCTCGCTTGTGCCCAAGGGCGGGCATACCCCTTGGGAACCTGCCGCCCATGAATGCGCGATCCTGAACGGACCGCATGTCTCCAACTTTGCCGAGGATTATGCCGTCCTTCATGCCGCGGGCGGGGCTGAAACCCTGGCGACCGATGCCGGTGCCACGCTGGCGCGGCTGGCCGGATCGCCCGGCGATGCCGCGCGCATGGGCATCCGGGCGCGCAGTCTGCTGCTGAAACGTGCGGGCGATGCCGCCCCTCTGGCACGAACCATTCTTCAGGCGGCGGGGATTGCGGCAGACGCACGCAGCACCGATATTGATCAAGTGCATCTGCAGCCCGAAAGGCCCGGAAATTGATACGTTATGACCTGACTTGCACGGATGGCCACCGCTTCGACGGCTGGTTTGCATCCTCGACCGCGTTCGAGGCGCAGCGCGATGCCGGTCAGGTCCGCTGTGCCATTTGCGGCATTGCAGATGTCGATCGTGCGCTGATGACGCCGCGCGTTCCGGCGCGGTCAAACCGAATCAAGGACGGCGACAAATCACCGCTTGAGCAGTTGCGCGATCATGTCGAAGCCAATTCCGATTATGTCGGGCTGCGCTTCGCGGACGAGGCGCGCGCCATGCATGAGGGGCGCAGCGACGCCCGCGCCATCCACGGCGAGGCCAAGCCCGAGGAAGCCCGCGCGCTGATCGAGGACGGGGTGCCCATCGCACCCCTGCCCTTCATTCCGAAACGTCAGACGAACTGACCCGCGCGGCACCTGGCCGCGCGGCCCGTTCGGACGAACGGGCGCGCGTGCCGTCCATGCGCGGATCAGTCCGGGTCGGTGAACGTGACCGACACCGGCGCCAGTCCTTCGACATCGCCAACCAGATGATCACCGGGTTTCACGGCACCAACCCCTGCGGGCGTTCCGGTCATCAGCAGATCGCCGGGGGCCAGATGATACAGTCCCGACAGGCGTGACAGCAGTTCCGGCACGCTCCAGACCATATCCGACAGCGGCCCGTCCTGACGCAACTCTCCGCCCAGACGCAACCGGATCCGCTGATCGGCGACGGCCCCGAAATCAGCCGCACGGGTGATCGGGCCGATGATCGCCGATTCCTCGACATCCTTGGCCATGTCCCAGGGAAGCCGAAATTCCTTGGACCGGTTCTGGATATCGCGCCGGGTCATGTCCAGCCCGACGGCATAGCCATAGACCGCGTCAGCCGCCTGTTCGGGCGTGGCCTTGAAAAGGGGCTTGCCAAGGACGACGCAGAACTCGACCTCGTAATGATAGCTTTCCGTGCCGGGCGGATAATTGCTCTCCATCCCCGACGGCAGGAATGCCAGCGCCGACTTGGTGAAGAAAATCGGCTGTTCACGGTCCACCTGCCCGCCCATCTCGCTGGCATGGGCGGCATAGTTCTTGCCGACACAGAAGATACGGTGCAGCGGGTAAAGCGCCGTCTCTCCCTGCACGGGAAGTGTCGGCCAGGGCGGTGATGGGAACAGGTGTTGTGTCATCTGGGATCCTTCCTTGTCAGCGCGGACCCTAGCGCGGCGTTCAGGCACGCGCCAGAAATTCCGTCACCACATTGCGCACGGATGTGCCTGTCGCCCGCGCCTCGTCTATGGCGTCGCGCAGATCGGTCAGGCTGATCTTGCGGATCAGGTGCTTGACCGGCCCGATCGACGCCGGGCGCATCGACAACCGCGTGATCCCGAGTGCGGCGAACGTCACTGCCTCGACCGGGCGTCCAGCATCTTCACCGCAGAATGACAGCGTCACCCCGGCCTCGTCGCAGCGCGCGATGATCTGGTCCAGAAGCGCCAGAAACGGCTCGCTCAGGGTGTCATAGCGGCGACGGACACGTTCGTTTTCCCGATCGGCGGCAAAGAAGAACTGCTTCAGATCATTGCCCCCGATCGACACGAAATCGCAGGACCGGAAGAAACTGACCGGCGCAAAGGCCAGCGACGGCGTCTCCAGCATGGTGCCGACGCGAATATCCATCGGCATCGGGTGGCCGAGACTGTGCTCGCGCGCAATCTCCTCCATCAGCATCTTGTGCGCGGCATCGAACTCGGCCGGGTCAGAGATGAAGGGGAACATGACATGCAGCGGGCGGCCCACGGCGGCGCGGATCAGCGCCTGCAACTGCATCCGCAGCACGCCGCGCTTTTCAAGACCCACACGAATCGCCCGCCACCCCATCGCCGGGTTCGGCTCGTCCTGCGGCTTCATGTAGGGCAGCACCTTGTCCGAACCGATATCCAGCGTCCGAAAGACAACCTGCCTGCCCTTTGCCGCCTCCATCACGCGGGTATAAAGCGCCGCCAGTTCGGACCGTCGCGGAACGCGTGTGCGGGTCAGGAACTGCAATTCGGTGCGGAAAAGGCCCACGCCCTCGGCGCCAGAGTTCTCCATGCTGGGCAGATCGGCCATTAGCCCGGCATTCATGAACAGTTCGACCCGCTTGCCGCAGGTCGATACGGCCGGCAGATCGCGAAGCCCCAAATAGCGTTTCTGCGCCTCGGCCTGCATGGCGATCTTGTCGCGGAAGGCTGCCGCAACGCTGTCCTCGGGCCGCAGATGGACCGAACCGACATCGCCGTCGACCAGGATCGCATCGCCGTTCAGCGCCTCGGATGTGATGCGCGCCGCATGAATGACAAGCGGGATCGCCAGCGCGCGCGCCACGATAGCCGCGTGGCTGCCGACGCTGCCCTCCTCCAGCACGACGCCTTTCAGCGTGCGACCATAGTCCAGCAGTTCCGCCGGTCCGATATTGCGCGCAACCAGAATCGGATTGTCGGGCATCTCGGCGCCGGTATCGGTGCCCTGACCGGTCAGGATACGCAAAAGCCGGTTCGACAGATCGTCGAGATCGTGCAGCCGGTCGCGCAGATAAGGGTCCGCCGCCATTTCCAGACGGGCGCGGGCTTGCGACTGTTCCTTTTCGACCGCCGCCTCGGCCGACAGGCCAAGGTCGATGTCTTCTTCCATCCGGCGCAGCCAGGACCGGGAATGGGCGAACATGCGGTAAGCTTCCAGCACCTCGGCATGGTCGCCATCGGCGCCCATATCCGTATCGGCCAGCAACGCGTCGACACGCGCGCGCAGGACCTCGACGCCCTCATGCAGCCGCTCTTTCTCGCGCACGGGGTCATCACCCACCGGATTGGCGACGACGACACGCGGCTCGTGCAGCCAGACCCGTCCCTCGGCCGCGCCTTCCTGCCCGCTGGTGCCGCGAAAGAAACTTGGGAACCGGTGGGCAAGGGGCAGGCTGTCGCTGGCATTGCCCTGGAATGCGCCAAGCTCGGCCATCTCGGCCAGAACCATGGCCACGACCTCCAACCCGTAAACGTCATCCTCGGTGAACTGCCGCGCCTCGCGCGACTGCACGACCAGCACGCCAAGCTTTTCGCCGACGCGCTGAATGGGTACCCCAAGGAAGCTGGAATACACCTCCTCGCCGGTCTCGGGCATGAAGCGAAAACCAGGCTCGGCCGGGGCATTGGCGGTGTTCACATGCCGGCCGGTGCGCGCGACACGGCCCACCAGCCCCTCGCCCAGGCGCAGGCGCGTCATATGCACCGCTTCCGCCTTCAGGCCTTCCGTGGCACAAAGTTCCAGCGTCTCGGCATCACGGAACAGATAGACCGAGCAGACCTCTGTCCCCATCGAATCGGCGATGTGATGGGTGATCCCGTCCAGCCGGTCCTGACTTCCACCAGGCGCCGCCAATGTGTCGCGCAACCGCCTCAGCAGCTGGCGTGAATCTCTGTCGTCGCGATGCGGCATCTTGCCCTGCCATTCTCGCGTAACGTTCAGCTGCGTTACGCAGATTTTTCCAGTTCAAACGCATCATGCAGGGCCTGAACGGCCAACTCCATGTATTTGCGGTCGATCAGAACGGAAATCTTGATCTCGGACGTCGAGATCACCTTGATGTTGATGTTTTCATCAGCCAGCGCGCGGAACATGCGCGCGGCGACCCCGGCATGGGACCGCATCCCGATGCCGACGACGCTGACCTTGGCAACATCGGTGTCGACGATCAGTTCGTCATACTGGATGGTGCCTGCGGTGCGGGCATCTTCCATCGCCTTCTTCGCGCGTTCGACCTGATTGATCGGGCAGGAAAAGGTCATATCGGTGACCGATCCCTGATGGTCTTCGTAATCTTTTTCCGAAATATTCTGCACGATCATGTCGACATTCACCCCGCCTTCGGCCAGCGGCGCGAAAATTGCGGCGGAAATGCCGGGCCGGTCTTCGACAGTGACCAGTGTGACCTTGGCTTCATCGCGCGAAAAGGCCACGCCAGAAACGACTTTCGATTCCATGATATCATCCTCATCGCAGACAAGCGTGCCAGAGTTCTCATCGGTATCCTCGAACGAGGACAACACCCGCAGGCGGACATTATAGCGCATCGCCAGCTCGACCGAGCGGGTCTGCAGGACTTTCGCGCCAAGGCTGGCCAGTTCCAGCATCTCCTCGAAGGCGATGCGGTCCAGCTTGCGGGCCTTTGACGTGATGCGCGGATCGGTCGTATAGACGCCGTCAACATCGGTATAGATATCGCAACGCTCGGCCTCAAAGGCGGCTGCGAAGGCCACGGCCGTCGTGTCCGACCCGCCGCGACCCAGCGTGGTGATCCGGCCGTCCGGCGCCAGCCCCTGAAAGCCCGCAACCACCGCAACCTTGAAGCCTTCGGCGAATTTCTGGTCCAGATTGGCGCGCGGAATACTTTCGAAACGCGCTGCCGAATGCTGGGCGGTCGTGTTGATCGGCACCTGCCAACCCTGCCAGCTTCGCGCCGGCACTTCCATCTCCTGCAGGGTCAGCGCCATCAGGCCAGCGGTGATATTCTCGCCCGAGCTGACAACCGCGTCATATTCGCGGGCATCGAACAGGGGCGAGGTCTGTTCGACCCAGCCGACCAGTTCGTTGGTCTTGCCAGACATGGCGCTGACGATGACGATCACATCATAGCCACGTTCGACCTCACGCTTGACCTTCTGGGCCGCGTTTCGGATCCGGTCGAGATCGGCGACGGAAGTGCCGCCGAATTTCATCACCAGCAAGGGCATGCTGTCCCCCTTATTCGTCCCCGGCAGCCGGGGCCTTGAAAACGGGCATCTTCTAGGACCACGACGGGATGCGCGCAAGGCCGCGCTTGACGCGCCTTGAAAAAAGGCCAGCCAGGCGTCGGCACCGGCAGCATTCTTTTTGTGTGGCACATGCGCTAGGCTGGTAATCCGACAGCCCCAACGCAGAGACGCAGATGATCGCCACCCGACACAGCTTTCCCGACCTGCCACCGATCTGGGGATTGGGTATCCTGCTGGCTGCCATCGCCATCGGCAGACTGGTCTGGCCCGGTCCTTTCACAAGCCCGATTTACGCCTATCTCGGCATTCTGCTGGCGCTGGTTGGCTTCGCCCTGATCATCTGGGCCGCTTTCTGGTTTCGGCGAAAGCGCACCCCTATCCTTCCCGGGGACATGCCGAAAACACTTATCGTCGAAGGACCGTTTCGCTTGAATCGCAACCCGATATATACGGCAATGACACTGATCGTCATTGGCGGCACATTCATCTGGGGCGGTCCGGCTGGTCTGATCGTTGCCGCGATCTACCCGGTCCTGATCACGCGTCGCTTCATTCTGGCCGAAGAAGCGGGCCTTCGCGCTGCATTCGGCAATGAAGCCGACAGCTACATCGCCCGCACGCGTCGCTGGTAGCCTCTCGCCAGAACGCGTCACGGCCGCCCTTCGGGAACGGCCGTGCAGTTGTCAGGTGCGATCTACCTGTAAGGCATCGCCACCGGGCCGATTATTCGCGGCCCTTGTAGATATCGACCAGCTTGCCCAGCATCTCCAGCGCATCCTCGCGCGAGCGCTGGAAGCTGTTGCGCCCGATGATCGAGCCGTTGCCGCCACCGTCACGGATGGCGCGTGCGTCATCGTAAACCGCATCCGCGCCCTTGGCTGCACCGCCCGAGAACACGACGATCCGGCGACCGCCAAAGGCCGCTTCCATGCAATGCTGCACGCGCTTGGCCTGGGTCGAGACGTCGATCTTCTGCGCCTCGTAGACTTTCTTGGCGTCCTTGTTTTCCAGGTGATCGGTCGACAGCTTGATCTTGATGATATGCGCACCAAGCAGTGCCGCGATCTGCGCCGCATAGGCTGCAATGTCGATCGCGGTCTCGCCGTCCTTGGTGATCGCCTCGCCACGCGGATAGGACCAGATCACGGTCGGAATGCCGACAGACGCTGCCTCGGCCCGCAGCTCCGAGATTTCCTCGAACATATCCAGCGCCATGTCAGAGCCGGGATAGATCGTGAAGCCGATCGCCGCTGACCCAAGACGCAAGGCATCCTGCACGCTGGCCGTTACCGCCTGATTCTTGCCGGCGGTGTCGGACATCAGGCTGTTGGCCGAGTTCATCTTCAGAATCGTGGGGATCTGACCTGCGAAAGTGTCTGCGCCCGCTTCCAGCATGCCCAGCGGCGCCGCATAGGCGTTCAAGCCCGCGTCAATCGCAAGTTTGTAGTGGTAATGGGGATCGTAACCTGCGGCATTCGGCGCAAAGCTGCGCGCGGGCCCATGTTCGAATCCCTGATCGACGGGCAGGATGATCATCTTGCCGGTCCCGCCCAGCCTGCCTTCCATCAGCATGCGGCAAAGATTGCCCTTCACGCCGGGATTCTCGCCTTCGTAATTGGCAAGGATTTTCTTGACGATATTGCTGGCCTTCATGACGCTCCCCAGAATGATGTATTCAGCGCGTCATAGCAGAGGCACGCCCTTGGGCAATGACGGGTTGCGCTAACAACGCGATGTTAGCGACTGCAAATGTTGAAAACCCGCGGCCACCCTGAAAGACGCAGGCAACATCAATCCGCCTGCACATCACGCGCTGACATCGGGTTTTGCGAAAGTGGAAAATGAATGGCGCGGTTGACGGGGCTCGAACCCGCGACCCCCGGCGTGACAGGCCGGTACTCTAACCAACTGAGCTACAACCGCGCATCATTCATGGGCGATGGTGGTGGCGCGGTTGACGGGGCTCGAACCCGCGACCCCCGGCGTGACAGGCCGGTACTCTAACCAACTGAGCTACAACCGCATGCTCACCAACCCCGGCATGATCGCCCGCCGGGGTAGCGGGGATTTACGCGGACCCACCGAAGGCGTCAAGGCGCGATTTCGAAAAAATGCGGCTTTCGGGTCGCCGTGGCCGTCCCTGCGGCGGGTATGTACGGCATATGTACAACCTGTGTACGCGCGGTGCACGGGTTGCGCCGCGCCAAATCGCGATTTTTCCCGGTAAAACGGCACATCGCGCGTCACGCCTTTTCCTTCCCCGACCTGCCCGATATATCCGCTTCATCGAAAGGATACCGACATGGCACCGACCCTCAAATCAGACTTTCTGCGCATCATTCAGGAACGCGGCTTTCTGGCCGATTGCACCGACCTGACCGCGCTTGACGATGCTTTGATCGAGGGGCCCGTGACCGCATATATCGGGTATGACGCGACGGCGGCATCGCTACATGTCGGTCATTTGCTGAACATCATGCTGCTTCGCTGGTTCCAGAAAACCGGCAACCAGCCCATCACGCTGATGGGCGGCGGCACCACGAAAGTCGGCGATCCCAGCTTCCGCAGCGACGAACGTCCGCTGCTTGGCCCCGAGCAGATCCAGTCGAATATCGAAGGCATGGGCCAGGTCTTCGCCCGCTACCTCGATTACGGCGATGGCAAGGCCATGATGCTGAACAACGCCGAATGGCTGGACGGGCTTAACTACCTGGATTTCCTACGAGATATTGGCCGCCACTTCAGCGTGAACCGGATGCTGTCGTTTGAATCGGTAAAGTCCCGGCTTGACCGCGAACAGTCGTTAAGCTTCCTCGAATTCAATTACATGATCCTGCAAGCTTATGACTTCCTTGAACAATTCCGCCGCTACGACTGCCGGTTGCAAATGGGCGGGTCCGACCAGTGGGGCAACATCGTCAACGGCGTCGATCTGACCCGCCGCGTTCTTGACCGCGAAGTCTGGGGCCTGACCACGCCGCTTCTGACCACCAGCGACGGCCGCAAGATGGGCAAGTCCCAGGGCGGTGCCATCTGGCTGAACGGCGACATGCTGAGCCCTTATGAATTCTGGCAGTTCTGGCGCAACACCACCGACGCCGATGTCGGCCGCTTCCTGAAGCTGTATACCGAGCTGCCGGTAGATGAATGCGACCGCCTTGGCGCACTGCAGGGGTCCGAGATCAACGAAGGCAAGATCCGCCTGGCGAACGAGGTCACCACCCTGCTGCACGGCGCGGAAGCCGCCGCCTCCGCCGAAGCAACCGCCCGTGAAGTCTTCGAACAAGGTGGCGCGGGCGGCGATCTGGAAATCGTGACCATCGGCGCAGACGCCCTGCCCGTCTCGATCATTCAGCTTTTGTCGCAAACCGGTATCACCGCCTCCGGCAAAGAAGCCAAGCGCCTGATCGCCGAGGGCGGGCTGCGCCTGAACAACGATCCCGTCAGCGATCCACAGGCGCAGGTCGATGCGGCGCTGATCGGGGACGGGCTGAAAGTCTCGGTCGGAAAGAAAAAGCACCGGATGGTGCGGATCGGCTAGAGCGAAAGGCCGGGGAAACCCGGCCTTTTCATTCGATGTGCAGCCTGGGTCGCGTCACGGGGACTGAATCTGCTCGCCCTCAGGTTTGAAACAGGTGGCCTCGGTCCTGCCGTCCAAATCCGTCAGGTGGCATTCGCCATAGGCCGCGCTGTCCGGCAGCCTGGCCCCGGCCGTTTGCGGCAGCACCGGTCTGTCATTCAGTGTCAGATTATCCTCGCTCCCATCGGCAGAGAACAGCATCACTCGGTTACCGTTATCCCAGGTGAACCTTGCGCCCCAGGTGCCTGTGCCACTGCTGAAATCCTGGCGGCAAGGCGCGCTGCTGATCAGCGCGTAACTGCCGCTGCCATCGCGGTCCAGATGATAGCTGCAGCTTCCCATCCTGTGCCAGCTGGCCGCATTGGCCTGCACGGGAACAGTAGCCAGCACCAAGGCGGCGCGAAGCAGGTATCTCATGATCCGGTCCCATCGGTTGCGAATGATGACTGCGAGCAGACTAGGGCGCGGTGCATGTCGCGGCAATCCGGATCGGAAGTCGGACGGAAACGCCGGCCTTTCCAGCGGATCAGCCGCGTGACCTTCGCAGCGCGGCGGTCATCACCCGGTCAAGCGATTGCAGGAAATGCGCGCGGTCGGCCTTCGAAAACCCCTTGCCACTGCCCTGCTGGAACGGATTGGCGGAACGGATGTCCTGCATCAGGTCGCGTGTGGCCAGACGCGGGCCGATATTGGCAAGGCTCAGCACCTCGCCATTCGGTTCGACCACCTGCGCACCGGCCTTCAGGCAGCGATCGGCCAGCGGAATATCGGCAGTCACCACCACATCACCCGGTCCACATTGATCGGCGATCCACTTGTCGGCCTCGTCCGGGCCTTCACTGACGATAACCAGCGACACGAACGGATTGGCCGAGGGTCGCAGCCCGCCATTGCAGACCAGCACCATGGGCAGGCGCAGGCGGGTGGCGACGCGTTCGGCCTCGGCCTTTACAGGGCAGGCGTCGGCGTCGATGTAAAGCGTGGTCATGGGCGGCCTTTCCGAGATCGCGCCCAGTATAGGACGCGGGCGCCGCAAGGGTAAGCGGTGGGGCTGGACCCATGCGCGCCAATGCTTCAATTATCGGAAAGGCTTGCGGGGACAGGATCATGACGCAGAAGCGAATCCGGGCGGTTTTCATGCGGGGTGGCACGTCAAACGGGCTGATCTTTCACGCGTCCGACCTGCCGCCCGCCGGACCCGGGCGCGACAGGCTGCTGCTGGCTGCGATGGGCTCTCCTGATCCCAATATGCGGCAACTTGACGGCATGGGGGGCGGCATTTCGTCGCTGTCGAAAATCTGCATCGTGGGGCCATCAAGCCATCCTGACGCTGATGTCGATTATACATTCGGCCAGGTTGGCGTCGATGTCGCGGTTGTCGATTACGGTGGCAATTGCGGCAACATGTCCTCTGCCATCGGTCCTTTCGCGGTCGAGGAAGGGCTTGTAGATGCCCCTGGCGATGGCAAGGCTGTGGTCCGCATCCACAACACCAATACCGGCAAGCTGATCACGGCAAGTTTCCCGGTGAAAGACGGACTGCCCGCGATTGCGGGTGATCTGATGCTGGACGGTGTGGCAGGAAGCTTTGCGCCGATCCGGCTGGATTTTCTGGCGCCCGGCGGGTCAAAGACCGGCAAACTTCTGCCAAGCGGCAACGCAACCGATATGATAGAGCTGTCCGACCTTGGCACGATCGAGGTCAGCCTGGTCGACGCAGCGAACCCATTGGTCTTTGTCGATGCAGGAAGCCTGGGTCTGACCGGGACAGAAATGCCTGATCAGATCGGTGGCGACCATATCCTGATGGGCCGCCTCGAATTCATTCGCCGCCAGGCCTCGGTCATGATGGGGCTGACAGACAGCCCGGAGGCCGCGGCGCAACTGATCAGCATCCCGAAGATCGCCGTTCTGTCGGTCGCCCAGGCCGCGGTGACGCTGTCGG
This sequence comes from Paracoccus denitrificans, assembly GCA_005768755.1. GTDB lineage: Bacteria > Pseudomonadota > Alphaproteobacteria > Rhodobacterales > Rhodobacteraceae > Paracoccus > Paracoccus denitrificans_B. The sequence continues at coordinate 97,165 of VAFL01000001.1, read as the reverse complement.
GGCAACGCATCGCCAGGCAGGATGCCGATATTACAGCCAGAGCGTTGTCAGTCGGTCAGCCGCACAAGGCGATTCCGCTGACCGGTGCGCTGTGCCTTGCATCAGCAATCAGGGTACCTGGAACCATCGCGGCAAGGCTGACGGATGGTCGTGTCACAGATACGATCCGGATCGCGCATCCTTCGGGCACGATCAGCGTCGACGCCACGGCCGACACGATCGACGGCCAGATCAGCATACGTCATGCAACAGTCCTCAGATCAGCGCGGCGTCTGTTCGAGGGCAATGTCTGCATCCCGGAGTGATGACATTTCCACGCGGATGGCTGAAACGCGAAAGGCCCCGCAGCTTCCCGCAGGGCCTTTCCATAGGGTTGTCGCGGCTTATTCAGCCACGGTCACCTTCAGCATGTAATCAGGCGCATCAACCGCGCCATTGGCGGCTGAATCACCCTTCTTGACAGCATTCAGCACGTCCCATCCGTCCACCAACTGCCCGACAACAGTATACTGATTGTCAAGGAAGGGTGCCGGCGCCAGGTCGATGAAAAACTGGCTGTTGGCGCTGTTGGGGTCCTGCGACCGCGCCATGCCGACCGTTCCCGGCTGGAACGAGACATCGCTGAATTCGGCCGCCAGATCGGGCAGATCGGACCCGCCCATGCCGGCCATCGCGGTATCGCCACCTTGCTTGCCGTGTTCGACATCGCCGGTCTGGGCCATGAACCCGTCGATCACGCGGTGAAAGACGACGCCGTCATAGGCGCCCGATTTCGCCAGCTCGGTCAGGCGGGCGACGTGATTTGGTGCCTTGTCGGCATAAAGATCCAGCGTGATCGTACCCTTCGACGCGCCCGAGGCATCGGCGACCTCGATCAGCAGGTTGGGTCCGGGGCCGTCGCTGACGCCCGGCAAACCTTCGGCACTGGCCGCGCCCGCGATCAGCACAAGGCCGGAAGCCATCAGAAACTTACGCATCGGCAGCCACCTTGACCGAGGTCATGCGATCAGGATTCGCCGGCGGCTCTCCCTTGGCGATCTTGTCGACATGCTCCATCCCGTCGATGACGCGGCCGTAAACGGTGTACTGGCCATTGAGGAAATGGTTATCCTTGAAATTGATGAAGAACTGGCTGTTGGCGCTGTCCGGATTCTGCGACCGGGCCGCACCCAGCGTGCCCCGGTCATGCGGCAGCTTGGAAAATTCGGCCGGCACATCCGGCAGGTCAGAACCACCGGTGCCGCAACGGCGCGGGTTATAGTCGCTTTCCATGTTGCCATGTTCGACATCGCCGGTCTGGGCCATGAACCCGTCGATCACACGGTGGAACGCGACGTTGTCATACTTGCCGGCGCGGGCCAGTTCCTTCATGCGCTCGACATGTTTGGGGGCCACGTCGGGCAGAAGCTCGATCGTGACGGGGCCGTCCTTCAGCTCGATGATGATGGTGTTTTCGGGATCTTTGATCTCGGCCATGGGGGCCTCCTCTGTTATCGCTCGCAGCTACAGCTAAACCGTCCTGCTACGCCCTGCAACGCACGAAGCCGTCACGCGGTCCCCGTCACGCGCATTGACGATCCCGTGAGGATGGCCCACAAACCCGTCAAACAAGCTTCGGAGGCCGACATGAAATTCAACCGCATCGAAGATTTGGATCTCGACGGCAAGGTTGTGCTGACCCGCGTCGATCTGAACGTTCCGACCGAGAACGGTCAGGTGACCGACACGACCCGCATCGAAAAGATCGTCCCGACCGTCAAGGCGATACAGGAAGCCGGCGGCAAGCCTGTCCTGCTGGCCCATTTCGACCGCCCGAAAGGGCAGCGCGTTGACGCCATGTCGCTTAAGCAGGTCGTGCCGGCACTGGAAACGGCATTGGGCCAGAAGGTGACTTTTGCGGAAGAAGCCATCGGTGGTCCGGCCAAACGCGCTGTTGCCGCAATGCAGCCCGGCGATGTCGTGTTGCTGGAAAATACGCGCTTCTATCCGGGCGAGGAAGGCAATGACCCGACCTTTGCGGCCTCGCTGGCGGCATTGGGCGAAGTTTATGTGAACGATGCGTTTTCTGCGGCGCATCGCGCGCACGCCTCGACAGAGGCATTGGCCCGGCTGCTGCCCTCGGCGGCGGGCAAGCTGATGGAGGCAGAACTGGACGCGCTGAATGCCGCGCTTGGCGAACCGCAGCGTCCTGTCGTGGCGGTTGTGGGCGGTGCGAAGGTGTCTACCAAGCTGGACCTGCTGTCGAACCTGATCGAGAAGGTCGATCATCTGGTGATCGGCGGCGGCATGGCCAACACCTTCCTTGTCGCCAAGGGGATCGAAGTCGGTAAATCGCTGGCAGAGCGCGACATGGCCGATACCGCGCGCGACATCATGGCCATGGCCGAAGAGACCGGCTGCGCGATTCACCTGCCCCTTGATGTGGTCATCGCGCGCGAGTTCAAGGAAGGCGCGCCATCAGAGGTCGTCGCCGCTGACGCTTGCCCGGCCGATGCCATGATTCTGGATGCAGGCCCGGATACGGTCGAGGCGATCCGCGGCGTATTCGAAGCCAGCAAGACATTGATCTGGAACGGCCCGCTTGGCGCGTTCGAAATCCCGCCATTCGACGCCGCCACCAATGCTGCAGCGCAAGAGGCGGCAAGGCTGACCCGCGATGGCAGCCTGATCTCGGTCGCGGGTGGCGGTGATACGGTTGCAGCACTGAACAAAGCCGGTGTGGCCGGTGATTTCACCTTCATCTCGACCGCTGGCGGTGCCTTCCTGGAATGGATGGAAGGAAAAGACCTGCCCGGCGTCGCAGCACTTGCCGACGGTCGGCAGTGACCCCATTTCACCGGGCATGGCCCCGGAAGGAGACATCATGGACGGCGCTATTGAGACCGCCGAGGCGCTGATTGCCCGCATGGGGCAGGATGCGCGGGACGCAGCGACCGAACTGGCATTCGCCAGCGCTGAACGCAAACACGCAGCCCTGATCGGGGCAGCCGACGCGGTTCGCAACCGCGAGGCGGAAATTCTGGATGCGAATGCCCGCGACCTCGCTCAGGCCCGCGAAACCGGGCTGTCCGATGCGATGATCGACCGGCTGACGTTGACGCCGGACCGGCTGCGGGGGATCGTTGACAGCCTGCGGGCGATTGCAGAACAGCCCGATCCGGTGGGCCGCGTGCTGGCCGAATGGGATCGCCCCACGGGCCTGCATATTCAGCGCGTGGCGACGCCCCTTGGCGTGCTGGGCGTCATTTATGAAAGCCGCCCGAATGTGACAGCCGATGCTGGCGCGCTTGCCCTGAAATCGGGCAATGCGGTGATCCTGCGTGGCGGCAGCGATTCGATCCATTCCTCGGCCGCGCTTCACGCCTGCATGGTCGAAGGGTTGCGCGCCGCAAACCTGCCCGAGGCCGCGATCCAGATGGTCCCTGTGCGGGATCGGGATGCGGTCGGTGCAATGCTGCGCGCGCAGGGGCTGATCGACGTTATCATTCCGCGCGGCGGCAAGGGACTGGTCGGGCTTGTGCAGCGCGAAGCGCGGGTGCCGGTCTTCGCACATCTTGAGGGTATCTGTCACGTCTATGCGGATGCCGATGCCGATCTGGAAAAGGCCCGCCGCGTCGTCCTGAACGCCAAGACGCGGCGCACAGGCGTCTGCGGCTCTGCCGAATGCCTGCTGATAGATCGCGCTTTCCATGCGGCGCACGGCGACATCCTGATCCGCGACCTGCTGGACGCGGGCGTCGAAGTGCGCGCCGAGGGCGAACTGGCCGCTATTCCCGGCACCATCGCCGCAAAGCCAGATGATTTCGGGCACGAGTTCCTGGACAGTATCATTGCTGTGCGATTGGTCGATGGCGTAGACGACGCCATTGCCCATATCCGCCGGTACGGTTCAGGCCATACCGAAGCAATACTGACTGAAAATGATGACACCGCCGCACGTTTCTTCCAGCAGCTGGACAGTGCCATCCTGATGCGCAATGCCTCGACCCAGTTCGCCGATGGTGGCGAATTCGGGATGGGGGCCGAAATCGGCATCGCCACCGGCAAGATGCACGCGCGCGGTCCTGTCGGCGCGGAACAGCTGACCAGCTTCAAATATCTGGTGACAGGCGACGGCACCACGCGCGCCTGAATCCGGGGGATCGTCCGCGCCCAAGACGGGCGATCCCGTCATTCCCTCAGAACCCGATTTCAACGCTTGTTTCGGTCATCGACCAGATCACGCGGCGGTCAAGTTCGGCCGCCGTCAATGGCAGCAGCAGGAACTGAACTTCTGACGCGCCGGTTTCGGCCTTGCCGCTGCGCGGGCAATCCAGCCGGGCCCATAATGCCGGGTCCTGCCGAGTCCGCTCAGCCTGCGCCGATATGCGCCAGTCACGGCCCTTCTGGCTGATCATGACGCGCGCCCCCCAGGGCATCGCCGTCTCCATGCACATCAGCGACAAAAGGACCAGCTTGACCACGCCGCGCGAATGATCGCCTTCGATATCCAGCCCGATGCGCAACCGGCTGGAGGTCTGGATATCCGCCACAAGCGCCGCAAACTCGGCCGCTGAAACACGTTGCGACGCGCCGGCTGCGCCAAAGGCAATGCGGAAACAGTTGATCCGCGCACGCGCCGCCTTCAGCGCATCTTCGATCAGGCGCATCTCATCGCCGTCGCTGCAGCCCGCCATCTGCAACAGCTCGACCCCGTTGCCGATCGCACCCAGTGGCGACACCAGATCGTGACACAGACGCGATCCGACCAATGCCACGACATGCGCCGCGAAGGCGTCATCTGGATAAGTGTTTGCAGCAGCGGTCAGGGGGGCATATTGCATGACAAAGGAGCCTTCGGATGAATGAGATACTTGAGCCGGGCATGATCGTCCGCCATCCCTCTGCACCCGAATGGGGTCTGGGGCAGGTCCAGTCGCGCATCGGCGACAGGATTACGGTCAATTTCGCCGAAGCAGGAAAGCGCGTCATCGACGGCAGCCGGGTGGAGCTGGAACTGGTTGAAACGGATGCAGACATATAGCGCCATATCAGCGACGTTAGCTCAACCTATGAGAGAGTCAATTGGCATTCAAAAGCCCGCCCAAGCGCGCGGCGCAGTTGCAAACAGCCAGTTGCTTGCCTAGACACGACCGAAGTCGGACCACAGGCAGGCGATGACCCCGGACAATAACTTCTTCGATATCCGTCTGGCGATCGAGCAGACCGATCTTCTGGCCGCGCAGCGCCTGCGTTACCGTGTCTTTGTCGAGGAACTGGGCGGCGACGGGCCGATGGTGGATCATCAGGCCCGCTTGGAATGTGACGAGTTCGACCCGATCGTCGATCATTTGATCCTGGTCGACACGCGCCGGGATCCGGGCGATCTGGATCACGTCGTCGGCGTCTATCGCCTGCTTCCGGGAGAGCGCGCCGCGGATTTCGGAAAGTTCTACTGCGACAGCGAATATGACCTGACGAAGCTGAAAGCATCCGGCCGCCGGTTGCTGGAGCTTGGTCGTTCCTGCGTATCGCCGGAATATCGTGGCGGCGTCGGACTTTTGATGCTTTGGAATGCGTTGTCGGAATATGTTCTTGGGCGCGATATCGAGATCCTGTTCGGTGTGGCCTCGTTCCATGGGCTGGACATCAATGCGCTGGCGCAACCACTCAGCTGGTTACATCACAACCACCTCGCGCCTGAATATCTGCGCCCATATGCGCGACCAGAGGGCTTTCAGACGATGGAACTTGTTGCCCAGTCAGATCTCGATCGCCGGGCAGCAATGGTCGGAATGCCTGCGCTGATCAAGGCCTACCTTCGGCTGGGCGGCACAGTGGGCGAAGGGGCATTTCTTGATCGCGCGTTCAATACGACGGATGTTCTTCTGCTGATGGATACGAAAGCGATGTCGCAGAAGCACCGCGACTATTATACCGCCAGATGGCAGACCAGGACCTGACACCGCCCGGCTGGACCGAGGCGCCGTTTCCGAAGACCGCGCGACCAGGGCTGCGCGGTTGGCTGCGCATCCTGCGCCGCGGGATCCCCGGGATTCTCATCCTGATGGTGGGCGTCATTGTTCTGGTGCCACTGCGCTTTCTGGAAAGGCTGTTTGCAGGACCACGCAGACCCGTGACCGGACCATTTGTTCAAGGTATCTGCAGGGGCGTATTGTGGTCCATCGGGCTGCATTGGACGCGTCGTGGCGTGCCGATGCGCGGCCCCGGTGCCGTGGTCGCGAACCATTCCAGCTGGCTGGATATCTTCGCGCTCAATGCCGCCATGCCGATATTCTTCGTGGCCAAGTCCGAAGTTTCGACCTGGCCGGGCATCAATATTCTGACAGGCGTCACCGACACGCATTTCGTGACCCGCGATCCGAAACTTGCCTCGGCGCAAACGACCGAGTTCGCTGCGCGCACGCGCGCCGGCCATCGGTTGCTGTTCTTTCCCGAAGGCACATCCAGCGACGGCCAGCGGGTTTTGCCGTTCAAGCCAACCTTGTTCCAGGGTTTTCTGGCCGATGGCATGCCGCAAGATCTGGCAATCCAGCCTGTCACAGCGATCTATCACGCACCGCCAGGCAGCGATCCCCGCTTCTACGGCTGGTGGGGCAATATGGATCTATGGCCCCATATCAGGTCCGTCTTGTCGGCAAGGGTCCAGGGCCGGGTCGAGGTTGTCCTTCACCCGCCAATCCCTGCGGCTGGCCAATCTCGCAAGTCGCTGGCCAGGCTTGCAGAGGCAGTAATCCGGGATGCCCTGCCCTTCCCGGTCAGCCCAAAAAGCGACACAGAACGGCCTTGAAAGGCCCGCGTCAGCGGTCTAGGTGAATTGCCAATGCGAAAAGGGATACGCCGATGACTTATGTCGTTACCGACAATTGCATCATGTGCAAATACACCGACTGTGTCGAGGTCTGCCCCGTAGACTGTTTCTACGAGGGCGAAAACACGCTGGTGATTCATCCCGACGAATGCATCGACTGCGGCGTATGCGAGCCTGAATGTCCCGCCGACGCAATCCGCCCTGACACAGAGCCGGACATGGAGCCTTGGGTCGAATTCAACCGCAAGTATTCGGAATCCTGGCCGGTCATCACGCGGAAGAAAGACCCTATGCCCGGATATGAGGATATGGACGGCGTGTCCGGCAAGCTTGAGAAATACTTCAGCCCGAATCCCGGCGAAGGCGACTGATTCTGTGGCGGTGCTGCGAAACAGCTTGCAGGCTGCTTCGGTTCAAGCCCCTGAAAAGAAAAACAAATACGCCCCTCCGCGTCCGGCTGCGCAACCACGCATACACGGCTTTTTTCAGACCTGATTTTGTGATACATTGTTGTCACAAACAGCCGGGTGAATGCCCTCTCCCGGCTTGGAAAGGAAGGCCATCCGTCGTCTGCCCGACGGAGCAATGTTCTGAAAATCCGGCCTGACGGAAAGGGAGTTCCCTGCCGTGAGGCCATTTGTGCGGCTAACGATAGCGAAGGGCCGCACCAGCTGGAAGGAATAATGAATGTCGAAAGTCAAGAAATCCGAATTCCGCCCCGATGATTTCGTTGTTTACCCCGCCCATGGCGTGGGCAAGATCGTCTCGATCGAAGAACAGGAAGTCGCCGGCATGTCGCTGGAAATGTTCGTGATTTCGTTCGAAAAGGACAAGATGACCCTGCGCGTTCCCACCGCCCGCGCGGCCGAAATCGGAATGCGCAGCCTTGCCAGCCCGGATCTGGTCGATCAGGCGCTGGCGACCCTGATGGGCAAGGCCCGCGTAAAGCGTGCGATGTGGTCGCGCCGTGCGCAGGAATACGAACAGAAAATCAACTCGGGCGACCTGCTGGCCATTGCCGAGGTCGTGCGCGATCTGCATCGCAGCGACGATCAGCGTGAGCAATCCTATTCCGAGCGTCAGCTTTACGAAGCTGCACTGGACCGCCTGACCCGTGAGGTCGCGGCTGTCAACGGAATGGACAATGCCGGCGCGCAGAAGAAGGTCGACGATGTTCTGATCGCCCGCGCGGCTTGATAAGATATCAATCGATTGTAAGGGGCCGCGTCAGCGGCCCTTTTTTTCATGACCGTTCTGTCCAAGTGGCCACTGCAATTGAAAGCTAGTCCGTCAGCCCGTGTTCGGCCTCGGCCTGGTCGTCAGTCTTGATAGGGCCAGCCGCAGGGCCGTGCGAAAACCGCTCCATCATCGCGTTTTCCAGTTCCTGATTGATCCGCTTCGTGCGCGAGATGTAGGCCTCGTTTGCTTCGATGGGGATGGCAGGGTTCCACAATTCGGCGAGCTCGCGCAGGCTGGCACGGTCGATCTTATAGAAAATCGCCTCGGCCTCATGTGCCTCGTATTCTGAAAAACCTGCATTTTCAAGAACATACCGACCCACGCGTAAGCTGGAATCGTACATTTCGCGGACGATGTGGTCGGCGCCGGCCGCGTAAAGCTGGTAGACCGTGATCCGGTCGCGGGCACGGGCAATGATGGTGATATCTGATCGCTTCTCGCGCACATATGTCACCAGCTTAATGTTGCTTTCGGGATCATCCAGCGCCGCAACAAGAATCTGTGCCTTCTCGATTCCGGCGGCGGCCAGGATTTCGGGGCGGGTCGGATCGCCGAAATAGCCCTTGAAACCATATCGGCGCATCAGCTGAATCAGCTTCAGGTCGTGATCCAGAACAGTGGTCTTCAGTCCCGAGAACGTGACCAGACGGTTCACGACCTGCCCGAACCGCCCGACCCCTGCGATGATGACAGGTTGTTGATCGTCGATCACGTCGGGGCGCGGGTTGTCGCCCATCGGGTCGACCAGTCGGCGACTGATCTGATCATTGGCAATGAACAGAAGTGGCGTCACCAGCATCGACAGCGCAATGACCAGCAGGAAGCCCTGGGCAAGCCTGTCGGGCAGCACATTCACCGCCACAGCGTATGAAATGAGAACGAAGCCGAATTCACCGGCCTGCGCCAGCGACAGCGTGAAAAGTGCCCGGTCGCGCGGCTTCATCTTCACCATCCGGGCAATGGCGTGCAGAACGGCTGCCTTGATCGCAATCAGAACTGCCGTCACGCCGATCACGATCACCGGCATTTCGGCCAGCAAGTCGAAATCCATCCCCGCGCCGACGGTAATGAAGAACAAGCCCAGAAGCAGACCCTTGAAGGGTTCGATCTGGCTTTCCAACTCGTGCTTGAACTCGGAACTTGCCAGCATCACGCCGGCCAGAAACGTCCCAAGCGCCGGGGACAGGCCAACAAAGCTCATCAACGATGCAATACCAACGACGATGAACAGGGCCATCACCGTGTCCATCTCTCGCAGCCGGGCAGAATGGACAAATCGGAACAGCGGCCGCACCGCATAGTTGCCGGCCAGCACGACGAACGCGATTGCGCCAAGCGTTACCAGGGCCGCGGCCCAACCCGGCAGCCCGGCCATGAAGGCCCCGCCCATGGATTCCTCGGCGGTCGTGCTGCCGGGGTAACTTGCCAGCAGCGGCATCAGCGCCAGCATCGGGATGACGGCGATATCCTGTGTCAGCAGCACTGCGAACGTGTCGCGCCCGCCTCGTGTCTGCATCAGGTTCTTTTCGGACAGCGTCTGCAGCACGATCGCGGTCGAACTGAGCGCGAGTATCATGCCAAGCGCTAGCGAAACCTGCCAGCTTTGGTTAAGCGCCAGCGAGGCCGCAAAGATCAGTGCCATCGTGCCAGCAATCTGCAGACCGCCCAGTCCAATCAGCCGACGCCGCATCCCCCACAGTGCGCGCGGCTCCAGCTCCAGCCCGATGATGAACAGCATCATGACGACGCCGAATTCCGCGAAATGCTGCAGGTCATGCATCTCGTGCCCGGCCAGGCCCAGCACGGGCCCGATGATGATCCCCGAGATCAGATAGCCGAGCACCGACCCCAAACCCAAACGGGTCGAGACCGGCACAGCGATGAGCATCGTCAGCAGATAGACGGTGGCAAGCAGCAGAAAATCAGACATGAAGAATCAGCGGCCGTTAAGGATCGGCAAACTATATTCGCGGCCGGCCTTCACGTATTTCAACCCACCATTTCCGATCGAAGAGATCTGGCCCCCGTTGATCTTGTCACCCAGGCGCACGGTCACGATGCGCCCGTTGCGCAGGCGGATCAGGCCACGGCTGGCCTTGCCGGCGCCTACGGTTCCAATCAGTTGCGTGGCGTTGAGGTCGATGCCCTTGGTCGTGGCCGATCCCGCAACCGCACCACTGGCCGGCGCCCTTTCTGCCGAGGCAACCTCGGGTTCATTATCGACTTCTGGCGGGCGGTATCTTTGGTTGCGACGCGCTGCTGCGGCGGCCTCCGCCTCGGCCTGGGCGCGGGCACGGGCTTCTGCCGCTGCTTTCGCCTGGGCGGCAGCGCGGGCGTCCGAGGCCGCGCGTTCGCGAATGCGCTGCTCGGCCTGTCGCTGCAATTCCTCGTCAAGACTGCGCCGCTCGGCCAAAGCAGCCGCTTCCGCTTCGGCCTGGGACTGGCCTGCGTTCTGTTCAGGCTCTGGCGCCAGGGTGCCCTCTGCCCCGGTGCCACCGCCGCTGGCGGCGGGTGCATCGGCACCGCCGCTGCGATTGCCACGCCATGACGGACGGGCCGAACTGGTCAGCGGAAGCAGGGCCACACGGCCCGGAACTGCGGCGGAACTGGACACGGCCGAAGCAATGGCTGCTTCAACGGCGCTGTCCGTTGCTTCCGATATCCCTGCCGTGCTGGCGTTGCCGGGCCTGTGGGCGGGTCGCGCCGAACGATTCAGTGCCACAACGTCGCCGGATGCGGGCGCGGCCGCCGCAGTCGCAGTTGCGGGTGCCGCAGTCGATGCGCGTGCCGCCGGACGGGCCGCACCGCCGATTGCCTCGCTGACAGCCGCATCGACCGCAGAGGCGCTGGCGTCGTTCATGACAGGACGCCGGACGGGCCGCGCCTCAGCGGTGCGAACGGGCGCGCGCAGTTCGGGCGCGGCCAACGCGATCCACGGATGATCCATCTGTGCCAGCACCTCGGCCTGCCCCCGAACCGAGAACAGGGCAAAATGACGAGGCGCCGGCTGCGATTGCAGCACGGCGCCATCAACGGAGGATTGCGTAAGGGGCTTTGGCGGCGGCCGCGCGCCGCTCGGCTCTGGCTGCTGGCGCTGCTCATAAGGCTGCGGGCTGCGCGGGACAGCTGGCCGCGCATCAGGCGCGGCGGCAGCCGGCTCGCTGCGCGAGGGCGCCGTTTTCGGACGTGCGGAACTGACGAGCGTCGCACTGTCAGGCGCGCCGGGGTTGCTGCGCGCCGTGGCGGTTGCGGATGTCTGTGTGCTTGCGGCTGGTGCCGCGGGCCGCGACGCGGGACGGCTGGCCGGGGCAGAAGACTGTGCGGCGGGTCTCGATTGCTCTGCAGCAGCTGGGGCCTGCTGCGCGGCGGCTGAGCTTCGAACAAGGTTCTGCGGCCGCGAAGGTGGGCGGGCGGAACTTGCGACGTCGGGGGCTGCGCGCGATTGCGTCGGCGCGGGCCTGACCGGCGCCGGGGCCTCGGCTGCGGCAGCAGGCGCTTCTTCAACCTGAGGAACCGCCGCCGGCGGCTGCGGCGCTGGCTCATCTGTCAGCGGCTGCGCGGTCGCATAGGCAGCGGCGATTGCAGCCGCCATAGGCGAGTCAGCAGGAATAACGGTCGGTTCCGTCGCGGAAGCAACGCTGTCAGCGGGCGCAGTCTGGACAGATGCGTCCGAACTCGTCGGCGCAACAGATGGCACCGCCTCGGCGGTCTGAGGATCGACGCCTTGCTGCCCTGCATCGAGCGGAGCAATATTTTCGGGTAACGCAATATCGGTTGCAGGCGTTGCCTGCGTCACAGCTTCGGATAGCGGCGCATCAGCCGGCGCCGGATCTGCGGTCACGACCTGTGGCGCCTCTTGCGGTTCGGTCGGCTGGATAGCAGTCTGTGTGGCCATCGGTTCGGCAGGTGTTTCGGCTTCTTCTCGTCCGATCAGCGCGGCCGAAATACCAAGCCCCAGCACCAGAATTCCCACCAACGGAAGGGCGCCGCCCAACCCGCTGCGCCGCCCGCCCTGCGCCACGGGACGCGTGCCGGCAGCCGGCGCCGGACGGGCCTTGCGCGCTTCGCTGGCGCGTTCGTGAAATGCGCGCGCCCTTTCCGGAAGCGGTTTCAGCGGCCGGGGCGCTGGCGCGGCGTCGTCGGTCGCTTCGGCACCTGGGTCAGCCTTGGCTTCGACTACCCTATCGGTCGCGGGCTCATCGGGGTCGGCATCGGGCCGAATTTCGCCTGGAAGAACAATCGATCCCGAATTGACCGAGGCCGACACAAGTGCCGGGGCTGCTTCGGGTGTTGCCGTCAGGACAACGTGCGGCGTGATACGCGACAGTACCGGCGCAGTGGGTTCCTGCGTTTTCACCGCAACGACCGGCGTTTCAATCGCCGCCTTCATCGTTTCCGCCGGTGTCGAGGCGGGCGTATCGGACCCCGTCTCATCTGAGAGATCAAGATCGGCGCTTGCATGCGCCCACTCTGCGGCAAGTCCGGTGGCCCCGAAGTCCGGTGCACGGGGAAACTGCCCCTCAGGCGGGGCCGCGACGAAACGATCAGGTGCAAACCCGTGACGAACGGCAAAATCCTCTGCCTCTTGCAGCGTCTGGCGCCAGACGGCGGCCACCTTGACCGTCGCACCGGGCTTTGCATCGGCGGGGGCGTAGTCAAATGCCAGTTCGTCCACGCGATATGGCGTCCGTCCATCCAGGCCAGCCTTCAATGCGGCTTGGGTATCGGCGGCGGCAGGCAGCACCAGGGCCGTGTACAGGATCTGCTCATCCGGGATGACCAGAGAAACGGCAGGCGCGTTCGCCGCCCGCAGCTGCTGGACGAAATCGCCCAAGCCATCCCTGAGGTCGGCGTTGAATTGCGCCTTTCCCAGCTCTGCCCAGGCATTGCCGTGGCGGTGCAAAAGCTGCACCCCATCAGGCTGGAAGCCCAATGCGAAATCCCCGTTTGGGGGCGGGGCCCCTTTGACCATCTGCTCGTTCATATGCTCTGCCTTTGTCGGCCGGCGTTGTTTTTTACCTGAATAACCCGAACTGGACCGCATGGGAAGGACGCGCGCAGTTGTGATCGAACAAATCCGCATCAGCGCGCGTTATCGCCGGACAAACGAACAACGAGGATCAGACATGACCCCCTTCCCCAAACGCAGCATGATCGCAGCCCTTGCCGGTACCGCCAGCGTGGCCCTTTTGGCCGTGCCCGCAGCGGCGGCCCCCGGCGGACCCGGCGCCAAGGGACATTGTGCGAAGCCCGGCATCCTGAGCGTGTCAGGGCATGGCGAGGCCCGTGTAGCCCCGGACCAGGTGATGATCTCGCTTGGTGTGACGACGCAGGCCGATACGGCTGCCCAGGCGATGCAGGACAATGCGACCCGTCAGCAGGCGGTGCTGGACACGCTGCAAGGGGCGGGCGTCGATGAGGGCGACATCCAAACCTCTGGCCTGTCGCTGAACCCGATGATGAACTACCCGTCAAGTGGCGCGGCACCCTCGATCGAAGGCTACATGGCGCAGAACCTGCTGACTGTGCGCGTGACCGAGATTGCGCGCGCGGGCGAGGTGCTGGACAGCATCGTGGGCGCCGGGGCGAACGAAATGCAGGGAATCCGCTTCATCCGCGACGATTCCCAAGCAGCCGAGGACGAGGCGCTGAAACTGGCCGTGGACGATGCCACCCACCGGGCACAGGTGATGGCGGAAGCGGCGGGCGTCGAACTGGGCCCGATCATGAAGATCGGCGAGCCCAAGGCCGAAATGGTGCCGCCCGGCCCGGTGATGATGCGCGCCATGGGCGCCGAGGCTGACGCAAAAAGTATCCCTGTCGAAGGCGGCGAAGTGGCGTTCACAGCCGATGTGGACGTAAGCTTCTCACTCGGCGGTAACGCGTGCGACATGGCGAAGCCTGATGATAACGGCAGCGGCCCGGCAGACGCGCAACCCCCGGCAGAGGCGCAACCGCGCGAACCCGCACCGGAAGGCGCTTCGCAGCCCGATCCAGCGCCGGCAGAGACCGCGCCGGCGCCCGTCGTACCCGCACCGACCGGTCAGGACCCGGCACCGGCGGATGAGGCTGCGCCGTCCGATACGCAGCCCGCACCAGCGAACTGATGACGAGTATCCGGCCGGAATCGTTCCGGCCGGGCGGCACAACCAAATCAGGCGCTGGCGGCTGCCAGTGCCTGATCAAGATCCGCGATCAGATCGTCTGCATCCTCGATCCCGATGGACAGGCGCACCACGTCCGGGCCGGCACCCGCCGCGATTTTCTGATCATCCGTCAACTGGCTGTGCGTGGTTGACGCGGAGTGAATGACCAATGACCGTGCATCGCCCAGATTGGCGACATGGCTGAAAAGTTTCAGGTTATCGACCAGCTTCACTGCCGCGTCATACCCGCCCTTCAGCGAAAATGTGAACAGCGCCCCTGCCCCCTTGGGATAGACCCGCTTCGCGGTTTCGTTCCAGGGCGACGACGCCAGTCCGGCGTAGCTGACGGACGAGACCCGGGCGTCGTTTTCCAGCCATTCGGCGACCTTCTGCGCGTTCTCGACATGTTTGGGCATGCGCAGGCCAAGCGTTTCAATCCCCATCAGCGTGTAATGCGCACCCTGCGGATTCATCGTCATGCCCAGATCGCGCAGTCCGATGGCAATGCCGTGGAATGTGAAGGCCATCGGGCCAAGCGCCTCGTGGAATTTCAGGCCGTGATAGGCCGGTTCCGGCTCTGACAGCGACGGGAACTTGCCGCTGGCCGACCAGTCGAACTTGCCGCTGTCCACCACCACACCGCCGGTCACCGTGCCGTTGCCGGTCATGTATTTGGTCAGGCTGTGCACCACCAGCGTGGCGCCCATCTCGATCGGACGGCACAGATAGGGGCTGGCCAACGTGTTATCGACGATCAGTGGAATGCCGGCCTCATCAGCGATGGCGGCAATGGCCGGGATGTCGGTCACATATCCCGCCGGGTTCGAGATCGACTCGCAGAAGATCGCCCGTGTGTCATCGTCGATGGCAGCCCGGATAGCGTCCGGGTCGTCCAGATCGACGAATTTCGCCGACCAGCCGAAGCGCTTGATGGTCTGGCTGAACTGGGTGACGGTGCCACCGTAAAGCCGGGTCGAAGCGATGATGTTCTTGCCCGGCCCCATCAGCGGAAACAGCGCCATGATCTGCGCCGCGTGACCCGACGAACAGCAGACCGCGCCAGCGCCACCTTCCAGATCGGCAATGCGGTTCTGCAGTGCGCCGATAGTCGGATTGGTCAGACGAGAATAAATATAGCCAACCTCCTGCAGGGCGAACAGCTTGGCGGCGTGGTCGGCATCGCGGAACACATAGGCCGTTGTCTGGTAGATCGGCACCTGCCGGGCACCCGTGGCCGGATCGGGCGGCGTGCCGGCATGGATGGCGCGCGTATCGAAACCCAGTTCATCGGTCATCATCAATCTCCCCTTGGTTCGACGGCACCTTATGGCGGCGCCAGCCTTGCGCGCAACGACGAATATCCGTGCGGCCAGATGTCCGCGCGCAACGGTGACGCGCCCAAGCAACGCATGGTCAAAACAGGAGAAGTCCGCTTTCCAACAGCCGGCGCCCCGGCTAAGACACTCGGGTCGAAAAGGAGACAGCCATGTCCGACCAGCCCAGCATCCGGCCACAGCCGGGCATCATGGATATCGCGCTGTATGTCAGCGGGGCTGCCCGGATCGAGGGCCGCGAGAATGTTGTCAAGCTGTCCTCGAACGAAAACCCCTATGGCCCCTCGGACAAGGCTCGTGATGCCGTGGTGCGCGCCGCACACCAGCTGCACCGCTATCCGAACACCGACCATTCGAGCCTGCGCACCGCAATCGCAGAGGTCCACGGCCTTGATCGCGACAGGATCATCTGCGGCGCAGGTTCCGATGAGGTGCTGCAATTCGCCACCCAATGCTTTGCCGGACCAGGGGACGAGGTCATCATGACCGAACATGGGTTTTCCATGTATCCAATTCTGGCCCAGGCCGCTGGCGCATTTCCTGTTTCTGTCCCCGAAGACAACCGCCGCGTCGATGTCGATGCGATTCTGGATGCGGTCAGCGCACGGACCCGGATCGTGTTTCTGACCAATCCCGGCAATCCGACTGGCACAATGCTGCCCGATACAGAGATCCGGCGGCTGGCTGCGGCCCTGCCCGCCGATGTGTTGCTGGTCCATGACGGTGCCTATACCGAATTTGCGGCAGATGCGTTCTCGGAGGATTTCGCCCTGGCCGACAGCTATTCAAACGTCCTGGCAACACGCACGTTTTCAAAGATTTACGGGCTGGGCGGACTGCGCATCGGCTGGGGTTACGCCCAACGCCCGATAATCGACGTGATGAACCGGGTCCGCCAGCCCTTCAACCTTTCCGGCGTCCAGCTTGCCGCGGCCGAGGCCGCGATGCGTGATCAGGCCCATGTCGCGCGCTGTCGCGCCGATAACGCCAGATGGCGTGCATGGCTTAGGCAGGCGCTGAACGATATGGGCATCGGCTGCGACGAAAGCCATGCCAATTTCGTCCTTGCCCGCTTCGCCGACGAGTCCACTGCCAATGCCTGCGACGAAGCCTTGAAAGCCGAGGGGCTGATCGTGCGCCGCGTGGCCGGCTACGGTCTGCCCAATTGCCTGCGCATTACCATCGGGGACGAGCCGTCTTGTCGGCGCGTGGCCCATGTCATTGGCCAGTTCATGGCCGAAAGGGACCACCAATGAGCGTCATTTACAAGAAGGTGGCCTTGATCGGTCTGGGCCTGATCGCCGGTTCGATCGCACTCGGTGCCCGCGAAGCAGGTGTCGCCGGTAAAGTGTCCGGCACGTCGCGCAGCGCAAAAACGCGCGCGGCGGCCCGTGATCTTAAACTGGTTGACGAGGTGGTCGACAACCCGGCTGCCGCGGTGCGCGATGCCGATCTGGTGATCCTTTGCGTGCCTGTCGGCGCAATGGGCAAGGTCATGGCCGATATCAAGCCGCATCTCAAGCCGGGTGCGGTCGTCACGGATGTGGGCTCTGTCAAGCAAGAGGTCATCGCACAGGTTACCCCGCATCTGCCGGCGAATGTGCATTTCATTCCGGGTCATCCCCTTGCCGGGACCGAACACTCCGGCCCCTATTCGGGATTCGCCGAATTGTTCGAGAATCGTTGGTGGTTGCTGACGCCGACCGAAGGCACCGACCCCGAGGAGCTGTCACGCCTGCGCCGCTTCATCCGCGCGCTTGGCGCCAATGTGGAGGATATGGAGCCTGCGCATCACGATCTGGTTCTTGCTGTGACCAGTCATACACCGCACCTGATCGCCTATACGATGGTGGGTGTGGCCGATCACCTGAAGCGCGTCACTGAATCCGAGGTCATCAAGTATTCCGCCGCCGGTTTTCGGGACTTCACCCGCATCGCGGCATCCGACCCGACGATGTGGCGCGATGTTTTCCTGACCAACAAGGAGGCCGTGCTGGACATCCTCGGACGCTTCACCGAGGAGCTGTTCGTGCTGCAGCGCGCCATCCGCATGGGCGATGGCGAAGCGCTGCACGACTATTTCACCCGAACGCGTGCCATTCGTCGCGGTATCATCGAAGCCGGACAGGACACCGCCGCGCCCGATTTCGGACGCGGCGCCAAGCCTGCGGCATCACATCGCGACAGCCCCTAGATCAGCCCCGCTGCCTGGAATTCGGGCAGCATATCACGCTCGGGCCGCGCGCCGACATGGCTGATCACCTCGGACGCGGCCATGACGCCCATGCGCCCGGCTGTTTCCAGATCCACGCCAGAGGCAAGGCCGAAGATCAGACCGGCTGCGAACTGATCACCCGCACCCGTCGCATCAACGGGTGCGACCCGATGGACCGGCACCTCGACCCGCGCGCCATGCCGGAACAGAAGTGCTGAATCGCCCGAACGTGTGCAGATAACCGTGCCGCAATCATTGACGGCCTGTTTCAGCGCATCGTCGATATTGGTCTGATAAAGCGATTCCCATTCGTGGACATTGCCGATGACGTAATCCAGCGACTGCGACACGAGGTTGCGGAAATCGTCGCGGTGACGGTCCACGCAAAACGGGTCCGACAGCGCGATTCCGGCTTGCCCGCCGGATTTGTGGCACGCATCGGCCGCTGCCAGGAAAGCAGATTTTCCCGCCGGCTTGTCAAACAGATAGCCTTCAAGAAACAGCCAGTGCTTACCGGCAAAAACCTCCTCGGCCACGTCGTCCGGTCCGAGATTGGCCGAGATGCCCAGGTATGTGTTCATCGACCGCTCGCCATCAGGCGTCACGAAGATGATAGAGCGCGAGGTCGGCAGATTGCCACCAGCCACCGGCGCATTGACGAAACGGGTGCCATCCGCCTCGGTGTCGCGGGCATAGGCCTGGCCCAACTCGTCATCCGCGACACGGCCGATGAATGCCGTCCTGAGGCCCATCCGCCCGATGCCGGCCAGGGTATTGGCGACAGAGCCGCCCGGCACCAGCCGCGCCCGGCCACGTTGAGCCTGCTGTGCCAGCAGGTATTCAGACCTTTCGCGATCGACCAGCTGCATGATCCCCTTCTCGACCTCCAGCGATTGCAGGTCGTTGTCTTCGATTGGGGCGATCACGTCGATGATTGCATTGCCGATACCGATCACGTCGAAAGCGGTCATTCGGTCTTCTCCTCAAATGGGCAGAGATCGTTGATAAGGCAGATCGTGCAGCGCGGGCGCCGCGCCTGACAGATATAGCGGCCATGCAGGATCAGCCAATGATGGGCGTTCTGCTGAAAGGGCGCGGGGATGTTGTCCTCGATTGCGCGTTCGACTTCATCCACGTCGCGACCGGGGGCGATATGCGTGCGATTGCCGACGCGGAAGATATGTGTGTCGACAGCCTGGGCAGGTATCCCGAAGGCGCTGTTCAGCACAACATTCGCGGTTTTGCGCCCAACCCCCGGCAGCGAAATCAACGCCGCCCGGCTTGATGGGACCTCCCCGCCATAATCCTCGACCAGGATACGCGACAGCTTCATCACATTCCTGGCCTTCTGGCGGAACAGACCGATTGTCTTGACATGTTCGATCAGCCGTTCCTCGCCCAGTTCCAGCATCTGCTGCGGGGTGCGCACCTGCGCAAACAGATCCTTCGTCGCACGATTGACCCCCACATCCGTCGCCTGCGCCGAAAGTGCCACGGCAACAACCAGCTGAAAGGGGTTGTCGTAATGCAATTCGGTCACCGGCGCCGGATTGGCGTCGCTCAGCCGCGAGAAGATCGCGACCTGCTGGGCATAGGGCAAGGGCTTGGGCAGACTGGCCATGGTCCCTGTCTTTGCCTGCAGCATAATCGCAGTTCAAGCGCGGATCGCGCAAACCGGAGGCCGAGCGTCGAAATAATCCAGAGAATGTGACCGGATTTCAGCCGACTAACCGCGCCACTGCTAGGAAAATCGCGGAACCTGTGCAAATATCGCCGCGTTTGAGAACCAATGTGTGCCTGGACGGCACTTTAAGCAACTGACGGAAAGGCAAGCAGATGAATATGCGGATCTCCCTTCTTCTTGGCGCGGCTGGTGTGATCGGGCTTGGCGCCTGCACCAACCCGGACGGCACGACCGTCGGCAGCAATATGTCGAAAACCCAGCAGGGCGCCGTTGCCGGTGCGGTCCTGGGCGGTCTTTACGGTGCGGGCCGCGACAGTGACAAGAACAACCAGGGCGACGACATCATCAAGGGCGCTGTTCTGGGTGCGGCGGCCGGTGCGGTTGCCGGAAATGTGCTGGAAGCGCAGGAAAAGCAGCTGCGTCAGGTCATGACCTCGCCCGGCGTGCAGATCATCAACCGCGGCGACCATCTGCAGGTGATCATGCCTTCGGGTCTGTTGTTCGCGTCCGACAGCGCGGCGATCTCGGGTCAGGCGCAGAACGACCTTTACGGTCTTGCGCAAAGCCTGCAGCAGTATCCCAACAGCCGCGTCGAAATTTATGGCCACACGGATTCGACCGCTTCGGATGCGCATAATATGGACCTGTCGCAGCGTCGCGCGCAGTCCGTCGGCGGCATTCTGACCGCCGCTGGTGTGTCGGGATCGCGCCTGGCGATGGTCGGTCGTGGCGAAAGCCAGCCGGTGGCGTCGAACGAGACGCAGGCTGGCCGCGCGCAGAACCGTCGGGTGGAAATCCTGATCCGCCCCACCCGCTGATCGACAGACAGACGCGTGGAAACGGAAAGGCCGGGTGCTGAAGCACCCGGCCTTTTCCATATTGCGGCCATCGTTTTATCTGACCGTGTGAAAGCAGATGTTGGATTGCAGATGACACGGTCGTTAGCATCCGACAGAAGAAGGCCCGGCACGCTCATTGCGGCCGGGCCTTCGGACTCCCTGTCCCTTAGGCTTTGTTCAGTGCAGCCGCGCGGCCACTTCTGCGATGGCATCGTCGATGCTTGCACTGCGATCTGCCGCTGCCCCCTGCTGGCGCAGGATCTCGCTGGCGGCGGCGACGGCCGTTGCAACGGCGCTGTTGCGAACCGCGCGAATTGCGTCGCTTTCTGCCGAAGCAATCTGGTCCTCCGCCGCTTTCAGGCGGCGCTGGATCGAAGCATCAAGATCGGCTTTCGCCTTGTCGGCCTGGGCAATAGCCTCGCGCTTGGCATTGGCGACGATCTCGTCCGCCTGGCTTTTCACCTCGCGCTGGCGGCGTTCATAGGTGGCATAAACCTCTTGCGCTTCCTCCCGCAGACGCTTTGCCTCCTCCAGATCGGCGCGAATACCTTCGGCGCGCTTGTCCAGCAGACCACCGATGATCTGGGGCACCTTGAAATAGACAAGGATGCCGACAAAGATCAGAAACGCGATCGTGACGATGAAATCGGTATTGCGCAGGCTGAAGAACGGACCCGTCGCGGCAAGCGCGGGCGTTGCCGACAGCGACAGCAGAATGGCGAGTTTCTTCATCACACGGCCCCTTTCAGGCGGGCATCGACAGCGGCGTCGATCGCGCTTTCATCGGCATTGCCACCGAAGGCACGAACCAATTCGGCCGTGACTTCGCGCGCGACGCTGCGGGCGTCGGTGGTGGCGCTGTCGCGGATCGCACCGATGCGCTTTTCCGATTCCACCGAACGGGCGGCGATTTCGGCGTCGGCCTTGGCAATGGCTTCGTCCAGATCCTTCTGGATATCGCCCTTTTGCGCGGCGATGATCTTATTGGCCTCATTCCGGGCATCGGTCAGGGCCTGACCGTAAGCTGCCTCGGCGTCCTTGGCCTTTTTCTTGTATTCCTCGGCCTGCATCAGATCGCCGGTGATGACGCCCTGACGGTCCGAGATAACGCCCGCGATGCGCGGCAGTGCGACTTTCGACAGCACCCAATACATCAGCCCCAGGGTGACCAGCAACCAGAAGATCAGGTTGCCGAAATACTGGGTATCAAGCTGCGGCATGCCCACGGCATGTTGCGCGACTTCTGCGGCATGCCCACCAGCTTCGGCAGCATGGCCTGCAGCGTCGGCACCATGTTCCGCCGAAGCGGTTGCCGCGGCGACCGCAGCTTCGGAATTCGCGGCTTCCGCGTGGGTTCCGGTTTCAGCAGCCGTTTCGGCCGCTTGTTGCAACAGGCTGAACATATCCTACCTCTGGCCGTTCAAGTTACAATCGGATGGGGCGCGCGGCCCCATCCAACCGCAAGGATGGCAGGGGATCAGACTGCGAACAGCAGCAGCAGCGCAACCAGGAACGAGAAGATGCCCAGAGCTTCGGCGAAGGCCATGCCGATGAACAGCGTGGCGGTCTGCGAAGCGGCAGCCGACGGGTTGCGCAGGGCGCCCGACAGGTAGTTGCCGGCAACATTGCCCACACCGATGGCGGCGCCCGCCATACCGATGCAAGCAAGACCCGCGCCGAGATACTGACCCATTTGTTCCATGTTTTATGCTCCTTGAGGCTTTATGGAATTGAGGATTGGAAGCCTGACCTGTGCCCGTCAGTGCGACGGATGCAGCGCGTCCTTCAGATAGACGCAGGTCAGGATGGTGAAGACATAGGCCTGGATGATGCAGACCAGCACCTCCAGCGCATAGACGCCGACGATGCCAAGAATGGCCAGCGGTGCAATCCACGCGATGGCGGCAAAGGCGGCGAAGACCTTAATCACGGCATGGCCTGCCATGACGTTGCCAGCAAGTCGGATGGAATGGCTGACCGGCCGCACGAAATACGAGATCAACTCGATCACTGCCAGAACAGGACGCAGCGCAAGCGGCGCCGACTTGACCCAGAAGAGGTCAAGGAAATGCATGCCGTTCTTAACGAAGCCCAGCACGGTCACGCCGATGAAAACGAACAGTGCCAGCACAGCCGTCACGGCGATATGCGACGTGGTCGAGAAGCTTTTCGGTATCAGCGCCAGATAGTTCGCGAAGATGATGAAGCAGAACAGCGTCATTACGTAAGGAAAGTAGCGCAGGCCCTCTTTGCCGGTGATGTCTTCCACCATCTTGTGGACCATGCCGTAGGTCATTTCGGCAATCGACTGCACCCGGCTGGGAATGACGGCGCGACCGCGGGTGCCGAACACCAGCAGCGCGATGACCGCAATCAGGGTCAGCGCGAACCACAGCGTCGCATTGGTGGGCGTATACCAATGAACAGCCCCGCCGCCGAACAGCGGCTTGACCATGAACTGATCCATCGGGTGGAAGGCAAGGCCGGTATCAGCTTCCGTCGCCACGTTTGTCATCCCTCACTTGCGGCAGGTTTCCCTGCACATCCTCGGCAGCTTTGCGCTGCAATTCTTCGGCAGTGCCAAGCATCACCTTGATCCCACCGGCCAACCCCAAAAGCAGGAACAGGACAAGAAAGATCGGCATCGTGCCGAAGAAACTGTCCAGTCCGAAGCCGATACCGAACCCGATCCCGAGTCCCGAAACCAGCTCGATCACCATCCTCCAGGCCGTATCGGCATGTCGCATCGTGACCCGCGCATTCGAGGGCGTCTTAGGGGTTCTCGCCTGCACCAACCGCTCTTCCAGCCGCCTCAGCCGTTCCGGATCAGGCGCACCGTGGTCGTGATCGGGCAAGATTCACACCCCTGTTATCTCGGTGGTGGTGATAGGGGGCGTCAGCTTCTGAGTCAAGCAGATCGCCACTCCTGTCAACCATCTGAAATTGTTCACATTCATCTGACCGCATCTTCGGCATAGGCCAGTTGCACGGACCTGCGGCCTGCCGCATAATTCAACCGATCAGTTGAGTATGAAGGCCTGAATTTCCCCATGCCCACCCACGAACAGCGCCTGGATCAGATCTTTTCGGCCCTTGCCGACCCGACCCGGCGACGGATTCTGGCGATGCTGCTGGAAGACGACATGGCCGTCAGCGACGTGGCCGCGCCGTTCGAGGTCAGCCTTGCGGCGGTGTCCAAGCATCTGGTCGTGCTGGCGGGTGCCGGCCTGATCCAGCAGGAAAAGCGCGGACGCATCACATGGTGCCGGCTTGACCCTGACGGCTTGCGGCAGGCGTCCATCTGGATGCAGGGCTTCGGTCAGTTCGATCCGGTAGATCTGGACGATTTCGAACGCTTCCTTCTGGAAAACTTGCCAGATGCCGCCCCGCCGATAGAATAGCCTTATTGCAACGGGTTTGTTCGATGTCTGGTGATCGGTTTATTTTTCTCCCCGCCGTCTCCCTTGCCATTCTGGCCGCGTCCTGCTGCGCCGCACAGGCGCAGGCGCCTGCCTATTGCGCGCCCGGCGGTCAGGTCGAATATCCGCTGGATGACAGCCTGCGCGCCCAGGCCCATCGCATCAGGGACGCGGCACGTCTGGTGTCATTCAGCGAAGCGCCTGCCATTCCGGGCGATCTGCCCCCGGACGAACTGGCCGCGGACGAACTGGCCGCGGCGCGACAGCTTCAGGATGATATGCTGAAATGGCAGCAGCAGGACCGGGCAGCGGCACAGCAACGTGCCCAGGCACTTGTGGCAGAGCTTGACGCGATGCCCGCGACCCGGCGGGATGCGCTGTTGCTGACTGCCATCGACGCAGTCAGCACGGGCGAAAACGCACTGCAACAGATTGTGCTTTTGACCCAGCCGGACCTGATACGCCTTTATCAGCAGGCGCTGCAGCGAAACGGCCTGCAGGCACAAGCGGACCTGATCAGCGAAGGGATTGCCGTCTTCGGAACCGTCGACAGCCCCTATGATCGCTATCCGATGCTGGTGGACGACGCGACGGGCCAGGTTAGGGACACCCGGATCGACGCGGCGCTGCGTGATTTGAATGACAGATGGAACGGCATCGCGGATAAGATTCCTGCAACCGCGATGCAGATCCTGCGAAGCGATGCGGCAGAAACCGAACGGATGCTGCAAGGCGTGTCGAAGGACAGAATGCTGCGCTATCTGGCGATTTCAATGCGGATCTGCGCCGACGACTGGCGCGCTGATCCGCAGGAGGCGCCGACGGGCGATGCAGGCCAGATCCGGCGCGATCTGGCGATGCTGTCAGCCTTCAGCATCCGGGCGGGGAATGGCGGCGTCGGCTATTATCTGCTGGAGAGTGAGGCCGGGGCGGATCTGCCCGAACTGGTTCAGGCGTTCAAACGCAACGATATGTCACGTCACGGGTCGGAATTCGGTGCGGTGCTGGCCCAGTTCGGCGAACCTTATCCCCACGACCTGGCGGCGCGTCAGGATCAGGTCGAGGCGATGACCTTCGATCTTCCCCGCGCGCTTGGCCAGTTGGACCAGTATATCTGGGATAATGAAATCAAGGCCGCAATCGAGCGTCTTGCCATGACTGGCGATGTAATGCCCGATCTGGAACAAGCAGCCCCCGACTGAAGGTGCGTCGGCGCGGGGGCAACGCCCGCGCCGACGCTTGTTCAGGCGGACTTCACCTTGGTTTCAAAGGTGAAATAGGCGAACATCTGGTCCAAAGCCGCCAGCGCGGGCTTGGGATCAGGCAAGGATTTCTTTTCTGGGTTGTTCATCGGTCGAACCTCGGGCTTCGTGGTTCCTCCCGGTGAAAAGATAACGCCGCGCCGCAGCATAATCAAGCTGCGACGCGGCGTAAGCGGTTCACAACCGGGTCAAACGATGCGGTCGACCAGCATATGCTTGATCTCGGCAATGGCCTTAGCCGGGTTCAGCCCCTTCGGGCAGGTATTGGTGCAGTTCATGATCGTGTGGCAGCGATACAGCTTGAACGGGTCTTCCAGCTGGTCCAGCCGTTCCGGCGTGGCCTCGTCCCGGCTGTCGATGATCCAGCGATAAGCGGCCAGCAGCGTCGCCGGGCCCAGATACTTGTCACCATTCCACCAATAGCTGGGGCAGGAAGTCGAGCACGAGGCACACATGATGCACTCATAAAGTCCATCCAGCTTCTTGCGGTCGTCGATGGACTGGCGCCATTCCTTGCCGGGCGTGGGCGATTTGGTGATCAGATAAGGATTGATGCTGGCGTGCTGGGCATAGAAATGCGTCAGATCCGGGATCAGGTCCTTGACCACATGCATATGCGGCAGCGGGTAGATGCTGACATCGCCCTTCACCTCGTCAATGCCGTAGATGCAGGCCAGATGGTTGCCGCCATCGATGTTCATCGCACAGGACCCGCAGATCCCTTCACGGCAGGACCGCCGGAAGCTGAGCGTCGGGTCGATTTCCGACTTGATCTTGATCAGCGCGTCCAGAACCATCGGGCCGCATTTGTCGAGATCGACGAAATAGGTGTCGATCCGCGGGTTCTCTCCGGTATCGGGGTCCCAGCGATAGATCTTGAACTTGCGCAGATTGGTCGCGCCTTCCGGCTTTGGCCAGGTCTTGCCGACCTTGATCTTGCTGTTCTTGGGAAGGGAAAACTCGACCATTGTCAGGCTCCTTTCTTCTGGGTCCTGCGGACCTGGAAGGCGTCGAATTGCTGGTTATGTCGCGTCAGGCGCTGTCGCGACATGGTATCACCGGTTTCCCGACCAGCCGGGCTGGTCGTAAAGGGGGCGGGACGGCGGCTGTCCGGAACGGCGCTGTACGCAGGCGGCATAGACCTCGGACGGGTCGCGGCCCATGATGTAATCGGACGAGACCGAAACCTCGAACCGGCCGAACGTCCCGCTTCCATAGCGGCTGCTGTTGCCGACGCCCACGGCGACCCGTCCTTCCGGGCCGGTCGCCGCGCGGGCGTCGTCAAGGCAGACGCGTTCGGCACTTTCCAGCGGCAGGGGCGCGCAGGCAGCAAGCGCCGCCGGCCCGATCATCACCGCAAGAAGTGCCGCATGTCGCATCAGGCCGTCGCCGCCACCTTGGCGATGCACTGCGTCGCCGCCGGCCGCTGCACGATCGTCGCGACTGAAGACGCCGCCGTTCCTGCATCGCTGACGCCGCGCGCTGCGATATCGGACAGTTCCGCCATCGACGCGTTGTTCAGCACGCAATCGGTATAGGGGGCGACGTTACGACCCGGCAGCCGCTTGGCCATCTCGCGGTTGACCACGTCACGCGCGACCCCACGGGTCGAACTGTCCAACGTCGTCGTCGGCTGGGTCACCGGCGGCGGGGTCGGAATGGGCGAGGTCGGCTGGCTGGGCGGAACACGGGCCACACAACCGGCAAGTACCAGCGAGGCGGCGCCAAGGGAAAGAATAAGACGCATCAGTAAACCCTTTTCTTAGGTGCTATCTTCTTCAGATCGATACCACCTTCGGTTTCTTTCGTCAGCGGATCAAGATGGACCGGGCGATAGTCGAGCGTCACATTGTTGCCATCAACCCACGCCAGACTGTGCTTGCGCCACTCCTCGTCATTGCGGTCGGGCCAATCCTCATGGGCATGGGCACCGCGCGATTCCTTGCGCGCCTCGGCCGCGACGATGGTGGCCATCGCGTTCGGCATGAGGTTCGTGAGTTCCAGCGTTTCCATCAGGTCGGTGTTCCAGATCAGCCCGTGATCGGTGACGTGAAGATCATCCAGTTTGGCGGCGATTTCTGTCATCTTTTCAACACCATCCGCAAGGCTCTTGTCAGTGCGGAAGACGGCCGCGTCGGCCTGCATCGTGCGCTGCATCAGGTCGCGCAGCACTGCCGTCGGTGTGCCGCCACTGGCATAGCGGATGCGGTCAAAGCGTTCGAGGATTTTTTCGACCGCGGGCGCGTTGGTCGCCGGAACAGGACTGCTCGCGTCCACGACTTCGCCGGCCTTGATCGCCGCCGCACGTCCAAACACCACCAGATCGATAAGCGAATTTGAGCCGAGGCGATTCGCCCCATGCACGCTGGCACAGCCCGCCTCGCCCACGGCCATCAGGCCCGGAAAGACATGGTCCGGGTTTTCAGACGTCGGATCAAGAACTTCGCCCCAATAGTTCGTCGGGATGCCGCCCATGTTGTAATGGACGGTCGGAAGGACCGGGATCGGTTCGCGCGTCACATCGACGCCCGCGAAGATCTTGGCCGATTCCGAAATGCCCGGAAGGCGTTCATGCAGTGTTTCGGGATCAAGATGCATGAGGTTCAGGAAAATGTGGTCCTTCTCGTCACCGACACCGCGTCCTTCACGGATCTCGATCGTCATGCAGCGGCTGACAACATCGCGGCTGGCTAGATCCTTGTAGGTCGGGGCATAGCGTTCCATGAACCGCTCGCCTTCGGAATTGGTCAAATAGCCGCCCTCGCCCCGCGCGCCTTCGGTAATCAGGCAGCCCGAGCCATAGATGCCGGTCGGGTGGAACTGGACGAACTCCATGTCCTGAAGCGGCAGGCCGGCGCGCGCGACCATGCCGCCGCCATCGCCGGTGCAGGTATGGGCCGACGTGGCACTGAAATAGGCGCGGCCATAACCGCCCGTGGCCAGCACGACCATCTTGGCATTGAAGACATGCATGGTGCCGTCATCCAGCTTCCAGCAGACGACGCCGGTGCATTTGCCATCGGTGATGATCAGGTCGAGCGCGAAATATTCGATGAAGAATTCCGCGTTGTTCTTCAGCGACTGGCCATAAAGCGTGTGCAGGATGGCGTGACCGGTCCGGTCGGCGGCGGCGCAGGTGCGCTGCACCGGTGGGCCTTCGCCGAATTCGGTGGTGTGGCCGCCGAAGGGGCGCTGATAGATCTTGCCCTCCTCGGTCCGGCTGAACGGCACGCCGTAATGTTCCAGCTCGTAAACCGCCTTGGGCGCTTCGCGGGCGAGGTATTCCATCGCGTCCGTATCGCCCAGCCAGTCGGACCCCTTGACGGTGTCATACATATGCCACTGCCAGTTATCCGGACCCATATTGGACAGGCTGGCGGCGATCCCGCCCTGGGCTGCCACGGTATGCGAACGGGTCGGGAAGACCTTGGTCACGCAGGCGGTGCGCAGACCCTGCTCGGCCATCCCCAGCGTCGCGCGCAGGCCCGCGCCGCCGGCACCGACCACAACCACATCGTAGTCATGGACGACATAGGGATATTTCGCGGCAATCGATTCTGCTTCGCGGTTTTCGGTATTCTC
Source organism: Paracoccus denitrificans (assembly GCA_005768755.1). GTDB lineage: Bacteria > Pseudomonadota > Alphaproteobacteria > Rhodobacterales > Rhodobacteraceae > Paracoccus > Paracoccus denitrificans_B. The sequence continues at coordinate 68,634 of VAFL01000001.1, read as the reverse complement.
GGACATGTGAACCTCAGACGGCCTGTGCGAAGGCAAGCTGGATACGCGCCAGCGCGAAAAGTGTCATGGCAATGACCACCCAGCCGAAGGCGGTAAAGCCGATGACCGCGACCTTGCGGGCCGTATGTTCCAGGTAATCGTCGATCATGATCCGGCTGCCCCTGATGAAATGCATCATCCCGAGCGTCATGAAGATGGCGACGACGATGGCCGGATAGGGCCGCGTGAAGTACAGCAGGATTTCGGCACGATCCGGCAATTGCAGCGCGGTGCCCATGACCATCAGGAAGGACGGCGTCAGCAGCGCCAAAGCGGCCGAGCTGACCGTCATCCACCAGTGATGTTCGGTCCCGGTATGCGAGGCGCCCATTCCGACGGCGGCTTTGCGGGGGGTAACGTAACGCATGGCTTCCCCTTACAGGCAGTAGATGATGAGGCTGAGCAGGGTCATGACGACCGAGCCGGCGATGATTGCGATACTGGATTTGCGGGCTGTCTCGATCTCCAGCCCCTCGCCTGCGTCATAGAAGAAATGACGGATCCCGGCGAGGAAGTGATACCACAGCGCCCAGCACGAGCCGAGCAGGACAAGAAAGCCGAACCAGCTGCGGGTCAGCCAATCAGCGCATTCCCAAAGCCCGCCACCCACGGCGGCGCCCAAAAGCCAGAAGGACAGAAGCAGCAGCCCCGCCACCATTGCCTGCCCGGCGGCGCGGTTCACAATCGAGGTGATGGCCGCAAGCGGCAGCCGGTAGACCTGCAAATGCGGTGAAAGCGGCCGGTTGTCCCGGTTCACGTCAGCCATGTCGTCCCCCTTCGGTCTTTCGCGGGCCCAACGCGGCAGCTGGCGCGCGGGCTGGCTGGATTTTGCAAAGTTGTCATAGGCCCTTTTTCGCGCCTGTCACCCGTGCTTGTCCAGTCCCAGGGCAATTTCGGCAGAAATGTCGGTTTTGTGATCACAGCAATCCGGCGCGTGATCACAGTCGCCCGTCAGGCCTCGCCCAGTTTCATGGTCGGATCGTAATCAGCCTCTATCTCTTTCGTGACGGCCTGGCCGCAGCGCATCACCCCCTGCACAGGGTCGAATGCCATTGTAGCACTACCATGCAACTGCCAGCCTTTCGACAATGCGGCGCTGACCTTGTGGCAAAAGGCCGACGTGTCGTCTGCGGTCAGGAAACGAAAAACAGTCGCCATGTCATTTCTCTTTCAGGTTCCGAAGGGATTATAGCCAAGCCAGTTATGGACCAGACCGATCAGCGCAAACACAACCAGCGTGCCGATCACGGCCATCACTTCTTTTCTGATGGGAGCCGGTTCTGCCGGGGCCTGCCAGTCGGGTTCCATCGCGTTGATCACCACCATCTCGACGACCGCCCAAACCAGCAGGCCACCGAACAAGACCAACGAGGGCAGATCGCCGTTCACCAAAAGATGCGCAAAGGCCCAGCTGGCGAATCCCAGAAGTTGCGGATGGCGGACCTTGCGGGCAATGGCCGTCTTCATGCCAGAGGCCGCGAACAGATAGACCGCCGCCAGCATGATGACATTGTTGATTCCCTTCAGCATCGGCGATGGCCCCCACCAGACATCGCCCGCAGGAGCCGCCCGATAGCCCAAGACCATCAGGACGACCGACACAACCAGTACCAATGCCACAATGCCTTTTCCGCGCCCGCCCAATCGGGCCCGCACGCCGGGTGCTGCTCTTTTGAACAGATGGGCCGCCCACCACAGGGCTACACCAAGGATCAGGATGAACATCTGGCACTCCACCGCTGGATGCTGTCGCCCTGTTCTGGCAGCATTCGCGCGCGTGGGCAATCCGCGCTTAACTCAGCAGTTCGGCCAGTCCGTCCCAGATCAGGCGAACAGAGACAAGCAGAAGCGCCCAGGTGATCAGGTTATAGAACAGTTTCTGCGGGATAATCCTGAGCAGCTTGAGCCCCAGCCAGACCCCGACCACGGCCGGCAGGATGAGCACCAGCGAGACCTGCAGATTTTTCGCATCCAACTGGCCAAGCGCGAAATACGGGACCAGTTTCACGGCATTGACGATGGCAAAAAACACAGTCGTGGTTCCGGCATAAAGCGCGCTGCTCATCCGCAATGGCTGGGTATAAACCTGATAAGGGGGCGCGCCCGAATGACTGACGAAACTGGTATACCCCGCGACCGCCCCCCAGAAACTGCCGCGCGCATAGCTGGCCGATCGGGGCTGGCCGACCTGGCGTCGGATCAGCGCATTCAGCGCAAAGGCAAAGCCGATCAACCCGACGATCATCATGACGACCATATCGTTGACGACACTTGCGGTTGCCCATCCAAGCCCGATGCCCACCATCGCACCCGGCAGCGCGGTTTTCAGCACACGGCGATCAAAGCTGCGCCGGAAGGCGATCAGTCCCCCGATATCCGAAACGATATAGATGGGCAGCAAGATGCCGGCTGCCATGACCGGCGACATGTTCAACGCCATGAGCGGAACGGAAATCGTGCCGATCATGGTCAGGCCACCCTTCGACATGCCGACGGCAAGTGCCGCCAGAACCGCCAGAAGCCAGGCTGTTTGCGATAACTCCACGATTAAGCCTCCTTCCTGATCCAATCGCGCCTTGAAAGCACGCGGTCGAGGGTCTAACCCATGCCCCGACCATTAGACCATTTCCCGGAGGAAACCATGGCTCGTCCCAAGATCGCTCTTATCGGCGCCGGCCAGATCGGCGGCACGCTGGCCCATCTGGCCGCGATGAAGGAACTGGGCGATGTCGTCCTGTTCGACATCGCTGAAGGCACGCCGCAGGGCAAGGCGCTGGATATCGCACAGTCTGGCCCGGCCGAAGGCTTTGACGCGACCCTCAAAGGCACGAGCGACTATGCCGATATCGCGGGCGCCGATGTCTGCATCGTCACCGCAGGTGTGCCGCGCAAGCCGGGAATGTCGCGCGACGACCTTCTGGGCATCAACCTGAAAGTCATGAAAGCGGTCGGCGAAGGCCTGAAAACCCATGCGCCGAATGCTTTCGTCATCTGCATCACCAACCCGCTTGATGCGATGGTCTGGGCGCTGCAGCAATTTTCTGGCCTCCCGACCGAGAAAGTCGTCGGCATGGCCGGCGTGCTTGATTCGGCGCGCTTCCGGCACTTCCTGTCGCTGGAATTCGGCGTCTCGATGCGCGACGTCACGGCCTTCGTTCTGGGCGGCCATGGCGACACGATGGTGCCGCTGGCGCGCTATTCGACCGTTGCGGGCATTCCGCTGCCCGACCTGGTCAAGATGGGCTGGACCACGCAGGACAAGCTGGACGGTATCGTGCAGCGCACCCGTGATGGCGGCGCCGAAATCGTCGGCCTGCTGAAAACCGGCAGCGCCTTTTATGCGCCCGCGACCTCTGCCATTGAAATGGCCGAAGCCTATCTGAAAGACCAGAAGCGCGTCCTGCCTTGTGCGGCCTATGTCGATGGCGCTTATGGCCTGAAGGGTCTGTATGTCGGCGTGCCGACCGTGATCGGCGCAAACGGGGTCGAGCGTGTGATCGACATCAAGCTGGACAAGGAAGAACAGACCATGTTCGACAAATCGGTCGATGCGGTGAAGGGTCTGGTCGCGGCCTGCAAGCAGATCGATTCCTCGCTGGATTGATGACGGAAACGCCGTCGTTGCTGCGCAACTGGTATTTCTGCATCAACGCGAAGGGTTTCGATACCTTTCTGCCTCATATCAGGGCCGCAGTCATGTCGGCGCGGGCGAATACAACGCTCGCGCCGCATTGCCTTTATTCCGGCGACGAGGCGCGCCACCGCGCGATCCTGACGCGACTTGGCGTCACTGTCATCGATCATAAGCCCAGCCTTGCCGCCGAGTTACGGCAGGGCTACGGCGAACACTATGATGCATTTGCAGGCCATTGGCTGCGCGTCGATCTGCCCTTTATCGAGACGTCCGAGGAGTTTGTCCTTTATTCGGACGTGGATGTCATGTTCCTTGGCCATCCCACCCTGCCCCAGATGCCCAGGGTTCTGGCTGCGGCGCCGGAATACGACCGCAACAGCCGTCGCCACTTCAACAGCGGCGTCATGGTGATGAACATTCCGCGCCTGCAAGATCTGTATGGGCCATTCTGCCGGGCCATCCGGGCAAGGTTGTCGGGCAATTTCAGCTATCCGCCGCATGATCAGGAAAGTTACAACCGATTCTTCCGGGCCTCGGCCCTGAACCGGTTCCGCGGGCGGGCAAGGTCACGTCTGGCGCCGGAACTGAACTGGAAACCCTATTGGGGCATCGCCCCGAATGCCAAATTGGTGCACTTTCACGGCCCCAAGCCGCCCAAGGTCCGTGTCTTTCAGAACGGCGGAGGGTCGCCGGCAGACAAGGGCCTTTATGATCTGTGGGATTCCGATCGCGCAGCCTATGATCACTATGCGACGCTGTGGGAGGGATATGAGGCCGCCGGCCGCCCGCTGACAGCAGAACCTGGCTGATTACGACAGCCGCCCCCCCGGCCATCACCGAACAAACCGGCGCGCCGCGACTTGCGTTATCCGGCCCTGTCGGCCCGGACATCACGTGCCATCAACGACTCGGGCAGGAAACCTGTCCGTTCGTAGATCTCTGCCATCGCCTCTGCCTCATGGGCAATCAGGGCACGGTCGAACCCGGCCGGGCTAAGGTCGATGCGATCGCCGAACATGGCGCGCGCATGGGCGACGATATCTGTCGGCCTATCATTCAGCACCCCGAGATCGGCCAGTATCTGTGCCTCTTCAGTAGTCAGACATTGCGCCTCTCGCCACATCTCGGTCAGCGCCGCGGGGTCGCGGGCACGCATGACGGCGGTTTCGAACTGTGTCTTGCGGGCAGGCGAGGACGGCATCCGCAATCCGTCCGCCATGATCAGCGCCCTGCGCAGCATCTTCACGATGTAGTGCATGCGCGTCATGCCGTTGAAGTGAAGAAGTTCAACCACAGCAGACTTGCGATGGCGCAGATCGAACCGCTTCCTGCCACCGCCAGAGCCGGGTCGGTGAATGTTCATGACGTGGCCGCGCCCGGTTCTCACGCAGGATTTGCCCACGTCATGGCCGCTGAGACCTGCATTCATGCGCGCTGCCCGTTCGGGCCCGTAAAGCTGCGCTCCGATTTCCGCGAAATCGGGTAGCGGGCTGCGAAACAGGCCCGCAAAAATGTCGGCGCCTTCGCCATTTTCCGGCCAGACCCGCTCCTGCACGCAAAGTCGAAGCCATTCGTTGCGCGGGTCGGTCGTCGCCAGTTCCTCTGCAAGTGGGGAGGACAGGCGCAAAAACTCGTCGGCATCGCAATGGATCAGCCAATCCACCGAATTTTCGTTTAACACACGGGTTGCGTTATAGGCCTGCCGCTGAACGTGATGACCGGGCCGCTTGCCGCCTTTCAACTTCCAGCCATCTTCCCCGGATTCGCGCAGGATGACGCCATCAATCCCTGACAACAATGCCGTTGCCTCTGGATTGGGGCGGTCGAAGAACAGATGCAGTTCGCTGGCGCCGATGGCAAGGTGATGGGCGACCCATGCCCCCAGAACCGCCGCCGGCTCGTCCACGGTGGCGACGATGCCCCAACGCGGCAGGCCGTCCGCCACGGGTCTTTGTGATGGCAATTCGTCGTCTCCTGTGGCTGCCGATCGCGCCTGATCCTTGCTGTTACCGCGCAAGATTGCAACGAGCGGTCGCCGCAACGACATCCGAATAGTTTGTGATCACATGATTTCTGGGCGTGATCACAACGGTCGCTTTTTTGCGCGTTCTCCTGCCGTGGCTGTCGAAAAGGGTTCATCCCCGCGCCCGCATGTGTCACAAAGCCCGGCAAACCGTATCAAAAAGAGGTTTGCCATGAACATCCACGAATACCAGGCCAAATCGCTGTTGCGCGATTATGGCGTTCCCGTCAGCGACGGTCGCCTCGTTACCCGTGCCGAAGATGCCAAGCGCGCCGCAAGCGAGCTTGACGGACCGCTTTGGGTCGTCAAGGCCCAGATCCATGCCGGTGGGCGCGGCAAGGGCAAGTTCAAGGAAGCCGAAGCTGGCGAGAAGGGCGGCGTCCGTCTGGCCAAGTCGACCTCGGAAGCCGAGGAAATGACCCGCCAGATGCTGGGCCGCACGCTGGTCACACACCAATCGGGCGAGGCCGGCAAACAGGTCAACCGCATCTATATCGAAGACGGCAGCGACATCGAGCGCGAACTGTATCTGGCCCTGCTGGTCGATCGCGGCACATCGCGCGTCAGCTTCGTCGCCTCGACCGAAGGTGGCATGGATATCGAGGAAGTCGCCGCTTCGACGCCGGAGAAAATCGTCAGCTTCAGCGTCGATCCTGCCTCGGGACTGTCGGACTTCCATGGTCGCCGCGTGGCCTTTGCCCTGGGCCTGAAAGGTGCGCAGGTGAAGCAATGCGTCAAACTGGTGAAGGATCTGTATCGCCTGTTCCTCGACAAGGACATGGAGATGCTGGAGATCAACCCCCTGATCGTCACTCCAGAGGGCAATATCAAGGCGCTCGACGCGAAGATGGGTTTTGACAACAACGCCCTGTATCGCCACCCCGACATACAAGAACTGCGCGACGAGACCGAGGAAGACCCGAAGGAACTGGCCGCGTCGAAATACGACCTGAACTATATCGCGCTGGATGGCGAGATCGGCTGCATGGTCAACGGCGCCGGTCTGGCGATGGCCACGATGGACATCATCAAGCTTTACGGCGCGGAACCGGCCAACTTCCTGGATGTCGGCGGCGGCGCGACGAAGGACAAGGTGACAGAGGCCTTCAAGATCATCACCTCGGACGAAAACGTCAAAGGTATCCTGGTCAACATCTTCGGCGGCATCATGCGCTGCGACATCATCGCGGAAGGCATCGTCGCCGCCGTGAAGGAAGTCGGCCTGAAGGTCCCGCTGGTGGTCCGCCTTGAAGGCACCAATGTCGAAGAGGGCAAGAAGATCATCAACGAATCCGGCCTGGACGTGATCGCCGCCGACGATCTGAAGGACGGAGCAGAAAAAATCGTTAAAGCGGTGAAAGGATAATCCCGATGGCGATCCTCGTAGACAAGAACACCAAAGTCATCACCCAGGGTATCACCGGATCCCAGGGCACGTTCCACACCGAACAGGCCATCGCCTACGGCACGAAGATGGTCGGCGGCGTGACGCCGGGCAAGGGTGGCACCGATCATCTGGGCCTGCCGGTTTTCAACAGTGTGCATGAAGCCGTCGAAAAGACCGGCGCGACCGCGACAGCGATCTATGTGCCGCCGCCCTTCGCTGCGGATTCGATTCTGGAAGCCATCGACGCCGAGGTGCCGCTGATCGTGGCGATCACCGAAGGCATTCCGGTGCTGGACATGATGAAGGTCAAGCGCGCGCTGGAAGGCTCGAACTCGCTGCTGATCGGGCCGAACTGCCCCGGCGTCATGACGCCCGACGAATGCAAGATCGGCATCATGCCGGGTTCGATCTTCCGTCGCGGCAGCGTAGGTGTCGTGTCGCGTTCCGGCACCCTGACCTATGAAGCGGTGAAACAGACCTCGGACGTTGGTCTGGGCCAGTCTTCGGCGGTCGGCATCGGCGGCGACCCGATCAAAGGGATGGAACATATCGACGTGCTGCGCATGTTCCTGGACGATCCCGAGACCGAGTCGATCATCATGATCGGCGAGATCGGCGGCTCGGCCGAAGAAGAAGCGGCCGAGTTCCTCGCCGAACAGAAGAAGAAGGGCAAATGGAAGCCCACCGCAGGCTTCATCGCTGGCCGCACCGCACCTCCGGGCCGGCGCATGGGTCATGCGGGCGCCATCGTTTCGGGCGGCAAGGGCGACGCGGAATCGAAGATCGAGGCCATGAAGAAGGCCGGAATCGTCGTCGCCGAAAGCCCCGCAGGCCTTGGCGAAGCGGTGCTCAAGGCCATCAAGGGCTGAAAATTTGACATGCCGCATCCCCGACCTAACTATGGGGATGCGGAAATACTGTGCAGCAGGTTGAGATGACCAAGGCCAGCCACGCTTTTGCCGACACCGCCCCCGCCCCTGCGGGCCAGCGGCTTGCGCCCGTGGCGCTGATCGCGGCGGCAGTGCTGACGCTGACCGCCTGCGGGCCGCGCAATAGCGATGAAATCCTGCGCGGCGGCGTACCGGCCAGTACCAACCTGCCCCGCGCGACCAACCTTCCGCCTGCCGCCGTGCGCACCGTGTCGCGCCACGATTATGGCTGGCGGCTGATCTATCACGCGGCCTCCGCGCCTGCCGATGCCGATGCCCGCGCCGCCAATGCTCTGTGCCGGCTGGAAAGCCGCCGCGTCGACCGGATCGAACAGGCGTTGCAGACCGCGCCGCTGGACGATCCGGGCACGCGCATGATCGACATTTATTGTGCATGAGTAACCAATGACCGATCTATCAGCGCCCGACACCAGCAAAGATCCGGCAATCTCGGCTGTGCGAGAGTGCCTGACGAAATATGCGACTTTCTCGGGCCGTGCGCCGCGCAGCGAATTCTGGTATTTCGTTCTGTTCCTGATCGCGGCACAGATCGCCTTCATCGTGCTGAACGGGATCATCCTTGGCCCGACCGTGACGGTTATGCCGAACGGTGTTGAAAGCCGCTATTACGGCAATGGCTGGCTTGGCCAGTTGTTCATGCTGGCCACGATCATCCCCTTGCTTGCGGTCGGCTGGCGCAGGCTTCACGACCGCAATCTGTCGGGCTGGTGGTTTCTGGTGCCATCCGCCTTGCAGATCGCGCTGACCGTCGGGCTGTTCGTCTATCTCTTCGGTGCCTCTGCGCTCTGGCTGATGCTGCGCAGCTACGGCACCGTCAGCTTCGGCTTTTCAGGATCGAACATCGCGCTACTGGTGGTGATCGTCTTCGTGGCCCATATCCTGCTTCTGGTGACGCTTGTCAGGCGCGGCACGCGCGGGCCGAACCGTTTCGGCCCCGATCCACTGGGGGGCGCGGCATGATGCGGCCCACGACCAGACCCGATCCTGGCGCCCCTGCCGACCGCAGGGCGCGTCTTGGCTTTCTGCCGGGCATCGACCCGAAAGCGGCCCCGAACCGCCATATGTCATCACCACTTCAACCTGGCCCCAACGCAAACGGACCCAACCCTTCCGAGGTTCACCAATGACCGAGCAACCCAAAAACGCTGACTTCCACGATTCGTCCTTCCTGCAGGGCCACAACGCCACCTATGTCGAACAGCTCTACGGACAGTGGGCGCAAGACCCCGCTGCCGTTGATGAGGCATGGGACCGTTATTTCGCCGCTCTTGGCGATGACGCAGCCGACGCGCAGGCCGAAGCCGCCGGGCCAAGCTGGAAGCGCGCTGATTGGCCGCCTGCACCCGAGGGCGAAAACATTGCCGCGCTGACCGGCGAATGGCCGATGGCTTCCAAGGCCGAGGCGAATGCCGCGATGGAAAAGATTGCCGCCAAGGCCACCGAGAAAGGGAAAGAGATCAGTCCCGACGCGATGCGCCAGGCGGTTCTGGATTCGATCCGCGCCCTGATGCTGATCCGCGCCTATCGGATTCGCGGACACCTACATGCGGAACTTGACCCGCTGGGGCAGCGTGAAGTGCCCGATCATGGCGAACTTCTGCCCCAGACTTACGGCTTCAACGCGGGCGATCTGGACCGCCCGATTTTCATCGACAACGTACTGGGCCTTGAAGTCGCCTCGATCCGGCAGATCACCGAATTGATGAAGCGCACCTATTGCGGCACTTTCGCGCTGCAATACATGCATATCTCGAACCCGGAAGAAGCCGCCTGGCTGAAAGAACGGATCGAGGGTTATGGCAAGGAAATCGCCTTCACCCGCGAAGGCCGCCGCGCCATCCTGAACAAGCTTGTCGAGGCCGAGGGCTTCGAAAAGTTTCTGCATGTCAAATACATGGGCACCAAGCGTTTCGGCCTGGACGGTGGCGAGGCGCTGATCCCCGCCATGGAACAGATCATCAAGCGCGGCGGTGCGCTTGGCGTCCAGGACATCGTGATCGGCATGCCGCATCGCGGCCGCCTGTCGGTGCTGGCCAATGTGATGGAAAAGCCGTATCGCGCCATCTTCCACGAATTCCAGGGCGGCAGCTACAAGCCAGAGGATGTCGACGGGTCGGGTGACGTGAAATACCACCTCGGAGCGTCCTCGGACCGCGAATTCGACGGTAACTCCGTTCACCTGTCGCTGACGGCCAACCCCTCGCACCTCGAGGCGGTGAATCCGGTCGTGCTGGGCAAGGCGCGTGCTAAGGGCGACCAGTTGCGCGATACGCCGGACCGCACAAAGGTTCTGCCGATCCTTCTGCATGGCGATGCGGCCTTCGCCGGACAGGGCATCGTTGCGGAATGTCTGCAGCTGTCTGGTATTCGCGGTCACCGCACGGGCGGCACGATCCATATCATTGTGAACAATCAGATCGGCTTTACGACGGCACCCGCGTTCAGCCGTACCTCTCCCTATCCGACCGATATCGCGCTGATGGTCGAAGCGCCGATCTTCCACGTCAATGGCGACGATCCCGAGGCCGTGGTCCATGCCGCCAAGGTCGCGACCGAGTTCCGCCAGAAATTCCACAAGGACGTTGTCATCGACATCTTCTGTTATCGCCGCTTCGGCCATAACGAAGGCGATGAGCCGATGTTCACCAACCCGCTGATGTACAAGGAAATCAAGGGGCACAAGACGACCCTGCAGCTGTATACCGACAGGCTGATTGCCGATGGGCTGATCCCCGAAGGCGAGATCGAGGACATGAAGGCCGCTTTCCAGGCGCATCTGAACGAAGAGTTCGAGATCGGCAAGAACTTCAAGCCGAACAAGGCCGACTGGCTGGACGGCAAATGGACCGGGATGCAGAAGGAAGGCACGGAATACACGCCCGGCGATACCGGCATCCCTGCCGACAGCATGGCCGCGATCGGCAAGGCGCTGACCACGCCGCCCGCCGATATCAATCTGCACAAGACCGTCGGTCGCCTGATCGAGGCCAAGAAGCAGATGTTCGAAACCGGCAAGGGTTTCGACTGGGCCACGGGCGAGGCGCTGGCATTCGGCGGGCTGCTGCTGGAAAACCACCCGGTCCGGCTGACCGGGCAGGATTCAACGCGCGGCACCTTCAGCCACCGCCATTCCGCCTTCATCGACCAGTTGACCGAACAGCGGTACTATCCGCTGAACAATATCCGTGAGGGTCAGGCCCGCTATGAGGTGCATGACTCCATGCTCTCGGAATATGCCGTGCTGGGTTTCGAATACGGCTATTCGCTGGCCGAACCCAATGCCCTGACGCTGTGGGAGGCGCAATTCGGCGATTTCGCCAATGGCGCGCAGATCATGTTCGACCAGTTCATCTCGTCAGGGGAAAAGAAATGGCTGCGCATGTCTGGTCTGGTCATGCTGCTGCCGCATGGGTTCGAAGGTCAGGGGCCGGAGCATTCAAGCGCCCGGCTGGAGCGTTTCCTACAGATGTCGGCCGAGGATAACTGGATCGTCGCGAACGTCACCACGCCCGCGAACTATTTCCACATCCTGCGCCGCCAGATCCATCGCGGCTTCCGCAAGCCATTGGTCATCATGACGCCGAAATCACTGCTGCGTCACCCGCTGGCAGTTTCGACGGCAGAGGAATTCCAGACCGGATCCACTTTCCACCGTGTGCTGCATGACGACGCCGAACGTGGCACCTCGCCCACCAAGCTTGTCGCCGATGACAAGATCCGGCGTGTCGTCCTGTGCTCTGGCAAGGTTTATTATGACCTGCTGAAGGAACGCGACGAACGTGGCGTGACCGACGTCTATCTTATGCGGCTGGAACAGTTCTATCCCTTCCCGCAGCAATCCCTGCTGAAGGAGTTGGGCCGGTTCCGTAATGCCGATGTGGTCTGGGCACAGGAGGAACCGAAGAACCAGGGCGGCTGGAACTTCGTGGAACCGAATCTGGAATGGGTGCTCGACAAGCTGGAACATCCGGCCAAGCGTGCGCGTTATGCTGGACGCGCGGCAGCGGCATCCGTCGCGACCGGCCTGGCTTCGCGTCACAAGACCGAACAGGAAGCGCTGATCAATGACGCGCTGACGATCGAGGGATAAGCGATGACTACTGAAGTCCGAGTGCCCGCATTGGGCGAATCCGTGACCGAAGCGACGGTGGCCACCTGGTTCAAGAAGCCGGGTGACAGCGTGGCCGTGGATGAGATGCTGTGCGAGTTGGAGACCGACAAGGTCACGGTCGAGGTGCCAAGTCCTTCCGCAGGCGTGCTGGCCGAGATTGTCGCAGCGGAGGGCGAAACCGTTGCCCCCAACGCGTTGCTGGCGCAGATCGACGAATCCGGCAAAGGCGCGGCCCCCGCCGCCGCAGAGGCCAAGACTGCCGATGAACCGGCATCGAAACAAGCCGCAGAGCCGGCGAAGCAACAAGAAGAGGCCGCTTCAAGTCCGGCCGCGAATGCTCAGGAAGGACAGAAGATGAGCGGTAAATCTGTTGACGTGATGGTTCCCTCGCTGGGGGAATCGGTGACCGAAGCCACCGTCGCAACCTGGTTCAAGAAGGTCGGCGATGCCGTCGCGGCAGATGAGATGCTGTGCGAGTTGGAGACCGACAAGGTCTCGGTTGAGGTTCCGTCGCCTGCGGCTGGCGTGCTGGCCGAAATCCTGGCCGAGGAAGGCGCCACGGTTGACGCCAAGGCGCGCCTAGCCGTGATCACCGAGGGCGCTGCCGGTGCCGCGTCGGCCGATACGAAGGCGCAGGCGAACGAACAAAAGCCCAAGACCGAAGATCCTGAAGTCAAGGAAGCGGGCGAAGTTGGATCGCCAGGTGCGGGTCCCGAAGATGTGACCCCGCGCAGCGATGTCGAAGACGCGCCCTCGGCCAAGAAGGCCATGGCCGAAAAGGGCATCAGCCGCGATGCCGTTCAGGGTTCGGGCAAGGATGGCCGTGTCATGAAGGAAGATGTGGCCAAGGCGGCTTCGGCCCCTGCCCCGTCCGCGCCGGCACCGAAAGCCGCACCGGCCGCGCCCCGCTCGACCGATCAGGCCGACCGCGAGGAGCGCGTCAAGATGACCCGCCTGCGCCAGACCATCGCCCGCCGCCTGAAGGACGCGCAAAACACCGCCGCCATGCTGACCACGTATAACGAGGCAGACATGAAGGGCATCATGGACCTGCGCAACGAATACAAGGACGCGTTCGAAAAGAAGCACGGCGTCAAGCTGGGCTTCATGTCATTCTTCGTGAAGGCCTGCGTCCACGCGCTGCATGAAGTGCCGGAAGTGAATGCAGAGATCGACGGCACCGACGTGGTCTACAAGAACTATGTCAACATGGGTGTGGCCGTGGGCACACCGCAGGGCCTCGTCGTGCCGGTCGTCAAGGATGCCGACCAGAAAAGCTTTGCCGAGATCGAGAAGGAGATCGGCGAACTGGGCAAGAAAGGCCGCGACGGCAAGCTGACCATGGACGAGATGCAGGGCGGCAGCTTCACCATCTCGAATGGAGGCGTCTACGGCTCGCTGATGTCCTCGCCGATCCTGAACCCGCCGCAATCGGGGATTCTGGGTATGCACAAGATCCAGGACCGCCCGGTCGTCGTCGGCGGCGAGATCGTCATCCGCCCGATGATGTATCTGGCGCTGAGCTATGACCACCGTGTCGTCGACGGCAAGGGCGCGGTGACCTTCCTGGTCCGCGTGAAAGAAGCGCTGGAGGATCCGCGGCGGCTGCTGATGGATTTGTAAGCGGAAACTGCGCCCACAGATTTACAGAAGTTGAAGCGCGGCAGATCTTGCCGCGCTTTTTCAATCGCTGGAGCCACCTGAACCGCTGTTTCATTGACCCCGGTCTTGAATGTCACGTTGAATGTGCTTTCGGTAGCGTCACGAACGCTGCCTGCCGCCCATCAGCTTGCGCTGATCACCTGCCGCCTCACAGCACCAGTGCCATGCTTATGTTCTGATACAAAACCTGTCGCTTCAGTTGTGACGGCCTGGCGAATATACCCGCAACGTGACAACGCCACTTGGATCGCATGCGGAGCTTACCGCACAGCTTCACTGAGACCAATTTTCCAGAATAAATGGTGCCCGGAGGCGGATTCGAACCACCGACACGCGGATTTTCAATCCGCTGCTCTACCAACTGAGCTATCCGGGCACATCAGCAATGCTGAGGTTGGGGGTGTTTACGAAAGCGGCGGTCCGGTGTCCAGACCGAAAACGTCATTCTTCGTCGTCAGATTGTACAGGGTGCGACTTGTCGCCGGGGATGACGTAATCGCCACGCAACCAATGCGCCAGGTCAATATCGGCGCAGCGTTTCGAACAGAAGGGCCTGTAGGAGGCGGCGGTCGGTTTCTGGCAGATCGGACAGCGCGACATCACCCCTCCTCGGCCAGCAGCGACAGTGGGATTCGGTCCCTCTTGCGGCTCAACTCGAACAGTCCCATCGCGGTCCAACCAGATAACGCTGCGTCGGCACCGTCGTTGCGAAACGCCTTTTTCAACTCCTGCTCCAACGTCCCACGCTCTCGCTTGGAAATCGGCGCGAAGTCCACGACAACCTGGCCGCCAAGGCCGCGCAAGCGCAACTGCCGGGGCAATTCACGCGCCAGCGCAATGTTTGCCTTCAGGGCTGCGGCCGGCGACGTATCGGGGCCTGTATTGACATCGACGGCAACCAAGGCCCGCGTCGGCTCGATTGTCGCAAACGCCCCGCCCGACAGCGACAGCCTTTCATCAAGCAGGGCGTGAACGGCATCCAGGACATCGTCGGGCATCCTGTCGAGCTCCTCGACGCTGTCGGGCGCCGGTTCTGCCCAGTCACGCCACGCAGAATCAGCTGGCGTTGGCGCGTCAAAAAGAAGCTCTTCCGGGCCCTCAAGATCACCGGCGATTGCCGTGGCCAGTCCAACGACCTCGGCGATTTCGTCAGTGATATCGTCATCATCGGCCCAGGCAGCAGCGCTGCGCAGGATCAGCCCGCATTCGCGTCCGCCAAGTGCTTCGTTACCAAGCTGCTGCAATTCGGCGCGGCGCGTGTCGTCGCCTATGCTGCGCGAAATATTGACGCCGGGTCTGTCAGGTGTCGCGATTGCGTATCGACCACGAATCAGCAGGCGAGAGCCGAGTGGAACTGCTTTTCCGGGTTCTGCCACGCCGCTGACCTGAACCAGAACCGGTTGCCCCTGTCCGAGGCCGGACCGGTCGCGCAGATAGCCTGATTCGCCACCTGGCAGCGTCACAAAGACACCGCCCTGCCCCTTCACAAGCCTGTTCACCCGGCCGCGCAGAATTGCGCCAGGCGCGAAGGCCGCAATTCCGACAGGATCGATGATGAGGTCCTGCAACCTGCCGTCCACCATAAGTGCGGCACCGTCGCGACCAAATATCTTGCCCAACAGGACCTGTCGTCCCTTCATGCGATTTTGTCCTTTTCCGCCGGCAACTTGCCAGCCGCTTTCAGCATCATCGCCGTTTCAGCCAGTGGCAGTCCGACGACAGCACTGAACGAGCCTGACATCCAACTGACGAAAGCACCGGCGCGGCCTTGAACGGCATAGCCGCCCGCCTTTCCCTGCCATTCGTCGCTGCCAAGATAGGCTTCAATCTCGGCCGGCGACAACGGGCGCATTCTGACGATTGTTTCGACCAGGCGAAGCCAGGATTTAGATCTATGACGTAATGCGACGGCGGTCATGACGCGATGCCTGCGCCCGCCAAGCAGTGTCAGAAATTCCTTCGCCTGCTGACGATCCGCTGGTTTGCCGAGGATCCGGCGGCCTGCCACGACAACAGTATCGGCGGTCAGTACGATTTCGTCGTCAGCCGCAACGATGGCCGCGCATTTCTCGGTGGCCATGCGCTGCACGTAGTCACGCGGGGCCTCATGCCGGTGTGGCGTCTCGTCGATGTCAGCCGGACGGACGGCATCGGGTATGAAGCCGATCTGGGCCAGCAGATCCAGCCGGCGCGGGCTGACGGATCCGAGAACTAGGCGAAGCGTGTCAGTCTGAGTCATTGCGAGGCCGATGATCGGGGTCGCGACGGCCTAGCGCGAAATGCGGGCAGAGAAAACAGTCGGCCGGCACCGCCGCCCCACATATATCGCTTAGCGGAAGCGATAGTTGATACGGCCCTTTGTCAGGTCATAGGTGTTCATTTCCACCTGCACCTTGTCGCCGGCCAGAACGCGGATGCGGTTCTTCCGCATCTTACCTGCCATATGCGCGATGATCTCATGGCCGTTCTCAAGCTCGACCCGGAATGTCGCATTCGGCAGGAGTTCCTTCACGACGCCAGGAAATTCGAGCATTTCTTCCTTGGCCATGGTCACTCCTTGATGGCTTGCCTGCGGGAGCCGCAAGCCGGGGTTAAATGCGTCCGGTTCGCTGGATAATCAAGGGGAAAAGCACCACCCACGCGATTTCCGGGACAATAGCGGCAAATCAGGCGCGCTTTCGGGGCCCCTTCATGCCGTGTGCCGCATTTCATCGGGTGCCGGCGGCAATCAATCGATGATGAAATTCATTGGCAGCGCCGTTGCGGCAACATTATCTGCTTCTTCCGGTTCCGGCTGCTGCAAGATCGGACGGAACGCGTCGGGATCGTCCATGTCATCGACAGGCGGCTCGACCGCGAACAGCGATGTCTGCGGAAAATTGTAGGTGTCGTCGGCGTCAGAAATACCAGGATCTGCATCCCAGCCGACCGCTGGATCTGCGACCTGCGGCACTGTGTCGGCATTTTCGCTGGCGAAGCCCTCAGCCGCCGTTGTCGCGGTTTGCTTGGCCGTGACGCGAATCGCGCGTTGCCCGTGAAGGGCGCCCAGCTTTCCGGTCAGCACGGCAACGCCTGACGACGTTTCCAGTCGCGCTTTTGCCATGGCATCGAATGGCAGGCCGATCAACGCGCCGGGGGTGAGTGCGCGCAACTCGCGCAATGGAATGGACTTGCGGCAAAGTATCGCCGTCAGGGTGATTGGCACTGATTGAACCGCTTCGGACAAGCTGCACCCGCCGTGGCCGGCAGATGCCATCTGCGCAGGCTCAGCCGGGTGATCGACGGGGCAGAAAGCCTGGTCTGCTGCTGGCAGGAATGCAAGGAAGCGCCCCTCACGCGGGCCGCCCTGACCAAGGCGCGCATCCAGTCGGTAACTATCATAGACATTGTCTTCCAACATCAGTTCCAACGGTTTTGGATCCTGCACAAAGCTTGCAAAGCGGAACGAGGTGGTGCCGTCCCCCTGTCCCAGCAATCCCAGTTCCGACGCAAGTTCAGCCAGCGCCGCATTGACGAATTCGGCCGAGATTGCAGCATCCGTGCGGGTCGGAAGCCGGTCGGGCGTTGGATGGGAGCCGACCCGCCCGATGGACTGCATTTCGATGACAGCGGTCAGAAATTCCTGTGAGAGCGCCACGACACCGTGACTGCCGCGGTTGTTTTCGACCACCAGCACCAATGCGCGCTCAGGAAGCAGTTCGATCATCTCTGCCAATGTAGATCGGCCGTGTCGGGCCTGAACCGGAAAGCAGCTGAGTGCGCAGTATTTCTGCGCCGCGCGGCCGATGGCGATGCTGATCGCCCGCTCGGGCGTTGGTTTGGGCGCTGCGACAGCCGGCGCGACGATACCGGACTGGGTCTTTTGCCGGGCCAGATACCGACCCAACACCGCCGCGGTTCCCCGTGCCGGCGCCGTACCACCGGCCGTCGCGGCCTTGGTTTTCTGGGTGCCTGCCTTTGCCATCGCCAATCCGAATCATCATTGCCTGCCCGCACGATCGCACGGCAGAGGTTGAAGATTCGTTTATGCCTCACCTTCGCGTGGCACGAAGCCGGGCGGCTTGAGCGGCAATGACAGACGGAAGGCCGCTCCGTCGTGGCCGGGCAGATAGGTGATGGTGCCACCCAAAAACGTCATCACCTCTCGGGATATTGCCAAGCCAAGCCCGGCACCACCCGCCCGCGCCGGGTCGTTCAGACGCGAGAACTTCTCGAACACCAGATCCTGTTTGTCGGCCGGGATACCGGCACCGTTGTCCATCACAAGGATCTGCGTTTCCTGCGCCAGCCGGCGGGCACGGATCGTCAGGACGGGGCGGGCAGCCGTGCAATATTTCCGGGCATTTGCCACAAGGTTGATCAAG
The DNA here is from genome assembly GCA_005768755.1 of Paracoccus denitrificans. Taxonomy (GTDB): domain Bacteria; phylum Pseudomonadota; class Alphaproteobacteria; order Rhodobacterales; family Rhodobacteraceae; genus Paracoccus; species Paracoccus denitrificans_B. Next base: position 50,464 of record VAFL01000001.1, on the reverse strand, counting down.
ACCTGCAAAAGTCGGTCAGCATCTGTGATGACCATGGTGTGTTCGGTCGGGATATCACGGTCGATGCGCAGATCTGTCCCGCTGCCCAAGGCCGAACTGACCTCTATCGCGCGCGAGATGAGATCGTGCAGATTCACGACCGACAGCGACAAGCGCGCACCCCCGCTTTCCAGGACGGAAAGGTCCAGAAGGTCATCCAGCAGGCGGGTCAGGCGCGTCGCCTCCTGATGGATGATGTCGGCAAACCGCTCGCGGTCGTGATCATCCAGGTCAGCCAGCTTCAGCAATTCGGAAAATGCCCGTATCGACGTCATGGGCGTGCGCAATTCGTGGCTGATCTGGCCCAGAAACGCGTCTTTCTGAACCGACAGTGCGGTCAAACGGTCGTTAGCCTCCTGCAAGCGGCGGGCGGTTCGCGAAAGCTCGTCGGAATCGTCCTTCAGTTGGCGCGCACGCTCCTTCGCGCGTTGCGCTTCGCCGGCGACCGCCATCAACTCTGCAATCGTTGTCTGACGCTGCCCCGCGACCTGCGCCAGCATGGCATGCGCAGTTGCTGCACCCATGGCCCCCGCCAGACGTCGCTCCAGCCGCGACAGGAAGTCGGCGTTCACATCGGGCAAGAAGCCGGACTTGCCTTGCCGATCCGCTTCAGAGCGGAAGAACATCAGCGCCTCATCCCCGCCCCAGACGCGGCGCGCCAGCGCCAGCAATGCCTCTGCCCGGGCGGCGCCGTCGGGTCGCACGGTGGTCGCGGCGGTTGCCGTTTCGGGCGCGACCGCGTGAACGAAGGACAGGCCTTGCAGGCGTTCCTGCGGGTCCGGCAACGTCATCAAAGAAACGCCCGTGAAAAGCGCAACGTTCAACCCGGTGGAGATGAAGACCGCACCGGCAAGCGGATCGACGGGGCCAAGCGCCGGCAGGTCGGCAAGCCCAAGCGACGGCAGGAAAACCCAGGCCAGCCAGATTGCGCTGCCCGCGACAATCCCGGCATAGGCGCCCATCCGCGTCGCACCCCGCCAAAGCAACCCGCCCAGCATCGCTGGCAACAGCTGAGCCACGCCGGCGAATGCGACCGTTCCCATCGCTGCTAGCGCCTGTCCGCCGCCGATTGCCTGATATCCAGCGCCCGCCCCGATCACGGCAACAATTGCGATCCGGCGCGACGCTAGCAGCGGGCCGCGAATATCCAGCGAGGCCGCATCGGAGGCATCAATACGCCGCAGACCAAGCAGCAAAGGCACCAGCCAATGGTTCGATATCATCGTTGCAAGCGCAATCGCGCTGATAATCACCATCGATGTGGCCGAGCTGAGACCGCCCAGGAAAACCAGCAAGGCCAGCCCGTGCTGCCCCTGCGACAAAGGCAGGTGCAGGACATAAAGATCGGGCGACGCGTTGGCCGGCAAAAGTTCCCGCCCGATCACGGCGATTGGCAGCACGAACAGCGACATCGCCATGAGATAGGCAGGAAATGCCCATGAGGCAGAGTTGAGCGAGCTTTCGTCCGCGGGCTCGACCACCAGCACCTGAAACATCCGCGGCAGTGTCAGCACCGCCGCCGCAGAAATGGCGATCAGCGCTGTCCAGCGATCGGGGCGCAGCATCCAGCCCGCAGCGTCAGGTTCCGCCGCGCGCGCGGCGATGCGTGCGACGATATCCGCAGGTCCGCCTGCCAGCCCCCAGACGACCCAGACACCAAGCGCAACGAAAGCAATCAGCTTGACAAGGGCTTCGACCGCGATGGCCATGACCACGCCGTGATGCCGCTCATCTGCGGCAAGGTTGCGCGTGCCGAACAGAATGGCAAAGACGGCAAGACCTACGGCCACCCAGCCGTCAATCGGACCAGGCGGCATATCGGCCGGCCCGAACGCTGCAAAGGAAACCGAAATGGATTGCAATTGCAGGGCCAGATAGGGCGTGGCCGCCGTCAACGCAATCAGCGTGATCAGGGCCGCCAACGGGTTCGACTTCCCGAAAAGCGCGGAAATCAGGTCCGCGACCGATGTGACCCGATGCATCCGGGACACCCGCACCAGACGCCGAAGGCCCCACCAGCTTCCGGCCAACACGATCGTCGGGCCAAGATAGATCGTTACAAATTCCAGACCAGACCGGCTCGCATAGCCGACCGCCCCGTAAAACGTCCAGGCCGTGCAGTAAACAGACAGCGACAGCGTATAAACCAGCGGCTTGTCTGTCCAACGCGTCCGGCCGCGCGCGGCCGCACGGTCGGCTGCCCATGCAACGATGAACAGCAGCCCCACATACAGAAGCGCCGCAAGGATAAGGCTGTCAAAGCTCATCCTTGCGGCCCCTTGATGGTTGCGGACGGCGCAACCGGCGATGCAGCAGGCCCGAACATAAGATCACAAGCGTCCACAATGCGAAAAGCAATACCATGCCCCCTGCCCCCGACAGCGCCGCCGGCATCAGCCACACTGGCACCAGCAGCGCGATCAGCGTCACCACCGGCAAAAGGCGCGCAGCATCCTGCAGGCGGCGGCGGCGATAGGCCGCACGCTCCAGGAAAATGGGGCGATCCGGCGGCAGACTCATCGGGCGGGGCCGATCATTTCGGCAACCACGCGTCGCAACTCAGTGTTGTCGAAAGGTTTGGCGAGGATGCGGTCCGCCATGTTCGCACCACTGGTCTGCGCGTCGTTCAGCCCGCGCGCGGTCAGCAAAAGGACCGGGGTCGTGGCAATGCGATGGTCGTCGCGAACAGCGGCAAGAACCTCGATCCCCGAGCGGGCAGGCAACATCACGTCGAGTATGACCATTCGCGGCCGCAGGGTCACGATCTGCTGCAATGCCCCGCCGCCCTCGGGCCACATTGCCAATCGCCAGCCATCGCGGGACAAGATGAAGCGTATCGCCTCGGCGATGTTCTGTTCATCCTCGACCAGCAGAATATCGGTGAACGATGTCATTAAGGCCCCTCTCCCGCTGGCGATTAGGCACTGCGCAGAATGGCTTGTCAAAGCGGCTGATCACGCATCACCGCTGCAGGATCGAGGCGACGCGACGTCCCGCGCAGTCGCTGCGCGGGCATATCCTGCATGTCGGACCAACCGGCACGGCGGCCTCTCCTTCGTTTGTCGCGGGGCGCATCAACATGACCGCGCGACTGAGGACGGGCGCCGCGGCCGACGGACCAGGTAAACGGCTGGCGACTGCATAAGCGCGCAGGAACTGGCCGGTTTCGGTCTCGATCAGCCGCTGCACCGGGCTTCCCGGCTGGGCCAATGCCTCGAACACGGGCAACATGGCGCAGGGATCGCCCGCGCGAAATGCCGCCATCCCACGCGCGGGCCGGCGCACGATCACCCCTCCCGCCCCATCGCAGATCATCAGACCGGCGTCAGGTTCAAGGCCGGCCAGACGACGCAGCACCAGATCCAAGGGCTTGGCCAACGCCGATGCGATCTGCAAAGGCTCGCCGCCGGCCACCGGGACGATCATCGCATCGGGTAACGCCGCGCGGTCTGCAGCCTCGATGGTGGACCACTGCAGGGCAAGATCCTTGGCGGCGTCCGTGGCCAGTCCCGATTCGGGTCGACCTTCTGCGATCCATGCCTCGAACTCTTCCTGGGGGGGCAGCAGCGCTGCATCCTGTTCGAAGCTTTCCAGGTAGGCGACAAGGGCCTGCGCTGTTACCGAAAGCCGGCGACTGTCCTGATCAAGATTACCGTGAAAGCGGTCGCGCCAGTCGGGACCGATCTCTGGCTCCTGCACGAGGATTGAGGCCGTGGACCGAAGCGAGGTCACAGCAGACAGGACCTCGTGCAATGTATCAAGAAGATAGGGGTTGCGGCTCATCCGGTCCGACAACCCCGCCAGACGCCTTTCCAGCGCATCGGCGCGCTGCGACAGTGCCACGACCAGCCCCGCCCAGCCCGGCATTCTGGTGGCGAATTCTGCCATCCGCCCGGCCTCGACGGAGATCTGTTCCGGCGCAGCGGCCGCAGCGATGCGAAGGGCAGACAGCAAGGATTCTTCACGCCCGGACTCAAGTTCCTCGGGACTGGTGCCAAGCGCCTCGGCAAGGCGGGTGCGAACCGGCGCCGTCAGGCTGCGGCGGTCATGTTCGATCAGGTTCAGATAAGCTGCCGAGATACCCGCCGACTTTGCCAGTTCTGCCTGTGCACGGCCCTGCGACAGGCGCATGTCACGGATGCGCGCACCTGCCGAAATACGCGAAGTAGTGGAAGCAAACGTCATCCTTACATGAAAATCGCAAGTTCGCGTTTCATGCAATCACTTGTTTGATCGATAGATTTACAGATGCAGCCCGTTGCGACCCGCAAGGTCTGTAAAGAATTGCCACGCGACCCGGCCCGAGCGCGCCCCACGCGTCGCCTGCCATTCGATGGCCTCGGCCTTCAGCGTATCCTCGTCGATCTTGATGCCGTAAGCATCGCAATAGCCTCGGATCATCTGCAGATATTCGTCCTGCGCGCAGGGATGAAAGCCCAGCCACAGTCCGAAACGATCTGATAGCGAGACCTTCTCCTCGACCGCTTCGCCGGGATGGATCGCGGTCGCGCGTTCGTTGTCGATCATGTCGCGCGGCATCAGATGGCGGCGGTTCGATGTCGCGTAAAGGATCACATTGTCGGGGCGCCCGGCCAGCCCGCCATCCAGCACCGCCTTCAGCGATTTATACTGCGTGTCGTCGTGGCTGAAAGACAGGTCGTCGGCAAAAAGCAGGAAACGCCTGTCCGTGGCAGCGCCCAGAAGCGCCAGCAGCCGACCGACGCTGTCCAGATCCTCGCGTGCGATCTCGACCAGCACCAGCGGCAGCCCCTGGGCCCGCGCTTCGGCATGGGCGGCCTTCACGAGGCTGGATTTCCCCATTCCCCGCGCGCCCCATAAAAGCGCGTTGTTCGCTGCGTGGCCACGCGCGAATTGCAGCGTATTTGTCAGCAGCGTGTCGCGCGCGCGGTCGATGCCAACCAGCTGCGCCAGTTCCACCCTGTTCACCTTGGCGACGGGTTCCAGCCGATCGGGGGCGGTGTGCCAGATATAGGCATCCGCCTCGGCGAAACTGGGGGCAGGTGCGGGGGCCGGGGCCAGACGCTCCAACGCATCGGCGATGCGGGTCAGGTCTTTCTCATTCATCTTCGACGGGCAGTCCCTGAGCGCGCAATTCTTCATTGCGCTTCTTTTCGATACGCCGGACCAGCTGGATCGAGATCTCGTAAAGCCCGTAAACCACGGTGAACAGGACCACCTGACTGATCACATCGGGCGGGGTCACGACGGCAGACAGGATCAGAATCAGCACGATCGCATATTTGCGCATGCTGCCCAGCCCTTCGGATGAGACCAGCCCCGCCTTGCCAAGAAGCGTCAGCGCGACCGGCAGCTGGAAGGACAGACCGAAGGCCAGAATGAATTTCGTCGTCAGCGACAAATATTCGCTGACCGATCCCTGGAAAACGATGCCCGCCATCGCCGTCGATGCGGTCTGCGTCGCGTCGGGATCGTCGGGCAGCGCCAGCGGTCCCTGCTGAAAGCCAAGGAAAAAGTCGTAGGCCATCGGCAGGATGATGTAATAGGCGAAGGCCCCGCCGATGAAGAACATGACCGGCGATGCGATCAGGAAAGGCAGAAAGGCCTGCTTCTCGCTGCGGTAAAGGCCGGGGGCGACGAAGCGCCACAACTGGTAGCCGATGACCGGAAAGGCCAGGATGAAACCGCCGAAGAAGCTGATCTGGATGGCCACGAAAAAGCCTTCCTGAAGCTTCAGCAGGATCAGCCCGCATTCCTGTCCACGTCCTTCAAGCGCGTCGCAGATCGGGCGTGTCAGGAAATTATAAATCGGGTTCCAGACGGAATAGCAGACGACCATGGCCACGACAAAGGCCAGCACCGACCAGATCAGCCGGTTGCGCAGTTCTGCAAGATGTTCGATCAGCGGGGCAGAGCTGTCGTCCAATTCGTCCCGCTGTTCGGTATTCGCACTCACCTCAGATGTCCTTCGAATCACTGCGCCGGACAGCGTGCAGCCTACGCTGGCCGCTGCGGTCATCCTGCTGTGCGTCTGCCCCGATCACATCAGGGGTTTGTTGCGAAGCAGTATCGGGGGCCGCCGAAGCGGCCGTCAGACCGTCCGCCGGGGCCTTGCCATTGGCGGCGGGGTCAGGCTTTGCGGGGGCACGCGCAGATGGCAGCTTTGGATCCCACTTCTCGAACCTGTCGGCGGCACGATCCAGCGCGTCTACCCCGAGCGAGCGTTTCGACGTCAGGTTGCGGACGTCGTTCAGCGATTTCGTCGCCTCATCCAGCCCCGAATCACGCGCCGCATCTTCCATGGCAGATGAAAATTCGCGCGCCATGGACTTGACCTTGCCGGTAATGCGGCCCAGGGCACGGAACATATGTGGCAGATCGCGCGGACCGATCACGATCAGCGCGACGACCCCGATGAGCAGAAGCTCGCTCCAGCCGATATCCATCAAGACGGCGTCCTCTGCCGGTTACCGTAAATTCAGACTGGCTCGCATCAAACCTTGGTATGATCGTCCGGGGTCACGTCGCGCAGCTTTTCGTCGCGCAGGGCCTCCTCGCGGCGCAGCTCGTCACGCTTCATGTCGTCTGACAGTTCGCGGCCCGAGTTTTCAACCTCTTCGCTGCCTTCCTTCACGCCCTTCTTGAACGAACTGATCCCCTTGCCCACTTCGCCCATCAGCGACGAAACCTTGCCGCGCCCGAACAGGACAAGCACGACGACGGCGATCAGCAGAAGGCCCGGAAGGCCGATATTGTTCAGCATGTCTTCTATCCTCGCGGGCGGGATCGCCCGTTGACGCCACAGTTCTAGGCCCTTCGGACCGGCATTGCAAAGCCTCGTTGCAGCGCGGCGCCATTGTCACGCGGGCGTGATCCTTCGTCATCGCGCGGTCCTGGGGCGGACCGGCTTGGCAGGACGCGATGGGTGGGTCATAACCAACATCATGGAGTTGGCCGCGATCCTGACTGCTTTCGTGACGCTGTTCGTGGTCATCGACCCGATCGGCCTTGCGCCGCTGTTCATCGCGCTGACAGATGGCATGACCGATGCGCAACGGCGCCGGATCGGCTGGCGCGCCACAGTCATCGCTGCGATTCTGCTGACACTGTTCGGTCTGGTCGGCGAAAACCTTCTGACCGCAATCGGCATCTCGCTTCCGGCATTTCGCATCGCAGGCGGTATCTTGCTGTTTCTGACCGCACTCGACATGCTGTTCGAACGCCGGACAGAACGGCGCGAAGGCCAGTCCGCCGATCACGATCATGATCCTTCCGTGTTTCCGCTTGCCACGCCGCTTCTGGCGGGGCCGGGTGCGCTGGCAACCATGATCCTTCTGGTTGGCGAGGATCCGGGCGCGGTCCATACGCTGCTGATCCTGTTGGTGATGTATCTGGTCCTGGGTTCTGCGATGCTGCTGTTTCTTCTGTCCGGTCCGCTGTCACGCGCGCTAGGACGGACCGGGACCATGGTCGTCACGCGGCTTCTGGGGATGTTGCTTGCAGCGCTCTCGATCCAGTTCATTCTTGACGGATTGAACGGCACAGGATTGTTCACATGAATGAAAATCTGCCGCGCGTCGCCTATTTCGTCCTGCTTCTGATCGCCGTCAGCGGATATATGTTGGTCGAGATGCGCAAGGATTTCGGCAAGTCCCTGCGCCAGATGCTGGCCTGGGGGTTGATCTTTCTGGGTCTGATCGCGGGCTTCGGGCTGTGGGACGATATCCGCAATGATGTCGCGCCCCAGCAAATTGTCGAGGGGCGCCGAATCGAATTGCCGATGGCAAGCGACGGACATTTCTATGTGACCTTGCGCGTCAATGGCAGTGACGTGGACTTCATGGTCGATACTGGCGCAAGCGACATTGCATTGCGCCGCGCCGATGCCCAACGCGCCAGTATCGATATCGACGCGCTCAGCTATACCGGGTTCGCGGCGACGGCGAACGGCACCGTCTCGACCGCGCCGGTGACGATCGGACTGGTCGAGATCGGCGACATCGCGGACGAGAATGTCAGCGCGGATGTCGTGCAGGGGGATCTGGACATCTCGCTTCTGGGGATGTCTTACCTGCGCCGGTTTGCTCGCGTGGGGTTTGAGGGCGATACGATGGTGCTGGAACGCTGAACGGCCTCAGCGCTTCTTCTGCCAACGACCGTCGGCCTCGGACCAGTATTCTGCAACAACCCCGGACGACGTAAGTGACCGCCAGCTTTCGCGCGCCCGTTCGAGCGCCGCCGGATCATTGCCATCAAAGATGATGCAGCTGCGCGATACGGCCTTTGCTTCTTCCGCCGTGATCGACGCGCCATCCAGCACCATCAGGCAATCTGGCGTATTGGCGGCCGGCGGGGCATCATTTTCGCGCAGCAGAACCGGCTGGCGCGCATCATGTGCCCCGCCCGCAAGCCCGTGTGGCAGGAAGCCGTCGTCCATCCAGAGGACTTTATCCAGCGCCTCCAGTCGCGAACGCTCAGGGCCGCGAAGTTCCACCCGCCAACCTGCAGCAAGCGCCTTGCCGATCAGCTGCGGCAGCAGGTTTTCCGCGTTTGAGCGGGTGAGGTGATAGAACAACGCGTTACCCATAGACGCGGGTCAGCCTTCGTAATTGTCGCGGATCATCCGGTTCAGTGTCATGACGCCCCAGCCCGAGGCACCTTTGGGCGCAAGTTCGGCCCCACCGGGTGGCAGCGCGACACCGGCAATGTCCAGATGGATCCAGGGCTGATCCTTGCGGATAAAGCGCTGCAGGAACTGCGCCGCCGTGATCGACCCCGCCGCACGGCCGCCGGTGTTTTTCATATCCGCAAGACGGCTGTCGATCAGCTTGTCATAGGCCGGACCAAGCGGTAGCCGCCAGGCGCCTTCGCCCTCGGCACGTGCGGCATCCAGGACCTGCCCGGCAAAGCCGTCGTCATTGGAAAACACGCCGGCATTGTCATGACCAAGCGCAATGATGACCGCGCCGGTAAGCGTGGCAAGATCGACGATAGCCTTCGGTTTGAAGCGGTCCTGCGCGTACCACAGCACATCGGCCAGCACCAAACGACCTTCGGCATCGGTATTGATGACCTCGATCGTGTCGCCCTTCATCGAACGCACGATATCGCCCGGACGTTGGGCAGCGCCATCCGGCATGTTTTCAACCAGCCCGACCAGTCCCACGACATTGGCCTTTGCCCGGCGCAGAGCCAGCGTCCGCATGACGCCGGCCACGACCCCTGCGCCGCCCATGTCCATGGTCATCTCCTCCATCCCGGCGGACGGCTTGATTGAAATGCCACCGGTGTCGAAGACGACGCCCTTGCCGACAAGCGCCACCGGGGCGTCGTCATTCTTGCCGCCGTTCCAGCGCATGACAACGACCTTCGAGGGCGAGACAGAACCCTGTCCGACCGCCAGAAGCGCGCGCATTCCCAGCTTTTCAAGCGCATCCTCTTCCAGCACCTCGACCTCAAGACCGATCGCTTCCATCGCCTTCAGACGGTCAGCGAAATCGCTGGTGGTCAGGATATTGGCGGGTTCATTCACCAGATCACGGGTGAAGAACACCCCCTCAGCCACCGCAGCCTGGTCGGCCGCGGCTTTCGCAAGCGCCTCGGGATTTGCGCTCATGAAGGTGACGCGGGCGCGCGCCGGATCAGTGTCGCCTTCCTCGGGGACCGCGTCGACCTGGGCAGACCGCTCGCCACCGGCGGCATCCCCAAGGACGGCGTCAGCGGTGCTGTCGCCACGGCTCTGCACCGATTGCGGCACAGCGTCGGTGCCACCCTGGATTTCGTCACCCTCAGACTTCTTCGTCTTGTAGACAGAGAAGTCATAGCCGCGCAGCGCCAGACCAAGCGCGATTTCGGCAGACTGCGGGTGATTGCCCGCCATCACCAGAACCTCGCCCGCGCCAAGTGCCGCACCGACGGTTGCACCCGCCCGACGGGCATCGGCCACGCTGGCCTTGCGGGGCAGCTTTACCAGCATGATCGATTCGGCTTCCCAGCCGGCGGGCCATGCCAGCGTCAGCGCATCACCGGCCTTCAGCTTCTGAAAATCGCGTGATCCGGCCGCGCGGGCAATCGCCGCCCGCGGCCCCCGCGCCAGCTTTGGCGGCAGCTTGGCGCCATCTTCCAGAATCATCGCGATCCGGCCTTTCCGGTCGGGCAGCCCTTCAGTTGTTGTTTCAATGAATCGGATCTCGACCGGATGGGTCATGGTGGCACTCCTGTCTGCGTTGCCACGAAACCTATCGCCGTGACTTCAACTTGACCAGACAGCGACGCAAGGCCGGTCTTCCCCAAAGCCGCGACAGGGGCTAATCAGGTTGCAGCCCCAAGGACCGCGCATGAGCCGTATCGACCGTTACATCTTGAAAATGATGCTGATCTTCTTCGGCTTCTTCGCTCTCGTGCTGGTTGCCGTTTATTGGGTCAACCGGGCGGTGTCGCTGTTCGAGACATTGATCGGCGACGGGCAGACGGCACTCGTCGTGCTGGAATTCACGCTTCTGACCTTGCCTCTGGTCATCTCGGTCGTGCTGCCGGTCGCGGCTTTCGCGGCCACGGCCTACGGGACCAACCGGCTGTCGGGCGAATCCGAACTGGTGGCGATGCAGGCGGCAGGCCTGTCGCCATGGCGCATGGCGCGGCCGGTGCTGATCTTCGGTGTGTCAGTCGGGCTGATGGTGGCGGTTCTGGTCCACGCGCTTGTGCCCGTGGCGCGCGCAAGGCTGGCCGACCGCCAGGACCAGATCGCCGAGAACGTCACTGCGCAATTTCTGAACCCTGGCGTGTTCCAGTATCCAACCAGCGGCATCACCCTGTTCATACGCGAAATCTCGGCCGTGGGCGAACTGGGTGGCGTGTTCCTGGAAGACGCCAGAACCGCAGAAAGCGTGACATCCTATAGCGCCGACAAGGCCCTGATCGTGAAATCCGACGCCGGACCGAAGCTGATCATGATCAACGGCATGATCCAGACGTTGACCCCGGCCGAGGGTGGCCCGCGCCTGTCGGTGACGCGTTTCGATGACATGGCCTATGATCTTGGCGGGATGTTCGGCGGATCGGGCGATCGCGGACGCGACATCCGCGACTATTCGACCTTGCGGCTGCTTTCCCCCGATCAGGCGCTGCTGGACGCCACAGGTGCCGATCCGGCCCGCGCGCGGCTGGAGGCGCATGAACGGATCGCCCAGCCCCTTCTGGCGCCGGTTGCCGCAATGCTGGGCTTCGCGGCGCTGCTTGTCGGCGGGTTTTCGCGTTTTGGCGTCTGGCGCCAGATCACCTGGGCCATCGTCGCGCTGATCTTCGTTCAGTTGCTGACGAACTGGGCCGCCAATCAGGCGGGCGAAGACGCCGAAAAATGGCCACTCGTCTATCTGCCTGCGACGTTGGGTGCGGCTATCTGCATCCTGCTTTTGTGGCTGGCGGCCCGACCACGACGGCCGCGTCAGCGGGCAGAGGCCGCGACATGATCCTGGCCCGCTATGTCGCCAACCGCTATCTGCGCGCATTTCTTCTTCTGGCAGCAGTCTTTCTGGCCATTCTGCTGCTGATCGACATGGTCGAGCAGATCCGGCGGTTTTCCGACGACGGCATTACGCTTGGTGGCGCGGCGCGGCTGTCGGCCCTGTCGGTGGCAGGCAGCTTCTATGCCATCCTGCCGCTGATCGGGCTTCTGGCAGCGATCATGCTGTTTCTGGCCCTCGCGCGATCATCCGAGATGGTGGCGATCCGCGCCTCTGGGCGGTCAGCCCTTCGCGTGGTCGGCGCGCCTGCGGTCATGGCCGCACTGATCGGGATTTTTGCGGTCGCGGTCCTGAACCCGATGGTTGCTGCGACAGAATCCAAATACTCGGCCGCGGTGGCAGGGATCGAGGCCGGATCGTCGCAGACAGTCAGCCTCAGCGAGGATGCTGTCTGGCTGCGTCAGCCTGTCGGTGACGGTGCCGGCCAGATGGTGATCCGCGCCGGGCGCACCAGCCCTGACGCAACCACGCTGTATGATGCAAGCTTTGTCATTTACGAACCTGAAGTCGGACCCGCGACCCGGATCGAAGCGCATGAGGCCGTGCTGAGCAATGGCAACTGGAATCTCTCGGACGTCAAACAATGGAATCTGACCGATCCGAACCCGGAAGCCGCGTCCAGCCGGTCCGACAGCCTTAATCTGCCGACTGAACTGACTGCTGAACGTATCCGCGACGGTTTTGGCAGTCCGCAGGCCATCCCGGTCTGGGAACTGCCGGCCTATATTGCCGGGCTGGAACGGGCCGGCTTTTCTGCGTTGCGCCATCGCGTCTGGTTGCAGATGGAGTTGTCGCTGCCTCTGACACTGGCCGCGATGGTGCTGGTCGCCTCGGTCTTTACGATCCGGCATATGCGCGGGCGCAAGACGGGCGGTCTGGTTCTTGCGGCCTTTACCTGCGGGTTGGCGCTTTTCTTCCTGCGCAGCATGGCGCAGGTTCTGGGTGACAGCGCGGGGCTTCCACCGGCTTTCGCGGGATGGGCGCCGCCCATTATCGCATTGCTGTTTTCGATCGGTGCGCTTCTGCAACTTGAGGACGGATGATGAACAGGCTGCTTATCGCATCCCTCTGCCTGACGGCTGCACCGGCGTTCGGTCAGGATCAGGCGAATGCACCTTGGTGGATGTCCGACCCTGCATATGAGGGCGCGGACGGTCCGGCCCTTGCACCGACCGAGAGTAGTGACAGCAATGCCCCCTATGCCGACGGAACCGAACTTAGCCGGCTGACCGACACCGTCAGCAACAGGCCGCAAGATGTCAGTTTCAACGATCAAGGCACGTCCGATGACGGTGAATCGGCGACACTTCTGGCCGATTACATCACGCTTTCGGGCAATCGAACGCTGACCGCGTCGGGCGGCGTTGTGGTCTGGTACCAAGGCTCTCGGCTGGTGGCCGATCAGGTCCGGTATGACGGTGAAACCGGAGAGATGACGGTGACCGGGCCGATCCACCTGACGCGGCCGGCACTGGCCGGGACCGAAGATGACGCGATCCTGATTGCCGATCACGCCCAGCTTAATCAGGATTTGCGTGACGGAATGCTGCGCGGCGCGCGCATGGTGCTGGCGCGCGAAATGCAGATGGCCGCGACCGAGGTGACGCTGACCGGGGACGGGCGCTACACGACGCTGAACCATGTCGTCGCCTCGTCCTGCCAGATCTGCGCCGACGATCCCATCCCTCTGTGGGAGATCCGCGCCAGGCAGATCGTTCATGACGACGAAATGAACATGCTGATCATGGACCATCCGCAGCTGCGTGCCTTCGGCCTGCCAATCGGTTCGTATCCCGGCCGCGTCACGGCACCCGACCCGACTGTCGACCGGATGAGCGGCTTTCTGCGGCCTCAATTCCGCACCACGTCCAATCTCGGCTTCGGGGTGATGCTGCCCTATTTCAAGACGCTTGGCGATCATGCCGACCTGACACTGACCCCCTACCTGTCGGCCTCGTACACCAACACATTGATGCTGCGCTATCGGCAGGCCTTCTGGAATGGCGCGACCGAGTGGAACGGCGCAATCACCCGCGACGACATACGCGAAGGCGAGACACGCGGCTATCTGTTCGGTGCCGCGCAATGGGAGCTGCCGCGCGGCTATACGCTGGGTCTGCAACTTCAGGTCGTGTCCGATGACGGTTATCTTCTGGATTACGACATTTCCGATGCCGACCGGTTGTGGAGCGGGCTGACCCTGGAACGGGTGACGTCTGACAAGCTGGTCTGGGGGCGGCTCGGCAATTACCATTCGCTGCGTGATGACGAGAATAATTCGACCTCGCCCGCGCAGGTTGCGGATGCGATGTGGGTTCGGCGATGGCGCACCGGCGGCGGTCAGGCACAACTTGAATGGTCGGCACATGTTCACCGCAGACCATCGGGCGATAATGTCGCCGGTCGTGATATGGCGCGTGGCTCGGTCGCGTTCGACTGGCAGCGCACCGAGATCATCAGTGGCGGACTTGTCGCCACCGGCGCCACGGGGGTCAGCGCGGATATCTATGCCATCCGTGACGACGACCGCTATGATGATACGGTCAGCCGCGTCACGCCCTGGCTTTCGGCCGAATTGCGCTATCCGCTGACCGGCAGCGACGGCTATGCCTCATACGTGCTGGAACCGGTCGCCCAACTTGTCTGGTCACCCCATCGCGACAATGATGATATCCCGAATGAAGACAGCACTCAGGTTGAATTCGACGAAGGTAACCTGTTCGCGCTGTCACGATATCCCGGCTGGGATATCCAGGAAACCGGACTGCGGGCCAACCTGGGTGTGACCTGGACCCGCTTCGATCCGACAGGCTGGTCGCTGGCAATGGCAGCGGGCCGGGTCTTTCGTGACGGTGCAGACGACGATGACGATGATGACGCCACCTCATTGTTGCAGCGGGGGTCCAAATCCGACTGGCTGCTGGCCGGTCATTTCGCGAACAATTCCGGCCTGACGATCGCCAATCGCGCTTTGCTGAACGACGATCTGGAATTCACGCGTGACGAACTGCGCATCGGTTGGGTCCGGCCGGACCTGCAATTCAGCCTGGGCTATCTGTGGATGGAAGCGGACAGTTTCGAGGACCGGACGAAGGATCTTTCGGAACTGACCAGTGAAGTGGGCTGGCAGGTCGCCGAAGGCTGGTGGGCGAACGCCCATGGCCGATACGATCTGGAGGAAAGCGCGACGCAGCGCGCGGGACTTGGCGTCACCTATCGCAATGAATGTATCAGCGTTGAACTGGCCGCGTCACGCCGCTTCACCGATACCGAGGAAGTCGATCCTGACACCGATATCGACCTGTCGATCCGGCTTGGCGGCTTTGGACGCGCCCCGGCTGGCAAGGGCACGGTGGCGCGGCGCAATTGCTTGCGCTAGATTGGCGGCAAATCAGAAGGGGGCATGGGCTTCATGCGGCAGTTTCTTTATTCCATGGCGATTGCGGCGGCCTTGAGCGCGCCGGGGGCGATGCCTGTGGCGGCGCAGGATTTCTCGCCTGTCGTCTATGTCAACAACTCAGTCGTCACCCGCTATGAGATCGATCAGCGCCAGCGTTTCATGGGCGTTCTGAACGCGAACAACAATTCTGTTGCCGAGGTCGAGCAGGAACTGATCAACGACCGGCTTCGCCTTGCTTCCGCTGCGCAATTGGGTGTCGAAGTCAGCGATGCAGGACTTGAGGAAGGTCTTTCGGAATTCGCCGGCCGCGCCGGACTGACCACTGGCGAATTCATCAACGTCTTGGAACAGAACGGCGTCGACCGTCAGGCCTATCGCGATTTTGTGAAGGCCGGCGTGGCATGGCGCGAGGTCGTGCGCCGCCGTGTTGCACCGGCGGTCAGCGTGTCTGATGCGGAAGTCGATCAGGCGATGAAGCGGATCGTCGAAACGCCGCTTGTCACTCAGGTTCTGCTTTCGGAACTGATCATCCCCGCCCCGGACGGACAAGAACAGGCCGCCATGAACCGCGCCGAAGAAGTACGCGCCAGCGTGACGTCCGAAGGCGGCTTCGCCGAAGCTGCGCGGCGCTATTCTGCCACACCTTCGGCTGGTCGCGGTGGCCGGCTGGACTGGATGGCGGTCGAAAACATGCCGCCCAGCCTGCGCCCCATTGTCCTGGGGCTGCAACCCGGCCAAATGAGCCCGGCGCTGACCGTGCCGGGGGCGGTTGTTCTGTTCTATCTGCGTGATACGCGTGGCGAATTGCGGCCCGGTGCGAACGAACAGCAGATTGACTACCTGTCAATTACCTTCGCCAGCATGGCTGATGCGCAGAACGCGGCTGCTCAGGCCCGCTCCTGCGACGAGTTGTATGTCTTTGCCAATGGCCTGCCCGATCAGCAAGTGCAGCGCGTTAACGGCAGTCAGGGCGCGATCCCGCAATATGTCGCGTTGCGCCTTGCATCCATGGACCGGAACGAGGCAACCGTAACTGCTCAGGGCAGCGCCGCCGAGGTGCTGATGCTGTGTGACAGAAGGCCGGCCCTTCTGGCCGGTCTGGATGCCGGTCCTGTCGCCACCGCCAGCGACGACGGCGAAACCGTGACCGCCGCCGATCCCAATGCCTTGCCTCAGCGCGATTCTGTGCGTGAACAGATATTCAACCGCAAGATCTCGACCGCAGCGGATGCATATCTGGCAGAGCTGCGCGCCGACGCGGTGATCCGGAGGCCGTGACATGACCCGTCCGGTCATCGTCACCTGTGGTGAACCGGCCGGAATTGGCCCGGAACTGGCGCCGCTGTTGCTGACGGCTGGCGTGCCGATGATCTGGCTGGGTGATCCACGCCATTTGCCACACGGCACACCATGGGCCGAGGTGACCGATCCAGGTCGACTGCCGTCTGATGTTCTGCCGGTCTTGCCGCACGAATTCAACGGCATGGCCACCCCTGGCATGCCCGACCCTGCCAACGCGCAGGGGGTAATCGACGTGATTGCGCGCGCTGTGGACCTGACCCGTCAGGGCGAGGCATCTGCCATCTGCACCATGCCGATCAACAAGAAAGCGCTGAAGGACGGCGCGGCCTTCCCCTTTCCTGGCCATACCGAATACCTGGCACACCTTGCCGGGGGGGCTGATGTGGTCATGATGCTCGCCTCGACCACGGTGCAGCCACCATGCAGGGTCGTGCCGACGACGATCCATGTCCCGCTATCGGACGTGCCTGGTCTGCTGACGCCGGATCTGCTGGAAACCACCATCCGCGTAACCCGCGAGGGCCTGATCCGCGACTTCGCAATTCATGCGCCGCGGCTGGCCGTTGCCGGGCTGAACCCCCATGCCGGCGAAGGCGGTGCCATGGGGCACGAGGAAATCGAGTGGATGGCCCCTCTGCTGACCCGGCTGCGGGCCGAAGGTATGGACGTCACCGGTCCCCTGCCCGCAGATACGATGTTTCACGCGCCGGCACGGACGCGCTATGACGCGGCAATCTGCGCCTATCACGATCAGGCACTCATCCCGATCAAGACGCTGGATTTCGCGGGCGGTGTCAATGTGACGCTTGGCCTGCCGTTCATCCGCACATCGCCCGATCACGGCACAGCTTTCGACATTGCGGGTCAGGGCCGTGCGGATGGCGCAAGCGCCATCGCCGCCTTGCGCATGGCTTGGGATATGGCTGGGGCGCGCGGCACAAGATGAGCACGATAGACGGGCTTCCCCCCCTGCGCGACGTCATCAACAACCACGAACTGCGTGCAAAGAAGAGCCTGGGCCAGAACTTCCTGCTGGATCTTAACCTGACCGCCAAGATCGCCAGGCAGGCAGGCGATCTGCGCAACAGCGACGTGCTGGAAATCGGCCCCGGCCCAGGCGGGCTGACACGTGGCCTTCTGGCGGAAGGTGCGCGCCGCGTGCTGGCCATCGAAAAGGATGCCCGCGCCCTGCCTGCACTTGCCGAAATAGCCACCGCCTATCCCGGCAGGCTGCAGGTCATCCATGGCGACGCGCTGGAAATCGATCCGCTTGAGCATCTGACACCGCCGATCCGTATTGCGGCAAATCTTCCCTACAATATCGGGACTGAATTGTTGGTCCGCTGGCTGACGCCGCCCGAATGGCCGCCATTCTGGGAAAGTCTGACATTGATGTTCCAGAAAGAAGTGGCCGAGCGCATCGTCGCCCGACCGGGCAGCAAGGCTTATGGGCGGCTGGCGCTGCTGGCGCAATGGCGGGCCGATGCGCGCATCGTGATGACATTGCCGCCCGAGGCCTTCGTTCCCCCGCCAAAAATTCACTCGGCCGTCGTCCATCTGACGGCCCTGCCCCAGCCGCGATATCCAGCCGATCCGCAGGTTCTGTCGCAGATCACCGCCGCGGCGTTCAACCAACGGCGCAAGATGTTGCGCGCCTCGCTGCGGGGTCTGCACCCGGACATTGAAACCCTGCTGGATGCCGCCGGCATCGCCCCCACTGCACGTGCCGAGGAAATCGATCTGCAGCATTTCTGCGCCCTCGCCGGGTTGCTGAAGGACGCGCGCCAGTCAGGGGGCACAGCCTGAGCGGTGGACCCCTGAAACCGATCTGTCCGCAGGACGGCGCGATCATGGACGCCTTTCGCGATGATTTCGCGCGGGTTGATATCGTGCTGCACCCATTCCTTGCCCCCCGGGACCTGCCGCTTTCGCGCTTCGAGCAGGAAGATTATTCCAGCGATCCCGAAATTCTGCTTGATTGCCGTCCGGTCCCTTGGCGGGAGGTGCTGGACCGCACTGCCCTGACCAGCCTTTCAGGGATCGATGTGGCACTGCGCTCACTTTCCGGCGCATTGCGCCAGCCCGACCGGGGGCTTCAGGCGCAGCTTGAGGCCGGAATGACCGAAATGGGACTGTTGCCGCCAGATGCCGGGCTGCTGTCGCCCTTCGTCACCAACGCTTTTCTGACTGCAATGCAGTCCTTCGGATATCGCACCCTTGTCGTATCAGACGAATGGGGCCGGGATCGGACGATGCTGGAAATCGAGACGATGCGCAGCGGCAACCATATCCCCGCCCATGGTGTAATCGAAACCGAGGACAGGGCGTTTCTGCTGGTCACACACTGGGACAGCTGCTGTTCCTTCCTGTGTCGCAACGACGCAGGGCCCATCCCGCCCGATCTGGAAGGCTTCGGATGCACCGACCGCACCCAGGTGTTCTGGGGCCTCTACCCGACCTGATACCGTGATCCCGCAAAAAAAGGGCGGGCCGCAGTCACGGCCCGCCCTTCTGGAATTAGATCTGGTGGCGCTCAGCCTTACTCGGCACCATCTGCCGCCGGGGCTGCCGCAGCGGAGTCTTCCGCCGCAGGCTTTCGCCGCGTGCGAGGTGCGGCACTTGTGCTGCGCGGCGCCCGCGTCCGGCGGGCAGGTGCCTTCTCCTCTGGCGTGTCGACACGGGCGTCGCCGGGTTCGGCATCCGTGCTGACCGCATCAGGCAAGGCCGCAACGGGGCGGCGTCCGCTACGCTGATTGCGCGGGCGCGAGCCGTCCTGAACAGCGGTCACTTCCGTGTCCTGACCCGCCTCAGGCCGCGAGTCGGGCTGTTCCGCCGTCACAGGCTGGCGCGGTGCATCGGATTGACGTCCGGCATCAGACTGACGCGGCGTTTCGGGCTGGCGGGCCGCTTCGTTATTCTGGGGGGCATGTCGTGCCTCGGGCTGGTCACGGCGTTCCTGGGCATCGTTGCGCCCCTGGCCATTGTCATCGCGGCCAGCCTGATCGCGGCCATCATCACCGCCACGGGACTGTTGTTCGTCACCGCCACGGTTATGGTGCTGCTGATTGTTCTGCTGTTGCTGCTGGCGCTCTGCCTGCTCTTTCATGGCTTCGCCCAACAAGCGGGTATAATGCTCGGCATGCTGAAAGAACGCCTGTTCCGCAACGCGATCGTTCGAAAGTTGCGCGTCGCGCGCAAGCGCTAGATATTTTTCAATAATCTGCTGAGGAGTGCCGCGCACCTTGCCCTCTGGACCAGAGGAATCAAAGACACGGTTAACAACATTGCCGAGCGAACGCTGACGGTTCGACTTCGAGCGCGAACGGGATTTCGATGATCTCATTTACCTGACTTTATCCAGTGGTCTGGAAGTTCCTCTCGCCTGCGACAACCTGCTTTTATCCCACGATTGCGGTGTTTCCGCATCAAGGTTTCAGCAATGTCGCGGCTGGTCAGTGCGGTGGACTGCTGTCCGCCATCACCTGTTCCGCAATAAGCATGATGCGGCCCGTGTTACAAGCGAAAAGTGAAGAATTTCCCAATCTGTGAAGGATTATTGGCCGAGTTTAGCACGTTTCAGGGAAGAGTCTCATCAAATGTTGCGCGAATCACCCTGTCGCGATGGGCCAGATCCTGCAGAACAGCTGTCGCCGCACCGACTTCGGCGAAGATCGCACAGATGTCTGCGGCCTGTTTCCAACCTGTTTCGACCAGCACTTGGCCACCGGGATTGAGGTGTCGGCGCGCAGACGCCGCAATTATCCGGTAAGCACCCAGCCCGTCGCCGCCATCGGTCAGGGCCAGATGCGGCTCCCATATGCGGACTTCGGGCTGCAGGCTGGCCATTTCAGACAGTGCGATATAGGGCGGGTTGGACACGATCAGATCGAAGCTGCCAGTTACACCGTCGAACCAGTCGGCCAGTGCAAATTCGGCCTGCACCCCAATTCGCGCCGCATTTTCACGCGCGACCATCAGCGCGGCATCCGAAATATCTGTCGCCATGCCCGTCGCGCCCGGACGTTCGGCCAGAAGCGAAATCAGGATCGCGCCGGTGCCGGTGCCCAGGTCCAGCACGCTTTGCCAGGGCAGTTCCAGCGCCGCTTCGACCAGGGTTTCGGTATCGGGGCGCGGGTCCAGCGTGTCGCCGGTCACGCGGAAATCATGTTTCCAGAAGGCGCGGCGGCCGGTGATCTGGCTTAACGGCTGGCGTTGAACACGAGCGTCCAGAATCCGGTTCATTTCTGGCAGCTTGTCAGCATGAACAGGATCGGTCAGCGCCGTACGGTAGCGGGTATTGCCCGGTATGACGGCACCGAAGATGGCGCGGGCCTCGGATTTCGGGTCATCAACAGCTGCCAACGCCAGGCGACGCTCTGCCTCGGCGAACCATTCCAGCCAGGTCATCCCTGCGCCGCCAGCTTTTCGGCCTGATCATGGGCGGTCAGCGCGTCGATGATTTCGGTCAGGTCGCCCGCCATGATCCGGTCAAGCGCGTAAAGCGTCAGATTGATCCGATGGTCGGTCATGCGACCCTGCGGGAAGTTGTAGGTGCGGATACGTTCGCTGCGATCGCCGCTGCCAACCTGGCTTTTGCGATCCGCGGCGCGTTCGCTGTCGGCGCGTTCGCGTTCCATGTCGTAAAGCCGCGCGCGCAGCACAGCCATGGCGTTGGCGCGGTTCTGATGCTGCGACTTTTCACTGCTGGTGACGATGATCCCGGTCGGCAGGTGGGTGATGCGCACTGCCGAATCGGTGGTGTTGACGTGCTGCCCGCCAGCGCCTGACGCGCGCATCGTGTCGATGCGGATGTCGGTGGCCGGGATGTCGATATCGACCTCCTCCGCCTCGGGCAGGACGGCCACGGTCGCGGCCGAGGTATGTATGCGCCCACCCGACTCGGTTTCGGGTACCCGCTGCACGCGATGCACGCCGGATTCGTATTTCAACCGGGCGAAGACGCCCTCGCCTTCGATTCGGACCGAGGCCTCCTTGACCCCGCCGAGTTCCGTTTCGGCAAGCTCGAGCATCTGGAAGCTCCAGCCCTGCCCTTCCGCATAGCGGCGATACATGGACAGAAGATCGCCCGCGAAAAGCGACGCCTCCTCGCCCCCGGTGCCGGGCCGGATTTCCAGGATCGCGGGGCGGGCATCGGCGGCGTCCTTGGGCAGAAGCGCGATGCGCAGCGCCTGCTCCAGTTCGGGCAGCGCGGCTTTCAGGCGCTGGACTTCATCCTCGGCCAGTTCACGCATGTCGGGGTCGGCCAGCAGGGCCTGCGCATCGGCCAGCCCGTCGCGGGCAGTCTGCCATTCGGCGATCTGCGCCACCACGGGTCGCAGTTCTGCATATTCGCGGCTGATCGAGGCGATTTCATCGGGTGCGGGGCCGGCATTCAGCTTCGCCTCGAGAAACTCGAAACGCTGGGAAATCTGGTGGAGGCGGTCTTCGGGCAGCATGGGCCGCAATTACCGCCGCCGCGTCCAGCCGTAAAGGCAGATCAGTTCAACAGCCACATGCGCGCCGGCAATCGCGGTCGCGCCGGTCGTGTCATAGGGGGGCGAGACCTCGACCACATCGCCGCCCAGCAGGTTGATACCGGCCAGTCCGCGCAGCAGCGCCGCGGCCTGCCAACTGGCCAGCCCGCCCCAGACCGGCGTGCCGGTGCCGGGCGCGAAAGCCGGGTCAAGCGCGTCGATATCGAAGGTGAGATAGACCGGACGCTCGCCCACCACATCGCGGATGCGGGCCAGCGTGGCGTCGATGCCGTCGCGATGCACGCCCGCCGCATCAAGGATCGTCACGCCAAGCGTATCGGAGTTTTCGGTCCTGATCCCGACGCTGACGCTGGCCGCCGGATCGACCACGCCTTCGCGAATCGCCTTGTAGAGAAACGTGCCGTGGTCGATTCGGTCGGGATCATCATCCGACCAGGTATCGGAATGGGCATCGAACTGGATCAGCGCGATGGGGCCGTGCCGCCTGGCATAGGCGCGCAGGATCGGCAGGGTGATGAAGTGATCGCCGCCAAGCGTGACGGTGCCGACGCCCTGATCCAGCAGCGCGCCGATATGCGCCTCGATCCGGGCCGGAACGTCACGGGTGTTGGCATAGTCGAAGGCCATGTCACCGGCATCGGCAATGGCCATTTCCGACAGCGGGTCATAGCCCCAGCCATAAGGCGGATCGTAGGGTTGCAGGGTCGAAGCCTCGCGGATTGCGCGCGGCCCGAAACGAGTGCCCGGGCGGTGGGTGACGGCCTGATCGAAGGGAATGCCGGTCACGGCAAGGTCGAAGCCGGTCAGATCCTTGCTGTAACGGCGGCGCAGGAAGCTGGTCGCACCCCCGAAGGCGTTTTCGAAGCTGAGGCCGCGCGGATCTTCGCGCGTAAACGCCTGATCGACCTGATTCTTTGCATCTTCCAGTGCCATGACTGTCCCTTCGCCGCAGCTTTGCAGACCGGCATATCACGGGGTCGGGGCGACGCAACCGTCGCTGATCAACAAAAAGGGCCGCGCAATGCGCGGCCCCTTGGCAGGACATGAAAGGCCGATCAGCCGTCTTTTTTCGCCTCGACATTGATCTCGAACTCGATTTCGTCGCTGACGGCGGGTACGAAGGCGCCAAGGTTGAACTCCGAACGCCTGATCTCACCCTCGGCACTGAATCCGACGGTTTCGGCCTGGGTCATCGGGTCCAGACCGGCGCCTTCGAATTCGACTTCAAGCGTCACGGGCTTCGTGACCCCGTTCAAGGTCAGATCGCCGGTCACCCGCGCCTCGTTATCGTCGCCGGCCTCGACACTGGTCGAGGTGAAGGTGACTGCCGGCGCGTCGCCGGTCACGTTGAAGAAGTCGGGGCCCATGATGTGCTGGTCCAGCTCCGCATCAATCGTGCGAAGGGCATCAAGCGGGAAAGTCGCTTCGACCGTCGCGGAAGCGACATCCGCGGGATCAAGCGTGATTGTGCCTTCGACGCCATTTACGAAGCCGTGCGAGGTCGAAAAGCCCATGTGATCATACGAGTAAACGATCTGGCTGTGCGCGGGATCAAAGGCATAACTGCCAGCCGTTGGCAACGTGTCATCGTTGCCCGGACGGTTCATGGGGTCGCCGACACCATCGGCTGGCGCAGCGCCGGCCGCAGGGGCTGGTGCAGTGGCTGCGGGCGCGTCAGTTGTCGCAGTCTCGGCCGACGGGGCCTCTGTCGTCGTTCCGTCTGCGGTCGCCGCATCCTGCGCGAATGCCGACGCGCCCAGCCCACCGGCCAGGATCAGTGCAATTACCGACGTTGTGCGTGAAAATGAACGGGTCATGGAATTCTCCTTGCTTGTTGCGGGGTGAACACGTCCGCACGGGGCAGAGTTCCATATTTCGGCTGCTCCGCGACAGGGAAGCCGCCCCCGAATCACCTTGCAATCGCGGAACTCGCCGCTATAAAGCCGCATCCTTCCGCAATTGCGAAACCGGCAAGCCTCTCGTGGCGGGGCGTGGAAGGGTTGTCCCGCCGTTGAAGCTGCCCTGAAACTGAAAGGTCTGACATGCCGCTTTATGAGCATGTGATGATCGCCCGCCAGGACCTGTCGAACACGCAGGCCGAAGGGCTGATCGAACATTTTTCCACCGTGCTGGCCGATAATGGCGGCAAGGTGATCGACAGCGAATACTGGGGTGTCCGCACCCTCGCCTACAAGATCAACAAGAACCGCAAGGGCCACTACGCTTACCTGCGCACCGACGCGCCTTCGGCCGCCGTGCAGGAAATGGAACGCCTGGCCCGCCTGCATGACGACGTGATGCGCGTGATGTCGATCAAGGTCGACGCCCACGAGGAAGGCCCGTCCGTCCAGATGCAGAAGCGCGAAGAGCGCGGCGACCGTGGTGATCGCGGTGACCGTGGTGATCGCGGTGACCGTGGCGAGCGTCGCGAACGTCGCGACCGCGATAACTGAGGAGATCTGAGATGGCTAACAAACCGTTTTTCCGTCGTCGCAAGGTCGATCCGTTCGGTGGCGATAACGCCCCCAAAATCGACTATAAAGACACCCGCCTGCTGCAGCGCTATATCAGCGAACGCGGCAAGATCGTGCCGTCGCGGATCACCGCAGTTTCGGCGAAGAACCAGCGCAAGCTGGCACAGGCCATCAAGCGCGCGCGTTTCCTGGCCCTGCTGCCCTACGTTGTGAAGTAAGGAGGAAGACCGATGCAAGTCATCCTGCTGGAACGCGTCTCCAAGCTTGGCGCCATGGGTGAAGTGGTGAACGTCAAGGAAGGTTACGCCCGTAACTTCCTGCTGCCGCAAGGCAAGGCACTGCGCGCCTCGGACGCCAACATCAAGGCATTCGAAGCCCAGAAAGCCGCACTGGTCGCGAAGAACGACGAAACGAAGGCCGATGCCCAGAAGCTTGCCGACAAGCTGAACGGTGAAACCTTCATCATCATCCGCTCGGCATCTGATGCCGGTGCGCTTTACGGTTCGGTCACCCCGCGCGACGCCGCTGACGCAGCGGCCGAGGCTGGTCATGAAGTCGACCGCAAGCAGATCGTGCTTGGCGCCCCGATCAAGGACCTGGGCCTGCACAAGGTGCTGGTTGTCCTGCACCCGGAAGTCGAAGCCGAGATCACGCTGAACGTCGCGCGCTCGAACGAAGAGGCCGAACTGCAAGCCTCGGGCAAGTCGATCCAGGATCTGGCTGCGGAAGAAGATGCCGCCGCCGAATTCGAAATCGCCGAACTGTTCGACGATATCGGTTCCGCGTCGCGCGACGACGATGACGAAGGCCCGGAAGCGACGGCCCGCTCTGGCGAATAGTTCGTCCCTACACTGGAAGACATCAGCCGCGCCGGTCATTCCGGCGCGGCTTTTTCTTTGTCTGAACAACTAACATTCCGCACTGGAACGAAGCGGCGAGTTTATCGTTCTGGTTTCACAACTGCGCTGAAAGGACGACATGATGTCACGCTTCGCCGATGTGACCACTGACACACCTCACGGCCCTCGGCCGGTGCCTTACGGGCACAAACCGACAGACGACACGCCTGCGAAACACGGTGTTTCGCCAATACTCATGCTTGGTGGCGTCGGCCTTGCGCTGACCGTCGGGGCACTGGCTGCCCGCGCTGCCTACAGTGCCGTCAGCGACGATGACGAACCGAAACGCCGCCCGATGCAGGGACCGCGCCGGCGCCTTGCACCTGGCTACGCGGCACTTGATGCCGATGCACGCCGCGCCATGCGTTCGCGCGCCAATGCTGATTTCGTGGACTATGACGATCGCGCCGAAGAGTTGCGTGCGGCCGCCATGCGCCGGCGCAAGCAGCGTCGCCGGCCACCGCAACAGTCGTCCAATTCCTCTGTCAGCTTTGCCGATAATGTCGGCACCGTCGCGCGCAATATCACCGCGCTGGTTGCAGCCGCGACAACCGCGCTGGAAGGGTTTCGGACCGTGTCTGCCCATAGCGACGATGTCATGCGCGAATTCAACGATGCCGCTGCGCGCGTGAAGGAGTTTCTGGGGATGAATGATGACGGGGCGGCCGCGTCGGCTGACGCCACTGACAAGGCATCCCGGCACACTGAACACCAGGACGATCTGCGTCAGCAGGATGGCGACCGTCGGTCACACACCCTCTGATCATGATGCGCAAACCGGAATTCACTGTCGGCGATGCGCTGTTCGGCCCGCTGCCCGAAGGTGCGATCAAATCGCATCGTCGGGACAGCGAAGACGCCTCCGCGAATGTCACCACCTCGCAGACTGGCAAGGATGCGCTGCCCGCGCCCCGCGACAACCCGCCGGCCTCGCCCTGGGGATTGCGGCCCGCTGACTGGTGGTCGGTCCTGAAAGGGACCGCGAAAGAATTCAGCAAGGACCGGGCAACGGCCGTCGCGGGTGGTGTCACCTTCTTCGGACTGCTGGCCCTTTTTCCGGCAATCACGGCACTCGTTTCGATTTTCGGTCTGGTTGCCGATCCGGCCGTCATTACCGAACAGCTGGACAATATGGCCGAGTTCGTGCCGCCTTCGGCACTGGATATCATTCGCGGTCAGGTCGAGGCGATCGTGAACTCACCGGGAACGGCACTGTCATTTGCAGGTATACTGGGCCTGATGGCGACGCTTTGGTCCGCGAATGGCGGAATGAAGGCGTTGATGGACGCTTTGAATGTGGCCTCGCTGCAGGATGAATCGCGGGGTTTCGTCAAGCTGAACATCGTCTCGCTTGGGATGACGCTGGGGGCTGTGGTTCTGCTTTGCGCCTTGATCGGGGCGATTGCCGTGCTGCCTGCCGTGCTGGACTGGCTGCCGCTGCCCGAAGAGACGCGCGATTTCTTTTCGATGATCCGCTGGCCCATCATGTTCGCGGTTCTGCTGCTGGCGATCAGCCTGCTGTATCGCTGGGGGCCAAGCAGGCGCGATCCGGATTTCCGCTGGCTGTCGCCCGGCGCCTTGCTGGCCGCAATTGGACTGGTTGGCACCTCGGCGCTGTTTTCGTTTTATGCGTCGAATTTTGCCAATTACAATGAAACTTACGGCACGCTCGGGGCGGTGGTCGTGCTGATGATGTGGCTGTGGATTTCCGCAATTGTCATCCTGCTGGGGGCCGAACTGAACTCTGTCGCCGAGGCGCATGTCCGCGCGTTGAACGGTCAGCCCACGGATGCCGGCTAAGCGATGGACCTCTCTGCCCTGCAGAAGAAACAGGGACATAAATACGATTACGGCCATGCACTGATCATCGCGGGCGGGCCGGGTGCAGGTGGCGCGGCACGCCTTGCGGCGCGCGCCGCCCTTCGGATCGGCGCAGGGCTGGTGACGCTGGCACCGCCCGCGGCGGCGATGTCCGAACATTGTGGCCCACCCGATGCACTGATGCGCCTGCCGCTGGATCAGGCAGGTGCGTTGCCATCACTGATTTCCAGACGCCGCGTCAGCGCCCTTCTGATCGGTCCCGGGTGCGGGGTCGACCGCGCCGCATCGCTGCTGCCTGCCGCCTTGTCCAGCGGATTGCCGATTGTGGTGGATGCAGATGGAATCACTGCCCTTGCCCGACAGTCCGCCCGACAGCCAATGCAGTCGCAGGTTCTGCTTACGCCACATCAGGGCGAGTTCGCGCGGCTTCTGCCGGAACTCGCAGCGCAATTGTCGGATGACGTCGACACCCGCCATGCGGTCGTGCGCGAAGCGGCGGCGCGACTTGGCGCGACGGTCCTGCTTAAAGGTCCGGTCACCGTCATGGCGACGCCGTCAGGCGAATCAGCGCTGAATTACGCGTTGGATGTGCCCTGGCTTGCGACCGCCGGATCGGGCGATGTGCTTGCGGGCATCATCACCGGACTGCTGGCCCGCGGCTTCCAGCCCCTTGATGCGGCAGCGATGGCGGCCCATATCCACGCCGAAGCCGGTCGCCGTTTCGGACCCGGGATGATAGCGGACGACCTGCCAGCGGAGATACCGGCAATCCTGCGCGGTTCGGTTTGATTTTCCCCTCGCACCCCGGTCGCTGCTTTGCTAGAACGGCGCGGATTTTCGTGGCGGACATTCAGGTCCGCTGCTGGACATTGCGGGTGTGGCGAAATTGGTAGACGCACCAGATTTAGGTTCTGGCGCCGCAAGGCGTGGGGGTTCAAGTCCCTCCACCCGCACCATGACGAATTGAAGGATAGGACATGCAGGTCACAGAGACCCAGAACGAAGGCCTCAAGCGCGGCTACACGATGACCCTTCCCGCCGCCGATCTGGCCGCGATGGTCGATCAGAAGCTGAAAGAAGCGCAGCCGGAAGTCGAAATGAAGGGCTTCCGCAAGGGCAAAGTCCCGATGGCGATGCTGAAGAAGCAGTTCGGCCCGCGCGTTCTGGGCGACGCCATGCAGGATTCCATCGATGGCGCGCTGCGTGACCACCTGGAAAAGTCGGGTGATCGTCCGGCCGTTCAGCCCAAGATCGAAATGCAGGATGGCGAGACCTGGAAAGAGGGCGATGATGTCGTCGTCAACGTCTCTTACGAAATCCTGCCCGAAATCCCGGAAGTCGACCTGTCCAAGCTTAAGCTGGAGCGCCTGACGGTGAAGGCCGAAGATGCCGCCGTGACCGAAGCATTGGACAGCCTGGCCAAGAACGCAAAGTCCTATGAGGACAAGAAGAAGGGCTCGAAGGCTGCGAAGGACGATCAGATCGTGATCGACTTCAAGGGTTCGGTCGATGGCGAGCCATTCGAAGGCGGCGCGGCCGAGGATTACCCGCTGGTATTGGGATCGGGCAGCTTCATCCCGGGATTCGAGGATCAGCTGACCGGTGCCAAGGCCGGCGACGAGGTCGAGGTGAAGGTGCAGTTCCCGGCCGATTACGGCCATGCGGCACTGGCCGGCAAGGACGCCGTCTTTGCGACGACCGTCAAGGCGGTCAAGAAGCCCGTCGACGCCAAGCTGGACGACGAACTGGCCAAGCGTTTCGGCGCCGAATCGCTGGACAAGCTGAAGGAACAGATCGCCGAGCGTCTGGAGTCCGAATATAAGGGTGCCAGCCGCGCGGTCATGAAGCGTGCGCTGCTGGACCAGTTGGACGATCAGGTGAAATTCGATCTGCCGGAAACGCTTGTCGAAGCCGAGGCCGGCCAGATTGCCCACCAGCTCTATCACGAGGAGCACCCGGAGGATCACGGCCACAACCACGGTGCGATTGAGCCGACGGAAGAACACAAGAAACTGGCCGAGCGTCGCGTTCGCCTGGGCCTGCTGCTGGCTGAAATCGGTCAGAAGGCCGAGGTGAATGTTTCGGACCAGGAATTCACGCAGGCCGTCATGATGCAGGCGCGTCAGTTCCCCGGCCAGGAGCGTCAGTTCTTCGAATTCATCCAGCAGAATCCGCAGGCGCAGCAGCAGTTGCGCGCGCCGATCTTCGAAGACAAGGTCGTTGATCACATCGCCGAGCAGGCGAAGGTCGAAGACAAGTCTGTCAGCAAGGAAGATCTGGAAAAGGCTGTCGAGGCCCTGGACGAACTCTGATTACGCCTTGAAATTTATCAGGAAAGCCGCGACCGTTGGGCCGCGGCTTTTTTGTGTGACGGAATTCTATGACCAGCAAGGATATTGTGCGCGGCTTCTGGGACGCGATGCGAAGCAACGACTTCAAGAAGGCAGCCCACGACTGGCTATCGCCGGATTTCATCTGTCTCTGGCCCCAGACCGGCGAAGTCATTCATGGTCCTGCCAAATATGCCGAAGTAAATGACGCCTTCCCCGGTGGCGGCGAATGGCAGTTCGAAGAAGTCTCGCTTCTGGTCGACGGTGACCGGGTTGTCACTGACATCCGCATATCAAACGAGCCACTCGAAGTGGCAATTCATGCCATCACCTTTCACGAAACCGGACAGAATCTGATCCTGCGTCAGACCGAATACTGGCCGGATGCCTATCCCGTGCCGGGTTGGCGCCAGGGCCTGCTGACGGTGGATCGCAAGCTCGCACAGTGGTAGAATGATCAATATTCGATCAGTTTGATTAATATTTACGCAATCGTTCAGCTAACTGAGTGACAAACGCCCGCATTTTATGCTGACCTCGTGGACGATAGGGCACAAACCCGGCAAGCAGGGCACAGACAAGCGCAGGAAGGATCACCGCGATGAAGAAGGTCGAAGCGATCATCAAGCCCTTTAAACTGGATGATGTGAAAGAAGCCCTACAGGAAGTCGGCGTTCAGGGCCTTACCGTCACCGAGGTCAAAGGGTTCGGTCGCCAGAAAGGACATACGGAATTGTATCGCGGCGCGGAATACGTCGTCGATTTCCTGCCCAAGATCAAAATCGAGATGGTCCTGCCGGACGACCAGATCGATGCCGCAGTCGAGGCCATCGTTTCCGCTGCCCGGACCGAGAAGATCGGCGACGGAAAGATTTTCGTCTCGTCTGTCGATCAGGCGATTCGCATCCGCACCGGCGAAACCGGCGACGACGCAGTTTGATCCACGCGCCGGACCGGCCGACCATTTACACACAGTTTTGCCTGGGACCGGCTGCGGCCGGTTCCTCCACGAAGAAGGAAAAGGCCCAATGAAAGTCAAAGACGTCCTTGAACTGATGAAAGAAGAAGGGGTCGAATATGTCGACATCCGCTTCACGGACCCCAAGGGCAAATTGCAGCATGTGACGCTTGTCGCAGATCTCGTCGACGAAGATTTCTTCGAAGAAGGCTTCATGTTCGACGGCAGCTCGATCGCCGGCTGGAAGTCGATCGATCAGTCCGACATGAAACTGATGCCCGATCCGGCTTCGGTCTATATCGACCCGTTCTACGCCGAAAAAACGCTGTGCGTTCATTGTAACGTGGCCGAGCCCGACACCGGCGAAGCCTATTCGCGCGACCCGCGCGGCACCGCGGTCAAGGCAGAGGCCTACCTGAAATCGACCGGGATCGGCGATGCCTCCTTCTGGGGTCCCGAGGCCGAATTCTTCCTGTTCGACGATGTTCGCTATTCGGTAACGCCGCAAAAGGTCGGCTACCAGATCGATTCTGTGGATGCGGCCTGGAACACCGACGCGCAATACGAAGACGGCAACCTGGGCCACCGCGCCGGCCACAAGGGCGGCTATTTCCCGGTGAACCCGATTGACGCCGCGCAAGACATCCGCGGCGAGATGCTGTCCACGATGAAGCGCATGGGCATCAAGGTCGACAAGCACCACCACGAAGTTGCGACCGCCCAGCATGAGCTTGGCATGATCTTCGGCGGGCTGACCGAACAGGCCGACAACATCCAGAAATACAAATATGTGATCCACAACGTCGCCGACGCTTACGGCAAGACCGCGACCTTCATGCCGAAGCCGATGAAGGGCGATAACGGCAGTGGCATGCATGTCAACATGTCGATCTGGAAGGACGGCAAGCCGCTGTTTGCCGGCGACAAATATGCAGATCTGTCGCAGGAAGCGCTGTGGTTCATCGGTGGCGTTCTGAAGCACGCCAAGGCGCTGAACGCGCTGACCAACCCGTCGACCAACAGCTACAAGCGTCTGATCCCCGGCTTCGAGGCCCCGGTGCTGCGCGCCTATTCGGCCCGTAACCGTTCCGGCTGTGTGCGTATTCCGTGGACGGAATCGCCGAAAGCCAAGCGCGTCGAAGCCCGCTTCCCCGATCCCTCGGCCAACCCCTATCTGTGCTTCGCGGCGCTCCTGATGGCGGGTCTGGACGGGATCAAGAACAAGATCGACCCCGGCCCGGCGTCCGACAAGGATCTTTACGATCTGCCCCCGGAAGAACTGGCGGAAATTCCGACCGTCTGCGGCAGCTTGCGCGAAGCGCTGGAAGAGCTGGAGAAGGACATGGACTTCCTGCTGCAGGGCGATGTCTTCACCCGCGATCAGTTGGAAGGCTACATGGCGCTGAAATGGGAAGAGGTCTACGCCTACGAGCACACGCCTCACCCGATCGAATACCAGATGTATTACAGCTGCTGATCGACTGACCTGCCAAACGAAAGGGCGCCCCGCAAGGGCGCCCTTTCTGCTTTGATGCGATCGTCATGGCGCCTGTTGTGGGCTGGCTGCGCCCAGCAAGGGGTAATCCGTATAACCCTTCGCGCCGCCGACATAGAATGTCGAAGGATCGACGTTGTTCAGTTTTTGCCCTTCTTTGATACGGGCAACCAGATCCGGCGTGGCGATGAAGTCGCGACCGAATGCCACGGCATCGGCCTGACCTGTGCTGACCAGCCTTTCGGCGATTTCAGGGGTAAGACCTTCGTTCAGAATGATCGGGCCGCCAAACGCCTCGCGGATCGCTGTCGCAAGGCTGTCTTCGCCAAGATGCTCAAGCACATAGATGAAGGCCAGACCGCGCTTGCCTGCTTCGCGCGCGACATGGGTGAACAGCGCCTTCGGGTCGCTGTCGGCGATGTCGGGCGCATTGCCGCGAGGCGAGACGTGCAGCCCAACCCGGTCGGCACCCCAGACCGAGATCGCGGCATCGACCGCTTCGGTCAGCAAGCGGGCGCGGTTCTCGATACTGCCGCCATAGTGGTCGTCACGTTGATTGGCGCTGTCGCGCAGGAACTGCTCGATCAGATAGCCGTTGGCAGCATGGACGGTGACCCCGTCAAAGCCGGCCTCCTTCGCCCGCAGCGCCGCCTGACGATAGGCTTCGACGATGCCCGGTATCTCATCTGTTTCCAGCGCACGCGGGGTCACATAGGGACGCTTCGGGCGAACAAGGCTGACATTTCCGGAAGGCGTCAGCCCGCTGGGGGCGACCGGCAATTCACCGTTCAGGAAGATCGGGTCCGAAATGCGGCCCACATGCCACAGTTGCAGGACAATGCGGCCACCTTTCTCATGCACGGCGCGGGTGACCCCCGCCCAGCCCGCAGTCTGCTCGTCACTCCATATCCCGGGCGTTCCGGCGTAGCCGACGCCCTGCGGCAGGATGCTGGTCGCCTCGCTGAAAATCAGGCCGGCATCGGCGCGTTGCGCATAATATTCAGCCATCAAGGCATTCGGCACGCGTTGATCGCCCGCGCGACTGCGGGTCAGCGGTGCCATGGCAATGCGGTTTGGAAGATGAAGCGCGCCCAGTTGCAGCGGCGCAAACAGCGAGGTCATGAAAGATCCTTCCGTGGTCGTTATCGTTCAAGCTATGTGCGCGCAGCCAGGCGGGCAAGCCGCCGGCCTACCCGCTTTCTGCATATCGGGATTGCACAACCTGCCCACAGGCGCAGCGTATCCGACCCTTGACCACGCCCACCACGCGCCCCATATCCCTTCCCACGGGTTCAGGCCCCGGCCGCTCACAGGCGATCAGCCCATGGTGAAGTCCTGAAATTCTACCGCTTTCGGCAATATGCCCGATGGCGGCAATGTGAGCACCGCCCATTTTAGGCATCATTGCTTGAAGGACTGAAACCATGGCTATGACCCATGACGTGACGACTTTGAAATCGCAGGCGAAAAATCTGCGTGCCGCGCTGAGCCGCGCCGGCAACCCCGTAACCCACTCGCAGGCACTGGAACTGATCGCGCAAAGCCACGGCGCGCGTGACTGGAACACCGCCCATGCTGCCGCTGGCGATGCGCCGCTTTGGCAATTCGGCGGCGCGGTCAAAGGCCGCTATCTTGGCCAGGCCTTCACCGGCCGGGTGGTTGCCGCCAGCGAGCGCGGGCCGCACCATCACGCGCTGACCATCGCCTTCGACAAGCCGGTGAACGTGTCGCAATCGGCACTGATGGAGGTGCCGCGCAAGCGCATCAACGCCACCGTCAACGGATCGGGGCGCAGCATCAGCCGCACCTCGGACGGGCAACCGCATCTGGTGCTTGAAGCGGCCTGAACAACTGCAGATAAGACAAGGGGGCCCGCTTGCGGCCCCCTTCGTTTATGCGCCATGTGGACAAAAGGCCAAGCAGATCGCTGGCCTGCCCCACGGTCAGGAGACATCTCATGGATCAGGTGACAGGCGGTTGTTTGTGCGGGAATATCCGACTGGTGGCCAGTGGACGCCCTTACCGTGTCGGGCTGTGCCATTGCCTTGATTGCCGCAAGCATCACGGCGCGCTGTTCCACGCATCGGCGATCTTTCCCGCAGATGCCGTCACGATCAGTGGTGAAAGCCGCAGCTATAAGGGGCGCCATTTTTGCCCGGATTGCGGATCGACTGTCTTCGGTCGCACGGAAGATGAGGTCGAGGTCAATCTCGGCTCGCTTGACGATGCCGACCAATTCATTCCAACCTACGAACTTTGGACGATCCGGCGTGAAGGCTGGCTGCCGCCCTTCCCGCTTCACCGCTATCCCCAGGACCGCGAAGGCACGGGGCGAACCGAAGCCTAGATCAGCGTCTCCTGACGCATCAACCACAGATCAGGCAAGCCAGGCAACGCTCAGGCCCAGATCGCGGTGCAGACCCAGAACAGCGCAGCCGACAGCAGCGCCGCCGCAGGCACGGTGATCAGCCAGGCAGCCAGAATGGTGGTGAAGTGCGACCGTCGCACCACTTTGCGACGGCGTCGCTGTTCCGGGGTCGATGTGGTATCGGTGCGCAGTTCGCCCATGACGCGCTCATGATACCACTCGCGGAAAAAGCCGACACCGAAAATGCCGCCGATGGCGATATGGGTCGAACTGACCGGCAGACCCAGCCAGGACGCGATAATGACCGTGAAGGCTGCTGACAGCGCCACGCAATAGGCGCGCATGGCGTTCAGGCGGGTGATTTCATTGCCGACGATATTGATCAGCTTGGGACCGAACAAAAGCAGTCCGACCGACAGCCCGATACCGCCGATCAGCATCACCCACAGCGGAATCTGAACCTTGTCCCCGGACGCCCCGTCCTGCACGGCATGGACGATGGCGGCCAGCGGCCCCACGGCATTGGCGACATCATTCGCACCATGGGCAAAGGACAGAAGTGCGGCAGACAGCACAAGCGGGATGGCAAACAGATCTTTCAGTGCCTTCTTGCGGTTCTCCAGCCCGGCGCTTTGGCGGGCGATGATCGGGCGCATGGCAAATGTCGTCACCACACCGATGACGACGCCCAGCAGCAGCGCCTGACCAAGGCCCACCTTTACCAGTTTGCTGAATCCTTTCAGCGCCAGATAGGCCGCGAATGTGCCCGCCATGATGCCGATCAGAACCGGCACCCATCGCCGGGCCGAGGCCATCATGTCGGGCGTGTAGATGATCTTGATCTTGATGAAGGCCAGAAAACCCGCCGCGATCACCCCGCCCATCACGGGCGAAATGACCCAGCTTGCGACAATCGCGCCCATGGTCGGCCAGTTCACCGCCGAAAAGCCCGCCGCCACGATCCCCGCGCCCATGACACCGCCGACGATGGAATGCGTGGTCGATACGGGCGCGCCCAGCCATGTGGCAAGGTTGATCCACAGCGCGCCAGCCAGCAGGGCCGAGAACATGGCCCAGATGAAAACCCCCGGCTGGGCCACGCTTTCAGGTGAAATGATGCCGCGCGACACGGTCGACACGACATCGCCCCCGGCCAGCAGCGCGCCTGCTGTTTCACAGACAGCTGCCACGACAAGCGCTGACCCGATGGTCATCGCGCGCGCGCCGACCGCCGGGCCCATATTGTTGGCGACGTCATTCGCGCCGATATTCAGCGCCATATAGGCACCGACCACGGCAGCAGCGATCACGATGGCGGTGCCCGCGCTGACCCCGGTGAAAGACGCCACGACCAGCCCGACCAGCACCATGAAGGCCAGACCAATGCCGGGTGCCACAAGCGGGCGGGATACGATCGCGGTCGCCTGCTCCAGCGTCGAGATACGCTCGAGGTCCTTGTTGAGTGTCTTCCATGACTTCGGATCGCTGTCGGCCATCGTTCCCCCGGCGGCATCTGGTGACGTTTCCGTAACAGCATTATGTCTGCCGGACAATTGCGCCAGACAGGTAAGCGGGCGCTGAACATCACGGCATTGTTTGGCGGCCACCCTTGCCCATGCACGGGGCGCGGGCCAACCTTAATGTGCGCAACGAATGAAGGGGGCGGAAGATGCGGAAACCAGCGGTCGGGACCAATGTAAGCCGGCGGGTCATTATGAAGACCGGAACCGTTGCCGCGGGTGTCGCGCTTCTGGCTCTGCCGGGCACGGGTCTGGCACAGGACGGCAAGCCCGAACACCCCAACGCCATGCCGGCTGAACTTCGCGCGGTGCTGGAACGCAACCCTGCCCTGCCGGTCCTCGGCAATCCCGATGGCGACGTGACGCTTACGGAATTCTTCGACTATAACTGTCCCTTCTGCCGGCAGAATGTGCGCGATGTGCAGCGACTGATCAGCGAAGACAAGAACCTGCGGGTGGTATTTCGCGAATGGCCGGTGTTTGGCGATGGGTCCTTCTTTGCCGCGAAGGCCTCCCTCGCATCGCTCCAGCAGCGCAAATACTGGCCGTTCCACGACGCGCTGATGGGCATGAAGGCGCGGGCCGAGGAAGCGACCGTCATGCGCACCGCCCGTCAGGTCGGGCTGGATACCGACAAGCTGTTGGTCGATATGGAAAAACGCGCCATTCTTGACCAGATCTATGAAACCATGGACCTTGCCGATACGATGATGCTGACGGGGAGCCCCACATTCATCGCCGGACATGAGGCCGCATTCGGAAAGCTGGGCCTGGCCGACCTTAAGCAACTGGTGGCCGAGGCGCGAAAATACCGCCTTTAGCCCGCGCTTGAGCATTGACGCAGCGGACTCTGCGGCCCAATCTGCCGGCCGCAAAGGGAGAGACTGACATGACACGACATTTCACTTGGGCGGCTGCCATCCTGGCGGCATCCACCGCCATGGCCTCGGCCGCCGATCTGAAGCTAGGCTATGCACTGGCGGAAGACAGCCATTACGGTGCCGGGGCCAAGGCCTTCGACGAGGCGTTGAAGGCCGAACTCGGTGACGCCTTTGTGGTCCAGCATTTTCCCAACTCTGGCCTGGGCGGGGAACGCGAGGTGATCGAGGGCATCCAGATCGGCACCATCGACGCGACCATCGCATCCAGCGGGACGCTGTCGAACTTCGTGCCCGAGGTGGGCGTGTTCGACGTACCATTCCTGTTTCGCGACCTGAATCATGCGCGCACCGTGCTGGACGGCCCTATCGGGCAGGAGATGCTGGCGAAGTTCGACGATGCCGGCCTGCACGCGCTTGCCTGGGGTGAACAGGGTTTCCGCCACATCACCAACAGCCGCGGCCCGATTGCGGCACCTGCCGATCTGGACGGGCTGAAGATCCGCACCATGGAAAACCCTGTCCACCTGAAGGCGTTCGAAGCCCTTGGCGCGGCACCGACCCCAATGGCCTGGCCAGAGGTCGTCCCCGCCCTGCAGCAAGGTGCCATCGACGGGCAGGAAAACCCGCTTTCCGTGATCGTTTCGGCCAATCTCAACGACGTGCAGAAATACCTTTCGCTGGACGGCCACGTCTATTCGCCGGCGATCATCCTGGTGTCGAAATCGCTTTGGGACGGGCTGGATGATACGCAGAGGGCCGCCTTCGACAAGGCTGCTGCAGCCGGCGTCGCAGCGATGCGCGGCTATGTGGACACGGTCGAAAGCGAAGGTGTCGCCGAATTGAAAAAGCGTGGCATGGAAGTGAATGAGGTCACGCCCGAAGAGAAGCAGGCCTTTCAGGACCAGCTGGCCGATACCTACACCGATTACGAGGCCGAGTTTGGCAAGGAACTGATGGACAGCATCATCGCAACCAAGTAACGCCAGTTCGGCATTTGGTGCTTGATATCCGGCCCGCCCGCATCCTTGCGGCCGGGCCTTTTTCATGGCTGCTTGCCCGGCATTTCCGCCAGTCGCCTGCTCAGCGCAGGCGCAGACCGGACATCTCGGCGCTACGCGGCAGGAAGATGGTCAAAAGTCCCAGCACCGGCATCCAGGCGCAAAGCTGATAGACATATTCAACGCCGTATTCATCCGCAATCACGCCCAGCACCGCCGCCGCGATCCCGCCCATCCCGAACGCAAAGCCGAAGAAGATCCCCGCGATCAGGCCGACACGGCCCGGTACGAGTTCCTGTGCGAAAACAACGATCGCAGGAAAGGCAGAAGCGATGACGATCCCGATGATGATCGTCAGGACACCCGTGCCGACTAGCCCTGCATGGGGCAGCATCAAGGTGAAGGGAAGCACGCCAAGGATCGAAATCCAGATCACCGTCAGCGGCCGGAATCTGTCGCCCAGTGGGCCACCCAGCAGGACGCCGACCGCCATCGCTGCCAGAAACAGGAACAGCATCAATTGCGATTGCTGCTGGGTCAGGCCGAACTTCCCGATCAGGAAGAAGGTGTAATAGCTGGTGATCGAGGCGGTATATATATTCTTGGAAAATGTCAGCAGCGCCAGAACCCCGATGGCCATGCGCACCCGTCCGGGCGTCAGGCTGTGGCCTGCCACGGGTTTCCGGCGCGAGGCCGAGGCGCGCATGTAATTTCCATACCATTGCCCGACGCGGGCCAGCACGATGATGCCCATCATCGCCATGACCGTGAACCACAGGATCGACCCGCGCCCGTTCGGCACGACGATGAACGCTGCCAGCAAGGGACCCAATGCCGTTCCCGCATTTCCCCCGACCTGGAAGAAGGACTGGGCGGTGCCGTAGCGCCCCCCCGATGCCAGCCGCGCGACCCGGCTTGCTTCAGGATGAAACACGGCAGATCCGAAACCGATCATCATCGCACCCATAACCAGCACGCCATAGCTGGACGCCTGCGACAGGGCGATCAGCCCGATCAGGCTGGAAAACATGCCAAGCGGAAGTGACATCGGCATCGGCCGCTTGTCCGTGACCAGCCCCACCGCCGGCTGCAACAGCGACGCTGTCCCCTGAAAGGACAAGGTAAGCAACCCGATCTGCCAGAACTTCAGCGAGAACTCGGTCTTCAGAAGCGGATAGATCGCGGCCAGCAGCGATTGCATCACATCGTTGAACATATGGCACAGGCTGATCCCGGCCAGAACAAGCCAAGTGGTCTTTTCGGGCAGCGGTGCAGCCGGCACGGCAATGGGCGGCGCGTCTTCGGACTGGGCCGGATCGGTCAGGTCTGACATGGGGAACCTCGCTTGGGTTCGTTCTTCTGCCCCTGCCCGGCCCGCGTCAACCCTGCAAGAATGAAAACGGCGCGCCCTGTGGCGCGCCGTCACCGGGCCCGGGATGAGGATTTGATCAGTTGGTGAAGGCGTCGATCAGGTTCAACACGGCCAACACTTTCTGGGTATTGCTGTCGACACGGTAGATCCGGTCGTCGTCGCGATAATAGCGCCAGTCGTCGCGATCCTGCAGCCCGTAGCGGTCCAGATCGCGGATGATGGTGTAATCGCCGATCCGCAGCACCTCTCCCACGCCATTGCCATAGCGGACATGGTCGCGGTCACGATCACGATCATGGTCGCGGCCATGGCGGCCGACTTGACCGGGCGGGATGCAGGCCGGCGATTTCTTCGCCAGACCGGGCGGGCAGCTGGAGGCGTGCCCACGCCCGTTATGGTGCTTGTTATTGCCCTTGCCGTTATCGGCCAGGACGGGGGTCGCGGCCAATGCCAGCAGAAGCGAGCTTGCGCCGATCATCTGTGCAAGTTTCATGTCATGTTCCTGTCCATTCTCTTGGCAGGCAAACGCCGCCCGGCGGCGATGGGATCAATCACGGATTGATGAACCATCCGGTTCAGTATCCGGCCGGCGGGTTTTCGCCCATCAGTCCAGCCGGTGCCGGAACAGCCATGCCGCCAGCGGCAAGGTCAGGGCCGCGACGATCAGCATCGGCACGAAATCGAAGGCGACATCGCGAAGCACCGCGCCCTCCAGATACACCCGTCGCGTCAGGTCGATCCCGAAGCGCAGCGGATTGGCATAGGTCGCCCATTGCAGCACGCGCGGCATGTTGTCCACTGGCGTCAGCAGTCCCGACAGCAGCATCAGCGGCATGATCAGGATGAACGTATACAGCATCGCCTGCTGCATCGTCAGCGCTACGGCCGAGATCGACAGCCCGATGCCTACCGCCGCCAAGGTGAAAGCGATAAGGCCCAGATACATCAGCCAGATCTGCCCGTTCATCGGAATAGCGAACCAGTATCGGATGACCAGAAAGATGATCGTCGATTGCAAAAGCCCCACGGCAATCGAGGGCAGCGCTTTCCCGATCAGGATCTGCACCGGCGTCAGCGGCGTCACCAGCAGCTGATCGAACGTGCCCTGTTCGCGCTCTCTTGCAACAGACAGGGCAGCCAGCATGAGTGTCTGCATCATTGAAAGCGATGCGATCAGCGCCGGCATCAGATTCCAGCGCGACTCGAAATTCGGATTGTACCACGCGCGGCGAACGATGGTCAGCGGCTGCGTCTGGCCCAGTTCTGCATTATATGCGGCAACGATGGCCGAGACCTGCGCCGAGGCAAGCCCCGCAGTCGATGAATTGCGCCCGTCAAGGATCACCTGCACGGGCGCGGGGCCACCCGCCGCCAGCTTGTCGGCGAAATCGGGCTGAAAATGGATCACCATCAGCGCCTCACCGCTTTCGATCTGCTCTGCGATCTGGCTGGAATTGTCCAGCGTGGCGATCCGGCGAAAGACACCCGTGCCATCGATCCCCGCCAGAATTTCGGTCGAAGCCGCGCTGTGGCTTTGGTCCAGCACTGCGTAGGGCGCATTTGTCAGGTCGTAGGTCGCACCATAACCGAACAACAGCGCCTGCATCAGCGCTGGCGCGAACAGCAGCGCCCGGCTGGATGGATCCTTCAGGATCGTCAGCAGCTCCTTGCGGATCAGAGAGACGATCTGTGCGATATAGGCCAGTGCCGCCATCGCCTATACCAACCGCTTGGCCAGAGTGCGCTGCGTCAACCAGACGAACAGCACTGCATAGCCCGACAGGATAAGGGTCTGGCTGATGATGTCGGGCCAATAATTCCCAGCCATGAACAGCGTCTTGATGAGGCCCATGAAATGCGTTGCCGGCAACAACTGGCTAATGATCTGCACGACCTTGGGCACATTGCGCAGATCGAAGACAAAGCCCGACAGCATCATCGCCGGCATGAAGCTGGCCAGCAGCGCCATCTGGCTGGCCGCGAACTGATTGCGCGTCACGCCGGATATCCACAGCCCCATGCCTAACGCGACCAGCAGATACAGCATCGAACTGAGCGCAATAATCGCCAGTGAACCACGCATCGGAACATGGAACAGGTAGCGCGCTGCCAACAGACACATCACCAGATCGACCGCGCCGACAAGGATGTAGGGCGCCAGTTTCGACAGCACCAGCTCCAACGGGCGGACGGGTGTGACGAACAGCGCCTCGAGCGTGCCACGCTCCCACTCGCGGGCGATCAGAAGCGAGGTCAGGAAGGCACCGATCAGCGTCATGACCAGAACGATCAGGCCGGGCACCAGAAACCATGTGCTGTTATTCGCCTCGTTGAACCAGATCCGCTGAACGGTTGTCACACCGCCAGTCGCGGCAATGCGCGCATCGCTGCGGTCGGCCATATGTTCCAGCGCATTGGAGATGGCGCCACTTGCGTAACCTTCGATGGCCTGCGCGGTGTTGGAATCCACCCCGTTCAGGATGAGTTGCAGGCGACCCTGGCCATGAACCAGATCGCGGGTGAATTCCGCGGGCACACGCAGGATGCCGGTGACACTGCCAGCGCGGATCATCGCTTCGGCCTCGGGCATTGAATGCAGCCAGACCGGGCTGAAATATTCCGATCCTGCCAATCCTGCGACCGCGTTCAGGGTCGCGGGCGAGCTGTCTTCCAGAACGACAGCAATGCGGGCGTTTTTCACATCGAACGACAGGCCATAGCCGAACAGCAGGATCAGCACCGCAGGCAGAAGCAGCCCGACAACCAGATTACTGCGATCTCGCAACATCTGGCGCGACTCCTTTCGCGTCAGTGCCGCCAGCCTGCGAAGGGTGCCCTGCCCGCTCATGCTGCTGCAAGACTGGCGCTGCGCCGGTCGCGGTTCTGTTCGACCGTTGCGATAAAGGCGTCGTTCATGTTTCTGATCGCGCCGCCTGCCGCGCCCTGCTCGGCTTTCTCACGAACCTCTCGGGGGGTCCCGATGATCAGCATCTCTCCTGCGTCCTGGATGGCGATGCGGTCGCAATATTCCGCCTCCTCCATGAAATGCGTCGTGATGACGATGGTCACCCCGCCATGGGCCAGTTCGGTGATGGTGCGCCAGAAGGCGCGGCGCGCCAGAGGGTCGATGCCGCTTGTGGGTTCATCGAGGAAAAGGATTTCGGGCTGATGCAGCAAACCCACCGCCATCGCCAGACGCTGTTTATATCCCGCTGGCAGAAGTCCGCTGCGTGCCGCAGGGTCCAGATCAAACTGTTCCACCGAGGCACGAATCCGCGATTTCAGCGCCTTGCCACGCAGGCCGTAGGCTCCGCCGAAGAATTCCAGGTTCTCCTGCACGGTAAGGCTGCCATAAAGCGCGAATTTCTGCGCGACATAGCCGATGCGGGCGCGCGCCTGTGCGCGGGCGGTGCGAAGGTTGCGTCCCGCGACCTCCAGATGACCGCTGGTGGCTGGCAGCAGCCCGCACAGCATTCGGAACGTCGTCGTTTTGCCCGCACCATTCGGCCCGAGAAGGCCAAAAATCTCTCCGGGCGAGACTTCGAACGATGTGTTGGCGACGGCTGTAAAATCGCCGAACTTGCGAACGAGGTCGCGCACGACGATGACCGGGCCAGCCTGCGGGGCAGAGTTGTCCGCTGGCATCTGCGCCGGTTCAGGCGCCGCCTGCGGCGCGACCTCCTGCTGTTCGCGCAGCAGGATCATGAAAGCGTCTTCCAGTTCGGGCGGTCGCGGATCGGCGGGCGCGCCGGCCAGAAGTTCCGCAATGGCAGCAGGGGCTGCATCAGGCTGACGGATAAAGCGGACGCGACCCGCCTCCGGCATCGCATCAACGATCAGGTCCGGACGGTCTATCAGCCGGGCCTGCAAGACGCGTGCAGGCGTCCCCTCCGGTGGAATGGTCGCGTAGGTCAGCCCTTCGGCCCGCGCGGTCAGTGCCTGCGGGCCGTCGCTGGCAAGCAGCCTGCCGCG
This sequence comes from Paracoccus denitrificans, assembly GCA_005768755.1. Taxonomy (GTDB): domain Bacteria; phylum Pseudomonadota; class Alphaproteobacteria; order Rhodobacterales; family Rhodobacteraceae; genus Paracoccus; species Paracoccus denitrificans_B. The sequence goes on along the minus strand of VAFL01000001.1, from coordinate 7,639 downwards.
GTCCATGACGAAGACCTGTGCGCAGCGCTCTGCCTCTTCCATGTAAGCGGTGGCGATGATGACGCTCAATTGCTCATCATCGACAAGCTGCTGGATGATTTTCCAAAGATCGCGCCGGGACAGCGGATCGACGCCAACGCTCGGCTCGTCCAGCAACAACAGATCGGGCGAGCGAACCAGCGTGCAGGCCAGACCCAGCTTCTGCTTCATGCCGCCCGACAGCTTGCCCGCAGGACGGTCTGTAAAGCGCGCCATATCTGTCATTTCCAGCATTCGCTGAAACCTCTGCTGGCGCTCGGCAAGCGGCACGCCATGCAGATCGGCATAAAGATCAAGGTTCTCCTGCACCGTCAGGTCCTCATACAACCCGAAGCGTTGCGGCATATAGCTGATCCTGTCCTGCACCGCCTGCGGGTCTGACAGCACGTCGATCCCCAGAACCGAAAGCCGGCCGGCATCGGGTTTCAGAAGCCCGGCGAACAGGCGCATCAACGTCGTCTTGCCCGCCCCGTCCGGCCCGACCAAAGCCGTCAGCTGACCGGCCGGGATTTCCAGCGACAACTGATCCAGCGCGACGACCGGCTGGCCGTCCGGCCCGGCAAATGTCTGGTGAATGTCTTCGGTCTGGACGATGGCCCCGGTCATTGCGCCGTGGCTTCTGTCAGGCGAACTGTCACAGGCTGACCCAGCCGCAGGCGGTCGTCGGCATCCTCGATTATGACATGGACCTCATAAACAAGGCTTGTGCGCAGTTCTTCGGTCTGGACGGATTTCGGCGTGAACTCCGCGACCGAGGAAATATAACCCACCCGACCGGCGACCGGGCTTGCGGGATCGCTGTCTGTCACGACCTCTGCCGCCATGCCGGGACTGATCCGACCCAGATCAGGTTCGCTTGCATAGACACGAACCCATTTTGGCTGCGTCAGCGCCAGCGAGAATATCGGCGTGCTGGCGGTCGCCATATCGCCCGGTTCGCGCAGCCGCGAGCGGACGACGGCATCGGACGGCGACAGCAACTCTCCCTGTGCGACCTGATGTTGCAGCAAGGCCAGATCGACCTCTGCCCCCTGCAATTGCGCCTCGGCCTGCGCGATATCCTCGGCCCGCGCGCCAGCCAGCGCAAGGTCCAGCGACGACTGCGACTGTTGGACGGTGGCCCGCGCGGCGTCTGCCTGCGCCTGCGCCTGATCCACCGTCTGCTGACTGGCCGCGCCGCTTCGCGAAGCGCGAAGCTGCGTTGCGCGTGACAACTCCTGTTCGGCAAGCACCAGCGATGCCTCTGCCGCTTTCAAGCCTGCACGAGCCTGCTGAATTTCTTCCGGGCGCGAACCGTTGCGCAGCTTCAGCAGCGCCTGTCGCTGCGCTTCGACGGCGGCGCCGGCGGCATCAGCCTGAAGTTCCAGCGTCTCGGTATCCAGAACGGCCAGGACCTGCCCTGCCGCCACGGGGTCACCTTCTTCGACCAGAACATCGCTGATCCGTCCGCTGCCGTCGAAGGCCAGGGCAACCTGCCGAATGTCGACATTGCCGAACAGCACCAGACCATCGGGCTGCCCCTTGTCCCGCTGGGACCAAACATACCATCCGACGCCCGCCAGGACGAGAATCGCAAGGATCGGTAAAAACTTCTTCATAGCGTGGCCTTGGGCAATGTAACGCGATCTGATTCGCTTCTTGACTATAATTTAAATCAAATTTAATTTAATTTGAAATTCATGTCGAGACTAAATTGCATCGGGCTTGCACCGGCCTTAGGTACCGATTGCAGTTCACAGGGGGCGGTACAGAAGCATGCCGACAACACAACGCCCGCAACGCGCCGATGGCGAGGCGACGCGCAATCGCATCCTCGAAGCCGCCGGCGTGCTGTTTGCCGAAGCCGGGCTGGCGGAAGCGACGAACAAGATGATCGCTGCGAAAGCCGGTGCGGACATGGCCTCGATCAATTACCACTTCGGCAATCGGAATGGGCTGTATCAGTCTGTGCTGATCGAAGCACATCACCGCCTGATTGACAGAACCGATGTCGAGGCGCTGACCAAAGCCGATATTCCCGCCCGGGAAAAACTTCGGATGCTGGTCGAGTTTCTGGCCTTCAGCGCATCCGGCAAGACCCGCTGGCCGGTGGTCGTGCTGGTGCGAGAGTTGATTGCGCCCAGTTCGCATATCGTCGCCCTTCGCGAGGTCGAGGTGTTTCCGAAGCTGAAGCTGGTGCTGCCGGTCCTCAGCGAGATTACGACCATCCCGGCCAGCGATCCTGCGCTGATGCGCTGTCTTCCCTGTATCGGCGCGCCCTGTCTGGCGATGCTGCTGCTTAGCAACACCGAATCCATATTCGAACCGGATGTCTTTCATCTACCACAGGCGGACATGGCCGATCATCTGTATCACTTCATCATTGGCGGGCTGGAACGCATTGGTGACGCATACCGGGCCGGCCGGGCGTAACCCGCCAGAGATTACCGTCCGGTGTCGCGCTGCGACCCTTCGGTTCCGTCATGTCAGCGGGTTCATGATGGGCGCTGTTCTGGCGCAGATCGCAACTGGGGTCGAGGTGTCAGCAATTTCGTCACGACAGCGCGGTGTTGCGGCACCGCGCAATACCGGCAACTGACAAGTCGCGCTCAACTCTGCTAACACCGTCTGGACGACTGTCATCCAACCCCCTGCCAACTTGAAATATCTTCAGAATGGACAAGACATGATTTCTCGCCCTCTCCTTTGTGCCGCCGTGCTTCTGGCCAGTTTTTCGGCCGCCCGTGCTGATACATTCTACTTCTCGGCCATCCCGGACGAGGATGACACGGCACTGCAGCAGCGCTTTGACAAGGTCGCGGATTACCTGTCGGATCAGCTGGATGTGGACGTGGAATTCGTGCCGGTCAAAAGCTATGCCGCATCGGTCACGGCATTCCGGAACGATCAGGTACAGCTTGCGTGGTTCGGTGGCCTGACAGGCGTACAGGCGCGAATGATTACGCCGGGCTCACGCGCGATCGCGCAAGGCATCGAAGACAAGGAGTTCGTCAGTTACTTCATCGCCAACGAAAGCACCGGACTGACCGAAAGCGATACATTCCCTTCAGAAATGCGCGGCCTCAGCTTCACCTTTGGGGCCAAGACGTCAACCTCGGGCCGGTTGATGCCGGAATTCTTCGTCCGCGAAGAGACGGGCGAGGCACCCGAGGAGTTTTTCAGCCGCGTCGGCTTTTCCGGCGATCACAGCCAGACGCTTCGCTTGGTATCGACGGGGGCATATGATGTGGGGGCGTTGAATTTCTCGGTCTATGACAAGGCGGTGACCGACGGGATGCCCGAAATCGAGACCGCGAAAATCATCTGGAAGACGCCCCCCTATCCTGATTACAACTGGACGATCCGCGGCGATGTCGATGAACGCTTCGGCGACGGCTTCGCTGATCGCGTTCAGCAGGCGCTGATCGACATGACCGACCCCGATCTTCTGGCAAGCTTCCCGCGATCGGGCTTCATTGCAGCCGCGAATGAGGATTACGCGCCGATCGAGGCCGTGGGCAAGGAGCTGGACTTGCTGGAATGAAGGCACGGCTTGACGGCGCAACACTTGGCTATGGCGCGGCACCGGTCCTAAGCGGGCTGGACTTCACGCTGGATGAGGGCGAGCGCGTGGTGTTGCTTGGCGCTTCGGGCGCCGGCAAATCCACCCTGCTGGCCGCGATCTATCGCCAGATGACGACTGCCCACACGCGCGTGGCACTTGTTCCGCAGGATCACGGGCTGGTGCCGCAGTTGTCGGTGCGCCGCAATGTCTATATGGGCCGCCTGGACGATCATGGCGGGCTGGTCAACCTTCTTAGGTTGATCCATCTGCCTCATCCCGTTCGTGCCAGGATCGACACGGTGCTGTCGCCTCTGGGTCTGTCCGATTTCGCGACCCGCCCGGTCGAGGCGCTGTCGGGTGGCCAGCGCCAGCGCACGGCGCTAGGCCGCGCGCTTTATCGCGGCGGTGAAGTGATCGTCGCCGACGAACCCGTATCCGCCGTCGATGCCGTGCAGGCGCAGGACATCATGTCCCTGATCGCCGCGCATTTCCAAACCGCGTTGATCGCCCTGCACGACGTCGAACTTGCCCGCAGCTTCGCGACAAGAATCGTGGGCCTGCGCGGGGGACGTATCCTTTTTGATGCCGCTTCAGATCAAGTCAGCGACGGACAGATTGGCGCGCTTTATGCCTGACCGCCTGTCCCCGCGACTGGTCGTGCTGGGTTTCGTGGCGGTTGCAGCAATCTTGCTGCCGGTGGCGGATCTGGGCCTGGCGGGGCATGATCCATGGCCACTTCTTGGCCGGATGCTGGCGGGGTTTGCGAAGCCTGACTTCTCGGCTGTCGAAACGCTTGCCTATTCGCTGGCACTTACCATCGCCTTTGCCGTCGCGGGCGTGGCGCTTGGTGCGATTGCAGGCCTTGCGCTGGCGCCGTTTTATGACCGGCGTCTGGCACGTGCTGTCTGCGTCGCCCTGCGCTCCATCCACGAGATTTTCTGGGCACTGCTGCTGATACAGGCCATCGGCATCGGCGCGCCGGCAGGTGTGCTTGCGCTCGCCCTGCCCTATGCGGGTATCTTCGCCAAGGTTTATGCCGAACAGATCGAGGAATCCGATCCTGCGCCGCGCAACGCCCTGCCCCCGCGCACCGATGCAATATCGCGCTTTGCCTGGGCCTGCCTGCCCCTGATCCGCGCGCCGATGACGGCCTACACGCTTTACCGGCTGGAATGCGGTATGCGCGCAAGCGCGGTGATCGGCTTTATCGGCCTGCCGACGCTTGGCTTTCAACTCGACAGTTTTTTCCGCAAAGGTGATTACGGCGCAGCTTCGGCGATCCTGATCTGCTATATCCTGCTGGTCGCGACCATCCGGCTGTGGATGCAACCTCGGCTTGCGCCCTTCTGGATCGTCGCCGCTGTCGCCCTTCTGACAACGGTCAGCGCGCCACCAATGGGTGCGGGCGCCGTCTGGCGGTTTCTGACCGTGGACATCATCCCTGCGCCCCTGCGCAATGGCGAGGGTCTTTCTGGACTGATCTTCTGGCTGCGCGAGATTACGGTAACAGAGGTTCTGCCCGGCACCTGGAACACGATCATCGCCACGCAAGTGGCACTGGTGCTGACGGGCGCCGTGGCCTTCTTCAGCTTTGGCATCACGGTCGCGGCGGTCAGCGGCCGAATCGGACGACTGATCGGCCATCTGATGCTGGTCGTTCTGCGCAGCCTGCCTGAATACATGCTGGCTTACCTGTTCCTGCAGATCTTCGGTCCCTCGCTTCTGCCTGCCATTCTGGCGCTTGGGCTGCATAACGGTGCCATCATCGGTCATCTTCTGGGGCGCGAGGCTGACGCGATCGTACCCCGGATGCGTCCAGACGCCCCGCGCGGTCTGACCCTGTGGGGGTGGGAACTGGTGCCGCGACTTTTCGGTCGCTTCCTGGCGCTGTGTCTTTATCGATGGGAGATCATCCTGCGCGAAAGCGCTGTCATGGGGATCCTCGGCATCGCCACGCTGGGTTTCTTCATCGACAGCGCACTTGCAGAATTGCGTGTGGACAGGGCCATCGTGCTGCTCGCGGTGATTTCGCTGCTTAGCGCGTTGATCGACACATTATCGGTGCGGCTGCGCCGCAGAATGAAGGTTCAAGCGTTGGGCAAGACGGATTGCGCAGCCATCCCCGCGGGTGCCGCCGCGCCAGAAGCCTGACGAAAGCCGGACATCGTTTTGCGCTTCCTGCAAGCATGCGCCGGACCGTCCCACGTTGACCGCACCACGCGGCGATCCTATTCTGCTTTCTGGAAGAGCAATGCCCCCGGTGGGGTACCCGGACTTCAAATCCGGCGAGAGGCGCGCGGCGTCTTTGGTGGGTTCGACTCCCTCCTCTTCCGCCACATAACATTGATAATTTATGCTTTTTTCTGTGGTCCACGGGTCCACCGATCAGTTTTCACGCCATGAAAGTCGCACATGTTCGCAACAGCAGTCCGCTATGTACCCTCGGAGGGTGCAGTTGGCGGTCCATCTCCGTCCCGCACAGGAAGTGGTTTTATTGGATGTCCTCGCGTCGACCACGTCAAAGCCGAACCGGCTAGGCCGACCAGTGGCCAAAGCGACCAGAAACTCAACTTAGGGCTTTAAAATACGCAGAATCGTGTTGTAGTGCCTTCCTAGCAAAAAGAGCCGATCCATTAGGAAACCTACGTGAACCCAAGCCTTCCGACGCAAGACGTCTCGATCGCCAGCAACGGCGGCCTCGTGCTGACTGGCGGGCGCCACCGCGTACGCGAACTTTTCGCTGGCGAAAGCCCACCACCCAAAGCCTCCGTCAAGACGTTCTGGGAAAACCACCTGGCGCGAACCACCTGGTGCAATGATCGGTCCATAAAGTATCTGTTTACGATCTTTCCCGACAAGATCGTCCCTTACAGCTCGCTCCTGCTGGATGACGCGATCGCTTCCATCTACTTGCGGTACTATCGCTCGACTGCGTCAACCTATCCCCTGCCGCTGTATCTGGATGTCTCGGCCGATGATTACATGAAGACGGATACCCATCTGTCCACCGCGGGAGTCATTTCCTCAATCGAGCAAATTGTCCTGCGGCTTGGCGGGCAGTTGCGCGATTTCAGAGAGGACGTCCTTTCGCGATCGGTCGTGCGGTCGAACTTCGCCGGGGATCTGGGACTGAAGTTTTCACCGCAGATCGACGAGGAAGCGATCATCATCCGACCCAGCGCGGGCCTGCGCTATGAAACGAACGGCATGACGTCGGGCAATGACGGCACAATCGACATTGTCTATAATGAAAACGCGAAGTCAGTGAAAACTGTTCTGATGTTTGGCGATTCTTTTTTTCGCCAGCTCATGAAGGAATTGAGCTACTTCTACAGCCGTGTCATCTGCATTAGATCGCGCTATTTTCACTACGAAAGTGTGGAAGCCTTCATGCCCGATATAATTCTGGCAGGCTGTGCGGAGCGATATTTCTCGCGCGTCCCCAGCGACGACGAGCGCCCCCATTTCCTTTCCTATCCACTGGAGCTGGGCCGGGCGATCTCTCCGTCGGAAGGCTTCGCCGAGTTGTGGAAAGAGTCGCTCAACAGAAAACACCTGAGCATCGCGACTTCGTCCTGAACGAATTATCGCCTGCTGGCCGTCAAGAACCTGGAGTTTAGAATAAATGCCCCAACCTAACATGCTTATAATTGGCGCACAAAAATGTGGCACGACGTGGTTGCATCGGGCGCTTGGCAAGTCTGAACATTTCTGGGGCAGCGAAAGAAAAGAGCTGATGTTCTGGAACCACCCCGTTCGCGACTTCAGCAGTTACGAAAAGAACTTCGCCGACGCGGATGCTGATGCGATCTATCGGTTCGAGTCGACCCCCACCTATTTCCGGCTTCCGGGCAATTCGCATGACATCGCGAAGGAAATTCGGCACGGGCTTGGGGATATTCCGCTGATATTGATGTTGCGCGATCCGAGGGCGCGCTATCTATCGGCATACACGCATCACCCTGCATTCCCCAGGTGGCGTGTCGTTTGAGGTGAAGATCGCCTGTATCCGATCGCTAGACAAGGATTTTCTGCCGCAAGCGGCACCTGCGGTCG